>NZ_CWKH01000002.1:0-1200000 GCF_001245615.1 Mycolicibacterium neworleansense
GCGGTCGGTGAGCTGTCCCCGCGACAGGTTCTCGCCCTTACCTTCGAACTTCGCCGGCACGATGATGTCGGCACCGTACGGCTTGCCGCCGACCTGCTCATCGATCCAGGACAGCTCCTGGTCCAGCTGCTCGGGCGTGTAGGCGGTGGCGCCCAGCACGCCGAAACCGCCGGCGTTGGTCACCGCGGCCACCACGTCACGGCAGTGGCTGAAGGCGAAGAGCGGAAAGTCGATACCGAACTGCTCACAGATCGCGGGTTTCACCCCGTCAGTATTGGCACCTCGACTTGACGGGTGTCAAGAGGGGGCTCGATCGCGGGCCGTCACGGCAGTTCGAACGGCAACTTCACCCCATCGTGGGCCAGGCAGTGCGTGCAGGCGCGCTCGGTGGCCACAGCCGCCAGGGCCTCGTGCACGAGCTTCTTGAACGGCACCAGGTTGCGCTCGAACTCGACCATCACGTCCACCGTCGTCACCCCGGATCCGGTCTCAATGCCGGCGTCCAGGTCTGTCACCATAGCGATTGCGGCATAACACATCTCAAGCTCACGTGCCAGCACCGCCTCGGGGTAGCCAGTCATGTTGACCAGGGTGAAACCCTGATCGGCGAACCACCGGCTCTCCGCGCGCGTGGAAAACCGCGGACCCTGGATCACCACCATGGTGGCGCCGTCGACCACGCCGGGCAGCCCGGCGGCGACGGATCGCAGCGCCGGGCAGTACGGATCGGCGAAGCTGACATGGATGCCACCGGAATCGAAGTACGTGTCCGCGCGGCCCCGGGTGCGGTCAACCAGCTGATCGGGCACCACGATGGAACCCGGCCCCAGGTCGGTGGTCAGGCTGCCCACCGCACACGGCGCGAAGATCCGTCGCACCCCGAGCGAACGCAGTGCCCACATGTTGGCCCGGTACGGGACCGTGTGCGGGGAGTACTCGTGGCTCACCCCGTGCCGGGGCAGGAAGGCCACCTCGTGCCCGCCCACCGCGCCCACGGTGACGGGCGCGCTCGGTGACCCGTAGGGGGTGTCCACAGTGACGGTGCGGGCCTCGGGCCCGAAGAACGAATAGAAGCCGCTACCGCCGATGACGCCGAGCATGCAGCGCTATTCGGCCTCGTCGTGGGGCTTGACGGGATCCCCCGGGGCCTCGGCGACGTCTGTGTCGAGGTCATCGACGAAGTCGTCGTCGAAATCCTCGTTCGCCTTACGGGCGCCGTCGGCGATCTCGAAGACATCGGTGGCCAGGCCACCGATGGCGGTCGCGACATCCTTGACGGCCGTGGTGATGATCGAGGTGACCTGCCCGACCGTGGAGGCCACGGCCTCGACGGATTCCTGCAGCACGTCCTTGCCGATCTCGGTCTTGCTGAGCTGCTCCTTCATGAGGCTCAGTGTAAGAGTCCGCGCGGTGATGCACCCGGCCAGCTCATACGATGACCGTCGTGGCCAGTTTCGCGCAATGGATCGAAGGTGCCCGTCCGCGCACCCTGCCCAACGCCGTCGCCCCGGTGCTCGCCGGTACCGGCGCCGCCGCCTGGGTGGGGTCGGCGGTGTGGTGGAAAGCGTTGCTGGCATTGGCCGTATCGCTCGCTCTGATCATCGGGGTGAACTACGCCAACGACTACTCCGACGGCATCCGCGGCACCGATGACGTGCGGTCCGGCCCGTTGCGTCTGGTGGGCTCGAAGCTGGCCTCGCCGCGGGCCGTGCTGACCGCGGCGGTGGCCAGCTGATCCCGGTGCTGCGCGATACCGGGCTGACCATGCTGGTGTGGGCGATCGCGGTGTCGGTGGCGCTGTTCCTGGCCTAGCGTTCTCCCGCGAGCAGCCTCTCGCGCGAGCCCGGCTTATGCGGCCTCGTCCAGCAGTCCCACGATGCCGGTGCGCAGTTCGCCGGTTCCCACGTGCTCGGTGATCAGTCTGACGGCGCGGTCGTCTCCCGCGCGCAGGATTCCCAGCAGGATGTGCTCGCAACCGATGAAGCCGTCCTTGTGCGCCAACGACTCCCGCAGCGCCAGCTCGAGGACTTTCTTCGCAGCCTTGGTGAAGGGCAGGTGCCCACGGCGCCTGCGCCGCCGGCCGGTGCTGCGCAGCGCGTTGTCGAAGGCACCGTCGCCGAAGGTGCGGTCGACGTTGGCCCGCACCGCCCGCAGGTCGATTCCGATCGATTGCAGCGCCTCGGCGTCGTCGTCGAACGACTCGTCCCCGGGCGCATCGGCCGCCACCAACTCGGCACGGACCGCATCTGAGGTCAGGCCGAAACTCGCCAGCAGAGCGGACAATTCGCGTCCGGAACTCTGCAGCACGCCGACCAGGATGTGTTCGGGCCGAATGTCGTTGGCCTCCAGTTCGCGGGCCTCCTCCTGGGCCAGAACCACCGCGACGCGCGCGTGACGGCTGAACCGTTCGAACATGTCATCCCTTCCGATTGTGTTTCTGATGCACAGCCTGGCGACTGACCTCAAGTGCCTCGGCAATCGCCTGCCAACTCCAGCCCTGCTCCCTGGCATTGGCTACATGGATGGCCTCGAGCCGCTCCTGCAGCCGCTGCAAGGCCCGCACGGCACGCAGCCCCACCGCCGGGTCCGGGCTGCTGACACCTTCTGCGATCAGCTCATCGACTTCACTCACTCTGTCAAGATAACTTGACAAAGTGGAGGCGTCAAGAAAAGTTGACACGACGACGGCACGGTCGCGGCAACCCGCATCAGCCCACAGCACCAGCGGTATTGCACTAACGTGGCCTCGGCCTGCAACGCCGACCACCCGGGGGATGCGCATGACCACTTCGACCGAGGCGCATCAGCCCGCACCGTCGGGCCGCGCCGAAACCCGCCGCGCCATCTGGAACACCATCCGAGGCTCGTCGGGCAACCTCGTCGAGTGGTACGACGTCTACGTCTACACCGTGTTCGCCACATATTTCGAAGCGCAGTTCTTCGACAAGGCCGACAAGAACGCCACGGTCTACGTCTATGCGATCTTCGCCATCACCTTCCTCACCCGCCCGATCGGCTCGTGGTTCTTCGGCCGCTTCGCCGACCGCCGCGGCCGCCGCGCCGCACTGACCGTCAGCGTGTCCCTGATGGCGGCGTGTTCCTTGGTCATCGCGCTGGTCCCCTCGCGCGAAACCATCGGTGTCGCAGCGCCGATCATCCTCATCCTGTGCCGGCTGGTGCAGGGATTCGCCACCGGCGGCGAGTACGGCACGTCGGCCACCTACATGTCCGAAGCCGCCACCCGGGAACGGCGCGGCTTCTTCTCGTCCTTCCAGTACGTGACGCTGGTGGGCGGCCACGTGCTGGCGCAATTCACCCTGCTGCTCATCCTGACCGCATTCAGCACCGAGCAGGTGCACGAATTCGGTTGGCGCATCGGCTTCGCCATCGGTGGTGTGGCCGCGATCGTGGTGTTCTGGCTGCGCCGCACCATGGACGAATCGCTGTCCGAGGAACAACTCGCGGCGATCAAGGCCGGCAAGGACAAGAGCTCCGGCTCATTGAGCGAATTGCTGACCCGCTACGCCAAGCCCCTGCTGCTGTGCTTCCTGATCACCATGGGCGGCACCCTGGCCTTCTACGCCTACAGCGTCAACGCCCCGGCCATCGTCAAGACCACTTACAAGGACCAGGCGATGACGGCCACCTGGATCAACCTGATCGGGCTGATCTTCCTGATGGCGATCCAGCCGATCGGCGGGATGATCAGCGACAAGGTGGGCCGCAAACCGCTGCTGGTGTGGTTCGGCATCGGCGGGGTGCTCTACACCTATGTCCTGTTCACCTATCTGCCCCAGACACATTCGCCGATCCTGTCGTTCCTCCTGGTCGCCGTGGCGTACGTGATCCTGACCGGATACACCTCGATCAACGCACTGGTGAAATCCGAACTGTTCCCCTCACACGTACGCGCCCTCGGCGTGGGAATCGGCTACGCCCTGGCCAATTCGATGTTCGGCGGGACCGCGCCGGTGATCTACCAGGCGCTCAAGGAGCGCGACCTCGTGCCGTGGTTCATTGCCTACGTGACGGTGTGCATCGCGCTGTCGCTCTTCGTCTACGTGGTCTTCCTCAAGAACAAGGCCGAAACCTATCTGGACCAGGAGAAGGGTTCGGCTTTCATCCGGTAGCGACGTGAAAGTCGCTACGTCCGAAGGTGTTCCCGCCGACCGTCACTGCTCGGCCGGAGGCTCCTCGCCACGCAACCGTGCCTGCAGTTGCTCGCGGTCCTTACGCCGCCGCTCATCGACAAGCGCGATCGATGCCGTGGCCCGCTCCCGCAGCGGGCGGAACAGCCAGATGCCCAGCGGCAGCGCGATCACGATGGCGAACAACAGCGCCACGACAACCGGGAAATTCGCGACGACCAGACTCCCCACGCCGTAGATCGCCGCGGCCAGCACAGCGACCAGCACCAGCCGGGCGATGAGGTAAACCACGACGTCGGTGACCATGCGGGAGGTCGAACCACTTCCTGACACGCTCCGAGCCTACCGACGGCGCGTATATTCGGATCAAGGAGGTTTCGAGTGGCGTATCTACTCCTGCTCATTGCCGCAGCAAGCCTGGTGTACATCGGCTGGCGGCTGGCGCGGGTTTCCGGCAGTCAACAAAAGACCCGTGTGATCGGCCCCGATGACGACCCAGAATTCCTGCGTCGACTGGGGCACGGCGACAATCCCCGCAACTAGCCCGGGTCAGGTGCGCGGGTCCAGCGACCGGCGTGCCCCGGCGAAGTCGGATGCCACCACGGCGGCCAGCTCGATCAGTGCCTCGCGGGTGCCGGGCTTGAGCCGATCCAGGCTGATCTCCGCGCCCTCCTCCAGATGCGGATCGAACGGCACCAGCCGCACCGCACGGCAACGCCGCGAGAAGTGGTCCACCACCTTCGACAGATCGACCTTGCCCGAGCGTGGCCGCACCGCGTTGATCACCGCGATCGAATTGCGCACCAGATCCTGATGCCCGTGGGCGTCTAGCCAGTCCAGCGTCGCCGACGCGCTCCGCGCCCCATCGACCGAGCCCGAACTGATCACCACCAGCACATCGGCTTTGGACAACACCGCCGACATCGCCGAGTGCATCAACCCCGTACCGCAGTCGGTGAGCACCAGGCTGTAGAACCGCTCCAGCACCTCGAGGGCACGCAGGTAGTCGTCCGAGCTGAAGGCCTCCGACACCGCCGGGTCACTCTCGGAGGCCAGCACCTCCAGCCGGCTCGGGCCCTGTGAGGTGTAGGCCCGCACGTCGCTGTAGCGCTCGATACCCTCGGCGTCGCGCAGCAGGTGACGCACTGTCGCCGCGGTCTCCAGCGGCACCTTCTGGCTCAGCGTGCCGCGGTCGGGGTTGGCGTCCACGGCGACCACCCGGTCACCGCGGATCGAGGCGAACGTGGCACCCAACGTCGCGGTGATCGTGGTCTTGCCGACGCCGCCCTTCAGGGACATCAGCGCGATCCGGTAGCAGCCCTGCAGCGGCTGGCTGACCTCGGCGACCAGGTTGTTGCGGTGCGTGATCTTGGGGCTCTCGCCGACGTTGACCTGCTTGAACGACGCGACATAGAGGGCCTTGCGCCAGCCCGAGGTGGGCGGGTTCTTCCGTTGGCCCAGCAGAGCGGCGGTGGACAGGTCGCGGTAGGGCGTGGCGAAGTCGCCGGCCACCGGGGCGCCGGGCACAGGACGCTCGAAGGGCCCTGCGACGGGCCGCTCGAAGGCCCCTGGAACCGGTCCCGGAAAGTTCCCGGGCACCGGCGGAGCGGTGATCACCGGGGCACCATGCGGTGGTGTCGGGGCCGTCCACTCCGCGGGCAGCGGGGTGGAGACGCCAGGCTCGGCGGGATTGCTGAACCGCTGCTGACCGCGGAATCCGGGCACCGGGGCGAACACCGACGGGACGAGCGGCGGCTCGGCGACCGCGGGCGGCGCGACGGCCGCAGTTGGCGGTGGATCAGCGGCGGGCGGTGCCGCCTGGTGAACCAGCGGCGGCTCGGCGAGCGGGGCGTCCTTTACCGGTTCAATGCTGTCCTGCGCGGCAGGCTCCCGGGCCTCGGATGGCTCCGATTCCGGCTCAGGCAAGGCTTCGGACGTTGGCTCGGACACTGGCTCGGACACGAAATCCCCTCTTTCCCAAACACTCCCGACCAGACCGCAGCCGCGCCACCATCTCGGGGCGCGCGGTCAACTCACCAACCTGACGATGCCTAGCCGACTCCCGCGTACGAATGCAGGCCCACGGTCACCAGGTTGATGAAGAACAGGTTGAACACCATCGCGACGAATCCGACCACGTTGATCCAGGCCGCCTTGCGGTCCCGCCAACCCGCGGTCGAACGCGCATGCAGATATGCCGCGTACACCACCCACGCGATGAACGACACCGTCTCCTTGGGGTCCCAGCCCCAGTACCGGCCCCAGGCCTCCTCGGCCCAGATGGCGCCGAAGATCACGCCGAAACCGAAGATCGGGAACGCGAAGATCGTGGTGCGGTAGGCGATCCGGTCCAGGGTCTGCCCGTCGGGCAACCGCTGGATGATCCGCCCGAACGCGTTGTCCCGATCGGCCAGCGGCGACATCTTGAGCAGAAACAGGATGCTGGCCACACCGGCCACCAGGAACACCCCGGAACCGAGGCTGACCACCGACACGTGGATGGGCAGCCAGTAAGACTGCAGCGCGGGCATCACCGGGGCGGCGTTGGAGTACAGCCAGCGCCCCGACACCGTCAGCAGGATCAGCACCGGAACCAGTACGAACACCCACAGCGCGCGGTACTGCGGCTTACGCAGCACGACGGCGGCCGCGACCAGCCCGCAGAAGCTGGTCAGGTTGATGAACTCGTACATGTTGCCCCACGGCACCCGTGAGGTGGCCAGGCCGCGCAGCACGATGCAGATGAAGAGCATGCCGATGCCGACGTAGGTCAGCGCCAGGCCGGACTTGCCGACGCGCTCATCGAACGACCGCCGGGGCTCCTCGGCGACGACGCCGGGGGTGGCGCTGTCGGCGCCGACGGTGGCGCCGACCAATTGACGCGACGCTCCAGCCATTTGTTCTTCGCGCGAGCGCTCGTCGGCGCGGCGGCCGCGGCTCGACGCCAGCTCGACGGCGAGCAGGATCAGCGCGCCGACCAGAACCACCACCGACGACGTGAACGCCCAGTCGGAGTACCTGGCCAGCCCGATGTCGATGTGCTCGGTATTCACTGCTCCGCCTTCTCTTCTACCGCCGGCGCCTGGTCGTAGCCCTCCAACAGCCGCGCGGTCAGCTTCTCGAACTCATCGCCCCAACCGGAGTTGTCGGTACGGGCCAGCCCGCCCAGCTCGACGTTCACCGTACCCGCAGTCGCGGGTTGGATCCGAACCCAGATGCGGCGCCGACGCACCACCAACGACACCAGCAACCCGGCCATCATCGACATGGCGAACACCAGCACCCAGACCTGGGCCGGGTCGTGCGAGACCTGCAGGTTGACGAACGGCACCGCGCCGTCGAACCGGACCTTGGTGCCGTCGTCGAGCCTCGTCTCTTCACCTTGCACCAGGTTGACGCGGGCCGCCTTGGTCAGCTGCTTGCGATCGATCAGCCGGGGATCGAGCGAGAACAACGACTGCGGCCGGCCGGTGTCCAGCCCGGTGTCGCCGCGGTAGATGTCGATGGCCACGGCCGGGTCGTTGAGCGCGGGGAAGCTCGACGACAGCAGGGTGCCCTCGAGTTCCTTGGTCGGTGCGAACAGGCCCTGGATCGCGATCTGGTGCTTGCGGCGCTCGTCGGCGTCGGGGTAGGTGCCCGCGGGCGGGTCGATCCGGACGACGCCCGAGGACAGCAGCGTCGTCGCTTCGTCGGGCCGCCACTGGATGGTCTGGCTGCGCTGCTGACCGTCGGGGAAGGTCACCGTGAACGACGGCGCGTAGCCGTGCCCCTGCAGGTACACCCGGTCGCCGCCGATGCGCAGCGGGTGGTTGACCTCCAGACGGTAGGACCGCCAGGTCTCGGCGGCCAGATCCTCACCGGACTGGTAATCGATGTCGGCGGCGAACGACAGCGCCTGACCCGTGGGCAGATAATGCGCATCGAAGTTGTTGACGCGCAGGCAGATCGGGGTCAGCGAGGTGCCGTCGACGGTATTGCCGGCCCGGAACGAGTCGAAGGCCGCCGGGGAGGCGGTGCAGAATCCGGGGCCGCCGTCGGCGATGACGATGACGTTGCCCTCGTAGCCGAACAGCTTGCCCGCAGCCACCGCCGCCAGCAGACCGAGCAACGAGAAGTGGAAGACGATGTTGCCGAACTCGCGCAGATAGCCCTTCTCCGCCGAAATCTCGGTTACCTCGGCGCCTTGCTTGCGGGTGACCTTGCGCCAGCCCTTCAGCCGCTGCGTCACCTTCTCGGCGACCTCGTCGGCGTCGCCGGCCACCTGCTCGGCATGGTGTTTGGGCAGCCGGCCCAGATTGCGCGGCGCCGGTACCGGTACCGCCCGCAGGCTGCGGAAATGCTCGATCATCCGCGGCGTCAGGCAGCCCACCAGGGAGATGAACAGCAGCACGTAGATGGCGGTGAACCAGAAGCTGGAGAACACATCGAAGGCCTGCAGGCGGTCCAGCCACGGTCCCAAGGTGGGATGGGCGGCCAGGTACTCGTCGACCTTGGACTCGTTGAGGCTGCGTTGCGGCAACAAGGCACCCGGGATCGCCGCCAGCGCCAGCAGGAACAGCAGCACCAGCGCGGTGCCCATCGAGGTCAGGGTCCGCCAGGTGTTCCGCACCAGTGCGACCACACGAGAGAACACTCCAGGGCGCCGGGTTTCGGCGTCGGTCATATCGGCAGCCTCACATCACTGACGAACGCGTCGCGTACCCACGACACGAAGTCGTTCCACAGACCCGTCACGAGTGCGGCGCCGACCAGGATCAGCAGCACCCCGCCGAAGATCTGGATGGTCCGGGTGTGCCGACGCAACCAGCCCAGGCCGGTCACCGCCCGCGCCGAACCCAGGGCCAGCAGGACAAACGGGATGCCCAGCCCCAGGCAGTACGCCAGCACCAGCACCACCCCCCGGGCCACAGTGGCGCCGTCGGTCGCCGAGGCCACAGCGATCACCCCGGTCAGCGTCGGCCCCAGGCACGGGGTCCAGCCCAGCGCGAACACCGCGCCCAGCAGCGGGGCCCCCGCCATCGTCGACCACTGCCGCGGCGCGAACCGGGCCTGACGTTGCAGAGCCGGGATGAACCCGACGAACACCAGCCCCATCACGATCGTGACGACCCCGCCGATGCGTTGCAGCAGAAGCTGATTGGCGATCAGCGTCGTCGTCATCCCGAGAACCGCCACCGCACCGAGCAAAAACACCACGGTGAATCCGGCGACGAACAACGCGGCCGCGCCGGCCACCCGCCACCGCGCGGTCTTGACGCCGATCGCGCCCGACACGGCGTCGGACTCGTCGACCCCGACCACCGCGGCCAGGTAGGACAGATAGCCGGGCACCAGCGGCACCACGCACGGCGACGCGAACGACACCAGCCCGGCCAGCACACTGATCCCCAGCGCCAGCAGCACCGGCCCGGCCGCGGCGATCTCGGCGAATCCGGTCATGGTGTGCGCGCCCCCGGTACCGCGGTCGGCTCCGACGCCAAACGCTCCACGACCGGCTGCAGGTCCTCGGCGAGCAGCTCACGCAGGAACACCGCGGCCACCCGGTGCTGACGGTCCAGCACCACGGTCGACGGGATCACCGTGGTCGGATACTTGCCGCCGAACGCGATCATGGTGCGCATCGCCGGGTCGTAGATGGAGGGGAAGGTGACTTTGCGGTCAGTGACGAAATCGACTGCGGCGTCACGATTGTTGTCACGCACGTCGATGCCCAGGAACGCCACGCCCTTGTCACGGGTGGCGTCGTACACCTTCTGCAGCTGGCCGATCTCGGCCCGGCACGGCCCACACCACTGGCCCCACACGTTGATCACCACGACCTTGCCGGCGAAATCCTCCAGCGAGATGGTCGTGTTCGGATCGGTGAGCTCCGGCCCGCTCAGTTTTCCTGGGGTGCCACGTTTTTCGGGCGGGTCGTAAAAGATGTCCGTCTTGCCGCCCGGGGCGACGAACTCGAAGGTGCCGCCCTGGGCGACCGCGTCGTCACCGGTTGAGCATCCGGTGAGCAGCACCAGCCCTGCCAGCACCGCCGCACTCACCCGGGCGACCAACAACTTCATTCAGATTCCCCAGGGCTCCGTGTAACCCCATCGGACCAGCATGGCGTCATCGAAGGTGAACGACGTGATCGACGACAGGTCGCACAACCGGCTGTTCGGCAACGGCAGATGAGCCAGCTTGCGCCCGGTCATCGCCCGGCGCAGTGTCTCCACCGGCAGCTGGTGACTGACGCAGACCGCCTCGTGCCCGGCCGCCTTCTCCCGGGCGCGATGCATGGCGGCCATCATGCGCGGGGCGATCTCCGTGTACGGCTCGCCCCACGACGGCTTGGCGGGGTTGCGCAGCAACGGCCAGTTCCTCGGGTCGCGCAATGCGCCGTCGCCCGGGGCCACCCGCTTACCTTCGAACACGTTCCACGACTCGATGAGATCGTCGTCGGTGTCGATCGACAGGTTGTGAATGTCCGCGATCGGCTTGGCGGTCTCCTGAGCACGCTCCAGCGGCGAGGCCACCACGTAGACGATGTCCTTCCCGGCCAGCCAATCCGCGGCGGCCCGGGCCTGAGCCTGTCCCCGATCGGACAGGTGGTAGCCGGGCAGCCGGCCGTAGAGCACCTTTTCCGGATTGAACACCTCGCCGTGACGCATCACGTGCACGGTCGTTCTGACGCTCATGCCGTTGCCTCCGCCGCGGCGCGGGCCGCCCCCGGCAACGCCTCGGCGATCCGCTCGAACGCCTCGTCATCCAATGCCGCTGAGACGAACCAGGTTTCGAACGCGCTACACGGCGGGTAGACCCCGGCCTCCAGCAGTGCGTGGAAGAACGGCGGGAAACGCCAGGTCTCGGTGGCCTTGGCCGCGGCGAAGTCGTTGACCTGCTCGTCGGTGAAGAACACGCTCAGCATGTTGCCCGCACGCTGTACCCGGTGGGCCACCCCGGCCTCGGTCAGCGCACCGGTGAGCAGGCCGGCCAGCCGGTCGGCGTTGGCATCGAGCCGCGCGTAGGCGGCGTCGTCGGCGTGACGCAAGGTGGCCAGGCCGGCGGCCATCGCAACCGGGTTACCGGACAAGGTCCCGGCCTGATAGACCGGCCCCAGCGGCGCGAGCCGCCCCATCACCTCGGCACTGCCGCCGAACGCCGCGGCGGGCAGTCCGCCGCTCATCACCTTTCCGAAGGTGAACAGGTCGGCGTCGACGGGATCCAGCCCGTACCAACCGGCCCGGCTCACCCGGAAACCCGTCATCACCTCATCGAGGATCAGCAGTGCCCCATGGGCCGCGGTGATCCGGCGCAACGCCGCGTTGAAACCGGGCAGCGGGGCCACCGTGCCCATGTTGCCCGGACTGGCTTCGCTGATGACACAAGCGATCTCGTCGCCGAACCGGCCGAAGATCTCCTCCACCGCGACGACATTGTTGTACGGCAGCACGATTGTGTCGGCCGCCGCCGCGCCGGTGACGCCGGGTGAGGACGGCAGGCCGAGAGTGGCGACGCCCGAGCCGGCATCGGCCAGCAGCGCGTCGCTGTGCCCGTGGTAGCAGCCGGAGAACTTGATGATCTTGGCGCGGCCGGTGTAGCCGCGGGCCAACCGGATCGCGCTCATCGTGGCCTCGGTGCCCGAGTTCACCAGACGCAACCGCTCGACGGGAGCCACCCGATCGATGATCTCGGCGGCCAGTTCGGTCTCCGAGGGCGTCGGGGCGCCGAAGCTCAGCCCGCCTGCCGCCACCTTCTGCACGGCCTCCACCACCGCCGGGTGGGCATGACCGAGCAGCATCGGGCCCCACGAGCAGACCAGGTCGACATAGCGGTTGTCATCGGCATCGGTCAGCCAGTAGCCCTTGGCCGAGGTGATGAACCGGGGGGTGCCGCCAACCGAATTGAAGGCACGCACCGGTGAGTTCACTCCACCGGGGATAACTGCGCAGGCGTCGGCGAACAGCTGGGCCGATCGCTGAGTGTGCGGTTCGTCAACACGCATGGCCACCAGTGTCCCAGTCGGGGCAACCGCGTCAACTACAGGGTGTAGTGGTCGCGGTCACCCGGCCGGCGTCAGCGCGAATACCGGATGATCGGCGTCGTCGGGCAGGTCACGGAAGTAGCCCTCCACCACCTTGCCGGCCAGCGGGCGGTAGGCCGCGATGATCGGCCCCCGCTGATCCACCGGAACCTCCGCGGCGAGGTAGCTGGTACCACCCAGTGTCACCTGCGGGTTGACCCGGATATTGCGCACCCATTGAGACTCACCACGGGTCGAGACGAGATATTTGACGCCGTCGACCTCGGGAACCACGACGGGAATCTGTTGCTGATGTTTGCTGACGCGGGTGGTGACGGTGAGGGTCTCGCTATGGCCGACACCGGTGGCCATCGCGATCCGGTTGAACACTGCGCGAACGAACCACGGGGGCTTGAGGTAGGCCATAACTCACGAGTTTGATGGTGGACATGCAGTTACCGCAATCGCTGGCCCGGTTCAACCGTCATGTGACCAACCCCATCCAGCGCCTGTGGGCGGGCTGGGCACCGACATTCGGAATCTTGGAGCATGTCGGCAGGAAATCCGGCACGACCTACCGGACTCCGTTGAGCGTCTTCTCCACCGATGATGGCGTGGCCATCATGCTGACCTACGGCCCCGACCGGGACTGGTTGAAGAACATCACCGCAGCGGGTCACGCGCGCATCCGCCGCCACGGCAAGACCATCGAGGTCAACGCGCCGCGGGTGGTGACCAAGGCCGAAGCAGCCGAGCATGTGACCGGCGCGATGCGCCGCCCGTTCGCGCGGTTGCCGTTCGAGCAGGCCGTGCTGCTCAAACGGGTCTAGTCGTCACCAGCTGGACCTGACCGGCCTGCGCATCGAGCCGGCGGTTCTGACGGATCACCACGCGTCGCAGACCCAGCAGTACCGCGACGGGTATCGCCATCAGCGTGATGACCTCAAGCATCTCGCTCATCGCGGGTTCCGCCTATGGCGCCCGGGTGGAATCAGTGCGGCCATCGGTGTCTCGTCTCGCATAACTGCCGGTCTACTCCGGGCCCGGGCGCCCGTCGTCGATCTCAACGCTTTCTTGACGGCCCACGGCCGGATCCTTACGGGCCGGCCGACTGCGCACGTCAAAAGATCGTTCGGGAACTCGCTGCACCCGTATGGAAGTCGTGAATGTGCGGCCCGGCCGGCACCGGGGCCGCTGGGATGGAATCCATGGCACATGACGACGCTCACGGCACGGTTCTCTGGCCGCACTGGCAACTGCACGCGAGGTGCCGGGGCATGGACGCGTCGGTGTTCTTCTCCCCGGAGGGAGAACGCGGGCGCGCCCGGCTGAATCGCGAACAACGGGCCAAAGCGCTGTGCCGGGACTGCCCGGTACTGACGCAATGCCGCGCCCATGCGCTGACCATCGCCGAACCCTTCGGCGTGTGGGGCGGGTTGTCCGAGGCCGACCGCAACAGCCTGCTGGATCCGAAACAGTCCGGAACCTGCTGATTCAGCAAACTAGCAAAGCCCTGTTCACCTGCGGATTCAAGGTCTACGGTAGATAAGCCACTACTGCGGTCGGCAGCAGGGCGCGGCATCTGTCCAATCGGTGGCAGGAGGTCACCATGAAGCGCCTACTCATCATCGGTTATGGGGTCGCGAGCTATCTGACGTTCGTCGCGGCCTTCCTCTACGCGATCGCCTTCGTCGGCAATTTCGTGGTGCCGCGCACGGTCGACGCCGGTATCGCCGCACCGACCTCCGAGGCGGTGCTGGTCAACCTGCTGCTGCTGTCGGTGTTCGCCATCCAGCACAGCGTGATGGCCCGGCCCGCGTTCAAACGGATGTGGACCAAGGTGGTGCCGCAAGTCGTCGAACGCAGCACCTACGTGCTGCTGTCCAGCCTGGCGCTGTTCCTGTTGTACTGGCAGTGGCGCACCATGCCCGCGGTGGTGTGGAACGTGGAATCGACTGCGGGACGGGTGATCCTGTGGGCGTTGTTCTGGGTCGGCTGGGCGACCGTGTTCAGCTCGACATTCATGATCAACCACTTCGACCTGTTCGGGCTGCGGCAGGTGTGGCTGAACTGGCGCGGCCGGCCGTACCGCGAACTGGGTTTCCAGACGGTGCTGCTGTACCGGGTGATCCGCCACCCGATCATGGCCGGATTCATCGTGGCGTTCTGGGCCACCCCGACGATGACGGCGGGCCATCTGCTGTTCGCGGCCGTCAGCACCGCCTACATCTTGGTGGCGATCCAGCTCGAAGAGCACGACCTGGTGGCCAACATGGGTGAACAGTATCGGGACTACCAGCACCGGGTCGCGATGCTGGCTCCGGGACTCCACCTCGGGCACGACACCCCCACCCCGAAGGTCAGACATCGGCCGGCGTAGCAGTCTGCCCAAAAAGCGGTCGGCCGCCGAAAAGCGGCCGACTGGCTTTTATTTTTTTCTGATGTATGGTCGGGCTCAGTGATTGTTTGCGAATGAAAAAGGAGCAACGATGGCTGATAAATCCCAGGGGCGCATGCCCAAAAAACCCGCGATGACCATCAAGGAGCGACGGGCGGCGAAACGCACCAAGGCCGCCGAGGTCGGAGAGACGATTCCCAAGCGCAAGCGCCCGGACCGCGTCTAGCCTGAGCTGCGGGGTTCTTCGCCCGCCGCCTGCACGACGCCGCACCCGCAGCACCGCATTCACCAACCAATTCGCAGCATTATTTTTTGGCGCGCCCAAACGCGGGAAATTGCCAAATTCAGCTTTCTCGATCATCGCGACAATGGTGCGAGTGACAATTGCCGGAAATAAACCCCGAACTGGCGGGAATTACGCCCGCCAGTTCAACACTTCACCGGATCCGGCTGTCATGACCGTCCCCGGCATGACCCGCAGCCGATAGGGCGTCAGACGTAACGCCGCGAACTGATCAGACGTCGGCCCGCCACTCCACTGCGGGATGATGTGGGGGTCATAACCCACCGGCGCCGGACCGTTGGCGAAGCGGTCCCAGACCTGCCTGCGGGTCTCGTCGTCGGTGTACCACTCCACCAGACAGTCCGCGGCGCAGGTGTCGTGGTTGGTGGTCCAGTAACTCACCGAGACGTGCGGGTGCACCGCCAGATGTGCCCGCTTGACGGGACTCGGCACGGTGGCAACCCAGCCGAACAGATCGGTCCCGTCCCACTCCCAGATCGGGTGCAGGATGCGGCTGCGGGGTTGACCGTCGGCGTCGACGGTGGCCACCGACGCCCACACGATCTGGTGGGCCATCGTCACGAAGGCAGGGGCGATCTGTTCGAGCGGGGTCACAGTCACAACAGCCACAGTAGGCAACAAGTGACCTGCGACGGCGCCACTTGCCGGTTACTTCTCCTGGCCCTCGCGGCCGTAGATCGGGTTCCCGTCGTCGTCCACCCAGTCGTTGACGGCTGTGCCGGACACCGTGCCATGGCTACCCGGCAGGGTGACGGTGGGGCGGGAGTCGTCGTACGACTCCATGATGCGCTCGGCTTCTTTGCGGTTCTCTTCGCTCACAGGTGGCGGTTGCTCAGTGGTCATACCTGTCGGCTGCCCGAAAGTGTGACCTGCCAAACACTTCGAGCGGGGCGCCGGACCGAGTTCAGGCCGAGACCGTGCGAAGCGAGGCCGGCAAGCTCGGCAGGAAATGCCTGGTGGCGAAGGCCCGGATGTCCTCGGCGGTGTCGAGGGGTTCGACGCTGGGCAGCAGGAGCACCATCCCGGCATAGCGCAGGATGGTGTCAGCCAGGTCGTTGACCGCCGGCTCGCCGATCCGCTCGGCGAACCCGGGCGGGAAGATCACTTTGAGGGCCGCAGCCATCCGCTCGATCGCCGCGCCGTAGTGGGTCTGCAGCATCTCCATGACCAGGGCCGGTTCATCGGCGATCAGCTGGTTGAGCACATGGTGCCGGCGGAACCGCAGGATCGACAGCGTGAACGCCTCGACGTAGTAATTCGATTGCGGCCCTGCGTTTTTCAATTCGTTGGCGATATCGGAGAACAACGCGACGTTCTCCCGCTCGATCACCGCCGCGACCAGCTCGTCACGGTTGGCGAACCGCCGGTAGATCGTGGTGCGGCTGACCCCGGCGCGACGCGCGACGTCGTCGAGCGCGACGCGGCGCAGGCCGTGTCGTTCGAATTCGACGAGGGCCGCGTCCAGGATCGCCACCGTCGCGGGCGACGAATCGGACCGCGTCGAATCAACCGCGGGCATAACCCTTTTGCGCAAACTTGTTGTAGCGCAAGCTCATCGGTAGATGATCCCACACCCAGTTCACCGGGCGGGACCGCCAGAAGGCCGCGAACCGCTGGTAGTTGCGTTCCTGACGATCACTCCACGGCAGGTCGAGCAGGTCACGGGCACGCGGCGGCAGGCCGCCCGCGGTAAGGAAGGCCGCGGCCGGGTCGAACACCGTGGCGACCACGCGCCAGATAGCCGGGTGCACTGCCTTGGGGCACGGGAATCCCTTGGTGACATAGCCGACGCCGTACCGGGCCGACTTGTGCGGCACCGCCACCTCGTTCATCATCCGGTCCCAGTACTGCTCGAACTCGGCATAGGTGGCCGGCATCGGCCGGTCACTGACCCCGTAACGGCGGTACCAGGTCTTGGACTCCAGGTAGATCTGTTCCTTCTCCGCGTCGCTGAGCCTTTTGACGAAGGTGTCGGCGAAATAGAGGACCTGCTCGACAAACGTCGCGTGGGCCCAGAAGTAGGTGTCCGGATCCAGCGCGTGGTAGCGCGAGCCGTCGGGCATATCACCCTTGACGTGATGGTGGAAGTCGCGCACCTGGGTGCCGGCGTTCTCGTCCTCGGTCCCGTAAACGGTGCGGAAGATCGGCGGGATGGTGCGCTTGAGCCGCTCGGCGGTGTCGGAGAAGAACGTCGAGTGGTCCAGTACGCCCTGGCCGAGCTCGGCCAGCATGTTCTGCAGGACGGCGGGACGCGGCCCGATCAGATACATCCGGTTGTCGCCGAAGTACTTCCAGACCAGCGATTGCGGCCCCAGGGGCAGGGCGTCGGTCTGCTGCGGCTGCTCGGCCAGTTCGGTCATGGACACAGTGTTACAGATTTCGCACTTTGTACCAAGAGCTCTGTGACGTCGCTCACGACCACCGGCGGGCGGCGTTATCGCGCTGTGGCCGGACCGTGTCCGGTGCTGAGACCCGCCGTTGGAATGATGCGCAGGTGACCTCGCTGACCCGCCGCGACGCGCTGCGTCTAGGTGCCACCGGTGCGGGTGCCGCGGGGCTGATGGCGCTGGGCAGCCTGCTCGGTGCGCCCGCGCCCCGCGCCTCTCCGAGCCCCAACCAAACGGCGTCGGCGGGCGCCGCGTTGCCGACCCGCGATTCGGGGTCGTTCACCTCTGCGGCCCGCGGCGGCGTCGAAACCAACTGGATCATCGCCCGCCCGCCAGGCCAGCACGGCACATTGCGACCGGTGATCGCGCTGCACGGGATGGACAACGATGCCGCCGGCGTGATGAGCCTGGGCATCCCGGAAGCGCTGGCCCAACTGACCGCAGCCGGCCGGCCGCCGTTCGCGGTGGTCAGCGTGGACGGCGGCAACTCGTTCTGGCGCCGTCGAGCCTCCGGGGAGGACTCCGGGTCGATGGTGCTCCACGAGCTGATCCCGATGCTGGCCACCAAGGGCATCGACACCTCACGAGTGGCCTTCATGGGCTGGTCGATGGGTGGCTACGGCGCCATGCTGCTGGGTGCCAGACTGGGCGCCGCGCGCACCGCGGCGGTCTGCGCCATCAGCCCGGCGCTGTACATGACGTACTGGGGTGCGCCGCCCGACGCCTTCGACAGCCTCGCGGACTGGCAGCAGAACTCAGCGCTGAGACTGCTGCCTGCGCTGGGGTCGATCCCGCTCCGCATCGACTGTGGCACCGGGGACCGGTTCTACGCCGCGACCCGAATGTTCGTCAACCAACTGCCCAGGACCCCGGCCGTGGGCTTCTACCCCGGCGGCCATGACGAGGACTTCTGGCGCGCGCACTTGTCCGATGAGCTCGGCTGGCTCGATTCCTGAACCGCACCTTGGGGTCTCACCCCCACGTGAGCGGATCGAGCGCGAGATAGAACCGCAGACGCTCCGGATCCACAGCTGCCGGATAACCCGCTGCCAAACCCGCCGCGGCATCGTCGGCGAAGCCGGGAAAGGTGTCGGCGGTATTGGCCACCAGCAGTGCCAGATCTGCATGCCGGTCGGCAAGCCCGAGCCGGCCCAGGTCGATGAATCCCTCGACCGTGAGCCGCTCGGGGTCGATCAGGATGTTGGGCAGGCACAGGTCGCCATGGCACACCACCTGATCGGCGGACTCCTGGCGGCGCCTCAGGTCGGCCTCGACTTCGACGCGCGCCAGCAGCGCAGCGGGTGCAACACCCCGGTCCGCGTCGCTCAGAAACTCGGGGTTGACCGCGCCGGCTGCCACCACCGAACCGGCCCGGGCCAGCATGTCGTCCAGGTCGCGCCGGTAGGGGCAGTCGCCGACCGCGATGCCGTGCAGGTCGCGGACCGCCGCCACGATCGAGGGCCAGGCCTGCCGCAGTGCGGATTCGGGCAGCCGATCGGCCCCGACGCCTGTGACCGCACTGGTGATCAGGAAGGCGCCGCCGTCGGCGGTACTCCCCCAGTCGACCACGGCAGGCACCGGGAGGGCATGATCGTGGGCCCAGGACACCCGGTCACGTTCGGCAGCCAGATCGGCCACCGCCGCCGGACCGACCACCTTCGCGTACCGGGAACCGTCCGCACTACGGAACACCCCGGCGCCGGATTCACCGTGGACAACGGGCTGCCAATCGGTCACGGCGTCAGCGACGCAACCGGGCGATGCCCAGCACGGTCAGCACACCCGCCAGACCGGCCAGTGCCAGGGCCAGCACCAGCAGCGGCGCCGAATAGATGACCGCGGTGGTGGCCGGCTCACCATCGAGCACGGGCGCGACCTCGACCGTGGTTCTCGCCGCGATCCAGCTCAGCACGCAGCCCACCGCCGCGACGGCAGCCACCACGAACTCCAGGACGGCCCGCCGTTTCACGGGGTGCGCTCCTCGACCAGAGGCGTCAGCGCTTCCCGCAGCTTGCGATGCTTGCGCGCCCAGGCCTGAGCGGTGCGGGCACCGGTGAGTTTCAGCCCGATGCCGGTGCGGCCCCGCGGAACCCCGGACAGCTCCCCGAGGGCGCGGGCCGACTGCCACTTTGGTGCCTCCGAGCCCGATGCCTCGGGGTAGATCTGCACGATCTCGTCGACCTTGAGAATCTCGGCGCCCTGCCGCAACGTGGCGGCGGTCAACTCGACCGAGGTGTGGATGCGCGCCGCCTTGATCTGGATGGCCACGAACCCCGAGACCAGCACCAGGAACAGGATCGGAATCCACAGGTCCTGACCGTATCCGCCGGTCATCTGCAGGATCGCCATGCCGATCCCGGCGAACGGCCCCAGCAGGAGCCATGCCCAGCTGGCGCCCTGCTCGTAGAACAGCACCTCGGAGCCGACCTTGTTCACGGGTTCACTCTCCATCGTCAGCCCTCCGCACCGGCATCGCGCTCAGGCCGGTGCCCGCGATGAGCGGGAGCAGCGCCAGCAGCGTCAGGATATGGACCGGAGCCAGGCTGAACGCCGCCATCAACCCGACCACTACCACTATCGCCATGGACAGCGCGATCGCGGCCCGGCGGTACCGTGCGTCACCGGAACGGGCGCGGCCGGCCAGATAGGCCATGCCTGCGCCGGCCAGCGCCGTGAGTGCCCCCACGCCGCGGAACAAGGTGCTCTCGGCGCTGGGCCAGGACACCGAGGCGGCGATCAGGCCGCCGACGATCAACAACACGGCGCCGACCAGCCAGAAACTGAACGAGATGGTCGCGCGGCGCGACGCTGATGATGAAGGCATTGCCCGGAAGCGTAGCGAATCAGCGGGTGAAGAAACCGTCGGCGTCCTTACGGTGCAACAGGTACAGCCCGCCCGCGATCAGGACCGATCCGACGATCGCGGTGATCGCGTAGCCCACCGCGGCGGCGTCTTGTCGCTGGCCGGTCAGCAGACTGCTGATCGCGTGCAGGACCGAGACGATTCCCCCGCTGGTCAGCACGGTGCGGGCCCAGCGGTATCCCTGGCGCATCAGCGCCAGGAACGTCACCACGATCGAGGACACCACGACCAGGAACATGATCGAGAAGACGACCGTCATCGACCGTTGCACACCGCCGGCGGATCCGGTGAGCGCGTCGATCAGATAGCCCACCACCATGAGCACCAACGCGGCGGTCCACAACCAGAACCCGGTGTCGACATCCTCGGGACGGCCGGTCGGGCTCCGCTTCGGTTCGGTCACCTGGTCGGTCACGCGAGCCAGCCGGCCACGTCGGCGGCCCAGTAGGTCAGCACCAGGTCGGCGCCGGCCCGCCGGATTCCGGTCAACGACTCCAGTGCTGCCGCCTGCAGCTCGATCCAGCCATTGGCCGCCGCGGCGCAGATCATCGAGTACTCACCCGAAATCTGGTATGCCGCAACGGGTACCGGCGAAATATCGGCCGCGGCACGCACCACGTCCAGGTAGCTCATCGCGGGCTTGACCATCACGATGTCGGCGCCCTCGTCGATGTCGAGTTCGACCTCGTGCACGGCCTCGCGGATGTTCCCCGGATCCTGTTGATAGGTGCGCCGGTCCCCCACCAGGCTGGACGACACCGCTTCGCGGAACGGGCCGTAGAAGGCCGAGGCGAACTTGGCCGCGTAGGCCAGGATGGCGACTTCCGTGTGCCCGGCCGCATCCAGCCCGTCACGGATGGCCGCCACCTGGCCGTCCATCATGCCGCTGGGACCGACCACATGGGCGCCCGATTCCGCTTGTGCCACAGCAAGTTCCACGTAACGCACGTTGGTTGCGTCGTTGTCGACCCGGCCCGCGTCGTCGAGCACGCCACAGTGTCCGTGATCGGTGAACTCGTCGAGGCAGGTGTCGGCCATCAGGACGGTGGCGTCACCGAGATCCTTGGCCAGGTCACGCAATGCCACGTTGAGGATGCCGTCCGGATCGATGCCGACGGCACCGGTCGGATCCTTGTCCTCGTCACAGGGCACGCCGAACAGCATCAGTCCGCCCACGCCGGCTTCCACCGCATCGGCGGCCGCCTGGCGCAACGAATCCCGGGTGTGCTGAACCACTCCGGGCATCGAGGAGATCGGCCGCGGTTCACCGATGCCGTCGGCCACGAACATCGGAAGCACCAGATGCCGTGGCTCCAAAGAGGTTTGGGCCACCAGGCGACGCATCGCCGGCGTGGACCGCAAGCGACGAGGACGGTGCCTTGGAAACGCCACAGCTTGCCTCCTTCTGCGCTCTACCCCCGAAACGGTATTCCAGCAGGAAAAGTCCGAGTAGCAGCCTGCCGGAATGCGGTTTCGGCGAAAAACTAGCGCCTACGGCTCTTCTTACGCGGCGGGGGCAGCGCACCTTCGGCCCGCAGCCGGGCGGCGTGCTCGGCGAGCGCGTCGACCAGCGGACCCACCGCGGCCGACTCGGGCTGAACATCCACCCGCAGGCCGAATTCCGCCGCGGTTTCCGCGGTCTTGGGTCCGATGCAGGCCACGATGGTCCGGGCGTGCGGCTTGCCTGCGATACCGACCAGGTTGCGCACCGTCGAACTGGAGGTGAAGCAGACCGCGTCGAAGCCGCCGGTCTTGATCATCTCGCGGGTCTGCGCCGGCGGCGGAGCGGCACGCACGGTGCGGTAGGCGGTGACGTCCTCGATCTCCCAGCCACGCTCACGCAAGCCCTCGGCCAGCGTCTCGGTGGCGATGTCGGCACGCGGCAACAGCACCCGGTTCACCGGGTCGAAAACCTCGTCGAACGGCGGGAACTCGTCGAGCAGGCCCAGGGAGGACTGCTCGCCCGAAGGAACCAGCTCGGGGTTGATGCCGAATGCTCGCACCTTGTCGGCGGTGGCCTGCCCGACACACGCGATCTTCACACCCGAGAACGCCCGGGCGTCCAGGCCGAACTCGTTGAACTTCTCCCACACCGCACGCACGGCGTTGGTCGAGGTGAACACCACCCACTGGAACCGGCCGTCGACCAGACCCTTGACCGCACGCTCCATCTGCGCGGGGCTGCGCGGCGGCTCGACGGCGATGGTCGGCACCTCGATCGGCAGGGCACCGTGGCCCACCAGCCGATCGCTCATCTCGCCGGCCTGATCCTTGGTGCGCGGCACCAGCACGGTCCAGCCGTACAGGGCGCGGCTCTCCCACCAGTTCAGCTTGGCCCGGTTGGCCACGGTCTTGCCGATGGTCACCACCAGCGGACCGGTGAGCGGCCCGGCCAGCTCGCTGCCGGCCGGCTTCTCCAGCACGGCCTTGTCGGTCAGGCCACCCAGGGTGGTCTCGACCGAACGCTGCTGGCAGGTGGTACCGCTCGCGGTCACCACCGCCGGGGTGCTGTCGACCAGCCCCTGCTCGATCAGGGTGCGGGCGGCATCCGGCAGGTGCGACGCGGTCGCATGCAGGATCAGCGGCCCGGGTGCGGCGGCCAGCGCCGCCCAGTCCACGTCACCGCGGACATCGGCCACGGTGTGCGACGAACCCAGCGGCAGGCCCGCATAGGTGGGCACCGCGCTGGTGGCGGGCAGCCCGGGGACGATCTCGAAGTTCACATGGGCCTTGGCCAGCGCACCGATCTCGGTGATGACGGCATCCACCGACAGCGGGTCACCGGCGACCAGGCGCACCACGTCGTAGCCGTGGCGGGCCTCGGCGACCAGCGTCTTGGCCACCTCGGCAGGATCCCCCAGGGCGGGACGGATCTCGGGCCCGCCGGCGATGACGGCGGCTTGTGCGGCGTCGGCGGCACCGGCATCGGCGTCGGCCGTGTCACCCGCGGCGGCCTTGGCCGGCTCAGCAGGTGCCGGGCCGGACGCCGGCGGCAGTTCGGTGCCGATCAGGGCCAGCACGGCCTCGGGGACGTCGGGATCGGTGAACACCAACTCGGCGTGCGCCAGCACGGCTTGCGCACGCGCCGTCAGCAGTCCCGGATCTCCCGGGCCCGAGCCCACAAATGTGATGCGGCCGGGCTTCGCCTTGCGACCTCGCATGGTCATTCTTCACTCCCGCGCTCTACCAACAGCTCGCGCGCACCCAGCTCGAAAAGCTCCGCGGCCACCGAGACACCCAAGTCAGCGGCCCGATCGGGAGTTCCGATGCCGGACGCACGAATCACGTCGGATCCGTCCAGCGTCGCTACGCAGCCGCGCAACGACAGCTCCTCGAAGACATTGCCGTCCTCATCGATAGACTCGACCACTTCCGCGATCGCGCCCACCGGTGCAGAACAGCCCGCCTCCAGTTCGGCGAGCAGGATCCGTTCGGCGGTGACCGCGGCGCGCGTGTCGGTGTCATCCAACTCCGCCAGCACCGAGATCAGCTCGGTGTCGCCGGACCGGCATTCCACTGCGAGCGCACCCTGAGCCGGCGCTGGCAACATCTGCACCGGCTCGAGCGACTCGGTGACTGCATCGAGCCGTCCGATACGGGCCAGACCCGCGCGGGCGACCACGATGGCGTCGAGATCACCGCTCGTAACCCTGTTCAACCTGGTATCTAGGTTGCCTCGTAGGGGGCGGATTTCCAAACCGAGACCCAGTGCTCTAAGCTGCGCGGCCCGTCGCGCACTCGAAGTGCCGATCACGGACCCGGCCGGCAACTCACCGAGCACCAATCCGTCGCGCGCCACCAGGGCGTCGCGGGGGTCCTCACGGCGGGGTACGGCGGCGATGACGAACCGGTCGTCACGCGCGGTGGGCAAATCTTTGTAGGAGTGCACGGCCATGTCCACGCGGCCGTCGTGGATCGCCTCACGGAGCGCCGCGGTGAAGACCCCGACGCCGATCTCGGCGATGGGGCCCTGGTTACGGTCGCCCTCGGTCGAGATGATCACCAGCTCGCAGGGGTGCCCCGCAGCCAGCAAAGCGTCCCTGATGGTGCCGGCCTGCGTGGTCGCCAGCAGGCTACCCCGGGTGCCGATCCGGATTACCGTATCGCGCGTTTCTACCAAGCTCTACTCAGACTTATCGAGATCTGTTGTCATGAAGGGCAATTCGCTGGCCGCAACAGCTTCTACGGCCTGCGGATCGAGTTCGAACAGCTCACGCAGGGCCTCCGCGTAGCTGTCCCCGCCAGGAGCGCTGGCGAGCTGTTTCACCCGCACCGTGGGTGCGTGCAAAAGCTTGTCGACGACGCGACGGACCGTTTTGGCCACCTCGTCGCGGTGTATCGCGTCCAGTCCGGGCAGCCGGTTGTCCAGGCGCAGCAGCTCGGCCTCGACCACGTCGGCGGCACGTTGCCGCAGGGCGGTGACGGTCGGGGTGACCTCGGCCATCCGCTGCCCGGCCAGGTAGTTGGCAACCTCGGTGGCGACGATCGTGCGGGCCGCATCGGCGTCGGTGGCCGCGGCCCGTGCCGATGGCTCGCGCTGGATCCGGTCCATGTCGACCACCCAGACACCGGGCAGCCCGGCCACCGCCGGATCGACGTCGCGCGGCATGCCGAGATCGCAGATCACCAGCTGCCGATCGCCACCGGCGGCGGCGTTGCGCTGTGCCAGGGCATGGTGCACGTCGGCCAGGGAGACCACCGGGCGCACCGCGCCCGTGCTGCTGACGACGACGTCGGCGTCGGCCAGAGCCTCCTCCAGGTGGTCCAGGGAGAAGGCCTGCGCCTGCACACCCTGTTCGGTGAGGTTCTCGGCGAGGCGCTCGGCCCGCGGCAGTGAGCGGTTCACCACATGAACCCGCTCGATACCGGCCCGCACCAGGTGCGCGCCGGCCAACGCGCCCATCGAGCCCGCGCCGATCACGGCCGCGGTGCGCCCGGCGAGCCCGCCGTTGAGTTTGGTCTCGGCCATGCCGAGCGCGACCGACACCACAGACGCGCCCGCGGCGTCGATCCCGGTCTCGGAGTGCACCCGCTTGCCGACGTTGAGGGCACGCTGGGCCAGCTCGTGCAGGGTGCGCCCGACGGTCTGGTGTTCCTCGGCCGAGGCGTAGGCGCGACGCACCTGCCCCAGCACCTGGGCTTCTCCGATGACAGCCGAATCCAGGCCGCTGGTCACGGCGAACAGATGCTCGACGGCGGCCTCGGCGTAGCGCACATAGGCGTATTTGGTGAGGTCGTTGAGCGACATGCCGGAATGCTCGGAGAGCACCTGCCCGATGATCGACAGGCCTCCGTGGAAGGCCTCGACCACGGCGTAGATCTCTACGCGGTTGCAGGTGGACAGGACCATCGCCTCGGTGACCAACGAGGATCGCAGCACCTCGTCGATGATCTTGGCCTGATCCGACTCGTCAGTGCTCAACTGCTCGAGAACTGACACCGGCGCGCTGCGGTGCGAAACCCCGAATAGCAGCACACTCACGGCTTCATCACCACGTCACCAAGGTAATCGTTTCCCGCCCGCCCACCAAATTTCATCTGGCGGGGAGGTCGGCCCGAAGCGCCTGCTCGTCGACATCCCAGTAGCTGTGCTCGGTCCCGTTCAGCAAAATCACCGGCAGCAGGTCGCCGTACCGGGCCCGAAGTGAGGTGTCCCCGGCGGCGGCCGCGGCATCGACGTCGGTGTTCACCAGCTCGAAATCCAGTTCCTCGCGCAATGCGGCCAGCTGCTGAGCCGCCCGTTCGCACATGCTGCAGCCGGCGCGGGTCAGCAACGTCACAGTGGCCACACCGCCGGTCCCTGTCTGCTCGCGCTCCACACCGCCAGTATCCCGGCGCGGTGACTTAGGGTGAATTCGTGCCCGAATCCGGTAGTGCCGATGCGCTCGAACAGGAACTTGGCGGCGAGGCCAGCGCCGAAGTCGCTGTCACCGAGCTCGAGTCCGACACCGACCCCGTCGGGACACCGGCGCCCCCGCCCGACCTGACCGCCGCGGCGTTCTTCGACGTCGACAACACCCTCGTGCACGGATCGTCACTGGTGCACTTCGCAAGGGGCCTGGCCGCGCGCAAGTACTTCACCTACCGCGACATCCTGGGCATCGTCTACGCGCAGGCCAAGTTCCAGTTCACCGGCAAGGAGAACAGCGACGACGTCGCCGAGGGCAAGCAGAAGGCCCTGGCGTTCATCGAGGGCCGCTCCACCGCCGAGCTCGTCGAACTCGGTGAGGAGATCTACGACGAGATCATCGCCGACAAGATCTGGCCGGGCACCCGGGCGCTGGCCCAGATGCACCTGGACGCCGGCCAGCAGGTGTGGCTGGTCACCGCAACCCCGTACGAGCTGGCCGCCACGATCGCCCGGCGCCTGGGCCTGACGGGCGCGCTGGGCACGGTCGCCGAGTCGGTCGACGGGGTGTTCACCGGCCGCCTGGTCGGCGACATCCTGCACGGCACGGGCAAGGCCCACGCGGTGCGGTCGCTGGCCATCCGGGAGGGGCTCAACCTGCGCCGGTGCACCGCCTATTCGGACAGCTTCAACGATGTCCCGATGCTGTCGCTGGTGGGTACCGCGGTGGCGATCAACCCCGATGCCGCGCTGCGCGATGTGGCCAGGGAGCGGGGCTGGGAGATCCGCGATTTCCGCACCGCACGCAAGGCCGCGCGCATCGGTGTGCCGTCGGCGTTGGCCCTCGGCGCCCTGGGCGGCGCGCTGGCGGCTGTCGCGTCCCGTCGCCACGACATTCGCTGAGCAAGCGGCTCACGCTGATAAGCTGCCGCGGCGGGCCGCCTCGAGCGGGCCCCACCGCCATGCACGTTTGTGCGCACCGCGCACCGCATACCGAACAGCGCAGGGAACATGAGCATCGCCGCAAACATCATCGGGACTCACTACCGGTACCCCGACTACTTCGAGGTCGGCCGGGAGAAGGTCCGCGAGTTCGCCCGCGCGGTCAAAGACGAGCACCCCGCGCTCTATGACGCCGAGGCGGCCAAGGAATACGGCCATGACTCGGTGGTGGCATCGGTGACCTTCCTGGCCGTGGCCGGCCGACGCGTGCAGCTGGAGCTGTTCGACAAGTTCGACATCCCGATCAACCTGGAGCGCGTGCTGCACCGCGACCAGAAGCTGATCTTCCACCGGCCGATCCTGGTCGGCGACAAGCTGTGGTTCGACTCGTACCTGGATTCGGTGATCGAATCGCACGGCACCGTCATCGCCGAGGTTCGCGCCGAGGTCACCGACGACGACGGCAACCCGGTTGCCACGAGCATCGTCACCATGCTGGGCGAGGCGGCCATCGACGAGGCCGACGAGATCAGTTCACAGATCGCCGCGGCGCGCGATGCCGCGATCGCCAAGATGGTTGCCGGGCAAAAGTCCGGCGCCTGATTTTTCCTTGCGCCAGCAGACAAAAACTGCCCATTTCCACGTGGAAATGGGCAGTTTTGCTGTTGGCGGTGAAAAACTCAGCCGAAGAACATGTTTCGACGACCCGCCAGCAGCTGATAGAGCGTGTGCTGGATGGTCTCGCGGACCTGGTCGGTGAGTTCGAACGTGATCATCGGATCGTCGGCGGCGCTCTCGTCGTACTCGACCGTCTCGATCGGCTCGCCGAACTGGATGTGCCACTTCGAGGGCAACGGCACCAGGCCGAGCGGGCCGGCCAACGGGAACAGCGGGGTCACCGGGAAGTACGGCAGACCGAGCAGGCGGGCCAGCAGCTTGACGTCGGCCATCATCGGGTAGATCTCCTCCGACCCGACGATCGAGCACGGCACGATCGGCGCCTGTGCCCGCAGAGCTGCGGAAACGAAGCCGCCGCGGCCGAACCGCTGCAGCTTGTAGCGGTCCTTGAAGTTCTTGCCCAGCCCCTTGAAGCCCTCGGGGAACACCGCGGTGAGTTCACCGTTGGCCAGCAGCCGGTGCGCGTCGGTGGTGCAGGCCACGGTGTGCCCGGCCTTGCGGGCGGCCTGGCCCACCATCGGTAGATCGAAGACCAGATCGGCGGCCAGCAGGCGCAGATCCCGGTGCAGGGGGTGGTGATCGTGCACGGCCACCTGAGTCATCAGCCCGTCGAAGGGCAGCACCCCGGCGTGGTTGGCCACCACGAGTGCCGCGCCGCTCTCGGGCAGGTTCTCGATACCGGACACCTCGACCCGGAACCAGGACCGGAAAAACGTTCGCAGCAAAGGCAAAAAGATTGCGTTGGTGATGTGTGGATCGAACCCGAACTCGTCCACCGAGTACTCGCCGGCCATGCGGGTGCGGATGAACTCCGAGACCGCAGCGATGCCCTTGGCAAGTTCGCTGGGACCCTCGTCGGCGGCTGACTGACCCGAGGCGTTGCTGCGCCGCTGATCGATCTCCCGGACTACCGCGGCGATCTGCTCGGCCGAGGCCCGGCTCCCCGGATCGGCCAGGACCGACGGATGTCGGCGGGCACTGTCGGTGCGGGCCGCAGCCCGCCGCGCAGCAGAGGAACGGCTCGAGTTCCCATGTAGCGGAATAACTTTCGCTTTGGACTCACCCGCCACGTCGATACCTTCTCCCACCCCGGTAGAGCCAGTTCTAATATCCCAAACGCTGCGCCATCCCCACGGCGCGACTCTCCATTGAGCGTACCCATCGCGGATCGAGTATCGGAGTCAATCCGCGACCACGGACGTAGTCGTCGAATGCTTCGGCGGTCGTCCACTTTGGACTGTAGCCCAGATCCCTGTGCATTCGCGTAGTGTCCATGACCCGGCCGAAGCTCAGATAATTCATCTGGTCGCGGTCCAGTTCGGTGTAACGCGTTGCGCGACTGAGCGAATTGATCGCCGACAGTGCCCCGCGCGGAACCGGCACCCGGAGACGCCCCGAACGCCGGATCGCCTGGCTCATCATGATGATGCCCGAGGCACCGATGTTGAACGTGCCCGCCCTGCCGGCCATGGTCGCGCGCTCCAACGCGCCGAGCGCGTCCTGTTCGTGCAAAAGCTGCAGCCGCGCATCCTGTCCGAACACCGACGGCACCACCGGCCCGGCCAGATACCGCGACAGGGCGGTATCCATCGCCGGCCCGATCATGTTGGCCAGCCGCAGGATCGTCAGGTCGATGTCCGGACGACGCCGGGCCAGCCCGCGCGCATAGCCCTCGATATCCATGCTGTCGCGGGCGAAGCCGTCACCCGGTGGACGCCGGGCGCTGCTCTCCTCGCTGAACATCACCGGATCCCGCGAGCTCGACCCGTACACCTCGGAGGTGGACTTGAGCACGACCCGACGGACCGACGGTGTCTTCTGGCAGGCCGCGAACAATTGGATCGCGCCCATCACGTTGAGTTCCTTCAACGTGGCCCGGCCCCCGGACCTCGGCGCGTAGGACGCCGCCGCGGCATGCACGACGGTGTCCACGTTGCCGTTTCGGATCACCTTGGCGATGAACGGGTTGCGGATGTCGGCGCGGACGAATTCAGCCCGCCCCATCCGGCGCATCAGGTCCTTGCTCGGCACCACCGCATCGACGGCGATGACATGCTCGATCGCCGGGTTCTGCGCCAGCCTGGCGGTCAGATAACCGCCGAGGAACCGGCACGCACCCGTGACCAGAACCACCTTCGGAGCGGGCGCCGCACCTACCGGCTGCCCAGATTGCGTTCCACCGGAAGAGTCCGCGCCAGGCGGCCCGGGGACTCCCGTCGGGCGTCCCCCCGAACGACCATCAGAATCCATCGGCTCAGCCTAGCGGCCGCGGCGAAAAGCTACTTACCGAGTTTTCTACGCTGCACCCGGGTACGGCGAAGCAGCTTGCGGTGCTTCTTCTTCGACATACGCTTACGCCGCTTCTTGATGACTGAGCCCATAAACCCCGGAGTCTCCGCTACTTAGCTGATGGTTGACCCGGTCACTTTACCCGGGCCGACCACCGAAACGGAAAACGCCAGCCTGCTCGGGCGACTCAGCCCGTCGCGGCATGCGCCTAGCCGGCGTCGAAGTACGAAGACTCCAGCAGATCGTGGACTGCCTTGGCGTGGACCCGGAACGATCGGCCCACACGAACAGCAGGCAGTTCACCGTTGTGCACCAACCGGTACACCGTCATCTTCGAGACCCTCATCAAGCTCGCCACTTCGGCGACCGTCAGAAATTGAGCTCGAGGCTGACCGTCGCCAGCATCCCGCGCCGATGGCCCGTTCATAGACGTCATCGCAACCCAATCAATCAGGCACAGGCAGTTCCAGCGGCTTCCCCACCGCTGGCACCGACCCGCGCATACAAAGGGAGAATAGCGTGGCGGGTGGGGTTACTGCGACGGGTGTGGGCTAATCAGTTGGAATTAATCTAATTACTCAGATGTAATTCCCAGCTGCTCAGAGCGCGTTTTCGCGGCCTGAACGGCGTTGGAGACCGCGGCCCGCAGTCCCCCACGCTCAAGTTCCCGCAGCCCAGCGGCGGTGGTCCCGGCCGGCGAGGTCACCATCGCGCGCAACTGGGCCGGGGTGGTGTCCAGCGCGGCGCCTCCGGCCGCGTTCACCTCGTCGAGGCGTTCCAGCAGCATCGCCGCCGAGCCGGCCATCGTCTGCACCGCCAGATCGGTGGCCACCGCACGCGACAGGCCCGACTCAACGGCCGCATCCACCAGAGCCTCGACCATCAGGAAGAAGTACGCCGGACCCGAACCGGAAACCGCGGTCACCGCGTCCAGCTGCGACTCGGCCACGGTGATCACACCGCCGACCGCGTCGAAGATCGACGAGACCTGCTTGAGCTGATCGGGGGTGGCGAACCGGCCCGGTGCCAGGGCGCTCACGCCGCCGCCGACCACGATCGGGGAGTTGGGCATGACGCGGACCACCGGCGATCCGGCCGGCAGCTTGTTCTCGTAGTACGACGTGGCCACACCCGCGGCAATGGAGACGAACACCTGCTCGGCGGTGTCGCTGTCGGCGCGCACCGCCGCGTCGGCGATTTCGTCGATCACCTTCTCGACATCGGCCGGCTTGACCGCGATGACCACGTAGGTGGCGTTCTCGGCGGCGGCGGCCACTGAGGTCACCTGCACCGAATACTTCTCCGCCAGGTACTTGGCCCGGTCAGCGAATTTCTCCGCGACCACCATGTCCTTGACCTGACGACCAGCCCGTAACAGCCCCGACAGCAGCGCCTCGCCCATGCTTCCGCCGCCGATTATCGCGATTCTCGACATGGCCGACAGCATTCCATGCCCTGGTCTCAGGGCCACATGGACGCCGCAGCCGCCGGCGTCAGCCCGCCGCGGGGACCATCGCCAGCTGCCGCGTCTGCACGATGATCCGGCCCTCGCAGTCGACCACGATGTGGTCCTCGTCGAACCAGTCCTGGCCGATCTGGACCGACGTGCACATCACCCGCAGCCACCCATCGGCCGGCAATGCCCGCAGATAGGCCGTCAGCTGGACCGTGGGCGCCCAACCGGTGCGCTCCACGGCGAAGGTCACCGGAGCCGACACATCGCCGCACAGGAGCGCGAACAGAACGTCGGGAGCGACCCCCTTCGGACGCACCCAGTACTCGAACACGGGCGGGCCGCCGTCGGTGCGCGGACCCATCGTGTGCAACGCCGGGCGGATGTCGCAGCCGTGCGCCAGGTGTACGACGTGCTCCATCGGATGCCCGGGACCGATCGGCTCCAGTCCCGGCGGCGGCTCCGGCGTCATCAACGGCACCACGGGGTTGAACGACAGCAGCGGCGGCACGTGATGCTCCGGTTCGCCCAGCGTCACCGACACCGTGACCGCGGTGCGCTCGGCCTGCCGCAGCTCCACGTCGACCAAGCCGATGCGGCGGCCCCGCTTGTGCACCGTGGTGACCACCTCCATCGGACCGGGATCCGGCGCCCACAGGAAGTTTCCGGACACCGCCAGCGGCTGCGCGGCGGTGCCGTACTCGGTGCGCGCCGCGTTGGCGCACAGCGCGAGCATCGCGCCGCCGTGCACCTTGGGCCCGATCGTCCAGTGCTCGTTGAGGTGGCCGTGATAGACGCCGTCGCCGACGGGTGTCAGTGCCATGGCATCGGTGAACAGGGTGGAGCCAGTCATGTGCGGTCCTCTACAGGGGTGGCCGGATCGGGTTCAGCGCAGCAGGTGGGTGCGGGCGAATTGCAGCGACTCGGTCAGCAGCGCCTCACGCTCGGTGGCCGTCTTGGCCGCCGAGGTGGTGACCTCCAGGACGACGTGGCCGGAGAAGTTGCCGGCCGCCAGCATCTGGCACACCTCGGCGGCGGGCTGGGTGCCGCGGCCGGGCACCAGATGCTCGTCGGTCGAAGCGCCCTTGCCGTCGCACAGATGCAGGTGCACGAGGCCGTCCCCCATGCGCCGCGCCATGTCCATGGCATCGGTGCCCGCCGTCGCGGTGTGGCTCAGGTCGAGCGTGTAATGCGCGTGGTTGCCGTCCAACGGGTCGTAGGACGGCGCGAACGCCGTGATCCCAGGCCCGGGCCCGCCGCCGCGCTTGCGCATCCGCTCGATGGAGGTACCGCCCGCCCCGAAGAACCGGTCGGCACGGAACGGGAACATGTTCTCCACCGCCACCAGCACCTCGCTGTCGGCTTCCAACTGGGCGACCTGGTCGGTGAATCCCTCGGCGTAGCGGCGCTGCCAGCGGAACGGCGGATGCACCACGACGGTCTGCGCACCCAACTGTTCGGCGGCCCGCACGCTGCGTTCCAACTTCGGGATCGGGTTGGCGCCCCACACTCGCTGCGAGATCAACAGGCACGGCGCATGCACCGACAGCACCGGCACGCCGTAGTGCGCGGACATCTTGGCGATCACGTCGATGTCCTGGCTCACCGACTCCGCCCACACCATCAGCTCGACGCCGTCGTAGCCGAGGCGCGCGGCGTACTCGAACGCCGCCTCCGTCCTCAGCGGATAGACCGAGGCGGTGGACAGGCCGATCTTGATGGCTGGGCGCACGAGACTAATTGTGTACCGCCGTACTAACTCTGGCGCGCGGCCGCCGCACTAACTCGCCTGCAGCAACGCCAAGGGTCCGAAGGTGACCAATGCTCCGACCGCCACCGCGGTCAGCGTGCTGCCGATGTCCTCGGTCTTGCGAACGACCCGCACACCACCGGCCAGGCCGAGGATCACCAGCACGCCGAGCACCAGCGCGACGATGGTGTTCCACTTCCACAGCTGATCGAAGGCGACGAACAGGCCGGCACCGAAGGCCACCGCGATCACGCACTGACCGACGATCCACAATCCGCGGACCAGCGGGGAGCTGGGCGCCTGGTCCTCGTCGAACTCGTCGTGCTCGTCGAAACCGTCGGTTTCGGCGGTGTCCTCGCGCAGGCCGTCGTGCTCGACGTCGATGTCGTCGACGCCGCCGCGGCGGCGGGCCACGTCGTCGGAGACGGACTCTCCGCCGAACAGCGGTCCGAGCGACGAATACGAACCATCGCCGTAGTCGTCGTCGTAGTCGTCGTACCCGGCGCCGGCCGCGTCCACGTCATGAGCGTCGGCATCCGGTTCCACGAACGCGTCGGCCGACGCCGCCTCATCGTCCTCGTCGAGGTCGTAGAGGGGGTCAGGGCTCATCCGCTCGGCACCGGTGCCCGAGGGTCGGTAATCACGGGCCGGCGTCTTGGGCTGCGCGCGCCGCGGACGTGGCCGGAATTCGACGGGTTCGGGATCGGCATCGCGTGCGGCGAGGTGCGCTTCGTAATCGTCCTCGGCCTCGGTGCGCACCTCTTCGGGCTCCACCGGCCTTGGCGGCTTGACCCGTGCGGCCCGAGGGGGCCGTGGGCCACCGTTGCGGACCCGCGGCTCGCGAGGTTCGCGGGCCTCACGCGGCTCGCGGGGCTCGCGGGGCTCTCGGGGCTCGTCGAGGATGGGTGGCACGACGGCGGTGTCGACCAGTGGGTCAGGCGCGGGAACCGGCTCGTCTCGGGGTTCGAGCTCCATGTCATCGGTGATGACGGGGATCTCGCCGGTGAGTTCGGCGACCGTCACCGCGTCGCTGTTACCGCGACGGCGCCGACGGCGGCCGCCGACCGGGGGTGCCCCGATCGTCCCGTTCTTTGCCAGCAACTCCGCGACCGAGATCGGTCGGGTGCCGGATGGGCTGTTCTCTGGTCCTGTCATACCTATGTTGCCTTTGGGGCTAGCTTTTCCTTAACGTCCGGCGTCCCGCGCCGACGTCTCTACCAAGGCTGTGCCGTCGGCCTCGCTGTCGAGTTTCCGCAGAATCAACCCCTCCCGCAACGCCCAGGGGCAAATGTCGACGGAATCGATCTCCAGTGCTCGCATACTAGCTTCAGCTACCAAAGCACCGGCCACGATCTGTGGTGCCCGCTCGGCACTCACCCCTTCCAGTTCGGCACGGTCAGCCGCTGTCATCCTAGAGATGAAAGCTATGAGCTGTCTTAATCCGGCGGCGGTGAGGGTCCGCTTGACCCGCGGGCCTGCGCCCGAAGGGGCCGCCCCGGTCAGTCGGGCCAGCGAGCGGAAGGTCTTCGACGTCGCCACCGCCAGGTCCGGGTTCCCGGATCGGCGCATGGTGGCACCGGCGTCGGCCAGTTCGGTGGCCAGCCAGTCGCGCAGCATCGCGACCCGGCGCCGCCCAGGTGGGTCTTCGGACAACCACTCCCTGGTGAGCCGGCCCGCTCCCAGCGGCAGCGAGAGCGCCACCTCGGGCTCTTCGTCGACCCCGCTGGACAACTCCAGCGAGCCGCCGCCGATGTCGATGTTGATGATCCGACCTGCGCTCCAGCCGTACCAGCGGCGCACCGCCAGGAAGGTCAGCCGGGATTCGTCGACGCCGCTGAGCACGCCGAGCGACACCCCGGTCTCGGCCCGGACCCTGGCCAGCACCTCCTCGGAGTTGGTGGCGTCGCGCACCGCCGAGGTGGCAAACGCCATCAATTCGGCGCAACCCGAACTGGTGGCGATCTTGGCGAACTCGTCGACGGTGGCCACCAGGCTGTCGGCACCCTTGCGGGTCAACTTGCCCGAGCTGTCGATGGCCTCGGCGAGCCGCAGGGCCGCCTTCGTGGAGCTCATCGGAGTCGGATGGCCGCCACGGCGCGCATCCACCACGAGGAGATGAACCGTGTTACTACCGACATCGAGCACGCCTAACCGCACCGCACCAACCTAACCGCAGCCGACCAGCGCTTCGTGGCCGGACCTCCCGCGACCTTTCGTGGCGACGGCCCCGGGTTCCGGCGCATCCCACCGCGCGCCGCGGCGCGGTTGGGAAATGCGTTCAGGCATATGCGAGTACCGTTTGCGCCGTGACAGATGTGCATCCCGGCGAAGTCGAACTCGACTTTGCCCGCGAATGGGTGGAGTTCTATGACCCGGAGGACGCGACCCATCTGATCGCGGCCGATATGACGTGGTTGTTGTCGCGCTGGACCTGTGTGTTCGGCACCCCGGCCTGCAAGGGCACCGTCGAGGGTCGCCCCGACGACGGCTGCTGCTCCCATGGAGCGTTCCTTTCTGACGACGACGATCGTGCACGGCTCGACGATGCGGTCAAACAGCTGACCGACGAGGACTGGCAGTTCCGCGAAAAGGGACTGGGCCGCAAGGGCTATCTGGAAGACGACGAGTACGACGGCAAGCCCAACCTGCGCACCCGTAAGTACAAGGGCGCCTGCATCTTCCTGAACCGGCCGGGTTTCCCCGGCGGCATCGGATGCGCACTGCACAGCAAGGCCCTCAAGCTGGGCGTCGAGCCGCTGACGATGAAGCCCGACGTGTGCTGGCAGCTGCCGATCCGGCGCAGCCAGGAGTGGATCACCCGGCCCGACGAGACCCAGATCCTGCGGACCGTCATCACCGAGTACGACCGGCGCGGCTGGGGCGAGGGTGGTGCCGACCTGCACTGGTACTGCACCGGTGATCCCGCCGCCCATGTCGGCGCCCGCCCGGTGTTCGAGTCCTACGCCCCCGAGCTCACCGCGGTACTCGGCGAGAAGGCCTACGCCGAGCTGGCCGCGATGTGCCGGCGGCGCAGCGCGCTCGGGCTGGTCGCCGTGCATCCGGCCACCCGCGCCGCCGAATAGCCCGGTGGTTCAGCCCTCCAGCTTGTAACCGAGGCCGCGCACGGTGACCAGGTGCACCGGGTTGGCCGGGTCCGCCTCGATCTTGGAGCGCAGCCGTTTGACATGTACGTCAAGGGTTTTGGTGTCGCCGACATAGTCGGCGCCCCACACCCGGTCGATGAGCTGGCCGCGGGTCAGCACCCGGCCGCTGTTGCGCATCAGGTACTCCAGGAGGTCGAACTCCTTGAGCGGCAAGGTGATCTGCTCTCCGTTGACGCTGACGACGTGCCGTTCGACGTCCATCCGCACCGGCCCGGCTTCGAGCACGCCGTCGCCCACGGCGCTGTCGTCGGTGTCGGCGCCGCGGCGCAGCACCGCCCGGATCCGCGCGATCAGCTCGCGGGCCGAATACGGCTTGGTGACATAGTCGTCGGCGCCCAGCTCGAGGCCGACGACCTTGTCGATCTCACTGTCGCGGGCGGTGACCATGATCACCGGCACGCTGGAACGGGCACGCAATTGCTTACAGACGTCGGTACCGCTCATCCCCGGCAGCATCAGGTCCAGCAGGACGATATCGGCGCCGGAGCGCTCGAACTCGGCCAGAGCGGAGGGACCGTCGGCGACCACGGTGGCCTCAAAGCCTTCCTTGCGCAGCAGGAATGCCAGGGGATCGGCCAGCGACTCCTCGTCCTCAACGATCAACACGCTGGTCATCGTTCTCGCTAATCCTCTCGGTCGTCCGAGCCACTGGTTGGCTCATCGGTTTCGGGATAGGCCGGGATCGACAAGGTGAATGTCGACCCGGTGCCCGGCTGACTCCACAGCCGGATGGTTCCGTTGTGGTTGGCGGCCACGTGTTTGACGATCGCCAGGCCCAGCCCGGTGCCGCCGGTGGCGCGCGACCGGGCCTTGTCGACCCGGAAGAACCGCTCGAAGACCCGTTCCTGATCGGCCTTGGCGATTCCGATACCGCGGTCGGTGACCGCGATCTCGACACTGCCACCCCGCCGGCGCCGGCTCACGGATATGCCGGATCCGTTGGGTGAGTATGCAATTGCGTTCGACACCAGGTTGGCGATGGCGGTGACGAGCAAGTTCTGATCGCCCAGCACCCGGTAGCCCGTCGCGGCGTCGGTGGTGATCGAGATGTCGGCCTTGTCGGCGGCCACCTTGTGCCGTGACAGCGCCTCGGACACCACGGTGTCGACGTCGACGGCGTCCAGGTCGGGCAGCCGCTCGGCGCCCTGCAGCCGGGACAGTTCGATCAGCTCGCCGACCATGTCGGCCAGCCGCAGCGATTCGGCCACCATCTTGTCGGAGAACCGGCGCACCATGTCCGGGTCGTCGGCGGAGGCCTGCAACGCTTCGGCCAGCACGCGCATCGCCCCCACCGGGGTCTTGAGTTCGTGGCTGACGTTGGCCACGAAATCCCGGCGAGTCGCTTCCATCCTCGCGTGCTCGGACTGGTCGTCGGCGTAGACGACGGCGAAGCGACGGTCCTGGTCGGCCAGCAGCCGCACCCAGCCGCGCACCGAGATGCCGGACCGCCCGGGGTGCGGCAGCTTGCGCGGGGACAGGTCGACGTCGATGGCCTGGCCGGTGGCGAACACCTGCTCGGCGGCCCGCCAGGCCCGGTCGTCGAGGAGCCGGTCGCGCACCACGCCGAGTTCGGTGGCCCGGTCGTTGGCGTAGACCACGTCGTTGAACGTGTCGACGACCACGATGCCGTTGGGCGATGCGGACACGATGTGCTGCAGCATCTGCGACACCGTCAGGCCGGCCTCATCGGCCTGACGACGTTGCCGCCCGGCGACGATGCGGGGCGCGACTACGGCGGCCACACCCGCACCGATGATCAGCGCGAGCAACGACACGACCGCCGTCAGCAGTAACGCCGACACCAAGCTCACGCGAAAATCGTACGCACCCGGTGAACGTCATCCCAGCAGCGTGCGGCCAAAACGGGACAAGTCACACCGACAAATACAGGAGTTCGGCTGCCGTTAACCCCCGGTAACCTGCTGTTTGCCCGCAAGCCCGGGTGTCCAGCGAACTACTTCTTGGCTCCCTGCGCGGCCACCGCGGCGGCCCCGGCGGCGGCTGCCTCCGGGTCGAGGTATTCACCACCGGCGACCAGCGGCTTGAGATTGTCGTCCAGCTCGTAGCGCAGCGGGATGCCGGTCGGGATGTTCAGGCCGACGACCTCTTCGTCGGACATACCGTCGAGGTACTTGACCAGGGCACGCAGCGAGTTTCCGTGGGCGGCGATCAGCACGGTCTTGCCGGCCTTGAGGTCGGGGACGATCGTTTCCTCGTAATAGGGCACGAACCGGGTCACCACGTCCTTGAGGCATTCGGTCAGCGGGCCGCCACCGATCTCCGCGTAGCGCGGGTCGGCGTCCTGACTGAACTCGCTGCCCTTCTCGATCGGCGGCGGCGGGGTGTCGTAGCTGCGGCGCCACGCCATGAACTGCTCTTCGCCGAACTTCTCCTTGGTGGCGGCCTTGTCCAGGCCCTGCAGCGCACCGTAGTGACGCTCGTTGAGCCGCCAGTCCCGGTGCACCGGGATCCAATGCCGGTCGGCGGCGTCGAGCGCGAGATTCGCGGTGGTGATCGCGCGGCGCAGCAGCGACGTGTAGACCACGTCCGGCAGTACGTCCTCCTCGACGAGCAGCTTGCCGCCGCGGATGGCTTCGGCACGGCCCTTGTCGGTGAGGTCGACGTCGACCCATCCGGTGAACAGGTTCTTCTGGTTCCAGTCGCTCTCACCGTGGCGGAGCAGGATCAGCGTCGGCATGCGTGTGATCTTCTCACGGGCGCTCAGTCGTCGATGAGGTGCTCGAACGCTTCGAGGTTATTCAGCGACTCACCGCGCGAAACCCGCCATTCCCACTCTTTCTGGATCGATGAGCGGAAACCCAGTTCCAGCAGTGTGTTGAAGTCGGAGTCGACGGCCTCGAGCACCTGCCCGAGCACCCGGTCGATCTCCTCGGCGGTGACCGAGTGCAGGGCCATCCGCCCGACCAGGTAGATGTCGCCGACGTTGTCGAGGGTGTAGGCCACCCCGTAGAGCCTGCGGTTGCGCTTGAGCAGGAACCGGTAGACGCCTTCGAAGTTCTCGTCGGGCTTGCGACACACGAACGCCTCGACGCGGACCGAGTGCTCGCCGATGCTCAGGATGGTGTTCGTCTTGAGCTTGCGCTCACCGGGCAGCTCTACGACGATGCCGGGCAGTCCGCCGTGGGCGCCCTCGTGCCGGTGGTAGGCGAGTTCGTGCTCGTCGAGGGTGTCGGTGATGACCTTTGCGACGTCGCTCATGTCCGCACCCCCCGACGCAGCGCGAAGCGCCGCCCGGGACGGCGACCGGCGGGCCTGCGGTGGCGGGACCGGTAGTCGCTCATCGCGTGGGCGTAACTGGTCAGCAGGGCGTCGACGGTGTGCCCCCAGGAGAACTGCGCGGCATGGGCCGCGGCGGCCAGCCGCAACGGGCCCGGGTCGCGCTGCAGCACGTCGTCGATGGCGGCCGCCCAGTCGTCGACGTCGTGCCCGTCGACCAGGGCTCCGCTGACGCCGTCGGCCACCGCGACCGGCAGCCCGCCCACCGCGGCCGCCACCACCGGGGTGCCGCAGGCCTGGGCCTCGATGGCGACCAGGCCGAACGATTCGGAGTAGCTGGGCACGGCCACCAGATCCGCGGCGCGGTACACGTTGACCAGCTGTTCTCGGGACTGGGGCGGCAGGAACGTCACGCGGTCGGTGATACCCAGTTCGTCGGCCAGCCGAACCAGGGTGTCGGGCTCGGCCAGGCCGCTGCCGGACGGTCCGCCGGCGACCAGCACCCGGACCCCGGGCAGCTTGGCCGCGGCGCGCAGCAGCACGTCGGGCGCCTTGAGCGGCTGGATCCGGCCCACGAAAGCGACCACCTGCTCGTCGGGAGCGATTCCCAGCACGGCCCGGGCCGCGTCGCGATCCCCCGGAGTGAAGGCGTCCAGGTCCACTCCCGGATGCACCACATCGATCCGGCCCGGGTCGGCGTGATGCAATGAAACCAGTTGCTGGGCTTCGTGTTCGGTGTTGACGATGAGACGGTCGGCCTCGTCGACCACCTGCTGCTCCCCCACCGCACGCAACGGCGGCTCGGGTGAGTCACCGGCGGCCAGGGAGGCGTTCTTCACCGCGGCCAGGGTGTGCGCGGTGTGCACCAGCGGCACCGCCCAGCGGTCGCGGGCCAGCCAGCCGACCTGACCGGACAGCCAATAGTGCGAGTGCACGACGTCGTAGTAGCCGGGCTCGTGCGTCGCCTCGGCGCGCAACACACCCGCGGTGAACGCGCACAGCTGGGTGGGCAGGTCGTATTTGTCCAGCCCCTCGAACGGCCCGGCCACCACGTTGCGCACCAGCACACCCGGCGCCACCGAGACCACCGGGGCGTCCGACGACGAGGTGGCCCTGGTGAAAACCTCCACCTCGACCCCGCGACGGGCCAGCTGCAATGCGGTCTGCAGCACGTAGACGTTCATTCCGCCGGCGTCACCGGTACCCGGCTGCGCCAGCGGCGACGTATGTACGGATAACACCGCAACGCGGCGGGGAACCTCGAGGTCCGTGGCTAGACGCACACAGACATGTCTACACCGCTGCGGATCGGCGGGTTTGAGCGCGCCGCATGGCACCGATCGGATCGGCGTAAAGACCGCCCAGCGAAACGATGCCGGCGCTGGCCTCCTGGACCCGGTTGCCGAAGGCGGTCAGCCGGATATCGCGGGGCCCCAGCACCGAACGCCGTGCGACGGCGTCCTCCACGACGGGCATGCCCTCGGGGTATTCGGTGAAGGCCTGGCCGCCGAGCACGAGATCGTCGGGGTTGAGCAGGTCGCGCAGCAGTGCGACGGCCTCGCCGAGCACCCGGGCCCGGTCGGCCAGCAGCTCGGCCGCCTTCTCGTTGCCCTGCCGGGCCGCGCGCAGCACCGCCGACAGGGTCGATGACGGACCCTCGGCCGGGATGATCCGCAACTTGCGGGCCGCGTTGAGCACCGCTTCGTCACTCACGGTGGACTCCAATTGTCCTGAACCGCCGAGCAATTCGGACTGCGCGGGCAGGCCCGCGATGGTGCCCGGACCGCTGGCCGGGGAGTGCACGCGACCGTCGATGGACAGCGCGTAGCCGACCGTCTCACGGGCATACACGTAGAGGCTGGTTCGGGCCGGGGCGCCGGCGGCATCCGGGAGGCCACCGACACCGGCAGCGCCAGGGCCTCGGCGAGCACCGGGCCCACCGGGGCGTCGGCCCAACCGAGCCGGGGGTGGTCGAGATAGCCGGTGGCGCTGTCGACGACGCCACCTGCGGCGACCCCGACCCACAGCGGGCGGCGACGGTGCCAGCGGCTCAGGTAGCGACGGGCGCTTGAGGCCAGCGTGGCCAGCGCCGCGGACTGCGATCCCGACGGAGTCGGCGTCTCGACCACATCCAGGGTACGGCCGAACAGGTCGGTGGCCACGATGCTGGTGGTGCGCGCACCGATGTGGATGCCGAGGGTCAGGTACGGCTCGTGGTTGACCTCGACGGGCACGCGAGGCCGGCCGATGGCCCCCGAGACCGCGAGATCCGCACGTTCACGCAGGATTCCGGCTTCTAGCAGCGCGGTGACCTGACGGTTGACGGTCGCGATGCTCAGCTGGGTCAGTTGGGCGATGGCGTCCCGGGCGATGGGGCCGCGGGTGCGCACCGCGCTGAACACCGAGGCCGCGGCGGCGTCGGGCACCTTCAGCGACGGGGCGACGATGTGCAGGAGCCGCGACTGCGGATAGCGCGCGGCGGAGGCCAGCGACCGGGCCGACCGCGAGGCGTTGCCGGCCGAAGAGGCCGAGGAAGCACGGGGGGCGGAGCGGCGGGGAGCGGCAATGGCGGTGGTCACGTGAATGGTCCTTACTGGTTGTCGGCTGGTGGGTAGAGACCACACCTGGCGACTCAGCAGGACGGGAAAACGGTGTCCGGGGTCTCCTCAGGCGCGGCGGGGTGCGCAACAACAACACGCACGCCGCGCGAAGCGGGACTGGAGATTTCCGGACACACGAAGAACTTAGCACGCCATCTAATGTTGGTCAGGTGACGACATCGCAGCCAGACAAAAGGGTGGCAGTGGTTACCGGCGCCAGCGCCGGGATCGGCGCTGCTACCGCCAAATCCCTTGCAGCCCTGGGCTTTCACGTAGTCTGCGCGGCCCGCCGGGCCGACCGGGTCCAGGGCCTGGCCGAGGAGATCGGCGGCACCGCAATTGTGGCGGACGTCACTGACCAGGCCTCGGTCGACGCCATGGCCGCCCAGCTGGACCAGGTGGATGTGCTGGTGAACAACGCCGGCGGAGCCCGGGGACTGGAGCCCGTACTGGACGCTGACCTTGAGCATTGGCGGTGGATGTGGGAAACCAACGTACTGGGCACCCTGCGCGTCTCCCGGGCCCTGCTGCCCAAGCTCATCGCCTCCGGCGACGGCCTGATCGTCACGGTCACCTCGATCGCGGCGTTCGAGACATATGACGGTGGCTCGGGCTACACCGCGGCCAAACACGGCCAGGGTGCGCTGCACCGCACGCTGCGCGGCGAGCTTCTCGGAAAACCGGTGCGGCTCACCGAGATTGCGCCCGGCGCGGTGGAGACGGAGTTCTCCCTGGTGCGCTTCGACGGCGATCAGGAACGCGCCGACAACGTGTACCGGGGCATCACACCGCTGGTCGCCGAGGATGTCGCCGAGGTGATCGGGTTCGTCGCTTCGCGGCCCTCACACGTCAACCTCGACCAGATCGTGATCCGCCCGCGCGACCAGGCCCCGCACGGGCGTTTCAACCGGAAATAGCCGCCAGATCAGCGCAGACGCTCAGCCACCGGGCGCGGGCCTCGGCGGCGGGGTCGTGGTGGGTGTGCCCGACAGCGTCGGTGCGTCCGTCGGTGTCGCCGGCGCGGTGGCAGGCAGGCTCGCCGGTGAGTCCTGCGAGGACAGCGCCGACATGGACTTCCACTCGCTCCAGTCCACCGCCCAGTCCCAGATGTCGCCGTCGGCGTAGGACAGGTCGATGCGGGTGCCGGTCACCTCGACCGGGTCGCCGTACATCGCGCTGTTGAAGTACTGCTGCGAGTTCTCCAGGTTCAGGTTGATGCAGCCGTTGGTGACGTTCGTATTGCCCTGCGAACCGATGCTGTTGGGGTTGCAGTGGATGAACTCGCCGTTGTTGGAGATCCGCACCGCGAACCGTTCGTGCACGTTGGAGTACCCGGCGGCCGGGTTGGTCATCCAGAAGTCCTCGTACTTCTCGGTCACCACATGGATGCCGCTGCGCGTGACGTTGCGGTCCAGGTCGCCTTCGCCGTAGCTGCACGGGAAGTCCATGATCACCGCGCCGGACCCGTCGAGCACCTGGATGCGGTGACTGGACGCCTCGGCCTTGACCACCTGGCGCCGGCCGATCTCGAAGTCGAGCGTGGAGTCGGCCGCGCCGTAGGCTCCGTCACCGAAGCTGACGCCGTACAGCGGCGCCTTGACGCTGACCTTGGTCCCGGCCGGGTAGTACTCCCGGCTGCGCCAGTGCACACGTGAGCCGCCCGCTTCGTCGGGCAGCCAGGCCCAGCTGCCTTCGACGGCGGGCGTGGTGGTGACCTGGAGGGCCTTTTCGATGGCCGCGCGGTACTTGTCGTCGATCGCGGCGTCGAACTGCAGGATGATCGGCGCGGCCACCCCGACGACCTGGCCGTCGGCGAGCTGGAACTGGCCGTTGACCTGTTTCTGCGGGGCGACGGTGGTGAACTTGCCCTGCACGGGTTCGGCCTTGCCGTCCTTGCCCACCACCGAACCGGCCCAGGTGTAAGTGGATTCGTAGCCGAGAGGTTCGGTGACAGTGAACGCGGTGCGGTCGCTGTTGAATTTGCCCGCGACCACCTTGCCGTTGGCGTTGGTCAGGCTGACCCGCTGGAACGAGCCGTTCTCCACCTTGACTCCGACCGGCGCGGTCGGCAGCACGTCCTCGGCGTCCGCGGCGGGCTCGTACGTCACCGACGGCGCCGACGGCTCCTCGGCCTGCGGCGCTGAGATCGGTGATTCTCCCGAGCAGGCGGCCAGCAGTCCGGCTCCCACTCCGACGGTCAACACCGTCAGGGCACGCCGCCGACTGAACAACGGCGCATCGGCCTCTATATCACCGGCAGGGCTCACGTGGATCTAGGGTACTGATAGATCGCACCCAAGCAGAATCGGTTCGGGCTGCAGAGTGATCCCGAAGCGCTCCTTCACGCCCGCCTGCACCGCTCTGGCCAGCGCAATCACGTCGGCACTGTTCGCCTCGCCACGATTCGTCACAGCCAGCGCATGTTTGGTGGAAAGCCGTGCGGGAGCACCGTCACCGGGATAGCCCTTGCCGAAGCCGGCGTGCTCGACGAGCCAGCCGGCGGCCAGCTTGACCCCGTCCGGTGCGGGGTAGTGCGGAACCGGTCCGTCCCCCGCCGACGGGTCGGCCCGGTAGATCGCCTGCACCCGCTCGAACTCGGCCTGCGACACCACCGGATTGGTGAAGAACGACCCGACGCTCCAGGTGTCGTGGTCGTCCGCGTCGAGCACCATGCCTTTGCCCGCGCGCAACTGCAGCACGGTCTGGCGAACCCGCATCGGGTCGGCGCGCTCCCCCGGTTCGACACCCAGCGCGGTGGCCAGTTCGCGGTAGCGCAGCGGTGCGCTGCGACCCGCCGGATCGAGCGCGAACTCGACTTCCAGCACGATGACGGCATCGGAGTGTTTGAGGATGCTGGTTCGGTACCCGAACTTGAGTTCTTCCGGTGCGGCCCAACGGACTTCGCCTGTGCGCCGGTCCAGTAGCCGCACCCGGCTGATGGTGTCGGCGACCTCGGCCCCGTACGCGCCGACGTTCTGCACCGGGGTGGCCCCGGCCGATCCCGGTATCCCGGACAGGCATTCGAGCCCGCCCAGGCCGTGCTGCAGGGAGGTGACGACGACGTCGTCGAACACGGCGCCGGCCTCGGCACGCAGCAGGTTGCCCTCGACGGTGATGGCGGTATTGGCCACGCGCACCACGGTGAGGTCGGGCATCGTGTCGCCCAGGTCGTCGGCCAGCACCACGTTGGACCCGCCGGCCAGCACCAGGATCGGGTCGGACACCGCGCGCAGCACATCGATCAGCTGATCGGTGCTGGTGCAGGTGAGCACCCGGTCGGCCACCGGGCCGACCCGCAACGTGGTCAGCGGCGCCAGCGCAACCGCCTCGGCGACCGCGACACCGGCAACATACGAACTGACCACGGGCCGTAACGGTAGCCTGACCAGCTATGCCGCGATCATTCGACATGGCAACCGACTACGAAGGCAGCGTCGAACAGGTCCACCGGGCATTCGGTGACGAACGGTATTGGCTGGCCCGGCTGGCCGATTCGGGGGCCGACGAAACCTCGCTGGACACCCTGACGGTGACCGGCGACGGCGGGATCGAGGCGGCCACCACTCAGATCTTGCACGCGGACCGTCTGCCCGGGCTGGTGTCGCAGTTTCACCGCGGCGATCTGAGGATCCGGCGCGAAGAGCAGTGGCAGCCGATCCGAGACGGCGCGTCCCGCGGCACGGTCAACGGGGCGATCCCCGGGGCGCCGGTGTCCCTGTCCGGAATCGCCACGCTCGCCAAGACCGATGGTGGGTCCCGGCTGTCGGTGCACATCTCGGTAGAGGTGAGGGTGCCGCTCGTCGGCGGCAAGATCGAGAGCTTCATCGGCACACAGCTGGTCGAACTGCTGAAAGCCGAGCAGCGATTCACTTCGGTGTGGATCACCGATCGGGGCTGACCCGGCGGTACCGTCGGTAGCCATGAGCCGAAGCCGGCAGACGACGATGGCGTTCGACGCACCCGCCGAGACGATCTATGCCGCGTATGCGAACGACGAGTACTGGCAGGCCCTGATGGACCGATACGACGACCTCACGCCCGGTAAATCCGACCTCACCGAATTCCGCTCCGACGAGCGCGGGATCGAGGTCGAGTTCCGGCAGGTGCTGCCGCGCGCGGAGCTGCCCCCGATCCTGCGCGGGGTGATACCGCTCGACATGGCCATCACCCGCAGGCAGATGTTCGAACCGTTCGGCCGGCACAGCGCGAACGGCCACTACACAGCCTCGGTTTCGCACGTCCCGGGCCGGCTCGACGGACGCTACGTGCTTGCCGGGGTTGCCGCGGGGAGCCGGCTGAAGGTCGACAGCAAGTGCAAGGTGCCGATGCCCCTGATCGGCGGCAAGCTCGAAGACATGGTCCTGCAGTCGGTCAACGACGTGTTCACCATCGAGGGGGCGTTCACCGCTGAGTGGATCTCCGAGCACGTCTAGACCCGTCGGCGCGGTCACCCGTGGCACCACCGGGTACAACCGGCTGCGCCGCAGCGACCGCTGGCTGGTGCACTCGCCGCGGGTGCGCACGGTGTTGCGGGCAGCCGCAGATCCGCTGGTGGTCGATCTCGGGTACGGCGCCCTGCCGGTGACGACGCTCGAGCTGGCGGCCCGGCTGCAGTCGGTACGGCCGGACGTCCGGGTGGTCGGGCTGGAGATCCACCCCGAGCGGGTGGCCACCGCGCGGGCGGTAGCCGGCGCGACCGACGTGCAGTTCGCGCTCGGCGGGTTCGAGCTGGCCGGGCTGCGCCCGGTGTTGGTGCGCGCGTTCAACGTGTTACGGCAGTACCCGGTCGAGGCGGTACCGGATGCCTGGGCCACGATGTCGCGCCGGCTCGGGCCCGGCGGGCTGATCGTCGATGGAACCTGCGACGAGCTGGGCCGCAGGTGTTGCTGGGTGCTGCTGGACGAGGCCGGGCCGGTGAGCCTGACCCTGGCCTGCGACCCGTTCAGCATCGAACGCCCCTCGGACCTGGCCGAACGCCTGCCCAAGGTGCTCATTCACCACAACGTCGAGGGGCAGCCGATCCACGCGCTGCTCAGCGCGGCCGACCGGGCGTGGGCCAGCGCTGCCGGGCACGGCGTGTTCGGTCCGCGGGTGCGGTGGCGGGCCATGGTCGAGCTGTTGCGCGCCGAGGGTTACCCGGTCGACGCGGCACGCCGCCGGATGCGTGACGGGGTGCTGACGGTGCCCTGGGCTGCGGTGGCGCCAGCCACAAAGTAGCCCGTGGCGAGCCACGCATAGGGCCCTGTCGCGCCACTAAGCTGAACCGCATGCGAATTGCCCTGGCGCAGATCGCCACCGGCACGGACCCGTCGTCGAACCTGGAGATGGTCGGTGAGTTCACCCGGCGCGCCGCCGCGGCCGGGGCCCGGTTGGTGTTGTTCCCCGAGGCGACGATGTGCCGGTTCGGCGTGCCACTGGCCCCGGTTGCCGAGAGCCTCGACGGCCCGTGGGCGACGGGGGTGCGGGAGATCGCGGCCCGGGCCGGAGTGGTCGTGGTGGCCGGGATGTTCGTTCCCAGCGAGGACGGGCGGGTCACCAACACCCTGATCGCGACGGGACCCGGGGTCGACGCGCACTACCACAAGATCCATCTCTACGACGCCTTCGGATTCACCGAATCTCGCACTGTCGCATCGGGTTTCGAACCGTCCACGATCACCGTCGACGGCGCGACGGTCGGCCTGACCACCTGTTACGACGTCCGCTTCCCGGAGCTCTACGTGGAACTGGCCCGGCGCGGTGCCCAACTGATCACCGTGCATGCCTCGTGGGGGTCCGGCCCCGGCAAGCTCGAGCAGTGGACCCTGCTGGCCCGGGCCCGCGCACTGGACACCACCGGCTTCGTCGCCGCGGTGGACCAGGCCTATCCGGGGGACGAGATCGCCAAGGTCGGCCCGACGGGAGTCGGCGGCAGTCTGGTGTCCTCCCCCACCGGCGAGGTGCTGGCTTCGGCCGGCGCCGAGGAACAGTTGCTGGTCGTCGACGTCGACCTGGATGCCGCCAACCAGGTCCGGGACACCATCGCGGTGCTGCAGAACCGCTCACAATTCGCTCAGTTGGGTAAGGCACAATCGCTGGGGTGACCGATCCCTGGGCTCGCCCAACCGACCAGTCCCCGCCAGCACCTACCCAGGAGCTGCCCCCGCAGCCCCCGGCGCCGGATCAGCCGGGGCAGCCGGTTCAGGTCGAGCAGCCGGCACCCGAGGCGCCCCAGCCGCAGGACTCGTCGGCGCTGGCCAAGGTCAAGAAGCTGTTCTCGGACCCGCTGTCGGTGGTGCTGGTCTTCGTGATCGTGGTGGCCCTGGTCGCCGCCGGGGTGCTCGGCTCTGAGCTCTACGCCCGCAACCGCGCCGACCAGATCGTGGCCTCCACGGTGGAATGCGTCGTCGGGGACGGCGCGAAGGCGTCGTTCGATCCGCTACCGCCGTTCCTGATGCAGCACATCTCGGGGCACTACACCAACATCAACGTCGAGACCGCGGGCAACCAGATCCGCGAGGCCAAGGGCATGCAGGTCAAGCTGGGCATCAAGGATGTCCGGATCAAGGAGACCGCCGACTCCAGCGGCACCGTCGGCTCGCTGGTCGCCGACATCAACTGGAGCACCGACGGTATCCGTCAGACCGTGGCCGACATGGTCACGCTGCCGTTCATCGGCTCGGCCATCTCCGACGTTCGGACCAACCCGTCCAACGGGACCATCGAACTCAAGAGTCTGCTCGGCACCATCACCGCCAAGCCCTCGGTGGTCAACAAGGGCATCTCGCTGCAGATCGTCGACCTGAGCGCGATCGGCCTGTCCTGGCCGCGGGAGACCCTGCAGCCGATCCTGGACAAGTTCACCGCCCAGATCACCGAGGACTACCCGATGGGCATCCACGCCGACAGCGTGCAGGTCACCGACAGCGGCGTGGTGGCCAAGTTCTCCACCACGAACGCCAAGATGCCCAAGCCCGCCGACGACCCCTGCTTCGGCAAGCTCTGACCGTTACCCGCTGAGGCCGTCGAGCACCGCCCGGGTGCCCGACAGGCCGAGCCGGGTGGCACCGGCGTCGAGCATGGCCACGGCGGCCTCGGCGGTGCGGATGCCGCCGCTGGCCTTGACCCTGACCCCGTCGGGCACCGCACGCGCCATCAGTTCGACGGCGCGGGTCGAGGCGCCGCCGCTGGGGTGAAAGCCGGTGGAGGTCTTGACGAAGTCGGCCCCGGCAGCGACGGCAGCGCGGCATACCTCCTGCAACAACGCCTCGCCGGAGAACTCCAACAGGGCCGCGGATTCGACGATGACCTTCAGCGTGGCACCGGGCACGGCGGCACGCACCGCGGCCACCTCGGCCGCCGTCGCGTCCAGATCACCCATGAGGGCAAGCCCGACGTCGATCACCATGTCGATCTCGCCCGCTCCGGCGGCGACGGCCAGTTCGGATTCACGGGCCTTGATCTCGGCCAGGTGCTTGCCCGACGGGAAGCCGGACACGGCGGCCACCGCCAGGCCGGACGGGGCGACTGCGGCGGCGGCCGTCACCAGCGATGGCGACACGCACACCGAGAACACCCCGAGGTCGACGGCCTCGGCCACCAGCTTCTCGACGTCAGCGACCGTGGCCTCGGGTTTGAGCAGGGTGTGGTCGACCAGGGCCGCCACCTGGGCCCGCGGATAACCACCCATCAGAACGGCTCCTCGCTGCCGCCGGGATTGCATCCGCTGGCCACCATCACCTCGGGAGTGACCTCGGGCCGCCACGGCTCCAGGTTCCAGCTGGTCTTGCCGGGTTCGGCGAGTTCGGCGAACGTCCAGTGACACAGGAACTGCTCACGCATCCCGGGCAGGTCGGCGTCCGGGGACAGGCTCAGCACCTCGGCCCAGCCCTGATCAGCCTGTGGCGTGGTACCCGGCTGACGGGCCAATGCGCGGGCGGCGTCGGTGGGATAGACGCGCAGGCTCGACATGTCGCCCCATTTGGCCCATGCGACGTGGTCGACGTACATGTGGCCGGCCCCGGGGTCGGCGGCGACGCCGGGGGCCGAGGTCAGTGCCGCGCCCAGCGCGAAGCATGCCGCGCCGAGCGCGGCCGATGGTGAGCGCATCGGGTCAGCGGGACTTTCCCTGGATCTCCAGCAGCTTCGGCCGCACGTCGACGAGGTAGACCCCGCTGGCGCAGGCCGCGATGGCGGCTCCGAAGGCGTCGCGCAGCAGCAGGGCCAGCAGCAGGCTCACCCCGAGGATGGCCAGCCATACCGGCTTGGTCAGCTTGCCGGTCGCCGTATAGGCGTCGGGACGCTGCATGGCGGCGTGCACGAGCGCGTAGACGCCCACGAAGAAGACGGCGACGACCAGTACAAAGACAATGACGCCCGCAAGGTTGGCAAGTTGCACCTCACCAGCCTATGCGGGCGTCATCTCCAGCGTCGACCGACGGGGCTATGTCCCCGTTGACATCACGGTCAACACCGGAATTACTTCTGGGTGACCTTCTTGGCCGGGGCGGCCGTGGTCTTCTTGGCGGCCGGGGCGGCCTTCTTGGCGGCAGTCGCCGGCGCAGCCTTCTTGGCCGGGGCCTTCTTGGCGGGGGCGGGAGCCGGCGCGGCCTTCTCGGCCTTCTTCGGCAGTTCGACACCGACCAGCTTGGCGGCACGCTCGCCGACCGCGCGGGTCTGGGTCGCCACGGTGCCCAGCGCCTCCTGGGTCAGCTCGCTGACCTGGTCGGTGTAGCCCTCGACCCGGCTGGCGGCTTCCTCGATCGCCGGCTGGTTGCGCAGGCGCTCCAGCGCCGCCTCGCCGCGCTCGACCAGCTTGTTGTAGGTCGCGGTGGCCTGATCGGCGTAGCCCTCGGCGGCCTTGCGCAGTTCCTCGGAGGTGAACTTGTCGCGCAGCTCGTCGAACTGCGCCGGCAGGTCTTCCTGCAGCTTGGTCAGGCGGGCGCGGCCTTCTTCGACGCGGGCCTCGGCGTCGGTGCGGGCACCCTCGGCACGCTCACGCAGGCTGGCGACGATCTCGTTGACCGTGGCCAGGGCCAGGTCGGCGGCACCGACGGCAGCCAGCAGCGGGGCCTTGAGGTCTTCGATGGTGGGCTGAGTCTTCTCGGTCATGCGAATTCCTTTCTCACAGATGGTCTTTTTCGTTCGAGTGGTTATCGGGCAGTTGATGAGGTGTCAGTCAGTTGTCGGCTCCTCACCTGCTTCGGCTTCGTTCTGCTGACGAAACGATGTGTAGATGTCGAGCAGCACCTGCTTCTGCCGTTCGGTGATCCCCACGTCGTTCACGATGGCGTCGCGGACCTCGCTGGGCTCGCTGGGTTCGAGGATCCCGGCGCGCACATAGAGGACTTCCGCAGACACCCGAAGTGCCTTCGCGATCTGGTTGAGCACGTCGGCGGAGGGTTTCCGCAATCCCCGTTCGATCTGGCTCAGGTAGGGATTGCTGACGCCGGCCTTCTCGGCCAACTGCCGAACCGATACCTGTGCCGCCTCACGCTGGGCCCGGATGAAGCTTCCGATGTCCTGCGCGGCGTTGGAGACGACAGCCGCGAGATTCTCTTCTTGCGTCATGTCATTCCCCCTCGTAGCCCGGGTATCCGTTAACGACAAAAATCACGCTACGACGGGGTGCTAACTTTTGCAAGCAGTAGTTAGCGCAGGTCAGAAGAGTAGTTGGGCTATCGAATAGATGATCAGACCCGCCAGCGAACCCACCACGGTGCCGTTGATCCGGATGAACTGCAGGTCACGGCCCACATGAAGCTCAATCCGGCGGCTCGCCTCGTCGGCATCCCAACGTTCGATGGTCTCGGTGATGATTGCTGTGATCTCGGTCCCATACTCGGCAACCAGGTGTTTTGCGCCCCGGATGATCCAGTTGTCGACCTTGTCGCGTAGCTCGGCGTCGTCGCGCAACGACTCCCCGACCCGCATCACCGAGTCGGCGATCCGGGTCCGCAGCGCCGAGGACGGGTCGTCCACCGACTCCAGGATGATCCGCTTGGCCGCCGCCCACGCCGTCTCGGCCGCCCGGGCCACCTCGTCGCGGCCCATGATCTGTTCCTTGACGTTCTCCGCCCGCTGAATCGTCGCCTCGTCGTGCTGCAGATCGTCGGCGAACTCGAACAGGAACCGGGTGGCCGAACGCCGCAGCTCGTGGTCGGGATTGCGACGGACCTTGTCGGTGAAGTCCATCAGCTCCCGATGGATCCGGTCCCCGACCAGGTGGTCCACCCAGCGCGGCGACCAGGTCGGCGAATCCCGCTCGATGACGCGCTCGATGACCTCGCCGGAGTTCAGCGACCACTGGAACGCCCGGTCGCACAGCAACTGGATCAGCGCTTCCTGACGACCTTCCTGCAACAGCGTCGACAGCACCCGGCCGATCGGCGGCCCCCACTTCGGTTCGGCGATCCGCTTGACGATCATCCGGTCCAGCACATGCTGGACATCCTCGTCGCGCAGCATCTCCACCCCGACGCGCAGCACGGTCGACGCCTCGGCGGCGACCCGCTCGGCATGCGGACGGTCGCACAGCCACTTCCCCAGCCGGCCCGCCACCTGGGCGTCACGCAACTTGGTCGCGATGACCTCGGGAGACATGAAGTTCTCCCGGACGAACGTGCCCAGACCCTCTCCGAGCTGGTCTTTCTTGCGTTTGATGATCGCCGTGTGCGGGATGGGAATCCCCAGCGGGTGCTTGAACAGCGCCGTCACCGCAAACCAGTCGGCAAGCGCGCCGACCATGCCCGCCTCGGCCGCGGCCCGCACGTAACCGACCCACCCGGCCGCGCCCCGCGACTGCGCCCACGTGCACAACAGGAAGATCACCGTGGCGCCGACCAGGAAGCCCAGCGCGACAAGCTTCATCCTCCGCAAACCACGCAGACGCTCGGCGTCGGCGACGCTGTCCGCGCCGGCCAGCGTCTCGGCAAAACTCGGCCGCGGGGCCGCAGGCGCGCGGACTCCCTCGTCGGATCGATGTGCCACGTTTCCATCTTGCGCTATCAGCGCGACTGACGGTCTGACCCACAGACCGGTATCCGCAGATTCGCCGTACTATCGAGTGGAACTAGGGAATGGGACTACTGCGACTGTGGCACAGCAGACTCCGCCGGTGGCGGTGAAGACCGATGGACGCAAGCGGCGCTGGCACCAGCACAAGGTGGAGCGGCGCAATGAGCTGGTAGACGGCACCCTCGAAGCGATCCGGCGCCAGGGCAGCAACGTCAGCATGGACGAGATCGCCGCCGAGATCGGTGTGTCCAAGACCGTGCTGTACCGCTACTTCGTCGACAAGAACGACCTCACCACCGCGGTGATGATGCGCTTCGCCCAGACCACCCTGATCCCGAACATGGCTGCCGCCCTGTCGTCCAACCTCGACGGTTTCGCCCTCACCCGCGAGATCATCAAGGTGTACGTGGAAACCGTTGCGGCCGAACCGGAGATCTATCCGTTCGTGATGGCGAACAACTCGGCCAGCAAGAGCAAGGCCGTCGCCGATTCCGAGCAGATCATCGCCCGCATGCTGGCCGTCATGCTGCGTCGCCGGATGGCCCAGGTCGGGATGGACACCCGCGGCGCCGAGGCGTGGGCGTTCCACACCGTCGGCGGCGTGCAGCTGGCCACCCACTCCTGGATGTCCAATCCGCGGATGACACCCGACGAACTGATCGACTACCTGACCATGCTGTCCTGGAACGCACTCTGCGGCATCGTCGAAGTCGGCGGCTCGCTGGAAAAGTTCAACTCACTGCCGCACCCGTCACCGGTTTTGCCGCCACAACTGCTTGACTGAGCGGGTGAGCGACAGAGATCTGCCTGCCCTGTGGACCCACGAACCCCATGAGCATCTGGAATTCCGCCCCGGCGACGAAGTCGCGCGAATCGACACCGACAGCACGCCGGGATTCCGCGGGAACAAGAGCGATGCACCCACCCTGCAGACCGAACGGAATCTCCGGCTTGCCTCACTGCAGGAGATGCTCTACGCCCGCTGCAAGAGTGGTGACGACAACCGGTCGGTGCTGCTGATCCTGCAGGGCATGGACACCGCAGGCAAGGGCGGGATCGTCAAACATGTTGTGGGGGCCGCGAACCCGCAGGGTGTCCGCTACACCAGCTTCGGCAAGCCCACCGAGGAGGAGCGGGCCCACCACTACCTGTGGCGGATCCGCAACGCCCTCCCGCCGGCCGGGCACATCGGCGTGTTCGACCGCTCGCACTACGAGGACGTGCTGATCGTGCGCGTGCACAACCTGGTGCCGCCGGACGTCTGGGGTGCGCGCTACGACGAGATCAACGCGTTCGAACGCGAATTGGTCGATGCCGGCACCACGCTGGTGAAGGTCGCCATGTTCGTCTCGCTGGCCGAGCAGAAGGCACGGCTGGCCGAGCGGCTGGAGCGCCCTGACAAGTACTGGAAGTACAACCCGGCCGACATCGACGAACGGCTGCTGTGGCCGAAATACGAAGAGGCCTATCAGGCCATGCTGGAGAAGACGTCCACCGATTACGCACCGTGGCACATCGTGCCGTGCGACAAGAAGTGGTACAGCCGGCTGGCCATCACCGAACTGCTCATCGAGGCTCTCAAAGGCCTCAACATGTCCTGGCCGCCGCCGGACTTCGACGTGGAGGCGGAGAAGAAGCGGCTGGCCAACGCCTAGGTTCCGGGCTCAGCTCGCGAGGGCCTTCCTGGCGGACGCCTTCCTTGCAGACGTCTTTTTGGCAGGCGCCTTCTTGGCCGGTGCCTTGCTCGCGACGGCTTTCTTCTTGGCGGGCGCCTTTCTCGCGGCGGCTTTCTTCGCCGTGGCTCTGCTGGCGGGTGCCTTTTTCGCCGGAACCTTCTTGGCGGGTGCCTTTTTCGCCGGAGCCTTCTTGGCCGGAGCTTTCTTGGCGGCGGCCTTCGCCGGAGCTTTCTTGGCCGGCTTGGCCGGACGCGCGGCGGACAGCTCCGCCAGGCGGCTCTCGAGTATCGAGACGTACCGTCCCAGGCTTGCGACGTAGTCGATCAATGACTTGTCCCCCAGCTGGATCCAGCCGTTCCCGAGGGGCCCGCGCAGTTGCTCCCAGATCTCTTCGAGCAGTTCGCGGTCGGTGCGGGTGTTGGTCGGCTTGGGCAGGTGCGGCACCGGGGCCGGCGTAACCGCAACCGGTGTCGGTTCGCTGAACTCACCGCGCATCGCCTTGGCGACCTCGCCACGGAACCAGTCCATGCTGAGATTGCCCGGGTCCCATTTCCCCTGCGCGGACCCGGCCCACTCCTTGTGACCGATGTTGCGCTCGGCCCCGTATCCGAGCCGTGTGGTGAGCGCAGCGGCCACATCGCGCATCGAGATGATCTGCGCATCCGGCCACCGCTCGTCGGCGCGATAGCTGCCGTCGGGGTTGATTGTCGGCCAGGCGCATTCGACCCCGATGAGCCGGTTGTTCGCCGCATTGGCAGGCAGGCCGAAGCCGCTACCCCGTCCAGAATGGTTGCAGACACCGACCGCGACGATGGTGACCGTCCCGTCAGGGGCGATGTGCAAATTGGCCAGCGGGCCCTGCAGATCGGGGCGGCCGGCTCGAATGCTCTCCGCCCTTTCCCGGCTGTTGCCCGTGTGGTGCCACATCACTCCCCAGATGTCGCCGAAATCCCCGACGCCCGAGTTCTCCCACCCCGCAAGGGTCTTCAACTTGTCTCCGAGAACGGGACGCAGCACCTCCTCCAGCCAGACCGGATCGCCGGCCCATCCGGCCTGTTGCTGCGCCGGCACCTGAACTTGGCCGTTCAGGGCACGGGCCAGCACCTCATGTGCCTCGTCCCATTTCTCCCGGTACCGGTCAGGGAAGGCGCTGCCCTGCACAAGTTGGGCGAACACACCGGCCGAGTGTGCGTCGCGCGCGTTGACGTAATCATCGGACAACCGGTCCAGGAACATGTCTGCGGCGGCATCCAGCGTCATCCGCTGGCTGGCGGTGCCCCACCATGCCTCACCATTCGGCCCTGGTTGTTGCTGGAAGTAGCCGGACGAGCGGTTGTCGTCTGAGGTGGAATCGTGCGGGAAGCCTTCTGTATCAGGATCGTTCGTGGGGTTCGACGGGCACCACCACTGCCGGTTCCCGTTCCCGTCAGACGAGCCCACCTCGGTGGAGATGGTCATCAATGCGATGATCGTCGCGGTTTCGGTCAGTCCGCGACGACGCGACACGGCGTGCACCTCCCGCGCAATCTGCTCGCGGGTCCTCAGCGGGGCGGGTTTGAAGGATGTGAAACTCATTGGTGTTACCTCGAATTCGATGTGGATGGTTACATGCGTACCGACGTGCGATCGGCCCAGTCGCGCACGTGGTCGATGCCGAGTTGAAGGTAAGTGCGTCCGGGCAACACGTCGACGAATTCATAGGTGATGTGTGGCCTGGTCGGCGGCTGGGCGGCGAAGAACGTCAGGGCCAGGCGCGCGGCATGCACCGCGGCCGCGGTCTCGGAGCCGAATTGAGCCGGGACCACTCCCGGCAGCAGCGAGGAGACGAGCCCCGCCCAGACACCGTTGAGTATCCCGAGCGGATTGGGCGGCAAGTCCACACCCGCCTCGTCCAGAATCTTGATCAGATGCGGAATGACCTTCTGCATCATGCCGATCGGATCGCTGACCGTGGTATCCATGACGATGTTCTGACCTTGCCGGCAGACGTCACCGACGTCGCCCAACGGCACGTTGGCGTAGAAGTCGTCCGGTTGCACCAGCTCGCACCAATCCCAGGTACATGCCTCGCGGGGCAGATGGAAATTGCTGATGCCCTCCCCGTCCGGAACGGGGCCGAGGAAGAACGTATGCCCAAACGCCCGTGAGGGATTCGCGATCATCATGCCGCAGACATAGTTGTCGGCGAATTTCTCCAGGCGTCCTCCCGGCAGCAGCTCGGCGCGCACCTTGCTCGCGCCGATCGCGCCCTGCGAATACCCGAGCAGGCAGAAAGACCGCTTCGGATGCTGCTCGATCCAGTCGATGGCCAGCTCCACCGCGATATCGACCGAGTCGTTACCGCTCGGTGCGTTCGGGTTGTTCTCGGCGCCGACGGGAATGCCGCCCATCGAACCCGGATACAGGATCGGGATCTCTTCGAGGCCGGCAGCCTGCGCGACCCGGGACGTGTAGTCCATGCCGACGATGCCGCCCGTGCCACGGAACGTGAGCCCCGCGTGACGAGGAGGCGGAGGCGGAGGCCAGGCACCAAGGCGCACACGGGTTTTGAAATCGGCGATGCCATTTTCGGGCAGACCGACACGTCGTTGAAACTCGGTGACCGCATCGGCGGTGACCTGATCGTAGACGTCGCCCTCGGTGACGCCCATGGCGCGGGCCCAGTTGAACTTGGCCACCAGTTTGTCGCGGATCAATGCGATATCGGGTCCGCTCATCGGCGGATCTGTCAGTTCGAAACCTCGCCACGTCATCAGCGGAGACCTTCCACGGAAACCAATGCCGATCACTTGCGCCTGCCCCCTGCGGGTGCGGCAATCCGATACTCGCAGTCAGCTCACCCAGGAGCGCGAGTAGTGAGGTACTCGAATTTCGGTCGGCGGATCAGTCCGGAGGCGGCGGGTCGAGCATCTCGACCTTGTTGCCGTTCCAGTGATAGCGCACGGTCGTCACGATGCCGTCGGCGCAGGCGTTGCAGCTCTGACCCGAACGGTAATTCAGCACGACGGTGTCATCGGTCGAGGCGTTCGCGTCCAGCGACGTGAACCCGTATGCCTTCCAGGTTCCGGTTCCGAGGAACGTCCCACGGTGAAACATCAGCGCCTGGACCGGTGAACTGCCCGTCCCGCCTTCGATGCCGACCAGGATGGTGGACAGGTTGGCACAGGGGTTGTAATTGCTCTCCAGCGGCGCGCCCGCCCAGCGGCGGCCGGTGACCCGGTCGACGGGCATCCGTGCCAGGGCCGACCACAAAGCGCTCATCTCATCCGGACCGCACACCGCCCGCGCCGGCGTCGTGCGCGCGGACAACCCCATGAGGCCCGTGACCATGACGACAATCGCTACGACGCTCACGATCGCCCGACGAGGTGCGATGCTCACGGCGGCCCTCCCGCCTCAGTCAGTCAAGCCGAGTCCGTCCAGACTAAAACAGCAGCTGAGCCGGCGGGCCGACTCAGCTGCTGTTCTACGTGCTCAGCTCGATGGGACGGAGCCCATCGGCAGGACTACTTGACCAGGGTGAACTGGCCGATGTTGGTGATGCCGCGACGGAAGAAGTCGGCGCAGCCGGTCAGGTACTTCATGAACCGGTCGTACACTTCCTGACCCTGCAGGGCGATGGCCTCGTCCTTCTTGGCCTCGAGGTTGGCCGCCCACATGTCGAGCGTGCGCGCGTAGTGCGGACGCAGCAGGTGGATGCGCTCCAGCTTGAAACCCGAGCCGTCGGCCAGCTTCTCGATGTCCTCGACCGCGGGCAGCTGCCCACCGGGGAAGATCTCCTCACCGATGAACTTCATGAACTTCAGGTCGCTGATCGTCAGCTTGATGTTGTTCTCACGGAAGAACTGCTGGGTGTGCGCCAGGATCGTGTGCAGCAGCATCCGGCCACCGTTGTCGGGCAGGATGTTGTAGGCCCGCTCGAAGAAGATCGGGTAACGCTCCTGCTTGAACGCCTCGAACGCGCCGATCGAGACGATGCGGTCGACAGGCTCGTTGAACTCTTCCCAGCCCTGCAACCGGATCTCGACGTTGCGGTTGGTGTCGATCTTGGCCAGCCGCTTGCGGGCGTAGTCCGACTGCTCCTTGCTCAGCGTGATCCCGATGACGTTGACATCGTGGTTGATCAGCGCACGCTCGAGGCAGCCACCCCAGCCGCAGCCGATGTCCAGCAGCGTCATACCCGGCTTGAGGTCGAGCTTGCCCAGCGCGAGGTCGAACTTGGCGTTCTGCGACTCCTCGAGGTTCATGTCCTCGCGCTCGTAGTAACCGCAGGTGTACCCCATGGTCGGCCCGAGGAAGAGTGCGTAGAACTCGTTCGAGATGTCGTAGATCGACTGCGACTCCTCGTAGTACGGAGCAAGATCGGACTCGACGTTAGACATGCGAAAAATTACCTCTTTGCGTTTTCTGCTGCTGACGACCGTTAGTTGCGGGCCGACACGTGTTCTTACATGCAGACTCTATAGAGCGAGCCAGCAGGCCCTACTGTGGGTAGACTAGCTAAGCCTCGGCCATAGTGCCAGCGCGGGTCGGTTCAGTACTTGTAGAACCCCTGGCCTGATTTTTTGCCCAGTTGCCCCGCCTCCACCATCCGCAACAAGAGCGGCGGCGCGGCGTACAAAGGCTCTTTGAACTCGTCAAACATCTTGTCGGCAATCAGCTTCAGGGTGTCCAGACCGACCAGGTCGGACAGGCGCAGCGGGCCCATCGGGTGGGACAACCCCGCCACTACTGCCTTGTCGACATCGTCAATTGTGGCAAAGCCACCTTCGACCATTCGGATGGCCGCGAGGAGGTACGGAACCAGCAACGCGTTGACCACGAAACCGGACCGGTCAGAACAACGGACAACCTGTTTTCCGAGAACCGTGCCGGCGAATTCCTCGACGCGCGCGGCGGCGCCGTCGGAGGTCACCAGAGTGCTGACCAATTCGACCAACGGCAACACCGGAACCGGGTTGAAGAAGTGCAGGCCGAGCACCCTGGCAGGATTCTGGGTAGCTGCTGCGAGTTTCATGATCGGAATGCTGGAGGTGTTGGAGGCCAGCACCGCGTCGGGATCGGTGACCACGCGGTCCAGGTCGGCGAAGATCTTCGCCTTGACGTTCTCGTCCTCGATCACGGCCTCGATGACCAGCTGCCGGTCGGCCAGATCGTCGATCGTGGTGGTGAACGTGAGCTTGCCCAGCGCGGCATCCTTCTCCCGCTCGGTGACCTTGCCCGCGCTGACCGCGCGCTCGAGCGACTTGGTGATGCGGTTGCGCCCCGCGGTGACCAGTGCGTCGGTGGTCTCGAACACCAGCACGTCGACGCCGGCACGGGCGGACACCTCGGCGATACCCGCGCCCATCTGGCCGGCACCGATCACGCCTACTCGTTCAATTTGATTGCTCACTACTTCACTTTCGTCTCAAGATCTGGACATGCGACAGGCCCCGCCCAAGAATTCTGAGCGGGGCCTGCGCTGTCAACCTTTGGCAGGTCTAGTGGCTCCGGCTATTCGGTTCCACTTCGCATGCTCAGTGGCTCCGGCTATTCGGTTCCACTTCGCATGCTCAGTGGAACTGACCCTCTTCGGTGGAACCGGCCAGCGCGGTGGTCGAGCTGTTCGGGTCGACCGTGGTGGCGATCCGGTCGAAGTAGCCGGCGCCGACCTCACGCTGGTGCTTGGTGGCGGTGTAACCGCGCTCTTCGGCGGCGAACTCGCGCTCCTGAAGCTCGACGTAAGCCTTCATCTGCTCGCGGGCGTAGCCGTAGGCCAGGTCGAACATCGAGTAGTTGAGGGCGTGGAAGCCCGCCAGGGTGATGAACTGGAACTTGAAGCCCATCGCGCCCAGCTCGCGCTGGAACTTGGCGATGGTGTCGTCGTCCAGGTGCTGCTTCCAGTTGAAGGACGGCGAGCAGTTGTAGGCCAGCATCTGGTCCGGGAACTCGGCCTTGACACCCTCGGCGAACTTCTTGGCCAGCTCCAGGTCCGGGGTGCCGGTCTCCATCCAGATCAGGTCGGAGTAGGGCGCGTAGGCCTTGGCGCGGGCGATGCAGGGCTCGAGGCCGTTCTTGATCCGGTAGAAGCCCTCGGCGGTGCGCTCACCGGTGATGAACGGACGGTCACGCTCGTCGACATCGGAGGTGATCAGGGTGGCGGCCTCGGCGTCGGTGCGGGCGATGACGACGGTAGGAACGTCAGCCACGTCGGCAGCCAGGCGGGCCGAGGTCAGGGTGCGGATGTGCTGCTGGGTCGGGATCAGCACCTTGCCACCGAGGTGGCCGCACTTCTTCTCCGAGGCGAGCTGGTCTTCCCAGTGAGAACCGGCGACACCGGCGGCGATCATGGCCTTCTGCAGCTCGTAGACGTTGAGCGCACCACCGAAGCCGGCCTCACCGTCGGCGACGATCGGGGCGAGCCAGTTCTCGACCGAGGTGTCGCCCTCGACCTTGGCGATCTCGTCGGCGCGCAGCAGCGCGTTGTTGATGCGGCGGACCACCTGCGGCACCGAGTTGGCCGGGTAGAGGCTCTGGTCGGGGTAGGTGTGGCCGGACAGGTTGGCGTCACCGGCGACCTGCCAACCCGACAGGTAGATGGCCTTCAGGCCGGCGCGGACCTGCTGGACGGCCATGTTGCCGGTCAGCGCGCCCAGCGCGTTGACGAAGTCCATGTCGTGCAGCTGCTCCCACAGCACCTCGGCACCGCGGCGGGCCAGGGTGGCCTCTTCGACGACGGAACCCTGCAGGGCAACCACGTCGGCCGGGGTGTAGGTACGGGTGATGCCCTTCCAGCGGGGGTTGTGATCCCAGTCGTGCTGGATCTGCTCCGGTGACTTGGGGGTGCCCACGGTCGACATAGGACTGCTCCTTCGGTTTTGGTTCAACCGCCGCGGATAGTTGCTAACGCCGCAGCAGCTTCACTGGTGTGCTAATCCGAAGATGGCACAACCTATATCCGCAGGTCCACCCGTTTCAGTTGCCAAGTTTCGCCAAAGCGCTTAGTTAACTTGCAAAGGTTGCGAAGAAATATGATGGCTGTACCGGTTCAGAAGCTACCGGCGAGTAGCCCAAAGGTGCAGGTCAGTACGCTCGTACTGTTAAACCGGGAGGGGTCAGAGCGAGAACAGTGAAGCGATCGCTTTTGTCTCGTCGCCGACGGCATATGTGAGCGTTCTAACAGTGCGGTCGGAGAGCTCTTCGCCGAATTTGTCGGTCGATCCGGCCGGATGAACATGCGACAGGATCTCGAGCTTCTCGCCGAGGGCCACCGCGGCATCGTGCTCGATGGTCACCCGCAGCGGCTTCTCCAGCAGCTCGGGATGCGAGTAGAGGTAGTCCTCGATCACCGTCCAGTAGACCGAGTTGTTCATGTGGTCGAACAGGTCGATGTCGGACACCCGCACCGGGTACTCGCGGATCTCGGCCGCATCCTCACGGCTGCCGGCCTTCAGATAGGACTTCCAGCGCAGACGCGCTTCGTCGGTGGTGCGGCGCAGGCCCGCCAGGAAGTCGTCGGAGATCCGGGCCGGCCCCTGGGTTTCGCGGTTGATGTTGATCCAGAACGCCTCGGACTCCATGAGCCCGCCCTTGCGGCCGTCGATCCGCACGCGCATCTCGCACCACCGGTTCGAGGTGCCCGAACACCACCGGCGCATCCGCAGCATGTCCTGGAACTCGATGGGCCGGATCAGGTCGATCATCGTGCGCCGCACGATCCACAGCGGGTGGGTCTCCTCGAAGCCGAGTTCGCGAAGGTGGTCGGAACCGATGTCCTGGATGTGACGGGCGGCGGCGTCGAAGCGCAGCCGGCCCACCCGGTCGATGTCGCCGACCCGCAGCGGCCATTCCCGGTCGAAGACGTCGGGATGGGGATCGGGCACCGGCATCAGCACCTTGTTCAGCCCGGTGGTCGAAGTCTGCGCGGTTCCCGTCATCGTCATCTCCAGTCGCTGTCGCCTCAGCCGATCATGCCAGGCAGCCCGATAATGCCAGTAGAGGTAAAACTGCCAAGAATGCAAAGGCAAACTTCGCACCCTTGTTAGGCTGTTTGACGTGGCAAAAACGTTCGTGGGGTCGCGGGTGCGGCAACTGCGGAGCGAGCGTGGATTCAGCCAGGCGGCACTGGCCCAGATGCTGGAGATCTCCCCCAGTTACCTCAACCAGATCGAGCACGACGTGCGCCCGCTGACCGTGGCGGTGCTGCTGCGCATCACCGAGGTTTTCGGGGTGGACGCGACGTTCTTCGCCTCGCACGACGACACCCGGCTGGTCGCCGAGATGCGCGAAGTGGCGATGGACCGCGACCTGGGCGCCGACATGGACGTTGGTGAAGTGGCCGACATGGTGGCGGCACATCCGAATTTCGCCCGCGCGATGGTCAACCTGCACCGCCGCTACCGCCTGACCACCACGCAGCTGGCGGCCGCCACCGAGGACCGGTACTCCGACGGCAGCGGCAGCGGATCGATCACCATGCCGCACGAGGAAGTGCGCGACTACTTCTACCAACGGCAGAACTACCTGCACGAACTCGACACCGCTGCCGAGGATCTGACCGCCAAGATCCGCATGCACCGCGGCGATCTGGCCGGCGAGCTGGCCAACCGGATGACCACGGTGCACGGCGTGCGGATCGTGCGGCGCATCGATCTGGGCGACACCGTGCTGCACCGCTACGACCCGGCCACCAAGACCCTTGAGATGGGCAACCACCTCTCCAGCGGCCAGCAGGTCTTCAAGATGGCGGCCGAGTTGGCCTTCCTCGAGTTCGGCGACCTGATCGACAAGATGGTCGACGAGGGCATGTTCACCAGCGACGAATCGCGCACCCTGGCCCGGCTGGGGCTGGCCAACTACTTCGCGGCAGCGACCGTGCTCCCCTACCGCCAGTTCCACGACGTGACCGAGAACTTCCGCTATGACGTGGAGCGGCTGTCGGCGTTCTACTCAGTGAGCTACGAGACCATCGCGCACCGGCTGTCCACCCTGCAGCGCCCGTCGATGCGCGGCGTGCCGTTCTCCTTCGTCCGGGTCGACCGCGCAGGCAACATGTCGAAGCGCCAGTCCGCCACCGGTTTTCACTTCTCCTCATCAGGCGGCACCTGCCCGCTGTGGAACGTTTACGAGACCTTCGGCAATCCGGGCAAGATCGGCGTGCAGATCGCCCAGATGCCCGACGGCCGCAACTACATGTGGGTGGCCCGCACCGTGGAGCGCCGGGCATCGCGCTACGGCCAACCCGGCAAGACCTTCGCGATCGGGCTTGGATGCGAGCTGCGCCATGCCCATCGGCTGGTGTATTCGGAAGGGCTCGATCTCTCCGGCGACGTGGCGACCCCCATCGGCTCGGGGTGCCGGGTATGCGAACGCGACAACTGTCCGCAACGTGCGTTCCCCGCCCTCGGCAAGGCGCTGGACCTCAACGAGCACCGCTCGACGGTGTCGCCGTATCTGGTGCGCCAGCCGTAAAGGCCCGACGAAATCCACGATGCCCGGCGCGGGAATGGATTTCGAGCGTCCTCCGTTGACCACGAAAGTAAGTTACTTTTAGTAGGTTACTGTCAGTAAGTTGCTGCCCGTAGGTGACCGACGAGGAGTCAAGATGAGCGACCCACCCGTCGCCGCCCCGAAACAACGCCTGTCGAAGCAGGACCGGCACACCCAACTCCTCGACGTGGCACGGGAGTTGATCCGGGAGGCGGGCACGGAGGAGTTCACCCTCGCACGGCTCGCCGACCGGGCCGGCGTGACCAAGCCCGTGGTCTACGACCACTTCGGCGACAAAGCGGGAGTCCTCACCGAGCTCTACCGTGAGTTCGAGGAGCGCCAGCGCGAAATGCTCGACGCCGCACTGGAAAGCGTCGAGCCGGAGGTGCACGCCGTGGCCCGCGTGGTGGCGGACGCATACATCGACTGCTGCCTCACGGAGGGACGCGAACTGGCCGACGTGGTCGCCGCACTCGCCGGCTCCCCCACCCTGAGCCGGATGCGTCGGGAGGCCGAGGACGCGTACCTCGCCAAGTGCCGCCGGGCGTTGGCACCGTACTCCGTTGGGCTAGACGAAGCAGGTCTGCGCGCCGTCGTCGGGGCCGGCGACGCCTTGGCCCGAGACGCGCTCACCAAAAGGATCAGCTCCGCTGATGCCCGCGGCACCCTGGCCCGTGTCATCACGGCCATCGCTACCGACCGATAACACGATACGAAGCAGGTGACTTCATGACGATCACCCATCCGCCGAAGCCGGGCACCGCGCTGTGGCTCTACGCGCACCCCCGCCGCGGCTCACTGAACGACCACCTCTTCCGGGCCGGAACCGAAGCACTGTCCGCACGGTATGAGGTGATGACCTCCGACCTGCACGCCCAGGAGTTCGACCCGGTGCTCAGTAACCGCGACCTCGGAGAGCCCGCCGACAAGCCGGGAAACATCGTCGAGCTGGCAGGCGAGGCGTACTCCCGGGGCCAGCTGCCCGCCGATGTCCGCGCGGAACAGGCCAAGCTCGCCACAGCGGAGCTGGTGGTCGTGCAGTTCCCACTGTGGTGGTACGGGCCGCCGGCAATCTTGAAAGGCTGGTTCGACCGAGTGCTCACCAACGGGTTCGCCTACGGCGATCTCGATCCCGAACTCGGGGTGCCCCGGCGCTACGGCGACGGCGGCCTGATCGGGCGCAGGGCCCTGATCGTGGTGACCGCGGGCGAGGATGCGCGCTCGATCGGCCCGCGCGGCATCAGCGGTGACCTCGAGTCACTCCTCTTTCCTCTCATCCACGGCACTCTCTGGTACGTCGGGATCGAGACACTCGACCTGCACGTAATCTACGACGCCGACGGTTTGGAGCCGGCCGGCATCGACCTGGAGACTCAGCGCCTGCAGGACAGACTGCGGACCATCGATACCGAGCCGGTCCGCCGGTTCCGGCGCTTGCGCGACGGCGACTACCAGGAGACTCGCGCGCTGCGCGGAGACCTTCTTCGAGGCCGCACCGACCTGGGCATCCACCTGGCCGACCACGGATAGCCCACACCGGGTTGGTCTGGGGCACGAACCGGCGCCTGCACCTTCTGAAGTCCAAAACCTGTGCCAGACTCGGCTGGGTGAGTGCACTCGAGCCGGCCCGCATCGCACCCGGCGGATTCCGTGAGCTGGGCCCGGTCAACTGGGCCATCGCAAAGCTGGGCGCCCGCGCCATCCGCGCCCCCCGGTTTACCTTGATGAACGTGCTGGGCCAGCACAGGCTGCTGTTCCTGGCCTGGCTGCCGTATTCAGGACTGCTGCTCGGCCCGCTGGGCAAGTTGCCGCGTAAAGACGCCGAGCTGGTCATCCTGCGGGTGGGCCATCTGCGCGATTGTGAGTACGAGCTGCAGCAGCACCGCCGGCTGGCCCGCAGCCGCGGTGTCGACGCCGAGACCCAGGCCCGCATCTTCGAGGGGCCCGACGCCGAGGGTCTGACCGACCGTCAGCGGGTGCTGATCACCGCGACCGACGAGTTCGTCGTCACCCGGTCGGTGTCGGCGGAAACCTGGGCCGCGCTCTCGGCGATCCTGACCAAGCAGCAGCTCATCGAATTCTGCATGCTGGCAAGTCAATACGATGGCCTGGCGGCGACGATGACCACGCTGCGGATCCCGCTGGACTTCCCCGACTAGCAGTCGCCGCTAACCCGACCGTACCGCTTCGCGGTCCGACGTGGTCTTGGCGTTGCAGGCCTCGCTCAGCGAGCGGCCCGCCGTCTCCACACCCCAGGCCAGCGTGACCGCCAGCCCGACGAATGAGATGGCGGCACCGGCCAGCAGCACCCAGTTGACACCCTTGTCGAGGGCGAAGGGCATGAGGTAGACGGCTACCGCCGCACCGATCCGGCTGGCCGCGGTGCCGATGCCCACGGCCGTCGCGCGCACCTCCGTCGGGAACAACTCGTTGGGGTACACGATCTCCAGGAAGTTGGATGCCCCGGACAGCAGCGCGAAGGCGCACACCGCGGTGAAGACGATCATCACCGGCAGCCCGGGAACCAGACCCGCAATGCCCCAGATGATTCCGATGCCGGCGAAGGTGTAGATCAGCAGCGCCTTGCGGCCGATCCGGTCGACCAGGAACAGGCCCGGAACACCTCCGACGACGAACAGCGCGGCGAGGAACACCTCGGCACCGTTGCCGGTGATCCCGACCTCGCCCAGGATGTCGAACGAGAACGAGTAGATGGACAGCAGCGGGATCACCTGACACATCCAGAACAGGCTGACGAACAGTGTCCGCTTCAAGTAGGGCGGCTTGAACACCGAGCGGAAGGTCGCGCGTTCCGCCGGTTCGGGCTCGCCGAGGTCCTCGACGCCATAGTCGGGTCCGAAGACCTGTTTGATGGACCGGTCCGCTTCCTCGACGCGTCCCTTGCTGATCAGCCAGCGCGGTGATTCGGGTGTCCCCAACCGCAGGAACAGGGTGACGAGTGCGAACACGGCCGGGCTGGCCAGCATCCAGCGCCAGGCGTTGTCGCCGGCCAGGTGGGTGCACACCATCGCCACGGCGGGGGCGGCGGTGGCACCGACGGCCCATACGACGAACGTCGCGCCGAGCATGCGGCCCCGGTATTTGGCCGGCAGGTATTCGGCGAGCAGAGAGGTGGCGATCGGATAGTCGGCGCCGATCGCCATGCCGATGAGGAACCGCAACAGGATCAGTTGCCAGACCTCGGTGGCGAACATGCAGGCCATCGAAAAGACCGCAAGGGCAAGCAGATCCAGGATGTACATCATGTGGCGGCCGACCTTGTCGGTCACCCAGCCGAACAGTCCGCCGCCGACGAAGATACCTACGAGGACCGCGGCGGCGATCAGCCCCTTGTCGGCGGTGGTGACCGTGAACGACGTGCTCATGGTCGCCCAGGTGAACCCGATGATGGCAATGGCGTAGCCGTCGATGAACGGTCCGCCCGACGAGTAGAGCGTCAGCTTCTTGTGGAACGCCGTGAGCGGCGCGTCATCGATCAGTCCACTGCTAGATGCCATTGGGTTCCCTGTGCTGCCGATGTGGACGGGCCGCGGCCCGATCTGTCACATCGACATTCGTCCAGGGTGTTGCGGTCCAGAAGCAGAAAATCGCTCGAAACGCGTGCCCTGTTGTTGTGCGATCACACAAACCTAAAGGTAGGTGACCCCGAGCAGGACGAGGGAGAACAGCACCGGCGAGACCGGCAGCGCCCACAGGAAGGCCGCCCACGTGTGGGATTTCTGCTGGTACTTACGCCAGCCGAAGTATCCGCCGGCCGCCCCGCCGATGAACGACAGGGCGGCGACCAAGAGCACCCAGACGTTGACCCGGGAGCCCTCGGTCGCCAGCGTGATGGCGGCCAGCCACACAATGTGACCGACCACCAATCCGGCGATGCCGGCGACGATTTCGTTTCTCAAAAGTTGATCATGTGGCCGGCCAGACCGTGGAAGCACTCCTGCAGCGCCTCCGACAGGGTCGGGTGGGTGTGCACGTTGCGGGCCAGCTCGTTGGCCGTCAGATCCCACTTCTGCGCCAGGGTCAGCTCCGGCAGCAACTCGGACACGTCCGGTCCGATCAGGTGCCCGCCGATGAGCTCGAGGTGCTTCTTGTCGGCGATCAGCTTCACGAAGCCGGTCGGGTCGGCCAGGCCGTGGGCCTTGCCGTTGGCGGTGAACGGGAACTTGGCGACGACTACGTCGTAGCCCTCGGCCTTGGCCTGCTCTTCGGTGAGGCCGAAGCTGGCCACCTGCGGCTGGCAGAAGGTGGCACGCGGCATCATCCGGTAGTCGCCGAGGGCGAGAGTCTCTGCCCCGCCGATGGTTTCGGCGGCCACCACGGCCTGGGCCTCGGCGACGTGGGCCAGCTGCAGCTTGCTGGTGACGTCGCCGATGGCGTAGATGCCCGGCACATTCGTGCGCATGTAGTCGTCGATGGCGATGGCCCCGCGGTCGGTCAGCACCACACCGGCGGCCTCCAGGCCGTAGCCCTCGATGTTGGGTGCGAAGCCGATGGCCTGCAGCACCTTGTCGGCCTTGAGCTCATCGGTCTTGCCATCCTTGCTCACGGTGACCTTGACCGTCGAGCCATCATCGGCGATGGCCTCGACCTTGGTGCCGGTGAGGATCTTGACGCCCAGCTTCTTGTACTGCTTCTCGATCTCCTTGGAGACCTCGGCGTCCTCGTTGGGCAGCGCGCGCGGGAGGAACTCGACGATGGTGACGTCGACGCCGTAGTTCTTCAGCACGTAGGCGAATTCCATGCCGATCGCACCGGCGCCGGCGATGATGATCGAGCCCGGCAGGTCGCGCGAGAGGATCTGGGTTTCGTAGGTGACCACGTTGTCGGACAGGGCGGTGCCTGGAACGAGGCGGGTCGACGACCCGGTGGCGATGATGGCGTTGTCGAAGGTGAGTTCTTCTGAACCTCCCTCGTTGAGCTTCACCGTCATCGACTTGGGTCCGGTGAAGGTGCCGTAGCCGTGGACCTCGGTGATCTTGTTCTTCTTCATCAGGAAGTGCACGCCGGCGACGCGGCCGTCGGCGACCTTGCGGCTGCGGTCGAAGGCGGCGCCGTAATCGAAGGTGGCCTCACCGGTGATACCGAAGGTCTTGGCTTCCTTGTTGAAGATGTGTGCAAGTTCCGCGTTGCGCAGCAGCGCCTTCGACGGGATACACCCGACATTGAGGCACACGCCACCCCAGTACTTGGGTTCGACAATTGCGGTGTTCAGCCCCAGTTGGGCGGCACGAATGGCCGCGACGTATCCACCGGGACCAGCTCCGAGAACGACGACGTCAAAGTGGGTCACGTCCCCACCCTAGTGGGCGGCGCAATGGTCCTACCGGGCGATCCAGCCGAACACGTAGGCGCCGTAGAAAACCGCTGCGGCGGCCATCGCCGCCAGCGGCGCCGACATCAGCGCGATGGCCAGCGCCGATACCAGGGGTTTGCGCTGCGCGGTCGAGGCCACTAGGGCGCCGACCGTGGTGACGACGACGTAGACGAGTGCGACGAACACCGGCCAGGTCTTGTCGACGGATTGATACCAGTAGTAGTACAGGCCGGCCCCTGCCGCTGCGGAGACGAACCACACCGCGGCCAGGATGCCCACGAAGGTCCACCACTTCACCGACAGGTAGGACCCTTCCACCACGATGGGCGGGGCCGGGGTGGGCAGTGGCGCCGAGGGCGCGTCGTCGGAGACCGTCTCGTCGGGGGTCATGTCTTCCGCGGGCGTCGAGGCGCTCGTCGGTTCGTCGTCGAGAACCTCGTTTTCCCCGGTGTCGAACAGCGGGGTGAAGTCGGCGGTGGAGGTGTCGAGGCTTTCAGGCATGGGTCGCCGCCTGGATGATCGTCAGGGCGCCGAACCAGCCGGGCGCGATGGCCAGGACACTGGCACCGAGCGTCGTCACCCACCGTCGCCCTGAGACCAGGATCATCACCATCCCGAGGGCGCCGGGTACGCCGAGCACGAGTGCGATCACCACATCGGGCCGGACGGTGGCCGTGACCAGCAACGTCGTCGCGATCCCGGCCAGCAGGCCGACCGCTACGCCGACCAACATCGCGCTGGTCAGCAGCCACGCCCGTGGCAGCGGAATCACTCTTCGACGATAACGCCGCGGCCCGTGAGGTCCCGCTACATCTGTCCGGCGCGTCCCCCGGGGACCGGGCAGGCGTCGGCGGCCTCGTCGACGATGTGGGTGCCGGTGTCGGGCGGCCGGGCACCGGCGCTGTACTGGGCACCGGTCACCGGGGGCTGCCCGGCGAGTAGGTCATTCTCGGCTGCGGTGAAGGCTCGGCCGCGGGACAGGAACCGCATGCCTTCGGGTGATTCCAGGCTGAAGCCACCGCCGCGTCCGGGGACGACGTCGATCACCAGTTGCGTGTGCTTCCAGGCTTCGAACTGGGGGCCGGAGATCCACACCGGCACACCGGTGCCGACGTCAAGAACACCGAGAAGGATGTCGCGGTCACCCACGATGAACTCGCCGTCGGGGTAACACATCGGGGACGACCCGTCACAGCAGCCGCCGGACTGGTGGAACATCAGCGCCCCGTGGCGGCCCTGAAGCCGTGCCAGCAGGTCGGCGGCGGCCGCGGTGATCAGGGCCCGTGCCGGTGCTCGGCCCATCTCAACCTCGATTCTGTCGGCCGCCACTGGTGTTGTTCAGCTCACAGTACTCGCGCGGTCACAATGGACGGGTGTCAGAGGACCCTTATCTGTGGCTTGAGGACATCACCGGCGACGACGCGTTGGCGTGGGTGCGCGCCCACAACGAGCCGACGATCGCCGCGCTGAGTGGTGACCGTTTCGAGGCGATCCGCGCACAGGTGTTGGAGATTCTCGACACCGATGCGCGAATCCCCTATCCGGGCCGCCGCGGTGAGTACCTGTACAACTTCTGGCGCGATGAGGCGAATCCGCGCGGCCTGTGGCGGCGCACGACGCTGGAGAGCTACCGCACCGATGATCCGGACTGGGATGTGATCCTGGACCTCGATGAGCTGGCCCGCGCCGAGGACGAGAACTGGGTGTGGGGCGGGCCGGAGGTGATCGAGCCGGACCACACGCTGGCGATGATCAGCCTGTCCCGCGGCGGAGCCGACGCCACGGTGGTGCGCGAGTTCGACATGCGGGCACGGCAATTCGTGCCCGGCGGGTTCGAGCTGGCCGAGGCCAAGTCGTCGGTGTCCTGGGAGGACGAGGACACCCTGCTGGTGTGCACCGATTTCGGTGAGGGGTCGATGACCGAGTCCGGTTATCCGCGGATCGCCAAGCGCTGGCGCCGCGGTGAGCCCCTGGCCGACGCCGAGACGGTGTACGAGGCCGAGCCGACCGATGTCCGGGTGATCGCCTCGGTCGACCGGACCCCGGGGTTCGAGCACACCAGGCTGGGGCGTTACACCGACTTCTACCACCGCGTCCGCTACGAAGTGCGTGACGGCGAGCTCATCGAGCTCATGGTCCCGACCGACTCGTCACTGTCGCTGCACCGCGAGTGGCTGCTGATCTCGTTGCGGACCGACTGGCAGGTGGGAGGGGTCACCTACCCCGCCGGGGCGCTGCTGGGCACCAACTTCGACGATTTCCTTTCCGGCACAGCCGAGCTCGCGATGATCTACGAGCCCGACGAGCACAGCAGCCTGTCGAGTGTGCAGTGGACCAAAGAGAAGCTGATCCTCATCACCCTGCGCGATGTCGCCAGCCATGTCGAGGTGGTCATCCCTGGGACGTGGGAGCGCAGGGACGCTCCGGACATTCCGCCGGCGACGGACACCATCGTGGTCGACATCGATCACTTCGGTGACGAGGTCTTCTACAACTCAAGCGGATTCACCACGCCGTCTCGGCTGTTGTACGGCACCGCGGGTGGACCGCTGGTCCAGGTCAAGTCCGCGCCGGCGTTCTACGACGCGGACGGAATCGGCGTCGAGCAGTACTTCGCCGCGTCCAAGGACGGCACGAAGGTCCCGTACTTCGTCGTGGGTCGCCGCGACGAGCCGAGCCCGACCTACCTGTACGGCTATGGCGGATTCCAGAACTCGCTCACCCCGGGCTACATCGGCGGCGTCGGCCGGGGCTGGCTGGAGCGCGGCGGCACCTACGTGCAGGCCAACATCCGCGGCGGCGGTGAGTACGGCCCGGGCTGGCACAAGCAGGCGATGCGGGAGAACCGCCATCTGGTGTACGAGGATTTCGCCGCGATCGCCGCGGATCTGGTGCGTCGCGGCATCACCACGGTGGAGCAGCTCGGTGCGTCGGGCGGCAGCAACGGCGGCTTGCTGATGGGCGTGATGCTGACCCGGTATCCGGAGCTTTTCGGCGCACTGGTCTGCAGCGTGCCGCTGCTGGACATGAAGAGGTTCCACCTGCTGCTCGCCGGCGCGTCCTGGGTGGCCGAGTACGGCAACCCCGACGATCCGGCCGACTGGGAGTTCATGTCGAAATATTCGCCATACCAGAATATTTCGGCCACGGCGCAGTATCCACCGATCCTGATCACCACGTCGACCCGTGACGATCGGGTGCATCCGGGCCATGCCAGGAAGATGACGGCGGCGCTGGAGGCGGCCGGGCACCGCGTGTTGTACTACGAGAACATCGAGGGCGGGCACGGGGGCGCGGCCGACAACAAGCAGGCCGCGTTCAAGGCGGCGCTGACCTACGAGTTCCTCTGGCAGACGATCGGCGCCTAGCCCAGCACTCCCCGTCCGGCGATCATCGGCAGGTCCAGGAAGGTCCGGATGCCGATGGCGTGTCGGGGAATCGCCTGCCGGATATGCTGGCCGCCATGTCGGTGTTCCGCCGCTACCTCGCCTTTCAGGGGATGATGTTCGTCTTCGGCATCGTCGGCCCCATCTTCCTCGTCATCTACTTTGCCGCGCAACCGGATCCGACATTGAAGTGGATGTACTGGGCCGGCTTGTTCATCACCGCGGCCGACATTCTGATCGCTCTGGCGCTCACCGCATCGAGCATCAAGGAGGACCGGACACCCACCGATGTCCGCATCGCCCTCACCCTGCAGCACCTCCGCCAACGTCGCGACGATTCCTGACTGCAGCACTGGGGCAGCGACGCCGAATGCGGTCAAACCGCGATCTCAACAGGCTCTGCGATGTCCTCGCGTACCGGTGGTCGCGGCCGGGCGAGCAGCGAATGCGCACGCCCGTAGGCCAGGTAGACGACCGCACCGATCCCCATCCAGATCGCGAAGCGAAGCCAGGTCTCGACTTCGAGGTTGAGCATCAGCCACAGGCAGGAGCCCGCGGCCAGGATCGGGATCAGCGGGACGAACGGGACCCGGAAGCCGCGCTTCAGATCTGGCCGGGTCCGGCGCAGGACCGGGACGCCCACCGCGACCAGCACGAACGCCACCAATGTGCCGATGTTGACCATCCCCGCAAGCGTGCCGAAGTCGACGAACGCTGCCAGGCCCGCGCAGACCGTGCCGACGATGGCCGTGAGCCGCACCGGCGTGCCCCGCTTGCCGGTGCGTGCGAGGCCGCGGGGAATCAGGCCGTCGCGAGCCATCGCGAACAGCACGCGGGTCTGGCCGAGGAACATCACCATGACGACGGTGGACAAGCCGGCCAGCGCGCCGATGGCGATGATGTTCTTCACCCAGGTAGCGCCGTGGAGGGCAAATGCCGTTGCCAGGGTGACGTTTTCGCCCTGGAGCTGGGTGTAGTGCACCATGCCGGTGAGCACGATCGATACCGCGACGTAGCACACGGTGACGATGGCCAGCGACGCGAAGATGCCGCGCGGCACGTCGCGTTGCGGGTTGCGGGTCTCCTCCGCGGCGGTGGCGACCACGTCGAAGCCGACGAACGCGAAGAACGCGATGCTTGCCGCCGACAGCAGGCCGAGCCACCCGAAGCTCGTGCCGCCGGATCCGGTGAGCCAGGCGAGCATCGACTGGTGCACGCCGTCGGCCTTTGCCGACGGTTCCGACGGCGGGATGAAGGGCGTCAGGTTGGACGGTTTGAAGTAGGTGGCCCCGACGATCAGGATCAGGAGGATCACCGCGAGCTTGATCGCCACCGCGATGGCCGATACCCGCGACGACAGCTTGGTCCCGGTCGCGAGAAGGAACCCGACGATCGCGATGATCGCCACCGCACCCCAGTCGAACGAGACCGACCCGATATGCGCCACCGGCGACAATCCGCCGAGCACATCGCCGAGGTACTGCGACCATCCTTTGGCGACAACGGAAACCGCGAGCGCGAACTCGAGGATCAGGTCCCAGCCGATGATCCAGGCGATCGCCTCACCGAAGGTGGCGTAGGCGAACGTATAGGCGCTGCCCGCGACGGGAACCGTTGAGGCGAACTCGGCGTAGCAGAGCGCGGTCAGCCCACACGCGATCGCCGCCAGAACGAAGGCCAAGGACACCGACGGCCCGGCCATGGTGCCCGCGGTCCGGGCGGTCAGGGTGAAGATGCCGGCGCCGATGACGACCGCGACACCGAACACGGTGAGATCCCGTGCTGTCAGGTCCTTGCGCAGCTTCGAGTCCGGCTCGTCGGTGTCCTGGATCGACTGCTCGACCGATTTGGTGCGGAACATCCCGCCCGCGGCCGGCATCAGATCGCCCCGTCGAGTCGCCGCTCGGCGAACAGGTTGGCCGCCGCACCGGTGCCGATGCCCGCATCGCGTGCCGTGGCGATGATGTCGCGGCAACGGTCGAAGATGCGCGTCACGTCGGCTTCGACGTCCGCGGGGTCCGCACCATGCAGTTCACCACCGACCTGGATGAGACCGCCGGCGTTGGCGACGAAGTCGGGCACCCAGGTGATCCCGCGACGGCCGAGGGCCTGCTCGACGTCGGCAGTGGCGAGCTGATTGTTGGCCGCACCGCAGATCAGCTTCGCCTCGATGGCTTCGGCGCTCGCCGGCGTCAGGGTGGCGCCGAGGGCGCACGGGGCGTACACGTCGACCGGGGCGGCGGCGACTGTACTCAACAGGCGGACCGACGGGTGGTCGGCCGAGACACGCTGCAGCGCGGCGTCGTTCACATCGCTCGCACACACCTCGGCGCCGTCGGCGAGCAGCAGGGTGATCAGTTCGCGGCCGACCTTGCCCACGCCTTCGACACCGACCGTCCGCCTTGCCAAGGATGCTGTTCCCCAGACGGATTCGGCACCTGCGCGCATCGCGTTGAACACGCCGAGCGCGGTCAGCCGCGCGCTGTCGCCGGAGCCGCCCGCGGCGACGCTGCGGCCGGTCACATGCGCGGTGTACTTGCCGATGACGTCCAGGTCGTCGGTGTTGGTGCCGACGTCGCCTGCGGTGACATATCGGCCGCCGAGACCGTTGACGAACCGCGCGTAGGCGGCGAACAACGCTTCGCTCTTGTCGGTCGCGGGGTCGCCGATGATCACGGCCTTGCCGCCGCCGAGGTTCACCCCGGCCGCCGCGGCTTTGTACGACATGCCCCACGACAGCCGGAGCACATCTTCGAGCGCTGCGAATTCGTCGGCGTACGGGTACATCCGGGTGCCGCCGAGCGCCGGCCCCAGCGCGGTCGAGTGGATGGCGATGATCGCCTTCAGGCCGGACTTGGCGTCCTCGCAGAACACGACCTGCTCATGGCTTCGTCCGCTCAATTCCTGCGAACGGCCGAACACTCCGACGGCGGTGGACATAGCGGTCACAACGAATTCCTTTCAGATTGCCGCATGTTCGGCGGCATGGGTTGGGCTGCCGCATGTTTGGCGGCAGTGACTCAGCGGTGGCCGGTCAGGCCGTGATGCCGAGGTCGCGCAGGCGGGCCCGGTACAGCTCGACGTTGCCGAGCTTGACGTCCTCGTAGCCCCGAACCAGGTCGGGCAGTCCGGCCGCCTCGACCGCTTGTGCGTAGTTTTCAGAGCTCAGCTCAGCGGCGAGACGGTGCACCATGTCGGTGTAGTGGGCCAGCAGCTCTCGCTCCACTTTCCGGACGTGGGCATAGCCGAAGGGGTCGAGCTTGGTGCCGCGCAGCACCTTGCCCTTGGCGAGCAGCTTCAATGCGCCATGCGATTTCGGGCCGAACCCGACCTTCTTCGTGCGGCCCATCGCCCGCAGCGCCGGCGGATGCAGCCGATAGGTGAGCTTTTTCCCACCGGGCACCTGCGCCTGCACGTCGGCCAGGAAGACCGGGTCGACCAGCAGGCGCGCGACTTCGTACTCGTCCTTGTAGGCGGTGAACTTGTGCAGCCCGCGCGCCACGGCCTCGCTGAACGCGGTGCTTTCGGTGACGGCACGTTCGGCCTGCCACACGGAATGGACCGTCTCGACATAGCGCCGCGCCACCTTCGCGTTCTGGTAGCGGACCAGCTCGCCGGCCCGCAGCTCGACCAGTCGGCGGACCTCGCCGTCGAAGGTGGTGCCCGCCAGCAGTTCTCGGCTTACGACGGCCGCGGTGCGCTGCGGGCCCGACACGGCCGCGGCGAACGCTGCCGGATCGGCGACCGCCACGCGCCCCCAACGGAAAGCCGCGACATTGGCGGCGACCGCGATCCCGTTGATACCGATGGCCTCCTCGATACTCGCCTCGGGCAGGCGCAGCCCGCCGTTCTGGAACGCGGCGCCGACGACGAGGAAATTGGCCGCCGCGGTGTTGCCGAACAACGCCTGGGCCGCGGCGAGCGCGTCGAAGTGGGTCAGCGTCCGGGTGGTCGCGGTGAGCCGGTCCAACAGTGACCGGGTGTCCGGGTAGGCGACGGACTTGTCGTACACCATGTCGCCCGTGGGGGTCTGGCTCGTGGAGGCAACGGCCACGGTGCGTTCCGGGCTGCCATAGGACAGGTTCTTGCTGTCGGTCGCGGTCAACAGGTCCATCGCGATGATGCAGTCGGCGCTGCCCGGGGTCAGCCGATTGGACGGCTCAAGTTCGGTGGTCGAGAACCGCAGGTGGGACACCACCGGTCCGGCCTTCTGGCTCAGCCCGATCTGGTCGAGGCTCTCCACCGCGTAGCCGGCGCGCAGCGCGGCGGTGGCCAGCACCTGGTTGACCGTCACGATCCCGGTGCCACCGATACCGGCCAGCAGGACGTTCTGGGTCCCGTTGGGCGCGGCAAGACCAGGATCGGCAACGCGCGGCGGCTCAGCAGCCCCGCTACGTCGGGATGATCTGCGCCCCTTCGTATCCGGCGTCATCTCCACCGTCACGAATGACGGACAGTCACCGTCGAGGCAGCTGTAGTCGGTGTTGCAGGAGGTCTGGTCGATGCGGGTCTTGCGCCCGAACTCGGTGTCGACCGGCTGCACGGACAAGCAGTTCGACTTGGTGCCGCAGTCGCCGCAGCCCTCGCAGACGGCCTCGTTGACGACAACGCGGGTGGTGCGGGTGGGCAGTGTGCCGCGCTTGCGCTGGCGGCGTGCATCGGCGGCGCAGTGCTGGTCGTAGATGAGCACGGTGACGCCGGGGATTTCGCGTAGCAGCTTCTGCGCCTCGTCGAGCCGGTCGCGGTGCCACAGCAGCGTGCCCTTCGCGAGCGCTTTCCTGTTGTGCCGCTTGGGTTCGTCGGCGCAGATGATGATCTGCCTGACGCCTTCGGTGGTGAGCTTGTGGGTGAGCTGTGCGACACCCAGGCCGCCCTCGACGTCCTGTGCGCCCGTCATGGCGACGACCTCGTTGTAGAGCAGCTTGTAGGTGATGTTCACCCCCGCCGCGATGCACGCCTGCACCGCAAGCTGCCCGGAGTGGAAGAACGTGCCGTCGCCGACGTTCTGGAACACGTGCGGGACATCGGTGAACGGCGCCTGCCCGATCCACTGGCTGCCCTCGCCACCCATCTGGGTCAGGCCGACCACCGCGCTGTCACTGCGACCGGACATCGTGACCAGCGTGTGGCAGCCGATGCCGCCGCCACCGATCGAACCCTCGGGAATCGCCGTGGAGCGGTTGTGCGGGCATCCGCTGCAGAAGTACGCGGTTCGCTTGGCGGACAGGACCTCCAGCGACAGCGGGGGCGGCGGAGTCCGCTTGAGCTCGAGATGTTCGCGCAGTACGCGGCGCAGCGGCGCCAGCAATCGGCCGGCGGTCAGCTCGCCGCCGACCGGGAACAGCGGCGCGCCGGTGGCGTCGTACTTGCCCACGATCTGCGGTGTATCTGCTGAGCCGTAAAGGATTTCGCGGATCTGGGTCTCGATGAACGCGGTCTTGTCCTCGATCACGATCACCTTCTCGAGCCCGCGGGCGAACGCCAGCACCGACTGCTGACCGAGGGGGTACGGCATGCCGATGCGCAGCAGGCGGATGCCCGCACGATGCATGGCCGCGTCGTCGACACCCAGGTCGAGCAGCGCCTGTCGCACCGCATCGAACGTCGTGCCGGTGGCGGCGATGCCGACCTTCGCCCGGTGCGGCGCGACCTCAAGGACATCGATCTCGTTCGCGTCGCCGAAGGCGCGCACGGTCGCCCAACGCGGTCCGTAGAGATCTGCTTCGGCGAGCAGGCTGTCCGCCGGTGCGGCCATCGGGCGTTGGCGGTAGGTGAACGGCTTTCCATCCCAGCTTATTTCGGGCACCATGATCGCCAGATCGACCACGTCGGGATCGATCGTCCACGCGCCGTCGGCGACGTCGGCCACGATCTTCATCGCCACCACGCAACCCGACGCGCGCGACAGCGCCACCCCCTGCATGCCCATCGTGATGATCTCTTCGGCGTTGCGCGGGAACAGCACCGGGATGCCCAGGGCCGCGAGTGACCGCTCGCTGACCGCGGGCACGGTCGACGACTTCGACGCCGGGTCGTCGCCGACCAGCAGCAGTATCCCACCGCGCGGGTTGACGCCGTACATGTTGGCGTGCCGCAGTGCGTCGGTGGCGCGGTCGACGCCGGGACCCTTGCCGTACCAGATGCCGACCACCCCGTCGTGGGTTGCGTTACCGGCGGGAAGATCGGTCTGGCTGCCCCAGACCGCGGTGGCGGCGAGTTCCTCGTTGAACCCCGGCGTGAAGACGATGTCGTGCTCGGTCAGCACGCCCGGCATGTCGAGCAGCATCTTGTCGACGCCACCCAGCGGGCTGCCCTGGTAGCCGGAGACGAAGGTCGCGACGCGACGTCCGGCGCGGGTATCCCGCGCGTGTTGTTCGACCATCATCCTGGCGATGGCCTGCACCCCGGTCAGCAGTACCGGGCCGGCCCCGGAGCGATACCGGTCAGCGAGGTCGTAGGGCGCGGAGGGTTCCACCACCGCGAGTTCGGAAGCGCTCAGCACGCTGGTCACGTCTCACCACCACACTTTCCACAACCCAGATCGTGAGCTGCAAAGCGAGAAAGATCTAGCAATCGGTGCAGCGAAATCTGCCTTTGCGCGTGATCTGCGTCAATAGTCAGCGGAAATGTTGATCAAACTGCTCAATTGTGACGTGGCCCACTGTGACGCACGCATCATTTTGTTCGGTCCTGGGTCAACTGCTGGACGAGAGGCAGCGACCGGTATTCGACCGGCGTCGCCATCGCCAGCATCGTTTCGGAGTGCTTCACCCCATCGATCCGGTGCACCTGCTGGATGATGCCGAGCAGTTCCTGCTGGGTCTGAGCGGCGATACGGACCAGCAGATCGGCCCGCCCGGTCGTCGCATGTACTTCGAGCACGTGGGGGTACGCCCGCAGCGCCTCGATGATGGCGTCCATCTTGTTCTGGTCCGTTTCGATGCCGACGAAGGCGTGCACCGCGAACCCGAGCTCGGCGAGGTTGATGTTCGGTGGATAGCCACGGACCACACCGGATTCCTCCAACCGCTTCATCCGGGCCTGCACGGTGTTGCGGGCGACCTTCAGCCGCGACGCCAGCTCAAGGATCGGCAGGCGCGGATCGGACGCCAGCATCGACAGCAGCGCGGAATCGAGGGCGTCGAGCTTGATGGCCATGGGACATTGTCCCACTTGATGAGTCGGCTGACGGATCAGCTCGACTTGCGCCGCAAACCGCCCAACATCGCGACCACCACGCCGAACACCACCAGCGCACCACCGGCGGCCAGCGTCAGATTGAGCCATTGATGCAGGCTGTCGATCGCGTGGCCGGCCATGGCGTCGGCGATCTGCCGGATGTCTCCGCTGGTGTGGTTGAGCGCCTCGTTGAGATAGCGCCGGCCGGTCTCCAGCCCGGCCCAGCCGGCCGCCCCCACCAGCAGCGCTGAAACACCCAGGGCGGCAAGGGCTTTACCACGGGCCCGGGCCGCAGCCAGCGTCAGCAGGGCGAATACGCCGGCCAGCACCGTCACCCCGACACTGACCCACGGGCCCCACACCGCCAGCGGACGCAAGATGCCCGGTCGCAAGTTGTCGGGCGCCGAGGACGCGATGGGAACCGTAAGGGTTTGCGGCACTTCGACTCCGAAGCCGGACAAGGTCTCGCGGAACGAGGCATCCGAGAGCATCGGGGCCAGGTCCACCACCCAGCTGCCGTCCTCGTTGCGGGACAGCCGGTCGGTGAACATCCAGGTGTGCGCAACCTGGTTGGCCAGCGCGAATTGGCCGGGGAAGTCCGGGCCCGCGGTGTAGGCGCCGGCCACGGCGCGGATCTGCCGCGCGTCCACCTCCGCACCGTTCTGCGCGGCCAGAGATTGCACCTGGGTGGTGAGTTCACCGGCCACCGCCTGCTGCAGCTGCGGGTCTTTCGCCGCAGCCGCGGCGAAGGCCGAGTAGCCCTGCTGGTCGATGATGTTCTTCTGAACCCACGCGGACGGCACCGCAGCGGCCAGCAGAACCGTCGTCAGCACCCACAGGAACAGCGTCATGACGAATCGCACGCCGTCCTCCTAGTCTCGGGCGGCGGCCAGACTGCTCAGTCCGACAGGGCACGCCCCACGATCAGCGGATCGGCGTGGCCGACCACGTCAAAATCCTTGTTGTCGTAGTCGAACTTACCGAGCACATAGCGCATGGCGTTGATGCGGGCGCGTTTCTTGTCGTTGCTCTTGACCACGGTCCAGGGCGCGATTTCGGTGTCGGTCCAGGCGAACATGTCTTCCTTGGCCGCGGTGTAGTCCTCCCATTTGTCCAGCGACGCGAGGTCGGTGGGTGAGAGCTTCCACTGCCGCACCGGGTCGACCTGACGGATCGTGAACCGGGTGCGCTGCTCGGACTGCGTGACGGAGAACCACAGCTTGGTCAGGCTGATGCCGTCGTTGACCAGCATCTGCTCGAACAACGGGGCCTGGCGGATGAATTCGGCATGCTGCTTGGGCGAGCAGTAGCCCATCACGCGCTCCACCCCGGCGCGGTTGTACCAGGACCGGTCGAACAGCACGATCTCACCGGCGGCCGGCAGGTGCTGCACGTAGCGCTGGAAATACCACTGGGTGCGCTCTTTTTCGGTCGGCTTCTCCAGCGCGACGACACGGGCCCCGCGGGGGTTGAGGTGCTCCATGAACCGCTTGATCGTGCCGCCCTTGCCTGCGGCGTCGCGGCCCTCGAAGACGATGACGTGCCGAAGCCCGTTGCCCTGGCTCCACTTCTGCAGCTTCAGCAGCTCGATCTGCAGCAGCCGCTTCTGCTCCTCGTACTCTTGGCGCGACATGCGGTCGGAGTACGGGTAGTTCTCCCGCCAGGTGTCCACGACCTCGCCGCCGGGCTCCAGCAACAGCACGGGGTCGTCATCGTCGTCGTCACGGACCGTATAGCCGGTGATGTCCAGAGTCACCGGCCGACGGTATCCACCCCGGCGAACACGAAGGTGTCGCCGGGGTGAACGCCCGGTACGTCGTTACCCGGAGTTACTTGGCCTTACGACGCGGACGAGCCAATGCCAGCTTGGTCAGGAGCTTGTTCATCCGAACGATGGCCTTCTCCGAGTTGTTGTAGTAGCTGCCGCCGGCGCCCACGCTGGTGCGCGGCACCACCACGGTCTCCTGCTTGCAGAACTTGCGCACCCCGTCGACGCCGCCGAAGCGGGCGCCGATGCCCGAGGTCTTCCAGCCGCCCATCGGCGCGGTGGTGCACATCAGGTTGGAGATGACGTCGTTGACGTTGACGGCGCCGCAGTCAAGCTGCAGCGCAATGGCCTTGGCCCGGTCGACGTCCTTGGAGAACACCGAGGCGCTCAGACCGTAGGGGCTGTCGTTGGCCAGCCGGATGGCTTCTTCGACCGAGGACACCTTCATGATCGGCAGGGTCGGCCCGAAGGTCTCTTCGGTCATGCAGGCCATCGTGTGATCGACGTCGACGAGCACGGTGGGCTCGAAGAAGCTGCCCCCGCCTTCGGGGCGCTTGCCACCGGTCAGCGCCTTGGCGCCGGCGGCGACGGCCTCGTTGACGTGCCGTTCGGTGATCGCGACCTGGCTGTCGTCGATCTGGGAGCCGAAGTGGTAGCCCTCGCCGGTGCCCATCTTGAGGTTCTCGACGGCTTTCACGGTGGCGGCGACGAACTGGTCGTAGACCGGATCGAGCACATAGACCCGCTCGACCGACACGCAGGTCTGGCCGGCGTTGAACATCCCGCCCCACACCGCGGCGTTGGCGGCCAGCTCGACGTCGGCGTCCTCGAGCACGATCATCGGGTCCTTGCCGCCGAGCTCCAGGCTCACCGGGGTCAGACGACGCGCCGCGCGCTCCATCACCTTGGCGCCCGTCGCGCACGAACCGGTGAACTGGATGTAGTCGGAGTTGTCGATGACGGCCTCGGACACCGCCCGCGCACCCTGCGCCAGGGCGAACACCTCGGGCGCACCGGAATCCAGCCAGCCGCGCAGCAGCACCTCGGCGGTCAGCGGGGTGCGCTCGGACGGCTTGAGCAGCACCGCGCACCCGGCGGCCAGGGCACCGATGGCGTCCATCATGGCGTTGGCCACGGGGTAGTTCCACGGCGCGATGATCCCGACGACGGGGCGCGGCCGGTAATGCACGGCAATCTTCTTGATCGACATGATCGGCAGCGCGGCCGGACGGGTATCCGGCGCCATCGCCTCCTCGACGACCTTGATGTAGTACGAGAGGATCATGATCAGCAGCGGGACCTCTTGCGCGGCGTCCATGGCCGACTTGCCGGTCTCGGCGATCAGGAGTTTCTCGATCTCGTCGCGGTGGTCCCCCAGCCACACCGCGTAGCGGGCCAGCACCTTGGCACGCCCTTTGGCGCCGCGGGCCTCCCACTCCTTCTGAGCTTCCCGCAGCCCGGCCGCGATGCGCGGCACATCGGCGGCGTCGGTCCAGGTCACCTGGCCGGCGACGGCGCCGGTTGCGGGGTTGTAAATGGTGCCGGAACCCGTGAACTCTCCGGTCAGAGCTACCTCTGGCGTCGCTGTCATGCCGCCTATGTTAATCACCGTGTGTGACCCACGTCGCACCGGGGTTGACACCTGTCAAGTGGGAGCGCGGCCCCAGGCGCCCAGATCAACGAAATGGTCGCCCCGCGTGGGCGGGAACGACCATTCCGTTGATCTCGCGGAGCGGCGCAGAGCGCGGCTACCCCTCAGTGCCCCGCCCCGGCCGCCTCGTCGCTCAGTCGTCCGATTTCTTGGATTCCGCCTTCTTCGGGCTGAGCTTCTTGGCCGTGTTCTCGGCGGCTTCCTTGACCTTCTTCACGACTCGGTCCACGTTGGCCTTGGCCTTGTCGGCCCGCTTCTCGGCCCGGTCCCTTGCGCCGTCGAGCGAGGCGTTGAGGCTGGTGACGTGAGGCTTGAGCTTGTTCACCTTGGGCGCGTCGGTGTCCGGCTCATCCGCGGCCGAGGACGTCCGGTTCTGAGCGCTGAACGTCGTCGGCAGGCTGCCGTCCTCGTTCACCTCGACCCCGAGAACGTTCGCGGCCGCGACGCGCACCGCGTTCCGTGCGCCGAGCATCTGGTTGTTGCGGAACTGCATGAGGGCGCCGTCGCCGGTCGGGTCGGTCGGAATGCCGTTGGTGCCGCCGCCCAACGATTCGGGCAGCGCCTCCGCGAGCCCCTCGATGGTCGGGTCGATCACCCATTGCGGGGCATCGATGTAGTTGCGGATGGCCTTGTACAGCTCGACGTTGTCACCGGATGCCATTGCCTCGGCGACGGCGGCCAGCCCCACGACCCCGAGCACGGTGCCGTTGACGGCCCGCACCGCCGACTCCTGCATGCCCGCAGCGAGCGCCGCGGTGTAGTTCTCGTTGGGCCACGGCTTGTCGACTCCGAGGGCCGAGGCGAACTGCGCGTTGATGGCATCCCGCAGTCCCAGCAGTTCGTTGTTGCGGAACTGCATGAAGTCGCCGTCATCGGCCGTTGTGTTCGTCACGTGGTCCGAACCACCGCCGAGCTCATCCGGCAACGTGATGGCGATCGCCTCGATCAGCGGGTCGGCGACGTAGAGCGGTGAATCGACGATCTGCCTGATCTGGGAGAACAGCCTCTCGTTGTCGCCGGCCGCGAGTTGCGCGGCGAGGACGAACGGAGTCAGTGGTGCCTGCGCGAACTGGTCGGCAAGCCGTTGGCCGGCCAGGAACGCCAAGCCGAGTTGATTCATCCCCTCGAAGCTGGCCATCAAGGACGCCGATGCGTCCAGGATGCGCGGCGGCGTCGGTGGTGACACCACCACCGGGGTCATGGCGATGACGCTGGCGCCGGCGATGGCGACACAAGCGGTCAGGCTGCTCGAGACACGACTGTTCATGGACGAAATCCCCTCGGATGACTAGATGTTGGGCTGACCGATTGCTCGGCTCGCGCAGCAAATTACGCCGACGAAAGCGATTTCTCAGGTTTTTCTCAGGCCGTATTTGCGTTTGCAACTAATCGATCGCTCAACACCGTTGCCGCAAAGCCGCAAATGTTGCCATCGGCCCAGTTCGCCTGCTGCTGACATGATTTGCCGACCCACCCTGAAGAATCCGAAACTCTTGCGGCACGCAACTGCCTCGGTCAGCACGCCGGGCTGAATGATCAAGCGATACTTGACACTTAGGCTTCGGCCAGAATTCAAGATCAATGGGATTGACGGGATGCTGATCACGATCCGCACGTCCCGAGTTGCCATCCCGGGAAACGTCGGCGTCCGACAAGCGGTCGCTCAGCGAAGCTCAGATGCGGGGCTACCCACGGTGCCAGATCGCCCGTCGCACGCCCACAGGGCCACCATGCCCACCACTGAAGTGCCCAGCAACAGTCCGCCGACAGTGTCGGTGAAGTAGTGAAAAGTCATTCCCAGGCCGAACATGCCCAGCAGGACGAGGCCGGCCGCGACGATCACCGACCACAGGCCCACCCCGGCAACCAGGACCAGCAGACCCGTCACCACCACGAGAAAGGTGGTGTGACCGCTGGGATAGGCCAGCGCGCCGCCTTTCTCCCTGCCGAAGACGGGCTTGAGGACCCGCACGATGGCGATGGCCACCAGCGGGCTCACCACCATCGCGAGTGCCAGCCGATTCCGGTGCTGCCGCACGGCGACGACGATGCCGATGACCAATGCGGCCGTCAGGACCGCGGGAGTGGTGACCCCCAGCAAGGCCGTCGCAGCAGAACCCAGGTCACTGCCGAGCCGCTGAAACCAGCTGTCGACCGGGAGCGGCGCCCCGCGGACGGCCCAGCCGAGCAGCACCATGCCGGCGAAGCCGATCGGCGGCCACCACCGGGCGATCAAGGGATGATGCCGCGCAGATACGCCGCCTGGCCCAAGTGCTGGGCGCAATCGTCGATGATGCTGACCAGCCGTGCGCTCGCCGTCACCGGCGGATCCCACCGCGTATCGACGATGCGGCCGAGGTCTTCGGCGGTCACGCCGGCGATGTAGGCCAGCGTCACCTTGTGCACCGCCAGGTAGTACCCGGCCAGCAGGTCGGCCGGGGCATGCACCTTCGCAACGTCCTGTGGGCTGTGCCCGTATCCGATGTCGTTGCCGGGCAGGTCGAGCCCGAACCGGTCTTTCCAGCCATCGCGGGTCCAGACCTGCTCGATGCCCGCGATGTCGCACAACTGCAGGTCCTGGCAGCGGGCGCTGTGCCAGATGAGCCAGGCGATGCTGTTGGCCTGCGGGGTGGGGCGGTAACTCGAGACCTCTTCGGTCAATCCGTCGGTGAGGTCGTCGACATGCTCGATGAGCCGGGTGAATGCGTCGCGCAGCAATTCTCGGACGGCATCGGAATCAGCGGCAGCCATGGCCTCGACGCTACTCGCGAACCGCCCCGTCACGGTCCCGACTACGATCACGGGCATGCCGTTGAATACCGGCGACGTGTTCGCCGGGTACACGATTCAACGTCTGCTCGGCTCCGGCGGCATGGGCGAGGTGTATCTCGCGCAGCATCCGCGGCTCCCTCGCCAGGATGCGCTGAAGATCATGCCGGCCTCGCTGACCAGTGATGCCCAATACCGCGATCGCTTCAACCGCGAAGCCGACATCGCCGCCTCGCTCTGGCATCCCCACATCGTGGGCCTGCACGATCGCGGTGAGTACGAGGGGCAGCTGTGGATCGCGATGGATTACGTGGACGGCACCGACGCCGCGCGCTACGTCCGCGAGCACCATCCCGGCGGGATGCCGCTGCGCGAGGCGGTCGAGATCGTCACCGCCATCGCCGAGGCACTCGATTACGCGCACGAACGCGGCCTGCTGCACCGCGACGTGAAACCCGCCAACATCCTGTTGGGCAGCCCGGAGGCGGCCCGGCGTCGAATTCTGTTGGCCGACTTCGGTGTTGCCCGCCGGATCGACGACATCAGCGGGATCACCGCCACCAACATGGCCGTCGGCTCGATGGCCTACTCCGCCCCCGAGCAGCTGCTGGGGCAGGCGATGGACGGAGGGGCCGACCAATATGCCTTGGCGGCCAGTGCGTTTCAGCTCCTGGTCGGGCATTCGCCGTTCCACCATTCGAACCCCGCGGTGGTCATCAGCAAGCAACTCAACGAGCTCCCGCCGAGCCTGCGCACCATCCGCCCCGAACTGGCCCACCTGGATGAGGTGATGCTCAAGGGCATGGCCAAGGATCGGGATGGCCGGTACGGGCGGTGCGGCGATTTCGCGACAGCACTCGCTGACGCCAGGGCGACCACCCCGGTTGCCAAACGACCTCCCGCCGCCCAACCGGCGGCACCGCAACCGGTTGCCGCTGAGCCGCCGCGGATCATCTCAGCTCCGGCCTTCACCTCACCCGGGCCTCCGATTGTCAGCGCGCAGCACCACTCCCCCACCTGGTCGGGCCCCAGCCCGATCCCCCGGCGCCCCGAGAAGCACAGCGCGGCAAGGGTTGTGGTGCCGATCGTGCTGGCAGTGCTGCTGGTGTGCGCCGTCGGCTTCGCGATCAGCCAGTTTGTCCGCGCCACTCCGACGGCGCGAGACACCCCGTCCTGGCAGCCGTATGTCGAGGCCGCCGAGACCTTCGCGCTGCACACCGTCACCGTCAGCGCCGACACCGTGGACACCGATCTCGCGATGATCATGGACGGCGCCACCGACGAGTTCCGGGCCGATCTGCAGAACCAGGCGCCTCAGATCAAACGCAAGGCCCAGGAATTGGGCGTCAAGACCGACGGAACCGTCACCGGAGCGGGCGTCGAATCATTGTTCTCGGATGAAGCGGTCGTGCTGGTCACCGTCGACACCAAGGTAACCGTCACGACCAATCGGGTCGGCGTCGTTTCTCTGCAGCGGGTCAGGGTCACGGTGGAGCATGTCGACGGCAGCTACAAGGCCTCGAAGCTGGAGTTCGTGAACTGATGCGGACACGGACGCGCGGTTGGACATCGCTGATCATCGCCCTCGTCGTCGGGGTCGTCGTGGCTTCCGGCCTGGGGTTCTGGCAGCTGTCGGTCAAGGGCCAGCCGGCGCCGGCACCCATCGCCGACGACGATCATGCCCGTGAGCAGGTCACCGGTTTCGTGGCCACCAATGTGGTCAAGATGCTGAGCTTCACTCCCACGACCAGCCGGGCCGAAATCGATGCGGTCACCGAACTGCTGACCGGCCCGGCGGTCGACGAGTACCGGAAGACGATCCGCGCGAAGGCCGACAACGTCACGCAGTCCGCGACGGTCCGCAACACCGGGGTGGAGTCGCTGACGGCCGACGACGCCGAAGTGGTGGCATTCGTCGACCAGACAAGCGAGACCACGGGCAACGACCAGTCGACCAAGGACGCGCTGGCCTACCGGGTCAGCCTCACCCGCGTCGACGGCGACTGGCGGATCTCCGAACTCGAACCGCTGTAGCGGCTACTGCGCGGGTGGCGCGCCGTGGAAGACCGCCTCGACGTTGTTGCCGTCGGGATCGCGGACGAAGGCGCCGAAGTAACCCGGGTGGTACTCGGGCCACAGCCGCGGCGCGTGCAGCGACTCGGCACCCAGCTTGAGCGCGGCGTCGTAGAACGCCGTGACGGCGTCCACGTCCGCGGCCTGGAAGGCGACATGGATCTCCCGGTTAGGCCCGCCGGCATCGCCTGCGCTGGCGTCGGCGATCCAGAAGTCCGGATGCCCGTCGGTGCCGTAGCCGATGGCCACGCCGTAGTCCATCTGCCGGCTGTAGCCCAGCACGCCCAGCACGGTGTCGTAGAACTGGGAGGCCTTGGTGAAGTCGGTGCAGTTGATACCGAAGTGATCGATCACCGCCTGATCTTGGCACGGCCCACCGACAACACCTCGAATTTCGGCGCACCCCATAGGCATACGCGGTTGATCGTCGTAGGTTAGTTAGATGAGCTACGACCTGTGCATCCGCGGCGGGACCATTGTCGACGGTCTGGGCGGCGAACCGTACGTGGGCGACGTCGCGGTGCGCGATGGAGTGATCGCCGCAATCGGTTCCGTGGCCGGGACGGCCGAACGCGAGATCGACGCCACCGGGTTGTTGGTCACCCCGGGTTTCGTCGATCTGCACACGCACTACGACGGTCAGGCGATCTGGTCGGACCGGCTCAATCCGTCCTCGGCGCACGGGGTCACCACCGCGGTGATGGGTAACTGCGGTGTCGGGTTCGCGCCCTGCCGCCCAGACGATCACGACGTGCTCGTCGATGTGATGGCCGGCGTGGAGGACATTCCGGGGGTCGTCATGGTCGACGGGCTGCCCTGGACGTGGGAGACGTTCCCCGAGTTCCTCGATGCCCTGTCCTCGCGCCGCCTGGACATCGACGTGGCCGCGTTCCTACCGCACTCCCCGCTGCGGGTGTACGTGATGGGCCGGCGCGGCGTGGACCGAGAACCGGCCACCACCGAGGATCTGGCACTCATGCGCAAGCTTGCCGCCGAGGCCGTGACCTGCGGCGCGCTGGGGTTCGCCTCGTCCCGTCTGACGATCCACAAGACCGAGAGCGGCAAGCCGATTCCCAGTTATGACGCCGGCTACGCGGAGATCGAGGCGATCGCCCGTGGGGTCGACGACGCCGGTGGCGGCCTGATCCAGTTCGTCCCCGATCTGGTCGCCGGCGACTACGAACCGGCGCTGCAGACGGTGTTCGACGTGGCCGCCGACGTGGGGTTGCCCGTCACGTTCACATTGGCGATCGGCAATGCCGGGCCGCCGTTCTTCGAGGACGCGCTGCGCATGGTGGAGAAGGCGAACACCGACGGCGGCAACATCACCGCGCAGATCTTCCCCCGCCCGATCGGACTGGTGCTCGGCCTTGAGCTGTCGGGCAACCCGTTCGTCCTCTACCCCAGCTACCGCGAGATCGCCCACCTGCCGCTCGCCGAGCGTGTCGCCGAGATGCGCAAACCCGAAGTCCGCCAACGGATTCTGGGCGATTCCGCGGCCAGCGACGGACATCCGCTGATGTTCGCCGTCCAGGCCTGGGACTACATGTATCCGCTGGGCGAGCAGCCCGATTACGAGCCCGACCCGTCGAACTCGATCGGTGCCCGGGCCCGGGCTCGCGGCGTCGACCCGCTCGAGGAGGCCTACGACCGCCTGCTCGACGACGACGGGCACGCCATGCTGCTGGTCACGCTGGCCAACTTCCGCGACAACTCCCTCGACACCGTCGCCGAGTTGATCCGGCGCGACGACGTCATCCTGGGTCTCGGCGATGGAGGCGCGCATTACGGCATGATCTGCGACGCGAGCTTCCCGACCTACCTGCTGACGCACTGGGTACGCGACCGGGGTGCGGGCACGCTGCGCGTCGCCGACGCCGTCCGGGAGCTGACCTCGGTACCTGCGCGTGTCGCCGGGCTGGCCGATCGTGGACGAATTGCGTTGGGCTACAAGGCCGATCTCAATGTCATCGACCATGCGGCACTGCGGTTGCACCGGCCGGTCGTCGCCTACGACCTCCCCGGGGGCGGGCGCCGCCTTGACCAGTCCGCGGACGGTTATGTCGCGACCGTGGTGTCCGGGGAGATCATCGCCGAGAACGGGGTCCCGACGGACGCGCGCCCCGGACGTCTGGTCCGCGGCAGACAACCTGCACCCATGTGACAGGTCCGCCACGACGGGGCGCCAACAGAACTATTCTCACGTCATGAGCGTGAAAGTGGATCTCAACCAGCTGGCCGACAAGCTGGCGGACTACACGTTCGCCTACCTCGTCACGGTCGACGACAACTACCACGCACACACTGTCGCGGTGGAGCCTCACCTGGTCAACGGCGTCATTCATGTGGGCCCGGTCGGTGGGCACACCCGCAGAAACCTCGCCTCTCACGAGCACGCGACGCTGGTCTGTCCGCCACGTCAGCCCGGCGGGTATTCACTGATCGTCGACGGCCGGGGTCAGGCCGGCACGGCCGGCGACGAGACGCATCAGATCGTGCCCAGCCGCGCGGTGCTGCATCGCAAGGCGGCGCAGCCCGGACCACCTGGTCAGTGCGACAGCGACTGCATCGTCTTGTCGGAGAACTGACCTCGCCGTTCCTCGCCGAGCGTGGCGCTCATGCCCGCAATTCCGCCAAAAAACGTGCATAAGGCCCACACTCGTCATCAAATCGGGCAACCGGCGGCCCGCAGCTTGGCCCGCACGCGATCGATCACGATGTGCGGCCGGGACATCATCTCCGCGCTGACCCGGACGACCGACCAACCGGCCTCCTCCAGCAACGCGATGCGGTCGATGTCCCAGGATCGCTGGCGCCGGTCGGTCCAGTGCTGAACGCCGTCGTATTCGACCGCGACCTTCCATTCCCGCCATCCCATGTCGACGCGGATGTGCAGTTCATGAAACTCGATCTGGGTCTCGGGAGTCGGCAAGCCGGCACCAACGACGATCAGCCGCAGCCTGCTCTCCTGAGGAGACTCGGCACCACCATCGAGCAAGGGCAACACCGAACGTAGCCGCGCGACACCTCTGGCGCCCGGGTGAGCCTCGGCCACGGCGAGTACATCGGCGGGCTTGATGTCGGTGGCGTTGAGCAGAGCATCCACGAGTGGGACGGCGACTTCACAACGGTATGACCGACCGAGGTCGAACGCTGTGCGGGCCGGGCTGGTCAGATCCATCCCGGCGACCGTGCACATCTCGGTGGGGCTGAGTGTCCACGAGTGCACGACCATCCCCGCGGGCATGCGTCGGTCGGCGCGGATGATTTCCGCGGGCCTGTCCGGGTTCAACCACTTGGTGCCCAGTACGGCGGCGGCCGAGGTTCCGGCAAGCGTCGCACCGGTGGACAGCCAGGCCGCCTGAGCTCTGATCCGGGCGGTCAGCTCAAGATCGCGCCTGACGTACACATCCCGATAGAGCGCGACGTGATCGCGGGCCAGCCGGCGTCGGGTCAACTCACCGCGGCGTACCGCGGCACTTCCGATGAAGGGTTCCATGCCCGCAGGCTGGGTGCCCGCACCGACGAGCGTGGCGCCCGTGCACGGAAACTCGGCAATCCCTGTGCACAGACGCCACGCTGGGGACAAAAACGAAAAAGCCCCGGCGCGCAGAGCGCACCGGGGCTTCCTCGTAAGCAGGACTTAGAAGTCCATACCGCCCATGCCACCGGTCGGGTCGGCCGCGGGGGCCGCCTTCTCCGGCTTGTCGGCGACGACGGCCTCGGTGGTGAGGAACAGCGCCGCGATGGACGCCGCGTTCTGCAGCGCCGAGCGGGTGACCTTGACCGGGTCGGCAACGCCGGCGGCCAGCAGGTCCTCGTACTCACCGGTCGCGGCGTTCAGGCCGTGACCCGCGGGCAGGTTCGACACCTTCTCGGCGACGACGCCCGGCTCCAGACCACCGTTGAAGGCGATCTGCTTCAGCGGGGCCGACAGCGAGACGCGCACGATGTTGGCGCCGGTGGCCTCATCGCCGGTGAGCGACAGCTCCTCCAGCGACGGAGCCGACTGCAGCAGGGCCACGCCACCACCGGCGACGATGCCCTCCTCGACGGCAGCCTTGGCGTTACGCACGGCGTCCTCGATGCGGTGCTTGCGCTCCTTGAGCTCCACCTCGGTGGCAGCGCCGGCCTTGATCACCGCAACACCGCCGGCCAGCTTGGCCAGGCGCTCCTGCAGCTTCTCGCGGTCGTAGTCGGAGTCGCTGTTCTCGATCTCGGCGCGGATCTGGGCGACACGGCCCTGGATCGCGTCGGCATCGCCGGCACCCTCGATGACGGTGGTCTCGTCCTTGGTGACGACGACCTTGCGGGCCTGGCCCAGCAGCGCGACATCGGCGGTCTCCAGCGAGAGGCCGACCTCTTCGCTGATGACCTGGCCACCGGTGAGGATGGCGATGTCCTGCAGCATGGCCTTGCGGCGGTCACCGAAGCCCGGAGCCTTGACGGCCACGGACTTGAAGGTGCCACGGATCTTGTTGACCACCAGGGTCGACAGGGCCTCGCCCTCGACGTCCTCGGCGATGATCAGCAGCGGCTTGCCGGACTGGATGACCTTCTCCAGCAGCGGCAGCAGGTCCTTGACGGTCGAGACCTTGGAGCTGACCAGCAGGATGTAGGGATCCTCCAGGACGGCTTCCTGACGCTCGGCGTCGGTCACGAAGTAACCCGAGATGTAGCCCTTGTCGAAGCGCATACCCTCGGTGAGCTCCAGCTGCAGGCCGAAGGTGTTGCTCTCCTCGACGGTGATGACACCCTCGTTGCCGACCTTGTCCATGGCCTCGGCGATCAGGTCACCGATGGACTGGTCACCGGCGGAGATACCGGCGGTGGCAGCGATCTGCTCCTTGGTCTCCACCTCCTTGGCGGACTTCAGGAGGGTCTCGGTGACCTTTTCCACGGCCTTCTCGATGCCGCGCTTCAGGCCGAGCGGGTTGGCGCCGGCAGCGACGTTGCGCAGACCTTCGCGAACCAGGGCCTGGGCCAGAACGGTGGCGGTGGTGGTGCCGTCGCCCGCGACGTCGTCAGTCTTCTTGGCGACCTCTTTGACGAGCTCAGCGCCGATCTTCTCGTACGGGTCCTCCAGCTCGATCTCCTTGGCGATGGACACACCATCGTTGGTGATCGTGGGGGCGCCCCACTTCTTCTCCAGGACGACGTTGCGACCCTTGGGGCCCAGCGTCACCTTTACCGCGTCGGCGAGGCTGTTCAGGCCCCGCTCGAGGCCGCGACGGGCCTCTTCGTCATACGCAATTGTCTTAGCCATTGCGAAGTGATTCCTCCGGATAGGGGATCGCACGTTCGTTGGTCGGGTTCAGTGCCCGCGACGGACGACTGGGGTGTGCTCCCGCAGGTGCGGCCCCGGTCTCACCGTCCCGACCTAGCACTCACTGATCGAGAGTGCCAACTGCATTCTTAGCACTCGACCAGGGCGAGTGCAAGGTTGTGGAGCGCTCGTTCAGTGTCCCGTCCTACGCCGCTGGCGAAATGCGGATCAGACGCCACATCAGCACCAACAGATCCCGCAGCCGTCCTACCGTGCGAGCACGAACTGCCAGCCCGCGGCCTGCATGGCCGGTATCGCCTCGGCGAAACCGGCGTGCGTGCCGGACTGGGGGTGGTTCATGTGGGCGATGACGATCGATCCCGGCGCGGCGTTCATGACGTTGGACCGCACGGCCGCCGCGGATGCCGTCGCACCATTGTCGGCGTTCACAGTGAACCCCAACGGTTGCTCGCCCAGTTCGCGCACGATCTCGACGGCCACGTCGTCATAGTGGGCGGTGCCGGGCCGGAACCAGGTGGGCGCCCGGCCGGTCAGCGCGGTCAGTCGCTGGTGATTGCCCCACACCTCATCGACCGCCTCGCCGGCCGAGCGGGTCCCGGCGATGCCATAGGCCGACCGTCCCGTCACCGACAGCGGCACATGCCGGGTGCCGTGATTGCCGATCTCGAACAGCGGGTTGGCGGCCAGCTGCCGCGCCCGGTCCGGGTTCCGGTCCAGCCATTTCGAGTTGAGCATGAGCACCGCCGGCACACCGTTGCGTTGCAGCGTGTCGAGCAGCGCGTCGTCGCAGGCACCGTCGCAGGCGTCGAACGTCAGCGCGATCTGGCGGCCGGCGGTGGCAAAGGACGTGGCGATCCCAGGCAGGGCCATCCCCCACTGGGTGGGCACACGTGTCTTGTCGGTGACGGCCACGGACGGCGGGTCGATGGCGTTGGGGTCCGCCCCGGCCGTCGGCATCCCGGCACGCAAGGTGTAGCCGGCGGCGACCGCGCTGACCGCGCTCGCCGCCAGGAAGGCGCGCCTGGTGATCACATTTGCTGACGGTAGGTCGGGATCTTGACGACCCGCCATCGATTGGCTGTGGGTTGGCTGCGGGCCTGCGCGTCAGTGCCCTTGCGACAACACGAACAGTTCGGCGCGATCGCCGTTGCGTACGAGCAACACGGTCTCGCAGTCGGGAGGCGTGCCCCGGTAGTTGTCGGTCAGGACGTCCTCACCGGACAAGACCCGGGTGCTGATCGCGAGCTGGGTTCCCGCATCGCAGTGGAATTCCGGGCGGCCGACGAAGTCCTGTTCGACGATCTCGTCATCGCAGGTGGCAGCTCGCAACCGGGGAAAGTCTGGATTCGCTTGGGCAAGTGCCTGTTTCGCGGAGTCGAAGCTCCCGCTCACCAGGCACCTCCCCCGGTAGAAGTCGGCACCGGCGAACATCGGCGCGACGGTCATTTCCTCGAACGTGACACCGTCTGGGATTCCGATGCGGCGCAGTTCCATCGCTTCGGCTGCCCCTTTGGCGTCGAGGCCGTGCGGGCCGAGGTCGTCGTCACCGAAACCGAATATGGCGAAGACAACACCCGATGCCACGATCAACAGGCCCACACCGGACACCACGACGGCGACGGCGATCAAGGCCACAACCCACCAGTTGATCCCCCGACCCATTCAGCCAGGCTAATGCGCCTACGACTGGTACCGGCGCACCTTTTCGGCGTAGTCATCGAGCAGGCGCAGCGATTCGTCCTTGCCGACCGACGGCAGGAACAGCCCGAGCTGGCCGAAGCCGAGATCCTCGGCGGCACGCCAATAGTCGGCCTTGATCGGTGCGCCGAACATCATCAACGGCACGTCCTGCACACCGCCGCCTCGCATCTGCCCGATCCGCTGCGCCAGCACATCCCTGGGCAGCGGGTTCGAAATCCAGCCTGCGCCATGACGAATCACCCTCTTGACCGTGGCGTCGGAATTGCCGCCGACATAGATGGGCGGGTGTGGTTGCCGAACCGGCTTGGGACGGCAGTACGACGATTCGAAGTTGACGTACTTGCCGTGGTACTCGGCGGGTTCATCGGTCCACAGCGCCTTGATCGCCTCGATGCTCTCATCCAGCCGTGCGCCACGGGTTTTCGGATCGGTGCCGTGGTCGCGCATCTCCTCGAGGTTCCAGCCGGCGCCGACGCCGAACACGAATCGGCCGCCGGAGACGAGGTCGATGCTGGCGGCTTCTTTGGCGGTGTGGATCGGATCGCGCTGAATCAGCAGGGCGACTCCGGTAACGAGTTCGATCGTGGACGTCACCGCCGCGGCGGCCGCGAGGGTGACGAACGGGTCGAGGGTGTTGTAGTACCACGGCGGCAAGTCGCCGCCGCTCGGATACGGGGACTCGCGACTGACCGGGATATGGCTGTGCTCGGCAACGATGAGTGAGGCGAAGCCCCGCTCCTCGATCGCGCGGGCCAGTGAGACCGGGTCGATGCTGTCGTCGTCGACGAAGGTGGCGATGCCGAACTTCATCTGGCCGACGCTACTCCCGCGGGCAGGCCGCCGGCCCGGGACGCGTGAGGCAAGCGGGGCGTGGTCACCGAGCGAACCGGCCGGCAGCGCCGATATGAACATCTGGCCAACTTCGGTCTCCGATGCCTCGCGGCGGCGACCGATCGACAGTGACCATCCACCTTCGCTCGCGCCGCCAAGTTACCCACTGTCACATGGGCGTTCAGACAAGCCATGGCAATGCAGCAACCATCCGCGTCCGAGAATTTGACTAGGTCATCAAATATCTGGCAAATCTCAAGATATTGATCTATCTGCGGGTTTAGCCACTCCCCAAGCCTTGCGGCAAGCAACAGTTGCGCCAGTTTGCTTGCATGTGCAACAACCGCCGAAAACCGCCTGAGAAAAAGCTGAGTTTTCAGACGGGTTGTGCGTAAATTTCTCCGCGAAACCGGGGGAAATCGCCCATCGGAATCGAGGGGTCTCACCAACTGGAGCGACATCGTCAGTGATTGCTGCTCGCCTGCCGAAAATATTGACGGCAGCGTCAACGCTCATTGTCGGAGATAGGGGCGTAAACGTGGGAAAGCACAGCGTCGCAGGAGGCCGCGGCCGGAGAAGCGCGGCAGGTCCCATCGCGACGGCAGGTCTGGCGAGTATCGCGTTGGCCGGGGCCGGCGTCATGCTCCTGTTGGGGCCCGACTCACCGACGATGAGATCGGTGACCGCGGATGTGCGGCTCGTCAACACCGAGGGCCCGTCCGGCGACTCCAACTCCGATGCAGGCACCACCACTGACAAGCCCAAGGCCGAGAAGCCGCGGCACCCTGACGTCAAGCAGGTGCAAGAACGTTTGCGCGAGCGGGCAGATGACGCGAAGAAGGCTCTCAACGACATCGCCCGGGAGGCCGGGCTCAAACGCGCCACCGATATTGTGACGGCAAAGGTCAACGGCGACAAAGACACTCGCAGCTCGCTTCGGCGCCATAGGTCACCGGCCACATCAAAGGCCGGTACCGGCTCGACCGACGCACCGACCACCACCGCCACGGAGGAGCCGGCACAGACCTCGGGCCCCCGTCACCGCCTGCGCGAGGTCACCGAGCGGGTGCCTACCGCGCTGACGCATCCCACGAGCACCGACGCGCCGGACGACGCCACGGCCACGAGCCTCCTGAGCGGCCACCAGGGTGACTCTGCCCCGGTCACGCGAGCGAAGGAGTTCGCCGCCCCGCCGCCCGCCCCGGCACCGGTGGCGCCGGTCAGCCCGATCACCGGACTGCTGTCCGCGGTCACACTCGGCACCATCATGACGCCCAACGCACCGACAGAACCTGCCGACATGCCCGCTGTCTGGGCGGTAATGGCTTGGGCGCGTCGGCAATCCGCGTACTCGACGAGCAACAACACGGCCGTGAACCGGAACACCCTGGTCGCCCCGAGCGCTGCGTCAGCCACCCTCGATCCGGGAGTCCTCGACCCGACCGAGATCGTCAACCGCTGGATCTATCAGCCGGTGCACTACGGCACGCAACTGTGGATCACCAGCCCCCTCGGCAGCGCCCTCGGCGGCGCGATCAACACGATCTCGGGGCAGTACCTGATCGGCAATGGCGTCGACGGCACCTTGGAGAACCCCGATGGCGGCGACGCCGGATTATGGATCGGCGACGGCGGTGACGGTTTCGACGGAGTCGCCGACGGGGTGGCCGGGGGCGACGGCGGTGATGCCGGCTGGTTCGGCGACGGCGGCGAAGGCGGTGCGGGCTGGGCCGGTCTGAACGGCGGCGACGGCGGCGACGGCGGCAGCTTCGCCGGTATCGGCGGCAGTGGCGGTGCGGGCGGCGCGTCGTCCAATGGCCAGGCTGCCGGTGATGGCGGCCACGGTGGCGACGCCAATGGCTGGCTGTTTGGCATCGCCGGCGACGGCGGGCAGGGCGGCGTAGGTGTCACCGGCACGACCGGCCGCGAAGGCGCCTGGGACGTCGACTACGGCAACGGTTTTGGCAACGGCGAGGATGGTGGTGTCGGCGGCGGCAATGGCGGCAAGGGCGGTGACGGCGGCAACGCCACCGGTTTCTTCTTCGCCAGCGGCGGCGACGGCGGCCAGGGCGGTACCGCCAGGAGCGGCGACGGTGGTGACGGCACCGGTGCAGGCAGCATCGGCGGTAACGGCACCATCGGCAACATCCAGGCATTCGGGGTGGACAGCGAGGCAAGTGGTACGGCCACCGGCGGTGACGGTGGCGACGCCACCAATGGTGGGCACGGTGGCACCGGCGGCCAGGGCCGCGTCGTGGCCAACGGCACCGGCAGCAAAGCCACGAACAGCACCGCGACGGCCGGTGCCGGCGGCGATGCCAATACTGGCAGCGGCGCCTTGGGCGGCCAGGCCTATGTCTTCGCGGGAACCTACGGTGACCCCGCCAGTGGCGGCAACATCGACGGCGGCACCGCCGTCGGTGGTGACGCCGTCAATGGCCAGGGTGGGATCGGCTTGGTCGAGGCGATCAACGGAACCATTTCCGACAGCAGCGCGACGGGCGCGGACGGCAATTCCGGCGGTCTGGGCGGATACGCGACGGTGAGCGCCACCAACGGCGGCACCATCTCGGGCAGCCATGCGGTTGGCGGCCAGAACAGCGACGCCGCGGCCGGCGGCAACGCCACGATCACCGCAGGCGGTGCCGGCAGCACGGTGACCGACGCCGACGCCACCGGTGGTGACGCAGGGACGGGCGACGCCAACGGCGGGATCGGTGGCAACGGCGGTGCCGCCAACGTCGCTTCGACCAACGGCGGGAAAGTCGAGAATGCGTCTGCGACCGGAGGTGCCGGCGGCGACGGCAGTAACGGCGGCAAGGGCGGCGCAGGCGGCATCGGCGGGGTCATCGCCCAGCGGTCGGGTAGCCAAGCCACCGGTGATGCCCTCGGCGGATCCGGGGGATCAGCCGATGGCGCCGGAAGCTTTGGCGGACAGGGCGGCGACGGCTGGGTTCAGGCCGGCCTCTACGCCAACCTGGGCGCCGACAGCACGGCGAGCGGTTACGCCCGTGGCGGTGCCGGCGGCGACGCGACCGGTGGCGGCAAGGGCGGTGCCGGCGGTTTCGCCACCGTCATCTCCTCCGGCGACAGCTCCGCGGCCGATGGCTCTGCCTACGGCGGCGCAGGCGGCGCCGGATCCAACGGCGGAACCGGCGGCGGCGGGGCGCGGGCACAGATCACCGCGTTGGGCAACCATTCCACGGCCGGCGGCACGGTCAGTGCCGGTGACGGGGGCAGTGGCACCGGCGCCGGCGTCACCGGCGGCGCCGGGGGGCAGGCCGTCATCGGTGCGGGGCAGAGCTCCGGCTTCGGCGACGCCACCGCCCAGGGCACCGCGACCGGTGGCGACGGCGGCGACGGTCTGAACGGTCACAACGGCGGCAGCGGTGGTGGGGCTGTGATCACGGCCAGACGCGAGGGCGACTCCATCACCGGCAGCACCGCGACCGGCGGCAAGGGCGGCATCAACGGGGCATCCGGCGGCGGTGCCACCATCAACGCGGCCGGAACCAGTTCCGCGGTGCCGAGCGTCATCGTGGACTCATCGGCGACCGGTGGCGATGCCGGTTCGGGCAACGCAAGTGGCGGAGCCGGCGGCAACGGCGGGAACGCCTCGATCTCGGCCGCTGGTGGCGGCGAGATCTCCGACACCCACGCCACGGGCGGCAACGGCGGGAACGCCGATGCCGACACGGCGATCGCCGGTGCCGGTGGTACTGCCGGCGTGACCGCCACCGACGCCACGATCACGAACACCTCCGCCACCGGTGGCAACGGATCCGACAGTGCCGCCGGCGGCAACGTCGTCATCACTGCCACCGGTGCCGGCACCACGATCACCAACGCCAAGGCAACCGGTGGCAATGCCGGACTGGGCGACGCCAACGGCGGCACCGGTGGCAAGGGTGGTGATGTGAAGCTGACGGCCGACACGGGGGGTCACATCGGAACGGACGACCACGTCGCTACGGCCATCGGCGGCGATGGCGGAGATGGAACCAACGGCGGCACCGGTGGCGCCGGCGGCACCAACGGCGCCGGCGCCGGCCAGACGGAATTTGTGGCCCGATACGGCGGCACCGTCTACGGCGAGGTCCGCGGTGGGCGGGGCGGTGACGCTGACGGCGCCGGCAACAAGGGTGGCGAAGGCGGGTTCGGTTACATGAGTGCCGGCCGGGACAACCTGGTGGTGTCCGGCCCCAACGGCAATCTGACCATCGCCCCCGGAAGCAACTCCCTGGCCCACGGGACTGCGGTGGGCGGCGACGGCGGGTCTGCTTCTGGCACAACGGGTTCCAAGGGCGGCAATGGCAGCCGGGTGGCCATCAATGCGGCCGGCGAGAATGCGGTTGCCGAAGGCACCATCACCGGCGGCACCGGCGGTAACGCCACCGACGGCGGCACAGGCGGTGGGGATCAAGGCATTTCGTCGATCAGCGCGCTGGGGCCGAATGCCGTGGCAACCGGTGTCACCGCGTTCAGCGGCAATGGTGGCGACGGGATCGACGGAGGCACGGGTGGCAAGGGCGGCTATTTCCAGATCGGCGCCTACAGCTTCAACGATCCTGCCGGTGCCAACTACATCAACAACACGATGACGGCAGGCGGCGGTGGCGACGGCACCGGCGTCGGGTTCACCGGGGGCAACGGGGCAAACCTGACGCAATCCGCGGCCGGGGCCACGGCCAAGCCCGGAAACCCGATCCAGGGTCAGACGATCACCACCGCCGACGGAGCCAACAACCCGTAGTCGGCGTCGGGCGAGCAGAGCTCCGCACACCCACTCCCTGGTGTGCGGGGCTCCTGCTTTTGTCCTATGTAGGCACCACCCTTAGCCCGTCGAACACCACCGAGGTAACGCGCTCGGCCACGTCGTCGTTGTAGGCCTGCATGGCCTGGCAGCCGACCAACAGTGCCTTCACTTCCGCGACGGTGACGTCACCGCGCACCGTGCCGGCCTTCTGCCCGGCGGTCAGTAGGTCGCCGAGGACAGAGAGGTATTCGCCTTCGGCCTCGGGCACCACGGTGTTGACGTCGATGCCCGATCCGGCCAGCGCGTCGACGAGTCCGCGGTCCGCGGCACCCCACTGGAGAACCATCGACCGGAGGAAGTCGAAGAGGCCTTCATCGGGATTCACCTCGAGCAGGCCGCGCGCCTCTTCGACGATGCCGCGGATCCGTTCGGCGATCACTGCCTGGAACAACGCCTCTTTGGTGGGGAAATGCCGATAGACGGTCCCGGCCCCGACGCCCGCCCGCCGTGCGATCTCGTCGATGGGCACGGACAGTCCGTCGGCCGCGAACGTTTCGTAGGCGACCTCGAGCACCCGGGCACGGTTGCGCGCCGCATCCGCACGCATCTGTCATCACCTCACAACCCACTCAGCATCGAACCATTGACAAAGCGGGGCGCACGTTCCGTATATTCGTACACAACCGGAGTGCTCACTCCGCTTAGCCCTACTAGGAGTCTCTCATGACCAAGTGGACTACCGCCGACATTCCCGGCCAAAGCGGCCGAACCGCCGTCGTCACAGGGGCCAACACCGGCCTCGGGCTCGAAACCGCAAAGGCCCTGGCCGCCAAGGGCGCCCACGTCGTCCTGGCCGTCCGCAACATCGACAAGGGCGAGGCCGCCGCCGAGTGGATCTCGCGCTCGGTACCGGACGCCGATCTCGAACTGCAGCGCCTCGACCTCGGCTCGCTGGCGTCGGTGCGTGAATCCGCCGAGGAGATCAAGGCCAAGCACGATCGCATCGACCTGCTTATCAACAACGCCGGCGTCATGTATCCGCCGAGAGAGACCACCGTCGACGGGTTCGAGCTGCAGTTCGGCACCAATCATCTCGGCCATTTCGCACTCACCGGCCTGCTGCTCGAGCGTCTGCTGCCCGTCCCGGGGTCGCGCGTCGTCACCGTCAGCAGCATCGGGCACCGCATCAACGCAGCGATCCACTTCGACGACCTGCAGTGGGAACGCAGCTACAGCCGGGTGGGCGCCTACGGCCAGTCCAAGTTGGCCAACCTGCTGTTCACCTACGAGCTGCAGCGTCGCCTGATCGGCCAGAACACCACCGCACTAGCCGCACACCCGGGCGGTTCGGACACCGAGTTGATGCGTCACCTGCCCGGCGTCCTGCAACGGACTGTCCCGCTGTTGCGGCCGCTGTTCCAGGACGCCGCGGCCGGCGCACTGCCGACGCTGCGAGCGGCTACTGATCCAGGTGCCCTCGGCGGGCAGTACTTCGGGCCGAACCTCACCACCCGCGGCTACCCCAAGGTCGTGCCGTCCAGCGACCAGTCCCATGACCTGGAGCTGCAGCGCCGGCTGTGGGCAGTGTCCGAGGAACTGACGGGCGTCACCTTCCCGGCGTTGCAGCCTTCGCGCGCCTGACGGCCCGCCGATTTCGACACCAGGGCCGTTCCGACGCACGTGGAGCGACCCTGGTGTCGATCTCGACGCGAACCACCGCATCGCCGCTAGGCTGGCGGTCGTGTCGTTCTGGGATCCCAGGAATGTGCCGCCTTATCCCCCGATCCGCTATACGAAGGACGAGCCCGAAGTCAGCGCGCGGCTCAGACGCGGTGACGAGCCGCCCGACTATGACTCGGGCAGGATGGTGTACCACTACCTGGCCAACCAGCAGCAGACCGATGGCGATTACGGCCTGTACCGCGTCGACATCAGCCCGCCGGGTGGCATCCACGGGTTCCGCAATGACGCCGATGCGCCGACGTCGCTGCTGATGTTGTTTGCTCCCGGCGCGCCACGGGAGGCTTTTTTCGAAGGGTTCGCCCAGTTGGCCGACCTCAGCGACGAGGAACGCGCCGAGTGGTTCATCAAGAACGACAACTACTTCCTCTGACCGTGCGCCGCTCGCTGATACTTGCCTACGCCGCGCTGGCCTCCATGGTGCTCGCGGGGTGCGTGGACGACCGGGACAGTGAAGCCCGGTCGATCGGGGCAAAGGTCCGCGCGCTGCCCGGCGTCGCCACCGTCGAGGTCGACTACAAGAACGACTTCACCCACGGCGAGTTCTTCGACCTCGACGTCGAGCTTGATGCCGCGGCCACCACCGAACAAGCCCAAGATGTGGTCCACACATTCGAATCGGCCGCGCGCGGTGTCGAGTTCGACGCCCACTACGTCGAGCTGAAGATCGGCAGCGACAAGGGCGACGTGACACTGCGTCCGCTGTCCGGCACAGGTACCGAGGTGGTGGCGCAGTGGTTCGGCGTGATGTCCTCGCCTGTGGTCGAACGCGTCGCGATGGGGGCCGATCACCCGCCCATCGTGACGCTGCGCCAACCCGTCGATACCCGCTCGGCGGACGAGCTGCTGCGTCATCATCCCGAGCTCGGCGATGCGCAGTGGCTCCTGCAGGTGCCCAAGACAAAGTCGTTCGAGTCGACCAGCACCTACACCTCGTACGGCGTGATTCCCGACGCTGCCACTTCGCAGGCGTGGACCGAGATTGTCCGACTGGCCGGTCCGCATCTGGTGATCGGCAAATTCGGCACCGACCCGACCACCGACCGACCGGTCTCCAGCATCGAGATCAGCATGAAGCCCAACACCAAACCCTGGGACGCCGACATCGCCAGGTCCGTCGCTGCCGTTTTGGTCGGGCTCGGCCGGCCTGTCGATCTGATCCTCAAGGGCGGCCACCAGTGGGTGGAGATCACGATCGGCGGCTGCTTTCAGCATGAGAAGGCGCACGTGGCGTCCGTACTCGAAACCGAACTGACCCGCGAGTACGAACGCTGCTGAGCGTTTGCTCCATCTCAGCCGGGTTCGCGACGTGGGCTCGGCACACCCGGGGTGAGCGAACGCACCGGACCGGCAGCAGACAACCAGCTCGATGAGCGACACGCCCGGCGGGCTCCTGCGGATATGCGCCGACGTAACGCACTGGCCTAGACTGCTTTCCGACTGAGAGGAGTCCTCGGGTGCGGGCTGATGCAGCGCCCAGCACCCAGGCACTGCGGGGCTGGCAGCGCAAGGCGCTGGTGAAGTATTTGACGGCCAAACCGCGGGATTACCTCGCGGTCGCCACGCCTGGCGCAGGTAAGACTACGTTTGCGCTGCGGATCGCGGCGGAGCTACTCAACGACCGCACGGTCGATGCGATCACCGTGGTGGTGCCCACCGAGCACCTCAAGATCCAGTGGGCGCAGTCAGCGGCACGGAACGGCATTTCGCTCGATCCGAAATTCAGCAACTCGAACTCGCAGACCTCGGCCGAATACCACGGTGTCGTCGTCACCTACGCGCAGGTGGCCAGCCACCCCACCAGGCACCGGGTGCGCACCGAGAACCACAAGACCTTGGTCATCTTCGACGAGATCCACCACGGCGGTGACTCGAAGAGCTGGGGCGACGCGATGCGCGAAGCCTTCGACGATGCGACGCGGCGGCTGGCCCTCACGGGTACCCCGTTCCGCAGCGACGACAGCCCGATCCCGTTCGTCAACTACGAACCCGATGAGGGCGGCTTCCAACGCTCCCAGGCCGACCACGTGTACGGCTATTCCGATGCGCTGGCCGACGGTGTGGTGCGGCCGGTGGTGTTCCTGGCCTATTCGGGTGAGGCACGCTGGCGTGACAGTGCCGGCGAGGAGCACGCGGCCCGGCTGGGCGAACCGCTGACGGCCGAGCAGACCGCACGTGCCTGGCGGACCGCGCTGAACCCGACCGGTGAGTGGATGCCCGCGGTCATCGCGGCCGCCGACAAGCGGCTGCAGCAGAAGCGTCAGCATGTGCCCGATGCGGGCGGCATGATCATCGCGACCAACCAGACCACGGCCCGCGCCTACGCCGACCTGCTCACCAAGATCACCGGTGAGGTGCCCACCGTGGTGCTCTCCGACGACCCGAGCGCCTCGGACCGGATCAGCCAGTATTCGGCGGGAACCAGCCGGTGGCTGGTCGCTGTGCGCATGGTGTCCGAGGGCGTGGACGTGCCGCGCCTGTCCGTCGGGGTGTACGCGACGAGTGCGTCGACGCCACTGTTCTTCGCCCAGGCCATCGGCCGGTTCGTGCGGTCACGCCGGCCCGGCGAGACCGCCAGTATTTTCTTGCCCTCGGTGCCGAACCTGTTGCTGCTGGCCAGTGAGATGGAGGCGCAGCGCAACCACGTGCTGGGCAAGCCGCACCGTGAGTCCGACGGTCTCGACGACGAGGCGCTCGAAGCCGCCGAGAAGCGTAAGGACGAGAAGAGCGAGCTGGAGAACGGCTTCGAGTACCTGGGTGCGGACGCCGAACTGGACCAGGTCATCTTCGACGGCGCCTCGTTCGGCACCGCCACCCCGGCCGGCAGCGACGAGGAGGCCGATTATCTCGGCATCCCGGGCCTGCTCGATGCCGAGCAGATGCGAGACCTGTTGCGCCGCAGGCAAGATGAGCAACTCACCAAGCGAACGGCCGAGGCGGCAGCATCGGGCGGTCCCCCACCACCGCGCACCACACACGGTCAGATCCGGGAGTTGCGGCGTGAGCTCAACGCGTTGGTGACCATCGCCCATCACCGCACCGGAAAGCCGCACGGCTGGATCCACAACGAGCTTCGACGCATCTGCGGAGGCCCTCCGGTGGCCGCCGCCACCACTGATCAGTTGAAGGCCCGCATCGAAGCCGTGCGGGATTTGAAGGCCTGACGAAGGACCCGCACAGCAATAAATTCAGAGTCCGCCAAACTCGCCCGAGACCGAACTGGAACTTGTTACAGTCGGCCAATTGCGTTCTGTGACAGCCAGAACAGTTGGGGGGAGGCGAAATGACGACGACGTCCGCTACCGCTGGCGGGGCACGTTTCATCGGGCGGGTGGGCACACTCGCGGTCGCGCTGGGCATCGGCGTGGCGATGGCCAACGGCACCGCGATCGCGTCGACCGGGACCGGTAGCTCAGACTCGTCCGGCAGCACTTCAGGGACAACCAGCAGTCCGAAAACGGATAGCTCGACCCCGAAGCGCGGCCCGCGTAAGCCGTCGTCTTCCGGCCCCGAGAAGCTGGCCAAACACCTCGGCGAGGTGTCCGCCAAAGTGGAGTCCGCCCTGAGCGGCTCGACGGCCGCGCAGCATCGGTCGGCCACAGTATCTTCCGCCCGCAAGGCCGCCAAGAACCGCAACGACGACAAGCCGGGCGCCGCGGCCGGCGAGGCCGTTGAGTCCGCCATCGGCAGCGTCCGGCAGGCGGTATCCCGCGCCGTCGGCGCACCGGCCGATGCGCCCCGCAAGCGCCCGGCCGTGCTGGACACCAAACCGGAGGCCGAAGCCACCGCGCCCTTGGAAACACTGACGGTCGTCGCGAAGGCCGTGACCAATGATGTTGTGAACAAGGTGGTTCCGTCGTTCGCGCCCCGTGTCCAGGCGACCCCGGCGCAGGTGATACCTCAGCTCGTGGCGGCGGACGTGACTGAGCGGCTCAAACCGCGCATCCCCGAAACGCCGGTGAACCCGGTCCAAGATCTCGGGCTGGCGGCGCTGCTCGGGTGGTCGCGCCGCGACGGTCAGCAGGCCTCGTCGTTCGACCTCTTCGGCCGGTCGCGCGAGACTCAACAGGTCGAGAGCACCGTCACCACCTCGGAGGTGACCGAGGAGGGCACCAGCATTTTGGCCACCGAGGATCAGCTTGAGGCCGAACAACAGGTCAGCGAGATCGTCAACACCCCCATCGTCCAGGTGGCCAAGCTGGTCCTGATGGCGGCCTGGTACGTGGAGGCGGCGAAGAACTTCTCGGCGGTCGGTGGCCCCGACTGGACGAATCTGTCCCAGCTCAACGAGGCCGCCACCGAGTTCGCCAACCAGTCGGCGACGGAGTTCCTGCTGCTGAATTCGAACGATCCGAAGCTGCTGCTCCAGGTCAACCCGCCGCACAGCTGGAATGGGCAGGACGCCGGCGGCACCCGGATCTGGTACGACAACCCCGACACCGTCTACCGATTCACGGGCATCAACGGCGCCTCGACGTACGAGATCCAGGGGAAGATCGAGGGCTACGACCCGGCCGACCCGAGCACCCATCCCACCTCTGCCAACACCAATTTCAGTGTGCTGACGGGCATCAACGGTGTCACTGCCGAAAATCTCGATGGTGAGCAACTCAGCATCCGCGACGACGGGACGTTCACCATCGTGGTGAGCCCGAACGCGGCACCGGAGAACCCCGAGCAGGGCATGAACTACATCCAGGCACCGGCCAACTCGACCATCCTGGCCACCCGAAACACGTTGGGGGACTGGAACACCGAGACACCGATGACGCTGACGATCGAGAAGACCGACGGGCCGCCCAGCAGCTTGTTCAGCCAGATCGGTGGATTCGCCATCCCGGGTATCGGCGAGACCGTGGTCAAGAACCCGGCGTTGATGAACCTGGTGTCGATCATCCCGGCGTTCGACAAGGCACCGCTGCTGCTGTCGTCGACCGAGACCGCCCTGCTGATGCTGGTCACCGGAATCAGCGGCGAGAACACCTACATGACAGTGGCCACCGGCGCCACCGGCACGCCCAACACGCTGTCTCAACCGCAGCACAACGCGCAGTTCCTCTCCACACAGTTGCAGAGCGCCGGCTACTTCCAGCTCAAGGACGACGAGGCGATGATCATCACGGTGTACCCGGGTGACGCCGAGTATTTCGTGGTGCCGGTGACCAACGACTGGACCATCACCAACGACACCCGCAACGAGCAGACCAGCCTGAACAACAGCCAGGCGATCAAGAATGCGGACGGCTCCTACACGATCGTGGTGTCCAAGAACGATCCCGGCGTGGCGAACTGGGTGTCCACCGGCGGGCTGAACCAGGGCACCATCTCGATGCGGTTCCAGGGTGTGGACCCTGATGCCGAGAACATGCCGCGGGTGGAGACGCAGGTGGTGAAGGTCTCGGAGGTCGAGGGCATCGTGAGCGATCCGGATGATCCCAACTACAACCTCGACCAGTTGGACTACGACCGCGCGCAGCAGATCGCCGAGCGTCAGGCCGGGTACGACCGCCGGTACACGGTGTAGCGGCGGGCGGGCTACAAGCCCAGCAGTTCGGTAAGGTCGGCGACCGAGTCGATGACGTAGTTGGGTTGCATCGCGAATTCGTCTGCGGCCCAGCGGTCCAATGTGGCCTGCCGGAACTTCCCGGTCCGCACCAGCACCCCGGCCATCCCCACCACCTGGGCGGCCAGCACGTCGTTGTTGAGGTCGTCGCCGATCATGTACATCTCTTCGGGGTCGGCGCCCAGCCGGTTCGCGGCGGCCAAAAAACCTTCGGGGGCGGGCTTGCCGACGGCGATGGCCTTGCGGCCCGAGGTCTCCTCCATGCCGGCCAGGTACATGCCGGTGTCCACCCGAAGCCCGTCGGTGGTCGTCCACGCCGTGCTGCGGTGCATCGCCACGACCGGGACCCCTTGTGCCATCCAGTCGTACACCCAGCTGAGGGTGAGGTGGTTGTACTCCGGCCCGGCCCCGCCGAGCAGGACCACGTCGGGGGTCTCGGGTGCGGCGGGTCCGGTGAAGTCGCCGGAGTACACGACGTCGACGCCGGGCATGTCCTCACCGATCTGCCCGCTGTTGACCAGGAAACATCGCGCACCCGGATAGCGGTCGCGCACGTACTCGGCGGTCAGCGCGGCCGCGGTGATCACTTCGTCGGCGGCGACCTCCATCCCGGCCGCGGTCAGCAGGTCGGCGATCTGCGCACGGGTGCGGGTGGTGGTGTTGGTCAGGTAGGACCGGGCGATCTCGTGTTCAGCCAGGATCCGCAACGTCTGGGCCGCACCTTCGATGGGCTGCCAGGACGTCACCAGCACACCATCGATGTCGAACAGCACTCCACCGATAGCCATGCAGCGACAGTAAACGCCCGCGATTTCAGCGCAACTCGGGGCCCGCCGGGCCGGTTGCCCAGGGGTTGTCGGCCACCCATGGGCAGGCGGCCACCGCCACCGACCACGCCTGCGCGGCCGGCACGTCGATCACGGCATAGCGCTTCTCCCCCGCCGCCGTCGCGGCGATCAGGGTGGCCACCCCGGCCCGGCGCTGAAAGAACGTCTGGCGCACCGTCCACCCGATGATCCCGGTGGCATCCAGGTGGTCGCGGCGCCGCTCCAGGCTGCCGGTGCGGGCCACCAACCAGCCGTCGCGCACCACGTGGCCCAGGGACCGCGCCCGGTCGGCGGCCAGCAGGCAGGCACCCCCGACGCACAGTGCCCACAGCAGCCACACCCATGCCGGCACCCCGATCACCGCCGGCACCACCCCCAGCAAGGCGGGCGGCGTCAGGGCCCGGGTCCAGCGCCGGCGTACCGCAGCCGGCCCGTGGGACACCAGTGGTGCGTCGACGGCGCCGGGGCTGTCGATCAACTCGGCCAGCACCGACGTGGCAGTCGCGGAAGGGCAGGGTGGCAGCAGGAGCGAGGCCTCCCCCTCTCCTCCGACGCCGGTCATCACCGCGTCCAGGCGGGCACCACCGAACGCGCGGACCAGCAGTGGCTCACGCAGGGTGCCGCCGCGCATCCGGCGCATGTCGTAGGTGTGCTCACGCAGCCGCAGCAGTCCGTGCTGCAGGTGCAGTACGTCGGAATCTTTGCGCAGCACCAGATTCCCGTAGGTGAGCAATGACCGCAGCACCGAGAGCAGCACCGAGAAGACCAGAATCGCCAGCGCCCCGAGAACCACGCTGGCCAGGACCCCGAGGCGTTCGGCGAATGCGATGCCCGACCGGGCCAGCTCTGAATCCCGCAGCGCGGGGCCCACTCCGGCTTGGTAGATCACCCCGAACGCGGCGGCGATCATGGCCAGGCCGGTGAAACTCAGCGGGCTGTATCGCAACCAGGACGGCTGCCAACGGGCCAGCTCCCGGCCGGCCGGCGCGTCGACCACCGGTACGGCGTCGGCCAGCAGGATCGCGCGCAGCCTCGGAACCTGCTGCGCCTCGACGGCATCGAGGGCAAACTCCGTGTCGCCCTTGGCCTCCTGGCCGGTGCTGATCCGTAACACGGTCAACCCGAGCAGCCGGTGCAGCAACCGCGCATCGGTGGATACCGACCGGATCCGGTTGCGCGGCACCGACAGCACCTTGCGCTGCAACAGCCCGGTGCGCAGTTGCACCTCGTCCGGTTCGATGCGGTAGCTGGTGGTGAACCACCTGGCCAGGCCGACAGCGACGGTCAGGGCGATCGCCGCGATCGTCCATCCCTGGTTGCCGGTCGCCGAACCCAGCACCACCGCCCCGATCAGCAGCGGAATCTGCTGCAGCACTTCGTGAACGGGGTGGACCAGCAGCATGCGCGGGCTCAGCCGCTGCCACGGCGGTTGGACGGCCGGCTCGGGCGGCGCCGTCACGTGGCGTCCTGTTCACCGATGGCGGCGATGTCGGTCAGCTGCGCCACCACCCGCTCGGCGACGTCGTCATCGAGCGCCACGATCCGCACCGCCCCGGCCGAGGAGGCCGTCGTCACCGTCACGTTGGCCAGCCCGAACAGCCGGTCCAGCGGGCCCCGGTAGGTGTCGACGGTCTGCACCCGGGAGATCGGCGCGATGCGACGCTCCTGTACCAGCCACCCGGTGCGGGTGTACACCGCCGGGGTGCCGGACTCGACATTGATGTCCCAGCGGTGTACCCGGTAGCGCCACATCGGGACCACCACGATGAACAGCACCGACCCCAGCACCGTGACGATCGCGGCGGTCCCGTGCAGCCACGGCATCCGGGAGTCGAGTGCGAACCAGATCACCTGGGCCATTGCCAGCACCGCCCACGGGATCGCCGCGCCCACCGCCCACACCAGTGGCGCCTTGCGGCTGGGCGGCTGGGCCGGATCGACCAATTTCATTGGGCGAACACCGTCTTCCAGTCGTTCTTCATGTCGACGACGGTCCAGCCGTTCGGCCCGGCCGCCTGCAGCGCGGTGACGAGTTTTCCGGATGACGGCGGGTTGGCGTCGTAGGCGTACTCGCGTTCGGCGTCGGTGTGGTGGATCAGCACGCCGAGGCTGGGCCGCGGATTGTCGATCGTGGTGTACTCCAGCATCGCCTGGTCGCCGTCGCTGTTGCCGACGGCCAGGATCGGGCGCCGGCCGATGAACTCGTGGATCCCCGACGGCTTGCCGGCCTTGTCGTCGACAAACACGTAGTCCATGGTCTTGACGAGCACCGGCTTGCCGTCCCGCAGTTCGTATCTGGTGGTGCCGGTGGAGCCCACCACCTGCTCGGGCGGGATCCCGTAGACCCGTTGCGAGAACACCCGCATGAAGTCGGCGCCCCCACCGGAAACGATGAAGGTGCGGAACCCGTTGTCCCGCAGGTAGTTCAGGAGCTGTTGCTGTGGCTCATAGGTCAGCTGGTCGTAAGGCTCGCCGAAGCGGGGGTGGCGTGCGGTCGCCATCCAGTCGGTCACCCGCTGGTTGAACTCGTCGGTGGTCATCCCGGAGTGGGTGAGGGCCAGCACGCGCAGCAGACCTTCGTGCCGGTCACCGGCGAGCAGCGTCGCCACATCTGCCTTGAGCGCGGCCTGCACCATGGGGTCGGCGGCCAGCGCGGGCTCCTGGGGCGCCCGGCGTTTGAGCTCGTCGATGACGAACGCCGCCTGGAACGGCAGCGGCGCTTCGGCCCACAACGTGCCGTCGTTGTCGAACACCGCGACGCGGTCTGCCGGTTCGACGAAATCGGGGGTGTCGGCGGCGCTGACCCGCTCGACGAACTCGGTGATCGAGTTCTTGGCCGATGTGTCGTTCCACGCGGACAACGGATCTGCGGCAGTCTCGTTCGACGAACAGCCGGTCAAGCACAGCAACATGGCGAACAGGACAGCCAACAGGTTGCGCATGACTCCCAGACTGCTATGGCACCGGGGTGCCGTCCAGCGTCGGGATTACCGAGCCGGGTACTCGGCCGTCATCTTCCGCAGGTACGGACAGTCCTCGGCGGGGTTGTCGTCGGGACAGGTCAAGAGGTGTTCAAGGTGGTCCTTGGCTTTCGCCAGCCGGTCCTGTTGCCGCTCGATCTCGCCGAGGCGGTCGCGCACGGCGTCGCGCCAGTCATGGTCACCCGCGGTGAGGATTGCCTCGATCTCGTCCAGACTCATGAGGCCGCTCTCCCGCCACATTTTGATCAGCCCGATCCGGTGCAGTTGCTCCGGGCCGTACAACCGCCAGCTGGAGCGGCGCTGGGCCGGATGGAGCAGGCCGCGCTTCTCCCAGTACCGCAGGGCGGATTCGGCCAGACCGAATTGCCGCGCGGCCGCACCGATGCCGATGAAGCCGTCGTCACTCATGTCACCCCCGCCTTCCGGCCTTGATCTAAAGCCCGCTTGAAGTGCTCTTGTTAGGTAACCCTAACTAACTCCGCGTGAAAAGAAAGGCTCTCCCGTGAGCAACGGATATATCGAAACCGTCATCATCGGCGCTGGCCAGCAGGGCTGCGGCGTGGCCGGGGCGCTCCAGGAACTCGGGCACGAGGCGATTGTGTTCGAGAAGGGCGAGGTCGGCCAACGCTGGGCGCACGAACGGTGGGACAGCCTGCTCGTCGGGAGCGGCAACCGCTCGATCCGGCTGCCCGGGTGGGATTACGACGGCGACGACCCGTTGGCCCTGCCCTCGGGCCCACAGGTGGCCGGCCATCTGCGGCGCTATGTGCGGGACCGCGATCTGACGGTCCGTGAGCACACCCCGGTACAGGCCGTCGAAGGCCGGTTCGGCGTATCCGACGACGACATGCGGTTCAGGACCCGGCTGCACGACGGCGAGACGGTCGAATCGCGCAACCTCGTCGCAGCCCTCGGCGGCTACGCCCAGCCACGCAAGCCCATCCTGTCCTGTGACGTCGATTCGGCCATCCATCAAACCCATTCGTCGGACTACCGCAATCCTGGTTCGCTTCCTGGCGGGGCGGTGCTGGTGGTCGGCGCGGGCATCAGCGGTCAGCAGATCGCCGACGAACTGATAGATGCCGGACGACGGGTCTTCCTGTCAGTGGGGCGGCACCGAGCCTGGCCCCGGCACTATCGCGGCCGCACCATCCATGAATGGATGCATGTGTTCTCGCTGTACGACGACTTCGTCGCCGCAGGCGCCGGTGACAGCGCGCGGCTGCCCGGATTGCCGGTGTGCGGCAACAGGCTTGGCACCGCCGAACTCAATCTCGGCACCTTGGCCGAAAAGGGCGTCGTACTGGTCGGTTCGGCGCGCGGGGCACGGGGAAGCGAGCTGATGCTGGAAGACAACGTCGTCGACGTCGCCGAGGAATCCGCACTCACATTCCGAGAGGTGATCAACAAGATCGACACCGGGCTGCGCGACCGCGGCTTCGTCGCCCCCGCGGCTGCGACAGCACCCGCCGTGAATCTCGATGCGATCACGGGTTTCGGCACCCGACTCGACCTGGCCCGCCACGGCATCTCAACCATCGTGTGGTGCACCGGATTCCGCCCGGACTATCGGATCCTGCCTGCCCAGGCGCTCGACGAGAACGGGGCACCACTTCAGCGGGGCGGCATCCTGGGCGCCCTGCCCGGCCTGTACTACGCGGGTCTGCCCGACGGTAACTCGCTGGCCCGGACCGGCCTGGCCGCAGTCGCGGACAACGGCCGGTTCATCGCGGGCCAGATCCATGCCGATCACGTCATGCGGACGAAGTCGTCGGAATCCCTGATCGCAGCGGTGTGAGGCGCAGCGATGCCCCCGTAGAGTTCGAAACATGAGCGCCAATTCCAAGTGGACCGAGGCCGATGTCCCCGATCAGTCCGGCCGGATCGCGATCGTCACCGGCTCCAACACCGGCCTGGGGTATGAGACCGCCCGCGTGCTCGCCGCCAAGGGCGCGCATGTCGTCGTCGCGGTGCGCAATCTGGACAAGGGCCGTCAGGCCGTCGACCGGATCACCGCCGCCGTGCCGAAGGCTGATCTCAAGCTGCAGCAGCTCGATGTAGGCTCGCTGGATTCGGTCCGTACCGCGGCCGACGAACTCAAGGCCGCGTATCCGCGGATCGATCTGCTGATCAACAACGCCGGAGTCATGTACCCGCCCAAGCAGACCACGGTCGATGGCTTCGAGCTGCAGTTCGGCACCAACCATCTCGGCGCCTTCGCGCTGACCGGACTGCTGCTCGACCATCTGCTGCCGGTCGACGGGTCGCGCGTCGTCGCGGTCGCCAGTGTCGCGCACCGCATCCAGGCCGCCATCCACTTCGACGACCTGCAGTGGGAACGCAGCTACAACCGGGTCGCCGCGTACGGGCAGTCCAAGCTGTCGAACCTGTTGTTCACCTATGAGCTCCAGCGTCGTCTCGCCGCCAAGAACGAGCCGACGATCGCGGTGGCCGCCCATCCTGGGGTCTCGACCACCGAGCTCACCCGCCACATCCCCGGCGCCGGGCTGCCGGGCGTCAACCAACTCGGCAGCCTGCTCGTCAACAGCGCACAGAAGGGTGCGCTTGCCACGCTGCGGGCCGCCACCGACCCCGACGTGCACGGCGGCCAGTACTACGGACCCGACGGCTTCCGGGAGGTGCGCGGCTACCCCAAGCTCGTGAGCTCCAGCAAGCAGTCGCATGACGAGGAGCTGCAGCGCCGGCTCTGGACGGTGTCCGAAGAGCTCACCGGCGTCAGCTTCCCGGTGTGATGATGCGTAGCGTCGAAGAACACCAGAAAGTGGTCGCCGGGCTGATCAAAGCCCGTACACCACAAGCTCTTCCGTTGAACGGCACGCTCGGACTCATGCTGGCCGCCGACGTGGTCGCCCCGTTGTCCCTGCCCGGCTTCGACAACTCGGCGATGGACGGGTACGCCGTGGTCGCCGACGACGTCGCCGGTGCCACCGACGATGCGCCGGTGCGACTGCCGGTCGCCGAGGACATCCCGGCCGGCCGCACCGACCCGCTGACGCTGCAGCCGGGCACCGCGCACCGAATCATGACCGGGGCTCCCCTGCCGTCCGGAGCCACCGCGGTCGTCCCGGTCGAGGCCACCGACGGGGCGACGGACACGGTCACCATCCGTGCCGCCGCCCGCCCGGGCCAGCACGTGCGCCGCGCCGGTGAGGATGTCACCGCCGGCACCACGGTGCTGCGTGCCGGTCAGGTGGTCAGCCCGGCCGCCCTCGGGTTGGCCGCGGCGCTGGGCCTGGCGACGTTGCCCGTGGTGCCGCCGCAGCGCGTCATGGTGATGTCCACCGGCACCGAGCTCGTGGCCCCGGGCACCGAGCTGCAGCCGGGGCAGATCTATGAGTCGAATGCGGTGATGCTGGCCGCGGCGGTCCGCGACGCCGGCGCCCAGGCGACGATCGCCCCGATGTCCGCCGACGATGTCGACGCCTTCCGGGCCGCGCTTGCCGAGCACGCCGGGGATGCGGATCTGATCATCACCACCGGCGGTGTCAGTGCAGGCGCGTATGAGGTCGTCAAGGACTCACTGTCGGATCAGGTGGAGTTCGTGAAGGTGGCGATGCAACCCGGTATGCCGCAGGGGGCGGGGACCGTCAACGGAATTCCGATCATCACGCTGCCCGGCAATCCGGTCAGCGCGCTGGTCTCATTCGAGGTGTTCGTCCGCTCGCCGCTGCGCGCCGCGATGTGCCACACCGAACCGGACCGGCCGCGGCGGACCGCACAGCTGACCGAGGATTTGACGTCGCCGCGCGGAAAACGGCAGTTCCGGCGGGGTGTGCTGACCGGGGAGTCGGTGAGCAGCTATGGTCCCCCTGCCTCGCATCATCTGCGCTGGCTCGCCTCGGCGAACTGTCTGTTGGAGATCGGCGAGGACATCACCGAACTGAAGGCCGGGTCGACGGTCCCCGTCTGGGACCTGAGCTAGCAATTCCGACGGCGCCCGCACGTAGAATCCTCCCGATGGCCAGACGCCCCGACCTCCAGTCCGGACCAGAACGCCTTGTGGCGCTGGTGCGATCCAGTGTTCCGCCGATGCATTCGGCGGGCCTTCCGTTCGTCGGCGCCAGCCTCGGCGTGGCCGCCCTGGGCCGTAAGCGCCCTTGGGTGCGCCGGGCCGGCCTGCTGGCCGCCGGGGCCAACGCGGCGTTCTTCCGGCACCCACCCCGGGTACCGCCGACGCGCCCCGGCGTGGTGGTGGCTCCCGCCGACGGGCTGGTCTGCCTGATCGAAGAAGCCGTGCCCCCGGCCGAGCTCGGGTTGCCCGATACGCCGCGGCCGCGGATCAGCATCTTCCTGTCGGTTCTCGATGCCCATGTGCAGCGGGCGCCGATCGGCGGTGACGTCGTGGCCGTGCAGCATCGTCCCGGACGCTTCCATTCGGCCGAGCTCGAAGCCGCGAGCGAGGACAACGAACGCAACAGCGTCGTCATCCGCGCCGCGGATGGCACCGAGGTGATCGCGGTGCAGATCGCGGGTCTGATCGCGCGACGCATCGTGTGCAATGCGCACGTCGGCGACAAGCTCGACATCGGCGAGACCTACGGCTTGATCCGGTACGGCTCCCGGCTGGACACCTATCTCCCTGTTGGTTCCAAGCTGCTCGTCTCCCGCGGCCAGCGGACGTTGGCCGGAGAGACCGTCCTGGCGGAGTTGCCATGATCAAGCCGCGCATGAGGCCCCCGTCGTTGATCAAGGGCCGCATGAAGCCGCCGCCGTTCAGCGTGCGGATGCTGCCGAGCGCGATGACGGTGGCCGCGATCTGCCTCGGCCTGTCCTCGGTCAAGATGGCGCTCGACGGGCGGCCCACCGAGTCGATGGCGTTCCTGGCGGTCGCGGCGATCCTCGACGCACTCGACGGCCGGGTGGCCCGGATGCTCAACGCCACCTCCAAGATGGGCGAGGAGATCGACTCGCTGGCCGACGCGGTGAATTTCGGTGTGGCACCGGCATTCATCGTCTACGGCACCTTGCTGTCGCATTCGCGGATCGGGTGGATCGTGGTGCTGCTGTATGCGGTGTGCATCGTGTTGCGGCTCGCGCGGTTCAACGCACTGCTCGACGTGGATCAGCCCGCGTACGAGAAGGAGTACTTCGTCGGGATGCCCGCCCCGGCAGGTGCCATCGGCGCGATCGGTCTGCTGGCCGCCAAGATGCAGTTCGGCGAGGGTTGGTGGACCAGCGAGTGGGCGGTGTCGATCTGGATGATCGGCGTCTCGCTCTTGGTGGTCAGCCGGATCCCGATGCGCAAGATCCACACGTTCTCGGTGCCGCCGAACATGGTGGCGCCCTTGCTGGCCCTGGTCGCGATCGGCGTGGCGGCGTCGGTGTTCTACGGCTACATCGTGATCATGGTGATCATCGTGGCCTACGTCATCCATATCCCGTTCGCGGTGCGCACCAAGAAGTGGGTGGCCAGCCACCCCGAATCGTGGGACGACAAGCCGCAGCAGCGCCGTGCCACCCGGCGCGCGATTCGCCGGGCGCAGCCGCACCGGCGCTCGATGGCGCGCCTGGGACTCCGGAAGCCGGGACGCTGACATGTCGCAGCTCGAGGTTGATGAGGATCACGCGCTCGGGCATCTGCGCCTGACGGCACGGCTGAACACCTCCGCGCTCGACTCCCGTCGTGGGGTGGTCCGGCTGCACCCGGAGGCGATCGCCGCCCTGGGTATCCGCGAGTGGGACGCGGTGTCGCTGACCGGTTCCCGGACCACCGCCGCGGTCGTGGGCATTGCTCCCGGCGGCACGCCGACCGGAACCGCCCTGCTCGACGACGTCACACTGTCCAATGCCGGACTGCGTGAGACCGCGACGGTGATCGTGGCGCCGGTGACGGTGTACGGCGCCAGGGCTGTCACGGTGAGCGGGTCCAAGCTGGCGACCGACTCGATTTCGTCGGCGACGCTGCGGCAGGCCCTGCTGGGCAAGGTTATGACGGTCGGCGACACGGTGTCGCTGCTGCCCCGCGATCTCGGCCCGGGCACCTCGACGTCGGCGGCCACCGCCGCGCTGGCGTCGTCGGTGGGCATCACCTGGACCTCCGAGCTGCTGACGGTCACCGGGGTCGATCCCGCCGGGCCGGTGAGCATTCAACCGAATTCGGTGGTGTCGTGGGGATCTGGCCTCGAGCCGAGTACGTCGGATTCCACCGGCGCACATACCGTCAGCCCAGCGCGTACCGAGCCGGCGGTGAGCTTCGACGACCTCAAGGGCTCACACACCCAGGCCGGCAAGCTCACCGAGTGGCTCAAGCTGTCACTCGACGAACCCCAGCTCCTCGAAACCCTGGGTGCCACCCCGAATCTCGGCGTGCTGGTCACCGGCCCGGCCGGCGTGGGCAAGGCCACCATGGTGCGTACGGTGTGCGCCGAGCGGCGGTTGGTGGAACTCGACGGGCCGGAGGTGGGGGCGCTGGCCGCCGACGACCGGTTGCGCCGGGTGTCCGACGCCGTGGCGACCGTGCGCGACGGCGGCGGCGTGCTGCTGATCTCCGACGTCGACGCGCTGTTGCCGGCCACCGCGGCCGACCGTGCTCCGGAACCCGTCGCGGCCCTGATCATCGCCGAGCTGCGGGATGCCGTGGCCACCCGTGGCGTGGCGTTCATCGCGACGTCGGCCGTGCCCGTCGGGGTGGATCCGCGGCTACGGGCACCGGACCTGTGCGACCGCGAACTCGCCCTGACCCTGCCCGACGCGGCCACCCGCAAGGCGCTGCTGGAGGTGCTGCTGCGCGGCGTTCCGGCCGCCGAGTTGGATCTGAGCCAAATCGCGGACCGGACACCGGGTTTCGTGGTGGCCGATTTGGCTGCCCTGGTGCGCGAGGGCGCGTTGCGGGCAGCCTCGCGGGCCAGCGCCGACGGCAACGAGCCGGTGCTGTGGCAGGAGGACCTGACCGGGGCGCTGACCGTGATCCGTCCGCTGTCGAGGTCCGCGGCCGAAGAGGTGTCGGTCGGCTCGGTGACGCTCGACGACGTCGGTGACATGGTCGAGACCAAACAGGCACTCACCGAAGCGGTGTTGTGGCCGCTGCAGCATCCGGACACCTTCCAGCGGCTCGGCGTTCAGCCGCCGCGTGGCGTGCTGCTGTACGGTCCGCCCGGTTGCGGCAAGACCTTCGTGGTGCGGGCCCTGGCCAGTTCTGGCAAGCTTTCCGTGCACGCCGTCAAAGGCGCTGAGCTCATGGACAAGTGGGTCGGCTCGTCGGAGAAGGCGGTGCGTGAGCTGTTCGCCCGGGCGAGGGATTCCGCGCCGTCACTGGTGTTCCTCGACGAGATCGACGCGTTGGCTCCGCGACGCGGGCAGAGCTTCGATTCCGGGGTGACCGACCGCGTGGTGGCCGCCCTGTTGACCGAACTCGATGGCATCGAACCGATGAACGACGTCGTCGTACTCGGTGCGACGAACCGTCCCGATCTCATCGACCCTGCACTGCTTCGGCCCGGCCGGCTGGAGAAGTTGGTGTTCGTCGAACCGCCGGATGCCGATGCGCGCCGCGAAATCCTGCGCACCTCAGGCAAATCCATCCCGCTGGCCGCCGATGTCGACCTCGACGCCCTGGCCACCGAGCTGGATGGCTACAGCGCGGCCGATTGTGTGGCCCTGCTGCGGGAGGCGGCGTTGACGGCGATGCGCCGGTCCATCGATGCCGCCGACGTCACCGCCGCTGACGTCGCCAAGGCCCGTGAGACCGTGCGGCCGTCGTTGGATGCCGAGCAGGTGGCATCGTTGCGGGAGTTCGCCGCCGGGCGCTGATTGGCTCAACTGGATGGGGGTTTTGTGGGTGGACTGAGAGCATTCTCTATGGCGATGCTCGGTCTCGTTGCTTTTGCGTGCGCAGCGTGGGCCGGACTGGCTGTGGTCCAAGGCCACTACCTGACGGCATTGATAGCTGTCGGTGCCACAGTTTTCTGGCTCGCACCACTACGCGTCTGGTGGATCATGCCTTCAGTCGTTGCACGGGCTGTCTGCGACGCTGAAGGGACGACCATCCGGGTCGACCGACGCGTAGACATCCTGCTGTTCATCGGCGTGCTGACCGGAGCTCTCGCTCTTGGCGCCGGTGGCGTACTGGGTGCCATGAACAAGCTTGATATCCCCTTACCCCCGGATATTGCCCCCATGTTCGCGATGGCATTCATCGGACCGGCCTTGGTCTTTGTCGTCGCCCTGGTACTGACAGTCAAGCGTGGAGGGGTCGGATACATCCGCCTGACCGCGGAGGGCTTCAAATTCGTCGAGGCGTTCTCGACGGCGAGCGGTGAGTGGGCACAGGTCGTCGATGTCACCGACAAGGCACCCGAGGACATGCCGGCCAAGAACCCCGTGGCCATGGTGATGGCCGATGGTGACGTCAAGATGATCAAGGAGCCTGGGCTGTACTCCCGTGACGGACGGGCGATACTTCGGTTTGTCAGGTTCTACTGGCAGAACATCGATGACCGTGTTGAGCTAACCGACGGCCGAGCACTAGACCGACTTCGCGCCGTGCAGCTTGAGGAGGCCACCGACGCCGCCTGACGTGGCCAGTAGGTGGCTAACGAACATCGCAATTATTGGTGCGTCGGCTACGCCCGGCTGATTGCTAGCCTTGGTCAGAAGGCCGACAGTGAGGGGAAGTACCACAGCGATGGGCACCTTTGTAGACGTCTACTCCTCGCTCAACTGGGCCAATGGGCTCATTCTCGACCACCCCTCCAGCATGGACACGCGGAACGGGAAAGACGGACACGTCGGATGGGGCATGGCCGGCATCGGGTCCGATTTCGTCGGTCTGATGCAATCGATGGGTTCGCTGGGTAGCGCACGATTCGCCGGGGCCACCGCCACTCCGATCATCCAGGCGGCACTGGTTGTAATGATGGGGATGGCGAACAGCTGCGGCTTCGGTGAACCCGACAAAGGTGGCTACTTTGACCAGGGAGCCAGCAAATTCGGTGAAGCGAAGAACAAGCTCGAAACCGCAGACCGCCCAGAGAGTTGGGAAGGCGACGCCGCCAATGCGTATGAGGTTCGCAACCGTGAACATGGCTGGCGGGCCGACAAGCTGAAGGCCGCCGACGAGGCGATCAGGGATGCCGTCAAGAGTCAGGCCGAACAGAATGGCGTCACGCGCAAGATGCTCGACCGTTGCCAAACGACCCTTGGCCTCGCCATCGCCCCAGCAATCGCGATGAATGCGGTCCCAGGTTGGGGCCAAGCCGCCTCGCTGGCATTTCAAGCCGCCGCCGTCGCCGGTACTTTGCCTCTCGCCGAGTGGAGATTCCTCGACCTCATCAACAACTCCGCGCACAACGCCACCGTGATTCGGCGCGCCGGCGCCACCTACGACCAGGTCGCCGCCGAGGCCGAGGCCTGGTGAGCAACAGCGTATTCCGGCAATTTTCCGGAGTTGGCGAAAGGACATCCATGTGAGCGACGACTTGAAGGTCCTTGCAGAGCATCTGAACGACCGCGCGAAGACACAGCGCGAGGCTGCGGGAACATTCAGTGCCGCCGACGCGGTCACCGACGGTGCAACTCTCGCGGTGGCCCGGACTCACGGCTTAGCTTGCTCAGTCGCAATAGCAGCACTCGGTGCAGCTCAAAATTCACGAACAGCTGCCACTCAGGCGATGAACAAGCTATCCAACGACCTTGCCGACAAGCTGGACAAGGGTGCCGCCGACTACAAGCGCACGGATCACCAGGAGCAAGGCAACCTCGACGGTCAGATGCGTCCGCCGCGCTAGCCTTCCGCCAGGGCCGCCAGCCGGTCGATCGAGCCCCGCAGCTTGTCCGCCGTGGTCGCGCGCGCACGCACCAGTCGCTTCTCATCGGTGAGCTGCGACCAGTCGTAGGTGTGGGTGACCAGGGTTCGGTTGTCGCCCAACGGTTCCAGCTCCCAGCGCCACAGGTGGCCGGGCGGTTCCTTCCCCACCTCCGACGGCCGCCACGCGATACGCCGGCCTTCTTCGAACGCCACGATGCGATTCTCGCGGTTGCCACCTTGCTTGATCGTCATGACGAACACGTCCCCGACCGCCCGCACCCGCTGGCCGGACGGCGCCTCGGCGAGATTCTCGTTGCCATCCCACCGCGGCTGCTGTGATGGGTCTGCGATCAGCTCGAAGATGGCCTCGGCCGGTGCGGCGATCTCTCGACTGGCTGCGACAACCCTTGAGGCTTCGGACTTGGTTTCCACCTCCCTGAGGATACTCAGTCTCCTACGTCGCCGCGGAACGGCGAATTCGACCTCACCCTCCACAGCAGACACTGTGACAAGTGTGCAGCTCGTCGCGACGAAATGCTGAAATCACCTCAACAGACTGCACATTCGTCACAGTGTCCGGCACACCACATCAAGCCGAGCCCACAAACCGTTTTACCGAACCAACAGCTTCCGGATCGCATCAGCCAGGTCCTTCTCCATCCAGGCCGGCAACTCGGCGTCGTTGGCGTGCCGCCGCACCATGGCGTAGGGCAGGTCGACGACGGCGCGCGATATGGCGTCCATGGAGCGGGCGTCGTCATCGCCGACAATCGCCCGGGCCAGCTCGCGTAGCCGCTCGATGAGTGGCGCGTTCATCGCCGACAGCGTCGCGGTGAACTCCGCGTCGGGGGCGCCGTCGAGCAGGTCGCTGGGCCGGATGGTCAGCAGCAACCGGGCGTCTTCGGGGACCGCCCGGGCGAAGTCCACGGCCGCGACGCCCATCGCCACCGCCGCCTCGAGCGGAGAGTCGCCGGTCGCCGCCATCGCGCGGGATTGAAACCGTTCCAGGGCCCGCAACCAGGCCGCGGTCAGCACGCCATTGCGATTGCCGAACCGGTGATACAGCGTGCCCGCGGGGGCGCCGCTGACCTTGGCAATTGCCGCAACGCTTGCGGCCCTTGGACCTTCGGCGAGCACGAGTGCCCGCGTCGCATCCAAGATCGCATCGGTTTCATGCTTCCGCGGAGGCGCCATGATCTAGTACAGTCCTTCTATATGGAACGTTTACCCTATATCGATGAGCATGCCATAACCGTCGACGCCGACGCTGCCACGACATGGGCCGCCGTCTTGCGCACACTGTGCAGCGACCCCGCCGAACCGCGGGCGCCTTTCGGATTCGCCATCGGCGAGTGCACGCCACGTCAACGCCTCGTCCTCAAAGGCCGCCACCCGTTCTCGATCTACAACTGGATCTTCGAACTGGACGATCTCGGCCCGCACCGCACCCGGGTCCGGTCACAGACCTGGGCAGCCTTCCCGGGCATCCACGGAAAGATCTACCGCGCTCTGGTGATCAGCTCGGGCGCTCACACAGTGGCGGTGCGCCAGACACTCAAACGCATTGCGGGACAACTACGCCCGCGTCCGGATGTACTGGCGTGATCCTGAACTGGGGCGCCACGGCCCAGGAGCGCGACGCCCGCCTTCCATGCGACGCCGTCGCGCCGGCCGCCGCACTGTCCGCCGACCGCGCGATCAGCATCGAGGCACCACCGTCGACCGTGTTCGGCTGGCTCTGCCAGCTGCGCGTCGCGCCCTACAGTTACGACCTGATCGACAACTTCGGCCGCCGCAGCCCGCGTACCCGCGACCCGGCACTGACACATCTGGGCACCGGCCAACGCTTCATGCAGATTTTCACGCTGCACTCATTCGCCCAAGACGAGCACGTGACACTGCAGTCCGGCCACGTCGCAGTCACCTATGCCGTCCGGGGCAGCGCAGGCGGCACCCGATTGCACGTACGGGTCCGGTTCGACGGTCCGCGACTCATCGGGTGGGCGCTAGCCCTGGGCGACGCGGTGATGATGCGGAAACAGCTGCTCACGTTGCGCGAACTGGCCGAGCGGGACGCCATCGGAATTACATCTTGACGATGACAAGTTCCGGTGGGATAGTTCAACTAGTCACTGACTAGATTCACGGGAGTCCGTATGGCCGACACCGCCTTACCCACCGTTGAAACCGCACGCGCCGGCGACCGGGAGCGTGAACGCACCGCCAACGACCTCGGCCAGGCCCTTACCCAGGGCTACCTGGGTATGCCCGAATACGAGGATCGGCTGCGGTCGGCGTTCCGGGCGCAGACCACCGACGAGCTGCACCGCCTCGTCGCCGACCTACCCGTCAACCGTCTGCGGCGTAACGATCCCCGACGCCACGCCGCCCAGCAGCGGGCCGCCCGCCTGAGCGTCAAGATCCACCTCGCCGCCTATGTCGCCGGCTGTCTCCTGATGCTCGGCATCTGGCTGGCCTTCGGGTTCGGCGGTGGCGGCTGGTACTTCTGGCCGGTCTGGCCGATCATGGGCTGGGGCATCGGCGTTGCGTCACATGCCATTCCGATCTGGGCTCACGGTTCGATGAGCCCGGCGCGGATCGCATAGCGCGTCAGCGCCAGCCGGTCCCGCAGGCCCAGCTTTGCCAGGATGTTGGTCCGGTGCCGGTCCACTGTCTTGGCACTGATGGTCAGGGTGGCAGCGATCTCGCGGGTCGAGTAGCCCTCGGCGATCAGCTTCAGCACCTCCTCCTCGCGCGGAGTGAGGATGGTGGCAGGCAACTCGCCGCCTTGACGTGACCGGTGCAGATAGTCACGGATCAGCGCCGTCACCGCCCCGGCGTACAGGAACGGCTCGCCGCGCATGGTCGCGCGGCAGGCCTCGAGCAGATCGCGGTCGGCCACGGACTTCAACACGTAGCCCGAAGCCCCGGCCTTGAGCGCCTCGAAGAAGTACTGCTCGTTGTCATACATCGACAGGATCAGGATCCGCACGTTCGGGTGGCCCCGGTTGATCTCACGCGCGGCCTGCAACCCTGTCATCCGCGGCATCGCGATATCGAGGATCGCCAGGTCCACCGGCGTCGTTTCCAGCGCGGTCAGCGCCTCGTACCCGTCGGCCGCCTCGGCCACCACCTGCAGATCGGATTCGGCGTCGATGATCATCCGCAGTCCGCTGCGAACCAGGGCGTGATCGTCGGCGAGCAGGATCCGAGCGGCCATGTCAGGTACCCCGCAACGGGATGACCAACCGCACTTCGGTACCCCCGCCCGGCGGTGAGCTGATGGTCAGCGCGGCGTTCACCAACAGCGACCGCTCGCGCATTCCGTTGATGCCCGCGCCTTCTCGCGTCGGTTCGGTGGCGACGCCGCCGCAGCCGTCGTCGGCCACGCGCAACGTGAGTTCACTCTCCCCGGTGTGCAGATCCACCCACACCTTTCGTGCCCCAGAGTGTCGCGCCACATTGGTCAGGCCCTCCTGGGCGATCCGATAGCACACCAGCTCGACGTCCGGCTTCAACCGATCCGTTTGCAGCGCAATGTGTTTGACCACCGCGATACCCGAGGCTTGGGCGAAGTCGTTGCAGAGTGCGTTGAGCGCGCTGTGCAAACCGAGGTCCTCCAGAGCATCCGGGCGCAGCCGTCGGGCGATGTCGCGTACCTCGTCGAGACTGGCCCGCACGATCTCCTGGGCGTCGGCGAGTTCGGCGTGGATCGCCTGCGGGGCCCGGTCGACGGCCCGTTTGAGAGTGAGCAGCGCGACGGTGAGGGTCTGGCCGATCTCGTCGTGCAGTTCTCGCGCGATGCGCTGGCGTTCGTTCTCCTGTGCCGCCAGCGCGGATGCACTCGCGGTGGTCCGCTCGGTCTCCAGCCGGTCGAGCATGGCATTGAACGACTCGATCAGGTGCTGCAGATCGCCGGTGCCGCGGTCGTCGACACGGTCGCTGCGCTTGGGCGGATCGACTCGCCGCATTGACGCGGCGAGCCGATCCAATGGGGCAAGACTCGATCTCAGAAGTAGCGCGTTAGCCGTCAGGATAATCGCCAAACCCACCACCAAAACTGGGATTTCGGTGAGTTTTATCCGGGAGGACACCGAGGCCGGCGACAGGGCCAGGATCAGGGTGCCCAGCGTGAAGATCAACCCGTTGATCAGGAACACCCGGCGGAACAACGCGGTCGCCGGGGTGCGCGCCGGTTTCACCCCACCAGGGTGACCCGCGACCAGCGCTCTTGTCCATACAGGCAATACCCCCAGCGGAATGGGTGTCAGCCCCGATGGTCACCGACCACAGCGTCACCCAGACTGGCAGCCACCGCCGGAGCCGAGCCGTCCCGAATTGATCGGAGAACGAGGACGATGACACTAGCGACGCATTGGAACGAGCTCATGCAGGCACATGAAATCGCCGCCCACCTGCCGACTGTGCGGATCGATGACCCCGTCTCGAAGGCCGTCCAGCTGATGGTCGTCAACCGGCTTCCGGGCCTGGTGGTGGTCGATGACGACGACCGCCCGGTGGCGGTGCTGCCGGGAACCCAGGTGCTGCGCTTGGCGATTCCAGAGTCCTACCAAGACGATCCGGCGTTGGTCCGCACCGTCGACGAGATCCACGCCGATCTGTTCTGGCACGGCCCGGGCAAACTCACGGTCGGCGACTGTCTCCCTGGGCCCGCGACCAAGCCTGCGACCGTGACACCGGACGCGACGCTGTTGGAGATCGCCACCGTGATGGCCAACAAGCGCAGTCCGCTCATCGCCGTCGTCGACCGCAACGGGCGGCTCACCGGGGCCGTCACGCTCGAGCGGCTACTGACCAGCCTGGCGGTCTCCGGGCCCGGCGACTGACCCTCCGAGCCGATGCTGGCTCCGGTCCTGGCGCTGACGATCTTCGTCGTCGCCTTCTGGTTCATCGCCACCGAGCGAGCCGACAAGGTCAAGACCGTCCTGGTCGCCGCAGGCCTGATGGCCCTGCTCGGGTTGATCCCCGGCGCCGAGGTGTTCCACTCCGAGCACCAGGGCATCGACTGGAACGTCATCTTCCTGTTGCTCGGGATGATGGTGATCGTCGGTGTCATCAAGCAGACCGGGCTGTTCGATTTCCTCGCGATCTGGGCCGCCAAGCGTTCCCGCGGCAATCCGTTCCGGTTGATGGTCATGTTGATGGCGATCACCGCCTTCGCCTCGCCTGTGCTCGACAACGTGACCATCATCCTGTTGATCGCGCCGGTGACCCTGGTGATCTGCGATCGGCTGCGTATCCCGCCGCAGCCCTATCTGATCGCCGAGGTGCTGGCCTCCAACATCGGTGGCGCCGCCACCCTGATCGGGGATCCGCCGAACATCATCATCGGCAGCCGGGCCGGTCTGACCTTCAACGACTTCCTGATCCACATGGCGCCGGTCGTCGTCATCATCTTCGGGTTGTTCGTTCTGTTCACCCGGGTGCTGTTCCACCGAGACCTGCGCGCCGACCAGGTGCAGATCGACGAGGTGATGGCCCTGCAGGAACGGCGGGCGATCAAGGACAAGCGCCTGCTGATCCGCTCCCTTCTCGTCCTCAACGTGGTGATCGTCGGGTTCGCGTTGCATTCGGTGTTGCACGTGGCGCCGTCGATCGTGGCGCTGCTGGGTGCCGGGGCGATGCTGCTGGTCACCGACATCGATGTGGCCGACGTCCTGCCCGAGGTCGAATGGCCCACACTGGTCTTCTTCATGGGCCTGTTCGTCATGGTCGCCGGGTTGGTCCACACCGGTGTCATCGGTGCGCTCGGGTCGGTGGCCGAATCGGCGTTCGGCGACAACTGGTTCGCGGCGGCGACCGCACTGCTGTTCGGTTCGGCGATCGTCGGCGCCTTCGTCGACAACATTCCCTACACCGCGACGATGACGCCGGTGGTGGAGGGCATGGTGGCCCAGGTTCCGGAACCCCAGACCGGCCAGGCACTGTGGTGGGCGTTCGCACTCGGGGCTTGCTTCAGCGGCAACGGCACCGCGATCGCGGCCAGCGCCAACGTGGTGGCCATCGGTATCGCCAAGCGGGCCGGGCACCCGATCAGCTTCTGGCGGTTCACCCGTTACGGGCTCGTGGTCACCGCACTCAGTACGGCCCTGGCCTGGGTGTACGTCTGGCTGCGGTATTTCTGACGTGCGCTTGCACCGCGAGGCTGTACTCAGGGACAAAGTCACGCCGATTTCTGTCCCTCAATACAGTCTCGGTGCCAACGATGCCTACCCCGCAGCGGACATCCAGTGTGTGATCGCTGCCCGCAGCGACGCCGCATCCGGCAGCCGCTCGCTGGCCCAGGCCACGTAGCCGTCCGGCCGGACCAGCACGGCATCGGGAAGTTCGGGTCGGTTGTCCGTCGCCTGGACCACATCGCAACCGGCGACGTCTACCGCCTCAGCCGTGACGAGCACGAACTTGCCCGCCCTCAGCAATTCATAGAGCCGGGTCCCCCCACAGTCGACATCGGCCATCCGGCGTCCCACCAACCAGTTCTCGTCCTTCGACCGTGGATAGGCGATTCCGATGCCGCTGAGCCGTTCGGCCACAAAACGCCTGGCGCGAGGGATGCGCAACACCGTCCCCAACACGAGTACCCGCAACCGGCGCGACGTGGCCGAACTCAACACGATCTGGTTGAACGTGTCGGTCAGCCGGAGTACACCGGCGCCGACAGGATGGCGCTCACGTTCGTAACTGTCCAGCAGCCACGACGGTGCCTGCCCGCGAGCCGCCGACGCCAGCTTCCAGCCCAGATTGAACGCGTCGCCGAGCCCGGTGTTCATGCCCTGCCCGCCCAGGGGCGAATGCACGTGCGCGGCGTCGCCGGCCAAAAACACCCGGCCCGACCGGTAGTGCCGGGCCTGGCGCCGCTCGCTGAGGAACCGCGAACTCCACCGCATGTCGCTCATGCCGAAGTCGTCGCCGGCGATGCGGGCAAACGCGTCGCGCATCTCGTCGAGCGTCACCGGCTCGTCCAGCGGCGCCTGTTCCCGCTGCCGGTCCCACGCGATGGCGCGGAACCAGCCGTCGCCGAACGGCACGAACAACACCACGCCCTCGGTCCCGGTCCGGGCGAACAGCGTCTCCTCCGGTGGCGAGGCCAGCCGGACGTCGGCCAGCAGGATGTGCGTCTCATACTGTTTTCCGACGAAGTCGATGCCGACCAGTCGTCGCACCGTGCTGTGGGCCCCGTCGCAGCCGACCACGTACTGGGCGCCCAGGCGCTCACCACCTGCCAGCTCGACCGTGACGCCCTCTCCGTCCTCACGCAGCCCCACCACCTCAGCACCGCGGCGGATCTGCACCCCGAGTTCGGTGGCCCTGGCCTCGAGCACATGCTCGGTGCCGCTCTGCGGAACGATCAGCACCATCGGAAAGCGGGTCGGCAGTTCCCGCAGATTCAGGGTGGCCCCGCCGGGCGGGGCCACCTCGTGCACCTCGACTCCACGGCTCAGCAACTCATCGGCGAGCCCGCGGCCGTCCAGCAGTTCCAGGGTCCGCGCATGTACGGCAAACGCCCGGGTGATGTTCGGCGTGGCGGTACGTTCCTCCAGCACCGTGACCGGCGCCCCGCCGAGCGCGAGCTCACATGCGAGCATCAGACCGGTCGGCCCGGCGCCCACCACCAGAACCCCTTTGGTTGCCAAGAGAATTCACCCCCATAGCGCGCGGTGGCTCTGCAGGCTGATCGTAGTCACAACGGCCCACGTAGAATGGGCGAAAATGCCATAGCCACTCATGCCGATGCTCTTCGCGCAAGCGCTCATCGGTAGCCGACACCCCGACCCCAACCCGATCGGAGTGCCATGCTCGCCGTTCTGCTCGCCCACGCGGTTGCCACCGCGCTGGCGCCACTTCTGGTGGCCAGATGGGGCAGGCGAGCGTTCTATCCGTTGGCCCTGGTGCCGCTCGGATCCCTGGTCTGGGTCGGGTTGAACTGGCCGAGTCACGACCGCGTCCCGACCCTGAGCATCCCGTGGGTGCACGAGCTGTCGATGGACATCACGCTGCGGTTCGACTCGCTCGCAGCCATCATGAGCGTGCTGGTGCTGGCCATCGGGGCGCTCGTCCTCTTCTATTGCGGCGAGTACTTCCACCACCACGACGGAAAGATCGAGAAGCGGCTGCCCAGCTTCGCCGCTGAGCTCGTTGCCTTCTCCGGGTCCATGTTCGGCTTGGTGGTCAGCGACAACATGCTGGTTCTCTACATCTTCTGGGAAACCACCACGGTGCTGTCCTTCCTGCTGGTCGGCCACTACGCCGAGCGGGCCACCAGCAGGCGGGCCGCCACCCAGGCGTTGTTGGTGACCACGTTCGGCGGCCTGGCCATGCTGGTCGGCATCATCGTGCTGGGCAACCTGTCCGGCACCTATCTTCTGTCCGAGCTCATCGCGTCTCCTCCGGGCGGCACAGCGGCCGCCATCGGGGTGGCGCTGATCCTCATCGGCGCGTTGTCCAAATCGGCGATCGTGCCGATGCACTTCTGGCTACCGGGCGCGATGGCCGCACCCACTCCGGTCAGCGCCTATCTGCACGCCGCGGCGATGGTCAAGGCCGGTGTCTATCTGGTGGCCCGGATGGCGCCGGGCTTCGCCGACACATCGCTGTGGCGCCCGATGGTCGTCGGTCTCGGACTGCTCACGATGCTGCTGGCCGGCTGGCGCGCGGTCCGTGAATACGACCTGAAACTGATCCTGGCCTTCGGCACGGTGAGCCAACTCGGCCTGATCACGGTCATGGTGGGCACCGGCGGCAGCGACATGATGCTGGCCGGGCTGGCCATGTTGTGTGCGCACGCGATGTTCAAGGCCGCGTTGTTCATGGTCGTCGGCATCATCGACCACACCACCGGCACCCGCGACATCCGGCGCCTGGCGGGCCTGGGGCGCCATCACCGGCCGCTGCTGATCATTGCCGCGTGCGCCACCGCGAGCATGGCTGCGCTGCCGCCGTTCTTCGGCTTCGTCGCCAAGGAGGCCGACCTCGAGACGGTTCTGCACAGTCCGGCCCTCGGTTCCGTGGCGCCGTGGGTACTGACCGGCATCGTGGTCGGGTCGGTGTTCACCACCATCTACAGCCTGCGCTTCATGTGGGGCGCGTTCGCAGGCAAGGGCCTGCCGAACCCGAGCACCCGGGTCCTCGAAATGCACCGTCCTTCAATCACTTTCCTGGCAGCGCCGGCGACCCTCGCCGCAGCGGGCCTGGTCTTCGGCCTGTGGCCCGCGGGCCTGGACGCGGTGCTCGACGAATACGCCGACACCTTGCCCGGGGGGTCGGGTTACCACCTGGCCCTCTGGCACGGGTTCGGCCTGCCGCTCCTGCTCTCGGTAATCGTGCTCGCCGTCGGCATCGTCGTGTTCTTCGGCCGGAACCGCTTGCCCCGCACCCGGTTTGCCTATCAGCCGCTGGGCAACGCCGACCGCATGTACGACGCGGTGATTCGCGGCCTGGACATCACCTCGGTGCGCCTGACCGGAGAGACCCAGCGCGGGTCGCTGCCGGCCACCCAGTCGGTCATCCTGTCGACGCTGGTCGTGCTGCCCATCGTGATGCTGGCGCTGGGCGCACGGGACCGTCCGGACTTCGCGCTGTGGGATTCCCCGCTGCAGGTGGTGGTCGGGTTGTTGATGCTGGCCGCCGCGATCGGCGCGACGGTGATGCGCAACCGCCTCGCCGCGGTGCTTCTGGTCGGGGTCACCGGTTACGGCTGCGGTGCGATCTTCGCCTTCCACGGCGCACCCGATCTGGCGTTGACCCAATTCTTGGTCGAAACACTGGTTTTGGTGATATTCGTGCTGGTCCTTCGGATCCTGCCCGCCGAGGCCGACGCCACCAACATCAACCGTCACCGGCTGCCGCGAGCGGCTCTGGCGCTGGCGGTGGGCGCCGCGGTCACGACCCTCGCGGTGTTCGCGATGGCCGCGCGCAACGGTGTGGGTATCGCCGAGTTGATCCCCGACGCGGCCTACTACCGCGGGCACGGCGCGAACGCGGTCAACGTACTGCTGGTCGACATCCGCGCCTGGGACACCATGGGCGAGGTGATGGTGTTGCTGGTGGCCGCGACGGGTGTGGCGTCGCTGGTGTTCCGGCACCGGCGATTCGGTGCCGCGCCGCGCGTCAGCACCGCCGTCGGCCAGCCCGACATCGGCCCCATCGGGGCCTACAGCCCAGCCGTCGGCGATGTCACCTGGCTGCGCGGCAGCGAACTGCGTGATCCTCGACATCGCTCCCTGGTGCTGGAGGTCGCGACCCGCGTCATTTTCCCGCTCATCATGGTGCTCTCGGCGTACTTCTTCTTCGCCGGGCACAACACCCCCGGCGGCGGCTTCGCCGGCGGGTTGACGGCGGGCCTGGCGCTGGTGCTGCGGTACCTGGCCGGTGGCCGCTACGAGCTCGGCGAGACGCTGCCGCTCGACGCGGGCAAGATCCTCGGCACCGGGCTCGGCCTCTCGGCGGGAACGGCGGTCGCCTCAATCCTGTTGGGAGCGCCCGCATTGTCCTCGGCTGTCCTGCAATTCGACGTGCCGGTGCTCGGTTCGGTCAAGATGGTGACCGCGTTGTTCTTCGATCTGGGGGTGTATCTCATCGTTGTCGGTTTGGTGCTCGACATCTTGCGCAGCCTCGGCGCCCGCGTGGATGCGGAGATCGCCCGATGACGACATTCCTGGTCCCGCTGATCATCATCGGCGGGCTCACCAGCACCGGCGTGTACCTGCTGCTCGAGCGCAACCTGACCCGGATGTTGTTGGGGCTGTTGCTGATCGGCAATGCCGTCAACCTGTTGATCCTGACCGTCGGTGGCAGGTCGGGAAATCCACCGATCCGCGGGCGCACCAGCAACGGCGCCACGACCGACGCCGATCCGTTGGCGCAGGGCATGATCCTGACCGCGATCGTCATCAGTATGGGGCTGGCGGCGTTCGTGCTGGCGCTGGCCTACCGCTCGTATCGGCTCACCACGGTCGAAGAGGTCGGTAACGATCCCGAGGACACCCGGGTCTCGCAGCAAGCGGGTTCTCAGGAAGAAGAAGTCATTCCACTGCCCGATCCCAATCGCGACACCGACGCACCCGACGAACTCGACGCGCTGCCGGGATTCGAGGGGTCGAAGTGAGCGCCCAGGCCCTCATCCCGTTGCCGGTGCTGATCCCGGCGCTCGCCGCGGCGGCGACGCTCGTGGCCGGGCGCCGTCCCCGGTTACAACGTGTCATCACCCAGTTCGCCCTGACTGCGGTGGTCGTGGTGTGCGCGGCGCTGCTGTACCTGGCCGACCGGGACGGCACCCTGGTCCTGCACGTCGGTGGCTGGGGCCAGAGCGTGCCCGGCATGGGGCCGTTGGGCATCACCCTGGTGGTGGACCGGCTTTCGGCGCTCATGCTCGTGGTGTCGGCCATCGTGCTGCTGGCGGTGGTCGCGTACGCCATCGGGCAGGGTATCCGCGACGGCGACGAACGCCAGCCGACGTCGATCTTCCTGCCCACCTATCTGGTGCTGTCGGCGGGTGTGTGCACCGCCTTCCTTGCGGGTGATCTGTTCAATCTGTTCGTCGGCTTCGAGGTGCTGCTGGCCGCGAGCTTCGTCCTGCTGACCATCGGCGCCAGCGAGGACCGCGTGCGAGCCGGTATCTCCTATGTGCTGGTTTCGATGGTCTCGTCCCTGATCTTCCTGATCGGCATCGCGCTGGTGTACGCGGCGACCGGGACGCTGAACATGGCCGAGCTGGCATTGCGCCTCGACGACATCCCGGCGGGCACCCGCACCGCGCTGTTCGCCGTGCTGCTGGTGGCGTTCGGCATCAAGGCCGCCGTGTTCCCGCTGTCGACATGGCTGCCCGACTCCTACCCCACCGCGCCCGCGCCGGTCACCGCGGTGTTCGCCGGGTTGCTGACGAAAGTCGGTGTCTACGCGATCATCCGGGCCCATTCGCTGCTGTTCCCCGACGGCGGGATGGACAACGTCCTGCTGGTCGCGGGCCTGCTCACCATGGTTATCGGCATCCTCGGCGCAATCGCCCAGAGCGACATCAAACGGCTACTGTCCTTCACACTCGTCAGCCACATCGGCTACATGGTGTTCGGTGTCGCGCTGGCCAATCAGCTCGGCATGTCGGGCGCGATCTACTACGTGGCGCACCACATCGTGGTGCAGACGACGCTGTTCCTGGTCGTCGGCCTGATCGAGCGGCAGGCCGGGGCGTCGACGTTGCAGAGATTGGGCGGGCTGGCCGCGGCAAGTCCGGTGCTGGCGTTCGTGTTCGTGGTACCCGCCCTCAACCTCGGTGGCATCCCGCCCTTCTCCGGCTTCATCGGGAAGGTGGCGCTGCTGGAGGCGGGCGCCGAGAACGGTTCGGCACTGGCCTGGATCCTGGTCACCGGCAGTGTGGTCACCAGCCTGCTGACGCTCTACGTGGTGGCCCGGGTGTGGACGAAGGCGTTCTGGCGGGCCCGCGCCGATGCGCCCGAAGGGCATTTGGCCGGGGCGGCACCGGCGGTGCTCCTCGACGACATCGAGGACATCGAGTTCGCCGATCGTGACAGTGTGGGACGCATGCCGGTGGGAATGTTGGCTCCGACGGGCGCTTTGATCGCGGTCGGGCTGGCCTTGACCGTGGCGGCCGGGCCGATCTTCTCCTACAGCGAGCGCGCGGCGGCCGAAGTCCTGGACCGCGGACAGTACATCTCGGCTGTGCTCGGGGGTGATCAGCGATGAGGTGGCTGCTGCTTCGGGTCTGGATGCTGTGCTGGCTGATGTTGGTGTGGGTGCTCTTGTGGGGCAGCATCTCTGCGGCCAACATCATCGCGGGCCTGACCGTCGCCGTGGTGATCACGGTGCTGCTGCCGTTGCCTGCCGTCCCCGTGGAGGGCCGGGTCCATCCGTTGTCGCTGCTGCGGTTGGCCACTCAGGTCGCCGTTTGGCTGGTGATGTCCTCGTTCCAGATGGCATGGCTTGCGGTCAGGCCAGGGCCGCTGCCGGTCAATGCGGTGTTGCGGGCGCATCTGGCGATCAAGTCGGATCTGGTGCTGGCCCTTGGGGTCAACATCATCAATCTGACCCCGGGCACCATCGTGCTGGAGATCGATCAGACACGGCGGCTGATCTACGTACACGTCGTCGACGTGGGTTCGGACCGGGCGATCAACCGGTTCCACAGTCAGATCACCACCCTGCAAAGGCTTTTGGTGGCGGCCTTCGAACGCGAGTCTGATTGGCGCCCCGCGGTCAACAAGGAGGGCGCCTGACATGACTACGGTCTGGACCATCGCCGCGGTCATGCTGGCCGCCGCTGCGGCGATCACGATGTTTCGTCTTCTGTCGGGACCCAGCACGCTGGACCGGCTGGTCGCGTTGGACACCCTGGTGGCCGTCACGCTGTGCGGCATCGGAACCTGGGCGGCGTACAGTCTCGACACCACCGTGACCTACAGCCTGACGGCGTTGGCGTTGATCAGCTTTGTCGGTTCGGTGAGCGTGGCGCGGTTCCGTGTGCCCGACACCAGTGAGCCGCGGCGGAAGCAGGCGCCATGAACATCCTCGACATCATCACCGCGGTCCTGATCCTGGCCGGGTCGACTCTGGCCTTGACCGCGGCAATCGGGGTGGTGCGGTTCGGCGACACCATGTCGCGGATGCATTCGGCGACCAAGCCCCAGGTGCTCGGGTTGCTGCTGGTGCTGGCCGGCGCGGCGATCCGGCTCCGCGGCCACGCCGATGTCGGCATGCTGATCCTCACGGGTTTGTTCACGTTGATCACCGCGCCGGTGATCGCCAACCGCGTCGGGCAGCTGGCCTACCGCGAGCAGCGCAACCGGGAGAATCTGCTGACCCGGGACGAGATGGCGGAGTTCGGGGAGACTGAAGGCGATGGCCAGAACTGACGACGACAGCTGGGACATCACCGAGAGCGTGGGTGCCACCGCGCTCGCGGTGGCGATGGCGCGTGCCAACGAGACCGTCACGGATTCCCCGTTGTTCACCGATCCGTGTGCGCAGCTGTTTCTCGATGCCGCGGCCGCGCGGGGGTGGCGCCCACCCACCGGGGCGATGGCGCAGCGGATTCGCGCCATCGGCGATTACGCCGCGTCGCGGACCAAGTGGTTCGACGAGTTCTTCCTCGCCGCAGGGGCTGCGGGCATCCGCCAGGCGGTGATCCTGGCGGCCGGGCTCGATGCCCGTGCCTGGCGGTTGCCCTGGATCCACGACAGCGTGGTGTTCGAGATCGATCAGCCGCAGGTGCTCCGGTTCAAGGAGGATGTCCTGGCCGCGCACCGGGTTGCCCCGAAAGCCCGGCATGTCGCCGTCCCCGTCGACTTGCGGCGCGACTGGCCGAAGGCGTTGCGGGAGGCGGATTTCGATACAACCGAGCCGACGGCCTGGTCGGTCGAGGGCTTGCTGCCCTACCTCCCCGCCGATGCGCAGGACCAGTTGTTCGAGCGCATCACCGAACTGTCGGCGCGGGACAGCCGGATCGCGGTCGAGGCCTTCAGCGCCGAGTTCTTCTCCGAAGACCACCTGGCACGCCGCCGCGAGCAGATCGAGAAGATGCGTGCCCAGGCCGGCGACAACGACGAGGACATGCCGGATCCGGAACGGCTGTGGTTCGTCGAGGACCGCGCCTACGTGCCAGACTGGCTCAGCCAGCACTGCTGGGAGGTCGGGGCGCTGCCCGCCGATGACCTGATGGCGCGCTACCACCGCACCCTGCCCGCCGACACCACCGAAGGCACCATGTCCACGGAGTTCGTCGAGGGTGTTTTCACCGAAACACATTCCGGATGACGCAGATTCGGCAGCCGGAGAATTGGAAGAACCGGGCTGCCGTGCTCGCCTTGGCATTCGTGCTGTTCGGCGGGATGGTGGTGGCCTGCCTCGTGATGGCGGCGAACGCGCTGCAGCGCGACGATGACGTGTACGCCGTCATCTCCGGCGGTTTGGCCGTCACCATCGCCAGTGTGCTGGTGAGCACCGCCCTCGGCGCGTTCGGATCGAGCACTCTGCGCGGGGTTTCGTCTGAGGCAGGCACGACGCTTCGACCCAGCCCGACGACCCGGTGGTGCATGGCCGTCGCCGCGATGAGCCTCACCTTGACCGCAGTGCTGTACCTGATGGCCGCACGGTGGCGAAACGACTTGCCGTTCATGAACCCCGGCAGTCCCGGTGATGCCACCACAATGATGTGGATACTGCTGATCATCACCGTGATCGGCTCCGGCTGGTACCTCGTGAAGGGCAAGACCCCGGTGGTGCGCCTCGGCCCGGACGGCGTCACCTACGTCGAGGGCTCGCGGGTGCACAACGAATCCTGGGACGACATCGTCGACATCACCGACATCTCACCGAACCGCCATTCCCGACAGCCGATCTGCCTCACGCGCGAGGATGACCGGCCCGTCGTGATCGAGAATGCGGGCCTGTACGCTCCCGTCGGCGCTGCGCTGTACTGGATGATGCGTCATTACTGGCGGCATCCGGAGAACCGCGTGGAACTCACCGACGGCCGTGCGCTCGAGCGGCTCGGCATCGCCGATTTCGTCCCGGAGTAGTCACCGGGTTTCATTGTCAGTGACCGGGTTTGGCTTCCAAGGCGGCGAGGAAACGCCGGATCGTGTCGGCAACGCGTTGCGGCACCATGGCGGTGGCGAAATGGGACTGGTCAGACCACGTCACTCGTTCAGCGTGCGGAAGCACCCGCGCCAAGCGGTCCATCCCCTCGGGTAGAGGCGGCCAGCTCAGGCCGCCCTGCATCAGCAGCACCGGCACGGTGATGGCCGCCCACCGGTCGACTCCCTGAGTGTCATCGGCCATCGCCTCCAGATCCGCACCGGCAGACAGTGTGGTGGTGCGGCCCAGTTCTTCACTTTCGGGCTCGAACGAGGCCGTCGCCACCACTTCCGCAGGTATGCACGCGACCTCCCGCGCGAAGAGCTCCAGCGCATCCCCATAACGCGCGTCGGCGCACAACCGCCGGTATCGGTCGAGGATCGGCAACAGGTGCGGGCCGGACAACAGCACGGGCGGTTCGAACAGCGCGAGCGAAGCTATGCGCTCGTCACCGTCGATCGCGGCGTGCAACGCGACCGTCGCCCCGTAAGAGCCTCCGACGACGTGTGCGCGCTGCCCGCAGGTCGCAGCCACCAGTCCCAGCACGCACCTCAGGTCGGCGGCCTCGACGGCGAAACTGTTCGGGCGCGTGCCCGTATCGCTCGGTGGGTGGTTGCGGCGCGCATACCGCACGGTCCGGTAACCGGTGAGCCGTTGCGCGATATCGGCCCACGAATCGAGACCACCGCTGGAGCCGTGCACGAAGACCACCGGCGGTCCGACCCCGTCCTCCTCCACCACCAATTCGGTTCCGTCGGAGGCACTCAGCGTCGAAGCCATCACCTGAGTATCCCGGCTACTCCGACAGCTGGAATTCCACCATCGCGGTGACGGTGTCGACTGCCTCGCTCAGTACCTCGACCCGCGCTGCCTCCGACGGGGCGGCCAACAGTGAATAGCGGTCGGCCTGCCCGATGGGTAGCCGACTCGCCAAGGCATACAAGCGGTTCTCCGGGTCGACGCCGGCGGACTCCACGATCTCACGGCTGCGGATCGGTGTGCCGCGAGCCTCCCCGATCCGGTCGAGCAACGCCACCATGCGGTCTTCTACATCGCTGATGCGCGCGGGGTCGGCCGGGCCGTCGGGTTCGTCGGGCCAGAGTTGGATCTCGGCGCGCGGGTACGGATCGTCGTCGAGCCAGCGCTGCACCCGGATTCGCTCCCCCATCACGCACAACAGCCGGTACTTGCCGGCACCGAATTCCTGGCAGTCCACGATCTTGGCCCGCGCTCCGACGTCGCACCGCCGGTCACCGCCGCCCACCTCGCGGCCGGCCGAGATCAGCACCACCCCGAAGGACGGCTCCGACATGGCCATGCAGTCGCTCACCATCGCCACATAGCGCGGTTCGAAGATCCGCAGCGGCAGCTCCTGGCCGGGCAACATGGCCACTTCGAGTGGAAACATCGGTGAGACCGTCATGGGGCCAGGATCGTCCTCCCTCTCGGGTTGGTCAATGCGCGTGAGCCGGTAGCCTCTGGTGATGCCACCGTCAGCGGAGCTTGAGGCAGCCCGCACGCTGCTGTCCGATCCGGGCTACACCGATCTCGACACGGTCGACCGCCAACTGATCGAACTGCTGCAGGCCGATGGCCGTATCCCATACGCTGAGCTCGGCCGTCGCGCTGACATCACGGAAAAGACTGCGCGCCGCCGTGTTTCGCGATTGTTGGACGAGGGCTACATCACCATCGCCGCCATCACCGATCCGGCGGTTCTCGGGTTCGGCTCGCTGGGGTTGGCCCTGCTGACCGTCGACGGATCGCGCACGCCGGTCGAGCTCGCCGCCGAAATCGCCCGGTTGCCCGAGGCCGATTACGTGACGGCGACGACGGGTCCGTACGGCGTGGTGCTGGAGTTGGTCTGCACCGATGCCCGCGAACTTCACGATGTGGCCTTCGGCACGATCGCGACGCTGCCCGGCGTGCGCTCGGTCGAACTGCTCCCCTACCTGCGGCTGCACTATCAGCAAGCCCGGTTGTCCGGTGTGCTGGCCGGCGGCGCGGTGCGGCCGCGCCCGCTCGACGACATCGACCGCGCGATCTTGACGCGCCTGGCCGTCGACGGCCGCGCCGCCTTCCGCGACTTCGCTTCCGCACTGGGCTTGTCCGAGACCACCATCCGGTCGCGTTACAGCCGGATGGTGGACACAGGTGCGGCCCGGGTGATGTGCATCGCCAACCCGCTGCGGCTCGGTTACCGCCACAGCAGCTGGGTGGCGATCCGCACCGAGGGCCGGACCGGCGCCCAGAAGGTCGCCGAGGCGCTGACCCGAGTGGAAGCGGTGTCGTACGTGGCGTTGACCGCGGGCCGCTGGGATGTCCTGGCCGAGGTGGTGACGGCGCGTGGCGAGGACCTGCTCAACGTGCTCGACGAGAGCATCCGCGGCCTCGACGGCGTCACCGCGATGCAGGCGTGGCCCTATGTCACGGTGCACTACAAGGCAATTCACCCGCGGCACGGCCGTGGGTGGCACCCGCATGCGGTCACTGACCGGTGATTACCCGCCAGACCGGGATCGACTTGTCGGAGATCCCGCACATCAGATTCGCCAGCTCCACGTAGACCTCGGGCGCGATCCCGATGACTTGCTCCTGCTCGCCGATCGCCTTCATCACCGCGAGCCGGCCCTGCTGGTCCATGGCGTCGTATTCGCCGCAGGTGGTGCTGGCCAAGCCGGGCGGCATGGTCGGAGCGGGCGATGCGGGCCGCTCGGTGGGCGGCCGCATCGTCGTCCTCGGGGTGGACGTCGTGGATATCGCGGTCTGCGCGGGGTCGGCCATCGGCGTACCGGCAGTGACATCACTGCAACCGGCCAGACCGATCGCCGCGACGACAAGCCCGGACAGCACGACGCGCTGCATATTCCTCACCCTACAGCTGCAGTTCGCCGACGAGGGCGTCCACGACTTCGCGAAGGTCGCCGTCGTTCTCCTCGGCCACTCGGCGCTGCCGCTGATACGAGCCCCCGCTGCGGTAGATGTCGGTCACCGAGGCGAGCTCGTCCGAGCATCCCAGCGACTTGGCCACGGGCTCAAGGTGATTCAGCAATTCATCGAGGTCTTCGGTGACCAGCCGCTCGTTGCTGTCGGCGTCGAGGATGATCACGGCGTCCAGGCCGTAGCGGGCCGCACGCCACTTGTTCTCCTGCACGTGCCAGGGCGGCATGGTCGGCAACTGCTCACCGGCGTCCAGCCTGCGGTCCAGATCGACGATCAGGCAGTGGGTCAGTGCGACGAGCGCACCGAGCTCACGAACGTTGGACACCCCGTCGAAGATCCGCACTTCAACGGTGCCCAGGTGCGGCGACGGCCTGATGTCCCAACGGATCTCGTTGAGGTGGTCGATGATGCCGGTCTTCTTCTGATCGTGGACGAATCCCTCGAACTCCGGCCAGGTCTGGAACTGGAACGGCAGACCGGCGGTGGGCAACTGCTGGAACATCATCGCGCGGTTGCTCGCGTACCCGGTGTCCTCACCGTCCCAGAACGGCGACGACGCCGACAGTGCCAGCAGGTGCGGGTACTGGTTGAGCAGTGAGGAGATGATCGGCATCACCTTGTGCGCCGAGGAGATCCCGACGTGCACGTGCACGCCCCAGATCAGCATCTGCCGGCCCCACCACTGAGTGCGTTTGATCAGCTCGGCGTACCGGGGCGCGTCGGTCAGCTGCTGCGCCGACCATTTCGCGAACGGATGGGTGCCCGCGCAGAACAGCTCCATGCCGCGGTCGTGCACGATCTTGCGCACGGAGCCAAGGGTGCCGCGCAGGTCATCCATCGCCTCACCGGTGTTCTCACAGATTCCGGTGACGATCTCGATGGTGTTGCGCAGCAGCTCCTTGTGCACGTGTGGGCTCTCGCCGACCTCGGCGATCACCTCGGCGGCTCCGTTGCTCAGATCACGAGTGTCGGCGTCGACGAGAGCGAACTCCCATTCGACGCCGACAGTTGGCCGGGGCGACCCGGCGAAATCGATACGGCTGTCAGCCGGCGCCGATAACACCGCACGCCACCCGACTTCCGGCGTCGCCGGTGGCCAACGTCGTCTGATCGGGACCCGGAGTGCCGTTCACCTGCTGGTAGCGCTCCGGCGGGATGTTGGCGAAGTTGTCGGACTTCTCGTGGATGATGATCGCGGTCTTGGTGCCGGCGAGCAGATCCTCGGCGGTGAAGGCGTCGGTGGTGGTCACCAGCTTTCCGGAGCCGTCCGCGCGGATCTGCAGTGAGCTCAGGTCACCGCTGCTGGCCGGATGCCCGGTTTGCCCTGCCACGTGAAAGTGACCTCCGGCGGAGTTGAAGTCACCGGGCGCACCGCCGGTCGGTGCCACGGAGTTGGCCTCGCACTTGCCGACGGAGTGGATGTGCAGGCCGTGGAATCCGGGAGCCAGCTTGCCCGGAGCGGTGGTCTCGACGGTGACGGTCGCGAACCCGTCGGCGAACTGGAAGTCTGCGGTTGCCACGGCGGTCCCGTCGGCGGTCTTGAGCTCCGCGGTCACCGTCTCGCCGCCAGTGGTGGCCTGCGCACCGTGCCCGCTGCCGTGCTCACCGGGAGCGGCCGAGGGCGAGGGCGATCCGGTCCAGATCGCCGGGGTGGTTCCGGGCGCGTCGGACGGCACCTGACCGGGAGGGCTGCAGGCGCTCAACGCGACAACAGGGGCAGCGAACAGGACGGCAACACTGACGGACTTCAGCATGGCCCAAAGCCTAGCCGGTGACTACTACGATCACGCCCGGTGGTTGCTCGGAAAGTTCCGGACGCCGCGGTTCGACGGGTGCCTGGATAGCCTTGCCGACGGCTTCGGCGGCTTCCTTCTCGCCCGGAGCCTCACCGAAGAACACCGTGGTGCCGGCGACACCCTCCAACGTGAGGTTGCCGGTCTCGGTGACGTTCCAGCGCGCTTCACGCAGCCGGTTGGCCGTGGTCTCGGCCGCACCGGGGACGTCGGAGATGTTGTACACCCGCACGTCGGCCTTGGCCTCGGGAGCCGGTTCGGCCTTGGCCGATGTCTTCGTGGTGCTCGTCGCGGTCGTCGTGGCCACCGCCGAAGACTGATCCGCGGAGTCGTCGTCTGAGCCGATCGCCTGGAACCCGACCAGCAGGAACACGACCCCGAGGAACAACAGCACCATCACCATGGCGCGGAGGGGTAACCCGGAGGAGTCTCGCTGATTCATCGCCACCACTGTATCGAGCGAACCGCCCGATCCCTCATCGCGTGACCTTTAGGTAGTGATTAGGTAGTGATATCGAAGCCGAGCCGCCGCGCAGCCCGCGCCTTCTGGCGGCTGGCCCGCATGCGCCGCAGCCGCTTGACCAGCATCGGGTCGGCAGCCAGCGCCTCGGGACGGTCCACCAGCGCGTTCAGCACCTGGTAGTACCGCGTGGCCGACATCGAGAAGAGCTCTTTGATCGCGTCTTCCTTGCTGCCCGCGTACTTCCACCACTGGCGCTCGAAAGCCAAAATATCGTGTTCGCGCCGGGTGAGCCCATCGCTCAGATCAGAGTCGTCCCCGGATTGCTCAGTCCGCGCCATGGCGCCGTCCATATTGCTCCCTGGACCCTTCCGATACGTGAGAAATGACATCGCTGTGGTTCGGCGATTATTCAACCACGGCTTGCTGGGTCCGGCTGACACATAAACCCGCGAGTCGGGGGAGAAGGCTTTCCCACTTAAGCTTCCCCCATGGCCGTCGTACCGATTTGCATCGTCGGAGATCCCGTTCTGCACACCCCGACCGAGCCGGTGCCGGTCGGCCCGGACGGTTCGCTTCCCGCAGACCTGCCCGAACTCATCCAGACCATGTTCGACACCATGGACGCGGCCAACGGGGTTGGCTTGGCCGCCAACCAGATCGGCGTGTCGAAGCGGTTGTTCGTCTATGACTGCGCCCCGACGCGCGGCCACACCACGCGCCGCCGCGGGGTGGTCATCAATCCGGTGCTGGAGACTTCAGAGGTTCCCGAGACGATGCCCGACCCCGACGAGGACGAGGAAGGCTGCCTGTCGGTGCCGGGCGAGAATTTCCCGACCGGCCGGGCTGACTGGGCGCGGGTCACCGGCCTGGACGCCGACGGTTCGCCGGTCACTCTCGAGGGCACCGACTTGTTTGCCCGGATGCTGCAGCACGAGACCGGGCATCTCGACGGGTTCCTCTACATCGACCGGCTCGTGGGCCGGCATGCCCGCGCCGCCAAGAAGACCGTCAAGCGCAACGGCTGGGGTGTGCCTGGTCTGTCCTGGATGCCCGGCGAGGTTCCCGACCCGTTCGGTCACTGATACCCGTCCCTGATGCCTGAGTTGCCCGCGCCCGGGTCCCGGGTCAGCCTGCGTTACCGGCTTCGGACCGGGTCGGCCAAGCCGATGACCGACGTCATCGGCCATCTGGAGGCCCTGGAGCCGGCGGTGCTGATCCGCACCAAGGACGGCGAGCTCGTCGACATCGATCCAGCCGACATCGTCAGCGTGCGCGAGCTGTCGCACGCCCCGGTGCGGGCCTCGGAGATCCGCGCGCTCGAACACGCGGCGGCCCTGGCGTGGCCGGGTGTCGAACAGCAGTGGCTGGGCGGCTGGCTGCTGCGCGCCGGGCACGGCGTCACCAGCCGCGCCAATTCGGCCATCCCGCTGGACGTCTCGGCGCAGATCGCCGACCTCTCCGCGGTACGCGACTGGTACCGCGAGCGCGACCTGCCGGCTTGGCTGGCCCTGCCCGAACGGCTGCTGCCGCTGCGCACCCCCGGGATCAAACCGGCCCGGGTCATGGTGCGTGACGTCACGCCGGGGCGACCATCGCCGTCGAGCGTCACGCTGGCCCAGCAACCGGATGCCCAGTGGCTGCGGATCTACCAGCGCGAGGTCCCCGTCGATGTCCTGACGGCGGTGGTCGACGGTGCGCTCACCTTCGCGACGGTGCCCGATTGCGCGGTCGGCCGCGGCGCCCTGACCAAGGCGCCCGACGGCACGGCCTGGCTGGGCATCTCGTCGGTCCGGGTCTCCCCCGACCATCGCAGGCAGGGCCATGCCCGGGCGGTGTGCGAGGCACTGCTGGCCTGGGGTGCCGAGTCGGGAGCCGGCCGGGCCTACGTCCAGGTGGAGATCGACAACCCCCCGGCCATTGCGCTGTACACCGCGTTGGGCTTCCGGCTGCATCACCAGACCCGCTATGTCGCGGCCGACAATGTGCTCGGTTCGCGCTGACCCGTAACCTCTATCCCCATGCGCCTGGCCACCTGGAACGTCAATTCGATCCGAACCCGAGCTGACCGCGTGGTCGACTGGCTGGAGCGGGCCGATGTCGACGTGCTGGCCATGCAGGAGACCAAGTGCACCGACGCGCAGTTCCCGATGCTGCCGTTCGCGGCGCTGGGCTACGAGGTGGCCCACATCGGGCTCAACCAGTGGAACGGCGTGGCCATCGCGTCGCGCGTCGGCCTCGACGACATCGAGATCGGCTTCCCGGGACAGCCGACCTGGAGCAGCAAGCCCGAGGAAGAGGCCATCGCCGAGGCCCGCGCGCTCGGCGCCACCTGCGGCGGGGTGCGGGTGTGGAGCCTGTACGTTCCCAATGGCCGCACGCTGGCCGATCCGCATTACGCCTACAAACTGGATTGGCTTGCCGCGCTGCGGGATACCGCGGAAGGCTGGCTGAAGGAGAACCCGGAGCAGCCCATCGCCCTGGTCGGCGACTGGAACATCGCCCCCAAGGACGAAGACGTCTGGGACATGGCCGCGTTCAACGGCAGCACCCACGTGTCCGAGCCCGAGCGGGCCGCGTTCCAGGCCATGCACGACGCCCAATTCACCGACGTGGTACGGCCTTTCACCGAGGGGCCGGGGGTCTACACGTACTGGGACTACACCCAGCTGGCCTTCCAGAAGCGCCGCGGCATGCGCATCGACTTCATCCTCGGCTCCCCCGGTCTGGCCGCCCGCGTCACCAATGCCGAGATCGTGAAGGACGAACGACGCCCCAAGAAGGGCACCACCGCACCCAGCGACCACGCCCCGGTCGTGGTCGAGCTCGGCTGAGCCTTTCGGTCAGTGCGGGACGGCTAACATTGGCCCGACGGGAGGGGGCCGGATGACGACCAGGTGGAGCGCGGTATCCAAATCGCCGACCTTGCCCGTGGGCCACGCACCGGCCGCCGGGCTCACCGCCACCGACCTGTTCACCCCGCCGGCGGCGCCCACGGTCACCCTCGACGAGAAGCTGCGCCGCGCCTACTTCTGGCTGATCAACAAGGCCGTGATCTCCCCGTTTTACGACGTCGAATTCGGATCGGACACCACGGTCACCTATCCGCTCGGTGATGCCGGCGCTGCCCTGAGCCTGCCGAAGCAACCCGCCTATTCCTCCAATGTCCTTGTCCCCCTGCTGACTTTCGCGGTCGGCGGAAGGTGTCTGCTGATCGGCGGCCCGGGTCGCGGCAAGACCACCCTGGCAGTGTTGATGGGGGTGCTGGCCGGGTCCGCGCCCGCCGATGTGCGCCGCCATGTCCAGCAGGGCCAGCCGCAGCTGACCGTGGGCGATCTGGTCGGGATCCCGCTGCCGCGCGACCTGGTGCAGGCGGGGAGCCTGGCCGAGATCACCATCGCCTGGAAGAGCTGGCTGACCGCACCGGTCAAGATCGTCGACGAGTACAACCGGATTCCGACCAAGACCCAGTCCGCGCTGCTGACCATGGTCGCCGAGGGGTATGTGGAAAGCCACGACCAGATGCACGTCACCGCACCCGAGCACGGCGTGCAGAGCTGGTTTTTCACCGCCAACGACGACGGCGGTGGCGGCACCTTCCCGGTGATCCAAGCGCTGCGCGACCGCATCGACGTGACCGTTCAGGCGTTCGGCTTCAACAGCCGGTTCCTCGATGAGCTGGTGAGCCGGGTGGAGGCCGGTGACCGCCCCGAGGACAACGTGCCCGCCGAGCTGGTGTTCGGCGCTGCCGAGCAGGCGGCCATGGTCGAGCAGATCCGTGCTGTTCCGGTGCCCACCGACGTGCGCCGTCAGTTGGAGTTCTTCGTCAGCCACTTCGAATTCGTCCAGCACGGCGGTCGCCGCTTCGAGTACCGGACCAAGGATGTGGTGGCCACGGCCGGCCTTGAGGTCGAGCAGATCATCGACGCCAATTCGGGTGCCGATCTGCAGGTCGATCTCGGCGCGCAGACCGTCAACGGGGTGTCCGTGCGGTCCCTGCAGAACCTGGTGCTCTACGCCAAGGCGCTGGCCTGGTTCCGGGGTAACGACACCGTCACCCTCGAGGATGTGCGGGCGATGGTGCCGTTCGCGTTGCGCGGCAAGCTGTTACCGAATACTGCCCATCCCCGGTTCGACACCGGCGCCGACCGGGAACTGGCCTCGGATCCGGCGAGCTGGCTGACCGACCTGTTCGACAACTCGTGCCGGGAGTTCGTCGCACTGGCGCGTGAGGGCGAGGATCCGGTGGCCGAACTGCTCGACCAGTTCGGCCGCGGCCTCGATGGTTTGGACGCGCTCGAGGTGTCGCGGCGCCTCACCACGATCGAGGCTCGCATCTCGGCGGTCTCCGGCGTCGGCAAGATCTACGGCCGGGATTTCGATGATCTGGTCGCGTTGAAGTATCTCTACCAACGGTATTCGAACTATCTGCACTGGCTGGAGAGCGGCCGGTGATTGCCCGGGCGTACCACCAGGTCAACCTGGACCCTGCCGCGCCCGCCGACCTCCCCACGGTGCCCGGACTCGATCTGGCCACCTCGGCCGACAACGTGGCGCGTTTCGGCGGTGACCCGCACCGTTACCGTCATGCGCTCAGCGGTATCGCGGCGCCGGCCGAGACCATGTTCAACGCGGCGGCGGTGGCCGCCTGGCGGGCCGGCGTGCTGGGGATCCGCGACGACGCGTTGTCCCGCGTGCAGCTGCTGCCGATCGATCTCGCGGCCTCGGTGCTGGGCCTACCGGTGGATGCGGTTGTCCCCTTCACCGATGGGCAGGCGGTCGACCGGTTCTACTGGCCGTTGCGCCGGCCGGGCGAATTGATCGCGCGGATCGGCGGTTTCACCGGCCTCGGAGGCCGCTGGGACCAGCCGCCCACCGATCCCGTACCTTGCCTGCCCGGCAGGTGGACCGTGTCTGTCGGTGCGCAACGCTGGCAGATCGATGCCGACGTATTCGGCCACGTGATCTCCGACGCCCCCGCAGCCGGCGTGCACCAGGGCCGAGCCGCCACGGCGCAACTGGTCGTGCGCCCCACCTCACATCTGGCCGAGATCTGGCCGGCATGACCGGACGGGCACCCACCGACGCCGAGCTGGACGCCTGGCAGGCCGCCCTCGACCTGTGGGGCGTGCAGCTGCATCGACCGAACATGGTGCGCGACAGCACAACCGGCACGTTCGCCTGGTTCGCCTTCCCGCCGTCCATTTCGATCGACGTCGACGAGCTGGCCCGCCAGGGGGCCGAGGGTCATCTGATCAGCGTCTTCGCGCATGAGATCGGCCATCACGTGCTGTCTCCCAGTACCCGCGTCGTTTCGTTCAAACTGCTGCAGCAGATGGCCCGGGCGATCGTGGCGAGCGATCCGCGCCGGGCCATCCCCGTCACCGGCACGGCCCGGCACCTGTCGAATCTGTGGTCGGACCTGCTCATCAACGACCGGGTGGTCCGGATGCAGCGCCGCCTGCACCCGGATACCGAACCGGACATGATCGCCTTGTGGCGCACACTGACCGCTCGGCAGCCGGTGACGAATGCGGCGTGGTGGGTGCTGATGCACGCCTATGAGCTGCTGTGGTCGCTGCCGTCGAACACCCTGTGCCCCAACGATCCTCCCTCGGTGCCCGAGACAGTGCGAAAGGACGTGCGGGCTCGCCAGGACGTCGACCCGGCCACGCTCGACGTGTCGATGGTCCGCAAGGACCTGCAGGACAAGGAACGTGTGCACCGGGCCGCGGCCATGCGGGTGCGCGCCCTGCAGGACGAACTGTTGCTGAGCCAACCGGTACAACCGGTTGCCGACGCCGAGTACGTGGCTCAGGCGGTCCGCACCTTCGGGGCGGACCCGGTGGGCGGGGCACTGACCTTCGGCATGGTGCTGGTGCCCTATCTGGTGTTGGAGTCGATGATCCCCGACGGAGCCGCACTCCCCGGCGGTGGCTGCGCCGAACAGGACGGAGACCCCGCGACCGCAGCCGAACTGGCACAGGTGCTCGCCGATCCGCGGCTCGACGAGCCGCCGGTGCACCCCGCGGCAGCTGCGCTCGGGGCCTCCACGCCGGAGCAGGCACCGGGCCAAAGTCACGGCGTCGCACAGACACTGGCCCTATTCTCCGGATCAGACCCCAACGCCGTCATGCTGGCCTGGTACGAGGCGCAGGCCCGGCCGTGGATCCGCCCACTGCTGCAGTCAGGGCACGGCGTGGCCGCTCATGGAATCCCGGGACCGTTGGAGACATGGGAGCTCGGCGACGATGCCACCGAGCTGGACTGGCCGGCCACGCTCGCTGTGAACCCGGTGGTGGTGCCCGGGGTGACCACCCGTCGTCGCACCCAACTGCCCGACGATCCGGTCGTCACCACCGAAGCGGTGACCCTGGATCTCTACATCGACTCGTCCGGCTCGATGCCGCGTCCCGAGCGCGGTTCGCCGGCCGTGCTGGCCGGCATGATTCTCGTGCTGTCGGTACTCAAAGGCGGCGGGCGGGTTCGGGTCACGTCATGGTCGGGCCGCGGCCAGGTCGCCGGTGACAGCGTGTACACCCGCGACCGGTTGGAGATCATGCGTCAGCTGACGACCTTCTACAGTGGCGGCACCGTGTTTCCCCTCGATCTGCTGGCCCACCGGTATCCACCCGGCGACCACAAGCCTGATGAGCTGCGCCACCTGGTGGTGTTGTCCGACGACGGTCTGACATCACTGTTCGGCGCAGGCCAGCAGGAGTACGCCGGTGTGGCAGCGGCGGTCCGTCGGCAACTCGCCACCGCCACCCTGCTGGTGCAGGACCGAACGCGCTCGGTGGCCGCTCCGGCCGCCGAGGCCGGTTACGGCGTCGACTACTTGGACAACATGTCCGACGCGCCGGCGGTCTGCGCGCGGCTGGCCGCGCACATCGCCGGGTATCGGCGAGAGGTGCTGCATGGCTGAACAATTGACGAACTGGTTCGCCGAGGAATTGGACGAGCAGGTGGTGTGGTCCGCGCTGAGGCCCGGCCCCACGGTGGACGAGGTCGCCGCGCGGATGGCGAGTACGCCGCAGCCGTTTCTCGCTGACACCGTCGACGTGGTGGCGCTCGCCTGTGACGTGTTCAACCATACCGGCTGTGCAGCGGCCGCCCAGCGCATCACCGAGCGCGGCTCACCCGCGTCCCGGCGCGGCGCAGCCATCGGGTTGTGGTTGTTCGCCAGTGCGGATCTCATCGGTCCGTTCACCGCGCCGCTGGACGAGCGGAAGGCCGCGACAGCGTTGTTGGCGTTGGCTTTTCGGGTGGCCCCGCTGGTCGACCCCGGCCGTTGGCTCAGCGACGCGGAACGCCGCGACGAGGCGGTGCGCACCTTCCTGCTGTGGAACGGCCTGTTGCCGCACGGCGAGGATGCCGTGCAGGCCCGTTCGTTGTTCGAGATGCGTGATTCGGTGCGACGCGAAAGCGCACTGGCTCAGGCTCTGGCCGATCACGAGCACCGCATGGCCGTGCAACGCCGTCTGGCCGACGCCCAGGCCAAAGAAGCTGCGGCACGGTACAACAGTGAGTGACGACCCGCTGCGGCTCGACGACTACGTTCGGTTCGGCCAGGTGGCGCTGACCGACGAGCAGCGCTGGCCGGGACTGTCGGCGGCCGGCCGGGCACGCCTGAGCAGCCTGGAACAGCACCGCCACGCGCCGGCCTGGGGTCATCGCGCCGGGCACCGGCTCACCCCCGCCGAACAGCGGGCCGCCACCCGGCAACTGCCCCTTGATGATTGGCTGCCGCAGCATCTCGCACTGGCCCGCACGCTACCCGCCTATCGCCGCCACCCGGGCCCGCTGAACGACCTCGGCGACTTTCCGCTGATCGGGCGCGAAGACCTGGTCGAGGACATCGCGGCGTTCGTACCGCCGGGCGCCGATCTGAGCCGGATGCTGCACGGCACGAGTTCGGGCAGCACCGGCGCCGCGCTGGTAATTCCCGACGACCCCGATGAGCTGGCGCGCGGATTCCACTGGCTGCGCGGGCTGGTCGGTGCCGACTGGGAACCGGTCGAGCATCGAGTGGCCTTGGTGCAGGCGGTGTTTCAACGGCAGGCGTTCACCTATACGTCGGTGATCCCGGGCTTCGACGAGGCGTTGATGGCACGGCTGAACCTGCATCCGGCCGCCTGGGCAGGCGGCGGCGCGCAGCGTGACGCGTATCTGCGGGACACCGATCCGCAGGTGATCAGCGGAACCCCCACCTCGTTGGAGGTGCTCCTGGAACCTGGGCTGGCCGCCACGCTGCGACCGCTGGCGCTCATCTCCGGGGCCATGACGCTGGCCGCCCCGTTGCGCCGCGCCCTCGAGGCGGCCTACGACTGCCCGGTGCTGGACGTCTACGGCTTGCACGAAACCCGGCCCATCGCGGTCAGCGATGACGGCGGGCCGTTCGTGGTGGCGCAGCGCCGCCTCCACGTCGAGGTGCTGGCCGGCGAGGTCGTGGTGACCTGCGGCGAAAACCAGTTCCTGCCACTCGTGCGTTACCGCACCGGCGACTACGCGCGGCTGGTCAGCCATCGCGGGCAGCCCGCGCTGGCCGATCTGGAAGGCAGGGAGGCAACGGTTTTCGTGTCGGCGACCGGCGTCGCGGTGCCCTGCGTCGACCTCACCCAGCAGCTGCAGGCCGCGGGTGCGCGCGGGTGGAGCGTCACCCAGGACGTCCAGGGCCGCGTCGCGGCGGTGATCGCCTCCGGCGACCAGCACCGGGTAACCGAAGCGCTGCGCCTCCTGTTGGGACACCCGGTCGAAGTCACGCGGGTGAGCACCCTCGCCGGGCTGGGGCCCGGCAAGCCACGCCGCTATGCCTGCGCTATCGCGCCGACGCGACGATGAGTTCGACGGCCTCGGCCACGCTGTCGGTGCAATGGAGCAGGGCGAACTCGGATTCGGAGATCTTTCCGTCGCGCAGCACGGTGTTGCGGATCCAGTCGACCAGGCCCGACCAGTAGTCGACCCCCAGCAGGATGATCGGAAACTCGGTGACCTTGTGGGTCTGCACCAGGGTCAGCGCCTCGAACAGTTCGTCGAGAGTGCCGAATCCGCCCGGCAGGCAGACGAACGCCTGCGCGTATTTCACGAACATGGTTTTGCGGACGAAGAAGTAGCGGAAGTTGATGCCGAGATCGACCCAGTGGTTGAGCCGCTGCTCGAAGGGCAGCTCGATACCGAGTCCGACGGAGTAGCCGCCGGACTCACTGGCCCCGCGGTTGACCGCCTCCATGGAGCCCGGGCCACCCCCGGTGATCACCGCATAACCCGCCCGCACCAGAGCGATGCCCAGCTCCTCACCCAGCCGGTACTCCGGTGAATGCGGAACAGTGCGGGCCGATCCGAAAACTGTGACTGCCCTGGGCATCTCCGACAGGGCATCGAAACCGTCGACGAACTCGCCCTGGATGCGCATCACCCGCCACGGGTCGGTGTGCACCCAATCGGTGGGGCCGCGCCGGTCCAGCAGCCGCTGGTCGGCGGTTGAGGTGGCGCAGCGGTCACGACGCAGTTGCACCGACCCGCGAATCTGGATCTGCTCGTCGTTCTCGGTCATGCGGGCTTGACGCCCACCGTGATGGCGTCGCTGATCGGCGTCCACACCGGCCGGCGCACCCGATGCTGCTCGGCGACGGTGAACCCGGCCCCCTCGAACAGCGCACGCATCTCCTTCTCGGTGGGGCTGTGCGCGGGCGCGCCCAGACCGGCCGACAGCGCATGCAGCGGCAGGAACGTCCGGCGGGGGCTCATCGTCGTCACTGCCACCATGCCGCCGGGCGCCAGCACCCGGTAGAACTCCGCGAGCGCGGCGGGCTGATCGAAGAAATGGAAGGCCGACGTGGTGACCACCGCGTCGAGGAATTCGTCCTGGAACGGCAGTTCCTCGGCAGGGGCCGACATCCACCGCACCCGGTCGGAACGCTTGCCGGCCTGGGCCAGCATTCCGGCGGACATGTCCAGGCCGTAGACCTCGTCCGGAAGCAGTTCTCGCTGGATGCGATCGGCCAGGATGCCGGTACCGCATGCGATGTCGGCGATCGACCGGGCACCGCGCTGCTGCAGTTGGGCGATCACCTCATCCTGGGCGGGCCGGTACACCCACCGCTGCAGGCAGCCCTGGTCGTAGGCCGGCGCGGCGAAACTCCAGAAACTCGTGACGGCGTCGTTGAACCCGCGGCGTTGTGTGGTGGTCACGAGCCCGAGTCTAGGTTGGCCGCTCAGGCCTCGTTGTCGGCTCCGGCCTCGGTCCCGTAGCGGCCCGCACTGAACATCGACGCCACCGCACCGATCACCATCATCACCGCAGCGGCGGTGAACACCACCGTCAGCCCGGAATGGAACGGTTCGGTGATCAGCTGCGGGAAGAACGTCTGCCCGGTGATCACGTCGGCGTTCACGCCCGGCTGATGCAGCGCGTCGTACGGCGCGAGCAGTTCGGCCATCGGGTTGTAGCCCAGGAAGGCCGCGAACAGGCTGCCGACCGGAGGCAGGTTCGCCACGTCCTGGGCCACTGATGCCGAAACACCTTGCTCGGTAAGGCCGCTGGTCATGGCCCCGGGCAGCGTGTTGGCCAGGCCGACGATCATCAGTGAGAAGAAGATGCCGATCGACAGCGAGTTGCCGGCGTTGAAGAAGGTGGACCGTACCCCGGAGGCCGCGCCACGCTGATCGGCCGGCACGCTGGACATGATGGCCGCGGTGTTGGGGGCGGTGAAGATGCCGCCGCCCAGGCCGTTGAGGAACACCAGGATCGCGAACACCCAGTAGTCGAAGTTGACCGGGATGAGCAGGAGCGCGATGAAGGTGGCCGCCATCAGCAGCATGCCGCCCACCGTCAGCGGCCGTGCGCCGAATCGGTCGGAGAGCGATCCGGCGATGGGCGCGGCGACCAGGAACCCGATGGTGACGGGCAGCAGGTAGATGCCGGCCCACAGCGGGGTGGACTCGAAGCTGTAGCCGTGCAGGGGCAACCAGATGCCCTGCAGCCAGATGATCAGCATGAACTGCAGTCCGCCGCGGCCCACCGAGGACATCAGCCCGGCCAGGTTGCCCATGCCGAATGCCGCTGACTTGAACAGCCGGATGTCGACCATCGGCGACGACACCTTCAGCTCGATGACGCAGAAGGCCACCAGCAACAACAGGCCGACCGCGATGGAGCCCAGAACCCAAGGGCTCGTCCAGCCGGTAGTCGAGTCGCCGTAGGGCTGGATGCCGTAGGTGATGCCGATCAGCAGCACGGTCAGGCCCAGGCCGAAGGTCAGCGTGCCGGCCCAGTCGAGTCGCCCGGCGGTGCGGACGCCGAGTTCTTTCAGCGAGCGGTAGCTCCAGATGGTGCCGATGACGCCGATCGGCACGCCCACCCAGAAGACGGCCTTCCAATGCCACTCGGAAAGGAAGCCGCCGATCAGGAGGCCGAGGAACGAGCCGGCGACGGCGGCCACCATGTTGGTACCCAGCGCCATCCCGCGCTGGTTTGCCGGGAAGGCGTCGGTGAGGATCGCCGATGACGACGCCATCAGCATGGCGCCGCCGACGCCCTGAACCACGCGCCAGCCGATCAGCCAGATCGCCCCGCCACCGAGTTGGAACGGGTCGAATGACAGGGCGATCGCGGCCACGGTGAAGACCACGAAGCCGAGGTTGTAGATGCGGACGCGGCCGTACATGTCGCCGAGCCGCCCGAATGGGACGACGAGCACGGCAGTCACCACGAGGTAGCCCATCAGCATCCACAGCAGGTAGCTGACGTTGCCGGGAGCCAGCGGGTTCAGCCCGATACCGCGGAAGATCGCGGGCAGCGAGATCAGCACGATCGAGGCGTTGATCGAGGCCAGCAGGATGCCCAACGTGGTGTTGGACAGCACCACCCACTTGTAGAAGGGGTGGTCGTGATCCATCCGTTTGCGCCGGTCGGCGGTCTCGGCCTGCGCGGCGTCGACGTCGCCGGCGGCGTTCCTGATCTCAGTCGTCATTCCGTCTTCGCTCTGGTCATGTGCAAAACACATATATTAGCTATACAAATCATGTGTGGGCAATCGGAGAGGTTCACGAACCTCGCCATCGCCGGTTTCCACGTCAGGGGCGTAGACCGGCGCGACACACAGCCCTGGTGCCGGAAACGGCGGCCTCCGGGGTTCCCCACCCCCAACGTCTGCGCTAGGTTGGGGCCTGCAAACCACACACGCGGGAGTGCGCACGAGCGCGCTGAGAGGACGGGTACGCCCGTCGACCGTACGAACCTGACCGGGTAATGCCGGCGTAGGGAGATTTTTATGACCGACCTTTTTGTCGACCCCTCTGTGACCACTGGTCCGATCACCGGAAGTACCAAGGTCTACCGCGAGATCGACGGAATGCGGGTGCCGTTCCGGCGGGTCAATCTCACCAACGGTGAACACCTTGACCTGTACGACACTTCGGGCCCGTACACCGACGGCGATGCGGTGATTGACCTGAACACCGGCCTTCCGCCACGCCCCAACGTGATCCGCGACCGCGGCACCCAGCTGCAGCGGGCCCGCGCCGGGGAGATCACCGCCGAGATGGCGTATATCGCTGAGCGCGAGGGCGTTTCACCCGAGCTGGTGCGTGATGAGGTGGCCCGAGGGCGCGCCGTGATCCCGGCCAACCACAAACACCCCGAGGCCGAGCCGATGATCATCGGCAAGGCGTTCGGCGTGAAAGTCAATGCCAACATCGGCAATTCGGCTGTCACCTCGTCGATCGGCGAGGAGGTCGACAAGATGGTGTGGGCCACCCGCTGGGGTGCGGACACCATCATGGACCTGTCCACCGGCAAGGACATCCACCAGACGCGGGAGTGGATCCTGCGCAACTCCCCCGTTCCGGTCGGCACCGTGCCGATCTACCAGGCGCTGGAGAAGGTCAACGGCGATCCCACCAAATTGACGTGGGAGATGTACCGCGACACCGTGATCGAGCAGTGCGAGCAGGGTGTCGACTACATGACCGTGCATGCGGGCGTGCTGCTGCGCTACATCCCACTCACGGTCAAGCGCGTCACCGGCATCGTGTCCCGGGGCGGGTCGATCATGGCGGCCTGGTGCCTGGCGCACCACACCGAATCGTTCCTGTACACCCACTTCGACGAACTGTGCGAGATCCTGGCGCGCTACGACGTGACATTCTCGCTCGGCGACGGGCTGCGGCCCGGGTCGATCGCCGACGCCAACGACGAGGCCCAGTTCGCCGAGCTACGCACCCTGGGTGAGCTGACCAAGATCGCGAAATCCCATGGCGTGCAGGTGATGATCGAAGGCCCCGGCCACGTCCCCATGCACAAGATCGTGGAGAACGTGCGGCTGGAAGAGGAGTGGTGCGAGGAAGCGCCGTTCTACACACTGGGCCCGCTGGCCACCGACATCGCTCCGGCCTATGACCACATCACCTCGGCGATCGGCGCGGCCATCATCGCCCAGGCCGGCACCGCAATGCTGTGTTACGTCACCCCCAAGGAGCACCTGGGCCTGCCGGACCGCAAGGACGTCAAAGACGGGGTGATCGCCTACAAGATCGCCGCGCACGCCGCCGATCTTGCCAAGGGACACCCCCGCGCACAGCAGCGTGACGACGCACTGTCGAAGGCCCGGTTCGAGTTCCGCTGGCACGATCAGTTCGCGTTGTCCCTCGATCCCGACACCGCGCGCGAGTTCCACGACGAGACGCTGCCCGCCGAGCCGGCCAAGACCGCGCATTTCTGTTCGATGTGCGGGCCGAAGTTCTGCTCGATGCGCATCACGCAGGACATCCGCGACGCCTACCCCGACGGGGTTCCCGACGACATCGCCGCCGGCATGGCCGCCAAGTCCCAGGAGTTCGCCGACCACGGCAACCGCGTCTATCTACCCTTGACGACGTGAACTACTTGCCGTTGACCCCCGCGGGTGACAGCCCGCTGCGGGTGATGACCATCGCCGGGTCCGACTCCGGCGGTGGTGCCGGTATCCAGGCCGACATGCGGACCTTCGCGATGCTCGGCCTGCACGGCTGCGTCGCGGTCACCGCGGTGACCGTGCAGAACTCCGTCGGCGTCAAGGGCTTTCACGAGATCCCCCTCGACGTGGTGTCCGGCCAGATCTCGGCGGTGACCTCCGACATCGGCATCCAGGCCGCCAAGACCGGGATGCTGGCCTCCTCGGAGATCATCACCACGATCGCCGAGACCTGGCGTGCCGAAGGTCTGGCCGGATCCGTGCCCTTGGTGGTCGACCCGGTGTGCGCATCGATGCACGGTGATCCCCTACTGCACCACAGCGCACTGGACGCGCTGCGCACCGAGCTGTTCCCGCTGGCCACGCTGGTCACCCCGAACCTCGACGAGGTGCGGTTGCTGGTGGACATCGAGGTCGTCGACGAGGCCTCACAGCGCGACGCGGCGCGGGCCCTGCACGCGCTGGGCCCGCAGTGGGCATTGGTCAAGGGTGGCCACCTGCGCTCGTCGCCGGACAGTCCCGACCTCCTGTTCGACGGCACCGATTTCTACGAGTTCCAGGCCCCGCGGGTCGACACCGGAAACGATCACGGTGCCGGCGACACCCTCGCGGCGGCGACGGCTTGCGCACTGGCACATGGTTGTTCAGTTCCGCAGGCGGTGGAGTTCGGCAAGGCCTGGGTCACCGAATGTATCCGCGCGGCCTATCCGCTGGGGCACGGCCACGGCCCGGTGAACGCGTTGTTCCGGTTGCAGGGATGAACCTCGAGGCGATCGCGGGCGTCGCGCACGAACCCGAAGGGCCGGCGCAGGGCGTCGTCGTCCTCACCCACGGTGCGGGCGGCAACCGCGACTCGGCGATGCTGGTCAAGCTCTGCGACGAGTGGGCGTCGCGCGGCTGGCTGGCCATCCGCTACAACCTCCCGTACCGCCGCCGCAGGCCGAAAGGTCCGCCGTCGGGTTCGGCCGGCGGGGACCAGGAAGGAATCGGCGAGGCGATCGCGCTGGCCCGCACCCTGTCCGACGGGCCGGTGATCGCGGGCGGGCATTCCTACGGTGGCCGGATGACGTCGATGGTGACGGCGGACGGGGCGGGCCCGGACGTGTTGACGCTGTTCTCCTACCCGCTGCATCCACCGGGCAAGCCGGAACGCGCCCGCACCGAGCACCTGTCCCGCATCACCGTGCCCACGGTGTTCACCCACGGCACCGCCGATCCGTTCGGCACGATCGACGAGCTCACCGCGGCCGTGGCATTAGTGAGCGGTCCGACCGAGCTCGTCGTCGTCGACGGTGCCCGCCACGACCTCGGATCCAAGCGGGCGGACGTGGCCGCCCTCGCGGTGGACGCGGCGCTGCGGGCAGTCGATATCGTCGAACCATGACCTACCCGCCCGGTCCCCGCGGTCCGCAGGGCCACAATTACCCGCCACCGCCCCCGCAGCCGTATTCCACCGGTCCCGACCAGTTCTCGGCGCCACCGAAGAAGTCGCCGGCACTCAAGTGGGTGCTGCTGGGTGTCGTGGTACTGGTCGCGATCGTGGTTGCCGCCGGTGCGGTGTTCTACCTCGCCCGCGACCGCGGTGCCACCGAGGCCAGCCAGGTCCGCTCGGGTGATTGCCTGACCGAGATCCCCGACAGCAGCCGTGTGCTGTACGTCAAGACGGTCAGCTGCGACCAGCCGCACAAGGGTGAGGTGTTCGCGGTGCTGTCGCTGCCCGACGGCGATTTCCCCGGCGATGCCGAGGTGGTCAAGTACACCGACAAGTGCGGACCGGCATTGGCCAGGTACGCCCCCGGCGCCAGCGAGGAATCCGGGATCCAATTGTTCGTCCTCTACCCGACCGAGGACTCCTGGCAACGGGGCGACCGCACCGTGACATGCATCGCTACCAGCAAAAATCCCCGCAGCGGCAAATTAGAGTAACGCGCTACTCTAGGCCGCCCGCACCGCGTGGTCAGACACTCGACACATGGTCGAGATCGATACGCAGCCGGCTGCAGCCACCCTGCCGCTCGCACCGCGCAATCCCCTGTCCTATCGGCAGAAGATCAAGGCGATGCGGTCCTTCATCGAGGGGCACCAGCGGCTGCGCGACGCCGGAGGCCCCGTCAGCCGGATGGTGCTGGGCCCGCGGTGGCTGATACCGCCGGTGCTGTTGGTCACCTCCCCGCAGGGGGCCCGCGATGTCCTGGGCCGCCGCGATGCGGTCGCCGATCGCGGCGGTGCCGTCAACATGGTGCAGCTGCGCCGGCTGATGGGCGGCAACCTGCTGAACCTGCCGCATGAGCGCTGGCTGCCGCGACGGCGAACGCTGCAGCCGATGTTCACCAAGCAGAACGTCCCGCGGTACGCGGGACACATGGCCGCCGCGGCACATTCGATCGCTGACGGCTGGGATGACTGTGCGACGGTCGACCTGGATGTCGCGTGCCGGTCACTCACGCTGCGGGCACTGGGCCGCTCGGTGTTCGGACTGGATCTCGATGACCGCGCCGACGACGTGGGCCCGTCGCTGCGTACCGCGTTGTCCTGGATTTCCGATCGGTCGGTCCGCCCGGTCAACTTTCCGCAGTGGGTGCCGACCGGCGGACAGCGCCGGGCCAAGGCGGCCAACGCCTGCTTGCACCGGCTCGCCGCCGAGATCCTCGCCGCGGTGCGCGCCGATCCCGATCGGGACGCACCGCTGGTGCGCGCGCTGATCGAGGCCCGTGATCCCGATACCCGCCGGCAGCTCACCGACGACGAAATCTGTGATGAATTGGTGCTTTTCATGCTCGCCGGGCATGACACCACCTCCACCACGCTGTGTTATTCGCTGTGGGCACTGGGCCGCGATCCCGATCTGCAGTCCCGCGTGTACGAGGAAGTCGCGGCGCTGGGCGACCGCACGCTGACGCCCGAAGACGTGCCGCACCTCGAGCACACCGTTCGGGTGTTGCACGAGGCGTTGCGGCTGTGCCCGCCCGGTGCCGGCACACCGCGGATGCTCAACGAAGAGATGGTCGTCGACGGCTACCGCGCCGAGGCCGGCACGATGGCGATGGTCAACTTCTATGTCATGCACCGCGACCCGGCGCTGTGGGACGATCCGCTGACCTTCGACCCGGACCGATTCACCCCCGAGCGTTCGGCGGGCCGAAACCGTTGGCAGTACCTGCCTTTCGGCGGTGGCCCGCGATCGTGCGTCGGCGACCACTTCGCCATGCTGGAGGCCACCCTGGCCTTGGCGACCATAGTGCGCGAGGTTTCGGTGACCTCGCTGCGCGACGACTTCCCGGTGGAGACCCCCTTCACCGTCATCGCCGCCGAGCCGATCCCGGCCCGCATCACCAGGAGGAGAAAGCCATGAAGTTCCTCGTGCACTGGAGCCAGGTTCCGGGCAAGTACCGGGACGGAATCGAGAAGTTCAAGGAGACCGGCGGGCAGCCGCCGGCGGGCGTCACCATGCTGGGGCGCTGGTGGGGAATGAACGGCCAGGGCTTCGCCGTGGCCGAGTCCGACGACGCGACAGCCATCTTCCAGGTGGCCGCCGAGTGGGGCGAGTTCCTCACGATGGACATCACCCCCTGTGTCGAGGACGCCCAGGCCGGCGAGGTGATCGCCAAGCTGTTCTGACGGTTCTGAACCCGGCATGGTGCCACCATTCCGCAGCTAGGTTGGACATCGAGGAATCCTCGGCGGCGGAAGGTGGTACCTGTCCCATGAGCACTCCCATCGACAACGGGTGGCCAGCACTGCGGGTGTCGGACTGGGAACCCACCCGCGACACGCTTCACATGTGGACACAGATCGTCGGCAAGATCCGACTGGCGTACTCGCCACTGCTCAATCACTGGTGGCAGGTGACCCTGTATGTGAGCCCGCGCGGCTTGACCACGTCATCGATTCCGTATCGAGACCGGTTGTTCGACATGGAGTTCGATTTCATCGACCACGTGCTGGCGATCCGCACCAGCGACGGCGGCTTGTCCACAGTCGCGCTTACCCCGAAATCCGTCGCGGAGTTCTATGCCGAAACCCTCTCCGCACTGGACCAACTGGGCATCGAAGCACGAATCCATGCGAGCCCCAACGAGGTCGAGCCCGCCATACCGTTCGCCGAAGATCACCAGCACGCGTCCTACGACCCGCGGGCCGCCAATCTGTTCTGGCGTCAACTGATTCAGGCGCACCGGGTGATCGGCGATTTCCGGGCCTACTTCATCGGCAAGGTGAGCCCGGTGCACTTCTTCTGGGGCTCCTTCGACATGGCCTGCACAAGGTTCTCCGGCCGTCCCGCACCCGAGCACCCGGGCGGTGCACCCAACTGCCCCAATGGCGTAATGGTGGAAGGTTATTCGCACGAGTTGAGCAGTTGCGGCTTCTGGCCGGGCGGCGGTGACGAGGGCGCGTTCTATGCCTACGCCTATCCCGAACCGGAGGGCTTTGCCGACTACTCCGTCGGCCCGGATGCGGCCTACTACAGCCAGGACTTCAAGCAGTTCCTGCTGCCCTACGAGGCGGTGCGCACGGCACCCGATCCCGACGGTGCGCTGATGGAATTCCTGCAGTCCAGCTATGCCGCCGCTGCCGACCTGGCCGGCTGGGACCGCTCGGCCCTCGAGTGCGATCCGCGACGCTGGAGTTGATCGGCCTCTCGACAAAGTACCCGGTACCTGCGGTACTGTCTGCAGCATGAGCCCGGGGGAATTCCACGCGGTCATCGTCGGTGCCGGCTTCGCCGGCATCGGCGCCGCCATCCAGCTCAAGCGGCTGGGCATCGAGAACTTCGTGATCCTCGATCGCGAAGATGACCTGGGCGGCACCTGGTACGTCAACCACTACCCCGGCCTGGCCGTCGACGTGCCGACCACGACATACTCGTATTTCTTCGAGCCGAATCCGAACTGGTCACGGCTGTTCTCCACCGGCACCGAGATCAAAAGGTACGCCGACGAGATCGCCGACAAGTACGACGTGCGGCGCCACATCCGGTTCAACGCAGGCGTCGAAGGCGCCCGCTGGGACGAGGACGCCTCACTGTGGCGCGTCACCTTGGCCGACGGAGAAACGCTCAGCGCGCGGTTCCTGATCACGGCCACCGGCTTTCTCTCCCAGCCGCACACCCCCGACATCCCCGGCATCGGCGACTTCTCCGGCAAGGTCATCCACACCACCGACTGGGATGACAGCTATCGGCCCGACGGCCGCCGGATCGCGGTGATCGGCACCGGTGCCACGGCCGTACAGCTCATCCCCGAGCTGGCTCGCGACGCCGCCGACCTGACCGTCTACCAGCGCACGCCGATCTGGGTCGTGCCGAAGATCGACCTGAAGTTTCCGGCGCCGATACGCCGGTTGTTCGCCCGCGTGCCGGCCACCCAGCGGGCGATCCGCGCCGTCACCGATGGCATCTACGCGTTCATGGTCGACACCGCGGTTCTCAAGCACCGGTACTTCCGCCGGTTCAACATCGCCGCGGCCGACCTGGCCAAGCTGCACCGGTTCGCCTCGATCCGTGACCCGGAGCTGCGCCGCAAGCTGACGCCGGATTACGACTTCGGCTGCAAGCGTCCGACGTTCTCCAACGGCTACTACCGCACGTTCACCAAGCCCCACGTGCACCTGCAGGCCGACGGCATCGAGCGCATCGAACCCGACGGCATCGTCAACGCCGACGGGACCGTGACGAAGATCGACACGCTGGTCCTGGCGACCGGATTCGACCTGTGGGAGGCGAACTTCCCGGCCTTCGAGGTGATCGGGCGCGACGGCCGCAACCTCGGCAAATGGTGGCGGGAAACCCGCTTCCAGGCCTACCAGGGCATCTCGATGCCGTACTTTCCGAACTATCTGAGCCTGGCCAGTCCGTACGCGTTCCTGGGTCTGAACTTCTTCAACACGATGGAGTATCAGATGCGCTTGATGGACCGGCTGTTCGCCGAACTCAATCGCCGGAAGGCCACGACGTTCGAGGTCACCGAAGAGGCCAACAGCCGGTATCTGGACCTGATGACGGAGTTGCTGGGCGACTCCCTGTTCACCCTCGGAAACTGTGCATCGGCACGGTCGTACTATTTCAATCCGAGCGGCGAGGCAACGCTGCTCCGTCCGATGACGACCCGCCGGGCCGTCGCGGAAGCTTCACGATTCCCGTTGAGCGACTACACATTTGCCTGATCAGAGAGGATCACACATGGCAGAGGGCAAGAACTCCAAGCTGGCCAAGCTCGTCGGCCTCAGCGTGGTCGGCGCCGGCATCTCACATTTTGTGAAGCCGCAGCTGTTCGAGTCGATCACCAAGCCGGCGTTCCCGAACGACACGAGGACGCACATCTACACCAACGGTGGTATCGAGACCGCGATCGGCCTGGGCCTCCTGCTGCCCAAGACCCGCAAGCTGGCCACCATAGGCACCCTCGGCTATGTGGCCTACCTGGCCGGCAACGCCGTCCGCAACCGGTAACGACCCAGCAGAGTCAGATCGATCAGCACGGCGACGACGGCGCGGGCCTGCTCTGAATTCTGATAATTCATGAGCCGGCCCAAGTCGATCACCAGGGCCATCGCCGCATGGACCGCAAACCGTGCCTGGCTCGCACTCCACCTCGGATGCAACGGCATCACGACCTCGACCCACGATTCCACGGCCGCCCGTTGCAGGTCGCGCAGGATCTTCTGGTCGGCGGGCGTCATGTTCAGGCGTTCGGTGTAGTAGACGTAGTCGAGTTCGGGGCGGTCGAACGACCGGGCCACGTAGTCGTCGATGAGGGCACCCAGCGCCTGTTCCGGATCCTCGACCGCGCCGAGGATCTCCGACATGTCCGCCGACAGTCGGTCGGCGGCGCGCCGGAACCCGGCCGCCAGGATGTCGGACTTGCCGGAGAAATACCGGTAGATCCCCGATGCGGGCATGCCGACTGCGGCAGCGATGTCCTCCATCGTGGTGTCGCGATAGCCGTTCTGATTGAACAGCCGCATCGATTCGGTCAGCAGCGCTTCGTATTTCGTGGCGCTCGCGACGGGCGGCGGCGCCGCCGGGGGATCCGTCGCATTGGGGAACTCGGGAAGGTCGGCGGCCAGCACGGTGTCGCAGATGTCGGCGAGCAAGGCGCGAATCTGACCGGCGGGCAATTTGGACCGATGGTCGACGACGCTGCCGACCACGCCGAGCACCGCGGTCGACAGGGTCCAGCGGGCGCGCGAGCTGAGTTCGGGCCGCAACTCCATCAGCGGCCGGTGAATCCGCCGATGCACGGTGCGCACCTGCGCATCGAGGGTGCTCTGGTCGTCGCCGCGCAGATAACGGGCTTCCCAGCGGTACAGGCCACCGGATTCACGATTAACCAAAGCGGTGTCGCTGAGTGCCGCGACGAGCCGGCGCAACTGCTCACGCGGGTCCCCATCGGCCTCGTCAGCAAACGCCGTTCCATCGACGAGTTGCTGGCTGAGATTGAGTACGGCATCGCGGAACAATTCGTACTTACTCGAATAGTGCCGGTACAACGCGGCCGCGGAGATTCCGACGCGCGAAGCGATGGCCTCCATGCTCACACCGTGATAGCCGAGAGCGCTGAATGACTCCGCAGAGGCCCGCGCTATCTGGGCCTTTCGATCCTTGGGACGGCGTCGCACACCACTGGCACCACTGTCGATCGACCGGGGCGAGATGCGCGCCATTCCGTCACACTAACCGACCGAACAGCCGGGTCAAAATGGTAGTTCGACAGAGAATGGGCGTTAACATAGACGGCAATAATGCCGGATGGGGGTCCCGTGCTTGCCAGGTTGCGGAGGTTGCTGACCTACCGCGTCGCAGTGGGCGAACTGATCGTCGTCGCTGTGGTGCTGGGTGTGCCGTATCTGGTGATCGGTACGTTCTGGTCCGGTACGCACACCGACCACCTGCAAGCGATGGGTGGCCTCGACGCGGTGGTGTCCTTTCTGGGGGCCATCGTCTCGTGGCCGGTGTTGTTGTTCACCGACGTATGCATGACGTGAAGGGGAATTGGTGAGTTTTCGCGCCGTCTACATCGGCCTCGCCGGGGCAGTGATCCTGGGCATCGGGCTGTACCTGCTGAGCCTGCCGGTCTACCTTGACGACTTCGACCGGTTCGGCATGCAGATCCCCTGCGGCTCCGGATACTCGGCCCACCTCGTGCAGGCCGAGGCCGCCGGGCAGGAGTACGTCGACAAGTGCGGGTCGGCCCTGACGATGCGCCGGCTGTGGACCATCCCGATCGCCGCGATCGGAGCGCTGGCCCTGATTGCGGTGTTGTTCCGGGCAGCGACGTCATCGGCACACGAGACGCTGCTGCCGAACCGCGATACGCCCTGAGTCGCCGGTACAGCTAGATCGGGTCGAACGATGAGATCAGCCATTTCCCATCGATTTTCGTGAGCCCGACTTTGACGGCGCTGGCGGCCTGTGCCGGTTCGGGGTTGTCGCGGCTGGTTGTCGCCTGATTCAGGAAGACCAACACCTTCGCGGTGTCGGACTGCACCTCCACCGGGGCTGCGCGAACGACCGACGCGGTGGCGTGGATGTCCTTCTGCTTGGCTGCCGGCACCACGAACTTATTGGCGAACTCGCTGTAGTAGTCCAGGAAGTCACCGGTGAGGTGGGACCGTGCGCCGGCGATGTCCTGATCCAAACTGTTCGGCGCGTAGGACAACAACGCCAATGAGCCTTCGGTCGCGGCATCGACTACCGCCGTGGACGCCACGGCATTTCCCTGATCCGCGCGGTACACACCGAAATACAGCGCTGCCGCGGCGCTCGCCGAGGCCAGCACCAGGCACACGACCGCGATCGGTCGCCACCGCCGCGCAATGCGATGGGTCCGCTGTCCCTGGCGCTCGGAGTCGTTGGCTTCGTTCGTGTTCGGCTCGTCGGGAACCGACTCACCTTCCGAGGTGATCGCGGCATCGACTTCTGCTGTAGTTGTGCTCACGGGACGAACTCCACCTTCGACATCTTGATCTGCCCGCCGTCTTTGACCATGGTGAGGCTCAGGCGCCAGTTCCGCGGTTGCTGATTCGCACCGGCCGAGTTGCTGACCGTGGTCGCCGTGCTGACGAGGACAACCGCGGAGTCCCCGTCCATCGACTGCACCGCGGAGGCGCGCGCCGTCGCCTTCGTCGTCGCTTTCGAGTCCTGTGCCGCCTTCACCAGGTCTTCGGCCGAGGACTGAATGTCGTCCTTGAACGAGCCGGCCGAGTTGTCGATGATCTGCCGGACGTTGTCCTGTGCGGTGGCGCTGTCGATCGACATCAGGGTGACGGCGGCCTGCGACGCGGCGGCGGCGAACTCGGCTCGGCGCTGCTGCTCACGCTCGGCTTGCTGGTGTAGCCAGATCATGTATCCACTGGCCGCCAACAAGGCGCCACTCACCAGGATGGCCACGCCGGCGAGCAACGTCGCGAGCTTCGGGCGCCACCTGCGCTTCTCACGCGGGGCCTCATCGGTATCGGCCTTGTCGGTATGGGTCTGGTCGGCGTCCGCCCGATCCGACATCTCCTCCAGGTCGTCGGCCTCGTCGGAAACGGCTGTCTCAGTTTCCTCTTCGGAGCGGCTGAGTAACCGCATAGTGCACCTCCGGTTGGTCTCGGCCAGTCGCGGATGGCACCAGTTGCTGCTGTCGCCCCATGGCCGATGTGACTGCTGCCACACGGTAGTGCTGCAGCGGTCCGCCTCAGCGTTGCTGTCCCACCCAGCGGACTAATCCCTGCCCGCAGCCGATTACCAGTTCCGCAGCGAGCACAACGCCCCTTTGGGCCCGGCAGCGCGATGGACGACGATGCCGTCGATGGCCAGTTCGCATCGCAGGGTATGGGGATCCTGCGGGGCCAGGCCGGCCGTGGAGACGGTCACCATGGCCCATTTCATGGGATCGGCGAGCATGGTCTCGCGAACCCAGGGCTTGCCCGGTTCCAGCGTGAGATCGTCCTTGGGACTGAACACGTAGGTGTTGTGGCTGTAGTCCGCCCATGTCGGCGGGTCGACCTCGCGGTAATAGATGCCGACGGCCGTCGGCTGCTCGGCGGTGACCGTGTAGGTCACACGGTGCATCGTCGGAGCTTCGTCGGCGTGTGCCGGTGCCGCCAGGGAAGGGCCCACGCCGAGTGCGACGGCAACCAGTGTGCTCACCGCACCCGCGCGCTCAGAGGTCGCCACGGAGCCACCTCACCGATCCGTCACTTGGCACGCAGCTCAGGAACAGCCCGTCGGGCGCCTGGGCGACCGAATTCTCGAAGCCTTGGCATGGCGAGTTCTCCTCACGAATCCCCTTCAATGGCGGTGAGCGGAAGTAGCGCGGCTCGTACCGGCGCGGTGACCCGCAGAAGACCAGCCGGCCCCAGGATGTGGTGCCGAAGACGTAGTACGCCGTATCCGAACACGGCGCGCCGAGCACGACGCCGCCGGTGATCCCGGGTACGCACGAGGGTTCACTACATCCCAGAGGTTCCGCACTCGCAGGGGCGGGGGCGGTCAACGCCGCCGCGACGAGCAACCCTGCCGTTACTGCCACCGGTATCCGCACGTACGACACTGTGGCACGGCTGAATCCGGCTGCCGGCGTATGGCCCACTAGGTGGGACATTGTTCGTCAAAAAACTACGGAAGTAGCACAGTTAGCACAGCCGCGGCGACCGCCGGTGGCCGGTGGACAGAGGAGTTTGGTCATGCGGGTGTCGACGGCATTCATTGGGGCAGCGGCGCTCTCCGCTGTTGCCGTGGCAGGCTTGTGCAGTCCGGTCGCCGAGGCATCCCCGAGTTGGGGACTCAACGGCACCTACACCGCCACCTCGAACGGCGAGTGGGCCAAGACCAACGACATCTTCCACGACGAGGCCAGTATCCGTGGCACGTGGACGATCTCGACGACGTGCAGCTACCCGAGCGAGTGCACCGGCACCGTCGACACGGACTGGGGATGGAGCGCACCGATCTACAAGAAGAGCGGCGTCTGGTACGTCAAGAAGACGGTGGACAACTGGCAGCCGTGCGGTGACGGCACTGCGGGCCCAGGCCTGCAGGTATACCGCTTCTTCCCCTCGAACGAGAACGCCACAGCAGTCGATCCGGCATCGACGACATTGGTGGGCGAGGATTCGACCACCGGCGTCAGCGGATCGTGCGGCACCAGCAAGGTCGTATTCATCACCATGCCGTTCAAACTCGTGAAAACAGCCTGACCGACCAAGACCCCCGCAACGGATGCCAAGTTCCGTTGCGGGGGTCTTTTGGATCAGGTGGTGAACAGGTCTTCCCAGGTCTGTTCACCGGTGTGCGGCACGAGATCGGTTTGCCGGTACACCTTTCCGTCCGGGGTGGCGTACCGCCCGGTACGCGGGTCGTAGGTGGCGATCGCCACCGACGGCCCGCCAGATCCCGCGGGGGCAAACGCACTTGGTGCGACCACCGGTACGTCCGGACTCGGCGGCACCTCGGCCGTCGGCTCAGCAGGTGCCTCAGCCGGCGGCGCCGGAGGCGGCACGGCCGCCGGTGGCATCGGGGTGCCCTCGATGGGACCGTGGATATAGGTGTCCCGGTCGACGCGGGAATCCGGCGCGATCCCCTGAGCGAGCAAATTGGGATCGATCGGGTATGGGCCAAGAGCGTGCTGGCGCATCGCCAGGGGCTCGTAAGGCCGGTCGCTGTTGCAGATCTCGACGGTGGGTGCCCGCTTGCCCGGCTGGCCCATGCACGGGTAGTTGCGCGCGCCCCGCACACCGATCGGCGAATCCTGCGGCAGTTTGCAATACAGACCGTCAGGGGTGTCGATGTCGGAGGTGTCCTCCGGAGACCGCCATGCCGACGGTGGTAGGAATCCGACGGTGCATGCAGGCGGATCGCCCATCGTAAGCGTGAAGTCGCCCAACGACATACCGACCGGATTGTTCTTCGGCGCACCGTAGGACTGCGTTGACGCGATGGACGGTGGCAGAAGTACCAGGAGCTGTTCCAATGAGGGATGGTAGGTCACACCGACCTGGCCCAGGCTGGTCAAGTTGGCGAGCAACATCGGCAGGGTGGGCTTGACCTGATTGAACAAACGGGAGGCCTCGTCGGCCGTCCCCGGCCCCTCCTTGAGGAGGGTGCGGACGTGCTGGTCGTCGTCGGCGACCTGCTTGGTGATTCCGGCCATGCTGCGAGCCCAGGTACGGATCGCATCGACCGATTCAGCCTGTCCGTCGAGAAGCGGTGCGCTGTCATCGATCAGCGCAAGGGACTGATCGGATGCGGCGTTCGCCTCGGCGATCAGTCGCGACGAAGAGTCCAGTAGCTCGCCCATGTCGTTTCCAGAGCCGTTGAAACCCTTGAAGGTTTCGTCGAGCAGGGGGCTGATCTTGTCCTTGGGAATGCTGTTGATCAAAGAGGAGACCTGATCGAGCATCGGCCCCACCGCTTGAGGTATCGACGTGGCCGATGCCGGGATCACCGACCCGTCCTGCAGATAGGGGCCCGAGTCGTTGCGCGGTTGCAGGTCTACGTACTGCTCACCGACGGCTGACACGCTGAGCACAGCGGCGTGCAGGTCCGCGGGAATCTTGGGTGAAGTGTTCAGTGACAGTGTGGCTTCCGCACCCTCACGGGTGGGCCGCACCTCGGTGACCTTCCCGATCTGCACGCCGCGATAGGTCACGTTGGAGAACTGGTAGAGCCCACCGGTTCCCTGCAGTTGGAGGGTCACCGTCATTCGCCCGATCCCCAACAGGGTGGGCGCCTGCAGGTAGACGATGCCCATCAGGGCCATACCGATCACCGAGGCCACCGCGAAGATGGCCAGCTGGATCCGGACAAACCGGGTGAGCATCAGTTGCCACCTCCGTTCGGTACAACAGGGTCAGAGGGTGCAACTGCGACAGGGGAATCCGGCGCCGGGGCCGTCTCAGCGGACTGGGCAACCGGTGCTGCTTCAGCGGCCTGACTATCGCCCGGGGCCGGGTCGATCAGCGGCGGCATCGTGGCCACCTCGGCCGGCGGCGGCGGTGACAGCGGCATGCCCAGCGGGTCCTTGGTGTAGTTGGCGTACCACGGGTCACCCGGTGCCGGGGTCAGCGGCAGTCCCTCCTGGCCCCACCGGGTGCCCAGGAACAATCCCCTCTTCAACCGCGGAATGGTGAAATCGAAGGTGATGAACTGGTTGAGGTAGTCCCCGCGGATCGCCCGGTCGATGAAGTTCTGCGGGTAGGGATAGGTCGGCGCGTATGCCAGCACGGTGCCGAGGTTCGGCCCGACATCGGCCAGCGCCTTCACGGTCGGCTCCAGGTTACGCAGGTTGGTCAGCAGGTCATCCCGCGTGGCGTTGACGAGATTGTTTGCGGTATCGCTGAACTGACCGAACTTCTCCAACGCCGTTGTGATGCGTGGCCGCTCCTTCACCAGGATGTCGAGCGCCGGAGGTATCCGCTGCAATGCCGTCGTGATCACTTCCTGCTGTCCGGACAGCGTGCCGGCCAACCGGTTCAGCTCAGAAATGGAGGCGTTGATGTCGTCGCGCTGGGTGGCGAACATGCCGACGATGTCGTTGAGCCGCGTGAGTAGATCGCGGATCTTGTCTTCCCGGCCGCCCAGCGCTGCGTTGAATTCGGTGACCAGATCACCGATCTTGCCCAGACCCCCGCCGTTGACGAGCACCGACAGCGACGACAGGGTCTGTTCGGTCGACGGATACGTCGAAGTCTGGTTGAGCTCAAGCGTGGCTCCCGGGGACAGGCGCCCGGATGGCTCCTGTCCCAACGGCGGATTCAGCGCGATGTGCATGGAGCCCAGCAGGCTGGTCTGTCCGACGGTGGCGACCGCGTTGGCCGGGACGACGACGTCGGGCTTGACCGAGACCTCCACGTCCGCGTGCCAGCCCTTGACCACCATGCGAGAGACACTGCCCACGATGACGTCGCTGATCATCACCGGCGAATTGGCTTCCAGGGTACCGATATTGGCTAGTTCGACGTGATAGATCGTCGCGTCCTCCCCACGGCCGACGGTGCCGGGCAGGGGCAGTGAATTCAGTCCGTGGAACGCGCAGCCGGTAAGCGACACCGCCGAGCAGGCGGCCACCGCGGTCAGGCGCGTCAGCGACCGACGAGTGATCATGGGTTGCCTCCTGGGGCCGGCGGGGCCGGGATCGGCGCAGCTTCAGCGGGAAGCAGCATGTCTTGCAACGTCTTCGGCGCTTGTACCGGTGGGTCCGAGACGATCGGTGAACCGGGATACGCCGCGGGCGACGTGTTCGCGGGGAGTCCGTCGGGCGCGTATGAACCGGGCGGTCCCGGAGGTGCACCCCATCCGGCCGGTGGCGGGACGTCGCCCGCACCGGTGTAAGCCGACACGGCCGGCGGCAGATCTGCGTACGGCTGCGGACGCCCACCGGCCCCGCCGGGTGCGAGGTTGGGGTCGGTGTACACCAGGTTCTCCGCGCTGGGTGACTTCTTCAGATACGCGTTGAACGGCATCGGCATGTGGTTGAAGTTGAGCAGCGAAAGGGCCGGTCCGAGGTACTGAGCGCACAGCTTGGACGATTCCGCTGCGGTGGCGTTCTTGACTGCCCCGATTGCCGAACAGACCACCGACAGCGGATCGGAGAAGTTCGCCAGCGCGAATGCGCCGACGGCGGTGCCGCTGTCGGGGTTGTAGATGTTGTAGCCGTTGGCGATCGCATTGGGCGCGACGTGCAGGACGTTCTCCAGCTTGGTCTTGTTGTCCACCAGATTCTGGGTGACGTTGTTCAACCGCTGCAGCTGTTCGGCGGTCTGGTCGCGGCTGCCCTCGATGAATCGCCGAACGTTGCCGACTGCGTCCGCCAGATTCGTCAGGGCGCCGTCCAGGTCGGAACGGCTGCCGTCGACGACACTGGTGACGCTGGCGAGCTGGCCCTGGAACTCCACGATCTGGGTGTTGCTGTCCCGCAGCGCCGTCACGAAAACCTGCAGGTTCTTGATGATGCCGACGACGTCACCACTGCCCTGGCCGAGAATCTTTGCCACACCGGACAACTGGCTGATCGCCTCGTGCAGCTTCTCGCCGTTGCCGTTCATGGCCGCCGCGGCGCTGTCGACGAAACGGCTCAGCGAGGTGGCCGACGCACCGTTGATCGGCCCCAGATCGGATGCCAACCGCATCAGCTGGTCTTTCACCTGGTCCCACTCGACGGGTACGGCGGTGCGCTCGACTCCGATCTGGGCACCATCGGCCATCGTCGGCCCGACGTCTTCATAGGCCGGGGTCAGCTGGACATACCGGGCGGCAACCAGGTTCTGCGCCATGAGGATTGCCTTGGCGTCGGCCGGGATCAACACATCGTGATCGACGGCGAGAGTGATCCGCGCCTGCCCACCGACCGGTTCGATGCTCTTGATGGAACCTACCTTGACTCCGGCGACACGAACCTCGTCGCCCGGGTAGATCGCGGTCGCGGAGGTGAAGTACGCGGTGATGGTGGTCGGCTTGAAGATGGTCTGCCGCACGATCACCGCCGCACCGGCCACGGCCAGCACCGCGAGCAGCACCAGCACGGTGCGGCTGATCCTCTTCCGATTACGGGCGATCATCGACTTCCTCCAGGAATGCCGTTGTGGGGCCACGGGAACTCGGCGCGTGGGCCTGCATTGTCCGGTGGTTGGCCGGCGTTGGTGCCGCGCCGGAAGCCGAATGCGTAGTCGAGGAACGGCTGAATCGTCTGCGCAGGGTTCAGGTTGGCGACAAAGGCGTTGTAGTAAAAGCCGTTGTTCACCGATTCACCCTGGGTGACCTGGTATTTGGCCAGGCCTGCCAGTGCGCCGGCGATGTTGTCGCGGTTCTTCTCCAGCATCGCGGTCACCGAGTTGAGCTGCTTCAGGGTGGGTGCCAGCTCTTCCTCGTTGTCGTGAACCAGTCCGGAGAGCTGCTGCGACAGCGCCGAGGTATTGGCCAGCAGGTTGACGATCGCATACCTGCGTTGGTCCAGCACTCCGGTCAACGCGTTCGCATCGAGCAGCAGCGTGTTGACCTGCTCGCTGCGCTTGGACAGGATGCCGGTTACGTCGGCAGCGCTCTTGAGCAAGTTGGACAGCGACTCGTTGCGGCTGTTCAGCGTCTCCGACAACCGGGACAGGCCCTCGAACGTCGGCCCCAGTTGTGGCGCCATCCGATCGATCGTGTCCGACAACGTATCCAGGGACTGGGTCAGCGCGGCGGTGTCCGTACCGGCGGTGTTGTTGGTGAAGTCGCCGACGGCGTTGGTCAACGAGTAGGGCGACGCCGTCCTGGTGATGGGGATCGTGTCCGATGCCCGCATGGTGCCGGGGCCGGCTGGTTCCAGGGTGAGCATCCGGGCACCGAGCATCGTGCCGGTCCGGATGTGCGCGGTGGTGTCGGCCCCGAGGCGAACTTGGCTGTCGAGGGTGAAGGTCACCAGCGCCTTGCCGTGGCTCAGGCTGACATCGGTGACCAGCCCCTTGGTGACGCCGGAGATCTTGACGTCGTTACCGGTGGTGAGCCCACCGGCCTCGGCGAACAGCGCCCGGTATTTGACCGACGTGGCCCATGACCACAACGCCTGCGGCTGAAGTCCGACAGCGATGACCATCGCGATCAGCACGATGCCGATGAGGCCGCTGCGGATGAGATGCGATCCACGGTATTTCAGCATCAGGGCTCCCCACAGCGTCCGGTGTTCTGCATGATCCAGGGGAAGTACGCGGTGCGCCCCTGCAGGTCGGAGACGCGGACATTCATGCCGCACACGTACTGGTTGATGAAGCTGCCGTAAGCGCCCAACCGGACCAGCTTGCGGTAGTTCTTCGGCGCGTTCTGCAACGAGAGATCCAGTCGGGCCATGTCGTCGGTGTTGGAGAGCAGCGGCGCCAGGCGCGTGAGTTGGTCCACGGTGCCCGACAGCGGCGGCCGGGCCTGTGTCATCAGGTCGGTCAGCGAAGCGGTGCCGTTGTCGAGGGCAGTGATCGCCTCGGCGATGGGGTCGCGTTCCTGCGACAGACCGGTGACGAGCTGTTGGAGGTGCTCGACGGCGGCCGAGAACTTGTCACCGTCCTTGGCCACGGTTGCCACGGTGGTTTTCAGGTTGTCGATCAGTTGCTGCACCGTCTGCCCGTTGTCGGCCAGCGCCTGCGTGAACGAAGTGGTATGTGCCATCAGCGATTCCACGGTGCCGCCCTGCCCCTGCAGGATCTGGATCAGCGAGTTCGTCAACGCGTTGACGTTTTGCGCGTTGAGGCCCGAGATGACCGGCTTGAGCCCGCCGAGGAGGAGGTCGAGATCCAGCGCCGGCTCGGTGCGATCCAGCGGGATCTCCGAGCCCGCCGGCAGGATCTTGGTCGAGCCGGGGCTGTCGAGCAGCTCCAGATAACGGTTGCCGACGAGGTCGAGGTAGCGCACCGCGACCTTGGTGGCGGTCGTCATGACAACTTCACGGTCGGCGTCGAAGTGCACCAGCACGGTGTTGTCAGGTTGCAGCGCAACATCGTTGACGGTGCCGATGCGAATGCCGGCGACACGCACCGAATCTCCGGCCTTCAGGCTGGACGCGTCGGCGAACAGGGCTGAATAGCCGTGTGTCGATCCGGTGCGGTACTGGCCCATGATCGCGAACAGCGCTCCGGTCAAGAGCAGCATCGTCACTCCGAACACGCCGAACTTGACAGCGGTTCCGCGGCTGCGCGTCATCCCGGTTGTCCTATCTGGGTGGTGTTGCGCGGCGGGCCGTCGAGGGGGCCGTACAGCGCTTGCTTGAGTGCGTCGGAGTTCAGCAGGATTCCCTGGTTGCCGTACTGCGCGGGGTTGGCATCGATATCGGTGACGATGAACGGCGGCCGCTTCTCGAAACCGACCTCGGGCAGGCCCTGGCACTGCGGGCCGCCGGTGGCGCCCACCTTCGGCAGGTTGCTCGGGAAGCGATAGCGTTCGGTACCCAGCAGGAACGAGTCCAGCAGCATGACGCCGGGCAATGGCTGGGGCGGCCCGAGCGCCAGCGGCTCCATGCCCTTGAGCGCACAGTTCAGCGCCGGGTTGTACTGGTTGAGCAAGTTCGTGGTCGGCACCAGCAGGCGCATGGCGTCGGTCACCCCGGCGCTGTTGGTCGCAACCACCTCATTGCCGACATCGGCCAGCCCGATCGCGCTGACGAGCAACGCATCCAGGCTGCTCTGGTGCTCGACGAGGGTGTCGCTGAGTTGCGTCGCGCCGCGAGCGGTGTCCATCAGATGCGGCGCGGCGTCGGCATAGGCCTTGAACACCTCTGGCGCGACGGCCATTTCGTGACTCATCGTGGGGAGGCTGGGCGCGATCTTGGCCAGCATGGAATCGAGGTCGACCAGGGTCTGTCCCAGTTTGTCGCCGCGTCCGTCGACCGCTTGGGCCATCGCGCCCAGTGTCTCGTTGAGCTTCTCCGGCTGAATCTGTGCGAGCACCGACACCAATTGCTCGAACACCGTGTTGATCTCGACGGTCGTGTGCGTGGCGTCGAGCACCTGGCCGGCGTACATCGACCTCTGCGACGGCTCCGCCGGTGGGACGAGTTGGACGAACTTGGCACCGAACACGGTGCTCGATGCGATCTCCACACCGGTGTTGGCCGGAATCAGGTGCAGGTCATCAGGGTTCATGGCCAACCGCAGCGCTGCCTGCCCGTCCGGCAGCGCGTCGATGGCGACGACCTTGCCGACCTGCGCACCGTGCAGTTTGACCTTGGCGTCGGGATTCATCACCAGACCGGCCCGAGGGGAGATGACCGTCACCGCCGCCGTAGGCGCCACCCCACCGCGGAACAGCAGGATGGACCCGGTGACGATGGCGGCGATCACCACGACGGTGGCCAGTCCGCTCAGTTGACGTTTAGCGTCACGCGACATCAGATGCCTTCTCTAGCCGGAGAGGTTGAAGTTGCCGTTGGAGCCGTAGACGGCGAGCGAGATCAGCAGCGTGATCGAGACGACGACGATCAGCGACGTCCGCACCGCGTTGCCGACAGCCACACCCACACCGGCCGGGCCGCCGGTGGCGAAGAAGCCGTAGTAGGTGTGCACCAGCAGGATTGCCAACGCCATCAACAGCGCCTGCAGGAACGACCAGAGCAGGTCGATCGGGTTGAGGAACGTACTGAAGTAGTGGCCGTACAGACCGCCCGACTGACCGAGCAGCACGACCGTGGTGAACTGGCTTGCCAGGAACGACAGGATCACCGCGATGGAGTACAGGGGCGTGATCGCGATCATGCCGGCCACGATGCGGGTGGACACCAGATACTCGACGGGCCGGATGGCCATGGATTCCAGCGCGTCGACCTCTTCGTTGATCCGCATCGCGCCCAGCTGCGCGGTGACACCGGCGCCGAACGTGGCGGCCAGACCGATACCGGCGACGATGGGCGCCGAGATCCGGACGTTGATGAAGGCTGCCAGGAATCCGGTGAGCGCTTCGATGCCGATGTTGCCCAGCGAGCTGTAGCCCTGGATGGCCAGGACCCCACCGGTGGCCAGGGTCAGGAATCCGACGATGACGACGGTTCCGCCGATCATCGCCAATGTTCCTGCACCCATGCTTATTTCGGCGATCAGCCGGACGACTTCCTTCCGGTAGTGCGCGGCCGCGAAGGGCATGCCCGCCAGGGCTCGGCCGTAGAACAGGACATGGTCACCGATGCTGCCCAGCACGGCCCCGGGCCGTCTCACGGCCCGCGACAGGCGCGGGTAGGCCGACTGCAGTACCGCGGTCGACGCCGTCATCGCGTCGTCATCTGGATGCCGATGGCGGTGACCACCACGTTGACCACGAACAACGCCATGAAGGCATACACCACCGTTTCATTGACGGCGTTACCCACCGCTTTGGCACCTCCACCTGACACGGTCAGACCGCGGTAGCAGGCGACCAGGCCGGCGATCAGGCCGAACAGTGCCGCTTTTACACAAGAGATGACGACCTCCGGAATACCGGTGAGCAGGGTGATGCCCGCCGCGAAGGCACCGGGGTTGACGTCTTGCACGAACACCGAAAACAGATATCCGCCAAGGATTCCGATGATCACCACGACGCTGTTCAGCAGCAGCGCGACCAGACCCGAGGCCAGCATCCGCGGGGTCACCAGGCGCTGGATCGGGTTGATGCCCAGCACCTCCATGGCGTCGATCTCCTCACGGACGGTGCGTGACCCCAGATCAGCACACATCGCGGTGGCCCCCGCGCCGGCGACGATCAGCACCGTGACCATCGGCCCGACCTGGGTCACGGCGCCGAACGCCGCTCCCGCCCCGGACAGGTCCGCCGCGCCCAGTTCCCGCAACAAGATGTTCAGGGTGAACGACACCAGCACGGTGAACGGGATCGCCACCAGCAGCGTCGGTGCCATCGAAACCCTTGCCACGAACCAGGACTGGTCAAGAAATTCGCGCCATTGAAAGGGTCTGCGCACCACGAACCTGGCGGCGTCCACCGACATGGCGAACAACCCACCCACCCCCTCGAGTGGGCCGGCGAGTTGCCGCTGCAGCATCCGGTTCTCCGTTCTTTGCCTGAATCACATCCGGGGGTTGGTATGACCCGGACCACACGCCTCGACCGGGAACAATCACAGTTCGCCACCGGTCGCGCCACTGGGTGTCCCACCCACCGGGAATTCGCCTCTCCGCGCGCAAAACCTCGCCGATCACCCGGTCAGCGGAACACCCCGTTGCGGCTCCGGTTCGGGCCTGTGAGGGTGGGCACGACGAGTCACCGAGGCGAAAGAGAACCTGTGTCGAATCCCGTTCCGGTCACCAATGACGCCGCCATCGTGGACACCCTGCGTGAGATCCAGACCGGCGCAGGCACTTTGCGCTACTACGACGTCGGTAGTGGTCCAACCGTGCTGTTCCTGCACGGCTCGGGTCCTGGCGTCACGGGTTGGCGCAACTTCCGGGGTGTGCTGCCGACGTTCGCCGAACGGTTCCGGTGCCTGGTTCTGGAATTCCCCGGCTTCGGCGTCTCAGATGACTGGGGCGGACACCCCATGATCACCGCGCAGGGCGCGGTCACGCCGTTCCTCGATGCCCTCGAAGTCGACCGAGTGGACATCGTCGGCAACTCCATGGGCGGCGGCGTCGGTATCCATACCGCGATCAATTCGCCGGAGCGGGTCGGCCGCCTGGTGACGATCGGCGGAATCGGCACCACCATCTTCTCCCCCGGTCCCAGTGAAGGAATCCGCCTCCTGCAGGAGTTCACCGAGGACCCGACGCGTCAGCGACTCGTCGACTGGTTGTATTCCATGGTCTATGACAGGTCGCTGGTCACCGAGGAGCTCATCGAGGAACGCTGGACGCTGGCGACCGATCCTGAGACGCTGGCGGCGGCGCGCCGCATGTACGGCAAGGCGGCGTTCGCGGCGATGATGGCCGCGATGGCGGCTTCGGACCTGCCCATGCCCTGGGCCAGGATGCACAAGGTGGCGGCACCGACCCTCCTGACCTGGGGGCGCGATGATCGCGTGAGTCCGCTTGACATGGCGTTGATTCCGATGCGCACCATCCCGAACGCGGAGCTTCACGTGTTCCCCAACTGTGGACACTGGGCCATGATCGAGGCGAAGACCGCCTTCGAGTCGGTGGTCACGACGTTCTTGAGTCCTGGCGACTAGCGCAACCGCTCGAGGCCGGACAGCACCAGGCCGATTCCGGACCGGTGCGCGGCGATCAATTCGTCGAGTTCGTGCGGTTCCTTGGCGTCGGTCCACCAGATGTAGGCGTTGCTGCTGACGTGGACAATGAGCCTGCTCGGCAGTGACCGGGTGAACTCGTCGTCACCCAGTTTGAAATGGCCGGCCAGGTACTCGGTGATCGCGTCGGCGAGGTTCTCGCTCCATTCCATCCATCGCAAGCGGTACTGCGGTGTCTCCGCGACGAGCGACATCAGTTTCCGTGCGATCTCGACGGACTGCCGATGCTGGGCCCCGGCTGCTTGCCGGTGCCGGACCTCGACTGTGAACATGTCGACGAGGACATCCAGGGGGTCCGAATCCGCTGCAGCGCTGGTCAACAGACCTCGCATGTTGTTCTCGCTCCGCCGGAACAACGGTCCCAGAACGTCTTCTTTGACCGGGAAGTGGCGGTAGAACGTACGCGTCGCGATGCCGACTTCGGCGCAGATGCGCTCCACGGTCGCAGTCGTGTCACCGTCGGCGATGAAAATGTCGCATGCGGTTCTGGCGATATCCAGCCGCAATTCCTCAGCGCGACGCTCCGTGAGCGTCGGCCCCTTACCTCTGGGCATTCGATGATTGTTGCTGCAAGGAGGGGGTAACGGCCAGAGGTGTGGCACCGCGCCGAGCGTGCCGACCGCCGGCAGGCACGTGACGTCCTTTACTTCGCGGATGCGATGTGCCTAGACTCACACCTGTCATCTTGTGACACATATGCAGAGTATGACAGGTATGGAGGTGTTGTGCCAACGTCACATGACGACGGAACTCCAATAGCGATGCTCGATCGAGTGGCTTCTCTTCTGGACGTCTTCGATGCGCGACAAGCGCTCTCGCTGGCGGAGATCAGCCGGTATTCAAACGTTCCCCGCTCGTCAGCTCATCGCATCCTGCAGGGCCTGGTGCAATTGGGTTGGGTCGAACGTCAAGGGGCCAAATACGCGCTCGGACTGAGGATGTTCGAACTCGGCTCGCAGGCGGTACGGCAGCGTCGCGTCCCCGAAGCGGCACTGCCGGTGATGGCGGACCTGCACCGGCGTACCGGCCTGACGGCACATCTGAGCGTCCTGGCGGATACGCACGTACTGCACATCGAACGCTTCGGAGGGTGGCCAAGCGAAGACAATCGTTGGCAGGTCGGCTCAAAGCAGCCCGTGGAGCAGAGTGCCGCCGGACGCGCGCTACTGGCGCAGTTCGACGAGTCGGACTGGCCGGAGTTGCGGTATGCGATGACGTCGCCATACGGAATTCGAAACCGGGCAGAGCTGGATCGGAACCTGGCCACCGTGCGCGCCCGCGGCGGGGTGGCCATCGATGCCGAGGGGTGCGAGCTGGGCGTCACCGTCGTGGCTGCACCTATCGGGGGGAGCGAGGGCGGCAACCGGTTCGCGTTGTCGCTGTGCGGACCCGCCAGGACGACACGCGTCGAACCCGTCGCCGCCGCCGTGCACAGCGCGTCGTGGGCCATCTGCCACAGCCTGTCGCGCGTGCCCCACAACGGCGCCAGACAGGTACGCGCGGCACATCGCACGGTGACGCCGGCCATGATCTATCGGACCGGCGAGACCACTGTGGCGGCCGCCGGAGGTAGATGACAAAACCTCAGCGGCGCAGGTACTCCAGGGCACCCATGGTCACCAGTCCTGCCAGGGAACGATCGTTTTCAGCGGCGTTTCGATGACGCATTCTCCGGCCGTCGCCCCGGACGCAGTCTGTTCCAAACACTCAACGATGGACCCGGTGACGCGGACCGGGTCGTCGTCGAGGTAGAGCAGACGGATCCGCAGTCCGCCGGGCGGATCTGCGGCCGCCACAGAGCGGAGACCGAGCCCGTTGTTCTGGTGATGATCCAGCGCGAACGTCCACGCCCCGGCCACCCCATCGAGTTCCAGCAGTGCCGGAATCGCCACGCGATCCTCCCATTGGTGATGCTCATGGGTATCGGCGCCAAAGGGTTCGGCAAACCGGGTCATCGTCAGGTGCAGCCCCTGATTGGGCCGGTACGGGATGGCACCGGGTGACACCAGCGCAGAGGCCGACGCGTAACCCTTGACCGGCCGGAAGAATGCGAGCACTGTGCGGCGCACTCCGGGGATCATCGGTCCGCGACCCCACTGGAATGAGTCCGCACCGAGGTGCTCCCACTCACGCACCGATTGTTCGACCGGCGATCGAAACCAGTACATCGCGACATAGTCGGTGTCGGCTTGGCCCGGCTCGGCCGTGGAAACCTCACGACAGGCCGCCGGGCGGCTCCACCGGTCACCCCAGGCGATTCCGGGTAGGGCGAGATTCTCCGGCCGGTGATCCAGTTGATGCCACTCGTTGTAACGTCGGTGTTCCTCGGCTCCACCGCCATCGAGTGCGACGAATGAGAAGAACACCAACGGGCATTCGGCAGTGGACATGACGGCTTCTCAGATCTGCTCGGGGACAGGCGCTCCCGCCAATCCAAGGTTGAGTAGAGTGTGCGCGTACGGGTTCCCGTTGAGCAACCGGCTGGTACGCGTCGTGATCCTCCACTGTCCTTCTATACGTTCCAGCGCGAAGTGGTTGGCGGTCGCCCGCCAGACCCGATACCCGGCCTCGCCGTCGCGTAACAGGACCAGTGATTCGCACACCGCGACAGCTCGGTCCCCGTCGACCGTGACCATCGACGGCCCCAGAAAATGACAGCAACCTGAGGCGACGAGATTTTGGTGGTTGGTCGAGCTGACCATGTCGTGCACACCTTTACGCCCGGTCATCAGCCAGTCTTCGACGTCGTACGTACCGTCGATCGCCCACATCGCCGCGGCATTGTCGGCGTTACCGGCATCCACGGACGGACCATACGAGGCAAGCAGTTTCGTGATGGCCAGTTCATCTTCGAGGCGTTGCAGCCGGGTGAGAATCTGCTGTTCGGTGCTCATTGTTCCTCCTGAATGTCACGCAGCCTGGCGAGCTGATCGCAGTAATGGCGGGCATTGTCGGCACGCACAGCACAGGTGATCGCGGTGGCGCCCGCATCCTGCAGCGCCGCTATGGCAGTCCGGGTGCCCGCCGGATCGGCTTCGGGATCCACCGCTGTCGACAGCAACACGTCGAACTCGGGCGGCAGGTCGACTCCAGACAACAGAGTCCGCACCTCGCCGGACGCCAGACCGAACGGCATCCACCCGTCGGCCAGCTCAACCGCGCGCCGCAACGACCCGGCGCTGCGACCACCGACCCAGATCGGCACCCGCTCCTGCTGGGCATGGGGAAGCACCGTCATTCCCTCGTAGGCGTAGAACGGCCCGCGGTATCGCGGAGTCGCGCTGGACAGTGATGTGCGCAGCGCGCGCAGCGCATCGTCAGCCCGTGCGGCCCGTTGCCTCCAGGGTGCTCCGATCAGGCCGAATTCCTCTTCCAGGGAGCCGATTCCGACGCCGAGCACCAAACGGCCGGCACTCACCTTGTCCAAGGTGCCGTAGCGTTTGGCGATCTCCAGCGGGTGGTGATAGCCAAGGACCAGAACCGATGTCGCCAGCCGGATCCGCCTGGTATGGGCGGCCAGGAAACCCAGGGTGGCCAGCGGGTCCCAGTACACCGCACCGCGGGTGGCGGCGTCGGCCGAAGGGATCGCGACATGTTCCGAGCAGGTGAGATAGTCAAACCCGAAGTTGTCAGCCGCAGCGGCAATTCGGGCTAGATCGTCAATCCCGGCTTCGGCCTCCCAAGGCGACGCAACACCGGGAACCTGTACCACCACAGGCGTCGACAGGCCCATCCGCACGGTCAGTGCGCCCCCGCGATGAGCGCCGCGATTGCCCGATGAGTTTCCAGCACCACGCGGCTTCGGTCCGGAGCGCTGTTGGCTTCGGCGCGGTCGGCATTGCCGCCGGCCACCCACACCGGGCCATCCGCCAGATGCTCGAGGCCCTCGGCGGCTACCTCGGCGGGCTCGTTGACCAGGATCCCGGGGGCATCGAAGTTCAATCCGACGCGCTCCATCGCAGGAGTGCGCGTCACACCCAGCACCAGTTCGAGAACGTCGACGTTGCGCTCACGCAGCTCCAGCCACAGGCTTTCGGCGAACATCCGGGAAAACGCCTTGGCTCCGGCATAAATGGAGTGCCGCCAGGCGCCCATGTAACCCGAGAGTGAACCGACGATCATGATTCCGCCTCGGCCTCTGTCGGCCATCAACCTTCCGTAGTGCTGCACCATCTCAAGCATGCGGGTCACGTTGAGATCGGTGACCTTCTGGAACTCGCTCAGGTCGGTGTCGAGGAACAGCTCGTTGCACGTGCTCGCGCCGGCGTTGTAGATCAACAGCCCCACCTCGAGATCGGCGGTATCCTCGGCGATCCGCGAGACCGACTGCAGATCAAGCAGGTCCACGGATATCGCGCGCACCTCGACACCGAACTCACGGCACTGGTCGGCGGTGTCCGTCAGCGGTCCCGGTTTGCGGGCGATCAGAACCAGGTTGAACCCGTCCTTCGCGAGCTGGCGGGCAAACTCGGCGCCCACCCCCTCCGACCCCCCTGCGATGACCGCCCATGGGCCGTATTTGGCCAGATCAGGCATTGCTCCTCCTAACGTTGTGTAGTTCCGGCGTCGACCACGAGTTGAGTACCGGTGATGTACCGAGCTTGGCCGGAGGCCAGGAACACCGCGGCGTTGGCCACATCGACAGGTTCGACCCACGGCACCGGAAGCAGGTTTCGGGCGGTGAGCACCTCGATCGCGTCAGCTTCGGTGGGATTGTCCAGATCTGGCCGAAGCCTCTTGTAAGTGGCGACGTCGAGCCGGCCCAACGCAGTCACACCCGAACCGACTGCGGATGTGACCTGGGCGAGACTGCTGATATCTGCTGTCCCCATGGCACAGCGCCGGCCACGCAGCCGTACCCCTTCAGCCGTCTCGCAAAGGTCGTCGACGGCCTCGTGTCGATTGAGCGCGATGACGTCGGCCCCGGCGTCGGCGAAACGTTCACAGTGCACCCGGCCGGTGCCCCGAGCAGCACCGGTGACCAGGACGACCTGGCCCGTCAGATCCGGCATTACGGCGCCTTCAGCAGATCGAACCCCTTGTATCCAGCCGCCGCTGCCTCGTTGCAGATATCGAGATATGTCCCGAAGCCGCCGATGAACAGCATGAACATCCGGGGCTTGCCGGGCACGTTGGCACCCATGTACCAGGAATTGGCCTTGGTGAACAACGTGGCCTCGGCACGCTGGGCGCACTCGGCGATCCAGCTGTCCACTGCATCGGCCGTCGGTTCGATTGCCGCGTAGCTGTTCTGATCGATATGGGCGATTGCGTCGGCGATCCAGTTCACGTGCGCTTCGGCATGCAGAACCATGTTGGCCAGTACGGCGGGTGCGCCGGGGCCGGATACCAGGAACAGGTTGGGGAAGCCATCGGTGCCCAGACCCAGGTACGTACGGGGCCCGTCAGCCCAGTCGTCTGCCAGCTTCTTGCCGTCCCGGCCGACGATCTCGATCTTGGCCAATGCACCGGTCATCGCGTCGAACCCGGTCGCCAAGACCAGCGCGTCGATGCCATAGTGCGCATCCGACGTGTTGATACCCAACTCGTCGATCGATTCGATCGGCGTCTTGCGGACACTCACAAGCTCGACGTTGGGTCGGTTGAACGTCTGAAAGTAGTTGGTGTCGGTGCAGATCCGTTTGGTACCGATCGGATGGTCGTTGGGGATCAGCGCCTCGGCGAGCGCTGGGTCGTTGATGACGGCACGGATTTTGTTCTCGTAGAACTTGCGGGCCTCTTCGTTGGCTTCCAGAGAGACCATCTGATCGCTGAACGTCTTCGAGAACAGCACACCGCCCAACTCCCAACGCTTCTCGAACGCGTCGTGGCGCTCTTGAGGCGTCGCTTCCATGGTGAGCTTGGGATGTGCGACATATGGGGATCCGCCGCCGCTGCGCCACGACATCCGGCGCCGCTCGGCGTAGTTGGCCTTGATGTCGGCGATCTCATCCGCCGTGAGCGGCCGGTTACCGGCCGGCACACTGTAGTTCGGGGTGCGCTGAAATACGTAGAGCCGTTCGGCTTGTTCGGCGATGATCGGGATGGACTGGATACCAGATGATCCGGTGCCGATGACGGCGACGCGCTTGCCGGTGAAATCCACACTCTCATGGGGCCAATGGGCTGTGTGGTAGACGTCCCCGGCGAAGGTGTCCAGGCCCGGGAAGTCAGGTGTCATCGCGGCCGACAGCGGCCCGGTGGCCATCACCACGAACCGTGCGTCCACGGATTCACCGGTGTCAGTCGTGATGGTCCAGCGCAGCGTCTGCTCATCGAGCACTGCCGAACTCACCCTTGTCTCGAAAGTGATGTCACGACGCAGTTCGAGCTTGTCGGCGACCCAGTTGATGTACGTCAGAATTTCCGCCTGGGTGGCGTACTTCTCGGTCCAGGTCCACTCTTGCTGGAGTTCGTCGGAGAACGAGAAGCAGTAGTCAACGCTCTCGACGTCACAACGCGCGCCCGGGTAGCGGTTGAAGTACCACGTGCCACCCACTTCTGGCGCTGCCTCGAAGACGCGCACCGACAGGCCTTGCGACCGGAACTTGTGCAACGCGTACAGGCCGCCGAAGCCGGCGCCCACCACTACAACATCCACGACGCTCTTCGATCCACTGCTCACACGGCGTACGGTAGGCGCGCGTCGTGGGCCCGGCCGCTGCGATTCCCGGTGACCGGACGCCTTACCCTGCCCTCCCAACCACTGGAATCGGCGGGTTGCCCCATCGGCTTCGTCAGCCAGAATCTCGGCCCATGACCGACGCGAGCCTCCACACCAGACGGAGCGTCCTTGTCACGGTGGCCGATGTCATCGATGAAAGCCCTGACGCCCGTTCTCTGGTCTTCACCGTCCCCGGGGACCAGCAGGAGCGATTTTCCTATCGGCCCGGACAATTCCTGACGCTGCGGGTGCCAAGCGACCTGACCGGCTCGGTGGCCCGGTGCTACTCGCTGGCGAGCTCGCCGCACACGGACCCCGCACCCAAGGTGACCGTCAAACGCACCGCCGACGGGTACGGTTCGAATTGGTTGTGCGACAACATCAAAGTGGGCGACACCATCGAAGTGCTGCCCCCAGCTGGACTGTTCACCCCGGCAAGCCTCGATGCCGACTTCCTCTTGTGGGCTGCCGGCAGTGGAATCACGCCGGTGATGTCGATCCTCAAATCGGTCTTGTCGGCAGGTACCGGCCGGGTGGTCCTGTGCTACGCCAACCGCGACGAACGCTCGGTGATCTTCGCCGGCGAACTCCGCGAACTCGCCGCTCGCTACGCGGGCCGGCTGACCGTGCTGCACTGGCTGGAATCGATCCAGGGCCTGCCGACCCGGGCCCAGCTGAGCGGCTTCACCAAGGGCGTGTTCGGGACCGCCGGCTTCGAAGCATTCGTCTGCGGGCCGGCACCGTTCATGGCGGTCATCAAGGAGACACTCGCCGAGGCTGGTATCCCGAGGGAGCGGATCCACCTCGAGGTGTTCCAGTCGCTGTCCGGCGATCCGTTCGGCGACGACACCGGCGCAGGAGCAACGGCTTCCGACGAGAACGACGCCGCCGCGCTTCAGGTCGACCTGGACGGCACCAGTCACCGGCTGAGGTGGCCGCGCCAGGCAACGCTGGTCGATGTGCTGATTCGCTCCGGTGTCGATGTCCCGTATTCCTGCAAAGAGGGACAGTGCGGATCGTGCGCGGCCACGGTGATACGGGGCGATGTGGACATGTCCGTCAGCGACATCTTGGATCCCGAGGACCTCGCGGACGGCATCATCCTCGGCTGCCAGGCGCGGCCGGCCTCCGACGACATCCACATCGAATTCTGAGCCGGTGGTCGGCACGTTTCCACTGACCGGGATTGGCTCCCGCCACCGGGATCAAAGCGGTACACCATCAGTACAGCCCTCGACGATAGGACCGAACAATGACTGAGCGCGTAATCGACCGGGTGCGCGACATCGCCGACCAGCTGCGCCACCAGGGCGCCGAGGCCGAGAAGATCGGCAAGCTCACCGATGAGACCGTCAAGATGATGAAGTCGGCGGGCAACATCCGCCTCCTGCAGCCGAAGGCTCACGGCGGCCTGGAGGTCCATCCGCGGGAGTTCGCCGAGACCGTGATGGCAACCGCGGCATTGGACCCATCGGCCGGGTGGATCAACGGCGTGGTGGGGGTGCACCCGTACCAGCTGGCCTACGCCGACCCCAAGGTTGCCGCCGAGATCTGGGCTGACGACGTCGACACCTGGGTCGCATCTCCCTACGCGCCCCAAGGGGTGGCCAAGCCTGTCGACGGAGGCTACATCTTCAACGGCCGCTGGCAGTTCAGCTCGGGCACCGATCACTGTGACTGGATCTTCCTGGGCGCGATGCTCGGGGACGCTGAGGGCAAGCCGCTGATGCCGCCGCAGATGCTGCACATGATCCTGCCGCGTTCGGACTACGAGATCGTTGAGGACTCGTGGAATGTAGTGGGACTGCGGGGAACCGGCTCCAAGGACGTAATCGTCAAGGATGCGTTCGTGCCGTCCTACCGGACGATGGACGCGACGAAGGTGATGGACGGTACCGCTCAGCGTGAGGCCGGGATGACCGACACCCTCTATCTGATGCCGTGGTCGACGATGTTCCCGCTCGGGATCAGTTCTGCGACCATCGGCATCGCCGAGGGCGCACTGGCCGCTGCACTCGACTACCAACGCGAGCGGGTCAACTCCAGCGGCGTCGCGATCAAAGACGATCCCTACGTGATGTACGCGATCGGCGAGGCCGCAGCGGACATCAACGCCGCCCGCCAGGAATTGCTGGCCAACGTCGACCGCATCTACGAGATTGTCGAGTCGGGCCGGGACGTCTCCTTCGAGGATCGTGCCGCAGGCCGGCGCACCCAGGTCCGCGCGGTGTGGCGAGCGGTTTCCGCGGTCGACGAGATCTTCGCACGCTGCGGCGGCAATGCAGCCCGGATGGACAAACCGCTGCAACGCTATTGGCGCGATGTGCACGTCGGCCAGGCGCACGCCATCCACGTCCCCGGGACGGTCTATCACGCTTCCGCTCTGAGTTCGTTGGGCGTGGATCCCCAGGGTCCGCTGCGGGCGATGATCTGAGAGGAGACAACTACATGGGATTGATCAAGAGCCTCGGCTACGTCAGCGTCGCGGCCTCCGACATCGAGCGCTGGCGGCACTTCGCCTTCAACGTGCTCGGATTCGCCACCGGTGACGGACCGGACGAATCCGCGCTGTATCTGCGGATGGACGAGCGGGCCGCGCGCATCATCGTGGTGCCCGGAGACGTCGACAAGATCGTCACCGTCGGCTGGGAGGTACGCGACCACGCCGACCTTGAGCGGGTGAAGGCGGCGCTAGAGACCGCCGGCGTGCCGTTCAAACAGCTGTCACTGCAAGAGGCCGACGCCCGCCGGGTCGAGGGAGCCATCGCTTTCGAGGACCCGGCCGGCACCGCGCTGGAGGTGTTCCATGGCCCGGTACTCGACCACTCCCCGGTGATCACGCCGTTCGGCGCGAAGTTCGTCACCGGCGAGCAGGGCCTGGGCCACGTGGTGCTACCCGCACTCGACGTCAGCGGCTTGTTCGAGTTCTACACAGAGGTCCTCGGTTTCAAGTCCCGCGGCGCGTTTCGCGTACCGGTGCCACCGGAGTTCGGACCGGTCCGGGTGCGGTTCATGGGAGTCAACCAGCGTCACCACAGCCTCGCGATCTGCCCCGCACAGACGCTGCGCGATCCCGGCCTCATCCATCTCATGGTCGAAGTGGACACGCTTGACGCGGTGGGCCAGGCCCTCGACCGGGTCAATGCCGAGGGCTTCCAGCTCTCGTCCACCCTGGGCCGCCACACCAACGACAAGATGGTGTCCTTCTATGTGCGCGCCCCCGGCGACTGGGATATCGAGTTCGGCACCGATGGCATGAAGGTCGACGAATCCTATTACACGGCAGAGGAAATCACCGCTGACAGCTATTGGGGCCACCAGTGGGTCACCGATCTACCGAAGGCCATGCAACCGTGACACTCACCGAAGACATCCGGCCGATCCCGGCCAGCACGGTCACCGAGTGGGCCGACGAGGCCGATGTGGTGATCGCCGGTTACGGCGTTGCCGGCGCGGCCGCTGCGGTGGAGGCAACACGTGCCGGGGCCGACGTATTGGTGCTGGAACGCACCGGGTCATGGGGCGGAGCCGCTTCCATGGCAGGTGGATTCATCTACCTCGGCGGCGGCACTGAAATCCAAAAGGCTTGCGGCTTCGACGATTCGGTCGACAACATGGCTGCTTTTCTCAATGTGGCCATGGGTCCTGGCGCTGATGGCGCGCGCATCGCCGACTACTGCGAGGGAAGCGTCGCGCACTTCGACTGGCTCGTCGGTTGCGGGGTGCCGTTCAAAGCCGAGTTCTTCGGCGAGCCGGGCTGGGAGCCGATGGGCGACCAGGGCCTCATGTACAGCGGCGGAGAGAACTCCTATCCGTTCAACACCATCGCCACACCGGCACCTCGTGGGCACGTCCCCCAGATGCAGAACAAGAAGCAGGGCGAGTCCAGCGCGGGTTTCATGCTGATGAAGGGACTGGTCGACAGTGCCACCGCGGCCGGGGCACGGTCGCGGTACGACGTGCGGGTGCAGGCCCTGATCGTCGAGTCCGACGGTCGGGTCGTCGGCATCCGGGCCCGCCGGTATGGCTCCACGATGGACATCCGGGCACGGCGGGGAGTAGTCCTGGCCACCGGCAGTTTCGCCTACAACGACGCCATGGCCGCCCGGTATGCCCCGCGCATCGCCGGACGCCCGGCCGCCTCGATCGAGCAGCACGACGGGCACGCCATCCGGATGGCTCAGGCGATCGGTGCGGACCTGGCGCACATGGATGCCACCGAGGTCGCCCTTTTCATCGACCCTCAACAGTTGGTGCGCGGGATCCTGGTGAACGAACGTGGTCAGCGTTATGTCGCCGAGGACACCTATCCCGGCCGGGCCGGCCAGTTGACGCTGTATCACCAGAACAACACGGCTTACCTGATCATCGACGGCGATGCCCAGGAGGAGGCGATGGCCTCATTGACCCCTCAGCTGATGCTGCGGCCGCCGACGTGGGTGGCCGACACCGTCGCCGATCTGGAGTCGGAAATCGGGCTGCCGCCGAACTCACTGCAAGCAACGGTCGATGCTTACAACGACGGTGCGTCGCGGGGCGAGGACCCACTGCTGCACAAGAAAGCGCAGTGGCTCAGGCCGATCAAATCTCCGGTGGGAGCGATCGACCTGCGTGAGAGCACCGGCGGCTTCACGCTCGGCGGTCTGCACACCACGCTCGATGCCGAGGTACTGCACGTCAGCGGCGAGCCGATCCCGGGGCTCTTCGCGGCAGGGCGCTGCAGCGCCGGCCTGGCGGCGTGGGGCTATGCCAGTGGCGTGTCACTGGGTGACGGGAGCTTCTACGGCCGGCGGGCCGGGCGGGCCGCTGTCAGGGCATAGCCGCTGTTCATAGCATTACCGACAACGTCATGTGAGCAATGGCCCCGTCGTTTCACGGCGGGGCCTTTGCCGTGACGGCAATCGCTTTCCATCAATCATGTGACAGCACCCACACCAATATGCTACAAACAGTCATATGACTAATAGTCATATGTGGCCCAGGCATATGACACCAAGCGGGAGGTCCCTCATGACAATGGCTGTCGAGAAGGCGGGCGAAACGCCCAACGCTGTCATCGACCGGGTTTCCCTGGTCCTCGATGTCTTCAACGGACCGGGCCGGCTCACGTTGGCCGAGATCGTGCGCCGCACCGGATTGCCCCGCTCCTCGGCCCATCGGATCCTGGAGCGCCTGGTCCAGTTGCGGTGGCTGCGACGCGACGGTCGCGATTACGAGTTGGGCATGCGGCTGGTGGAGCTGGGGTCGCTGGCACTGCATCAGGACCGCATCCACCGGGCCGCGATTCCCTTGTTGCGCGACCTGCACCGGGCCACCGGGCTCGTGGTCCACTTGGCCGTGCTGGATGCGGCCGACGTGGTGTACCTGGAGAAGATCGGTGGCCAAATGGTGACAGCCATTCCGACTCGTATCGGAGGACGACAGCCGGCGCACTGTACGGCGGTCGGGAAGGCCATCTTGGCCGACAACCCACCGGTGGACATCGACTTGACTTCAGGCAGTACACGATTCTCGATCTCCAACGAACGGCAACTTGCCGCCGAACTCGCAAAGGTCCGTGCCCATGGCGTGGCATTCGAGCGGGAAGAATCGTTGGTCGGGTTTGGCTGTGTGGCTGCACCGATCGGACCGGCCGGAGCAGCGGTCGCCGCGGTTTCGGTGTGCGGCCCCATGAACCGGATGACGTTCGACCAGCGCCTGGCCGCTCCCGTTCGCATGACGGCGATGGGCATCTGGCGCAACGCCGAAGATGGGCCACAACGAGTGGCCCCGACCTTGCAACCCCTCCGGCCGTTGCGCGTCGGCAGCTCTGCCGGGCCGCGGACCTCTGCCACCCTGCTCCCGGCATGAACCTAGATCCACAGATCGCGGGTCTGATCGAGACACTGGATTCGGGCTTTCCGCCGGTACACACGATGACCGGCGCACAAGCCCGTGAAGCGATCCGCAGCCGGTTCGTCGCAAACCCGCAGCCCGAGTTCATCGCACACGTCGACGACCACCAGGTGGCAGTCGACAACGGGCGCATCGACATCAGGGTCTACCGCCCCGATGCTCCCGAACCACTGCCCATGCTGGTGTATGCCCATGGTGGCGGGTTCGTGTTCTGCGATCTCGACAGCCACGATGGCTTGTGTCGCAACTTGGCGAATCTGATTCCTGCCGTGGTGGTTTCGGTCGCGTATCGGCTGGCCCCCGAGCATCGCTGGCCCACCGCGGCCGAAGACTTCTACGCGGCCCTCCGCTGGGCCGTCGATCATGCCGTCGAACTCGGTGCTGATGCGTCCCGCGTCGCTGTGGGCGGTGACAGCGCAGGCGGCAATCTGGCTGCGGTCGCCACGCATATGGCCCGTGACCGCGGCGGGCCGGACCTGGCCGCTCAGCTGCTCCTCTATCCCGTGATTGCCGCGGACTTCGACACCGAGTCCTACCAACTTTTCGGCCGGGGCTTCTACAACCCTCGACCGGCGCTGCAGTGGTACTGGGACCAGTACGTACCCGCCGTCACGGACCGCCAAAACCCCTATGCCTCACCGCTACACGGCGACCTCGGCGGATTGCCGCCGGCGGTTGTCGTACTCGCGGGCCACGATCCACTGCGGGATGAGGGCATCGCATACACCGATGCCCTCGAGGCGGCCGGGGTACCGACTGTGCGGTGCGCGTTCGACGGTGGCATCCACGGATTCATGACGATGCCGATGCTCGACATCGCGCACCAGGCGAGGCGACAGGCCGGCGACGCGTTAGGTGAGCTGCTCGGCCGGTAGCACGGCACCGTACCGTTGCTCGGGGTCGAGTACGCAGTGGGTACGACCGAACACCGTCACCATGCACTTGTTGTTGTGATTGCAGCGGCCGCGTGACGCGGGTTCGGCGATCATCGCGTTGACCCGGTCCGGTTCCCGCAACAGCGCCCGCCCCATGGCGAAGAAGTCGAACCCTTCCCGCATGCCTATCTCAAGGTGTTCGCGATCGTTGATGCCACCCAGCAGAATCAGTTTGGTGTTGCGCATCAACGGCACGAACTGCCGGGCGGCGTCGAGCATGTACAGGTCTCGATACGGGTAGACCCCCATCGTCTGCTTGCCCACCAGCCTGATGGCCGGGCGCAAGGGCGCCGGCATCACCTTCGCGAACTCCTTGACCGGGACGTCGCCACGGAACAGGTACATGGGCTTGTACACCGACGAACCCTGAGTCAGCTCGATCGCGTCAAGGGTGGCATCGGCATCGAGAAGTTGAGCCGTCCGCAACGCCTCGTCGATCCAGATGCTGCCCGGAAGCCCGTCGTCCATGTCCAGTTTGGCGATCACCGCGACCCGATCACCGACCACCTCGCGGACGCGTGCCGCGATCTCCCGTACGAACCGCGATCGGTTGTCGATGTCACCGCCGTACTCGTCCTTGCGTCGATTGATCAGTGGACTCAGGAACGAACTGGGCAGATAGAGATGCCCGAAATGCAGTTCGACGGCATCGAATCCGGCATCGACCGCTACCTGGGCCGCCGCGCTGAACTGGTCGATCACGCGCGCGATCTCGGCGCGGGTGATCTCGCGGCAATAGGCGAAGGAGGTGGGGTTGACGAATCGGCTCGGCGCCACCGCGGTGACGCCGGTCAGCTTTTTCTGCGCCACCACGCCGGCGTGCCCGAGCTGAGCCGAAATCGCAGCTCCCGCACCGTGCACCGCGTCGGTGAGCCGGCGCAGTCCCGGTAGCGCCTTGCCGTCCATGACGATCTGCCCCGGCGCGCTGGCACCCTGCGGCGACACGCAGCAGTAGGCAACGGTGGTCATACCGACGCCGCCCTCGGCAAAGCTGCGATGGAAGTCGATGAGGTCATCGGTGACGAGACCGTCGGGAGATCGACCTTCCGATGTGGCGGCCTTGATGACCCTGTTCCGCAGGGTTACTGGTCCAAGCTGGGTGGGGGCGAACGGATCGGTCATCGCCACACCATCGCGCCGACACACCATGCCGTCAACGGTGGTTTCCCGATGGCCGGGAACGCTGTGCCGCCGTCAAGGCGGCCGATCGTAATCTCGGTTCATGGCTGAGGTTTTCGTCGTCGATCGGGTAGTCACAAGGCCGGGCTGCGCCCAGAAGTTCATCGACGCCTACTTGGCCGGGTATGCCCCGGGTGCCCGTGATCGCGGCATGACGCTGCGCGACGTCGTGGTCAGCCCGCCCATCTGGTTTGAAGACCGATCCAACGTGGTCACCGCTACCTGGACGCTGCCCAGCCCCCGGGCCTGGTGGCAGATGACCTGGCAGGGCCGGCCCGACCCTGCCGTTGCGCGGTGGTGGGACAGCATCACCGATCTGGTGGTGGAACGCAGCCGCGAAGTGGCTTCCGCTGCCGACTCCATCACCGATGTGTCACCCACCCTGCCGATCGCATCAGCCGGTGCTGCCACACTCGGGGTCACCCGCTTGCTCGACGTCGACGAGTCCGACCGCGACCGCATCCTGGGCGTCCTACGCGATGCAGCCGAACACAGCGGAGCGTCGAGAGCGTTGGTAGAGCCGACCCTGCCGGGTTCACGCAATGGTGGCGATATCCTGGTCCATCTGCGGTTTGCAAACGAAGGTGACTGGCAGAAGAGCGATTTCGACGATTCACTGGCGGACCCGGCGATCATGCGTGTGAATGGAGTGACCTACCAGGGAGCTCCGCTCCGCCGCGGCAGTGGCACCGTGTACCGCGCACTCCTGCTGCGTGTACCCGACGAGGTAGAGGCCGAGACCGTCGCAGCATTCGAAAGCGAGTTGTCGATGATGCCCCGATACGTCCCCACCATCGCCGCATGGCAGCTCAGCCGGGTCGAGCAGGCAATCGGGACCAGCGACTGGACCCACGTCTTCGAACAGGAATTCACCGACGTGGACGGCTTGATGGGGCCATACCTCATGCACCCGATCCACTGGGCGGTGGTCGACCGTTGGTTCGATCCCGAGACCACCGACATCATTGTGCGCGACCGGGTATGCCACAGCTTCTGCGACCTTCCCGCTCCCGTGCTCTCCTGACCTCCCGCCTAAGCGGCTGCGGGTGGGGGTGGTTCGAACGGTGTGTACCACCACCAGTCGGCGCGTTCGCCCATCGGGCCGCGGTAAGACGGGACGTCGGGTAAGGGTGTGGTCGGCGGGCGGGCCAGTGACCCGCCGGGTAATCGTTTTCCGGTTTGATCGGTGACGACGAGATGGTCAGCGGGCCCGGCGATGACAATGAGGCCACGATGGTGTGCCCGGTGGTGATACGGGCAGACGAGCACGAGGTTCTCGAGGTCGGTGGCGCCGCCGTCTTCCCAGTGCACGATGTGATGGGCATGAAGGCCGCGTGTTGCCCCACAGCCGGGGACCACACAACAATGGTCGCGGTGTTCCAGGGCGCGGCGCAGTCGGCGGCTGATGGTCCGCGTGGCCCGTCCCGCGCCAATGGGCTGACCGTTGCGTTCCAGCCATACCTCGCAGGTGGCGTCACACAAGAGGTATTGGCGTTCCTCGTCGGTGAGCACCGGACCCAGATGTAGTGCGGCGATGCGGTCCTTGATGTCCAGATGCACCGCGACGGCGGTGTGTTGACCGTGCGGGCGGCGCGCCACTTCGGTGTCCCAGCCGGCTTCGATCAGGCTCATGAAGGCGTCGACATTGTCAGGGAACGGTCGCGCCTGAACACCCTCGCCGCGATCCCCGTCGGTGTCCCGGTCATCCTCGCCGTGGTCACGTCTCCAGTCGGCGATCAACCCATCGCGGTGCGATTGCATCGCGGCGTCGAATTTCGCTGCTTCCACCCGAGGCAGCCGGATCCGCCACGTGGTGTACCCGTCGCCCTCAGCCTTGTTGAAGAACCGCTGCGGTTCAGGATTGGCTTCGGGTTCGGGGCACGGTTCGAGTTTGACCGCGGTACGGAGCTGTTGCACGGTGGCGTTCTCGGCCAACTGGATGTAGTGCGTATCCGAACCGGGCGCGGCGCGCTTGGCCAGCACCCCGACCTGATCCAGGGACAGCCGGCCCTCGCGCAAAGCATCGGTGCAGCGGGGGAATTCCTCGCGGCGCCGCGCCACAGCCACCAAAGTTTCGGCGTTGGCCGGTGAGACACCAGTTTTCCAGGCCACCATGGCCGGTACCGAGCGAGCGCCGGTGATCCCGCACAGTTCGTCGCGGTCGATCTCGGCCACGATGTCGACGATGCGCCCGTCGATGGCGTTGCGCTGCCCACAGAGCTGCGACAACTCCTCGAACAGCACCTCCAAACGGTCACCCGGCAACACCGGGGAGCCGTCCAAAGAAGCTGTCACCGAGGACATGCCCCCATAATCGCACCGACCACCGACAAAATCGGCGCCGAACAAACCGCTACTACACCCCCGCGGGCAGGATGTTGGGGTTGGCCGATGCCGGCGGCTGCAAGCGCGGCAATACGGTGCTGCCGTCGAGTGAGTGCACAGCCAGATGCTGCGACCAGGGATAGTGCAGGCTGAACGCCACCAGTCCAGTGCGCTCGGCTGCGGGCAGGTGACACATCGCCAGGACCGTTTCGGCCAGGTATTCAACAGGTTCGGTCGGAAAGCTGTCCGGAATCAGAGATGCCGCCCCGGGAGTGCGGATTGCGGTGGACGGTCCAACGCAGTTCACCGCGATATTGGCGTCGAGCAATTCAGCGGCAACGCCTTGGGTGAGCCGATGGAGCGCAGCCTTGCACGACGCATAGATCACGTCGCCGGCAGTCTTGTTGTAATCCCGGTAGGGCCGGACCGGGGCCACTCCGGTGACCGAGCCGATGTTGACGATCCAGCCGGCACCCCGTTCGCGCATATGTGGCACCGCGGCTTTCGTCAAGGCAAATGGTGTCTTCAGATAGTGCTCGACGGTGCGGTCGAAGGTCTCCACCGGCATGTCCTCGACTATCGAATAGTCGGCATAGCCCGCGTTGTTGACCAGAATGTCGATCCGGCCGGTGCGCTCAACCACCGCTCCGATCAGGCCGTCGCGGGCGGCGCTGTCCTCCAGGTCGGCGGCCAGCCCGAAAGCCGACCCGCCGGCCCGTTCGATGAGCTCCACGGTTTCCTCGATCGTGCCCGGGATCGCCTCGGTGATCCCTGCCCGCGTGGACGGTGTGGGGGTATAGGCACGTGCGGTCACCGCGACCGTAGCGCCTTCCGCTGCCAAGCGCTGAGCGATGGCGCGTCCGATGCCGCGACTGCTGCCGGTCACCAACGCAGTTCTGCCGGAAAGCATCTGACTCATCGGAGCACGAAATCCTCTTCGATCGGCGCCCGGTGTTGCTGCCACATGTCCACCAGCCGGAACGGTGTGGCCACCACAACGCGACCCGACCCTGAGCGGTAGTAGGTGTGGGCGTTGGGCGTATGGCACCAGACCGTGCGCTGCATCGCCTCGTCTATCCCCGCGACGTACTCGTCGTACGCACGTTGGGTGACCTCCATCGTCGACGCCCCGCGCAAGGCCATCAGTTGCAGACATTCCATGATGTAGTGCGCCAACACTTCCATCGAGAAATTGGCACCTGCACCATGGCCCGGGCTGTAGTTCGGTGCCGAGGTGATGAACAGATTCGGGAACCCTGCAACGGCACCCCCGCGATAGGCACGGGGGCTGTCGCCCCATTCCTGGACCAGAGTCCTGCCGTCGCGGCCCCGAATATCGATGGTGGACAGGAAATCCAGGTGATAGCCGGTGGCGTAGACGATGACATCGAGGTCGATCTGACGGCCGTCGGTGGTGACGATGCCGCTCTCGTTGATCTGGGCGGGCTCACTGGCTTCGACGTCGACGTGGTCGCGGGTCAAGGCAGCGTAGTAGCCACCGGGATCGCGGATGATCCGTTTGCCGTACGGAGCGAAATCCGGCGTCACCTTCCGCGCCAGTTCGGTTCCGGCGCCGAAAGTCTGGTCGATGTAGTCGAGACACATCTTCAGCAGGACGTCATTGGCCGGCGAGATCGACAGGTGGGTCTCAGACCACTCAGGGTCCCGCAGAATGACCGGGTAGTTGTTGTCCGCGGTCCCCCAGTACGACTTGAGTCGGTGCCACATCGCGTAGTAGGGCAGCGTCTTGCCCAGATAACGACGATGTTCGGGGACTTCGTCGGAAAGGCGCCTACGCGGGGCGACCCAGTGCGGTTGACGCTGGAAGACCGTCAGGTGCTCCACCTCGTCGACACAGGCGTCGACGATCTGCACGGCTGTGCAACCTGCGCCGACGATGGCCACCTTCTTGCCTGCCAGTTCCAGTGCAGGGTCCCACTGGGCGGAGTGAATGCTGGTGCCGGCGAAGGTGTCTCGTCCCTCGATGTCGGGAAGTCGCGGTCGGTTGAGATAGCCGGCCGCGGTGACGACGACGGTCGCGTAGTCGATGCTCCGGGTTCCGTCAGCGACACGGGAGTGGATCTGCCACTGCTGACGCTGCTCGTCCCACCACAGTGCCTCCACCTCGGTGCCGAAGCGGATATGGCGACGCAGGTCGTGTTTGTCGGCCAGCGAGACAAGGTAGGCCTGGTACTCCGCGCCCTGCGGATAGTAATTCGACCAGTCCGGGTTCACCTCGCGCGACAGCGAGTAATACGCCGATGGCGTATCCACCCCGATGCCCGGATACGTTGTGGTCAACCAGGTGCCACCCACCTCATCGTTGCGGTCGAAGATCTCGAACTGCACCCCCTCTTCGGCAGCGGCCAGCGCAACCGCGATACCAGCGATACCGGCGCCGATGATCGCCACGGTGGTGGACGATGGAATCGGCGTGGTGCGCGGCAGCGTCGGGTGCGACGGCCGGAAACCGCCTTGCTCAAGCAGCAGATCCACGTGCTCGTCGTCGACAGCACCACCCAGCGCGACCGGCAGCAACCTGACGAAGAAATCACGGTCATCGACAGCCACTGCGTCGGCCCCCCGGGGACGGCCGAGCGCGGCGATGATCTCGTCGGCCAGCTCCTCTGCCGTCCGCGGATCAGTCGTCCCGGCCCGCTCGGGCGGGTCCGGAACGTGGTCAACCTTGGCGGCATACCGATCGATGACCGACGGGTCACCCGTCATCTGCGCCAGCACCGCGACCAGAACACCGGGATCGGCCTTCAGAAGGTGGGCGCGCAAGACATCCGGGTCTGAGGCGCGATCCGCGAGTGACGACGATTCAGTGGTAGCGGTCATGGATTCGAGTATCGAAGGATTCAACTGCCTGCCGCGCCCACCCTGTCTACTGAGCGGGAGACGAACCACCGCGCCGGCCGGTATCACGCCTACTCTCCGCTCCATGCACTCTGACGACCTTGCCGCCGTCATCGCCCAGGCTCGCAGCCACAGCCTGGCCGACATCCCCCGGCGGTCGGCACGCAAGCAACCGGGCAAGACTGCCATCGTCGACGGCGACGTCGTCCTTAGTTTCGCCGAGTTCGATCATCTGGTGGACCGAGCGGCCGCCGCGTTGCACGAGAACGGGTTGCTTCCGGGTGACCGGGTCGCGCTGCTGTCGCGCAACTGCTGGCAATACGCCGTACTGACCTTCGCCACTGCCCGCGCCGGCGTTGTCCTTGTGCCGGTCAATTTCATGCTCACACCAGAAGAGGTTTCGTATATCCTCGGCCACAGCCGGGCGGCAGGATTCATCGTCGAGGCCGAGCTCATCCCCGCAGCCGAGCAGGCGATGCAGATCGATTCGGTGGTACGGACCAAGGCGGCGCTGGTCCCGGAAGGGCAGTCAGGTCCCCCGGGATGGACCGATTTCGCAGACTGGCTGACCACCACCACCGCCACCCCTGACTGCCGCCTCGACGACGACCAGCTGATGCGGCTGATGTACACCAGCGGCACCGAATCACGTCCCAAGGGCGTCATGCACAGCAGCCGTAGCTTGATGTGGCAGTACATCAGCACCATCGTGGCCGGCTCGATGTCCGGCGACGACGTCGAGATCCACTCCCTGCCTCTGTATCACTGCGCGCAGTTGGACAACTTCCTGGCCACCGACATCTACCTGGGTGCCACCAGCATCATCCTGCCTCGGCCGGATCCGGAGCTGGTACTGCGGACGATCGAGCGCCACGGCGTCACCAATTACTTTGCGCCACCGACGGTGTGGATCAGCCTGCTGCGCTGTCCGGTGTTCGACGAGGTCGACCTGTCCAGCCTACGCAAGGGGTACTACGGCGCCTCACCGATGCCGACCGAGATCCTGCACGAGATGCGCAGGCGTCTACCCAACCTACGGCTGTGGAACTTCTACGGCCAGACCGAGATGGCGCCCCTTGCTTCTGCGCTGGGACCTGATGAACAGGACGCTCATGCGGGGGCTGCGGGCCGGCCGGTGGTCAACGTCGAAACGGTCATCCTCGATGAGAACGACGTCCCGGTGGGAGCAGGGACGGTCGGCGAAATCGCCCACCGCAGCCCACATTTGATGCTGGGATACCTCGACGACGAGGACAAGACCGCCGAGGCTTTTACCGGTGGCTGGTTCCATTCCGGGGATCTCGGCTTCTACGACGAACACGGCCTCCTGCATGTCGTCGATCGCAAGAAGGACATGATCAAAACCGGCGGTGAGAACGTCGCCAGCCGCGAAGTCGAAGAAGTTCTCTATCGACACAATGGGATTGAAGAAGTCGCGGTGTTCGGAGTGGCACACCCGGTCTGGGTGGAGGCCGTGGTCGCCGCAGTGGTAACCCGGACCGGGGCCAGCCTGTCCGAAGAAGAAGTCCTGCGTCACTGCCGTGAACATCTCGCCGGCTTCAAGACTCCCAAACAGGTGTTCTTCGTCGACTCACTGCCGAAGAACCCCAGCGGCAAACTGCTCAAACGTGATCTGCGGCAGCGTTTCGGTCTCGAATTCACAAGCAACTGAAGGGATACACGATGTACAAGGGACGGATCGCGCGATTCGACGAGCCCGGCAAGCCATTCCAGATCGAAACCGTCATGTTGCCCGAGGTCGGGCCCGGCGAAATCCTGATCCGGGTCCTGCGGACGAACATCTGCGGTTCAGATGTACATGCCTGGCATGGCACCTTCGCCACGCGCGGCTTGGGTGGACAGCTACCGACCGTGTTGGGTCACGAGATGGTGGGCGCTATCGAGGTGCTGGGCGACGGGGTATCCGCCGACTCCAACGGCAAACCCTTGGCCGAAGGCACGCGAGTGGTGTTCCCCTACTTCTACTGCTGCCACACGTGCCGTAACTGTCTGGCGGGGCGCCGTAACGCCTGCCTCAACCTGAAAATGGCGATGCTGGGCCGAGCCGACGAGCCGCCCTACTTCGTCGGCGGCTACGGCGACTACTACCTGCTCCCGGCCGGCGCAGTGGTCTACACCGTCCCCGACAGCGTGGGCGACGACGTCGCTGCCGGCGCCAATTGCGCTCTGTCACAGGTCATGTATGGCCTTGAACGTGTCGACCTGCAACTCGGTGAGCACGTCGTGGTCCAGGGCGCAGGCGCGCTGGGCCTCTATGCGGTCGCGGTCGCCAAGGCGCGCGGGGCGGCCAACGTGATTGCGATCGATGGCGTGGCAGAACGTCTGGAGCTGGCCACCGCTTTCGGTGCCGACTCGGTGATCGACCTCAACGAGGTGTCCACACCCCGCGACCGCGCCAAAACCGTGCGCGCGCTGACAGGCGGCCACGGCGCCGACGTGGTGGTCGAGGTCGTCGGGCACCCGTCAGCCATCGACGAGGGCCTGCAGATGCTCGGCCAGTTCGGCCGCTACGTCGAAATCGGCAACATCAACATGGGCCAGACGTTCGCGTTCGACCCGTCCCGCTTCGTATTCACCAACAAGACCATGGTCGGGGTCTCCCTCTATGACCCGGCGGTGCTGTCGCGCGCGTTGACGTTCCTCGAACGGCATCAGCACCAGCTGCCATTCGAGCGGCTTGCCGCGGCGTCGTACTCGCTCGATGACATCAACCAGGCATTCGCCGCGGCCGACGGCAAGCGCGATGTCCGCGCCAGCATCACGCCCTAGACACAGTTGAGGATGACCGTGCCCAATTTCGAACACGACACATTGTTCATCGATGGCCAGTGGGTCACACCGTCCGGGAGCGGTGTCATCGACGTCGTCGACCCGGCAACCGAGGCCGTCATCGGCCACGTTCCCAATGGCGATGTCGCCGACGTCGACACTGCGGTCGCCTCAGCTCGCAGAGCATTCGACCCGTTGATCACCGTTGCCGAACGCAAGGACCGACTGCACCGGGTGATCGACGCGATGGAGAAGCGACTGCCCGACATCGCCGATCTCATCACTGCCGAGATGGGCGCCCCGGTTCGCATCGCCCAGACGGTGCAGACACAGGTGCCGCTAGCGGTGGCCAGAGGCTTCGCCAAGGTGCTGGATACCTTCGAATTCGAAGAACGCATCGGCAACTCGCTGATCCTGCGAGAGCCCTACGGCGTCGTCGGGGCCATCACGCCGTGGAACTATCCGCTCTATCAAGTGGTCGCCAAGGTGTTGCCGGCCATCGCCGCGGGATGCACCGTCGTACTCAAACCCAGCAACGAAGCTCCCCTGTCCGTGTTCGCGTTCGTCGAGGCATGCGAAGAGGCCGGGCTGCCGCCCGGGACCATCAATGTCGTTTCCGGTCCGGGTCGGGTCATCGGTGAGCGTCTGGCGTCGCACTCCGACGTGGATTTCGTCTCGTTCACCGGGTCCACCGGTGTGGGGGCACGTGTCGGCGAACTGGCCGGTCAGTCGATCAAGAAGGTCGCACTAGAGCTCGGCGGCAAGTCGGCCAACGTGATCCTCGAGGGCGCCGACCTGGCCACCGCGGTCAAGGTCGGCGTCGGCAATGCGTTCCTCAACGGCGGGCAGACCTGCATGGCGTGGACCAGAATGCTTGTGCCGCAGAAGCTTTACGGCGAGGCTCTCGACCTGATCGAGGGTGCGGTGGCTCGCTACACCGTCGGAGATCCGAGGGACCCCGCCACGAGGATCGGGCCGTCGGCGTCACGCTCGCAGTTCGACACCGTTCGCGGCTTCATCGAGCGTGCGCAGCGCGATGGCGCCCGACTGCTGGCCGGCGGCGCCGAGCCGATCCGGGACGTCGGGTTCTTCCTTGCACCAACGGTGTTCGCCGACGTGGATCCCGATTCCGAACTCGGTCAGGAGGAAGTGTTCGGTCCGGTATTGGCTGTGATCCCCTACTCCGGCTCCGAGGACGCACTTCGCATCGCCAACGGCACCTCCTATGGGCTGTCCGGCGCGGTGTGGGGCGCCACCGACGACGATGCGATTGCCTTCGCCCGCGGGGTGCAGACCGGTCAACTCGACATCAACGGCGGCGCCTACAACCCGGCAGCTCCGTTCGGCGGCTACAAGAAGTCCGGCATCGGCCGGGAGCTGGGCCGGTTCGGGTTCGAGGAATACCTGCAGACCAAATCGCTTCAGCTGAAGGAGCGCTCGTGACTACTTCGCCGCTGGACGTCCAGACCGACGGTCCGGTGCAGATCTGGACTATCACTCTTCCCGACATCGGCAATGCCATCACCGGCAAGGACATCATCGCGGCGTTCGAGACCGGCGTGGATGCAGTCAACGCTGACAACTCCGTCGGTGCGGTCATCCTCACCGGTGCCGGAAAGATCTTTTCGGCCGGCGGCAACGTCAAAGAGATGGCCGACCGGCAGGGCATGTTCGGACTCGACGCCATCGACCAGCGGCGGGCCTATATCGATGGGATCCAACGGATCCCGCGTGCGCTCGGGCGACTTGAGGTTCCACTGATTGCCGCGGTCAACGGTGCCGCCATCGGGGCCGGCGGTGACCTGGCCATGATGTGTGACATCCGGCTTGCCTCCGAGCGGGCCTCATTCGCCGAGAGCTTCGTGCAGCTCGGCCTCATCCCGGGCGATGGCGGCACCTGGTTCCTCCCTCGCGCCATCGGCTACGCCCGCGCCGCCGAACTGACGTTCACCGGCGAACGGATCGACGCTGCGACGGCTCTGGAATGGGGGCTGGTCAGCCGGGTGGTCCCTCATGACGAACTACTGAGCGCGGCGCGTGCGCTCGCGGACCGGATTGCGGTCAATCCACCGCACGCGCTCCGGATGGCCAAGCGCCTGTTGCAGGAATCGATTACCGGCTCCCTGGAGTCCACGCTCTCCATGGCGGCGGCGATGCAGCCACTGGCCCATCACGACGCCGAGCACCAACAGCGCATCGCGAAGTGGCGGACATCGTGAACGACGCACACCTGGACCAGCTACGCCGGGAGGTCCGCAGCTTCCTCGCCGAGCAGTTGGCCGCCGGTACGTTCACGCCGTCGGTCGATTCCTGGCTGTGCGGCTGGGACGAGAACTTCACCGCAGCCCTGGCCGAGCAGGGCTGGCTGGGCATGACGGTCCCCGCACACTACGGCGGCCATGGCCGCTCGTTTCAGGAGCGGTTCGTGGTGACCGAGGAGCTGCTGGCCGCAGGCGCCCCGGTGGCGGCCCATTGGATCGCCGACCGCCAGATTGTGCCGTCGCTCCTGAAATACGGGACCGAGGAACAGAAATCCACGTTCCTTCCCCGCATCGTGCGAGGCGAGTGCTTTTTCGGAATCGGCATGAGCGAGCCGGATTCAGGCTCTGATCTCGCCAGCGTCCGCACCCGTGCGGTGCGCGCCGAGGGCGGCTGGTCGATCACCGGCACCAAGGTGTGGACGTCGGGAGCGCATCGCGCGCATGCGTTCATCGTGCTGGCCCGCACCGAACCAGTGGATCCGGCGCACCGCCATGCCGGACTGAGCCAGTTCATCGTCGACCTGCACGCGCCGGGGGTGGAGGTCCGCCCCATCGTGTCGATGAACGATGGCCATCATTTCAACGAGGTCGTCCTCGACGAGGTGTTCGTCCCCAACGCCAGGGTTTTCGGCGAGATCGGCAACGGCTGGGCACAGGTGACTTCGGAGCTGAGCTTCGAACGCAGCGGCCCCGAACGATTCCTGTCGACCTTCCCGCTGCTCAGCCAGGGCATTGACCTTATTGCCGGCCAACAGGGGTCCCCCGATGGCGAGCTCGGGCGCCTGGTGGCGCGGGTCGCCGGTCTGCATCACATGTCGACCGCGGTGGCCGGTGCACTACAGCGCGGTGAGACTCCCGACGTGCCCGCGGCAGTCGTGAAGGTTCTCGGAACCACGGTCGAGGGCGACATCGCCGACTACGCCGACCTGCGGACCGGAGACGATACGCAGGCGGAACCGGGATGGGGCCATCTGGTGTCCACTGCAGTGGACCAGCGCCCCGGTTTCACGCTGCGCGGCGGTACCAACGAAGTGCTGCGCGGTGTCATCGCGCGCGGATTGGGTATGCGATGAACACAACCGAACTCGCCCCGAGCCCGCCATCGACCGTGGATCCCGATCTGGCGGCCATGATCGACGGCGTCTTCTCCGACTACCGCAAGACTGCACCCACCGCGCGCCCGGGCGAGCGCATCACGTACGACCGCGCACTCTGGCAGCGACTCCATGCACTCGGGCTGGTCCGGCTGACCGGTACCGAGGAGTCCGGAGGAAGCGGTGCGAGCTGGTTCGAGGCCGCTGAGTTGCTCAGTGCCGCAGTTCGTCACGGCGTTCGCATCCCACTGGCCGAACACGACTTGCTCGCCGGCTGGCTGCTGGAAACCGTAGGCCTGCCGATCGACGACGCGGTGCGGACGGTGTCCATGGCACCGCGCGACGGCGACTCCACCACATCTGTGCCCTGGGCCGGTGAGGTGGAACGGATCGTCGTCCTCCGGCCGACCGGCGACCAGTACCAGCTCACCGACGTCGACCCTGCCGACGTTGTGGTCGAGCCCGGCACCAACTTGATCGGCGAACCACGCGATACCGTCCGTGTCGACACCGCAGGGATCACCGGTTATCCGGTACCCCACGAACTGGTGAGCCAACTCCGTCGCAAGGCTGCGTTGATACGGGCGATCCAGGTGTGCGCGGCTCTCGAGCGTGCAGTCGCGGTGTCCATCGAACACGTGGCGTCACGTGTTCAGTTCGGACGTCCCTTGAGCAAGTTCCAGGCGATTCAGAACCTGATTTCGGATGCAGCGGCAGAGTCAGCGCTGGCCCGGGCCGCCACCGAAGCTGCGCTGCACACCGCCGTCGGAACTGGATGGCAATCAACACATCTCGACTTCCACATCGCGACCGCACGATCATGTGCCGGGCACGCCGCCTCGGTGGTCACCCGCAACGCACACCAGGTTCACGGCGCGATCGGTACCACCCACGAACATCGACTGCACACCTACACCCGCGCCGCGCTGGCCTGGCGGTCGGAATTCGGCTCGGTGCGCTTCTGGGACCAACAGGTTGCCTCGGCAGCCGTTGCGGCTGGCGGCAGGCAACTCTGGGCGTTGATCGCCGGCCATTAGCGGTTTCTGTGTTCCGCTGACCGGTCAACGGTGGTGTTACCGGCGCCACATCCCGGGTTGACTGCCGGCATGAGCAACGAGATCACCCTGCCTGACGTCCAGGAATTCATCTCCGGCTTCTGGTTCCACTACGACCAGGGCCACTTCGAGGAATTGGGCCCCCGCATCGGGGACGAGATGGAGTACCTGAGTCGTTCAGACTCCGGGGCGTGCCCGTTCGAGGACCTGCTCGCCGCCGAGTTGCACGGCAAGGCCGAAACTTTGGCCTGGCTCATCGAGCACCGCAACGTGAATCCGTACCCGTGCCGCCATCACATCACCAACGTGTACCGCACGGGAACCGACGGCGGGGTCACCAACGTCCGGTTCTATCTGTTCGTCAACCAGATCACGAACAATGTTCCGTTCGCGGTGTCAAGTGGAGTCGTCGATGCCGGCATCCGACGTTCGGCAGACGGTCTGGTCTTCACCTCCATGAAAGTCGTGCTCGACGCCGAGGACTCGGTGCCGCTCGCCGAGCACACCGCCAAGGCCGCGGCTGCGCAATCCGCGTGAGCGCCCGAGAGATCTTCAGTGGCGGCGTCGCCGTCATCACGGGAGCCGGCGCCGGAATCGGCGCCGGCCTGGCCCGGTACGCCAGCCAGTTGGGTATGACGGTGGTTTTGGTCGACGTCAATGCCGAGGCCATCGCGGGCCTCCGCGAAGAAATCGACGCCGCAGGCGGAGCGGCGACCGACGTGGTCTGCGATGTGCGTGATGCCGCCGCGATGCAGGAACTGGCCGATGATGTCTGTCGCAATCTTGGACCGGTGCGACTGTTGGTGAACAACGCAGGCATTGAGCAATTCGGATACCTTTGGGACACCCCGGTTTCCAACTGGCAACGCGTCGTCGACATCAACATCAGTGGCGTGTTCCACGGCATCAGGGCGTTCCTGCCGAAGATGATGGCCACGGACGCCCCGGCATGGGTATGGAACCTGTCCTCGATCGGCGGTGTCGCCGTGGTTCCATTGCAGGCGCCCTACATCATGAGCAAGCACGCGGTACTCGCACTGACCGAATGCCTGCATCTGGAAGTGCGGTCCGCCGGGCACGACCACCACCTGCACGTCCAGGCGGTGTTACCGGGTGCCGTGGTGTCGAGCATCTTCGAATCCGCGGGCGGGGTAGACACAGGAGACACCGGCGCGGCCGAAGGACAACGCACCGCGATGCTCGACATCAAGGCCGAGGCGATGGACCCGCTGGCCGCGGCGGAGGTGGTGTTCGACCAGGCCGCCGAAGGCCGGTTCTACCTGCTCACGCAGCCCGACTACGTCGGGTCTGCCATGGCGGAACGGGCTCGCGTATTGAGCAACCAGGAAGCGCCCCGTTTGCGGACTGAGCGCCGCTTCGACCCGGCAAAGAACTGAAATGAATTATCCACCACTTGATCCCGATGCCGCCGCACGGGTGGCATCGTTCGGCGAGATAGCTCCCATGCGGTCCCGCGGCCTCGCCGCCGTCCGTGAGGGCCTGGAATCCGCACCCCTTCCGGAGATGCCGCCCATGGCCGGCATTGAAGACATGAAGGCCAGGGGCCCGTCCGGTCCGATACCGCTACGCCTCTATCGGCCCAGCCGCGAGCCCCGCCTACCGGTGCTCGTGTACCTGCACGGCGGCGGACTGGTGATGGGCTCCAACCATTCGTTCGAGCCCCTCGCCCGTGAATTGGCGTGCGCCAGCGGCGCCGCCGTCGCGGCTGTCGACTACCGGCTGGCACCGGAAGCTCCGCCACCGGCCCAATTCGACGATTCCTATGCCGCCACCGAATGGGTTGCCGCCAACGCCGATCACCTCGGTCTCGACGCCGACCGGCTAGCCGTAGTCGGAGACAGCGCCGGCGGATCACTGGCTGCCGCAGTGGCATTGGCGGCCCGCGATCATGCCGGTCCGCGAATCTGCGTCCAGGTGCTGCTGTACCCCGGCCTCGACCGCGACATGGGCGCAGATTCGATCACAGCCATGCCGGCGTCGCCGCTGCTGCGCAACGAAGACATCGTCTACATGCACGAATTGGTCGACCGCAGCGGCGGAGTGCCACGAGACCCCTATCAGGTTCCAGCCTATGCGACCGACCTGAGCGGCCTGCCGGCGGCGATCGTCGTCACCGGGGAGTGCGACCCGATCCGGGATTGGGGTGAACGTTACGCCGCCCGGTTGCGTGACGCCGGAGTCCAAACCACCGTCACGCGTTATCCCGGTATGTATCACGGCTTTCTGATGCGCTCGGATGCCACCGCGCGCGGCCGATTGGCCTTGGCCGAGACCGGCGCGTTGCTGCGGGCGAAGTTCGCGCACCCCATTTCGTTCTGAGGGCCAGTTCCTCAGTCGAAGGTGACGACGATCTTGTCGGCAGCGCCCGGGGTGGCAGCCAGGCCCAAGGCTTTGTCGACATCGTCGAATCCGAAGGTATGACTGACGATCACCGCGTACTTCTCCCAGTCCGCAACAATGTCGCGGGTGACCTCGAAAATCTCGGTCGGATACCCCATCGAACCGATGATCGTTATCTCGTTGCTCATCACGTTGATCAGGTCCACTGTTACCGGTTCCTTGTGTACCGCAACCACTCCCAGCTTGGCGCCTCGCTTCGCCAACCCCAAGGCGCTGTCGATCACGGCCGGAACACCCGCGGCGTCGAGGTATACATCGGTGCCCGCCTTACCCGGCCATACGGAGTCGCCGGACCCGTGAAGCTGGGTCAGCCTGGCAGCAAGATCGTCCTCGGCGGAGTTGATCACCGCGTCGGCACCGACTTTGAGAGCCTTGTCCAGCCGGGCTGGGAGCACATCGACCACGACAAGGTGGCCTACCCCTCGTGATTTCAACGCGATCGCCGCACCCAACCCGATGGGACCGGCGCCGAAGACGACGATCTTGTCAGCCGGACCAGGCGCAACCTGGTTGACCGCATGCCGGGCAACGGCCATGGGCTCGTTGAGTGCAGCGACCTCGAACGGCACGTAGTCCGGGATGACTTCCAGGCTCTTGCCCCGGACCGCATCGCGGACGAGCAGCAGCTCTGCCAGAGCTCCACGCGCACCGCCATTTCCGATGATGTCATCGGGCGAAGCCATCGGATCGACAACGACGTGATCCCCGACCGCGAGATCGGTCACATCGCTGCCGACCGCGACGATCTCGCCCGCGGGCTCGTGTCCCAATGGCATGGCACCCTGATGCGGAGGCAGGCCACCGATCGAGATGTAGAACGCGTCAGTTCCGCAGATCCCGCACGCCCGTATCTTCACCAAGACGTCCGTTGGCCCCACGGTCGGGTCGGGCCGTTCGACGACATCGGTGTGGCCCGGGCCGTCGACGATCGAAATCTTCATATGCGCTCCTGGTGGTTGGGTAGTTGACGGAATGTTGAGGCCGCAGGCCCCTACTGCACGCTGTAGCCGCCGTCGACGACGAAGGCCGAGCCCGTGCAGTACGACGCACTGCGGGTGCACAGAAACAAGATGGCATCGGCAATCTCGGTGGGAATTCCGAAGCGGCCCAGGGGAATGTGGTCGACCTGCGCCTGCTTCACCTCGGGGACGTAGTCCATCGGAGCAGTCATCCGTGTCTCGATCACCCCGGGCGCCACCGCATTGACCCGGATTCCGTCAACCGCCCACTGTGCCGCCAGATTACGGGTCAGTGACAGCACACCCGCCTTGGCCGCGCCATAACCGGGCACCATTGCCACGGCACGAATTGCCGCCATCGACGCCAGCATCACTACGCTGGCCCCGCCGGCAGCTGTCGAGCTCTTGAGGGCGCCGTGCAGCGCTGTCGTCAGCCGAAACGGAGCCAGGAGATTGACGTTCACCGAAGCCTCGAAGCCCTGGGCGGTCGACTCGTCGAGACCGCCCGGGAAGTTTGCGCCGGCGTTGTTGACGAGGATATCCAGGTTCGAGAACTCGGCGGCGAGCTCACCGGTTCGGTCCACATCCGTCATGTCGAGCTGCCGATAGGTCAGGCCGTCGAGTTCCACTGCGTAGTGGGAGGGATCAGGTTTGGTGCCCGTGACGGTCACCTCGGCGCCGGCGTCGCGCAACCGCAGCGCCGTGGCGTGCCCGATACCGCTGGTGCCACCGGTGATCAGCGCGGTAGCACCGGTGAAGTCGAAGGTCAGGTCGTTCGTCAAGACAGCTCCTTGATGTTTTCTCGCAGCCAGGCGGATTCCCAGAAGTTGGTGCTCTCTTCGAGCAGTAGTTCGTGTGCTCCGCGCAGAACGCCGATTGCCCCGGCATGGTCCCTCTGCACGGCGGTGACCATCTCGGCGAGCCGGATCGAGTTGACCGGGTCACCGTCCTCGAGCAGCGCACGGGCCCGTTCCACCAGCGCGTCGGCGCCGGCGAGTTCGACCAGATGTGCTGAAATTGGTTCTACTGCATCGGGATAGAGCTCGGCTGTCGATTGGTGGTGGAACCAGCCGGCGTAGTTCTCCCAGATCGCGCGGACGTTCCAGCTCACCTTGCCATAGCCCTGTCCGACTTCCAGCTCGGGCGGCAACTGCACTTCGCGCATCAGGGTGCGGACGTCCTTGCCCTGGTTCATGCCGGACACGGTCTCGTCGTGGATGAAGGCCACAGCGTCGCGAAGCCTGCCCAGTTCCCAGGCGATCCGTTCGCGGCCCGAGATGGGCCCAAAGTGACCGGTCAGCAGAACCTCGGCTCCGAGTGCCCGGACCCGCTCAATCGAATCGATGACGGTCAGCGCGTCGCGATAGCGGTCGCCGCGCATGGTCACCAGGTTCGGAATATGGCCGAAGAGCGCCCCGAAGACGTTGCCGCACAGGCAGATCTTCTCGTCGGGGAGCCACACCACCAGACTGTCCGTTGTCTCTCCGCCGGGAGTGGCGAGCAGTTCCAGGCGCCGACCGCCCAGCGACAATTCGAGTCGGTCCTCGACGGTGATCGTCGGGGTGGGCACACCTTGAGGAGGCGGTGGGCCGCCGAAGCGCTTGGTCGAGTAGGCAATGGCAGACATCACCTTTTCGACCCACGCGAACGCTGAGTTCGCGGTTCTGAAGGGTGCCAGCAGTTCGTTGTCCCGTCGCCACGTCACCCAGTCCGCATGCGCGATGACCTCTGTTCCGGGGTCGCTCAGCACGTCGATACCACCCACATGGTCGACGTGTCCCTGGGTGAGGATGACGTAGCGAATCGGCGCCGAATCGACCGCGTCATAGTTCGACCGGTGTACTTGCGCTTCGAAACCCATACCGGTGTTGACGACGATCCTGCCCTCACTGGTTGGGATGAGGAAAGAGTTCGACAGACCCGGAGACCACCAGATACCGGGGACAACCTCCTGTGCGGCAGGGGCATTCGCGCCGACAATCGAGTCGGCCCCCGGGCGGCTGCGGTAGATCGGCTCGAAATCGCTCATCATTGTTCCTTCCTGACGTCGAAACGCTCGAAATAGAAGTCGAATCGGGAACGGATGTCCTCAGGTGACCGGCCGAAGTGGCGTTCGAGTTCGTAGCGCATTCGTCCGTGCTTTCCGCGCGGATTGCCGTCGAGGTAGGCACCAAATGCGGCCTTGGCCTCATCGGTCATGTCGGTACCGTTGTATCCGTACAGCGTTTCGAGGATTGTCAGCTCCTTTCCATTCAGGTCGTGAAAGGCGATGTCGAGGCTCTGATTCGGGGCAATGAGATCGCGGTCCCGCACACAGGCGCGCAGAAGTGTCTCGACACGATCGGTCCAGTAGTCGACCAGAGACTCGGGGTCGACGTCGTGTCGGCGGATGCGGTCGCCGTAGGCCAACATGGTTACCGCCGACTGGATGACCGCAACCGGATCCCGGTGAGTGAAGGCCACCGTGGCGTCCGGGAAGGTGTTGATCAAAGGGCCCAACTGCTCACAGTGTTGTGGAGACTTCAGCACCCAGGTGCGTGGTCCCCGCAGGAAGGTCAGCGCCTTCAGGGTCGTGCGCAGGTATGCGTAATGCTCGTTCTGATCGAGTCCGAAGTAGAAATCGCGCCACGAGGGCACCCGTGCGTGCCATTCCAGGACGTAGCTGGCGAAGTCGAGGTCCAACAGCTCGACTTCCTCTTCGATGGCCGCGGGAAAGCGGTCGTGCATCGCTTGAAGCAGCGGGACCATGATCTGCGCCCCGTCGTGTTCCGCGGCGCAGCGGGCATATCGGGGATCAGTTCCGTCGACGGCAGGCCCCTCCCCTCTGAGCGGGAAGGGTTCCTGAGATTCCCAGTAGGGCAGCGCTCGCCGCCGACGATCCGCAGCGATGAGATTGACGAGGTGGGTCGTCCCCGAACGAGGAAGTCCCACGACGATGACGGGGCGCTCGATCTCGATGTCGTGGATCTCGGGGTGTCGGTGCAGCAGATCGGTCAGCAGCAGCCGTTGAGTGAGCAACCGAACAATTCTCTGGCGCAGGTTGATTCGATTGAGGTTCGTGTTCCCCTCGTCTGCGTCGATCGCCGCCGCATACATGTCGAGGCGGGGCCGAAAGTCATCGGACCCGAAATCGCTGACACCGGCCCGCTCCCTTGCCTCATCAATCAAGGCATCGGGAGAAAGATCTACGGATAGCTCGGCGACCTGGTCCAGAACTGCTTGCTGTGTTGCCGTCAGACGCGGCGAGACCAGATCGTCGACTGTGGTTTCCAGCATGGCCGGTACGCCTCCAGGTATTGCGATGTCGAATATTCGCTATATATTCTCCGAATATATGAACGGAAAGTTAGGCCCGTCTGTGCCTGCGGGTCAAGACCTGTCACCCCCGACCACCCGGGTGGTGGACATCGTCGAGTTGCTGTTACGGCGGCCCGCCGACGCACTCACGTTGGCCGAAATATGCCGTGAGCTGGATGTGAGCCGGTCGACCGGCCACGCGATCATGCACACGTTGTGCGCTCGCCAGTGGGCCTCGCGTGACCCGCTCAGCGGGAGGTTCTCCTTGGGACCCACACTGTCGGGCCTCGGAGGTCCCGATGGATTGCCGTCCCGTTCACTGCGTGAGCCACTTCAGCGCTTGTGCGCCTCGCTCGGCATGCCGATGTGCATCTCCGCACTCCAAGGCCGCACCATCGTCGTCGTCGAGTCCGCCGCCGCACCCGGCACCCGTGCACCCGTGCCCGCCGGTGTCCGACTTCCCTTCGTCGCCCCCTTCGGACGCGAGTTCGTCGCCTGGGCATCGGTGTCCGAACGCGCCGACTGGCTCGCCGCAACAGGTTCGGTCAACCCAGCCTTCCGCCGGCGAATCAGTCAGGTACTGGAGGAGATTCGAGTCCGGGGCTACGGCATCGAGCGTCTCAGCGATCCACTTCTGCAAGTGTTCACCGCCCTCAAGGCGCTCGACAACGGCTCGCCACCCGGGCCGTTGTCCACGCGCCTGGCCGCCGCCGTCGCAGATCTGACCGTGGTCGACCAGCTACCGACCGACGAACCGGATGCGACACCGCTGGCAACCATCTCGGCTCCGATCTTCGACAACGCCGGCACGGTCGTCATGACGGTCTCGGCGCAGCCCTACCGGAGGCTCAACCCCCAGGAACTCGAAACCGTTGGCGCCGGCGTGGTCGAGTTCGCGCGCGACGTCGAGACACTGTGCCGCTCAACGGAACATGAGTCTCCGGCACCCGTCGTCCGCTCCTAACGTTCAACCATGACCAATACCTCCGACCTGACCGCGACCATCACCGAAACGGTGAACCGGTACCTGGACCTGATAGCAGCGGGCACTGCCGACCAGATCCTCGAGCTCTTCGCCGAAGGAGCCAGCGTCGAGGACCCGGTTGGCACAACACCCCGCGTGGGATCGGCAGAGATCCGAGAGTTTTTCGCGTCCTTGGAGGCACTCGAACGCAACACCACGCTTCACTCGAACCGATCGACATCATGACCTTCGACGTAGACGGCAAGATCACCTCAGTCAGGTCCTTCTTCGCCGCACCCGGACATCAAGGCAGTAGGACGATGACATGACCGTGCCGATTCTTCGTTTCAATTTCGCCTCGCCCGGCGGTGATCCTGTCAAAAGACGTGAAATCATTTCTACTGCAATAGAAATGGCGGAATGGGGAGACCGGCGCGGCGTGGCCGCCGTCAGCATCGATGAACACCACGTCACCGGGCATGGCTGGAGCAGCAACCCGGTCATGGCGGCCGCCATGTTCCTGCAGCGCACCGAGAACCTGTTTCTGAGCATCGACTGCGCGCTGGGACCGCTCTGGAACCCCGTCCGACTGGCCGAAGACATCGCATTCGTCGACACCGTGAGCGGAGGGCGGTTGCACACGACCGTCGGACTGGGATATCGCGAGGTCGAATATGGTGCGCTGGGTGCAGATTTCAGCCAACGCGCACCTTTGATGGACCACCTGTTGCGCACCATGTTGGCAGCATGGTCCGGGGCGCCGGTCGTCGAACACGACCCGACTGCGTGCCTGGCGTCTGCCACCTGGTCCAAGCCACATCCGCCGCTCTATGTCGGCGGCGGAGTACGTGCAACCGCGCGCCGCGCCGTACGGTTCGGGCTGGGGCTCAGCCTGCCGGCACATCAGCCAGACCTGGCTCGGTACTACCTAGAGCTATGTGGGCAGGCCGGCATCGAGCCGCTGCTGATCATGCCTGCACCCGTCAATCGCGGCATGGTCTACCTGTGCGAGGACCCGGACAAGGCCTGGCACGAGTTCGGTCACCACATCCTTTGGGAAGCTGTGACTTATGGCGCCTGGTCTCGCGATCGTGCGTTGTCATCGATGCACCTGCCAGGCGTTCAAAGCCTCGAGGAAGTGCGGGCTTCGGGCAGGTACCGCTTCTTGACTCCGGACCAACTCGTCGCCGAAGTCCGCGATTGCCCGGACTACGGAGCACTGGTCCTGCACCCCCTCGTCGGCGGCATGCCGATCGACGAAGCGTGGAAGTCGTTGCAGCTACTGACCGACGACGTGTTGCCGCGGTTGACCTGACATTCGTGCCGGTCAGACTAGATACCGAGCACCTCACGCGCTCGATCTATCTCGTCGGGATCGGCGGTCGTCGGGACGAGCCTGAGCTCGTCGAGACCCGCTTCGCGCGCACCGTTCACCGCGGCAAGAAGCCCGGATACTCCGCAGTTCAGCGTCCCAGCAGTGGGGGCTGTCAGGTATGAGGCCGCCGGTCCGGTGATGGCGACATCCTGGTCCCAGAAGTCCCGTACATGCTCTCGGAGCTGGTTCTCCGGGTCTGGACCGAGCGCGAACCAGACCGGCGCCGAGAAGTGGGGCTTTTCGGTCCTGCCTGCCGCCTGCCAGGCCTGTGTCACGCGCTCGCGCTGCGCGGCCAACGCCTCAGCGTCGAAGTGAAGTGAATGCGCCGGATCACTCACGCCGACAGCCCATTGCGCGGCTCGCGCGAGGGCTTTCGGGCCGACCACACCGGCAACGAGCCGGATACCTCCGGCCTGGGCCGGCGCGGGCCCCACGGGATGGTGTCCCTCGATGGGAGGCTCTTGGGCCCACACCTTGCGCATCGCCAGAACGGCCTCGTCCATGCGCTGCCGTTTCCGGTCGAGTGCGGCGCCGACCGCAACGTAGTCCTCGTCCCACGCACCGATGCCGACCCCGAGCGTCAAGCGCCCGCCCGACAGGACATCGATGGTCGCCAGATCCTTCGCGAACAGCACCGGGTCCCGCATCGGGAGTGCCACGACGTCGGTCCACAGCCGCACGCGCTCGGTCATCGCTGCCGCGGCAGCCAGCTGCGGGACGACCGACCAGCTGTGCGGGTAGAGCAGCCGTTCGTAGGTGGCGAGGCCGTCCCATGGTCCGTCGTCGATCTTGCGGTACCACGAGAGCTCAGTCTCGCGTCCGTGCGGAAAGAGGGTCGGGAGACCCATGGTGATGTGCATGTGGTTATTTGATCAACTTGTCGCGTTAGTGCCGACGTTCATCCCGCTCAGTGGGCACCCCGACAGGCCGGCACGACCGGCGGTATGACACTCGTTGTTGTCCAGCATCATCGAGATCGAGGCACGTGAGCACTTCATCGCATCGCAGCTCGCCGGGTTCGGCATCCAGGTCACGCGTCCGACCCGGTGGTCGTAGCGAGCGGGTCCGTGATTCGGTGATGCGCGCATGCCTGGAGCTGTTGGCCGAGGGGAAGGTCGAGCTTCCGATCGCCGAGGTCGCCGAACGGTCGGGCGTCAACCGCGGCACCGTCTATCGGTGGTGGCCCACCTCGACCGAGCTGCTGACCGACGCCCTCGCATTCCACGCCCGTCATCGCCTGGATACCCCGGACACCGGCGCGTGGGAGAGCGACGTTCGCGCGCTTGTCACCCAACTCGCCTCGCTCGCAGCAGATCCCGTCGAGCGCGGAATCATGGCCACGATGATTTCCGGTCGATACCCATCACTCGACAACGCGATGATGAGCTGGTACCGAAACGACCTCCCGCATTGGCTGGCGATGATCGGGCGAGGGATCGGCCGGGGCGAGGTCAGTCGCGATGTGGATCCAGCCATGGTGCTCCAGATGATGTTGACGCCGGCCGTATCCATCTCCCTGTTCGACGGGCGAGCACTGACCCGGGACGAGATCGACTCGCTTGTGACATTGGTGTGCCGCGCCACGACGGTTCCCCGCAGCCCGGCAACCGACCCCGAGTAGCAGAACGGACCGGCACTTGCCGGTGGCGTCTTGAATTGATCTCCCGATCAGCGGTCACCGCCAAGCTCGAAGTTTCCCACTGCCGCCAGACTCGAGCGAGATCATGAAATGCCTTTGAGGAGAAGATGATGCTGACCGATGAACGGCGCCTCGAGCTGTCGGACATTCTGCGCCCCGCGGCGCCTCCACGCGAGATCACAGACGTATACACCGAGGACCAGAAGCAGCGGCTCCTCGAAGTCGTACGGACTCAAGGGCCGTGGAAGCTGATCATCGCCCAGCACTTCGCCTCCGCCGACGAGCTGATGGCCACCATGAGCGGCGCATTCCCCGAGGGATTCACCCCGTCGCTGGACCTGTTCCTCACCCCGACGTTCCGCGGTTACCTGGCCAACTACGGCACCGTTCTGTACCCCGAGCTGCATGACTGCTTCTACAACGCCGGCTTCGTCGAGCAGGCCAAGAATTACTGGAACGCCGAGTACGCCAAGCCGGAGATGATGCTGTTCAACATCAACGGCCCTTGCGCCAACCGTGATCCCGGACATCTGGACTCCCCCAGCTTCCGCGGTGTGCGTCACGAGAACGCCCCCACCTGGCTCTGCAGTGTGATGGGCAAGTCCGGTCTGTTCACCGACTACCTGATCAAGATGGCCCAGGTGATCACCTGGTTCTCCCTCGACGAGGGCTCGGGCTTCACCTACTGGCCCGAAGGTCCGCTGAAGCCACCTGCCCGGGTTCTGCCGCCGATCAACAACCGCGGCGTCGTGGTGCAAAACGAGATGATGATGCACCGCGGGGAGGCCAACGGCCCACTGGAACAACAGGTTCCAGCCGGACTGGCCTTCGACACCGTGTTCACCGGAGACCCGGCGGATCGCGACCGGTGGTTGCTGAAGAACGGCGAAGATGTGATTGCGCGCCACCACACCGACGAACTGCGGTTCCTGGTGCACTGGTCTGCCGAGGTGTTCTCCGACTACGAAGAACTCAAGAAGAACATGGACGGCTCCGACGACATCACCATCGAACGAGCCATCGGAATGATGGTCGACGATCTCAAGGGCAAAGGCATCAAACTCGAGGTGCCCAGCGAGCCCTTGCACGACCCGCAGTTCATCGGTGCCCTCAACGCCGCCTACGACCTCGGCGGTCCCAGCAGCTATCCGGACGAAGCGCCGATTTCCGCCTTCCAACTCGCCTGATCAGGAAGGGAATACCTGATCCACCGCCTGTCAGATCGCCGTGTCATCGTCACCGGCGCCGACTCCGGGATCGGCGCGATGAAGAAGATCCCGATCATGCCAGTGTCGTCCACGTAGGACGCCCTGCCCGACCCAGCCATCGGAGACCGTTCGGTGGCTGGGTACACGACTGCCCGGTCAGCGAGAACGCGTGTGTTCAGTCAGCCGAGCCCGGCTTAGCCTTCTTGTTGTCAGGCCCCGCGTAGTGAAGGAGTGGGCAGTGTTGCACAGTCTCTCCCGTCCCGAGCCAGATACGCGGACAACGAAAATCCAAACTCGGCGAGCGGAACGGCGTGATCGGATCATCGCCTGTGCGACAGAGCTGGCCGTCCTGGGCTATGACGCTTGCCAGATCCGTTCGGTGACCGCGGCGGCGGGCGTGTCGGCCGGCACTGTGTACCAATACTTCCCATCGAAGGATGACCTTCTGCTCGCATGCTTTTACGAATGGCTATGGGATTTCGAAACGGAGTATCGCTGCCCCACGAACGACCCGGATCCGTTTCAGCGTCTGCTACAGGTTTCCCTGACGCTCACCGACCGACTCTGCTCATCACCTCAGTTCGCCGAAGCCATGATTCGCCCGTATCTGTACGCCGACGGCACCGCAGCGATCCAGGCCGATCTGGTACGACGACAGACGGTCCAGATCTTCATCCGTTCCGTCGGAGGCATCCAATCAGCTGCGAGGGAGATCGGCGCTGCCGAAATCCTCTCTGATGTCTGGATGTCCAACGTTGCCGCATTCACTCAGCAGCGCATCGCTGTGGCGGAACTGACAGAACGGCTCACCCGTACCGTCGGACTCCTGAAGAGGCGGTAACCGACGGTTTCGAGCGTCATTCTGTCTCGTCGACGACCTGCACCGCGCCGGAACGCACCGCGTCAGCGATGGAGACACCCAAAGCCGAGCACGCCAGGAACAAGCCGCGTCCGTCGTCGTGCTCCAACTGTGCTGCGGTACAACGCTCTTCACAGCGCTCCAGCGCGGTACCGGTCCACTGAACACTGGTCTGGTTCCAACTGCTCTTGCGCACCTCGACGCCGGCGCCGCACCGTGCGCACGTCACCGGCGCCATCGGCGCATCGTCGAGTCGATTGTCCTGCCGAACCGCCATCCTCACCCCACAGGCCCAGTGGCGGCAGCGCGGGCAGCCAGGTTGGCTTCCACTTCCTTCATCCAGGCCTCGTAGGGCCGGGTCGTGTCCAACTCGAACTCGAAGCGGTCCACCATGTCGGAAGCGACCTCGTCCGCATCGACATAGAACTGTTCGTACCAGCGCCGCAGCTGATAGACCGGGCCATCCTCTTCGACCAGCAGCGGATTATCGATCCTGGTCTTGTTGCGCCAGATCTCGACGTCCTGCTCGAATCCCATCTTGACGAAGTCGCCGAGCGCGATTGCCGTCTGCATGGCGAGTTCCGGGGGCAGCGCCGCATTCTTCTCCACCACGATGCCGTATTGGAGCACAAAGGAATTGGCGTCGATCGGATAGTGGCAGTTGATCAACACGGTGCGCTGATCAAACTCCTCGTAGTGGTAGGTCAGCTCGTCGATCATGAACGAGGGGCCATGATATGAGGCCAGCGAGGTCGTCCCGAGCACTTTGGATCCCTCCGGGTCTCCGACGTCCGGCCGGCCGCCGCTCTTCATGTACTGAGTAGCGACATGACCTTCGAAGATGTTCTTGAAGTGCGTCGGAAGCGAACCGTGGATGTAGAAGAAGTGCGCCATGTCGACGACGTTGTCGATGATCTCGCGACAGTTGGTGTTGACCACCGTCGTGTACCAGTGCCAGTCCGTCCAGGCGTCACTGGTCGCGCCTTCGATGCGAGGAATCGTGACGTCTGCCGGCGGTGCCTTGCGTTCAGGGTCATTCCACACGAACAGCATGCCGTCCTGCTGCAGCGTGGGCCACGCTGCGGTGCGCGCCAATCGCGGGGTGCGCTTGGCGTAGGGCACCGATTTGCAGCGCCCATCACCGCCCCAGCGCCAGTCATGGAATGGGCAGGCGATCTCGTTGCCTTTCACCGTTCCCTGCGACAGGTCGCCACCCATGTGCCGGCAGTATCCGTCGAGCACGTTGATGGCGCCGTCATCGCCCTGAAATACGACCAGCTTCTGTCCGAAAGCGTTGATCTGGTGCGGCTTTCCATCGCCGAAGTCGCGGATCAGGCCCAGGCAATGCCAGCCGCGGGCGAACCTGGTGGGTACCGAACCGGCCTCGATCAACCGAATTTCGTCGGCATCTGCGTGCGTCGTCATGGCCCCATTGAACTGCGATGACACACCGGCGGGAAGGTCAGTGTTCCGCTCAACAGGAGACCAGAATCAACTTTGCCGGTTGCCGACCTATCGTCTCGGGTCGTGACCGCCATCAGCCACAAGACCATCCCCGCCGGAGTGACCATCGCCGCCACCGACGTCGACCTTCTCGTCGTCGGATCCGGTACCGGCCTGGCCGCAGCCCTGGCCGCCCACGAACAGGGGCTGTCCGTTCTCGTCGTCGAGAAGTCGTCGTACGTAGGTGGTTCGACGGCCCGATCCGGTGGCGCGCTGTGGCTACCGTCGAGCCCGGTGATCCAGGATTGTGGTGGGAACGACCCGGAGTCTCGGGCGCACACGTACCTGGAGGCGGTCGTGGCGGATTCCGCTCCGAAGGAGCGCTCCACGGCTTATCTGAAGAATCTGCCGGCAACGGTCGAGATGTTGCGCCGCACCACTCCCATGAAGCTGTTCTGGGCCAAGGAGTACTCCGACTATCACCCGGAAGCTCCGGGTGGATCGGCGGCAGGTCGCACCTGCGAATGCCGCCCTCTCGACACCAACATTCTCGGTGAATACCTTCCTGACCTGAGACCTGGCGTCATGGAAGTCAAGATTCCGATGCCGACCACAGGTGCCGACTACCGCTGGCTGAACCTGATGAGCCGGGTGCCGCGCAAGGGACTGCCCACTGTCGTCAAACGGCTCGCGCAGGGTCTGGGCGGACTGGCCCTCGGAAGACGGTACGCAGCCGGTGGTCAGGCATTGGCCGCGGGATTGTTCGCCGGGGCGATTCGCGCCAGGATCCCGATCTGGCTCGACACCGCACTGACCGAACTGGTCACCGATGGCAACCGAGTCAGCGGAGCGATCGTGGAACACGGTGGGCAGCGTTTCGTCGTCACCGCCCGGCGCGGGGTCGTGCTCGCCGCCGGCGGTTTCGATCATGACATGGACATGCGGCGCAAATTCCAATCCGAATCCCTCGGAAGCAATTTCAGCCTGGGCGCGGAATCCAACACCGGCGACGCCATCCGACTCGGGCAGGACGTCGGCGCCGACATCGCCTCGATGGATCAATCGTGGTGGTTTCCCGCCGTTGCCCCGTTGCCGGGAGCGGCCCCGGCCGTGATGCTCGCCGAGCGCTCGCTGCCGGGGTCGTTCATCGTCGACCAGAACGGTCAGCGGTTCGCCAACGAATCAGCGGATTACATGAGCTTCGGGCAACGCGTCTTGGATCTCGAGAAGGCCGGTACACCGGTGGAAGACATGTGGATCGTCTTCGATCAGCAATACCGCAACAGCTATGTCTTCGCCGCGGAGCTGTTTCCACGCATGCCCATTCCGCAGACCTGGTATGACGCCGGAATCGCCGTCAAGTCAGACAGTTTCGACCAGCTCGCCATAAAGATGAAGGTTCCGGCCGACGAGTTCTCGGCGACCGTCACCCGATTCAACGAGAACGCTTATGCGGGTGAGGATCCCGACTTCGAGCGGGGCCGCAGCGCCTATGACCGTTACTACGGCGATCCCACGATCACTCCGAACCCTAACCTGCGCCCGCTGGTCAAAGGCCCGTTCTATGCGGTCAAGATGGTACTCAGCGACCTCGGTACGTGCGGCGGCCTGCGAGCCGACGACCATGCGCGCGTGCTTCGCGAAGACGGCACTGCCATCGGCGGGCTGTATGCGATCGGCAACACTGCTGCCAACGCCTTCGGACACACTTATCCCGGCGCCGGCGCGACCATCGCACAGGGGCTGGTCTACGGCTACATCGCGGCTCGTGACGCGGCCGGAAAATAGGCCGCAGACCGAAACACCAACGGGCAGAGGTCAGTCGACGTCTTCGGCGTCGGCTTTCCTCTCGATCTCATACCAGTACGCAGGATCTGGCCACGGGATCTTGGCGCCTTCACCCACTTTCGGGAAGTTGGCCTCAGCCTCGTCGAGATCTTTGATCAGCTGGAGCGTGAGTTCCCGCTCGGACGCGTAGTAGCGGACCGCCCAATCCAGCGCGATCTTGGCGTATGCCCACGCTGGATCAGCCGCGGACCAACGGGCTTCCTTGGCGGCGTCGCGTTGCATCCCGTCTACATAGGCAAGATGCTCATGAAGCATCTGCTTCAGCGTGGCGGGATCACTCAGGTGGCCCATGGTCACCCGCATGAGCGCTGGGTGCTTCAACGACGGGGGATCTGGCGGCGTCTCCCGCGCCCACTGCGTGACGGCGTCCAGGCCGGACTGGGTGATCTTGTACAGGCGGCGGTTTCGCGTGCCCGTGCCGTCCACCCGTGACGTCAGGTAACCCATCTTCTCCAGCTTCTTCAGATCGGAGTAGATCTGGCTGAAGGCCGGGCTGCCGTAGTAGAAACGCATACTCCAGCCGAGCCATTTGCGGATGTCGTAGCCGGAGAGTTCATGCTCGTACGACAGCAATCCGAGCAGCGCCCAGCTGTTGGCGCCCAGCGCCGGCTTGGCTGTCTGCTCGGGGTCATCCATGGCCCAAGGGTAACAATCCAGGTCAGGCGACCGTTCTCGATGAACCGCTGGCCGGGAGACTACGTTGCCCAGGCCCACTCACCTCGACCAATCTGGTTGACGACACGAGATGAGGGAGACGCAATCGATGGGACTTGAGAACACCGCCACACTCAGCACGCCACCTAGACGACCGGGCCCCCAGGACATGCGCAACGTACTAGGGCACTTCTGCACCGGTATCGCCGTAATCACTGGTCAGCACGGACAACGGCCAGTGGGCTTCACCTGCCAATCCATCACCTCGGTGTCGCTGGATCCGCCGTATGTGTCGTTCTGTCCCTCCCTCGGATCGTCGACCTGGCCGTTGATTCGCGCCAGCGGTCGAATGTGTATCAACATCCTGGCCGCCCATCAGGAGGCGATATGTGCGCAGTTCGCTCGTAGCGTCGAGGACAAATTCGCCGGAATCGACTGGAGCCCGGCGACAAATGGGGCCCCTCGCTTGCACGGGACCCTGGCCACCATCGAAGCGGAACTCGAGTACGAGCACGGCGCCGGCGACCACACCATCGTGGTCAGTCACGTCACGGCACTGGAAGCCCACGGTGGGATGCCGCTGCTCTTCTATCGCGGCGATTACGGGGGCTTGGCGGACCATCGGCTCGATCCGATAACGGGGTAAGGCGCCATGTCTGTAACGAGCGAAACCGAGGTTCCGGAAGCGCTTTACGCGTCCCTCACCGAATCTGTTCGCCGCCTGGTCGATGCGACCATCCGCAGCCAGGCCGACCTAGAGGCCGTCGCGTCCGCGAAGGCGAAGATCGATGCGGCGGCCGATGAACTCAGCCAGTCGCTGATCCCAGGTTCTTTCGGTATCCAACCAGCTGCCGACGGACGCTCCCTCGCATGGGGCAACGCAGTCATCGGGCTGCGCAATGCGCTGGCACCCCCGCTGGTGGTCCACCACGAGTCCGACGGCCGGGTCTGGGCAGAGGTAACCCTGGGCGCCGCCTACGAAGGACCCGCAGGCCACGTGCACGGGGGAATCTGTGCCCTCCTCCTCGACCATGTCCTCGGCGCCACCGCGCATCAGCCAGGCCGGCCGGCGGTTACCGGGACTCTCACGCTTCGCTACGAGGCCGGAACCCGACTCGGCCCCGTCCACGCCGAGGCGCGCATCGACCGAGTGGAAGGAGTGAAGACCTTCGCCGTCGGCCACCTGTCCACCTCGGACGGCGTCACGGTACGGGCTGAAGGTGTCTTCTTTCATCCACGCCCCGCTGCCGGATAGCAGTCACGGCACTACGATCGCGGAGTGACCACGCCCGGCGGGCTGCAGCGCAGGCTCGGGACAACTGACGCCGTCGTGATCGGCCTGGGATCCATGGTGGGTGCAGGCATTTTCGCCGCCCTGGCCCCGGCGGCAGCGGCCGCCGGAACCGGACTGCTCATCGGCCTGGCCGTGGCCGCCGTCGTCGCCTACTGCAATGCCACATCGTCGGCGCGGCTGGCCGCGCGCTACCCGCAATCGGGCGGGACCTACGTATACGGGCGTGAACGGCTCGGCGAATTCTGGGGTTACACCGCCGGGTGGAGTTTCATCGTCGGCAAGACCGCGTCGTGTGCGGCGATGGCACTGACGGTCGGGGTGTATGTGTGGCCGCAGTGGGCGCATGCCGTGGCGGTGGCCGCGGTGGTGGCGTTGACGGCGGTGAACTACGCCGGAATCCAGAAGTCGGCGTTGCTGACCCGGATCATCGTGGCGTGCGTGCTGGCGGTGCTGGCCGCGGTGGTGGTGATCATCGCCGGTTCCGGCGCCGCCGACCCGGCCCGTTTGGAGATCGGTGACGACGTCGGCGTCGGCGGTGTGCTGCAGGCCGCCGGGCTGCTGTTCTTCGCGTTCGCCGGGTATGCCCGGATCGCCACATTGGGTGAGGAAGTCCGCGACCCGGCCCGCACCATTCCGCGCGCGATCCCGATCGCGCTGGGTATCGCACTGGTGGTGTACGCGGTGGTGGCGGTCGCGGTGCTCGCCGTGCTCGGTGGCTCCGGGCTGGCAGCCGCACCGGCGCCGCTGGCCGATGCGGTCACGGCCGCCGGCGCTTCGCAGTGGCAGCCGGTGGTGCGCGCGGGGGCCGCGGTGGCGGCACTGGGCTCACTGCTGGCCCTGATCCTCGGGGTATCGCGCACGACGCTGGCCATGGCCCGCGACCATCACCTACCGCACTGGCTGTCCGCGGTGCATCCGCGCTTTGCCGTGCCGCACCGGGCCGAGGTGCTGGTCGGCATCGTAGTGGCAGCACTGGCCGCGGTGGCGGATCTTCGTGGGGCGATCGGGTTTTCGTCGTTCGCGGTGCTGTTGTACTACGCGATCGCGAACGTGTCGGCCTGGACGCTGGAGCCCCAGAACCGGTGGCGCCGCGCGATCCCGGCCGTCGGTCTCATCGGCTGCCTGGTGCTGGCCTTCTCCCTACCCCTCACCTCGGTGCTCGCCGGCCTGGCGGTGGTTGCGGTCGGTGCGGTCATCTACGCCGTGAGGTCGTACACGTAGCGACTGGTCGGCACGGAGTCCAGGTTCTTGTGCGCGCCGAACCGGGTGACGCTCTCGATCATCAGGGTGAGACGCCGCCGTAGCTCAGCATCGTCGCCACCGCTGCCGTAGAAGGCGTGCATATCGGTCATGGCCGCCATCGGGAACAGTTCCTCGACCACGGCGTCCACCCGGTCATCCCCGAGAATCGTTCGCAGGACCCGATTCTGGGTGTAACCGAAGGTCGCCTGGGTCTCGATGGCCACATCGGTGTGCAGCCCCTGCCAAATCTGCAACCACTGTGCGGCGTCCAGTTCCGGTGGGATTCGCAGGAACCCGATCTGGGCGAGGGCCGGGGTACGGACACCGTCGGCCGTATCCGGCGGAACCAGCGGAGTCCGTTCCTCGACCTCCCAGCCCGCGCACCGCTCGGACAGGCCGGACAACACCGCCGAGATGTCACCGGGCTCTGCGTCGGTCCAGACGGTCACCACCGCAGGAACGGGGGTGTCGAAGGTCGTGATGCGCAGCGTAGCCGGCGCGACGTCGGCGTCGTCCACGTTGACCTGCAGCCTGCTCGCGCCTGCGGCCCGCATGGCCTGGTGGAACTCCGGATTGCGCAGGGCGGAGTCGAGCCCCGAGCCCCATAGGGCGTAGATGAACTTCACTAGAGTGAATTTCAGGCGTGTTTCATGGCCGGCGGCTCACTGAGCATGACCCCGCCGGCCTTCAACCAGGCGCCGATCGTGCGGGGTGCGTCGCGGTTGGGGTTGTAGACGTCCTCTTCGCTGGAGAACAAGTTGTCCCCGGCATAGACGAGCCGGGTGACGTTGGGGAAGCCGAACTCCGTCCCGGGCTCGCTCGGGTGGTCGAGGACATTCAGGATCTCCATCACGATCGCGCCGTTTTCCTCGTCAAAGGCCACCCAGGTGTGCGGGAAGCGCATGTGCGGGAACGGCGTCATGGTCTCGGTGATCCAGCGCCGCACCGCCTCGCGACCCTCGAAGACACCGTAGGCGTGCTCGACGTAGGTGACGTCCTCGGTGAACAGGTCCGCGAACGGCGCCCAGTCGCCCGTCTTCGAACAGACCTCCACCGTCTTCGTGTAGTGGTCGAGCGCGCTGGACAACTCTTCACGGGTGAATCTCGGCATGCCGAACCTCTCTCGCAGAACTAGAATGAATTTCAGTTTTGAGCGACGTTACAGGCCAACCGGACTGTGATCTAGGGTGAATTCGCCATCGACAGGGAGAAGTAGCGTTGCCGAGGATCGGGGAACCACGCCCTGCCGCCGAGCCCAGCTCGGAACTCCAGCAGGAGCGGCGAGAGGCGATCCTGCGCGCAGCCGCGGTACTGGGCGCCCTGCGGCCGGTCGACCAGGTCCAGATGCAGGAGGTCGCGAAGTCGGCCGGCGTGGCCCTGGGCACGCTGTACCGGTACTTCCCCTCCAAGACGCACCTGTTCTTGGCCGTGATGGCAGACCGGGTCGCGGGCATGCAGGAGGGCATCCACCGCCGGGCCACCCCGTCAGGGACGGCGGCCGACCGGGTCTTCGACGTACTGATGCGGGCCACGCGCACGATGCTGCGCCAACCCCACCTGAGCGCCACAATGCTCAACGCACTCAACGCCGCCGATGGGACGGTGGTCGCCGAGGTGGGCCGGATCGATCAGCTGGTGCGCGCGATGCTGCTGGACGCTTCAGGCGTGAATGACCCTAGCCCCCAACAGGTCTCGCTGGTACGCCTGGTCCAGCAGACCTGGCACGGCATCCTGCAGTCCAGCCTCAACGGGCGGATGTCGGCCGCCGAGGCTCAGTACAGCCTCAAGACGGCCTGCACGCTGCTGCTCGCGCCGTTGTGAGCAGCCCTACTCGCCCTGACGGTTTCGGAACGCTTCGACCGCGGTCGGCAGGGTGGGAAAGATCCGGTCGACACCGACCCGGTCGAGAAAGCCCGCCGCCACCAGGTCATCACGCAGATCCGACTTGACCCGGGCCATCGCGAACACCATGCCACGGGCAGTCAGATCGCGGCGTAGCTGCTCGAGCGCGTCGACCGCAGTCAGATCCGGATCCACCTGAGCCTCGGCGTTGAGCACGAACCATTCGACCGGACCGTCGGCCTCCTCGACAGCGGCCAGGGCGCGTTGACGGAAATCCTCGGCGTTGGCGAAGAACAGCGGAGCGTCGTAGCGGTAGACGACCAGCCCCGGAACCGCCTCGGCGTCCGGATAGTCGTCGACGTCGTGCATCCCGGCGATCCCGGGGACATAGCCGAGCACACTGTCATGCGGACGGGCTATCCGCCGCAGCGCGTCCATCAGTGACAGCGCGATCGCCACGAGCACTCCGTACAGCACGCCGATGCCCAGCACCGCGACCGTGGTGGCCACCGCCAGGATCAGCTCGCTGCGGCGGAACCGGGCCAGCCGCCGGAACTCCGCCACGTCGATCAGCCGCAGCGCGGCGTAGACCACGAGAGCGCCCAGCGCGGCCATAGGGAAATTTTCCAGCAGGTCGCGCCCGGCAAGCATCACCAACAACACCGTCGCGAGCATCACCAGCGAGTACAGCTGCGTGCGGCTGCCCACGGTGTCGCCGAGCGCCGTACGGCTACCGCTGGAACTGACCGGAAAGCCCTGCGTGACACCTGTTGTCAGGTTGCACACACCCAAGGCGCGCAGTTCGGCGTTGGCGTCGATGGCCTCTCCCTTGCGCGCCGCGAAGGTGCGCGCCGTCAGGGCGTTGTCGGAGAACGCCACGACCGCGATACCGACGGCGGGGATCACCAGGCCGATCAGCTCCGTCATCGCCACCGGCGGAAGGCCGGGTTCGGGTAAACCCGCCGGGATGGCCCCGACCACCCGAATACCTTTGTTCTGCAACGAGAAAAGCCACACCACCGCCGTCGCGGCCAGCACCGCCACCAGCGGCCCGGGGAACCGCGGAGCGATCCGGTGCAGCACCAGCAGCAGCACCAGCACCGTGGCCGACAAGATCACCGTCGGCACGTGCAACGACGGCAGTTCCATGACGAAAGAACGGACCTGGTCGATGAACTCGTCCCCGGTGACATTCTCACCGGTGACCTTGCCCAGCTGGCCGCTGATCATGATGACCGCCACCCCGGTCATGTAGCCGACCAGGACCGGACGTGACAGCAGGTCGGCGAGGAACCCCAGCCGGCACAGACCGGCCGCCAGGCAGATCGCCCCTACCAGCAGCGCCAGCACCGCTGACATCGCGGCGTAGCGAGCCGGGTCCACGATGGTCAGTGGAGCCAACGCGGTGGCCGTCATGAGCGCCGTGGTGGATTCCGGCCCGACCGACAGTTGCCGCGACGAGCCCAGCACGGCATAGACCGCCATCGGCACCAGCGCGGCCCACAACCCCGCGACCGGCGGCAGGCCTGCCACCGTCGCGTAGGCCATCACCTGCGGCACCAGGTATGCCGCGACCGTCACTCCGGCCAGCATGTCCCCGCGCAGCCAGGACCGCTGGTAGCCGGTGAACTGCGCCAGACCGGGGACCCACATTTGGCGTGCGCGACCAACGCTCATGGTGTTCAGTCAACACTCGTGACCTTGCTGAGTTGGAAGTATGTCGAGACCCGTACCGACGACGACTTCGTCGTCAACCCCGGGGAACGGCTCGATTGGGCCAGCACCATCGGAATCGGGGCCCAGCACGTGGTGGCCATGTTCGGCGCCACGTTCCTGGTGCCGGTGCTCACCGGTTTTCCGCCCGCCACCACGCTGCTGTTCTCCGGCGTCGGCACGATTCTGTTCCTGCTCATCACCGGAAACCGGTTGCCGAGCTACCTCGGGTCGAGTTTCTCGGTGATCGCCCCGGTGACCGCGGCGGTGGCCTCGCACGGAACCGGAAGCGCACTCGGCGGTTTGATCGCGGTCGGGCTGTTGCTGATCATCATCGGCGCGGTGGTGCACTTGGTCGGCACCCATTGGATTGATGTGGCACTGCCTCCGGTGGTGACCGGTGCCATCGTCGCGCTGATCGGTTTCAACCTCGCACCGGCCGCCAAGTCCAATTTCGAGCAGGGCCCGCTGGTCGGGCTGGTCACGCTGGTCCTGCTGGTCGTCACGCTGGCGTTTTTCAAGGGATTGATCGGAAGGCTGGCGATCTTCGGCGCGGTGGTGACCGGCTATGTCGTGGCGCTGATCCGCGGCGACGTCGACACCGCGGCGATCGCGGCGGCACCGTGGCTGGGGCTGCCCGAATTCCACACCCCGACGTTCAACCTGGCGGTGCTGCCGCTGTTCCTGCCCGCGGTGATCGCGCTGGTCGCCGAGAACATCGGGCACGTCAAGTCGGTCGGGCAGATGACCGGCACCGATCTGGATCCGCTGATCGGCCGGGCACTGGCTGCCGACGGGGTGGCCACCGTGCTGGCCGGCGCCGGCGGCGGTTCGGCCACCACCACCTACGCGGAGAACATCGGGGTGATGGCGGCCACCCGTGTCTACTCGACCGCTGCCTACTGGGTGGCCGCCACGGTGGCGATCGCATTGTCGTTGTGTCCCAAGGTCGGCGCGGCAATCTCGGCGATCCCGCCGGGGGTGCTGGGCGGGGCCACGATCGTGCTCTACGGCCTGGTCGGGATCCTGGGGGTGCGGATCTGGCTGACCAACCACGTGGACTTCTCCAAGCCGGTCAACCAGATGACCGCGGCCATCCCGCTGATCATCGGGATCGCCGACTTCACCTGGCAGCTCGGCTCTTTGACGTTCACCGGGATCGCGCTGGGGTCCATCGCAGCGCTGCTGGTCTTTCACGGCATGAAGTTGTTGGAGTACCTCGGCGACCTGGTCGGGCCTAGGAGCCCAGAGCGTTCACCACGCGACTGAACACCGAGGGCAGCGCCGCCGACGCCGGGGTGATGCAGGCCCGAACCGGGCCGAAACCGCTGCCGTGCAACAGGGCTGCGGTGAGTAACCGATAGCGCCGGGTCATCGCACGCCACTGCCGGTCGTAGTCACCGGGCCGGTCGGCACGCACACACCGCACCAGAAGTTCGGCCGCACCGAACGCCAGACCCATCCCCTCGCCGGTCAGCGCATCCACGTAGCCGGCCGCGTCACCGACCAACAGCACCCGGCCGGCGCTCCGGTTGCGGACCTTCTGCCGCAGCGGCCCGGCGGCCCGGTCATGACCGTGCTCGAGACCTTGAATCCGCTCGGCCAGCAACGGAAATGCGGCCAGATGCTCATCGAAGCCACCGCGCACCGAGGTCAGGATCGCCACCCCGACACAGTTCTCACCGACCGGCGTCACGTACGCCTCGGCATCCGGCCCCCAGTACACCTCGACACAATCGGACCACGGGGCGATCTGGACATGACGGCGGATTCCCCAGCGGCGCCGCCTGCCCTCACCCGCACTGAGCCCCAGCGAGCGGCGGATCGGTGAATGCAGGCCATCGGCGGCGGCCAGGTACCGGGCCCGAAAACCGGCCGCGCTCACCGATGTCGAGTCCTGGGCCACCGGGCCCACCTCACCGTGGACCACGCGGACCCCGGCTGACGCGGCGGCCTCCGACAGTGCGGCGTGCAGCACCGTACGACGCACACCGCGGCCCGCCCCGTCACGGAACCTGGCTTCCGCGGTGCGGTGCCCGTCCAGATACCGGATGCCCTGAAATGCGCGGCCCTCGACCTCCGCCCCCAGCCGCTGCAGTTGCCGAACCGAGTGCGGCATCAGCCCCTCGCCGCAGGCCTTGTCGATCGGGCCTTGGCGGCGTTCCACCACCACCGCCTCCAGCCCGGCACGCGCCGCGTGCACCGCGGTGGCCAGCCCCGCCGGTCCGCCGCCAGCGACGAGCAGGTCGATCACGTCAAGCCTTGCAACGCTGCGTTTTCCACGCGGATCCTGGTCCGCAGCAACGCGGCGTTGGCCACGGTGAACACCACCGCGGTGATCCACGCGCCGCCGGCCAGCGGCAGTGCGGCCCCCTCGGTGACCACGGCCACGTAGTTCGGGTGCGGCAGTATCCGGTACGGGCCGTCGACGACGCGCGCGGCTCCGGGCACCACCACGACCCTGGTGTTCCACTGCCTGCCCAACGTGGTGATGCACCACCAGCGCAAGGCCTGAGCCGCGAGTACGACCGCGACCATCGTCCGGCCGAGCACCGGCCGCGGCCGGCGGCGACGTGCCTCCACCACCGAGCCCACCAGCAACGCGACGTGCAACGCGACCATCACCGGATAGTGACCGGCCCCGAATTCCTTGCCGCCCTGGGCGGTACTCCACTTCAGGTTACGTTTGGACACCACGAGCTCCAGGACCCGCTCAGCGGCGACGAGAGCAATCAGCGCGGTGAATCTCTTTGCCGTCATCAGCGCCAGCGCAGCAGGACGAGCTCGGAGCAGAATCCCGGACCCATGGCCATCATCACCCCGGGCGTGCCCGTTTCCGGCCGCTTGCAGATGGTTTCACGCAATACGTGCAGGACCGAGGACGACGACAGGTTGCCGACGTCGGCGAGGGACTGCCAGGTCAGATCCAGGGCGTCCTCAGGTAATCCGAGGGTTTCGATGATCGCCTCGATCACCTTCGGGCCGCCCGGATGGCTCACCCAGGCGGACACGTCGTCAACGGAAAGACCGTGGTCGCCGAGGAAACCCGCGACGTCGTCGCCGAGGTAGCGGCCCACGAAGCCGGGGACCTCGGCACTGAGCACGATCTCGAATCCGTCCGCGCCGATGTCCCAACCCATGGCGTGCAACGAGTCCGGGTAGAGATGACTGCGGGAGTCCAGCACGTCGGGCCCGCTCGGGTTCAGCTTCCGAGCCCGTTGCTCGCCGACCGCGACCACCGCGGCCGCGCCGTCACCGAACAGTGCACCGGCCACCAGCGTCGGCATCGAGGGATTGTGTTTGCGGGTCAGCGAACACAACTCGACAGACACCAGGACCGCGACCTTGTCGGGCGCGCCCCGCAGATAGTCGTTGAGCCGGGCGATGCCGGCGGCACCGGCCACACAGCCCAGTCCGAAGATCGGGATGCGGCGCACGTCGGGACGCAGCCCGAGCCGCCCGGCGATGCGGGCATCCAACGAGGGAACCGCGGCGCCCGTGACCGTGGTGGTCACGATCAGATCGACGTCCTGCGGGCTCAGGCCCGCCTCGTCCAACGCCCCGGACAGTGCGGCGCAGCCCAGTTCGGTTGCGTGCTCGATGAACAGGCTGTTGCTCTCACCGAAATCGTCGAGCCCGGCGTATCGCTCGAGCGGCAGGACCAGATATCTGCTGTTCACTTTCGCGCTCTTGTGCAGGGCCCGAACCACGTCCTCGACGTCGGCGTATCCCGGCAGGTCCAGCAGGGCGCCGGTGACCTCGTCCTGGGTATATCGATGCGGAGGCAGGACAGCATGGACGCCGGCAATCGTGCTGTGGCTGGGCATTCTGGCGACGTTAATTCCCATACCCGTACAACGGGGGCCTACCTTCGGCGGTTCAACGCTGCCCCGGTCAATCCGGGTTCATCCACGGTGACGCTTGTCACGCGCCGGCACACCATTGGGGCCCTCGATCGAGCGCGCATACGTGCCGACGGTGAACGCGATCGCCGATCCCATGATCCCGAGCGCACGCGCATCGACGTTGTCGATGGTGTCGCGCGCGGTGTGATAGTTCGGGTCGAAGGCCACTGCCGCCCGCCCGCCCCACAACCTGGCCTGGACCTCGGTCTTGCGCTGCGACGATCCCGTGGTCGCGCCCCCGATCGGCACCCCGGCCTGCAGGAACGGGTGATAGTCGGTGTTGGGACTGATCGGCATGTCCGCGGGCCGCGCCCCGGCCAAGTTGAGGTAACCGGCCATGGTCCGCTCGATGCCTGCCGACCCTTCGGGGATCGCCTTGGGGTCGGTGGCCTGGCCGGACTGGTCACCGTCATAGGTGAAGAACCCGGCGTTCGGCGAACCGACCATGTCGAAGTTCAGGTACAGCGCGAGATCGTCGAGCTGGTCCAAGGGCAGGTTGCGCACATACTGCTTCGACCCGTCCAACCCCATTTCCTCGGCACCCCAGAAGGCGAACCGCACCGCGTTGGTTGCCTTCGGCGAACTACCCAGCTGCAGTGCGGTTTCCAGTACCGCGGCCACGCCGGATCCGTTGTCGTTGATACCCGGGCCCCCGCCGACGCTGTCCAGGTGCGCGCCCACGAGCACCACGTCGGACGTCGACCCCGTCTTGGTCTGCGCAGTCACGTTCCGGGATTTGACCATCTCGGCTTTGCCGTCGAGGGTCAGGCGAACCGGCGCGCTCGTGCGTCGCAGCGCCGCATCAGCGTTTTCGTCGATGACGCCGACCGGGACGGTGAGTTCGCGGTAGTAGCCGGTACTGAACAGCCCGCCCGGAGCGGGCTGATGCCCGGTGTTGACCACCAACACGCCCACCGCGCCCTTGGCCAGCGCGGTGTTCTGTTTGACCACAACCGAACACCCGGTGTCATCGACCACCGCGATGGCGCCGGAGATGTTCAACGACCCGTAATCGGTGGCGGCGCAGCCGGACGGCTTGCCCGGGCGCAGCGTCGGGGCGTTGAGCCCGCCGGGCGCCGTCGTCACCAGCATCGACGCCTGATCCACCTGGTAGTCGGTCCCCGACACGGTCAGCGCGGGCTTACCTCCGCGCATCGCGCCCATGCGCTCGAACTCCGGCGTCTGTACGTCGAAGCCCTTGTCCCGCAGCAGCTGTGCCACATAGTCGACGCTGGCGTCATAGCCGGGACTGCCGACGGCCCGGTTCCCGTCATGTGCGTCGGCGATCTCCTGGAGCTTGCGCAGGTGGGCGAACATCGCGTCGACGGTGATCTCGCCCGCCAGTTCCTGAGGTTCGACGGCCTTCGGCGACGGCTGCGCCGAGCATCCCGCGAGTGCGGCACCGAGCAGTAAGACAGCGAGTCGGCGTGCCGTCACTGCGCGGTGATCTGATGGCGCGTGCGGTCGGAGCGGACCGGTAAACCGTTGCGGCCGCGCTGATCTTGGGCATATAGCCCGACAGCAAATGCGACGCCCTCACCATGTATCTGCAGTGCATCCCGGTTCACGTGGTCAAGGGTATCGGTGTTCTTGTGGTAGTTCGGGTCGAACGGTTGATCCACCTCGCCGGACCACAATTTGGCTTCCTCGGCGTCCATCTTGTCCTCCGCGCCGGAGAACAGCCCACCGGCAGGTATCCCCGACAAGGTGAAGCCGTCATAGTCGGATCTGCCGTCAAAACTGGTGTCGCGCGGTGTCTTTCCCGCATCTTTCAGATAGGCCGCCAGGGTGCGCTCGATGCCCGCCGAGCCTTCGGGGACACGCGGGCGGCCCTGCTCGTCCAGCGGTGCGGACTGGTCGCCGTCGTAGGTGAAGTAGCCCGGGTTGGGTGAACCGAGCATGTCGAAATTCAGGTACATGGCAATGTCTTTGAGCGCTTCGGTGTCCAGGGATTCGACGTAGTTGGTCGATCCCAGCAAACCTTCCTCCTCGCCGCCCCAGAAGCCGAACCGCACCGCGTTCGCCACCTGCGGCGAATCGCCCAGCTGCAACGCGGTTTCCAGCACAGCGGCGACCCCCGAACCGTTGTCGTTGATGCCGGGGCCCTCCGGAACGCTGTCGAGGTGCGCCCCGACCATCACCACGTCCGACGTCGAGCCGGTCTTGGTCTGGGCGATGATGTTGCGGGTGTGCTCGACGCGCACACCCGCGACGAGCTTGAGGGTGGTGGGTCCGGGCGCATTGCGCAGCCGGGTGCCCTCGTCCTTGGTCACGCTGACCACCGGGATCTTGACGTCCGTGTTGCGCCCCAGTGTGCCGCCCATCTTCTCGTCGTTGTTGGTGTTGACGACGATCATCGCGACAGCGCCACGCTCGGCGGCCGCGGCCTGCTTGTCGCCGAAGGGGCAGGAACCGCGGTCGACCAGCACCACCGCTCCGGCCACCGGCAGTCCGTCGTAGTCGGCGGCCTGACATCCCGGGGTGTCTTCCACCTTCGCCGGCACCAGCGGCGCGGACACCCCCTCCTGTGTGGTGCCGATGGTGAACTCCAGCGGTTTTGCGGTGACGGACTGACCGCCGACGGTGACCTGCGGATCCTCGGCGAACGGCAACCGCACCTCGAACTCCGGGGTTTGCACGTCAAAGCCCTTGTCGCGCAGCGCGCCGGCGACGTAGTCCACGCTCGCGTCGTACCCAGGAGTGCCCAACGCGCGGTTGCCGTTGTTGGCGTTGGCAATGTCCTGCAGCTTGCTCAGGTGCCCCATCATGGCGTCGGTCGACACCCGCTCCCGCAATTGGTCGCCGAACTGCGCCGCGGCCGATGAGGACTCTTGGGACTGCTGCCCATCGGTCTGCAATTCGGTCTTTGCATCACAGCCGGCCAGCCCCACGGTCAGCGCCAGCGCGCCGAGAACCGCCCCCGTCGAAGTACGTCGCATTGCACCCACGGTAGCTGCTCGCACGAACGGCCCGGCGAATAAATCGGTTGCCTGGGGATTTGCTGTGATGGCATGGTGTTTCCCGGCGCCGACAGGGAGGCAGGCCGAGCGGGATACCGCAACGTTTCTGCATGTTGCCGGCGGCGCCATGGCACAGGTAAAGGGCCTGAGGTTCGAATCCTCTCCTACAACCCCGATACCGCCGCCGGAGTCACGCAGTCGACGGCCTTGTGGCCCACACCCGCCGGTACGGGGGTGTGACGCCCCGCCCGAGCTTGCGTCCGGCGGCGGTATCCCTTTGCTGCACAGACACATACACCGGAAGGAGGACACGACATGAGTATCTTCACGTTCAACCGAATCACTGTTTCCGCAGGCCAGTGCGCACTGGAGTACCGGGACGGCACGCTGGGTCGTGTCCTGCCCCCGGGCCGTCACCGCATTGATGTGGCGGCCTCGGTGGTGCGTGTCGAGATGCGCGAGCAGGTACTGACGCTGGCGCCGCAGGAGGTGCTGACCTCGGATGCCGTGTCGCTGCGGATCTCCGTCGCGCTGCAGTTCAAGGTGAGCGACGCCGTGGCCTACGTGGAGGCGGCGGCCGATCCGATGGCCGCGGTGTACCTGGCCGCACAGATCGCGCTGCGCGATCTGGCCGCCGGGGCAACCGCCGACGAGGTGATGCAGCGCGGCAACCGCATTGATGCCGACGCGATCGCCGCGGCGGCCCGCGCGGCCGGTGCGCGTACCGGTGTCGAGGTGATCGGGGCCTTCGTCAAGGACGTGATCATCCCGGCCGAGATCCGCGCCGCGGCAATGCAGCTGGCGACGGCCAAGGCCACCGGTGCGGCGAAGCTGGAGGCGGCCCGCGCCGAGACCGCGGCGCTGCGTGCGCTGGCCAATGCCGGCAAGCTGCTGGACGCGCACCCGGCCCTGGCTCAGCTACAGCTGGTCCAGCGCGTGCCGTACGGCTCGAAGGTGGTGCTGGCTCTCGGTGACGCGAGCGGTGCCGCGGATGTGGCGTCTGACCCGGAGTAAATCCGGGTCAGGCGTCACGCCTGTTCAGCACCACCGCGGCGGCGATGAACGCCACCGCCACCCACACCAGGAAATAGACCAGCGAGCCCATCTCGCCCCACGGCATGGCGTACGTCGGGAACAGCCACTCCACGTGAAGGAACGTGAACATGTTGGCGAACGGCAACCAGGGACCTGTCTGGGGGCCGGAGTTGGGCATGTTGCCCAGCAGTGGTTCGGCCACGAGCGGCCACAGCAGCAGGACTGCCACCGCGCCGGCCGCGAATCGCACGAGCGCACCGACGGCCACCCCGAGCACCGCGGCCAGAGCGGCATACAACGCGAACCCGCCGGCCACCCGCCAGGTCGCCGGGTTGGACATCGACAGCTGCGTGCCGACCACCGGATCGGCGACCATCCGGGCCACCAGCACCGAGGCCAGCACCATCACCACCGCGCATACCGAGGAAAACGCCGCGCACACCACCGCTTTGGCGGTCAGTACCTGTGTACGGTTCGGTGTGGCCAGCAAGGTGGTGCGGATCAGCCCGCTGCGGTATTCGCCGGTCATCGTCATCGAGGACAGCACCATCAGCACCGGAACCCCGAACACCGCGACACCCAGTGCGGCCTTCGACGGAGACAGCGCGGTGTAGTGGTGTGCGGTCATGCCCTGCATGGCGGCCAGGCCGAGGCTGAACACCGCCACCCCGACCACCGACCACAGCGGGGAGCGGGTGGTGGACAGTTTGATGCGCTCGGCGTCGAGCGCGGCCAGCGCGCTCATGCCTGGGCCGCCCGGTAGTCGACCGCGTCGTCGGTGAGTTTCAGATACGCCTCCTCCAGCGAGGCCTGACGCTGGCTCAGTTCGTGCAGGGTGACGGCATTGCGCGCGGCGAGGTCGCCGATCACCTCGATGGCCGCGCCGTGCACCGCCAGCGCATCGCCGTCGGCGGCGGCCTCCACCTCGAACCCGGCATCGGTGAGGACCTCGCGCAGCGTCTCCAGCTGCGGGCTGCGCACCCGGACGGTGTCGGCGGACGTGCCGCTGACGAACTCACTGACGGTGGTGGAGGCGATCAGCTTGCCCTGCCCGATCACCACCAGGCGATCGGCGGTGTTGGCCATCTCGGCCAGCAGATGACTGGACACGAACACCGTCCGGCCCTCGGCGGCCAACTTCCGCATCAGGGTGCGGACCCAGTGGATGCCCTCGGGGTCCAGACCGTTGACCGGTTCGTCGAACAGCAGCACCGGCGGATCACCCAGCAGTGCGGCGGCGATACCGAGCCGCTGGCTCATGCCCAGCGACAGCGTCCCGGCGTTGCGGTCGGCCACAGAGGTCAGTCCGACCGTCTCGAGCACCTCGTCGACCCTGGCCGGCGCAATCCGGTTGGCCGCGGCGATCCATCGCAGGTGGTTGCGTGCCGAGCGGTTCGGATGGGCCTGACGCGCGTCGAGCAGGGCGCCGACCGTGCGCAGCGGATCACGCAGCTCGCGGTATTGCTTGCCGCCGATCGTCGCGGTCCCGGTGTTGGGATGGTCCAGTCCGAGGATCAACCGCATGGTGGTGGTCTTGCCCGCGCCGTTGGGCCCGAGGAATCCGGTCACCCTGCCCGGTTCGACGGTGAACGTCAGATCGTCGACAGCGCGGTGAGACCCATAAAGTTTTGTCAGCCCGGTCAGTTCGATCATCACCGCCATCATTGCAGGCGGTGTCGTTGTTACTGCTCAGGTTCAGTTCAACTGAACATTCCGGTCACATCGGACTCGGTGCTGGAGAGTGTGTCGATGCCCTGGTGGACAGCCGCGCACAGCTTGTCCAGCGCCGCCGCCTCTTCGTCGGCTTCCTTGTTCCACTCGGTGTACTGCTGGTTGAACTGCTCCGAGGCGGCGCCGCTCCACATCCCGCGAATATCCGACACCAACGCGGTCTCTTCCTCCAGGATCTGTTTGACCTTGGCGGCCTCGGCATCCAGCTCGGCGGCCAGTTGCTTCGTCCGCTCGAACTGGACGGCGATATCGGTGCTCATTCGGAAACCTTCCGACTCAGATGTTCATGGACTGGGCGAGCGAGCCGGCAGCGCTACTGTCGGTTCCCTCGTACGCCGCAATCGCTTCATCGAGGAGGTGCGACATCTCGACCTCTTCCCGGCGGACGTCTGACGCCTGCGTGAGGTAGTTCGAGAGGGCGGACTGCACAGCGGAGCCCGACGCTCCCGTCCAGGTCGCGGCGAACTCACCGGCGATCTCAGTCACCCGGCGCTCGTGCTGTGCGCGCTCCTGTGCGAACTTCGCCAGCTGCTCGGACTTCTTTCGAAGCTCGTCTCCATTCACCCCGAGAGTCATGGAAAAGATTGTTGCACGCCACGGTCAGCCGTGATCGCACCAATTTCGCGTGGGGACCTCTAGGACATGCGCGGTAAGGCGGTGACCGTCGCGAGCTCCTTGGCGCCGTCGAACCGCAACAATTGCAGCGCGAGGTCGCTCTCGGGTGCCCGCATCGACGACAGGTATTCGAGCATGATCCCCTCGCGTAGGGCCCACGGACTCACCTCTGCCTCGTCGATGCCCAGGCAGCGCATCGTTTCGAACGCCACCACGGCGCCGCCGAGCACCTGCCAGGCCCGAGCCGGGCGGATCCCGCGGAATTGCGCGCGGTCCTGCACGTCGACGGCCATCATGTCGCGGATCGAGCGGCGGATCTGCTCAATGGTCACCGTCCGCCGGATGAACGGGCCCTTGCGGCCGCAGGCGGCGCCGCCGAACCGGGCCAGTTGTTTGAACGTCTTGGAGGTCGCGATCACGCGGCGGGGCGTGCCCTCCCACTGCACCCGGCCGGCGCCCAGCGGCAGCGAGACGGCAAGCTCGGGTACCGCGTCGCGACCGAAGGCGAGTTCCATTGAGCCGCCGCCGATATCGATGTTCAGCAGGCGGCCGGCCTGCCATCCGTACCAACTGCGCACGGCAAAATACGTGAGCTTGGCCTCCTGCTCACCGGTGAGGAATCTCAGCCGGGTCCCGGTCTCCGCAGCGACCGCCTCCAGCACCTCCTCGCGGTTGTCGGCATCGCGGATCGCCGCGGTGACGAAGGGATACAGCTGATCGACATGCAACGCCCGTGCCGCGTCGACCGCGGTGCGGACCGCGGCAACGATCCGGTCCAGGCCACGCTGTCCGATCGCCCCGTCCGCGGTGGCCTCCTGGCCGAGCCGGGTGGGTATCTTCACGCCGCGCAACGGCAACGGCGGCGCGCCGGCGAGCGCATCCACCACCTGCAACTGTGCCGCGTTGGAGCCGACGTCGAGAACTCCCAACCTCATGCCGCTGGATACCCGCAACGGGCGGGCTGAAACGGCGCGGGGCCGTCGGCTCAGATATCGGCTCGGGCCTGCGCCGACACCAATTCGGCGACGGCCCGCATGCCCGCGGCGTTCGGGTGCAGCGGCGCGGGCCGGCCGCGTCCACGGCTCGGCCGACCAGGCATGATGCGTCGTACTGGCCTGCGCGACGCGCACCCAGCCACAGTCCGTCCGCGTGGCGGCCTCTCCGGTGAGCCGTTCCAGCGTGGCCGCGACGTGCCGCCCGAGCGCCGCCTCGGCCTCCGACAGCGGCGAGGCGGCGACGCCCTCCGGCGGCAGCATCGTCAGGTAATCCACGAACAGCACGCGGGCTCGCGGTGCGCGCTGCCGGATCTCACGCCCGACCGTCACCAGGGCCTCGGCCACCTCCGCCAGCGCGGCCTCCCGCGCGTCGGGATCCAGCAGGCCGCGAAGGAACGGCCCCAGCAGCGGCAGGGACCGGGTGAAGCGCGGCAGCGCCGCCGCCATCAACGACGGCACGTAGCCGGCGTCGTTGCCGCCGATCGTCACCGTCACGAGGGCTTCGGATCCGTCGAGTGCATCGATCTGCGGTGGCGCCCCGTTCTGACGATCACGCAGGACGTGCGCGGTGGTGGCCCCGGAGTACGTCACATCGACCAGGTCCAGCCCGAGCTGATCGGCCACCAGATGCGGATAGTTGAGCGCCGAACGGCCCGCCCGCCACGGCGCACCCTCGGCCGACGGCTTGATGCCCGGCCCGGCAGCCATCGAACTACCCAGGGCCACATAGCGCTTCATAACACCCGGCGCCCAGATCACAGAGCCGGACTCGACGCCTGCGCCCAGAACCGCTTCGGAATCCGACCGGCCTGCCGGGCCAGATACCCGGCCGTGACGGCTGCAGACATCGCCGCGGCCATGGTCGGCGGATCGGAAGCCCGGGTGACGGCGGTGGCCAACAGAACGGCGTCACAACCCAATTCCATCGCCAACGCGGCATCGGAAGCCGTGCCGATCCCGGCGTCCAGCACCACCGGCACGCCGGCCTGCTCGACGATCATCTCGATGTTGTGCGGGTTGGAGATGCCCAGGCCGGTGCCGATCGGCGAGCCCAGCGGCATCACCGCGGCACACCCGGTGTCCTCCAAGCGGCGGGCCAGCACCGGGTCGTCGTTGGTGTAGGGCAGCACGACGAACCCGTCGTCGACCAATTGTTCTGCGGCCTTGACCAATTCGATCGCATCGGGCAACAGCGTGCGCTCGTCGGCGATCACTTCGAGTTTGACCAGGTCGGTGCCCAGCGCCTCGCGGGCCAGCTGCGCGGTGAGCACTGCCTCGGCCGCACCGCGGCAGCCCGCGGTGTTGGGCAGCGCGGCAATTCCCAGCCGGTTGAGCAGGTCGAGCACCCCGGTGCCGGTCTCGGCGTCCACCCGTCGCATCGCCACGGTCGTCAGCTCGGTCCCCGAGGCCACCAGGGCCTCTTCCAGCACAGCCAGGTTCGGTGCCCCGCCGGTGCCCATGATCAGCCGGGAACCGAACTCGCGGCCACCGATCTTCAAGACGGAGTCAGCCACCCTGGACCGCCGTCACGACCTCCACCCGGGCACCTTCGGACAATGTCCGGTCCCATTCGGAGCGGGGCAGCACCGACCAGTCCAGCGCGACGGCGATGCCCTTGTCCGGGAAACCCCGGGTTTCCAGCAGACCCTCGATGGTGGTCTGCTCGTCCACTTCGAGGGTCTCGTTGTTGACCGTGATGGTGATCATCTGACTCCCACACCCACTTCGAGTTCAGCCGCGATCCGCTCGGCGGTCCACGGCGCCAACAGAAATCCGTTCCGGCCATGCCCCACGGCCACCAAAGTGCGATCGTCGACCCGCTCGACGATCGGCAACCCGTCCGGCGTCATCGGCCGCAGCCCCGCCGCGGTCTCGGCCAGTTCGTACTCGCCGAGCGCGGGCACCACCGCGCACGCGTCCTCGAGAAGGTCCCGCACCCCACGCACCACGGGCGCGGTGTCTCGGCCGTGCTCGTACTGGGTGGCGCCGACGACCACGCCGTCGGCACGCGGCACCAGGTACACCGGCCGTCCGTGCACCCGGGCCCGGATCACGCGCTGCGGCACGGGCATACAGCCTTTGCGCCACCGCAGCCGTAGGACTTCACCCTTGACCGGACGCACCGGCAGGCCGGGCAGGAGCTTCGGGGCGTCGATGCCGTTGGCGATCACGAGCGCGTCGACGTCTCGCACTTCATCGAGGTTCTCGACCGGCCCGGCCCACCGCACGGCCAACCGCTCACAATGCGCGGCCAAGCCGTCAACCACGGCGCGGTTGTCCACGGCGAGTTCGGTGGTGGCCCGGAACCCGTGCCGGATACCCTGCGCCAACAGTGGTTCCACGTCCCGAGCGGCCGTGGTCGGTTCGACCGGCTGCCCCTGGTCCGAAAGCCAGTCGGCGACGGTACGCAGATCGGCCACGTCGGCGCGGTCCACAGCCACCACGAGGGATTCGCGGGCGGTGACGACCTCGGGCGGCAATCCTTCGAGGAATCCCGAGTGCCACAGTTTCAGCGATTCCAGACCGATCTGCAGGATCTGCTCTTCGCCCGGCCAGCCCTCGCTGTGCGGGGCCAGCATGCCGCCGGCCACCCACGAGGCGCCGCGCTCGGCGGTGCAGTGCAGCCGGACCGTCCAGCCGTCCAGCGCAGCCCGGCGTGCGACAGACAACCCGATGACGCCGCCGCCGATGACGGCAAGTGTCCTGGCTCCTCCGAGTGCCATATCCGCTCCCTTCGCCGGCATGACCCGGATCAGGTGTGACGGTCAGGGCCGGTCCGAATGCCCACTCTCAGCCCCACGTCCCCGGGGCTCCCGTATTGCCAGTCCAGGGTACTCGGGCGGTACCGGCTAGGTTCGCGGTGTGGAATCACCCATCGACCGTTTGCAGCGCGCCACCCTGTACCTGTGCACCGACGCCCGACGGGAGCGTGGTGACCTGGCCGAATTCGCCGACGCCGCGCTGGCCGGCGGGGTGGATCTGATCCAGCTGCGGGACAAGGGGTCGCCCGGGGAGAAGCAGTTCGGACCGCTGGAGGCACGTCAGGAGCTGGCGGCGCTGGAGGTCCTGGCCGACGCGGCACGGCGTCACGGTGCGTTGCTGGCGGTCAACGACCGCGCCGACATCGCCCTGGCTGCCGGGGCCGACATCCTGCATCTCGGACAGGACGATCTGCCGCTGGGGGTCGCCCGCGGCATCATCGGCGAGCGTCCGGTGATCGGCCGCTCCACCCACGACGCCGAGCAGGCCGCGGCCGCCATCGATGAGCAGGTCGACTATTTCTGTGTCGGGCCGTGCTGGCCCACCCCTACCAAGCCGGGCCGGTCGGCCCCGGGTCTGGACCTCGTGCGCTCGACGGCCGCGCTGAATCCGGCCAAACCCTGGTTCGCCATCGGCGGGATCGATCAGCAACGGCTGCCCGAGGTGCTGGCCGCCGGGGCCCGGCGCATCGTGGTGGTCCGCGCGATCACCGCGGCCGAGGATCCCCGCGCCGCGGCCGCGGAATTGAAGGATGCCGTCAACCGTGCCTATTGATGCCGATTGACATTCAGCGGCAGGGACGCCGTCACCACGCGCAGCTGCTGCCAGCTGGCGGCGAAACCGGGGTGCAGCGGCAGATCGGCGACCTCGTCCTCGGCCACCCAGCGCAACTCCGAGCTCTCCCGGTTGGGGATGGTCTCCAGCGGTGCGGGCACGTCGGCGATCACCGTGGTGTAAGACCAGTGCGTGCCGCCGATGCCGGCCACCTCGGCCGTCACCACGGTGGTCCGCACGGTGAGCTGCTCGGCCGTCACCCCGGCTTCCTCATTGGCCTCCCGGACCGCGGCCTGCTCGGCGGTCTCGTGACTGTCGCGGGCACCTCCGGGCAACGCCCAGGTTCCGCCCTGATGACTCCACGGGGCCCGGTGTTGCAGCAGCACCGCGGCCGATCCGCCCGGCCACGGTGCCCGCAGTAACAAGCCAGCCGCGCCGTGGCGCCCCCAATAGCGGGCGCCGTTGTCGGAGAACACCCAGCCGTCACCGTCGCCACGCACCCGTACAGGATAAGGAACGCCGCGAGTTTCGCCTGCCCCCAATTTCTCCGCGAGCCTAAGCGCGGCGCTCTTAGAATTTTTTTATAGTGGTGGGACAGCCGTAAGCACCGAAACTAAATGAGGTCCGTGCGCAGGTGACTGTGGAGTTGGCACATCCCTCGACCGAACCGCTGGCGTCCCGGTCGCCGACCACTCCTGCCCATCCGCGGTGGTGGTTTCTGTGGACCACCCCCGGACGCATCCTGACGATCGGTGTGGTGCTCGCGGGGCTGGTCATCGCCAGCGCGTTCGCGACATCGACGACGATCAACGACCGCCAGCAGGCGCTGACCACGGTGCTGGACCACACCGAGCCACTGGCCTTTGCCGCCGGCCAGCTCTACACCACGTTGTCGGTGGCCGACGCCGCGGCGGCCACGGCCTTCATCGCCGGAGCCGAACCCCGCGACGTGCGTCAGCGGTACGAGCAGGCCATCACCGACGCCTCGGTGGCGGTGACGCGGGCGTCGAGCGGGCTGACCGACGAGACACTGGTGCAGCTGCTCGGGCGGATCAACGCGCGGCTGGCCGTCTACACGGGGCTGGTGGAAACGGCCCGCACCAACAACCGGGCCGGCAATCCCGTCGGCTCGTCATACCTGTCGGAGGCCTCGGCGCTGATGCAGTCGCAGATCCTGCCCGACGCGCAACGGCTGTACGAGGAGACCTCGGCCCGGGTGGACGCCGAGACGACGGCCTCCACCCGAATCCCGGCCGCGGTGATGTTGGTGGTGCTGGCCACGTTGATGTTCGGCGCGTTCGCCAACCGCTGGCTCGCGCGGCGCACCCGGCGGCGGGTGAACATCGGATTCGTGGCCGGCGGCATGGCGGTGCTGATCATGCTGGTCTGGGTGACCACGGCGCTGGTGATCTCGACATCGGACAGCCGCAGCGCCAAGGAGACCGCCGCCGAATCCCTCAAGACCGTGACCAACTTGGCGATCACCGCACAGCAGGCCCGCGCCGACGAGACCCTGGCCCTGATCCGCCGCGGCGACGAGAACCTGCGCAAACAGTCCTACTACCAGCGCATCGAGGCCATGCAGCAGCAGCTGGCGCAGTATCTCGCCCGTGACACCGGAATCGACAAGAGCGACCTGACCGGCGCCGAAGAACTGCTCACCAAATGGCGCGCGGCCGATGACCGGATCAACGCCTACATCGCGGTGGGCAACTATCAGGCCGCGACGCAGGTGGCGCTGGGCACCGGCGAGGACGATTCCACGTCGGCCTTCGACAAGCTCGACAACGCGTTGTCCAAGGGCATCGAGCAGAGCCGCAGCCAGCTGCGCAACGACATCGCCAATGCCCGCCGCGTGCTGTCCGGCGCGACCGTGGGCGCGGCCTTACTCAGTGTCGCCGCGGCGCTGGCGGTCGCCCTCGGGTTGTGGCCTCGACTGAGTGAGTACCGCTGATGAGCGCTTGCGCGAAGAAGAGACAGCTGATGATGCGATCCGTGCGCAAAGCGGTAGCTGCCCTGACCGCGGCCGTGGCGCTGGCCGGCTGCAGTCAGAGTGCGCCGCCGCTGACCCTGCCGACGATGACGCTCGCGCCGCCCAGCCCGGCCGGCATGCAGGAGCTCGCTCCCCAACCGGTGCGGGTGCCCACGGCCGAGACCGACGAGTGCAACCGCACCGCCAGCCTGCGGCCGTTCACCAATCAGGCCGACGCCGACGCGGCAGTGGCCAAGATCCGCGACCGCGGACGCTTGGTGGTCGGGCTGGACATCGGCAGCAATCTGTTCTCGTTCCGGGATCCGATCACCGGCCAGATCAACGGGTTCGACGTCGACATCGCCGGCGAGGTCGCGCGGGACATCTTCGGTACCCCCTCACAGGTCGAGTACCGCATCCTGTCGTCGGCCGACCGCATCACCGCGTTGCAGAACAATCAGGTCGACATCGTGGTCAAGACCATGACCATCACCTGCGAGCGCCGCAAGGAGGTCAACTTCTCCACGGTGTATTTCATGGCCCACCAGCGCATCCTGGCCGCGCGTGACTCCAACATCTCGCAGGCCTCCGACCTCTCGGGCAAGCGGGTGTGCGTGGTGGACGGCACCACCTCGCTCAAACGGATCCAGCAGATCAGTCCGTCACCGATCATCGTCTCGGTGGTGACCTGGGCCGATTGCCTGGTGGCGCTGCAGCAGCGACAGGCCGACGCGGTCAGCACCGACGATTCGATCCTCGCCGGCCTGGTGGCCCAGGATCCCTATCTGCACATCGTGGGACCCAGCCTCAACGAAGAGCCCTACGGCATCGGGCTGAACCTGGAGAACACACCGCTGGTCCGTGTCGTCAACGCGACACTGGAACGCATCCGCCGCGACGGCACCTGGAACACGCTGTACCGCAAGTGGTTGACGGTCCTGGGCCCGGCACCCTCACCCCCGGCCGCGAGGTATGTCGACTGATGAAGAAGCCCGACGACACCGGACTCCCGGAAACCCCCGACACCGAGGGCGGTCCCGGGACGCAGCCGGCGAGCCTCGAAGACCTCGACCTGGATTCGCACTCGACGATGCGTCCGATGGCGACCCAGGCGGTGTTCCGTCCGGAGTTCGACGACACCGAAGACGGGCCGTTCGGTGGCGGTGACACGGAACCGCAGAACCTCGCCACGATCGCCACCCGGATGCTCTCGCCCATCCGCCGGCTGGGCGGCGGGCTGGTGGAGATCCCGCGGGTGCCCGAGCGGGATCCGTTGGCGGCGTTGATGACCAATCCAGTGGTGGCCGAACAGAAGCGGTTCTGCTGGAACTGTGGCAAGCCGGTCGGCAGGTCCTCCTCCGACGGGCACGCCCTGTCGGAGGGCTGGTGCCCACACTGCGGCAGCGCGTACTCGTTCCTGCCGCAGCTGTCCCCGGGCGAGATCGTCGCCGACCAGTACGAGATCAAGGGCTGTATCGCCCACGGCGGGTTGGGCTGGGTGTATCTGGCCTTCGACCACAACGTCAACGAACGTCCGGTAGTGCTCAAGGGTCTGGTGCATTCCGGTGACGCCGAGGCCCAGGCGATCGCCATGGCCGAACGGCAGTTCCTGGCCGAGGTGACGCACCCCGGGATCGTGAAGATCTACAACTTCGTCGAACACGATGACAAGCACGGCAACCCGGTCGGCTACATCGTGATGGAGTACGTCGGCGGAACGTCGCTGAAACAGGCCAGGGGAACTCGACTTCCGGTCGCCGAGGCGATCGGTTACATGCTGGAGATCCTGCCCGCACTGGGCTATCTGCACTCGATCGGACTGGCCTACAACGACCTGAAGCCCGAGAACATCATGATCACCGAGGAGCAGCTCAAGCTGATCGACCTCGGTGCGGTGTCACGACTCAACTCGTACGGATACCTGTACGGCACCCCGGGATTCCAGGCACCCGAGATCGTGCGCACCGGGCCGACGGTGGCCACCGACATCTACACCGTGGGACGCACGCTGGCGGCGCTGACGCTGAATCTGCGCACCAGGCGGGGCCGCTACGTCGACGGCCTGCCGTCCGAGGATCCGGTGCTCGACACCTACGATTCGTTCGGCCGGTTCCTGCGCCGCGCCATCGATCCCGATCCGCGGCGCCGCTTCACCAGCGCCGAGGAGATGTCGTCCCAACTGCTCGGTGTGCTGCGCGAGGTCGTGGCCGCCGATACCGGGATCCCCCGCCCCGGTCTGTCGACGGTATTCAGCCCGTCGCGGTCGACGTTCGGCGTCGACCTGCTGGTCGCACACACCGACGTTTACGTTGACGGACAGGTGCATTCGGAGAAACTGACCGCGCAGGAGATCGTGCGGGCGCTACCGGTGCCACTGGTGGACCGCACCGATGTCGGCGCGCCCATGCTGGTCGCCAGCGTGCTCAGCCAGCCGGTGCACACCCTGGATCAGCTGCGCGCCGCCCGCCACGGGTCGCTCGACGCCGAGGGCATCGACCTGGCCGAATCGGTGGAGCTGCCGTTGATGGAGGCGCGCGCCCTGCTCGATCTGGGCGACGTTGCCAAGGCCACTCGCAAGCTCGACGAGCTGGCCTCCTGGGCGGGGTGGCGCTGGCAGCTGGTCTGGTTCCGCGCCGTCGCCGAGATGCTCTCCGCCGACTACGACTCGGCGACAAAGCATTTCACCGAGGTACTCGACACGCTGCCGGGGGAACTGGCACCCAAGCTGGCGCTGGCCGCTACGGCCGAGCTGGCCGGCACCGCCGACGAACTGAAGTTCTACAACACGGTGTGGAGCACCGACAACGGCGTGATCTCGGCCGGTTTCGGCTTGGCCCGCGCCGAGTCGGTGGCCGGTACCCGCGACAAGGCGGTCGAGACCCTCGACGAAGTCCCGCCCACCTCAAGGCATTTCACCACCGCCCGGCTGACCAGCGCGGTCACCCTGCTGTCCGGGCGGTCGACCGGTGAGATCACCGAACAGAACATCCGCGACGCGGCCCGCCGGGTGGAGGCCCTGCCCGATTCCGAGCCGCGCGTGTTGCAGATCCGGGCACTGGTACTGGGCACCGCGATGGACTGGTTGGCCGACAACTCGGCGAGTAGCAATCACATACTGGGATTCCCGTTCACCGAGCACGGTCTCAAGCTGGGCGTCGAGGCGTCACTGCGGGCGTTGGCGCGCGTCGCCCCCACGCAGTCACACCGCTATGCCCTGGTCGACCTGGCCAACAGCGTGCGGCCGATGAGCACATTCTGATTCCTTGGCTCGCAACCGAGTGTGCGATCACGGCGCCGGCTGTGCATCAGCGGCGGCCTGTGGATAACGTGCTCACCCTGAGCGCACACTCGTCCGCCACGTCGGACCCTGATGCGAACCTCCATCCATGACCGCAATCCCAGCACCTTTCGTGGGAAGCGAGGCCTTGGCCGCCGGCACCGTGAACCGCCACCAATTGCGGACCCGGTTCACGGCCCTCTATCCCAACGTCTACATTCCAGCCGACGTAACGCCAACGCTCACTCAACGCACAACCGGCGCATGGTTATGGTCGCAACGCAACGGTGTGGTGGCCGGACTGGCAGCCGCCGCGCTGCATGGCTCGAAGTGGATTGACCGGACGACAGCAATCGAGTTGATCCACACGAACCCGCGTGCCCCCGACGGCGTGATCACCCGGCGGGACATGCTCCTCGACGGCGAGACGGCCTCGCGACGTGGAGTCATGGTGACGACCTGCGAGCGAACCGCTTTCGATATCGGACGGCGAAGCCCTCTCAGTACGGCGGTCGCACGGCTGGATGCGTTGTTCAACGCAACAGGCTGCGCGATCGCCGACGTCCAGGCACTGGCCGGCAGGCACCCGGGAGCCCCTGGCCTCCGCCGACTCGAAACCACGCTGACATATGTGGATTCCGGCTCGCAATCGCCGAGGGAGAGTTGGCTGCGACTGCTGCTGGTCCGCGACGGGCTGCCCGTTCCCGCCACCCAGATTCCGGTCGCTGTCGAGTACGACGGAATTCAGCATCGGACCGATCGATGGCAGTACGTCACGGACATTCGCCGACTGGACATGCTCAAGGATCTGGGCTGGATCGTGATCCGGGTGGTGGCCGAAGACGGTTCAGCTGCCATCCTTCGACGGGTACGAGCTGCCCTCGCCCAAAGACAATCCAGCGTGCATCAGCGGCGACACATCAGCTGAATCGGCGCCCTACATGCACACTCTGCACCACACACGCACGGTCAATTGCCGGGCTAATCCTGTCAGACCAGGGCCGCCGCGGCCCTCGCGATCGCCAACTCCTCATTGGTCGGGACCACCAGGACCGTCACGGCTGAACCCGGAGTGGAGATCTGGCGCGCCTCGTGCGACGGTGACGCGTTGAGCTCCTCGTCGATCTCGATCCCCAGCCCGCTCAGCCCGGCCAGCGCGTCGCGGCGCACCGCGGCGTCGTTCTCCCCCACTCCCGCGGTGAAGCTGATGACGTCGGTGTGGCCCAGCACCGCCAGGTATGCCCCGATGTACTTGCGCAGCCGGTGGATGTAGACGTCGTAGGCCAATTGCGCGTTGTCATCACCAGATTCGATCCGGGCGCGCAATTTGCGGAAGTCGTTCTCACCGCCGAGGCCACGCACCCCCGACTGGCGGTTGAGCATCGTGTCGATCTCCTCGACGCCCATGCCGGCCGCGCGGCACAGGTACATGATGATGCCCGGATCGACGTCACCGCTGCGGGTGCCCATCACCAGGCCCTCCATCGGCGTCAGCCCCATCGAGGTGTCCACCGGCCGGCCTCCGGCGATGGCCGATGCGGACGCGCCGTTACCCAGGTGCAGCACAATCTGATTCAGCGACTCGTAGGGCCGGTCGAGGAACGCCGCGGCCTGCTCACTGACGTACTGATGGGAGGTGCCGTGAAAACCGTAGCGCCGGATCCCCCAGTGCTCGGCCACCTCGCGGTCGATGGCGTAGGTCGCCGCGGCCGCGGGCAGGTTGTGGAAGAACGCCGTGTCGAACACCGCCACGTGCGGCAGGTCGGGCAGCAACTTGCGGGCCACCTCGATGCCGAGCAGGGCAGGCGGGTTGTGCAGCGGAGCCAGCGGAGACAGCTCTTCGACCTTGGCGATCAGCTCGCTATCGACCAGCGTGGGCTGGTAGAAGGTCTTGCCGCCGTGGACCACCCGGTGCCCGACGGCCACCAGGTCCAGGGTGTCCAGGTGCAGGCCTTCGGCCGCCAGTTCGTCGAACGCCGCCCGCAGCGCGGCGTCATGGTCGGGTACCTGCGCCGAGCCGATCTGCTCGATGATGCCATCGGCCAGGAATTCGCCCGAGTCTGGTTTCACCACAGCATATTTCAGCGAAGACGAGCCGGAGTTGACCACCAGGACCGTCATCGGCACCCCTGGGCCTGGATCGCCGTGATCGCCACGGTGTTGACGATGTCCTCCACGAGCGCGCCGCGGGACAGGTCGTTCACCGGCTTGTTCAAGCCCTGCAGCACCGGGCCGATCGCGATGGCGCCGGCACTGCGCTGCACGGCCTTGTAGGTGTTGTTGCCGGTGTTGAGGTCGGGGAAGATCAGTACCGTGGCCCGGCCCGCCACCGCCGAATCGGGCATCTTGGTGGCCGCCACCGACGGCTCCACCGCGGCGTCGTACTGGATCGGGCCCTCGACCAGCAGATCGGGATCGCGCTGACGCACCAGTTCGGTTGCGGCGCGGACCTTGTCGACGTCGGCACCGGTGCCCGACGTGCCGGTCGAGTAGGACAGCATCGCCACGCGCGGATCGATGCCGAACTGCGCCGCCGTGCGCGCCGAAGAGATCGCGATGTCGGCCAGTTGTTCCGAAGTCGGGTCGGGCACGATGGCGCAGTCACCGTAGGCCAGCACCCGATCGGCCAGGCACATCAGGAAGATGCTCGACACCGTCGATATTCCGGGCGCGGTACGGATGATCTCGAAGGCCGGTCGCACGGTGTGCGCGGTGGTGTGCGCGGCACCCGACACCATGCCGTCCACCATCTTGTTGTGCACCAGCATGGTGCCGAAATACGAGACGTCGTGGATGATCTCGCGGGCCTGCTCGACCGTCACGCCCTTTTTGCGTCTCAGTTCCGCGTACTGCTCGGCGAACTGGTCGCACAACTCACTCGTGCGCGGATCGAGCACGACGGCCGCGTCGATGTTCACGCCGAGTTCAGCTGCCCGGGAACGGATCTGGCTTTCCTCACCGAGGATGGTCAGCTCGGCCACCTCATGCTGCAGCAGCCGGCCCGCGGCCTTGAGGATGCGGTCGTCGGTGCCCTCGGGCAAGACGATGCGCTTGCGGTCCGAGCGCGCCTGGTCGAGCAGTTGGTAGGTGAACATCTGCGGCGTGGTGACCGCGGGGATCGGGATGCTCAGCTGCGCGAGCAGGTCGTTGACGTCGACGTGCTTGTCCATCAACGCCAGCGCGGTGTCGATCTTGCGCTGCGATTTCGCGGTGACCCGGCCGCGGGCACCGGCGACGCGGCTCGCGGTCTCGAAGGTTCCGTACTCGGTGGCCACGATGGGCAGCCGCAGCCCCAGCCCTTCGACGAGCGAGGCGATCGCCGGATGCAGTTCGAGCCCGCCGTTGAGGATGATGCAGGACAGCGACGGAAATCCCTCTGCGGCATGGGCACTCACCACGGCCAGCACCACGTCGGACCGGTCGCCCGGGGTCACCACCGCGACCCCCTCGGTGAGCCGCTCCAGCACATGCTCGGCGGTCATGCCCGCCACCAGCACACCCATCGCCTCGCGGGACAACAGCTCAGCATCGCCGGCGATCATCGTGCCGTCGACCGCCACCTGCAGTTCGGCCACCGACGGCGCCACCAGCAACGGCTCCTCGGGCAGCACGTAGGCGGGCGGACCGAGCGGTTTGAGGGCCTGCGCCACCGCGGTCAACTGCGCGGGGTCGCACCGGTTGGCGACCACCGCGGCGGCGTGCGCATGCTGATGGTTCAACTCGGCCAGGCACACCTCGACCACATGGGCGACCTCATCTGGCGTCCGGTCAGCGGCCTTGACCGCGAGCACCACGGGCGCGCCCAGGTTGACCGCGATGCGCGCGTTCATGCTCAGCTCACTGGGGGTGGCGACGTCGGTGTAGTCGCTGCCGACGATGAGCACCGCGTCGCACTGCTCGGCGACCCGGTGAAACCGGTCGACGATGTCGGCGATGGCGACTTCGGGATCTTCGTGCACCTGCTGGTAGCTGACGCCGACGCAGTCGTCGTAACTCAGCCCCGCGGTGGTCCCGGCCAGCAGCAATTCCAGGATGTAGTCACGATCCTCGCCGAGGCGCGTGATCGGCCGGAACACCCCCACCCTGGGCACGGTCGCGGCGAGACGGTGCAGAATCCCCAGCGCAATGGTCGATTTACCGGTGTCCCCTTCGGGTGACGCTACATAGATCGCGGTCGCGATGTTCCCATCCGGCACCGCTCCAGCATTCCCTAGATCAACCCAGCGCCGCCACCGCCCCCGCAAATTCCGTGCAGAACCAGTCCACGTCGCTGTCCGAGAACACCAATGGCGGCCGCACCTTGAGCACGTTCCCGTCCGCACCGCACACCGAGATCAGCACGTTGCGGTCACGCATCGCGTTGACCAGGTCGTGGGCTCCTGCCCGATCGGGTGTCCTCAGCTCGGGATCGGCCACCATCTCCACGCCGACGTACAGCCCGGCCCCGCGGATGTCACCGATCCGCGGGTTCCCGGCGGTCACCCGGCCCAGCTCGTCGCGCAGCGCCGCGCCGACCCGGGCGGCGTTGTCCATCAACTCCTCGTCCTCGATGACGTCGAGCACCGCGCTCGCCGCGGCCATGGACACCGGGTTGCCGCCGAAGGTGTTGAAGTACGGCACCTCGCGGGCGAACGCCTCGAGCACCTCACTGCGGGCGGCCATCGCCGCCACCGGCAACCCGTTGGCCATCGGCTTGCCCATGGTGGCCAGGTCCGGCACCACGCCGTGGCGGGTGAAACCCCACATCGCCTCCCCGGTACGACCGAAGCCGGGCTGCACCTCGTCGGCGATGAACACGCCACCGGCCGCCCGCACCGCCGCCACCGCCGGTGCCAGCACCGAGGGATCGGGATAGATGCCGTCGGAGGAGAAGAAGGTGTCCACGATCAGACAGCTCACGCCGTGACCCGCCGCCTTCAGCTCGGCGATCGCGGCTTGAACATCGGCGAGGAACCGGTCCGCCACGTCGGTACCCGAGCGGTAACTGTCCGGTGCGGCCACGGCACGCACATGGGGACCGATCGCGGTGGCGCCACCGAGCGACGGTGAAATCGCCGTCACCGCTTCGGTATTGCCGTGGTAGGCATCGCGGGTCACGATCACACCGCGTGCGCCGGTGTACATCTGGGCCACCCGCAAGGCCAGGTCGTTGGCCTCCGAGCCGGTACAGGCATACATGACCTGGTCGACTTCCGCCGGGAACGTGGCCAAGAGCCGCTCCGAGTATTCCACGATGCCGTCGTGCAGATACCGGGTGTGGGTGTTGAGCGTCTCGGCCTGGCGCGTGATCGCGGCCACCACGCGGGGGTGGCAGTGCCCGACGCTGACGACGTTGTTGTACGCGTCGAGGTAACGCGCGCCGTCGGCGTCGAACAGGTGGCTGCCGCTGCCCCGGACCAGGTGTACCGGCCGTTCGTAGAACAGCCGGTACGCCGGGCCCAGCAGATGGGTGCGTGCTTCGATCAGCCTTTCGGTGTCAGGGTCGGTCGCCAGACCCCCCGAATAGCTGTTGGAGTCCATGATGTTCGAAAAACTCATGGCGCTCCCTTTCGGCTCAACGCTCGTGTGCTTCTTCCAACACTGTGCGCCCGAGATCGGAATAGCGTTGCGGATCCCTGAATTTGAGGAACAGTGCCCACAGCACGCCACCGATTCCGACGATGCCGACAACATACGGGATCGAGGTGAAGATCCAGTCCGACGCGGCCGAACCCGCAGCAAACGATGCGTTCTTGGCGAGCAGGTAGATGACGTAGAGCATGCCGACCCCGCCCAGCAGCGGTGCCAGGAACGTGGTGAACCAGTTCGCGGTCTCGGGATGCCGCTTCTGCACGTGGAAGTACGAGACCACCGAGAAGGCCGCCAGGGCCTGCACGATCATGATGGCGGTGGTGCCCAGCAATGCCATCAGGCCGTACAGCCCGGTGTAGGGGTCGCGCCACGTCAGATCGAAGAACAGCACCACCACGGTGGCGAAACCGGTCTGCACGAATCCGGCGATGTGCGGTGAGCCGTGCACCGGGTGAGTGGCGCCGATCGTCTTGCGCATCCCCGGGATGACGTTCTCTCGTCCGATGGCGTAGAGGTAGCGCGCGGCACAGTTGTGGAACGCCATGCCGCAGGCGAACGAGCCCGTCATCAACAGGATCTTGAACAGGTCGACGGCCCACTGTCCCAGATGCTCGTGCACCGGGTTGAAGAAGATGTTGCCCGCGGTGGCCGGATCCTGCGCCAGCGCGATCGCATTCTGCGGGCCGGTGCCGACGATCGCCAGCCACGAAACCAGGATGTAGAACGCGCCGATGCCGACGACCGAACAGATGACCGCGATCGGGATGATCTTCTTGGGATTTCGCGACTCTTCGCCATACATGGCGCTTGACTCGAAGCCCACCCACGACCAGAACGCGAAGAACAGACCGACGCCGGCCGATCCGGCGACGGTGATCATGCTGCCGTCGACACCGGCCACCTCACCCGAGAGACTCTGGAAACCGTTGAGCGGGTTGAGCGATCCCAGCGACCAGCCCTGCGGGCCGCCGCCGGTGAACACCACCGACAGCGCCATCATGGCCAGCATGACGATCTCGGTGATCAGGAAAACGCCGAGCACCTTGGCGGCCAGGTTGATGTCGAAGTAGGTCAGCACGGCGTTCACGGCCAGCATCACCACGGCGAAGATGACCCACGGCACGTCGATGCCGAAGAACGACTTGAACAGATCGTTGCCGAAGAACGAGAAGATGCCGATCAGCGACGCCTCGAACACCATGTACGCCAAGGCGGTCAGGAAGCCCGCGCCCAGTCCGACGACGCGACCCAGGCCGTGCGAGATGTACCCGTAGAAGGCGCCGGTCGAAGTGATGTGCTTGCTCATCGCCGCATAACCGATGGCGAACAGGGTCAGCACGATGGTGGCGACGAAATAGCCGGCGGGCGCATAGGCGCCATTGCCGAAGCCCACCGAGATCGGCACGTTGCCGACCATGGCCGTGATGGGGGCGGCCGTGGCGACCGCCATGAACAGCACGCCGACCAGTCCCACGGCGTTGGGTTTGAGGCGTTGGATGGAGGCACCGGACGGAGCCGGCGGATCGATGATCTCGCTCATTGCGGGTCCTAACTGAAGGACGGTTTTCGGACCACTATTTGGTCTGATTGTTTGGCGTCGACGACGGCTTTGTGGTGCGACGCAGCACATTGTTATCCCGCCCAGGTCGATGGGCAACTCGAAACTTGTTGCGGGTCAAGCCCTTTGTTGCGGCAATGTTTCCAAACTGGGAATCGTGCAACGGCCAGGTAAATCGGTGCCTTTTGGTCTGCTCCGCTGGCCCGATTTGGTTCACACTCGGGGCATGCCCCTGACATCCGGTGGCCCGGTCGCCGAGGACGTGCGCCGGCGCATCCTGTCCATGCTGGCCCAGGGCACCCTGCGTCCCGGCTCGCGGCTGGGCACCGAGCGGGAGATGGCGGAGGAATTCGCGGTGTCGCGGTCCACGCTGCGCAGTGCACTGCTGCCGCTGAGCCAGGCCGGTGTGCTGGAGCGTCGCACCGGGCGCAACGGGGGCACATTCGTGCGGGCCGACGTGGTGGAACGCAATGCCGCCGAGTTGGCCGGGCTTCCGGCCCGGTTGCGCAGCGGCGGCCACAGCAGCGCCACACGGGTGCTGGCGACCGACCGCAGGGCGGCCACCGCCGTGGAGGCACACGCGCTCGAAATCGACGATGGCGCAGAGATATTCACGGTTCGGCGGCTGCGCTTCGCCGACGGAGTGCCGCTGTCGGTGGATCTGTCCTGCTTCACCGCCGAGCGGATGGACGACCTGCTGGAACAGCCGCTCGGCGGGTCACTCTATGAGTTGTTGCGGGTGCGGTACGGCCTGACACCTGCCGTCACCACCGAGACCATCGAAGTGGTCAGCGCCAGCCCGCGCGAGGCCCAGTGGCTGGACGTCGCGCACCGCAAGCCGCTTTTGGCCATCACCCGCATCACGCGTGACAGCAGCGGTGAGCCATTCGAGTACGCCTGCGACCTGTTCCGCGCCGACCGGGTCAGGCTCACGGCGACAAGCCATGGCGCGGTCGGCGCGGTGCAACGCTCGGTGAGCAGCGCCTAACCTTGCCGCGCGAGCGTGCGTGTCTGCTGGTCAACACGCAGACAACTGCCGGCATTGCGCGCACGCTCGCGGTGCAGGGGGGAACCCGTCGCTAGCCCAGCTTGCGCAGCCGGGGCTCCAGATCCTTCTTGAACAGGTCGAGGAAACGACGCTGATCATGCCCGGGTGCGTGGAACACGAGGTGGTTCAGGCCCCACTTGACGTACTGGCCGACCTTCTCGACCGCCTCATCGGGATCCGAGGCGACGATCCAGCGCTTGGCGACCTGCTCGATGGGCAGCGCGTCGGCGGCCTTCTCCATTTCGATCGGGTCGTCGATCGAGTGCTTCTGCTCCGGCGTCAGCGACAGCGGTGCCCAGAACCGGGTGTTCTCCAGGGCCAGCTTGGGGTCCGGATCGTAGGAGATCTTGATCTCGATCATCCGGTCGATGTCGTCGGCGTTGCGCCCGGCGGCCTCGGCGCCCTCCTTCACCGCGGGGATGAGCTTGTCCTTGTACAGCTCCTCGCCCTTGCCAGAGGTGCAGATGAAGCCGTCACCGGCACGGCCGGCGTACTTTGCCACCACGGGACCACCCGCGGCGATGTAGACCGGCACGCCACCTTCGGGCACGTCGTAGATCGAGGCGCCTTTGAGCTTGTAGTACTCGCCGTCGAAGTCGACGCGGTCGCCCACCCACAGTTCACGCATGAGCTTCACCGACTCGCGCAGCCGCGCGAAGCGCTCCTTGAACTCCGGCCACTCACCGATGTAGCCGGTGGCGATCTCGTTGAGCGCCTCACCGGTGCCCACACCCAGGAAGATGCGGTCTGGGTACAGGCACGCCATCGTCGCGAAGGCCTGTGCGATCACCGCCGGGTTGTACCGGAACGTCGGCGTGAGCACCGACGTACCCAGCACCAACCGCTCGGTACGCTCGCCCACCGCCGTCATCCAGGCCAGCGAGAACGGTGCATGCCCGCCCTCGTGGCGCCAGGGCTGGAAATGGTCGCTCACCGTCGCGCTGTCCATGCCCGCTGCTTCGGCCAGCACTGCCAGCTCGACGAGTTCACGCGGGGCAAACTGCTCCGCCGATGCCTTGTATCCCAGTTTCAGTTCAGCCACGGGTTCGTTTCTACTCCTATGCTTAAACTCGCGACATGGCAGCAGCCCTGACCGCGATCACCGAACATGTGCACTTCGCCCAAACCGACTTGGTGAACTGGACGCTGGTGACCGACGGGAATCGGGTCCTGCTGATCGACGCCGGGTTCCCAGGGCAGCGCGAGGACGTCATCGGCACTGTCCGCAGCCTCGGTTTCACCGTCGACGACATCGCCGCGGTCCTGCTGACCCATGCCCACATCGATCACTTCGGAACCGCCATCTGGCTGGCGAAAACCCATGGCACACCGGTCTTTTGCCATGACTCCGAATTGGGGCACGCCAAGCGTGAGTATCTCGAGCAGGCCGCGCCGGCCGATGTGGTGCGCAACATCTGGCAGCCCCGCTGGCTGAAGTGGGCGGCCACCATCACCGCCAAGGGCGGCATGAACCACGCCGGCATCCCGACCGCACAGGCGCTGACCGACAAGGACGATCTGCCGGGCAGCCCGGTGCCGGTGCCCACCCCGGGACACACCGGCGGGCACTGCTCGTACATCGTCGACGGGGTACTGGTCAGCGGCGACGCCCTGGTCACCGGGCACCCGCTGCTGAAGCAGACCGGCCCGACGCTGCTGCCGGCACTGTTCAACCACGATGAGGCAGGGTGCCTGACCAGTCTGAAGGCGCTCGCTGCCGTGGAGGCCGACGTGATGCTGCCCGGGCACGGGCCGGTGTGGCGCGGATCGATCGCCGACGCCGCTGAACAGGCAACATCGGCCCACCGACGCGCTTAATATCGCACCCGTAAGCATTCCGAGACCGTGGAAGGACTCGGATGACCGGAACGGCGATTGCCTGCCCATCGTGTGGCGCCGCCCCTTCGAGGGCCGCAGCCCGGTATTGCGACGCCTGCGGCTCCTCATTGCGCCGACCGGCCAGCAGTGCCGAGTTCAAACAAGCCACGGTCCTGTTCGCCGATGTCGTGGAATCGATGAAAGTCGCCACAATTGTGGGCCCAGAACGGCTGCGGGAGATCATGGGCGAGTTGGTCGGACGCGGTGTGGCAGTAATTCAGCGGTTCGGCGGCACGATGGACAAGTTCACCGGCGACGGTTTGATGGCGGTCTTCGGCGCCCCACAGGCGTTGGAGGACCACGCCATGCGGGCATGCCTGGCGGCACTGGGGATTCAGGCAGAGGCACGCAGATTCGCCGCCGATGTCGGGAAACGCGACGGGATCGAGCTCCGCCTACGGATCGGCCTGAATTCCGGTCAGGTCGTTGCGGGCGAAATCGGTTCGGGCATACCGGGTTACACTGCGGTCGGCGAGCAGGTCGGTTTGGCGCAGCGGATGGAGTCAGTCGCCCCGCCGGGCGGTGTGATGCTCAGTGAGTCCAGCGCCCGCTTGGTCGAACATGCTGCGGAGCTCGACGAAACTCAGCTGGTCCACATCAAAGGGGCCACCCAGCCGATAGCGGCCCGCCGACTGAGGGCCATCCGATCACACCACGGGCTTGTCGGGGGTGTGGAGCCGAGGCTGGTCGGGCGTCAATCGGAGATCGCCGCCCTCGAAACAATGCTGGACCGCTCGTTGACCGGTCGCGGCGTCGTGGTCGGGTTGGCAGGGCCACCGGGAGTCGGCAAGTCCCGGTTGTCCAGGGAGGCAGCAGCACTCGCGGCCGTCCGCGGCGTCGACGTGATCTGGTGTTCCTGCGAATCGCACGCCGGCAATGTCCCGTTCCACCTTGCGACTCGGTTACTGCGCGCCATGACCGGCATCGGGGACCGGGAGGGTCCCTGGGCCCGGGCCCGGGTCCGCGCCCGGTTCAGCGACGCTGACCCGGTGGATCTGCTGATGTTCGACGATCTGCTCGGCATCGCCGACCCCGATGTCGCATTGCCCACCATCGCTCCCGATGCCAGACGGCAGCGGCTGCTCGCATTGATCAATGCTGCGCCGATCGCTGAACCCAGACCCGTGCTCTACATCGTCGAGGACGCCCATTGGATCGACGAGGTCAGCGAAGCCATGCTCGCGGATTTCCTGACGGGCATTCCGCATAGCTACTCGATGGCCATGGTCACCTACCGTCCCGAGTACCACGGGATCTTGAGGCAGCTACCCGAAACTCAAGCGATGACACTCGCACCGCTCAGCGAGGCGCAGACGTTGACACTGCTCGACGACGTGTTGGGGACGGATCCCTCGGTCCGCGATCTGGCGGCGGCGGTCCGCCGGCGGGCGGCCGGCAACCCGTTCTTCGCCGAGGAGATGGTGCGGGACCTCGTCCAGCGGGGCGTGCTCGAAGGCGATCGGGGTCGCTACTTGTGTCATGCGGACACCGCCGACGTGCCCGTGCCCGTCACCGTGCAGGCAGCCATCGAAGCCCGAATCGACCGGTTGGACGTCCGCGGCAAGCGGACGTTGAATGCCGCCTCGGTGGTCGGAACCCGATTCGACGCAGAGTTGCTGGCCGCCATCGGGACCGAGCCGGTTTTCGATGAACTACTCCGGGCCGAGCTCATCGACCAGAACAGCGATATCGCCGGCATCGCCTACACCTTCCGGCACCCCCTCATCCGCACCGTTGCCTACGAATCGCAGCTGCAATCGGATCGCGCGGAGGTCCACCGGCGACTCGCCGCGGCCATTCAAACTCGCGCTGAATCTCGGGGCCCGGACTTGGCCGATCCGGACGCCGCGCTGATCGCCGAGCATCTCGAGGCGGCCGGAGACCTCCACGCCGCGTTCGATTGGCACATGCGCGCCGGAGCATGGTCGACCAATCGTGATATCGCCGCAGCCCGGATGAGCTGGAAACGAGCGCGCCTCATCGCCGACGCGCTACCTGCCGGCGACAGCGCACGACCCGCGATGCGCATCGCTGCCCGCAGCATGCTGTGCGTCAGTTCGTGGCGGGCATCAGGTCCGGACGCAGACAGCGATCTCGACGAGCTCCGCAAATTGTGCGACGAGACAGGCGACAAGGCCTCATTGACACTTGCCCTGAGTGCCCAGCTCACCGCGGTGTTTTGGCCCGGCGACGCGAAGCGCGCATCGCAGCTGGCGTCCGAGCAGATGGCGCTCCTGGATTCGATCGGCGATCCCGCGCTCACCGTCGGCATGGCCTACCCACCCATGTCCGTCAAGGCCGTCACCGGTGAGTACCACGATTTGTTGAACTGGTCGCAGATGGTCATCGACCTGGCCGCAGACGACGCGACCATGGGGTCCAATTTCGGGATGGGCTCACCGTTGGCGGCGGCATGCTCGTTCCGTGGGCACGCGCGGTACGCGCTTGGCCTGCCGGGGTGGCGACAGGACCTGGATGGTGCCGCAGCACTGGCCCGCAGCACCGATCCGGTCACCCACGCATTGGTCGCTGCTAGTGCTTACGGTCCCGCCGTCTCCATGCGCGTGCTGCGGGCCGAGCCCGCGATGACACGCGAGATCGAGGATGCCATCCAGGTGGCCGAGAAGACGATCGATGACACCGCTTTGGGTAGTGCGAAGTGCTTCCTCGGACTCGCGTTGGTCGCCGCGGATGACCCCGCCGATCGTGTCCGTGGAAGCGACATCTTGGTCCAGATACGCGACAGCTGGGTGCGAGAGAAGACACGGCTCTTTCTGGTGCCCGTCGCCGACACCGCGATCGCCTACGAAATGGCGCGGCGCGGCGACCATGAAGGCGCCGTCCCAATGCTTCGGGCGAGCGTCGAGGAGTTGATCCGATCGGGGCAGACCGCGACCGGCATGATGACACTGGTCAATCTCGCTGAAACCCTGTTGGAGCGTTGCGCCGAAGGCGACGTGGCAGAAGCCGAGGCTGTGATCGACCGCGTGGAGAGCCTGGCGGGTCCGGCAGCCTGGGCGGTACGCGACATCTGGGCGATACGCCTACGCGGTCTGTTGGCTCGGGCCGTCGGCGATGATGTCGCCTACCGGACGTTGGTGAGTCGCTATCGCTCCATGGCGGTATCTCTGGGTTTCGAGGGACACATCGCAATGGCCGACGCCGCCGACACCGCGGCGGCCCGGCAAGCCTAGTGCTGCAGGATGCGGTAGCCCAGCAGGAAGAACCCGGTCAGGCACAAGCCGCAGGCCAGCACGATTGTGGGCATCAGGACCATCTGGTCGAGTTCGTCGGGGTCGAACACCTCGTCGTCGTACACCGATCCGAAGAGCACCCGGGCAAACTTGGTCCGGCGAAACGCGTGCATCCGCCGCCGCGATTCGGCCGAGTCCGCCCGGCGACCGATGAACACTCGCAAAGCCACGCCGGTCGCGAACACCACCACAGCCGCTGCCAGCAGCAACGATCCCACGATTACCTGCAGACTCGGCAAACACACCCCCAGCGGCGACGACAGCTCCGAGGGTCAGCCTAGCCGCTAGCTGCCCCACCGCTGCGCTATCAGCTGGTGGGAGCGCAACCGGTCCTCGTGCCGGTGCGTCACCGAGGTGATGACGAGTTCGTCGGCCCCGCTGACCCGCTGCAGGGCCTCCAGCCGCGCGGCCACCTGATCGGGGTCACCGACGAATTGTGTTGCGGTACGGTCCCGGACCACATCCAGCTGCTCGTCGGTCAGCGGTGCGCAGTCGGCCGGGTCCGGGTAGGGCACCGCGCCGCCGCCGGCCCGGATCGAATACACCCACTGGCCGTAGCTGGACGCCAGATAGCGTGCGGTGGCTTCATCGTCGGCCACCACCACATCGGCCGATACCACCACGTACGGCTCGGACAGGTGTTTCGACGGCGTGAATCCGTTGCGGTACACCTCGATTGCCTCCAGCGCGGTGGCCGGCGTGATGTGATAGCTGGCCACGAACGGCAGCCCGCGCGCGGCGGCGACGCGGGCGCTCTGGCCTTTACTGCTGCCGAAAACCCACGGGGTAAGAGCGGCGCCCGCGCCGGGAACGGCCGTGCCGACCGAATACCGGCCGGCCAGCATGTCCAGGATGTCGTCCACCTGTTCGGCGAAATCCGGTGCTACCGCCTCTGGTTGCTGCAGCACCGCCATGCGGGCGCGCAACCGCGGATCACGCATCAGCGCGGCGATGTCGAAGGGTGCCGGGATCACCACGCCGTCGATCTCGTGCCATTCACGCGGCGGCCTCGGCTCACGCGGCTTGTCCCGCACCGCCTCGGCGCGTTTCTGGCCCGAGCGGCCCACACCCAGATCGATCCGGCCTGGATGGAACGCGGCCAGAGTCCCGAAACTCTCCGCCACCGCGATCGCGGTCGTATGGCCGAGTTGCACGGCCGCGGTGCCGACCCTGATCCGTTCGGTGGCCGCGGCGATCTGTCCCACCAGAACCGCGGGCGACGAGCTGGCCACCGACACGAAGTGATGCTCGGCGACCCAATACCGTTGGTAGCCCCACTGTTCGGCGTGGCGAGCCAGGTCGACGGTGTTGCGTAGCGCCGTGGCGGCGTCACTGCCCGCGCTGATCGGTGACAGGTCGAGAATCGAGAGCGGGACCGTCACGTCAGCTCCTTCTCGAACGCGATCGGAAAGACCGTCCCCTCCCCCTCCGGCGGGAGCGGCACCGTCAGCCGGGTGTACCCGGCGGAGTCATAGAGCGCCTCCGCCTCCGGCTGCAGGTGACCCGTGGTCAGGTAGACCCTCCGATACCCGCGCGCGGAGATTTCGGATTCAAGGTGGGCGAGCAGCACCCTGCCGTACCCACGCTTCCGGAAGCGGCTGTCGGTCCAGATGCGCTTGAGTTCTGCCGTCTCGGCGTCGAAGCGGGTGAACGCCCCGCCGGTGACCGGAACGCCGTCGAGCACGCCGATGTACAGTCCGCCGCCGGGCGGGGCGAACTCGTCGGCGGACTTCCCCCGCAGCCAGCCCAACATCTGATCGGGCGTCCCGCCGTAGCGCCCCGAGTACTCCACCGACAACTCGGACAGCAGCGGGACCGCCAGAGGATCATCCAGGCCGACCGCAAGGAACCGCACACCACTCACGGGGGCTGACTTAACCACCGTTTCCATACCCACAGCATTTCCAACGCACGGCGGGCCGCACCATTCCAACCACGATCAGCCTGATTCAAAGCCTGTCCGCCTCGCCTACTTCCTGGCGAGGTAGTAATAGTTCGACGGGTCCTGCTCGAGCTCGGCGACTTCGACGTCGCTGAACCCGGCGTCGGCCAGCATCGACACGGCCAGCTGCCTGCCCCACATCGTGCCCAGCCCGGAGCCTCCCAGGCCCAGCGACACCGACATGCAATGCGTCAGTGACACGGCGTAACGGTACGTACTCATGGCGACGCCGATGTTGTCCTCCAGCCGACTGGAAGCTTTGATGTCGGCCATCACCAGCACGCCACCCGGCCGCAGGGCGCGGTAGATGTTCTCCAGCACCCGGGCCGGCTGCGCCTGGTCGTGGATCGCGTCGAATGCGGTGATGAGGTCGTACGCGGCCGTCTGATCCAGGGCCGCCAAGTCGGCAGGCAGGAACGAGGCATTGGTCAACCCATGTTGCGCTGCGGCGGCCGCCCCGGTGGCGGTCGCCTCCTCGGAGAAATCGATGCCGGTAAAGCGACTGGCCGGATATGCCTGCGCCATCAGGCAGATGGCATACCCACTGCCACAACCGAAGTCGGCAACATCGATACCGCTTTCCAAGCGGCGGGGCAGGCCGTCGACCAGGGGCAGCACCGCATCGATCAGGGCGGCATCGAACACCTCGCTACTCCGCTCGGCCATCACGGTGTGAAAGCGCGGATAGTCGTCGTAGCTCAGACCGCCGCCATCGCGGAAGCAGCCCAGGATCTTCTGCTCGACTTCGCACATCAGCGGGACGTACTGGGCCAGACGCGCCAGATTGTTCAGGCCGCCGGCACGCGTCAGCACCTCGGCGCGGTGGGCGGGCAACCGATACGTGGAAGACTCCGCGTCGTAGTCGACCACGCGTGCGGCGACGACGCCGCCGAGCCATTCGCGGACGTAACGTTCATCGAGGCTGGCCGCGTCGGCGATCTCGGTGCTGGTGGCCGACGGCAGCTTCGCCATGGCGTCGAACAGCCCGGCCTGGTGGCCGAGACTCAGCAGGAGTGTCAACCCTGCGCTGTCGATCACCGACGTGATCCGTTCGGAGAATCCTTCAACCGTCTCGGGAGTTGTCTGCTGATCGGTGCCATTCGCCATCACGCCCGCCCAGACTACGCCGCCTCCGCCACCCCCTTCCGCGCAAAACTTGACACGTGTAAAGTTCGCCGCCATGGACAACATCAGGGGCAAGACCATCGCGATCACCGGCGCCGCCCGCGGCATCGGTTACGCCACCGCCAAGGCCCTGCTGGCCCGTGGCGCCCGCGTCGTCATCGGTGACCGTGACGTGGCACTTCAGGAGTCGGCCGTCGTCGAGCTGACCAAGCTCGGCCAAGTCTCCGGCTACCCGCTCGACGTCACCGACCGCGAATCGTTCGCGACGTTCCTCGACAAGGCCCGCACCGACGGCGGCGGCCACATCGACGTGCTGATCAACAACGCCGGTGTCATGCCGGTCGGCCCGTTCCTGGAGCAGACCGAGCAGTCGATCCGGTCCAACATCGAGGTCAACGTCTACGGCGTGCTCACCGGCTGCCAGCTCGCGCTGCCGGAGATGGTGAAGCGCCGCAGCGGCCACATCATCAACATCGCCTCGCTGTCGGGCTTGATCCCGCTGCCGGGTCAGGTGGTCTACGTCGGCGCCAAGTACGCCGTCGTCGGACTGTCCACCGCGCTGGCCGACGAGATGGCCCCGCACGGCGTGGACGTCTCCGTGGTCATGCCGCCGTTCACCAACACCGACCTGATCTCGGGCACCAAGTCCGGTGGAGCGATCAAGCCGGTCGAGCCCGAAGACATCGCTGCCGCGATCATCAAGACGCTCAACAAGCCCAAGACGCACGTATCGGTGCCGCCGCCGCTGCGCTTCACCGCGCAGGCCGCGCAGATGCTGCCGCCCAAGGGCCGCCGCTGGATGAACAAGGCGCTGGGCCTGGACAACGTGTTCCTGGAGTTCGACGCCGCCAAGCGCAAGAGCTATGAGGACCGGGCACAGTCAGCCCAGGGCGTCATCGATTCCGACAGAAAGTCCTAGCCGAATTCCGGCAGCGGCCGGCCCGCGCGGTAGCCCTCGATCACGTCGAGGGCACCGCCGAGCAGTTCCTCGTGCGTGAACTCATAGCGCTCGACACTGCCGACGAACACCACCCGCACGATCTCGCCGTCTTCGGCCGCATCCAGCCACAGCGAGGTCACCGCGAGGCCGTCGTCCACCTCGGCCCCGGACGGCTCGTAGAACCACACCGCGAAGTCGTCGTTGGACTCTTCCTCGTCAAAAGTCCAGCCGCGTGCGGTGATTCGCTCATCGAACTCGGCCAGATCGGCCACGACAGCGTCGGGGATGTCGGCCAGCTGCTCGACTGATTCCGCCGACACCCGGCTCACGCTCCGAGTGGCCTGCCGCTTGCGGCGGCGGGCCTTCTTGGCGTCGGAACCCTTGGACACGCCTAGCCCAGCGCCTGGTCCAGGTCGGCGATCAGGTCCTCGGTGCCCTCCAGGCCGACGGAGATGCGGACCACGCCGTCGCCCAGCCCGATGGCGGCACGGCCCTCCGGACCCATGGCCCGGTGTGTGGTGGTGGCCGGGTGGGTGATCAGCGTCTTGGCGTCGCCCAGGTTGTTGGAGATGTCGATGACGCGCAGCTTGTCGAGCACCTCGAAGGCGCGGTCCTTGCCGCCATCCAGTTCGAAGGTGACGACGGTGCCGCCGCCACGCATCTGCCGCTTGGCCAGGTCGTACTGCGGATGCGATTGCAGGAACGGGTATTTCACCCAGTTCACGCCGGCCTTCGCCTCCAGGAACTCAGCCACCGATTGCGCCGACCGGTTCGAGTAATCCACCCGGACCGAAAGCGTCTCAAGGCCTTTCAGCAGCGTCCAGGCGTTGAACGCACTGATCGCCGGGCCGGTGTGGCGCATGAGCTTCTGCACCGGGCCGTCGATGTACTCCTGGTCGCCCAGGATCGCCCCGCCGAGCACGCGGCCCTGCCCATCGATGTGCTTGGTGCCCGAGTACACCACCACATCCGCACCGAGCGGGATACCCTGCTGCAGCAGCGGGGTGGCAAAGACGTTGTCCAACACCACCTTTGCACCGGCGGCATGCGCCAGTTCCGACACCGCCGCGATGTCCACCAGGGACTGCATCGGGTTGGACGGCGTCTCGAAGAACACGGCCTGGGTGGGCACCGACAGGGCTTCCTCCCACTGCGAGAGGTCGTCGCCGTCGACGAACACGGTCTCCACACCCCAGCGCGGCAAGATCTCGTTACACACCACGAAGCAGGACCCGAACAGGCTGCGGGCGGCCACCAGGCGGTCACCGGCCCCCAGCAGCGCGCCCAGCGCGGTGAACACCGCCGCCATGCCGGTGGCGGTCGCGAACGCGGCCGGAGCGCCCTCGATGAGCCGCAGCCGCTCCTCGAACATCGAGATGGTCGGGTTGCCGTAGCGGGAGTAGACGAAGCGGTCGATCTCGCCGGTGAACGCCTTCTCGGCCGCCGACGCGGATTCGTAGACGTAGCCCGAGGTCAGGTACATCGCCTCGGCGGTTTCCTCGAACTCCGATCGCAGCAGGCCGCCGCGCACGCCGATGGTGGCCTGGCTGACGCCCTCGGGCAGGGCAGCCGGGATCCGGACAGATGGGATGTCAGTCATGTTGTTTTCGACTCTGCTACTCAACTTTGTTTCCAAGGCAGACCGACTGCCTTCCAGCCGGTACCGCCGCGGTGGCGGTTCTCGTCGAGATTGCCCTCGAACCCGTCGAGCACGTTGTAGGACGGCGCGATGCCGGCGGCGGTGGCGGCCTCGGCAGCGCCGATCGAACGGTTGCCGGAGCGACACAGGAACACCACCGGCCGCTCACCCGGGGTCACCCCGGACGTGACGAGATCATCGACGAACGCATCGTTGTGGCTGCCGTCGGTCCGGTTCCACTCCACGTACACCACGTCACGCTCAAGGGTGGACAGGTCCGGCACACCGACGAACCGCCATTCGGCGTCGGTGCGACAGTCCACCAGCACGGCCTCGGAGTTCTCACTCAGAAGTTTCCAGGCCTCCTCAGGCGTGATATCTCCCGCATAGCTCACGGGCGTGAGTCTCCCATACTCGAACAGACGCGCCATTGGCCGTCCTCACGCACGAAGGACGTCTCGCTGTTCACCTTGGCGTCGGGGGTGTTGCCGAAGTGGTAGACCACCTTCGCGGTGGCCCGGTCACCCTCGACGCGCACGTCAGTCACGTCGTCCACGTACCTGGCACCCTTCTTGGCCACCGAATCGCGCTGGCGGGCAATGAAATCTGCCTCGGGAACCCGCTGGGCGGCGCAGGTGTAATCGGAGAATTCGCGGAAACTCTCGCGCTGCAGGGCGTCGTTCTGGCCGACCGCCGCGAGGCTTACCTTCTGCTCCTCGCTCCGCCCGTCGCTGCCGAACGTGTTGAGCAGGACCACAACGATCACCGCGAGCACAATGACCGCCAGGGCACCCAGGAACGGCGCCATCGTGGGCCGATCGGCCCCCGATTCGTCCTCAGTCATCCCGGCCTACCACAGCTTGCGCAGCGCGGTGCCGACCCGGCGCGCACGGTCACGGGCGATGATGACGTCGGGAGCGGTGGCCAGCGCGACCCCCAGACGGCGCGGGGCCTCGGATTCACCCGGGCGGCCGAACAGCCGCACATCGCTCTCCGAGGTGGCCAACGCCTCACCCAACACCGTGCTGATGTCGGCTGACGGCTCGCCGGCATCGGCCCCGCCGTAGCTGACCTCGGCGGCCGCCGGCGAGATCATGATGGTGTCCACCGCCAGCCCCAGGATCGCCCTGGCATGCATCTCGAACTCGGACAACCGCTGCGAACGCAGCGTCACCAGGCCGCTGTCGTGCGGACGGATCCGGACGTCGGAGAAGTACACGTCGTCGCCCTGAACCAGCAGCTCGACCCCGAAGACGCCGCGTCCGCCCAGCGAGTTGACGATCCGCGCGGAGATGGACTTCGCGGCGTCCAGCGCCGCCGGTGACAGCGGCTGAGGCTGCCACGACTCCAGCACATCGGTACCCACCTGGCGGTGCCCGATCGGCTCGCAGAACTGCACGCCGGGACCGCTCGGCCCGGTGGTGCGCACGGTCAGCATCGTGATCTCGTATTCGACCTCGACGACGGACTCGGCCAGCACCCGGTTGTGCGCCATGTGTCCGGCGGTGGTGGCCCGCTGCCAGGCCGGCTCGACGTCATCGGGACGCAGCAGCACCGACTCACCGTCGCGCTGCGCGCCCACCACCGGCTTGACCACCAGCGGGAAGCCGGCATGCTCGGCCACCGCGGTCAACTCGTCGACCGACCCGGCGAACCAGAACGGCACGGTGGGCAGGCCCAGCTCGTCCGATGCCAGCCGGCGCAGACCCTCGCGGTCCTGACTGAGCCGGATGCTGCGCGGGGCCGGCAGCACCTCGATGTCGCCTCGTTCGGCCACCGCGATCAGTGCGTCGGCGGCGATGACACCCGACTCAGCCACCACATAACGCGGCTTCTCCCGCTCGATCAGCGCGGCGAGTTCCTCGGCGTCGTTCATCTTGATCACCGCCGAGCGGTCCGCGACGCCGTGCGCAGGTGCGTAGTACCGGTCGGCGGCGACGACGACGCCGCCCAGCCGCTGGAAGGCCAGCGCCAGCTCACGGCTCAGATCGCCCGACCCCAGCAGCAGAACCGTGGCCGCCGAGTCGGCGGGTTTGACGACTTCCCGTCCATTGTCAGACGGGGTGGCCTCGGCCGGAGCATCTTCGGCGCCGTCGACCTGATCGTCGGTCAGGTCATCGGTCTGCGCGTCCTCAATCGATTCACTCATCGCACACACCAGCCTGCCAGATCGTCACCCGACCCGATGGTCGATATAGCACCAACGCCAACTCTCGCCGGGCTCCGCCGAACGCATGACCGGATGACCGCTTTGCTGAAAGTGCTTGGTGGCATGCTGATGCGGGCTCGAGTCACAACAACCGACGTGGCCGCACGCCATGCACATCCGCAGATGCGCCCAGTTGCTCTCGCCGAGCTCCTCGCATTCCTGGCAATGTCCGGGGGTCAACGGTTGCGGCTCGTCGACCTCGGCGTCGAGATGCGCACAGGTGCGAGGCGCCGGATTCTGCTCACGCCGACGTGATCTCCTCAACATGTTGATCAAGGATAGGCACGGCACACGAAGGAGGAACGACAACGTGGGTGCCTCACTCCTGGCGGCGCTGGTCGCCGCAGTCTTGCTGGCCGCCGTCGCGCGCCGCTTCGACGTCTCGGCGCCGCTGGCGCTCGTGGTGGCCGGGCTGGCCTGCAGCGCGCTGCCCGGCTTCGACGATGTCCATCTGGATCCCGAGCTTGTGCTGTTCGTGATCCTGCCGCCGCTGCTGTGGTCGGCGGGGCTGGAGAGCAGTTACGTGGCGCTGCGCCGCAACATCCGGCCGATCGGGCTGCTGGCCGTCGGGTTGCCGCTGGCCACGACGTTCGTCGTCGGCATCGTGGCCTACCACACGGTGCCGGAACTGACCGTCGCCGCGGCGCTGACCCTCGGCGCCATCGTGGCCCCGCCCGACGCGGTCTCGGCCACCGCGGTCGGCCGTCGGCTCGGCCTGCCCCGGCGCACCATGACCCTGCTCGGCGGGGAGAGCCTGCTCAACGACGCCACCGCGCTGACCGCCTACAAGGTCGCCCTGGGAGCCGCGATCGGGACGGCGGCCACCTGGAGCAGCGGCTTGGTGACCTTCGCGCTGGCCGCGGTCGGCGGCGTCGTGGTCGGCGGGGTGATCGGGATGGCGGTGCACTACGTCCGCACCCGGCTCGACGACCCGCTGGTCGAGAGCGCGATCGGCCTGGTGGCCCCGTTCTTCATCTACCTGCTCGCCGAGGAGATCCACGGCTCGGGAGTGCTGGCCGTCGTGGTGGCGGCCCTGCTGCTGGGCCAGCGGGAGACGCAGGCCGGGTATGCCACCCGGCTCCAGGACAAGGCGGTGTGGAAGGCCCTGCAGCTGATCCTGGAATCGTTCGCGTTCCTGTTGATCGGTCTGCAGCTGCCCAAGGTGATCGGCGAACTGGCCGGCATCTCGGCAGCAACCCTGGCGATCTCGTCGGCGGCCGTGCTCACCGCGGTGATCGGGGTGCGGATCGTGTGGGTATACGGCTCGACGTACATACCCCGGCTGCTGTCCAAGAAGCTCTGCTCCCACGAGCCCGCACCGTCCACCGGGCAGTTGTTCGTGGTGGCCTGGGCGGGCATGCGCGGCGTGGTCTCGTTGGCCGCGGCCTTCGGTGTTCCCGCCACCACCCTGGCCGGCGATCCGTTCCCCGGCCGCCCGCAGTTGGTGTTCCTGACCTTCGTGGTCGTGGTCGGGACGCTGTTGCTGCACGGGCTGACGCTGCCGTGGTTCATCCGGGTGCTCGGTGCCCAGGGCGACGAGGCGCACAGCGATGCGATCGCCACCGCCGCGGCCCAGGACAAGGCGGCCCGCGCCGCGGCAGAACGGCTCGACACGTTGATGGCCGAACAACCGGCCACCAACGACGTGCCCGAACGTGCCGCCGACGTGCTGCGGGCGTGGAACACCCGGCGCCGCAACGCCGCGTGGGAGCGGCTGGGACGCGACGACGCCGACATCGGCGAGAGCCCGGCGTCGGCATTCCGCCGGCTGCGACTGGAAATGCTTGCCGCCGAACGCGACACGTTCATCGCCGAGCGCGACGCAGGCCACATCGACGACGAGGTCCTGCGTACTGTGCTGCATGGGCTCGATCTGGAAGAGGCAACACTGAATCGTGATTAAACGTTTGGCGTGGCTGGCCGTACTGGTCGTGGTGGTCTCCGGCGGTCTGCTGGGCCTGCTCAGCGGCAGCGACGCCGCCTCTCAGTCACCGGTCGCCGTTCCCTCCGATGCCGAGTCGGCGCGCGCCGACGCCCTGCGTGCCAAGTTCCCCGGCGGAGATCAGGTTCCGGCGATCCTCGTGGTGACCCGCACCGACGGCGGCGAACTCACCATCACCGACGTCGACGCCACCGCCGATGCGCGCCACCGGATGTCCGATGCGCCCGGCCCGCCGGTCATCGTCGCCAACGACGGCAAGGCCGCGGTGGCCACCGTGCCGCTGAAGTCCGGCCTGTCCGGGTTCGCGCTGAACGACGCCGTCAAGGATCTGCGCACCACCGCCACCAACGGCTTACCCGCCGGGCTGCGGGCCGAGATCACCGGCGGCCCCGCGTTCGGCGCCGACATCGCCAATTCGTTTGCCGGAGCCAACATCACACTGCTCGCGGTGACCGCGACGGTGGTAGCCCTGCTGCTCATCGTCACCTACCGCTCGCCGGTGCTGTGGCTGGTGCCGCTGCTGGTCATCGCCTTCGCCGACCGTGTGGGCGCCGTCGTCGGGACCGCGGTGGCCTCCGGATTGGGCCTGAGCCCGGACGGGTCGACATCGGGCATCACCAGCGTGCTGGTGTTCGGCGCTGGCACCAACTATGCGTTGCTGCTGATCTCGCGGTACCGGGAGGAACTCGGGCGGACCGACCAGCATCGCGAAGCCTTGACGGTGGCGCTGCGCGCCGCCGCCCCGGCGATCGTGGCCAGCAACGCCACCGTGGTGCTGGCCCTGCTGACCCTGCTGTTCGCCTCCGCGCCGAGCAACCGCAGCCTCGGCGTACAGGCCGCATCCGGTCTGGTGGTCGCCGCGATCTTCGTCCTCGTGGTGCTGCCGCCGCTGCTCGCCCTGTGCGGCAAGCGGCTGTTCTGGCCGTTCATCCCCAAGGTCGGCGCCACACCGCTGACCGAAAGTGGTATCTGGCACCGGATTGCGGACTCGGTGGCACGCAAGCCTGCCCGCGTTGCGGTGGCCTCGCTGGCCGGCCTGGCCGTGCTGTGCACCGCCCTGCTGGCCACACCGATCGGGCTGACACAGACCGAGCAGTTCCGCGTCAACGCCGAATCGGTGACCGGCTACCAGACCCTGGCCGCGCATTTCCCCAGCGGCCTGACCGACCCCACCCGCGTCATCGCTTCCACCGCGAAGGCTGGTGCGGTGCAACGGGCCATCACCGACACCCCCGGCGTCGTGTCCGCCGCGCCGGTCGGGCAGTCCCCGGACGGGCTGAGCCAGTGGTCGGTGGTGCTCAAAGCCGAACCCGCCTCCGACGAGGCATTCGAAACCATTGACGCCCTGCGCGATTCGGTGCATTCCGCGGACCGCACCGCACTCGTGGGTGGGTCCGACGCCCAGGCCAGGGACACGGCCGCGGCAGCCCAACGCGACCGGCTGGTGGTGATCCCGGCGATCCTGGCGGTGGTGCTTGCGGTGCTCTACCTGCTGCTGCGCTCGGTGCTTGCGCCGCTGGTCCTGGTCGGGGTTACCGTGCTCAGCGCGCTGGCCGCGCTCGGACTCGGCGGCTGGGCCAGCGTGCACGTGTTCGGCTTCCCGGCCCTGGACAACAGCACCCCGCTGTTCGCGTTCCTGTTCCTCGTGGCCCTAGGCGTGGACTACACGATCTTCCTGGTCACCCGGGCGCGCGAAGAAACCCCCGAACACGGCACGCGGCAAGGCATCGTGCGCGCGGTGTCGGCCACCGGTGCGGTGATCACCAGTGCCGGCGTGGTGCTGGCAGCGGTCTTCTGCGTGCTGGGCGTCCTGCCGCTGATCGTGCTGACGCAGCTGGGCATCATCGTCGGCCTGGGCATCCTGCTGGACACCTTCGTGGTGCGTACCGTCATCATTCCCGCGCTGTTCACGTTGATCGGCCCACGGATCTGGTGGCCAGGCCTGCACGCCGAGCGCTAGCTTGGCAGGTGTGCAGGAGCTGCGAGTACCGACGAAACTCGGCCGCCTCCGTGTCCAGGTCCGCGGCGAGGGCGATGCAATCCTGTTCTGGCCCAGCCTGTTGATGACAGGTGACATGTGGGCCGCGCAGGCAGCGGAGTTCAGCACCACCCACCGGGTCATCCTCGTCGACCCGCCTGGCCACGGCGGCAGCGAAAAACTCACCGCGCCATTCAGTTTCACCGATTGCGCCGATACCGTCGCCGATATCCTCGACGGGGTAGGGGTCGAACGAACGCATTTGGTCGGCAACTCGTGGGGCGGAATGATCGGCGGGACATTCGCGGCGGCGCACTCGAGCCGCGTCGGCCGGTCCGTGTTGATGAACTGCACGGCGTCGGCTGCCGGCGGGCGTCAGCGGTTCGAGTACGGGCTGCTGCTCCGCACGGCAAAGGTGCTCAACGGGATCCGCGGCCCCCTCACCCGGTCCGTGCTCAAGGCTTTCCTCGGACCGACCACGTTGCGTACGCGTCCCGAAGTGGTCTCCTTCGTGCGAGATGCGGCACACCGGGTAGACGTGGATTCCGCCGCTTGGGCAGTGCGAAGCGTCGTTCCGCGACGTCCGGATCAGCGAACCCTGCTGTCGCAGGTGCGTACCCCGGTACTCGTGGTCGCGGGCGCCGAGGACGCGACTTTCCCGCTCGCCGAGACCAAGGCGATGGCCGATTCCATCCCCGGCGCCGAGTTCGTGGTTGTCGACGGTGTCGCCCACCTGGCCGCCCTGGAGAATCCAACCCTCACCAACGCCCTGATCAGGGACTTCCTCGAACACGCGTAGCGTCTAAGCATGACTGAGCCGGTCACTCTGCCGCCGCTGCACATGCGGCGCAACGCCTTCGACCCCACGCCCGATCTGGGCGAGATCCGCGAGAACGACGGGGTACGCACCGTCATCAGTGCGCTGGGCAACCCGGTGTACCTGATCACCCGCCACGAGGACGTCAAGGCCGTGCTGGGTGACCACGAACGGTTCTCCAATGCTCGACCACCGGGTTTCACCCTGCCCGGGGCGCCAGAGATGTCCGAGGAGGAGCTGGCCAGCGCACGGGCCGGCAACCTGTTGGGCCTGGATCCGCCCGAGCATCAGCGGCTGCGCCGCATGCTCACCGCGGAGTTCACCATCCGCCGGATGAAGCGTCTGGAACCGCGCATCATCGAGATCGTCGACGCCCGCCTCGACGCGATGACGGCGGCCGGCCCACCGTCCGATCTGGTGGCCGACTTCGCACTCCCCATCCCGTCTCTTGTGATCTGCGAACTGCTCGGCGTGCCCTATGAGGACCGCGACGACTTCCAGCACCGCTCGACGCTCCAGCTCGACCTCTCGCTGCCCATCGCGGAACGCCTTGCGCTGCAACGGCAGAGCCGTGACTACATGCGTGGCCTTGTCCGGCGGGCCCGCCAGGATCCAGGCGAGGACATCCTCGGCATGCTCGTGCGCGAGCACGGTGACGAACTTTCCGACGACGAACTCGTCGGCATCGCCGGGCTGCTGTTGCTCGCCGGGCACGAGACCACGTCGAACATGCTCGGCCTGGGCGTTCTGGCGCTGCTGCGCCACCCCGATCAGCTGGCCGCGGTACGCGACGACCCGGATGCCGTCGGCCCCGCCGTCGAGGAACTCCTGCGCTGGCTGTCCATCGTGCAGAACGCCATACCGCGGTTCACCACGACCGATGTCGACGTGGCCGGTGTGCGGATTCCCGCGGGCGAGTTGGTGTTTGCCTCACTGCCCGCGGGTAACCGCGACCCCGACTTCATCGACACCCCCGACGTCCTCGACATCAGCCGTGGCGCACCGGGACATCTTGCCTTCGGCCACGGCGTGCACCATTGCCTCGGCGCTCCGCTGGCCCGCATGGAGATGCGGATCGCCTTCCCGGCGCTGCTGCGCAGGTTCCCGGACCTCGCGCTTGCCGAACCCTTCGAGGACGTCGCCTACCGGTCTTTCCACTTCATCTACGGGCTCAAATCGTTGGCGGTAACGTGGTGAACGCCATGAAAGTAGAAGCAGATCGAGACGCCTGCATCGCCTCGGGCAACTGCGTGATGGTCTCCGACGCCATCTTCGATCAGGACGACGACGGCGTGGTCCAGGTCCTCCTCGACGAGGTGCCCGACGATCAGCTCGACAAGGCGCGCCAGGCCGTCAAGCTGTGCCCGGCATCAGCATTGAAGCTGACCGGGGAGTGACGCGCGGTACCACTCAGAATGGTGGTGGTGGTCCGTATTCTTCGGCGAGCCAGGCTTGGTAGTGGCGTTCGTATGCGAGGTCGTTGTTGAGTTCGGCGCGCAGGCGTCGTTCTTCGGCGATGCGGTCTTGGCGGTCTTGTTCGCGGGTGCGTGAGCGTTTGGGCATCTTCGCGCCGCGGTTCGAGTTCGGGGTCGGAGCTTGGGGTTCGGGCAGGTGCAGGTTCCCGGTCGGGGTGGCCAGGGTCGGAAACATCGCGGCGCCGTGCGGTTCGGTGGTGTAGGTGTGCCCGGTGGGTGTGGTGATTTCCACTGTCCCATCGGGTAACTGACGATCCGACCAGCCCGGGCAGAACGTCTTCACCAGGTGGTGTGCCCGGCAGTACAGCTTGGTGTTGGACGGATGGGCCGGACCCTGCGGATAGGGCATGGTGTGGTCGATGTCGCAGCGTTGCACCGGGGCATCACAACCGGGGAAGCGGCACGTCAGGTCACGGAAGCGGATGAACTCCGACAATGCCACCGACGGGCGATACCCCGGCTCGGCGCCCTCGGGGACGGTGGGTACGGCGGGTATCCGTACCGGCTTGAGCCTGGCCGTGGCGGCAAGGGCGCGCACGCTGTGGGCGGGCAGGATCCCGTGCCCGGGCAGATACCCCGGATCCTCACCTGTTCCATCCAGGGTCGATTGCTCGGCCAACACGTGAACCACCGCCGCGTCAGCGGCCGCGCGTTTCTGCCCGGCCGGGCAGTCCTCACGGCCGCACCGGCAGTCCAGCTGGGCTTGCAGCCGGGCCAACGGCCCCACCGCATCGGCACGACGCCGCTCACGGGTGCGCGGATCATGCTCACACACCGTGTCAGCCAACGCATCCAGGCGTTGATCCAAGGCAGCCCCATCGGCGGCGTCGATGTTGGCCACTACCGTGGCCGTGCCCGGGCGGCCCGGATCGACCTGCACAAACCGATCCTGGGCCAGATCCGGCGGGACCCGTTGCCCGTTCGGGTCGAGTTTGGCGACCCACTGATCGATCCGATCGCGCAGTTGGTTTTCCGAGAATCGCATCCACCGATGCGCCCGAGCCGCCAGCTCAGCGTCCAGCCCCGACCACACCGACCGATCCGCGGTCTCGGTGCGGGCGATGATCATCCGCACCACCCGATAATCGATATCGCCGACGGCGAAGCGGGCCGCCACCTGGGGCAGCTTGTCGCGCAACACCCGGGCGTGATGCACCTGGGTGCGGGCCCGGCCCCGGCTGATCCGCATCGCCGCCGACACCTCGGCGCACACCTCCTCGTAGGGGTCGGTGCGCCACAAAATGCTGTCGATCAGTTCCTGTTCACGCAGGGTGTCCAACGCCCCGATCGCGGCGAACCGGGCCGCGATCGCCACCGACTCGGCCCGCGAAGCCGCACCGACCTGGTCGATCAGGACCACATCAGACACCACATCGAACATACGTTCGAGTATGCCACCGGGGGCCGACAGGCCAACTCAGCAAACCTGGGCTACGCGGATTGGTCCCGCTCGCCGTGCAGGTCGATTACTCCGGCGCGGATCAGGATCAGGACACTCACGACGAGCACCCAGATCGGGAACGCGAGGACGATCCACATCGTGACATCGCCGGCGATCAGAAGGCCGACTGCGACAAGGTAAGTCGTGTACACAAGCGGGCGTGGCATCAAGCCTGTCTTCAGCCAGATCGTCGCCAGCGAGATCATGAAGACCGCCGCCATCCGGACGCCGTAGGTCTTGCTCAACGCCATCAGCACCATCTGCCCGAATGTGGCGACATGGCTGTAGGCGGTGGCGTCGGTGATTCCCGCCCGGCTGGCGATCAACCCGGCCCCGACCGCTGATGAAGTGAACATCATCGCCAGGAACAGGATTCCGCTACCGAGGAACACCGATGAGAAGAATCGATCCTCATAGCGGCCGAAGCCGTCCCGCACCACGCCGATGAACCACAGGAACGCGATGCCGGCGAACGGCATCAACACCGACGCCACCCGCAATCGGGTGGTCGCTCCGTCGATCCATTGCGAACCAGGCTCGGCGCCCTCGGGCAGCGCGGTGCGGATCAGCACCAGCGCAATTCCGAACAGCACAGCGAACAGCACGCCCGCCAGCGCGGCTGCTCTCGGAGTCGACAAGCGGTGCAAATGTTGTTGAACCACGGCGACATAGTGACACCCGGCACCGCAAAGTGGCGGGAGATCGCGATTCGATGCGAAATCGAGTCCGGTGCTACGGCTGGCCCGGCAGCAGTCTGATCATCAGACCGTTGGCCTCGGCGAGCAGATTCTCGTCTGGATCCCGCAGTTCGGCATTTACAAATGCCTTGCGCCCCTCGGCCTCTCGCACCCAGCCCCGCGCGGTCAGCAGCGTGTCGATCGGCGTCACCTTGCGGTAGTCCACGTGCAGGAAAGCCGTGCGGCTGATCGGCCGGCCCGCGGCATGGATGACCATGCCGAACACCGAGTCGAACAGCAGCGGCAACACACCGCCGTGCACCGCGTAGTTGCCGCCGACGTGGTACCGGCTGAACTCGACCTGCAATTCGACGCCCTCGGGCTCGAACTTCGCCACCGTGAACGGCGGCATCAGCAGACTGCCCACACCAGGCAGCGACGGCACCCGGTTGGCCGGGCCGACGCCCTCGGCAGCTTCATACGGGGCGAGCAGCTTGACCAGTTCCTCGACGCGGTCGGCGGCGTCGTCCCAGGTGTCGCTGTCGGGGTCAGCCGAGACGGCCAGATCCTGAGCGCGGCGCATCGCGGTCAGGAACCGTTCGAAACCCGGTCCTGGGTTGGCCGGTTTGAAGACCGGGAATCCGCCGTGCTGCTCAAAGACCGATGGTTCGTCACTCACTTGGCGGCCAAGATGTCACGGCGCACAATCGTCTGCTCGCGGCCCGGCCCCACACCGATGCACGAAACATGCGCGCCGGCAAGCTCTTCCAGCCGCAGCACGTAATCCTGGGCCTTGGCGGGCAGATCGGAGAACTCACGCGCGCCGGAGATGTCCTCCCACCAGCCGGGCAGCTCCTCGTAGATCGGCTCGGCCCGGTGGATGTCGGACTGGGTCATCGGCATCTCGTTGGTGCGCTTGCCGTCGACCTTGTAGCCAACGCACACCGGCACCGTCTCCAGGCTGGACAGCACGTCGAGCTTGGTCAGGAAGTAGTCGGTGATGCCGTTGACCCGGGTTGCGTAACGCGCGATCACCGCGTCGAACCAGCCGCAGCGCCGGGCCCGGCCCGTGGTCACGCCCACCTCCCCGCCGGTCTTGGCCAGGTACGCGCCGTGCTCGTCGAACAGCTCGGTCGGGAACGGACCCGAGCCGACACGCGTGGTGTAGGCCTTCAGGATTCCCAGCACGGTGGTGATCCGCGTCGGACCGATGCCGGAGCCGACGGCGGCGCCGCCGGCCGTCGGGTTCGAGGAGGTGACGAACGGGTACGTGCCGTGGTCGACGTCGAGCAGGGTGCCCTGAGACCCCTCCAGCAGCACCGTCTCGCCCTTCTCCAGCGCCTCGTTCAGCAGCAGGCGGGCGTCGGCGATACGGTGCTTGAAGCCTTCGGCCTGGGTGAGCAGGCTCTCCAGCACCTCAGCCGGCTCGAGCGCCTTGCGGTTGTAGATCTTTACCAGCACCTGGTTCTTGAATTCCAGTGCCGCCTCGATCTTTTCGGCCAGCAACTGCTCGTCGAGGACGTCGGCGACCCGGATACCGATACGCGCGATCTTGTCCTGGTAGCAAGGCCCGATGCCGCGGCCGGTGGTGCCGATCTTCTTGCTGCCCGCATACCGTTCGACCACCTTGTCGATGGCGACGTGATACGGCATCAGCAGATGCGCGTCGGCCGAGATCAGCAGGCCGGAGGTGTCGACGCCGCGATCTTCCAGGCCCTGGAGCTCGGTGAGCAGCACACCCGGGTCGACCACGACACCGTTACCGATGACGTTGGTGACCCCTGGCGTCAGGATGCCCGAGGGGATCAGGTGCAGTGCGAAGTTCTCTCCGGTGGGCAACACGACGGTATGCCCGGCGTTGTTGCCGCCTTGGTAGCGAACGACCCACTGCACGCGTCCACCGAGCAGATCGGTGGCCTTACCTTTGCCCTCGTCGCCCCATTGGGCGCCGATGAGGACGATTGCCGGCATGGCGTAATCTCCCGCCTAATCTTCCGCACTAATGTGATGCAGCCGGTAGGTCACCTTATCCCAGCTCACGCCAGGAACACATTTGTCTGACCGCAAGGAGCAGTTTTGACCACCTCAGACGGGGTTGCGGTGGTCGGTACGGCGCCTGTTCCACGCCCGCTGCGCAACCTGCCCAGGGTTGATGTCGACGACCTCGGCACCCATCGCAGACTGGTCGTGACCGGCGGCGAAGCCGAACTGGCCGCCGTGCTCACCTCGTTGCTGCGCGCCGATCGACTCGACGTCGAGGTCGCCGCGGCGGCAGGCAGCTGGTCCGCCCGGCGAGCGCTCCGCGCGCCCGCTCGGCGTGTCCCGCTGATCCGCGACGAGACGGGAACGGTGCTGGTAGGCGCCGCGCAATGGCATGGGCCCGACGGCGAGCCGCTGCAGGGTGAGGCCATCGTCGACGACGTCGTGCTGTTCGACGGCGAGGCGCCCGGGGTCCGGGTCGAGCCCACGTTGAACATGCCGGGACTGCGCGCGAGCGTGCTGTCGGATCGAGGCCGCCCGGGCCGCTGGGTCGCCGGACGCGCCGCGCAGCTGGGCACCCCAGGTGCGCAGGTGATCCGGGACGGCGTGCCCGCGCCGCGGACCACGCGACGTTCGACGTTCTACCGGCACACCGAAGGCTGGTTGCGCGTCGGCTGAACCAGGCGATATTGCCGTAGCGTCGAATCGTGAACATCCGCCCGCTGCATCAGTCGGTACGGCCGAGCCCGGTCTTCCTCGCTGTCGTCGCGCTCACCGCCGCGGGCGGAGTGCTGGCCTGGATGGCCGCCGACACGGTCAAACCGCTGTCCTACGTCGGCGTATTCATCCTCGTGATCGCGGGCTGGCTGGTTTCGCTGTGTCTGCACGAATTCGGCCACGCCTTCACGGCATGGCGCTTCGGCGACCACGACGTGGCAGTACGCGGCTATCTGACCCTGAATCCCTTCAAGTACTCCCATCCCCTGCTGTCACTGGGGTTGCCGGTGTTGTTCATCGCCCTCGGCGGCATCGGACTGCCCGGCGGGGCGGTCTATGTGCGCACCTCGTGGATGACCGCCCGGCAGAAAACTCTGGTCAGCCTGGCCGGCCCGGCCGCCAACCTGGTGCTGGCGGTACTACTTCTGGGCATCACGAAGATCTTCTTCGACCCGGCTCACGCGGTGTTCTGGTCCGGCCTCGCCTTCCTCGGTTTCCTGCAGGTCACCGCCGTCGTACTGAATCTGCTGCCGATTCCCGGTCTGGACGGCTACGGTGCGCTGGAACCGCATCTGAGCCCCGATACCCAGCGGGCGCTGGAACCCGCCAAGCAATGGGGTTTCTTCATCCTGTTGATCCTGCTGATCACGCCTGCACTCAACCGATGGTTCTTCTCGGTGGTGTTCTGGTTCGTCGACCTCTCCGGCGTGCCGAGCCAGCTCGTTTCGGTGGGCAGCCAGCTGACCCGGTTCTGGTCCGCCTGGCTCTAGTCTTCGCCGGCGACCGGCCGTCGCGGCCACGCACGCCGCCGCGTCACGCCGGTGTGACACTCGGCAGCGACAGCCACTCTGGCGTGACAAAGCACCCACGCCTCCGGGCCATCTCGACCCTGGCGTCACGCTGGCGTGACACTCGGCGGCGAGGGCCACTCTGGCGTGACAAAGCGGTCGCGGGGTGACGCGGCCAGACCGTGCGGTCCAGAACCTTGCAACATATGCATACTTCCGCATATATTTCGGGCATGGGTGCCGGCCACAATCACAGCCACAGCAGCGATACCCGCGTCAGCAGGATGATCATCGCCGCGGCGATCCTCAGTGCGTTCTTCGTCCTTGAGCTGGTCACCGCGCTGCTGATCAACTCGATCGCCCTGCTGGCCGACGCCGGCCACATGCTGACCGACCTGGTCGCGATGTTCATGGGGTTGACCGCGGTGTTGCTGGCGAAGCGCGGCAGCACGTCCCCGGCTCGCACCTACGGCTGGCACCGGGCCGAGGTGTTCACCGCGGTGGCCAATGCCGCCCTGCTGCTGGGTGTGGCGGGCTTCATCCTGTACGAGGCCATCGAGCGCCTCGGCAACGCTCCCGACGTCCCCGGCGTGCCGATGATCGTCGTGGCCCTGGCCGGCCTGGCCGCCAACGCCGTCGTGGTGATGCTGCTGCGGTCGCAGTCCAAGGACAGCCTGGCGGTCAAGGGCGCCTACATGGAGGTCGTGGCCGACACCGTCGGCAGCATCGGCGTCCTGGTCGCAGGCATCATCACCGTCACCACCGGGTGGCCCTATGCCGACGTGGTGGTCGCGGTCCTCGTCGCCCTGTGGGTGCTGCCGCGGGCCATCGCCCTGGCCCGCGCCGCGCTGCGGATCCTGAGCGAGTCCTCACCGCAGCACATCGACGTGGACGAACTGCGGACCGCGCTCGAATCGGTGGACGGCGTGACCGGCGTGCACGACCTGCACGTGTGGACGCTGGTTCCCGGCAAGGACATGGTCACCGCGCACCTGACGAGCAGTGCCGACACTGCCCGGGTGCTCGACGACGCGCGAGCGGTCCTGAACGCCCGCGGCCTGGCGCACGCCACGGTGCAGGTGGAACCGCCCGACTCGGCCGAAGACTGCTCCTGCGAGGCGAAAGACTGAGGATCAGGCCAAGCCGAGTTCGGCGCGCGCCGACGGATCGCAGTCGTCGATCAGGTCCAGGCACCGCTGGAACTCGTCGGTCTCGCCGATGTCGTCGGCGGCCCGTGCCAGCGCGGCCACACACCGCAGGAATCCCTGGTTCGGCTCGTGCGCGAACGGCACCGGGCCGAAACCCTTCCAGCCGTTGCGACGCAACTGATCCAGCCCGCGGTGGTAACCGGTGCGGGCGTAGGCATATGCGGTGACGGCCTTGTCGTCGGCGAGCGCTTGCTCGGCCAGCACCGCCCATGCGATCGACGCCGACGGGTGGGCGGCAGCCACCACGGCCGCCTTTTCACCCGCAGCCAGTTCGTCCTCGGCCTCAGGGTCCCCGGGAAGGAGGACCGGCTCCGGCCCCAACAAATCACCCATCCGTGTCATGGGCCTATTGTGCACCGACCGATAAGCTCCACCGGTAGCGACGTACGGGAGGACCGCAGCAGGGATGTCGAACCCAACCGGACCTGACGAGGACCGCGCCGACCACAGCGACACACCGACCGAGAAGGTCGAGTTGCCGAACATGTCCGAGGCGACCGAGCCGGCCACCGAGATCTTCGGCTCGGCCGACGAAGTCACCGGCGAGGTGCACCTCAGCGAGGAACGTCGCTTCACCGCGCCGTCCGGCTTCGACTCGTCGACGCAGAAGATCGACACCCCTCCCGACCCGGAGACCGAGGTGTTCGCACCGCCCGCCGAGGGCGACACCGTCGCCGCCGAGGCGCCCAAAGGTGCTGCCCCACAAGTTATCCCACCGCGCGAGGAACAAGAGCAGAAGCCGCAGCCCGCTGCCCGCCGCAGTTGGGGGTGGGTGGTCGCGGTCGTGTTGGTGATCGCCGCGTTGGTGGCGATCGCGGTACTCGGCACCGTCCTGCTGACCCGCAACTCGCCGTTGACCGTGTCCGAGGAGGACGAGGTCCGCTCAACGATCCAGGACTTCGACTCCGCCATCCAACGCGGGGACCTGGCGGCGCTGCGGTCGATCACCTGCGGCACCACCCGCGACAACTACGTCAAGTACGACCAGAAGGCCTGGGATGAAACCCATGCCCGGGTGGAGTCGGCCAAGCAGTACCCCGTGGTGGCCAGCATCGACCAGGTCATCGTCAACGGCGATCACGCCGAGGCCAACGTCACCAGCTTCATGGCCTTCGCCCCGCAAACCCGCTCCACCCGCAGTTTCGACCTCCAGTTCCGCGACAACCAGTGGAAGATCTGCCAGGCGCCCACCGGCTAACCTGGTCGGGTGACCCTGCGCGGACCCAAGCTCTGGCTGGCCATCTTCGCGCTCGGGGCAGTTATCGTCGTCGGCGTTGCCGCGCTGGTGGTCCGGCAACCGGACTCGGTACTCGACGTCCTGCCCGGCAAACGGGTTGCCTTCCCCCAACTCGACCGTGCCGCCCTCGACCCGGGCCAGGCGCGCGTCGTCGACGTACTGCAGGCCCAGTACGAAGCCCAGCCCGGCGGCAGTCACTTCTCCGAAGGCGTCGACGAGCCGTGGTGTGCCGATTTCGTCAGCTGGGTCCTCAACGAGGCAGGCCAGCCGCTGTCCAACCCGAACTCGGGCGGCTGGCGGATCCCGGGGGTGTACACGCTGCAGGAGTACTACCAGGGTGCGGGCCGGTTCGCCGAGCCAGGGGCTTACCGGCCGCGCAGCGGTGACGTGGTGATGTACGCCGATGGCAGCCCGCTCGGGCTGCACGCGAATTTCGTTGTGGCCGTGGATGACACCGCGATCACCACAGTCGGCGGCAACGAGGAGGGCGGCATCCGTGTGCACACCCTCGACGACGCCGAGATCGCGGGCATCCTCGGGTACGGCCGGCTGGCCGCCTAACCGGCGGTGACGCTGCGCCCGGCGCTGTGCAGGTCGTTGCAGGCCTCGATGACACGCTCGGCCATCGACGCCTCGGCCTTCTTCAGGTAGCTGCGCGGGTCGTAGACCTTCTTGTTGCCGACTTCGCCGTCCACCTTCAGAACCCCGTCGTAGTTGGTGAACATGTGCGCGGCCAGCGGACGGGTGAACGCGTATTGGGTGTCGGTGTCGACGTTCATCTTCACCACCCCGTACTTGAGCGAATCCTCGATCTCGGACTTCAGCGATCCCGATCCGCCGTGGAAGACGAAGTCAAAAGGCTTTGCATCAGCGGGCAATCCGAGCTTGGCAGCGGCGACGCGCTGCCCCTCGGCCAGCACCTCGGGCTTGAGCACCACGTTGCCCGGCTTGTACACGCCGTGCACGTTGCCGAACGTCGCGGCCAGCAGATAAGCCCCCTGCTCTCCGGAACCCAGCGCGTCAATGGTCTTCTCGAAGTCCTCCGAGGAGGTGTAGAGCTTCTCGTTGATCTCGGCCTCGACGCCGTCCTCCTCGCCGCCGACCACACCGATCTCGACCTCGAGGACGATCTTGGCCGCGGAGGCGAGCTTCAACAGCTCCTGAGCGATGGAGAGGTTCTCATCGATCGGGACGGCCGAGCCGTCCCACATGTGCGACTGGAACAGCGGGTTGCGGCCCGCGGCGACCCGCTCGGCCGAAATCGCCAACAGCGGCCGCACATAGGTGTCCAGCTTGTCCTTCGGACAGTGGTCGGTGTGCAGCGCCACGGTGATCGGGTACCTCTCGGCGATCACGTGGGCGAACTCGGCCAGCGCGACGGCGCCGGTCACCATGTCCTTGACCCCCAGCCCGGAGCCGAACTCGGCCCCACCGGTGGAGAACTGGATGATGCCGTCGCTGCCCGCATCGGCGAAACCCTTGATGGCAGCGTTGATCGTCTCCGACGACGTGCAGTTGATGGCCGGGAACGCAAAGGAATGCTCCTTGGCCCGGCCCAGCATCTCGGCATAGACCTCAGGCGTGGCGATCGGCATGGCTTGTCCTTCCATCTGGACGCGTGTTCTAGCTCGGGGTTATCGCAGGTGAAGACCGGTGGTGGGGCCCAGGTACCCTTAGGAGTCGTGATCGACACCGCCCTGAATGAGGCTACGACCAATCTGGCGCTCATGCCGGATTTCATGGATCCGCTGCACCTCATCGGATCCTTCGGCACCTGGGCCCTGGTGGGCATCCTGGTGGTCGTCTTCGTCGAGTCCGGGGTGCTGTTCCCCGTCCTCCCCGGTGACTCACTGCTGTTCGTCGCCGGCATGCTTGCCGCGGGCACGGCTGCCCAGGGAACGGCGGTGGACGCCAACTTCGAACTCTGGCAGCTGTTGGTCTTCATTCCGGTGGCCGCGGTCCTCGGCGGCCAGGTCGGCTACCTCATCGGCCGGTTCATCGGAGTCGAGATGTTCAAGCCGGACGCCCGAGTGTTGAAGCAGAAGTACCTGGACGAGGCCCACGCGTTCTTCGAGCAGCGCGGGCCGTTCGCAATCGTCATCGCCCGTTTCGTGCCGATCGTGCGGACCCTGGCACCGATCGTCGCGGGCGCGGCCAAGATGCGGTACTCGGTGTTCACCACGTTCAACGTGCTGGGCGCCATCGTGTGGGGCGTCGGCCTCGTGCTGCTCGGCTACTGGCTGGGCCAGTTCGAGATCATCCAGAAGCTTCTCGAGCCGATCTTCATCCTGATCGTCGTGGCCTCGGTCGCGCCGATGTTCATCGAGTGGTTCAAGCGCCGCCGCGCCGCCAAGAAGGCCGCCGAGCAGGTCTGACCGAGCCGCTACCCCAGGCTCAGCGCGGCCGCCAGTTCACGTAGCGCCGGGCGCGGATCAGCCGTCGGATTCTCCCCCAGCGCCTGCACGACGACGTGATCGGCGCCGGCATCCAGGTGCGCGGTGATCACCGCGGCTGCCTGCTCCACCGGGCCCATGCCGACGAGCCCGCGTGCCAGGCGGTCCGATCCGCCGCGAACCAGGTCGGATTCGTCGAAACCTTGCCGCAGCCAGGAGTTCCGGTAGTTCGGCAGGCCGCTGTAGACCTCGAGGTGCTTGTGCGCCCGAGCCAGCTGGTCGGCGTCGTCACCGCCGATGGCGACGGCCTGCTCGGACACCACCCAGCGGTCCGATCCAAGGATCTCGCGCGTCGTCGCGGTGTGCTCGGGAGTGACGAGATACGGGTGCGCGCCGTCAGCGTGCGTACCGGACAGCTCGATCATCTTGGGACCCAAGGCCGCCACCAGACGGGGCGGGCGTCCGACACCGGGTTCGATCTGCTCGGGCACGGCCGCCATCCGCTCGAGGTAGGTACGCATCGTGGCCAGTGGCTTGGCGTAGGTGCCGCCCAGTCCGTGCTCCACCAGGGGTCCGTGGCTGACGCCCAACCCCAGCACGAACCGTCCCGGGTAGAGCGCGGTCAAAGTCCGCGCCCCGGATTCGGCGGCAGACGGCACCCGGACGTGAATGTTGGCGATGCCGGTGCCCACCACGAGACGCTCAGTGGCAGCCAGGAACGCCGCCGACTGGGTGAGGGCCTCCTTGCCGACCACCTCCGGCAGGAACAACGAGCCGAATCCGAGAGACTCGATCTCCCGCGCCACCTGCTGCGCGTCCGGCATCGACCAGGTGTCGCTGGCCCACCACACACCGATCCGGCTGGGGAAATCGATCCTGGCTCGTGTCACTGACCACTCCTCAATTCGCTCGGTTCGTTGTGCTCGTGATGAATACGCCCGCCGGTGTCGGTCAGCGGCTTGCCGGTCCCGCCCCACCGTTGGGCGATGATCTCCGCCGCGATCGACACCGCGGTCTCTTCAGGCGTCCTGGCCCCGAGGTCCAATCCGATGGGGCTGGACAGCCTCGCCAATTCTTCCTCGGTCACGCCGACTTCGCGTAGCCGGGCCATCCGGTCCTCGTGCGTGCGCCGCGACCCCATGGCGCCGATGTAGCCGATCGCCGGCAACCGCAAGGCCACCTCGAGCAATGGCACGTCGAACTTCGGGTCGTGGGTGAGCAGGCAGACGACGGTACGGCCGTCGATCGCACCTGCGGCGGCCTGCGCGGCCAGGTAACGGTTGGGCCAGTCGACGACGACCTCGTCGGCAGTCGGGAATCGGGCGGCGGTGGCGAACACCGGACGCGCGTCGCAGACCGTGACGCGGTAGCCGAGCAGTGATCCCTGCCGCGCGACGGCGGCCGCGAAGTCGATCGCGCCGAACACCAGCATTCGAGGCCGCGGCGCGAAGCTCGAGACGAACACGTCCATGCCCTCACCGCGCCGCTCGCCGTCCGGTCCGAACGTCAATATGCCGCTGCGGCCGGTGTCGAGCAGGCCGCGGGCATCGTCGGTGACCGCGGCGTCGGCGCGGGCCGAGCCAAGGGTGCCGGTCACCTCGTCAGTGCGGATGACCAGTCGCCGACCCAGCCACGCCGGATCGGGATGGGAGATGACCGTCGCGGTCGCGGCCGGTTGGTGCGCCTCGATGTCGTGGACGAGGGCTTCCAGTTCCGGGAACGTCTGCTGCGACACCGGTTCGACGTACACGTCGAGCACGCCGCCACACGTGAGACCCACGGCGAAGGCGTCGTCGTCACTGACGCCGTAGCGCTGCAATACCGGGGTGCCGTCGGTGACCACCTCGCCGGCCAGTTCGTACACCGCACCTTCGACGCAGCCGCCGGATACCGAACCGGTCACCGTGCCGTCAGGCGCTACCACCATCGACGCTCCGGCCGGTCGTGGTGCGGAGCGGAAGGTGCGCACCACCGTCGCCAGGCCCGCGGTGCCGCCGGCACGCCAGACGGCAAGCAGCTCGGCGAGCACATCTCTCACGATGCTTAACCTAGCCCTCGCTGAGCGATCGCTCAGTCCGGGGCCGGAAACGTGGTCACTCGGCGAGAGTGTGCGCGGCTTCCATCAGCATCCATCCCGAGACCTGAACCGATAGGTCACGTTCGGGGATCGCCGACGCATTCACCGCACCGTCGACGAACTCGGCTTGTTTACCCTCGGCACCGGGTACCTCGGCGCTGCGATCCCAGAAGGGTCCGAACAACGGCAACCCGTCGACGGTCTGCCGGTAATTCCACGCCGACTCAGCGGATTTGAGGACGATCGAGCGCGCCGTATCGCGCGCGGCCCGATCGTCGGCCGTATCCCCCGGCAAGGTATTCGCCACCAGCGCCAGGTAGCGCGCCGTGACGCCGTTGAACAGACCGCCGTCGCCGCCGCCTGCACCCTTGATGACTCCGTCGGGCGCCATTTCCTTGTCCACCGCGGCCACCAGGCGGCGCACCCGTTCGGCGTGCCGGTCGTCCTTGGTGCGCACGGCGAGTTCGACCTCGAGTCCGAGTACCACGCCCTGGCAGTAGGTGTACTGCGCGCGCACCATCGAGCCGGCCTTGATGCCGTCGAACACCAGGTGGGTTTCCGGATCGATCAGGGTGTCATCGATCCAGTCGGCCATCTGCTGGGCCCGGCGCAACCGGTCGTCGTAACGGGCCAGGAAGATGCCGGCCGGACCGTTGGCCGGGGCGTTGAAAAATTGGTCCTGCTTACGCCAGGGGATGCCGCCGCCGTCCTCGGGCACCCAGGCGTCGACGAACTGCTGGCACAGCTTCCTGAGCGCACGGGCTTTCTCGACCCCGACCAGCCGACCGGCCCGTTCGAGAGCCAAGGCCAACCAGGCCATGTCGTCGTAGTAGTTGTTGGTCCAGGACAGATTGTTGCGCAGATGATGGGCGCGGATCTGCCGTTCGATGCGGGTTTTCCGCTCGGGCTGCGGATCACGCACCTGTGCGTCGACCAGGGTGTCCAGCAGATGCGCCTGCCACCAGTAGTGCCAGGTTCCGAACTTGCGGTACTTCTTGGTCGCCGGCCAGGCCACCACGCCGAGCTGGGTGCCCGGCAGACCCCAGAGCTTCGTCAAGTGCCGTTGGGTGATCGCAGCTTCGGCGCTGGCCGCACGGTTAGCCCATAGCTGATCCATGAAGACGATCCTGCCTTACCAGGCCGCCGAAATGTCGGCATGTCGGGTGATCCACGCGTGCATGACGATTCCGGCGGCAACCCCGGCGTTGATGCTGCGCGTCGACCCGAACTGCGCGATGGACACCGTGACGGCCGCCCCGGACTGCGCCTCCGGGGTGATGCCCGGGCCTTCCTGACCGAAGATCAGCAGGCAGTCGCGAGGTAGTTCGGTCTCTTCCAGCCGCACGGCGCCGGGCACGTTGTCCACCGCGACGACGGTCAGCCCGGCGTCGGCGGCGAAGGACAGCAATTCGGCGGTGGTGTCATGGTGGCGCAACCGTTGATAGCGGTCGGTGACCATGGCGCCCCGCCGGTTCCACCGGCGCCGCCCGACGATGTGCACCGTGTCGACAGCGAAGGCGTTGGCCGTGCGCACCACCGCGCCGATGTTCGCGTCGTTGCCGAAGTTCTCGATCGCGATGTGCAGCGGGTGCCGGCGCCGGTCGATGTCGGCGATGATCGCTTCCCGGGTCCAATACCGGTAGGCGTCAACGACATTGCGGGTGTCTCCGTCGCGCAGGAGGTCCTGGTCGTAGCGCTCGGCGTCATCCCCGGACGGCAACGGCCCCTCCCAGGGGCCCACACCCGGCGACTCTCCCCACTCAGTGGGGCCGACGGACTCAGCCACGGGTGGTCCACAACGCGGCATGGGTGCCGATCACCGAAACCGAGGCGTACAACAACGCCGCGTTCATCTCGCCCTGGGTACACAGCGAGGCCCGCACATTGACGGCCTCACGGGAGGCCTCCGGCAGGATCAGCACCGACGAGCCGTACACCGAGCAGGCGTGGCTGAGCCCCGGCGGCGGCAGCGACGGGCCGGCCACCACCATCAGCGGACCTCCGCGGGCCGCCGCATCGTCCGCGTACCGCTGTGCCGCGCCATCGATTTCGAGACCGAGCAGCATGTAGCCCTTGCCGTTGAACGCGCTCGGGTCGCCGAGCGCGGTCGGTGCCAGCTGCCCGCCGTCGGCCCTGAATGCGTCGACGCTGGTGGACTTCACCGTGACACCGGTGTCGTTGACGTTGGTGGGCAGCACTCCGACCGGGAACGCTGCCGGGTAGGCGACGGTGGTACCCGCGATGCGCTCGCGCGGTGAGTACACGTAGACCCCACGCACCTGACTCTGGTCCCGCTGCGGTCCCAGACAGACTGTGCCGCTGAGCTTGTCGGGTGCCGGAGCGGACAAGGGCCGGATTCCCAGGTTGGTGATGTCATCGCAGCCGTGCAAGGCGTCGGCCTCGATCGGATGCGCCAGGGCGCCGTACAGACCGAACCGGATGTCCTCGGGCTTGGCGCGGGCATCGCTCGAAGCGGAGCCCTCCACGTCGATCAGGACATGGTCGGAGTCGAAACGCAGATCCGACACCGTCAGGTGCCAGCCGAGAATGTCCAGCGATTCTCCGAGCGCGGCGGTCGGCGCCTCGTACGTGCGACCGGGTTGATCGGATGAGCAGCCCGCGGTGACGACGAGCAGTACCGCCATCACCGCCGCGATCAGCGCCCGCACTGCCACGACAGTTCTGTACTAAGTTCTCCCACGACCTTTTCCCACTGCTTTTGTGATGGCGCGCACCAGGTTTCGCGGAACCAGCCGGCCCCCGGTGGTGAGCACCTTGTACTGCAGGCCGGGCACGATGACCACTTTGCCTGCGGCCACGTCGGCCAGGCAGTCACGCACCACGTCCTCGACCTGCAGCCACAGGAACGACGGTGTGCCCGCCATGTCGATGCCCGCACGGGCATGAAACTCGGTGTGGACGAAACCTGGGCACAACGCATGCACGCCGACCCCGGTGCCGCCCAGTCCATTGGACAGCCCTTCGGTGAAAGAGACGACCCAGGCCTTGGAGGCCGAATAGGTCGAGCCGCGGCCCGGCACCAGGCCGGCCACACTGGCCACGTTGATGACCGTGCCGGTGCCCGCCTCGATCATGTACGGCAGCGCGGCGTGCGTCAGCTCCATCACCGCGGTCACGTTGACATCAAGCTGAGCCTGCAATCGGGCGATGTCGGCGGTCCAGAACTCACCTGACGTGCCGAAGCCGGCGTTGTTCACCAACACTCGCGCACCGGCGCGCAACCGGTCGGCGACCTTGGCCCGGTCAGGGGCGCAGGCCAGGTCCGCGGGAAGCACTTCGACGTTTGCGCCGGCCTGGTCGTGCAATTCGGCGGCGAGCTGTTCCAACCGTGCGCCATCACGCGCCACGAGAACGAGGTCATAGCCGTCACGCGCGTACCTGCGGGCGAAGCCGGCGCCGAGCCCCGAGGTCGGTCCAGTGATCAGCGCGACGGGGCGAGGCATGCCGACAGGTTACTGAACTGTTCTGCTGCGCCGGCTAGCGCTGGTAATGCGGCGCGTGACGCCCGTTGCGCGCCGGCGGCGGGGTCCGACGGATCACATCCGGACGGCCCGGCTCCTGGCGCGGCTGGGTGTAGCGGCTCACGTCACCACGACCGGGTGCCGGCTGGGCGAACCTGCGCGACGCGCCAGCGCAGCCTGGCTGCCCTGACCCGACTGCGGTGCGACACCGTTCTGCGGAACCGGCGGCAGGACCCGCAGCAGGTCGTTGAACTGGCGCACGGTGCGCAGCCCCTCGTCCCACTGGGCGCGGGTACTTGTGACCGGCATGCTGACGAGCGTCCAGTTCTGCTCGTTCCACATGATCTCGGCGCAATCGGGAGCGGTGTGGGCGAACGTGACCATCCGGCGGTCGCACGCGCGACGGGCGGCGTCGAGGTTGGTGGAGTACACCATCCTCGGGCCGATCGCGCCGAGCAGCCAGATGTCGCTCTCCCGGGGCTCCTTGATGCCCTTGAGCCGCAGATCGACGACGACGTTCGTGCCGACCTTGCGGTGCAGCGCGATCACTGTCGCCACCTCTTCGATGTCAAAGATGAACACCGCCTCGCCACGAATTTGGCCGAGCACGACGTTCTTGGCCGTGACGTCACCGACGGTCGACATCACCCCGCGCTTCCAGCGCTTGAGGATCTCGTGCGACTCGTGCTCGTAATCGAAGCCATGCGACTTCGCCCACGACTTGCGGCGCCGTCCCAACCCACGTCGACGGTCGATGTCGACGTACAGCAGCACCGCCGCACCCACGAAACAGAGTGCGGACAGCGTGAACCAGAGCGGGACCATCGGGCCTAGCCTACTTGTTGACTGCACGAATGCCCCAGCCTTGTGAGGTCACAACCCGATTACTGGTGATCAGGCCGCTGTTACCGGGGGGCTTCGAGGTACGTGACGATCGCGTTGGTGAGCCCCCGCCGGGCCACATCGAGGTCGGTATACGTGCCGAGCTGGCGCTCAGAGGTGATACCGCGCATCGCCCCCGGGATGAACGACGCGACCTCGCGGACCCGCTCGGGGTCGACGTCCAGATCGGCGAATGCCTGCTGACAGGTTTGCAGCCAGCTGTGCCCCCACGACGACAGCTCGGCCGCGGTCTTCGGGTAGAGCCGTTCCAGTTCGGCATGGTCACGCGGCAGGGCCGCCCGCAGGTTCTCGATCGCCCGCGAATCACTGGCGGTCAGGCCGTCATAGAGCAGGTCGATGATGCCGGCGACGCGCTGTCGCAGCGGCGCACCGTGGTCTTGGTGGCTGAGCATGCCCGCGCGACGTTCGGCGGTGCGCTGCAGGACCGCGGCCCAAAACCCGTCGATATCGCCGAACTGGTACTTCACCGCGCCCCAGGTGGCGCCGATGTCCTTGGCAATCCGGTTGGCCGAGACGGCGCCCGGATCTCCGGTGGCCAGCGCCTTGCGCGCGGCCTCCAGCATGCTCTCCCGGGTGGCTTCGCCGCGCCTGTTGGTGCGGCGCGCAACAACGTCGGCGTCGGTCATCGTCGAGAGGCTACCCCGTTTTCACAGAACCCTCTTCCAAAGTTTCACAGAACCTCCTACGATTCGCGTCATGGCCAAACCACCGTTGTCGATGAAGCCGACAGGATGGTTCCAAGTCGCCTGGTCCGACCAGGTCGACGTCGGGGCTGTACATGCCATGAAGTACTTCGGCGAAGAGATGGTCGCCTGGCGCTCGGAGTCCGGGCAGGTGACGGTGATGAACGCCTATTGCGAGCACCTCGGCGCCCACCTCGGGTTCGGTGGCCACGTCGTCGGCGAGGTCATCCAGTGCCCGTTCCACGGCTGGCAGTGGAACGCCGAGGGCCGCAATGTCCGCATCCCCTACCAGGATCGGCCCAATCGCGGCCGTCGGATGCGCACCTACCCGGTGACCGAGCGCAACGAGGCCATCTATATCTGGCACGACATCGAAGGACGTGAGCCGTTCTTCGATGCCCCCGACGTGTTCGCCTCCTTCAACGACGGCAGCAGCGCGGCCGACTACTACGCCCAGCAGCGGTTGTTCCGCGAAGGGCTCGAGCTGCATCCGCAATACGTGCTGGAGAACGGCGTCGACTTCGCGCACTTCAAATTCGTGCACCAGACCCCGATCGTCCCGGTGTTCACCCGCCACGACTTCGCCGCACCGATCTCCTACGTCGACTTCACCATCACCTTCGAGGGCGACGACCAACAGTCGATCGACGATGTGCGCAGCGGCGTCGAGGCGATCAACGGCGGACTGGGCATCGCGGTGACCAAGAGCTGGGGAATGATCGACAACCGCACCATCTCGGCGGTCACTCCCGTCGACGAGTCCACCTCCGACGTGCGGTTCATGGTCTACATCGGCCGGACCCCCGGCAAAGACAGCCCTCGGGCGGCCCAGCGGGCCAGCGAGTTCGGCGACGAGGTGATCCGCCAGTTCACCCAGGACATCCACATCTGGTCACACCAGCGGTACTCCGATCCCCCGGCGCTGGCCACGGCTGAGTACGAGGGCTTCACCGCAATTCGCAAGTGGGCCATGCAGTTCTATCCCGACGGTCTGGGCGGTAGTACCGCGGACCTGGCTTCCGGTGGCGGAGCCGCCAATCCAACATCAAGGAGAAAGGCAGACACCGTATGACCGAGAAGATCCGCGTTTTCCAGGTGGCAACCGGCAACGTCGGCACCGAGATGATCAAACGCATCGGTAAGCGTCCTGATCTCGAACTGGTCGGATTGCATTGCTATACACCGGAAAAGGTCGGTCGCGACGCCGGTGAGATCGCCGGCATCGATCCGATCGGAGTGACGGCGACGAGCTCGATCGACGAGATCATCGCCGCACGCCCCGACGTATTGACATTTCACGGTGTTTTTCCGGATGAGGACCTCTACGTCAAAGTCCTTGAGGCCGGGATCAATATCGTCACCACCGCGGACTGGATCACCGGCTGGCACCGTGACACCAACCACCCGCATCCCTCCGGCAAGCCGGTGTCGCAGCTGCTGGCCGAGGCGTGCGCCAAGGGTGGTTCGACGTTCTACGGCACCGGTATGAACCCCGGCGTCAACCAGATCCTCGGGGTGGTGTGTTCGGCCGACGTCGCCGAGATCGAGAACGTCACCACCATCGAATCCGTCGATGTCTCATGCCATCACAGCAAGGACACCTGGATCGAGGTCGGTTACGGCCTGCCCGTCGACGACCCGTCGATCCCGGCCAAGTTGGAGAAGTACACCCGGGTTTTCGCCGACAGTGTGCTGATGATGGCCGACTGCTTCGGCCTGACGCTCGACGAGGTGAAGTTCAGCTACGAGCTCGGCGCCTGCACCAAGGATGTCGACCTGGGCTGGTACACGTTGCCCAAGGGATCGCTGGGCGGCAACTACATCAAGTATCAGGGCATGGTCGACGGGGTGCCACGGGTCGAGACCCACCTGGAATGGCAGATGACCCCGCACACCGATCCGAGCTGGGACATCAAGGGCTGCTACATCACTCAGATCAAGGGCGATCCGTGTGTCTACAACAAGCACATGATCTTCCCGAAACCCGGTGTGGACCTGTCCGATCCGGACTCCTTCGCCTCGATCGGCATGACCGTGACCGGGCTGCCCGCACTCAACTCCATCGCCGCGGTGGTGGCAGCCCGGCCCGGATTGCTGACGAGCGCCGACGTGCCCCTGCGGGGCTTCGCCGGCCGGTTTGCTCTTTAGCGCGAAACGGCATTCCAGCAGGAAAAGTCCGAGAGGACCCCTGCTGGAATGCCGTTTCGGCGGTTAGGTCAGCCCAGCACCAGGCCTTCGCCGTCCGCGCTGACGTTGACCGGCACGACGTCGCCGTCGTGCACCTGCCCGGCCAGCAGCATCTTGGCCAGCTGGTCGCCGATGGCCTGCTGCACCAGGCGGCGCAGCGGGCGGGCACCGTAGAGCGGGTCGAAACCACGCTCGGCCAACCACTTCTTGGCGGGCAGCGACACCTCGAGGGTGAGCCGGCGCTGCGCCAGCCGCTTCTGCAGCTGTTGCAGCTGGATGTCGACGATCGACACCAGCTCCTCGGGATTCAGTGCGTCGAACAGGATCACGTCGTCCAGCCGGTTGATGAACTCCGGTTTGAACGCGGCCCGCACCGCGGCCATCACCTGCTCCTCGGTGCCGCCGGCACCCAGGTTGGAGGTCAGGATCAGGATAGTGTTGCGGAAGTCGACCGTGCGGCCCTGACCGTCGGTCAGCCGGCCCTCGTCGAGCACCTGTAGCAGCACGTCGAACACGTCCGGGTGGGCCTTCTCGATCTCGTCGAACAGCACCACCGTGTACGGACGCCGGCGCACGGCCTCGGTCAGCTGACCGCCCTGGTCGTAGCCGATGTATCCCGGAGGCGCACCGACCAGGCGAGCCACCGAGTGCTTCTCGCCGTACTCACTCATGTCGATGCGGACCATGGCGCGCTCGTCGTCGAAGAGGAACTCCGCCAACGCCTTTGCCAGCTCGGTCTTACCGACACCGGTCGGGCCAAGGAACATGAAGGAGCCCGTCGGCCGGTTCGGGTCGGCCACCCCGGCCCGGCTGCGGCGCACCGCATCCGACACCGCGGTCACCGCGGCCTTCTGACCGATGACGCGCTTGCCCAGCTCCTCCTCCATGCGCAGCAGCTTGGCGGTCTCGCCTTCGAGCATGCGTCCGGCCGGAATGCCGGTCCACGCCTCCACGACCTCGGCGATATCGTCGGGCCCGACCTCTTCCTTGAGCATGACGTTCTCGCGGGCCTCGGCCACCGGCAGTGCGGCGTCGAGCTTCTTCTCGACCTCCGGGATGCGTCCGTAGCGCAGCTCGGCGGCCTTGGCCAGGTCACCGTCGCGCTCGGCCCGGTCGGCCTCACCGCGCAGGCTGTCCAGCTGCTCCTTGAGCTCGCGGACGATGTCGATGGCGCCCTTCTCGTTCTGCCAACGAGTGGTCAGCTCGGCCAACTTCTCCTTGTAATCGGCCAGCTCACCGCGCAGCTTCTCCAGCCGCTCCTTGGAGGCGTCGTCCTCCTCCTTCTCCAGCGCCATCTCCTCGATCTCGAGGCGACGGACCAACCGCTCGACCTCGTCGATCTCGACGGGCCGCGAGTCGATCTCCATACGCAACCGGGACGCGGCCTCGTCGACCAGGTCGATCGCCTTGTCCGGCAGGAAACGTGCGGTGATGTAGCGGTCCGAAAGGGTTGCCGCGGCAACCAGAGCGGAGTCGGTGATACGTACACCGTGGTGAACCTCGTAGCGGTCCTTGAGACCGCGCAGGATGCCGACGGTGTCCTCGACGGACGGCTCGCCGACCAGCACCTGCTGGAACCGGCGCTCCAGCGCGGCGTCCTTCTCGATGTACTTGCGGTATTCGTCGAGCGTGGTAGCGCCGACCAGGCGCAGCTCACCGCGGGCCAGCATGGGCTTGATCATGTTGCCCGCATCCATCGCAGACTCGCCGGTGGCACCGGCGCCGACGATGGTGTGCAGCTCGTCGATGAACGTGATGACCTGCCCAGCCGAGTCTTTGATGTCATCGAGGACAGCCTTGAGCCGCTCCTCGAATTCACCGCGGTACTTGGCACCGGCCACCATGGACCCGAGGTCCAGGCTGATGACCGTCTTGTCCCGCAGGCTCTCGGGTACGTCGCCGGCCACGATGCGCTGGGCCAGGCCCTCGACGATCGCGGTCTTACCGACACCGGGCTCACCGATGAGTACCGGGTTGTTCTTGGTACGGCGGCTCAGCACCTGCACGACGCGACGAATCTCGTTGTCCCGCCCGATAACCGGATCGAGCTTGCCTTCGCGGGCGCGGGCGGTCAGGTCGGTGGAGTACTTCTCCAGCGCCTGGTAGCTACCCTCGGGGTCGGGGCTGGTGACCCGGGCGCTGCCGCGCACCTTCGTGAACGCCTCACGCAGCGCCTCGGGTGAGGCGCCGTGCCCGGTGAGCAGCTTGGCGACCTCGGAGTCGCCGGTGGCCAGGCCGACCATCAGATGTTCGGTGGAGACGTACTCGTCGTCCATCTCGGTGGCCAGGCTCTGGGCCGTGGTGATCGCGGCGAGCGATTCCCGGCTCAGCTGGGGTTGGCTGCTGGCGCCACTGGCGCTGGGCAACCGGTCGAGCAACCGCTGCGCCTCGGTCCGGATCGTCGCGGGGTCCACGCCGACGGCCTCGAGCAGGGGTGCGGCAATGCCCTCGTTCTGCGTGAGCAGTGCCATCAACAGGTGAGCGGGCCGGATCTCCGGATTGCCTGCGGAACTGGCCGCCTGCAACGCTGAGGTCAGCGCCGCCTGAGTCTTGGTCGTCGGGTTGAACGAGTCCACGACACCTCCCTTTTCTGATAGAGAAAATGCTTGTCGCGATGTACAACGTAGTCAAGGTTGAGTCTGTTCCGCTCAACTTTAAAAATTTTTCCCGGGCAGACTCGGATGCGTGCATATCGCCGTCGTCGCCGCCTCCGCCCCAAGCCACATGTACCCCCATCTGGCCATGGTTCACGAATTGGTTCGGCGCGGGCACCGGCTGAGTTACCTGGTCGGCGGCCATCTGGCGGGGCTGGCCACCCCGACCGGGGCCGATGTGATCCCCTGCACCTCAGTGCTGCCGGGGGCGCCGGGCGCACCGGAGACGTTCGACGAATCCGACCCGGTGGCCGGCATGCGGATGTTTCTCGACGAGGCAGTCCATGTCCTGCCGCAGCTGCACGACGCCCTCGACGCCGACCGGCCCGATCTTGTGCTCTACGACATCGGCGGCATGGCAGGGCCGGTGGCCGCCGACCGTTGGGGCGTGCCTGCCGCCCAGTTGTCGCCCAGCGAGGTGGCCTGGGACGGCTACCACGACGACATGGCCGAGATCCTTGGTCCGATCCTCGGCAGTCCGGCCGGCCTGGCGTACCGCCGCGCGTTCGACGACTGGCTCACGGAGTCGGAGTGCAGTTTGACGTTCGACGACGTGACGGGCGCGCCTCGACGGTGCCTGGTGTTGATCCCGAGGGTCATGCAACGACATGCGGATCGGGTCGGCGATCGCTACCGGTTCGTCGGCCCCTGTATCGACCCGCGCCGCGGGGATCCGGGCGATTGGACTCCGCCGGCCGGGGACGGCCCGCTGGCGCTGCTGGCCTTCGGCACCGCCTACACCGAACGAGCCGACGTGTACCGCAACGTGATCGAGGCGCTCGACGGGCAAGGCTGGCGGCTGGTGTTGGCCACCGGCCGCGCGGACGTCGGTCCGGTTCCGCCATGGGTTCAGACACGAGAGTCCGTTCCCCAGCCGGCCGTACTGCAACAGGCCGACTGCTTCATCACCCACGCCGGCATGGGCTCGTGCACCGAGGGATTGTGGTTCGGAGTCCCGATGGTGGCGATTCCGCAGGCCGTCGATCAGCCCGCCAATGCCGCTCGCCTCGAGACCATCGGCGTCGGCCGTCACCTGACCGACCATCTGCCCAGCGTCGGCGACATCCGCGAAGCGGTGCTCGGCGTCGCGGCCGATCCGCAGATTCGACGCACCCTCGACACCGTCCGTGCGGAAATCCATGCCCACGGCGGGCCGCAACATGCCGCCGACACCGTCGAGGACATCGTCGCCGGTTGCTAGGTTTTTGCTCATGACGGAGAGCTGGGGTTCTGTTTTCGCCGAACTCATCCCGCTGGCAATGGTGGTGGCCCTGTCGCCGCTGTCTATCATCCCGGCGGTACTCGTGCTGCACACTCCCCGCCCCCGGCCGGCCGGCCTGTCCTTCCTCGCCGGGTGGTTCCTCGGTCTGGCCGCGCTGACCGCGATCTTCGTCGGCATCTCCGGCCTGTTCGGCCGGCTCGACGAACCTCCGACGTGGGCATCGTGGTTACGCATCGTCGTCGGCGTCGCCTTGATCGCCTACGGCGTGTACCGCTTTCTCACCCGCGCCAAGTCCGAGCACAGCCCCAAGTGGATGGCCAGCCTGAGCAAGCTCACGCCGGCCCGGGCCGGTGCGGCCGGCCTGGCGCTGACGGTGGTGAACCCCAAAGTGCTGTTCATCTGCGTGGCAGCGGGTTTGGCGATCGGTTCAGCCGGTCTCGGCCAGCCCGGCGTGTGGGCCGCTGGGCTGTACTTCGTGGTGGCCGCGGGGTCGACGGTGGCTCTGCCGATCCTCGCGTACGCGGTGTCCGGCGAGCGGTTGGACCCCGCACTGGGCCGGCTCAAGGAATGGATGGAACGCAACCACGCGGTCTTGGTTGCGGCGATTCTGGTGGTGATCGGCCTCCTCGTGCTCTACAAGGGAATTCACGCCCTATAGATGACGCATTCGGCGCAGATCGGGCTACGGTGTGCGCATGTCCGAATCCGGTTTCGGTGATTTCGAATTTGAGCGGAAGTTCTTTGTCCGCGAATTGCCCGCGGTGGCAGCATCGGATCCCATGCCCGCCCTCATCGTGCAGGCGTATCTGTTCGCGTCCGACGGATACGCGGTGCGAGTCCGGGTACAGGGACCTGCCCCAGCTGAATTGAACGGCACTCCCGCCGAACTCGTAGCGACATTGGGCGAGCAATCACTTGGGACGATGACGGCCAAAGGCCCCGCCGTCGGCGGCACGCGCTACGAGGCCGAACGAGAGCTTGACCCATTGGTCGCCGCCCAGATCGTCGGCCGAGCGGAACACGTCGTCGCGAAGGTTCGCTATTCGATGTGGCTCGGCGAGGACGGCTGGATCATCGATCAGTTCCTCGGCAGGAACGCACCGCTGTTGCTTTCCGAAGTCGAACGCGGCGGGCCGGTGGTGGATCTCGCCATTCCCGCCTTCTGCGTTTCCGAAGTGTCCGAGGACGACCGGTTCCGCAATGAATACCTGGCACATCAGCCATTCGGTACGTGGGCCGACGAGTATCTAGGTGAGCTCGATCGCCGCGGCCCCACATTTGTGGATACCTTGGGGCACAATCATTTCGAAGGCAGCTGAGGCCCGCGGCCCTGCGATATCGCGTAGTTCATCGCGTTGTGAACCGAGTTGAGCATCGGTTCGTAGGAAGCGAGCTGAATTTCGGCATTGTCGTAGGCCCGCCGGGCATGTCCAGTCGCCGGCCGCACGTTCGATCCGCGCTCCCCCTGAAAGATCTCGACGATCCGCGCACATCTGGTCGCCTCGGCCGCCAACTGGTCGTATGGCGCTTCGAACAGGCCGTTGCCCGGCCACCGCGCCCAGAACGCTTCGGAGTGGGTAAACAGCCGCGCCTTCTCGGCGTCCTCTCGGTCCCGCGCCGTCGACGGAATCAACGCAATGAGAACAAACACTGCCACGCAGAAAGCGGATATCACCAGGCCAATTGTCAAGAGCGTGGCGAAGCTCTTGGGCTCGTGCGGGCCCACGGCGAGCATGCGGTCAAACATCGGCTTGCCGTCCGCGGGAAACAACGACATTCATTGCGTTGACGACTGTGGTGATCCAGCTGCGGACCGCACCGATTTGGGTGTCAAAGTCGCCGCCTCTGCCTCGGCGCATGAGGTCGCGCCGCCTTTCCAGGACAAATACATGGCGCCAACAACGCTCCGCCTCTGCTTCGAGTTCTTCGTATGGCGCCTGCCACAGCAGCTGCGCCGGCCATCGCGACCTGAATCGGGCGGACTCGACCATGAACGCTTCTTCCTGCGCCCGAAAACGTTTGGACGCGCTGAAGCCAGCGTATAAGTTCAGCAACCCAAGCGTTACGCCTACCACAGCAAAGAGCGCAAGCAGGCCGAGCCACTCTTCTTTGGTGCTCGGCAGCCGCCCCCGCGCGACGAACTCCGCTGCCAATTTGTCCCCTCGCACGACCACAGCCTAGCCACGGTGTGCCAGCTAGCAGCGTTTCAGGTTGCCTCAAATTCGGTGCGTTGGCGCTGCACCGCAGCAAGTTAGGCTGGGCAGGCCGAAGATGGGGGATGCGGAATGGGCGCGGAATCAGTTCGAAAAGTAGTCGAGGTGGCGTTCGCCGCCAAAGGAACCACCGAGCATGCCCTCGATCTTCCCAGTTTCACGTCGATCATCGGCCTACAAGCCGACTTCACCGGCGCAGCTCAGATGGTCGCGACGTCCAAAAAAGGAGCCGACTGGCTCGGCAAGTACGGCGTGAAGACTGCCAGTTGGGCCACACCGATCATCGCCAACGGGTTGCTGGGCATCAACGCCATGCAGCTGACGTTGGGAGTCGGCGACCCGAACGACGGCAGCGACTTCACAACGGGCGCCGAAGCATTCCGGAAAATCCAAAGCGGCCTTGAAGGAACGGCACCTAACGACAACTGGGTAGGCGAAGGCTCCGAGTCGTACGCCCAGCAGAACAAGAAGCAACAGGAGCGCGCAGGCAAGCTCGCCCAGGTTGACGGCGAAGTTCAGAAGGTCATCAACGAGCAGGCCGCTCAGGTCACCGAGGCCCGAAACGTGCTGGATATCTCGGCGACAGTCCTCACCGCTGCGATTCCGGCTGCGATCATCGCGAGCTTCACGCTGCCACCGCCCGTCGGCCAAGCCCTCAAGACCGGGATCGAGATCGGTGCCGTAGCCGGGTCTGTGCCGCGGTGTGTCCTCACAGTGGAAATGCTTGGCCTGCACACACTCCGCAACGCAAGCCAGATCGAGAACGCCATCAGCAAGTACAACGCCCTGGCTGCGGCCGCAGCCGGCGATTGATTCGCCGAGCAATAAGGAGCAAGTAGTGACCGGTGGATTCCTGCAAGTCATCCCCGCCCATATCCGCGAATTGTCCGAAGGTCAGTCCAAGGCGGACTCCGCGTTCAATGCAGTAGCCAAGCTGACCGAGGGTGTCAGTGGATCTATGTGGTTGAACCACGGAGTGATCTGCGTTGCGTCGAACACCGCTGTTGACGCGGCGCACAACGCCCGCGCAGCCGCCTGCGCGGCAATGGCAGCCAAGTCGCGGGATCTGTCGGAGAAGCTCAACATCGCTGGATCACGGTACGACCGGACGGATTCTGAAGCCGAAGCCAATATCGGCAAGGAGATGTACCCGCGGTGGGTTTGATCGACCGACTGACGGGTGGTGGACCACGATGGGATATGACTGACATATGACGCCGCATGGCCCGAACGACTGGGACGACGCCGATGACAACGGCCTCGACGCGCTCGACTTCGACACCCCGGTGTTCGACGACGATGTGTCCGGACTCGATGCCCTGCCGGACTACCACGACGACCACGGCGTCGCCCACGGCAACGGGCTCGACGCCGTCCACGACTACGCCAACCATGAAGTCGAGGAGGCCGAGGACGACGGTTTCGGTGCCGTCGACGCCGAGACTTCCGTTGAAGACGAAGAACAGATCCCGGTCGTCCAGGCCATCAACCCGCCAGGCACTGTCACGGTCACTGCCTATCTCAACGGCTCAGTCGCCCAGGTGGACCTGGATCCGAAGGTGACGGCCATGACCGAGGCCCAGTTGGCTGACGAAATCCGTTTCGTGGCCGGCGTTGCCGCCAAGCGCGCGACGGCGGTGGTGCACATCGGGGTGGTCAACATGATGGTCGAGCAGGGCATGGACTTCCAGGAAGCGCGGGACTTCGTCGGAACGAACATGCCGTTCGCCACTCCCGAACAGGCCGGCGAGGCCGAGCTCGCACTCATCGCGCGGCATTCCGACCCTCAGCGCTGACCACTACAACTCAGGCAACCCCAGCTCGGCCGCATCGGCGGTGAGATAGCGGGTGACCGTCGGCGCGAGCAGGCGCACCACGTCTTCGCCGTCGAGTGTCGCCAACGGCGGCACGGCCATCACATAGCGCAGCATCGCGGTGCCGACCAGGTTCGATGCGGCGAGCATGGCCCGTAATCGGGCCTGCTCGCCACCACCGAGCACTCCGGAGACCGCGGCGAGCACGTAATCCTGCATGAACGTTCGAAACGCCACGTGCGCATCGGAATTCGACGTAGCGGACTGCAGCATGACCCGCATGCTGGCTGCGGTGTCGGGTGTCTCCCACATCCTCAGATAGACGCGGACCATACGTTCGCCGATCTCCTCGGCCGGCCCTTCGAGTGCGGCCACGAGCACGTCGGGGTCGAGGATCAGGCGCAGCGATTCGCGGAACAGGTCGGCCTTGGAGCCGAACAGGTAGAGCACCATCGACGCATCGACGTTCGCGTCCGAGGCGATGGCCCGCAGCGTCGTCTTCTCGTATCCCTCGGCCGCGAAGCGCAGTTTGGCGGCCGCGAGCACCGCGTCGCGCGACACCGGATCACCCTGGCGGCGCCCGCGCCGTGTGGCAGTTTTCCCAGGTGAAGGCATACATCGACATTATCATTTCAATCATTGTTGAAAAACGGCCCAACACAGCGTTACCCTCACATCAACCGATTAATTCAACGTCGGATGAAAAGAGGGAACGATGCTCTCGACCCAGGCCGCCACGCCCGCCCACCACGCCGCACCCGAACATGAACCGCCCGCCGCCCTGCGTGCGGCGGGCATCATCGCCGTGCTGACCATCGCGATCGCCATCGTCGCCATCGCCTTCGCCCTGCCGGCGTCGCGATCGAAGCCCCACGACGTCCCCATCGGTGCCGCGGGACCCCAGGCCGCCACCAGCCAGATCGCCGAGCGCCTCGAGCAGCAGGCTCCGGGGGCCTTCGCGGTGACGTACTATCCCGGCGAGGACGCTCTGCGGGAGGCAATCCTGAACCGAAACGTCTACGGCGGTATCACCTTCGGACCGGAAGGCCCGAAGCTGCTGACCGCCACCGGAGGTAGCCCCGCCGTCGCACAACTGCTGACCCAGATCGGGAACGGTATTGCCGCGAAATCGGGCGTGACCCTGCACGCCGAGGACCTGGCCCCACCCACGAGTCAGGATCCGCGCGGGACCGGGCTGGCCGCCTCGGCCCTGCCGATCACACTGGCCGGGATGCTGCCCGCCGTCGCGCTGGTGCTGGTGTTGCGACGTGAGGTGTGGACCCGCCTGATCGCCACGATCGTGTTCGCCGCGGTAGCAGGCATCACGGTCGCAGCCCTGCTCCAGTACGTATTCGGCTCGACCGACTCGAACTTCTGGGGCGTGGCGGCAGGTCTGACCCTGGGGATCTCCGCGGCGGGGCTGCTCATGCTCGGTCTGGGCTCTTTGTTCGGCAGGGTAGGCCTGGGTGTGGGCGCGGCTCTGGCCCTGTTGCTGGGCAACCCGCTGTCCGGGCTCACCGCCGCACCGGAGATGCTGCCCGCCGGCTGGGGCCAGCTCGGCCAGTTGTTGCCGCAGGGGGCCACCGCCACGCTGCTGCGATCCACGGCCTACTTCGGCGGCGCCGGGGCCGACACCGCGATCATCGTGCTGAGTTGTTGGGCAATGGTCGGGCTGATGTTGGTGATCAGCGCCGCTTTGCGGCGGCCCGGGCGGACCGCGCCTATGATGCGACTCCGTGGGACTCGATGACCGTGAAGCGCTGCAGACACTGCAGAGCGCCGTCGACCCCAAGCAGGGCTCCGCGACGCTGATCCGTGACTTCTATACCCAGTGGTTCGCCACCGACCTCTCGGCCCGTGATCTGTTCCCTCCGGACATGGACAGCCAGCGCGACGTCTTTGCGCGCGCCCTGACCTGGTTGTTCGGGGAACTGATCGCCCAGCGCGCCGAGGAGCCGGTGGCGTTCCTGGCTCAGCTCGGCAGGGACCACCGGAAGTACGGCGTCACGCAGAGCCATTACGACTCCATGCAGGATGCGCTGTACAACGCCCTGCACAGCCATCTCGAGTCCCAGTGGGATGACCGTCTGGCCGAGGCCACGCGCGATGCCGTGGCCCTGATCATCGGGGTGATGCGCGGAGCGGCCGACGCCGAGGATTCCCCCGCCTACTGCGACGGCACCGTCATCGAGCATCACCGCGTCACGCGCGACGTCTCGGTGATCCGGCTGCAACTCGATCAGCCGCTGTTCTATTACCCCGGCCAGTACGTCACCGTCCAGGTACCCCAATGGCCGCGCCGCTGGCGCTACCTCAGCCCGGCCGTTCCGTCCGACCGGTCCGGGGGCATCGAGTTCCACATCCGGTCGGTGCCCGGCGGCATGGTGAGCACCGCCATCGTCGCCGAGACCAAGATCGGCGACCGCTGGCGGATGTCCAGCCCCCACGGCGGGCTGCACGTCGACCGTGACGGCGAAGATGTGCTGATGGTGGCCGGCAGCACGGGCCTGGCCCCGCTGCGCAACATCATCATGGACATGACGCTGCACGGCGAGAATCCGCGCGTGCACCTGTTCTTCGGTGGCCGCTATCCGTGCGACCTGTACGACCTGAAGACGCTGTGGCACATTGCCTCCACCAATCCGTGGCTGTCGGTGACGCCGGTCTCCGAGTACAGCACCGACCCGCCGTGGGCCGGCCAGTATCCCGATGTCCAGCCGCCGCGGGGGCTGCACGTGCGCCAGACCGGCACGCTGGCCGAAGTGGTGACCAGATACGGCAACTGGGGCGATCGTCAGATCCTCATCTGCGGTGGACCGGACATGGTCACCGCCACCAAGGCCGCCCTGGTCGAGCGCGGAGCCCCGGCCGAGCGCATCCAGCACGACCCGCTGACGCGCTGAGAATGCCAGACTGGCGCCATGGCCGCGGTTCAACCAGTCACCTTGTCTGACCCGTCGTCGTCGCTGACTGCCACCTACGTCCCGGCGGCGGGAATGATCTGCACCTCGCTGGCCGACGGCGACGTCGAATACCTGGGCCAGCGCCGGGGTTTGCAGGCCTATCTCACCGACGGCAAGACGATGGGGATCCCGATCCTCTACCCGTGGGCAAACCGATTGAGCGCCAACGAGTATCGCGCCAATGACACCGCGGTGACCTTGACGCCCGGGGTCAACGGCGTACGCGGTGACGCCAACGGGGCGCCGATGCACGGTGTGCTGGCCGCCAGTCCGGACTGGCAGGTGATCGAGAACACCGAGAACGCGCTGACAGCCGACCTGGATTGGGGTGCCGTTCCGGCGCGGCTGGCCACCTTCCCGTTTCCACACCGCCTGACCATGGCGGTGACGTTGGCCGACCGAACCCTCACGGTGTCCACGACGGTGGCGCCAACGGCCGAGCAGCCGGTGCCGCTGTGTTACGGCTACCACCCCTACGTGACGGTTCCCGGCGTGCCGCGCCAGGATTGGCAGTTGCAGACGCCGACGATGCGGCATCTGTTGGTGGATGATCGGGGCCTGCCCACCGGTGAGTCCCGCGACTGGCCGGGTGGGCCGGGACGGCTGGATGCCACCGAACTCGACGACGGTTTCGATGGCGTCGAGCCGGGCGCGGTGTTCGCGCTGTCGGGAGGAAGCCAGCGGGTCGAGGTCACCTTCGAGGCGGGCTATCGCGCCGCGCAGCTGTTCGCACCGGGCAATGACAGCGTGGTGGGCATCGAGCCGATGGCCGCACCCACCGACGCATTGCGCGGGGGGAAATACACGATGGCCGCCCCCGGAAGTCCGGAGACGGCCACCTTTTCGATCAGAGTGGGCTAGCGCGCACCGCGGCTACGGCCTATGTCGCCGCCGAGCGGCTCCGGGCTGCCACAGGACCACCGCTTTCGACGCCACCGAGACGTCGCGGCGCTGATCGCTGAGTTGTTCGACCTGCTGGGTCAGCTCGGAAACCCGGTTGCGCAGCGCGTCGACCTGATTGGTCAGTTCGATGATGCGCTTGATGCCGGCCAGGTTGACGCCCTCGTCCTGTGACAACCGCTGCACCTCACGGAGCAGGTCGACGTCACGCTCGGAGTAGCGGCGCCCGCCGCCGGAACTGCGCTGCGGGCTGACCAGGCCGAGCCGGTCGTATGTGCGCAGGGTCTGCGCGTGCATACCAGCCAGCTCGGCGGCCACCGAGATCAAAAACGTTCGGGCTTCTTCTTTCCGCTGGCTCATATGTTTCCTGCCCATCCGGCCCGCGGATCGAAACCGCTGGCCCGTTCGGCTTTCGCATATGCCTCCAACGCCTCGGCCGCTTCGTCTTCCAGATTGGGCGGCACCGCGACCTTCACCGTGACCAGCAGGTCACCGTGGCCGCCGGAGCGTTTGGGCACCCCGCGTCCGCGCACCCGCAGGATCCGGCCGTCGGAGGTGCCCTTGGGCACCCGCACTCCGACCTTGCCGTCCAGGGTGGGAACGGAAAGCGTTGTCCCCAGAGCCAATTCGTGGAAGCTGACCGGAACGCTGACGGTCAGATCGTCACCGTCACGCCCGAACACCTTGTCCGGGCGCACGTGCACGGTGACGTAGAGGTCGCCCGACGGCGCGCCCCGAAGCCCGGCTTCACCTTGGCCGGCCAGCCGGATGCGCTGACCGTCCTCGACACCCGGCGGGATCCGCACGTTGATCGTGCGGGTGCGGGTGGTGACGCCGGTGCCCTGGCATTCGGCGCAGGGGTGCTCGATGATCGAGCCGCTGCCCCGGCATTCGGTGCAGGGCTCGGAGAATCCGAACGCCCCCTGGTTGCGGTTGACCACACCGGAGCCGTTGCAGTTCGGGCACACCTTGGGGCTGGTGCCCGGCCGTGCACCGCTGCCGTGGCAGTTGGTGCAAGGGGCCGGGCTGGTCAGCCGCAGCGGCATCGCCACGCCCTTGGTGGCTTCCAGGAAGGACAGCTCGGTTTCGGTTTCCAGGTCGTTGCCCCGGCGCGGCCGACTCGGCCGCGGTTGCGCACCGCGCCCGAACAGCCCGCCGAAGAGGTCACCGATGTTGGCGCCGCCGCTCTGGCCGGCCGCGTCGAACAGGTCACCCAGGTTGAATTCGGCTCCGTCAGAACCGAATCCGCCACTGAAATTCCCGCCCGGGTTGAACCGACGCCCACCCCCGGCGAACAGCCGGCGGGTCTCGTCATACTCCTTGCGCTTCGCGGGGTCCGACAGGACGCTGTTCGCCTCGGAAACCGCCTTGAACCGCTCCGCCGCTCCCGCATCGGGATTGCGGTCGGGATGCAGTTCGGAGGCCAGTTTCCGGTAGGCCTTCTTGATCTCGTCGGCGCTGGCGTCAGAGGAGACGCCGAGTTCTTTATAGAAGTCCTTCTCGACCCACTCGCGTTGGGCCATGCGCCACCTCCTTACCTCTTCTCTCTAGTTGGATTGTCTAGTTGTCTGATTCTGCGGCCTGACCGCCGGCGGCGTCACCGTTATTCGGTGTCGCCGACGCGGAATCAGCGCCGCCTTCGGGCTCGGGCACCGTGTCGACCACGCCGACGAGGGCGTGCCTGACCACCTGGTCACCGATCTTGTAGCCGCGGCGCATCACGGTCCCGACCACGGGATGGGTGCCCTCGCCCTCATGCTGCACAGCCTCGTGCAGTGACGGGTCGAACTCGTCACCCTCGACCCCGAACGCGGAAAGACCCTGTCCTTCAAGGGCCCCGACGAGCTTGTCGGCGACCGACTTGAGCGGCCCGGATTCCAGGTCGCCGTGGCTGCGGGCCCGGTCCAGATCGTCGAGCACACCCAGCAACTGGGTGATGACGGTGGCCTTGGCCCGGTCGGCGGTGACCTGCTGATCACGCAGCGCGCGCTTGCGGTAGTTGTCGTATTCGGCCTTCACACGTTGCAGCGTGGCCTTGAGCTCGGCGACCTCGTCGCTATCGCTCGCCGACTCCCCAGCAGCGGAGGCGGCCGACGCCGGCCCGCTGGGGGCCGGCGCCTGCTCACGAACCTCACCGGAGTCGGGATCGATGCGCCGTTTGTCGGTGATGGTCACCGGCTCGTGCGAATCGTTCTCGCTCACTTGGTCTCCTGGTCATCGTCGACAACCTCGGCGTCCACCACGTTGTCGTCCGCGGCACTCGAGGAGGCTCCGGCGTCAGCTCCCGAGGCCTGCTCGGCCTGGGTGGCCTCGTAGATCGCCTGGCCCAGACCCTGCGACTCGACACCGAGCTTCTCCATCGCGTCCTTGATCGCGGAGATGTCGGAGCCTTCCAGCGCCGTCTTCGCCGTGGCGATGGCGCCGTCGACCTTGGCCAAGGTCTCCTCGGGAACCTTCGATCCGCCCTCGGCCTCGCGCTGCTCCTTGACGAACTTCTCCGTCTGGTAGACCAGCGACTCGGCCTGGTTGCGGACGTCGGCCTCTTCGCGACGCTTGCGGTCCTCGTCGGCGTGCGCCTCGGCGTCCTTGATCATCCGGTCGATCTCTTCCTTGGACAGGCCGGAGCCTTCCTGGATCTTGATCGTGTTTTCCTTGCCGGTGCCCTTGTCCTTGGCAGTGACGTGCACGATGCCGTTGGCGTCGATGTCGAAGGTGACCTCGATCTGCGGCACGCCGCGGGGGGCCGGCGGGATACCGGTCAGCTCGAAGGAGCCGAGCAGCTTGTTGTGCGAAGCGATTTCGCGCTCACCCTGGAAGACCTGGATCTGCACCGACGGCTGGTTGTCGTCAGCGGTGGTGAAGGTCTCCGACCGCTTGGTCGGGATGGTGGTGTTGCGCTCGATCAGCTTGGTCATCACGCCACCCTTGGTCTCGATACCGAGGGACAGCGGGGTGACGTCAAGCAGCAGAACGTCTTTCACCTCGCCCTTGAGCACGCCGGCCTGCAGCGCAGCGCCCACCGCGACAACCTCGTCGGGGTTGACGCCCTTGTTGGGCTCCTTGCCGCCGGTGAGTTCCTTGACCAGGTCGGTGACCGCGGGCATACGCGTCGAGCCACCCACCAGGACCACGTGGTCGATCTCGCCGACCGAGATGCCGGCGTCCTTGATCACCGACTGGAACGGCGCACGGGTGCGGTCCAGCAGATCCTGAGTGATCTTCTGGAACTCGGCGCGGGTCAGCTGCTCGTCGAGGAACAGCGGGTTCTTGTCGGCGTCGACGGTGATGTAGGGCAGGTTGATCGAGGTGCTCTGCGAGGAGCTGAGTTCGATCTTGGCCTTCTCGGCGGCTTCACGCAGCCGCTGCATCGCCATCTTGTCCTTGGTCAGGTCGATGCCGCTGGTGGCCTTGAACTTGTCGACCAGCCACTCGACGATCCGGTCGTCCCAGTCGTCGCCACCGAGGTGGTTGTCACCGGAGGTGGCACGCACCTCGACGACACCGTCGCCGATCTCCAGCAGCGAGACGTCGAACGTGCCGCCACCGAGGTCGAAGACCAGGATGGTCTGTTCCTTGCTGCCCTTGTCCAGGCCGTAGGCCAGGGCGGCTGCGGTCGGCTCGTTGACGATGCGCAGCACGTTCATGCCGGCGATCTGTCCGGCTTCCTTGGTGGCCTGCCGCTGAGCGTCGTTGAAGTACGCGGGCACGGTGATGACGGCGTCGGTGATGTCCTCACCGAGGTAGGCCTCGGCGTCGCGCTTGAGCTTCATCAGCACGCGCGCGCTGATCTCCTGCGCCGTGTAGTTCTTGCCGTCGATCTCGACGGTCCAGTCGCTGCCCATGTGACGCTTGACCGAACGGATGGTCCGGTCGACGTTGGTCACCGCCTGGTTCTTGGCGGGCTGGCCGACCAGCACCTCACCGTTGCGCGCGAACGCGACGACCGACGGGGTGGTCCGGGAGCCTTCAGAGTTTGCGACGACGACGGGGTCGCCGCCTTCCAGGACCGCCACGCATGAGTTGGTGGTCCCGAGGTCGATACCGACCGCACGAGCCATGGTGTTGCCTCCTGATAGAGATAGGGGTCTGAGCGGACTGCGCTCAAGCTTGCTCCGGGTGAGCCTAGATTGTCAACCCAGACTTGAGTCACTGTCACTCAACTTGCTGTCGATCTGGTCAACGGGGGTTTCTGCGGATTTGTTCCCGGTCCCAGCGACTTATTTCGGACCGACCCGGGGTCACCGCTCGGCCCTGCCCCGACCGGGTACCGTGCCCCATAATCAAATGCCGCCGGCCGGGGCTCGAGGCCGGCTCGGCGTCCAGCGCAGACCGTGACCCGGGGCGCACACAGTCATTCGAGGGGGATCGATCGACGATGTCAGACGAGATAACGACGACCGAACCGAACGTGCCCGCGGACAAGCCGGCCAAACGCGGCTACCAGCGCCGGGCGTTCAAACTTGACACCCCGATCGGCGAGATCGCCTTCGCCATCCGCACCCCGCGCAATCCCCGTCCGCTCGTGCCGAAGCGGTTCGATCCGTTCGGGCTCGCCGACCGCGCCCTCGACGCCGCGAAGACGAGCATGAAGGTGGCGGCCTGGGGCGAGGAACAACTCGCCACCCTGGTGAAGAACCGGCTGGAGGCCATCGAATCGGCGCCGCGGCCGGCCCCGGTGGCCACACCGGAGGAGCCGACGCCCGAATCGCTGAACCTGAAGATGGACCGGCTGCTGGACCGCGCCCTGGACCAGAGCACCGCCGGCAGCCAGGTCGAGCTGTACCACCGCCTGCTCGACCAGCTGGTCGCCGACGAAGCCCGGATCATCGGCGCACTCTCGGAGGGCGCGGCATCGCCGTTGGTCAACGTCTACACCTGGACACGGGCCCGGACCCCGGGCCAGGCTGTGCTGGAGAACGCCTGCCTGATCGGTCGCACAGCGAATGTGGCGCTGCCCGCGATGGTCCCCCAGTACGTCGGCCATCTGCTGTCGCTGGGCTTGGTGGAGACCGGTCCCGAGGATCCGTCTCAGAAGGCCGAATACGAGGTGCTCATGGCTGAGCCCATGGTGCTGCGGGCGATCAAGAGTGCGTCCCGTGGGCCGCTGACCGCCCGGGTGGACAAGTTGACGCTGACGCTGTCAGGCCTCGGTCGTGGCTTGTGGGAGGCTGCGGTGGAACGGGACGGTTCGTAACCGCATGAGCGGCAGCGAGACAGTTCTCGCGATCCAGACCTGGCAGGAGATCAAGGCAGATTTCAGCGTCAACTGGCTGATCTATCTGTCCATGCCGTTCGTCGCCGCCTTCGTCGGGTGGAGCACCAAGATCGTCGCGCTGGAGATGCTGTACCGGCCGATGGAGTTCAGGGGCTTCGGCCTGCTCGGCTGGCAGGGCATCGTTCCCCGGCGCGCGGGCAAGGTGGGGTCCAAGACCATTGAGCTGCTCACGCAGAATCTGCTGAAACCAGAGGAACTACTGGAGAAGGTCGACGCCAGGGAGGCCGTCGACTCGCTGCGCGAGCCGCTGACCCAGGCAGTCGACGACATCTCCCGCGACATCGCCGAGCAGATCCGCCCCGGGCTGTGGGACTCACTGCCCGACGCCGCGCGCAATGCGATCCAGGCCCGCATCCACGACCAGACCCCGAAGGTCGTGGAGAAGATGCTCAACGAGATGCGGGCGGACCTCAACCGGTTCGTCGACATCCAGTACCTGGCGGTCACGACGCTGGTGCGCAACAAGGACAAGCTGAACAAGCTGATGCGCGGGCTCGGGGACAACGCGATGGCCTTCGTCCGCCGCAGCGGCATCTACTTCGGGCTCGTGATCGGCGTGGTCCAGATGGTCGCGTGGGCCTTGTTCCAGAACCCGTGGATCATGCCGGCCTTCGGCTTCGGGGTGGGTCTGATCAGTGATTACATCGCGCTGAACATGTTGTTCCGGCCCGTGCATCCCACGAAGTACCTCGGCTTCATCCCGTTCCAGGGCTTGCTGCACGCCGAGCGCGAGAAGATCACTGAGGACTACGCGCGGATCCTGGCCGAAGACCTGTTCTCACCGGAGATCCTGTTCGACGGCGTGCTCCGGGGCCCGGGCGCCGACAAGTTGTTCGCGTTGGTGGGCAAGGAGGTCGAAGCCGCCATCGACGCGCAGACCGGCATCGCGACCCCTCTGGTCAAGTTCGCCGTCGGCACGCAGCGCTACAACGCCATGAAGGACAACATGGTCAAGTTGGTGCTCGAGCGGCTCCCGACCACGCTGGTCGAGGCTCAGGACTACGCCATGAACGCGCTGGATCTGGAGAAGACCATCATCGACAAGATGGGCCAGCTCACCAATGAGGAGTACGAGTCGATCCTGCGGCCGGTCTTCAAGGACGACGAACCGACCATGATCGCGGTCGGCGCGATTCTGGGCGGCATCGTCGGCGAGATCCAGGTTCAGGTTGTCGAGCATTTCGGCAACGATCCCGAGGCCGTCGCACTGCGCACCCTGCTGCACCACTAGCCGGGTCGGGCCGGTACTTACTTGCCGCCGGCCAACAGGTCGCGGGACTGCAGGGCCAGCCAGAATTGGGCGATGTCCGCGGTGTCGGACAGCCGCGCACCGGTGAGTTCCTCCACCTTGTGCACGCGGTAGAGCACAGTTTGCCGATGGATGTTCATCGCCGCCGCGGTGCGTTGCCAGGACCGCTGGTTGGCCAGGAACGCCTCGAGGGTCTCGACCAGCCCGGTGCGGTGCTGGGTGTCATGCTCGATCAGCGGGCCGAGCCAGCGCTCCACCATGGCCCTGGCGTCATCCACGCCGCCCATGCCGACCCACGAGGTGGCGGTGCCGTAGCGCACCACCGGATCCCCGGTTCGCTGCGCGGTGCCCAGCGCCCACGTCGCCTCACGAGCGGATTCCGCCGAGCGGGCAACGGTTTTCAACACCCGGCCGGTACCCACCCTGGCCGTCGGACCGAGCGAGGCGGTGATGGCCTCGACCGCTTCGTCGGTACCGGGCACCACCGCATGCGCGACACCTGAACGGAACGCCGACACGTGCGGGATCCGCCGGCGCCACAACGCCACGTGCAAATCCCGCAGCCGCCGTTCGTCGGTACACGTGGCCGAGACGAACATCGACGACGCCGGGTCCAGTCCCGAGGACAGCAGCTGACGACGCGCGAGCCGTTGGTCCATCCGTCCGTCGATGAGCTGCGCGGTGAGCTCGGCACCCGAGCGCCGGGTGTGTTCGAGGGCCAGATGGGTCTGGGACAGTTCCAGCGCGACGACGGTCGCGGCGTGCTGGATCAGCACACCGTCGAGTGCGGCCCCTCCTTCACGGATGACGGCCAGCACCGCGTCGTCGTGTGTCGGCACCTCGCCGACCAGCACTTCCACCCCGCCGGGGGTGAGAACGGACCGCGCGCCCGCGGCCAGCGTGCCCTGCGATGCGGTCCGCACCGTCTCCTTGATGTCGTCGGACGGGTGCGGTCCATCGGGGTGATAGGCCTCTCCGGAGACGCGGTCACAGACGAAGACGGCGCAGCGCAGTTCCTTGGTCAACGCATCGGCGATACGTGAGCGCGCCGCATCGCCGGCCGTGGAATGGCGCAGCGCGTCGTAGATGCGCGCCGTGCGCATCAGCCGCTGCGACTGTTCGAGCAGGGTCGCCTCGGCGACCGCACGCGAAATCGCCACGAACGGCATGGGATAACGGATCCACAGCACCGGTAACTCCAGCCGCTCACTGGCGCGGGTGAACCGTTGGGTGAGCCGCGGGCAGAACATGTCCTCGCCGATCGCCAGTCCACTGGCCCCGACGCGATGCAGCTCCTCGAGCAAGTGCTCCTGCTCGTCCGCCGACGACCCGAACGACATGCCGTTGGTCATGAGCAGTTCCCCTGCGCTGACCCATTGCCACGGCTCGGGCAGATCCGAGGTGTGCGTCCAGGTCACCTGGCGGTCCAGCCCGGCCTTGCCGGAGTGCAGGCGCAGCTGCAGGTGCGGCATGTCGCACAATTCCCGCACCGTGATGCTCACCTGCCAACCGTATCGATTCGCCGACACCTCGGGTGAGCGTTACCCGTGCAGGTGAAGCGGCGCGCCGGACACCGCCATCAACGCCTCGCCCAACGCCTCGTTCTGGGTGGGGTGGGCATGCACGAATCGGGCTGCCTCGTCCGCTTTGACGCCCAGGTTGTACAGCATCTGGGCCTCACCGATCAGCTCCGAGACGCCATGGCCGATCATGTGCACGCCCGCGACCGCCCCGGCGGGGTCGACGACGAGCTTGATCGCCCCGGACGCCTTGAGGATCTGGCTGCGCCCATTGCCGGCCAGGTCATAGGTGACGGTTTCCACGCCGTCGCCGTAGCGTTCCCGCGCCGCCTCCTCGGTGAGCCCCACCGAGGCGATCTCGGGATTGCAGTACGTGACCCGCGGGATACCGAGGTCTGCGACGGCCTCTGGCTCGCGGCCGACGATCTGCTCGGCGACGAAGATTCCCTGTTGAAATGCCCGGTGCGCCAATTGGAGTCCACCGACGATGTCGCCGATCGCGTACACGGTGGGCACGCTGGAGCGCAGTGCGGCATCCGTCACCACGAAACCACGGTCGAGTGTCACCCCGGCCTCTTCCAGCCCCAGATCGGCGGTCCGCGGGGCCCGGCCGACGGCGACCAGCAGCACCTCGGCGGTCAGCTCGTCGCCGGATTCGAGGGTCACCCGCACGTCGTCGCGATCGGTGGCGACCGCGGTGACGCGGGCTCCGGCCTTGGTGGTGATGCGACGACGACGGAACAGCCGCTCCAGATAGGTGGAGATGGCGGCATCCTCGTTGGGCACCAGCCGCGGCAGCGCCTCGACGATGGTCACCTTGGTGCCGAACGACGCCCAGAGACTGGCGAATTCGACGCCGATCACGCCGCCGCCGAGAATGATCGCCGATTCGGGGATGGTCTGCAGTTCCAGGGCCTGATCGCTGGTGAGCACCCGGTCGGAGGTCGCGATGAGCCCGGGGAGCTTCGGCGCGGACCCCGTGGCCAGCACAATCGACTTTCCGGTGAGGGTGGTGCCGTCGACCTCGACGGTGGTCGGTCCGGTGAGCCGGCCCCGGCCGTTGACGACCGTGATGCCGAGGGCGTCGATCAACCCGGACAGCCCCTTGTGCAGGCGTGACACCACGGTGTTCTTGAAGCCGTGCAACTTCTCCGGGTCGATGCTGTCGAAGGTCGCGTTGACTCCGAACTGCGCTGCGGTGCGCGCGGTATCGGCGACTTCGGCCGCGTGCAGCAGCGCCTTGGTCGGAATGCAGCCGCGATGCAGGCAGGTGCCGCCCACCTGGGCCTCGTCGATCAGGATGACCGACTGGCCGAGCTGTGATGAGCGGATCGCGGCGGCATACCCGCCCGGCCCACCGCCGAGGATGACGACGTCTGCGGAATTCACGAAACGCTCCTTGAGAGTTCGATTGCGGTACGGGCCTGGGTGTAGAGCCAGCCGGCCCGGTAGGACGAGCGCACCAGCGGGCCGGACATCACTCCGAGAAAGCCGATCTCGCGGGCGATGCCGTCGAGCTCGGCGAATTCGTCTGGGGTGACCCAGCGTTCGATGGGGTGGTGCCGCGGGGTCGGTCGCAGGTATTGGGTGATGGTGATCAACTGGCAGCCGGCGGCGTGCAGATCCCGGAGGGCAGCCACGACCTCGTCGCTGGTCTCCCCCATCCCGAGGATCAGGTTCGATTTGGTGATGAGATCCCGGCTGCGGGCCCGTTCGAGTACGGACAGCGAGCGTGCATAGTCGAAGCCCGGCCGGATGCGGCGGAAGATACGCGGCACCGTTTCCAGATTGTGCGCGAGCACTTCCGGTGCGGCGTCGAAGACTTCGTCGAGTTGTGCCGGGGTGCCGGTGAAGTCGGGGATCAGCAGCTCGACGCCTGCGTCCGGGCAGGCTACGTGGATCTGGCGAACCGTCTCGGCGTACAGCCACGCACCGCCGTCGGGCAGATCGTCACGCGCCACCCCGGTGACCGTGGCGTAGCGCAACTGCATCTGGGCCACGGATTCGGCGACGCGCCGCGGCTCATCCCGGTCCAGCGGCTCGGGACGGCCGGTGGCGATCTGGCAGAAATCGCAACGCCGTGTGCACTGGTCCCCGCCGATCAGGAAGGTGGCCTCTCGAGCTTCCCAGCATTCGAAGATGTTGGGACATCCCGCTTCCTGGCACACGGTGTGCAGATCGTTGCGCTCAACGAGAGCTCGGACCTCACGGTATTCGGGCCCGGTCCGCAGCTGGGTCTTCATCCAGGCCGGTTTGCGTTCGACCGGGGTCTGCGCGTTGCGGACCTCCAGGCGCAGTAGCCGGCGGCCTTGTGGAGTGACGGTCATATCCCTCAGCATTCGACGACGTTGATCGCCACGGCGAGCCCGCCGGTGGAGGTCTCTTTGTACTTGGCGCTCATGTCCATTCCGGTGGCACGCATGGTCTCGATGACCTGGTCCAGGCTCACCCGGTGCGTGCCGTCGCCGCGCAGCGCCATGCGGGCCGCATTGATCGCCTTGCCCGCGGAAATGGCGTTGCGTTCGATGCACGGGATCTGCACCAGGCCGCCGATCGGGTCGCAGGTCAGGCCGAGGCTGTGCTCCATGGCGATCTCGGCGGCGTTCTCCACCTGTTGCGGTGTGCCGCCGAGGATCTCAGCCAAACCGCCGGCGGCCATCGACGCCGCGGAGCCGACCTCACCCTGGCAGCCGACCTCAGCACCCGAGATCGAGGCCCGCTCCTTGTACAGCGAACCGATGGCCCCGGCGGTCAGCAGGAAACGGACGGTGGTGTCGTCCGGGTCGGCGATGCCGGCCGGCGTGTAGCGCAACGCGTAGTGCAGGACCGCCGGGATGATCCCGGCCGCGCCGTTGGTCGGGGCAGTGACGATGCGGCCGCCCGACGCGTTCTCCTCGTTGACCGCGAGCGCCACCAGGTTCACCCAGTCCTCGGCGAAGGCCGGATCACGGTGCGGGTCTTCTGCATCGAGCCGCACGAACCAGTCCTTGGCACGCCGCCGCACCTGCAGGTTGCCGGGCAGGTAGCCGTCGCGGGACATCCCGTTGTCCTGGCAGGCGACCATCACCTCGCGGATGTGCAGGAGCCGCTCCCGCACCTCGGCTTCGCTGCGGTTCACGCACTCCTGCCGCATCATCGCCTGGCTCACCGACAGCCGGTCCCGTTCGGTCAGGGCCAGCAGTTCGGCGGCCGAGCGGAAGGAACCGTCGGCGCAGGCCGCCGTCTCCGCCCGGACCGGCGTGTTTTCGGTGACGACGAAGCCGCCACCGACCGAGAAGTACGTCTCGCGGTAGACGACGTCACCGCCGGCCGAAAATGCCGTCAGCGTCATGGCATTCGGGTGCTGGTCGAGCCGGCGGCCCGGTTGCAGATGCATGTCGGATTCGGTCAGCGCGATGACGACCCGCCCGGCCAGCAGGATCTTCCCGTCGGCACGAATGGTCGCCAGCCGCCGTTCCATCTCGTCGGTCTCGATCGTCTCGGGCCGGCAGCCCTCGAGGCCCAGCAGGATGGCCGGCATCGTGCCGTGCCCGGCCCCGGTCGCCGCCAGCGAGCCGAACAGATCAACCCTGACCTCGGCGACGTGATCGACCATGTCGCGGCCGACGAGTTCGTCGACGAACATGCCGGCCGCCCGCATCGGGCCGACGGTGTGTGAGCTCGACGGGCCGATGCCCACCGAGAACAGGTCGAACACGCTGACCGCCATGGCTACAGCTCCGGATACAGCGGGAACTGCCCGGCCAGCGTACGCACCTGTGCGGCAAGGTGTTCGGTTTCGGCGTCAGGCCCGGCGATCAGCGCGGCGGCGATGACGTCGGCGACGCGCGCGAACTCCTCGTCACCGAACCCGCGCGCCGCCAGCGCCGGGGTGCCGATCCGGAGGCCCGAGGTGACCATGGGCGGCCGCGGATCGAACGGCACCGCGTTGCGGTTCACGGTGATACCGACGGCCTCGAGCCGGTCCTCGGCCTGCTGCCCGTCGATCGCGGCGTTGCGCAGATCCACCAGCACCAGGTGCACGTCGGTTCCACCGGTGAGGACGGTGATCCCGGCGTCCAACACGTCGGGCCGGCTGAGCCGCTCGGCCAAGATCCGCGCGCCGCTCAGGACCCGCTGTTGGCGTTCGGCGAATTCGGGCTGGGCGGCCATCTTGAATCCGACCGCCTTGGCCGCGATGACGTGCTCCAGCGGTCCACCCTGTTGGCCGGGGAACACCGCCGAGTTGATCTTCTTGGCGATGTCGGCCTCGTTGGTGAGGATGACGCCGCCGCGGGGCCCGCCCAGGGTCTTGTGGGTCGTGGAGGTCACGACGTGGGCGTGCGGTACCGGCGACGGGTGCAGACCGGCGGCGACCAGGCCCGCGAAGTGCGCCATGTCGACCATCAGGTAGGCACCGACCTCGTCGGCGATCTCACGGAACCGGGCGAAATCCAGCTGCCGGGGGTAGGCCGACCAGCCGGCGATGATCAGCTGCGGCCGGTGCTCGCGTGCCGCCTCGGCAACCGCATCCATGTCGATCAGGTAGTCCTCTTTGGACACCCCGTAGGCGGCGACGTTGTAGAGCTTGCCGGAGAAGTTCAGCCGCATGCCGTGGGTCAGGTGCCCACCGCAGTCCAGTGACAGGCCGAGGATGGTGTCGCCGGGCTTGATCAGCGCATGCATGACCGAGGCGTTGGCCTGGGCACCCGAATGTGGTTGCACATTGGCGAATTCAGCCCCGAACAACGACTTCACCCGGTCGATGGCGAGCCGCTCGATCACGTCGATGTGCTCGCAGCCGCCGTAGTAGCGGCGGCCCGGATAGCCTTCGGCGTACTTGTTGGTCAGCACCGAGCCCTGCGCCTGCATGACCGCGAGCGGAGCATGGTTCTCCGAGGCGATCATTTCCAGTCCCAACCGCTGCCGGTGCAGCTCGTGGCCGATCGCCGAGAAGATCTCGGGGTCGAAGTCGGCGAGACGTTCGTCGAGGATGCTCATGGCTAGGCCTCGCTCTTCTGTGCGTATTCGGCTGCGGTCAGAAGGTTTCCGGCCGCGGTCGGCTGAACTTCGAACAGCCAGCCCGATCCGTACGGATCGGAGGTGACCAGGGCGGGGTCGTCGACGGCTTCGGTGTTGACCGCCGTGACGGTGCCGCTGACGGGCGGGTAGAGCTCCGACACGGTCTTGGTGGATTCCACCTCCCCGCAGGTCTCGCCCGCGGTGATGGTGGCTCCGACCTCGGGGAGGTCGAGAAACACCAGGTCACCGAGTGCTGCGGCGGCGACGGAGGTGATGCCGACGCGCACCGGGGTGTCCGGCAGGGCAGCGCCGGGAGCGATCAGCACCCATTCGTGTTCCTCGGTGTAGCTGCGGTCGTCGGGGATGGTCTGGCTTGTCATGTGGGGGTCCTTTCAGCTGCGGCGGTAGAACGGCGCCGGGGTGACTTCGAATTGCTCTTTGTTGCCGCGGATGTCGACCTGCAGCAGGGTTCCGGGTTCGGCCAGGCTCGTGTCGAGGTAGGCCAGCGCGATGGGGTAGCCAAGGGTCGGCGACAGTGCGCCTGACGTCACCGTTCCCACCGCGGCCCCCTCGGCGTCGACGACGGGGTAGCCGGCGCGGGCCGCGGCTGTCGAAGGAAGAGCGCAAGGTGGCGCCCTTCAGCCCGACCAGGACGCGCGAGACGGGCTGTTCGGAAAGTCCTTGCAGCGCCTCGCGTCCCACGAACTCCTTGCCCAGGCGGACGACCTTGCCGAGACCGGCCGCATACGGGTTGAGCTCGCGGGTGAGTTCGTGCCCGTAGAGCGCCATCCCGGCTTCCAGCCGCAGCGTGTCGCGGCAGGCCAGGCCGGCGGGTGCGCCGCCCGCGGCGGTGGTGGCCGCCAGCAGCGCCCGCCACAACGCCACGGCCTGCGCGTTGGGCACGTAGAGCTCGAAGCCGTCCTCGCCGGTGTAGCCGGTACGGGCCAGCAGGACATCGATGCCGTTCACCTGCGCCGCGGTCACCGCGTAGTACTTCAGGTGCGCGACCAGTTCCAGCTGCTCGTCGGGCACCAGTGAGCTGATGATGGCTTCGGAGGCCGGCCCCTGAACGGCGATCAGCGCGGTGTCCGTGGACTGGTCGTCCACGTCGGCATCGAATTGCGCGGCGCGGTCTGCCAGTTCGCGTGCCACGGTGGGAGCGTTGGCGGCGTTGGCGACGACCAGGAAGCGGTTGTCGGTCAGCCGGTAGACCACCAGATCGTCGATCACCCCGCCGTCGGCGTCGCACATGAGCGAGTACTTGGCCCGGCCGATGCCGATCTTGGACGCCTCGCCGACCAGTGCGAAGTCCAGCGCCTCACCGGCTTGCGGCCCGGTGACGGCGATTTCGCCCATGTGGGACAGATCGAACAGTCCGGCGGTCTCGCGGACCGCCTTGTGCTCGGCCAGCTCGCTGCCGTACTTCAGCGGCATGGCCCATCCGGCGAAGTCGGTGAATGTGGCTCCCAGCCCTCGATGTTCGTTGAGCAGCGGGGAAGCCGGGGTGTGGTTGTCGGTCATGCGAAAGCCTCCTGAAGGATCTCTGCGGTGTCGGTCTGGAACGCCTCGGGTGCCGGGCACGAGCAGGCGAGATTGCGGTCGCCGTGCACGCCGTCGATACGGCGGACCGGCGGCCAGTACTTGTTGAGACGCAGGGAGGCAACGGGATACGCCGCGTACTGCCTGCTGTAGGGAAGTGCCCACTCGGCGTCGGTGACCTGTTCGGCCGTGTGCGGGGCCTGACGCAGGGGGCTGTGGTCGAGCGCCCACTCCCCCGAGCCGACCCGGCTGATCTCGTCGTGGATGCCGATCATCGCCTCGATGAACCGGTCGAGCTCGGCCAGGTCCTCCGATTCGGTGGGCTCCACCATGAGTGTGCCGCTGACTGGGAAGGACAGGGTCGGGGCGTGGAAACCGTAGTCGATCAACCGCTTTGCGACATCCTCTGCGGTCACTCCGGTGCGCTTGGTGATGTCCCGGAGATCGAGGATGCATTCGTGCGCGACCAGCCCGGTGTCCCCGGTATAGAGCACCGGGTAGTGCCCGGCAAGCGACCTCGCGAGGTAGTTGGCGCCCAATACCGCGGCCTTGGTGGCGGCCGTCAATCCGTCCGGGCCCATGAGTGCCAGGTACGCCCAGGTGATCGGTAGAATGCCGGCCGACCCATAGTTGGCCGCCGACACCGGTGCCGCACCGTCCTGCAACGGGTCGCCGGGCAGGAACGGTGCCAGGTGGGCACGGACCGCGACCGGCCCGACGCCCGGGCCGCCGCCACCGTGCGGGATGCAGAACGTCTTGTGCAGGTTCAGGTGCGAGACGTCGCCGCCGAACTCACCGGGTTTGGCTAGTCCCACAAGCGCGTTCAGGTTGGCACCGTCGACGTAGACCTGTCCGCCGGCGCGGTGCACGAGATCGCACACGGCGCGGACGTCGGTCTCGTACACCCCGTGGGTGGACGGGTAGGTGAGCATTATCGCTGCCACCTGGCCGTCGTGGTCGGCGAGCTTGGCCGCCAAGTCGTCGTGGTCGATGTTTCCGTTGGCCGCCGTCTTCACCACGACCACCCGCATTCCGGCCAGAACCGCCGAGGCCGCGTTGGTGCCGTGGGCCGACTGCGGGATGAGGCAGATGTCGCGGTGGTCCTCGCCGCGCGACCGGTGGTAGGCGTTGATCGCCAGCAGGCCGGCGAGTTCACCCTGGGATCCGGCGTTGGGCTGCAACGAAACCCGGTCGTAGCCGGTGATCTCGGCCAGCCACGATTCCAGGTCGCCGATCAGCTCGCGGTAGCCGGCGGTCTGCCCGGCCGGCGCATACGGGTGGATGCCGGCGAACCCGGGCCAGCTGATCGGTTCCATCTCGGCGGCGGCGTTGAGCTTCATGGTGCACGACCCGAGCGGGATCATGGTGCGGTCCAGCGCCAGGTCCCGGTCGGAGAGCTCCCGCAGGAATCGCAGCATCGCCGTCTCGGACCGGTGCGAATGAAACACGGGGTGCCGCAGGTACTCCGACGTGCGCAGTAGCGCGGCGGGCAGTGCGAACGGATGGCCGGCGGCGGCTGGGGCCGCACCGAACACGTCGAGCACGCGCCCGATCACCTCGTCGGTGGTGCACTCGTCGCAGGAGATCCCGACATGGTCGGTGTCGACCAGCCGCAGGTTGATACCGGCGGAGTCGGCGGCCGCCACGATCAGGGGTGCCCGGCCGGGGACCCGGACCATCACGGTGTCGAAGAACCGGTCGTGGACGATCTCGCGGCCGGCGGCGCGCAGACCTTCGGCCAGCGCGGCGGCATGCCGGTGGACGCGGGTTGCGATGGCACGCAACCCTTCCGGACCGTGGTAGACGGCATACATGGCGGCGACGTTGGCCAGCAGCGCCTGCGCGGTGCAGATGTTGCTGGTCGCCTTGTCCCGGCGGATGTGCTGCTCGCGGGTCTGCAGTGCGAGCCGGTAGGCGGGCTTGCCATCGACATCGACCGAGACGCCCACCAGGCGGCCGGGCAGCATGCGCTCCAGCCCGGACCGCACCGCCATGTACCCGGCATGGGGGCCGCCGAAGAACAGGGGCACACCGAATCGCTGGGCCGACCCCACCGCGATGTCGGCACCCTGTTCACCGGGGGCCGTGAGCAGGGTCAGCGACAGCAGGTCGGCGGCGACGGTGGTGAGCATGCCCCGTTCACGTGCCGCGGCGATCAGCGGAGCGAGATCACGGACGGCACCGCTGGCGCCCGGCGACTGGAAGACGACGCCGAATGCGTCGCCGTCGGGCAGTGCATCGGACAGATCGGCGACCACGACTTCGACGCCGAGCGCTTCGGCCCGCCCACGCACGACGGCCAGGGTCTGCGGCAGGCAATCGGCGTCCAGGATCACGCGGTCGGAGGACACCGATTTGTTGGCCCGCCGCATCAGCAGCACCGCCTCCGTCACCGCGGTGGCCTCGTCCAGCAGGGACGCACCGGCCACCGGCAGCGCGGTGAGATCTTCGATCAGCGTCTGGAACGTGAGCAGCGCCTCGAGCCGGCCCTGCGAGATCTCCGGCTGGTACGGCGTGTACGCGGTGTACCAGGCCGGTGACTCCAGCATGTTGCGGCGCAGGACGGCCGGGGTGACGGTGTCGAAGTACCCCAGACCGATCATCTGAACTCGCTGCTGATTGGCCTCGGCCAGCTCGCGCAGCGCCGCCAGCACCTCCGGCTCGGACCGCGCGGCGGGCAGGCGCAGGCCTTCGGGGCAGCGGATCTGCTGCGGCACCGCGCTGTCGATCAACTCGTCGGTGGAGGCGAACCCCAGGACACCGAGCATGTGCCGCTCGCCCACATCATCGGGGCCGATGTGTCTGTCGCGAAAAGTGTTGACGTCGTTGACAATTGCGGTGCACTCAGGCATGAGGTGACTCCGGTTTCGGGCACCGCGGTTACGCGATGCGTCGTGAAGTAACACCTCCCCGCTCTGTCCTGAAACCTGAGAGCTTTAGCGCGTAGCGCCTGTCCCCTTCGGTAAGCCCGATACACGTGATCGCGCTGTTCTCCAGAGTTGTCTCGACACTGCGGTATTGGGCCTGAGAGATTCCCGGGGAGGAGTTGCTCCTACGGCGCCTCCGAAGCGGAGGTTCTCCCACAGTGCGTCAACGACGTATTGAGTTATGTGACGGATGCTACTCGACTAGGGCGCTGTGGCCGCAACTTCTCCGTTCACGGGCAGATTTGACACCCGTCCAGCGACGATCAGCGACACGATGTCGAACACCACGGTGGCCGCTGCCACGCTGGTGATCTCGGCATGGTCGTAGGCGGGGGCCACCTCGACGACGTCGGCGCCGACGATGTTGAGCCCCGACATCTTGCGCAGCATCTTCAGCAGCTCGCGGGAGGTCAGACCACCGGATTCGGGGGTGCCGGTGCCCGGCGCGAACGCCGGATCGAGCACGTCGATGTCGACGGACAGGTATACCGGTACGTCGTCGACCCGGCGGCGCACGACGTCGACGGCCGCGTCGGTGCCGATCACATCGAGGTCGCCGGCCCGGATGATCTTGAAGCCCATGCGGGCGTCGTCGTCGAGGTCGATCTGGTCGTAGATCGGGCCACGGATGCCGACGTGGATCGAGTGATCCTCGATCAGCAGGCCCTCCTCGAACGCCCGCCGGAAGATCGTGCCGTGGGTGACCGGGGCGTTGAAGTAGGTGTCCCAGGTGTCGAGGTGGGCGTCGAAGTGGACCAGTGCGACGGGGCCGTGCTTGGCGTGCAGGGCGCGCAGGTTCGGCAGCGCGATGGTGTGGTCACCGCCGATGGCCACGATACGCCGGTCGCCGCCGGCCAGGATGTCGGAGGCGTGATCCTGGATCTGCCGGCAGGCCTCGGCAATGTTGTACGGCGTGACGGCGACGTCGCCGGCGTCGACCACCTGCACATGCTCGAGCGGGGCGACGCCGAGTTCCACGTGATAACCGGGGCGCAGCGTGCGAGCAGCCTGGCGGACGGCCATCGGACCGAAGCGGGCACCGGGCCGGTAGGACGTGCCGCCATCGAAGGGCACACCGAGGATCGCGATGTCGTAGTCGGACACCTCGTGGATGTCCGCGATCCGGGCGAACGTGCCCTTGCCGGCATAGCGGGGGACCTTGGTGGCGGGCAGTGCGCCGATGATGCCGTTACGCGTGCTCATCTGTGGTTTCCAGCCTTTCGACTTGCCGGGTGTTCGACTGCCAGCATCACTGGAGGCGGACATCCGTAGCGAGCAGATATCGCCCAAACACCGACGACCGCCTTTGAGCATTCGCACAACCACACTGCCTCTTCGACCGGGCCGGAATAACTCCGCCGTCGCCCCGGTTGCAACGGCCATCAGCACAACTAAACTGGACGTACAGTTCAGATACACAAAGAACAGGTGGTCAAAGACATGAGCGTTTGGTTCATCACCGGAGCTTCCCGCGGATTCGGATTGCAGATCGCGCGCGACGCCCTGGACCGCGGCCACCAGGTGGTTGCCACCGCGCGCGACGCCGCCGCCGTCACCGCCGCCCTCGGCGAGGACGAGAACGTGCTCGCCGTAGCCCTGGACGTGACCAATGAGGAGCAGGCCGCCCAGGCCGCCCAGGCCGCGGTGGATCGCTTCGGCCGCATCGACGTTCTGGTCAACAACGCCGGCCGCGGACTGCTGGGCGCTGTCGAGGAGGCCACCGACGCCGAGGTGCGCGCCGTCTACGAGACCAACGTCTTCGGCCTGCTGACCGTGACCCGGGCTGTCACCCCGATCCTGCGGGCCCAGCGGTCGGGCACCATCGTCAACATCTCCTCGGTCGGCGGGTTCGTCGGCTCGCCCGGCTGGGGCGTCTACGCCTCGACCAAGTTCGCCGTCGAGGCGCTGTCCGAGGCACTGCACGCCGAACTGCAACCGCTGGGCGTGCACGTCACGGTCGTCGAGCCCGGCTACTTCCGCACCGACTTCCTGGACTCATCGAGCCTGCAGACCCAGCGCACCATCATCGACGACTACACCGACGGCCCCGCCGGCCAGATGCGTGTCGCCGCGGGCGAACGCAACCACGACCAGCCCGGCGACCCGGTGAAAGCCGCCAAGGCCATCATCGACGTCGTGGAATCACCACAGCCGCCGCTGCGCCTGCTGCTGGGCAACGACACCATCGCGGCAGTCGAGGGCAAGATCGCCCACGTACAGGCCGAGCTCGCACAGTGGCGGAATGTCTCGGAATCAACGGATTTCGACGATGTCGCCGCAAGCTGAGACAGCGGTCGGCGGGGCGGGCGAGGAATTCGTCCGCCCCACCGGCGCACGCAGCGACCGCATCCATCAGGCCATCCTGGTCGCGACGTCCGACCTGCTCGACGAGGGCGGGTTCCCGGCGGCCACCATGGACGCGATCGCGGCCCGGTCCGGCGCCAGCAAGGCCACGCTGTACAAGCACTGGCCGTCGCGAACCGCCGTGGCCGCCGAGGCGTTCGGAGCGATGATGGCCGAAGCGTTGCCCCTGCCCGATACCGGCAGCACCGCAGGGGACCTGGAAGAACAGGTGGTGCGCGTCTCGGCGTTCTACGGCGGGGCTCGGGGTGAAGTATTCGCGCAGTTGCTCGCGGCGTGCGTCGAGGATCAAACGGGCGCAGCATATTTCCGGCAGTACTTCCTCAACGGCCGGCGCGCCGCCATCACCGAACTGTGGCAACGCGGCGTGGCCCGCGGCGATGCCGACGCGAGTATCGCGATCGATGATGTCATCGACATCTTATTCGGCCCGTTGATCTTCCGACGCCTCAGCGGCCACTATGCCCTCACCGAGGAACACGCCCGGCGATTGGCCGAAACCGCGCTCCGGGGGTTGCTTTTCTCGGCCGCCTAGCTCATTCGCAGCCGCAGGTCTCCCCCACCCGCAGCGTGGGCACCAGTTCGTCGTCGACCGGCGGATCCCCGAGCAACCGGCCGAGCGCCCGGCAGGCCAACGCGTCGACGGGTTGTTGCGCGGTGGTGAGGCGCAGCCGTCCGTAATCGACGGCGGCACCGTCGAATCCGACCACCCGGACGTCGTCGGGGACGCGCAGACCCGCATCGGCGATCGCGCGAATCGTGGCCGCCGACTGGCCGTAGGTCCCCACCACGAGCGCCCGCGGGACCCGGGCCGCGCTCCGCAGAAATTCGCTGACCGCGGTATACGCCCCGGAGGGGGTGAGGTCGGTCCGGATGAGCGGGACGTCGCCACCGACGACGGAGGCGACACCCTCGAAACGCTGCTGCACGGTTTCGCGGTCACCGTGCTGGACGTCGGCCTCGGTGTATCCGCCCACGAATGCTATCGCCCGACAGTCGTGGACGCCGAGCAGGTGCCGGGCGAGGAGTTGACCGGCGTGGACGTGGTCCACCCCGACGATGTCGGCCTCGACCTCACCGCGAATGTTGTGCATCCACACCACCGGGATACGTTCCTGCTGACACAGATTCGCGGTCTGCGCGGCGTTGGCCGCCCCGACCACCAATAGCCCGTCCACGCCGACCTCGGCGAATGCGGTGGCGAATTCGAGTTCCCGCTCGGGGTCATATCCGGTGTTGCCGATCAGGGTCAGGTGATCACGCGCCCGCGCTTCCACCTCGATGCGCCCCACGAACTGGCCGAACAGCGGCAACGTGAGGTCGGGTACCAGCAGGCCGATCTGCCGCCATCGCCGCGACCGGCGCAGCGCCCTGGCCCGCACGTCCGGCCGGTAATTCAATTCATCGATCGCACGGATCACCTTGGCCCGCAAAAATTCTGAAACCGGACGCGGGCCGTTGTTGATCACATAGCTCACCACCGCCGTCGAGGTACCGGCGCGGCTGGCCACATCTGCCAGGGTCGGACGTTTCCCACTCACAACGGGTGGACCCTCCGCTCGTCGATGATCGCTCGAAAGAGTTTGAATCACCTCGATTGTGACGGTTCCGCCCACGCTTCGCCTGCCTACGCTAATCGATTAGAACCGTAACGAGGAGGACCCGTGGTTGTAACCGGACGTTGGTGGAGTAACTGACATGGCATTCGTACGTCTCAGCGGAGTCAGCTACCTCGATCCCCATCTTGTCCATGACAGCTATGTCCTGTTCACCGGCGCCGACGGCGTTACCCGGGTGATCGACCTCAACGGCACGGTGGTGCACGAGTGGCCGTATGCCGGTGTGCCCCCGCGCATTCTGGATCCGGCCCTCAACGCCGGCCGCCTCGGCGACGTCGGAGTGCAACTGTCCGACAGCGACGATGCCCGCGGCGGCATCTACGCCAACGGCACCGTCGGCCTACTCGACTGGAATGGCGACGTCGTCTGGGAATGGGGCGCGCAGGCACCCGGCGGCGCGGCACGGCAGAACCATGACTGGGAACTGCTGCCCAACGGCAACCGGCTGATCCTGGTGACCGTTCCGCGCGTGGTCCCGAGCCTCGGCACACATACCGTCGGTGATCAGGGACTTTATGAAGTCACACCTGAGGGCGAGATCGTCTGGCAGTGGCTGGCCGGTGATCACCTCGACGAATTCGGATTCTCTGAGGCGGGCTGGGATGCCCTGCGCCAGACCGTCACCCGCGACCCCGACGATCCCTGGGGTTATCTGGAGATGAACAGCGCCAAGACGCTGGGGCCCAACCGGTGGCACGCCGCCGATCCAGACTCCGTCTTCCATCCCGACAACATCCTGATCAGTTTCCGCAAGGCCAACATCATCGCCTTGATCGACAAGTCGTCCGGAACGATCGCCTGGCAGCTGGGCCCCTATTACGACGCCGAGTTCGGCGCGCAGCACCAGCGGATCAACGTACACAAGGTGCCTCGTCCGGTCGATCAGACGTCCGGTCAGCACAATCCGCACATGATCGCCGCCGGGCTGCCCGGCGCCGGGAACATCCTGGTGTTCGACAACCAGGGCGGCGCCGGTTACCCGCCGGCACCACTGGGCATCTACGCCGGTTCCCGGATTCTCGAAATCGACCCCGCCACCAAGGAAATCGTGTGGCAGTACACCGCTGAAGACTCCGGTCTGCCGTCGTGGACCTTCTTCAGTTCGTTCGTCAGCAATGCCCAGCGGCTGCCCAACGGCAACACCTTGATCACCGAGGGCATGCAGGGCCGGTTGTTCCAGGTCACCCCCGACGGTGACGTGGTGTGGGAATACCACAGCCCCTACCAGGGCTATGGCGTGGCCGGCGAGCCCGAGGTCAAGCAGACCAGGGTGCCCGGCGTCGACCGGCTCACAAGGACCGCGCTGGTATACCGGTCGCAGGCCGTGCCGTTCGACTGGGTGCCGGCGGATACTCCGCGCGCATCCCTGCAGGCTGTCGGTACCGATCCGGGAAGCCTTCCATGACAGCCGGTTTGGCGGTCCGCACGCCTGCGATGAGCCGCCCCGACGGTGCCCGCCCGGCACGGCTTCGGTCGGCGTTCACCCGGTTGGGTGTCCTCGGGTGGACGGTCGCCGGGTTGGGGATCGCCGCTGCGTTGTGGTCGCTGCTGGTGGCGACCGGACGGTTCCCGCGGCAGCTGTTCCCGAGTGTGCCCGAGATCCTCGCGGCCGGGCACACCTTGTGGACCGAGGGCCTGCTGGCCGACGACATCCTCGCCAGTCTGCGCAGGGCCGCAGTCGGTTTCGCGATCGGTGCGGCCATCGGGATCGTCGTGGCGGTTTTCACCGCGACCACCACGGCTGGTCGCAACCTGCTGCAACCGGTGCTCCGGGTGTTCTCACCGATCCCGACGATCGGTCTGGTCCCACTGGCGATCCTGTGGTTCGGGCTGGGCGAGAGCAGCAAGATCCTGGTGATCGCGCTCGGCGTCTTCGTGCCGGTGTGGATCAACAGCCACACCGGGTTGGCCGGCACACCGGTCGACTATCTGAAGGCCGCCCGCTGCCTGGGGGCCGGCCGTTGGCAGACGTTGTCCAAGGTGGTGTTGCCCGAGGCCGCCCCCGATATCGCCTCGGGTCTGCGGGTGGGCGCCGCGATGGCGTTCGTACTCATCGTGGTGGCCGAGATGACCGGCACCACTGCGGGCATCGGCTACCGCATCTCGCAGGCACAACTGTTCTCCCAAGCGGACCGGCTGATCTTCTGCCTGATCATCCTGGGCATTGTCGGCGCCCTGTGTGACCTGCTGGTCGCCTCGGTCACATCCCCATTTACCCGCTGGGCCCAAGAGGAGCGCTGAGATGGCCATCCAGACCCACGATCTCGTGGTGAGGTTCCCCGGCAAGCAGGAGCCCACGCTCAAAGGCATTTCACTGACCGTTCCCCACGGCTCCTTCTCCGTCCTCGTCGGCGCCTCGGGCAGTGGCAAATCCACGCTGCTGCACTGCCTGGCCGGTCTCATCACCGCGACCACGGGCACGGTGACCGACAACGGCGAGACCGTCACCGCACCACATCCTCGGCGGGGTGTGGCGTTCCAGCGCGACGTGCTGTTCCCGTGGATGACGGTCGCCGACAACATCGACTTCGCCCTGGCTGCTCGACGACTGTCAAAACCCCAGCGGCGGAACAAGATTCACGAGCTGCTCGACCTGGTGGGCCTGCGTGACGAGGTGGCCGCGCAGCGGCCCGGCGAATTGTCCGGCGGAATGCGGCAACGGGTCAGTATCGCCCGCGTGCTGGCCGGAGAACCGGCCGTGATGCTGATGGACGAACCGTTCGCGGCGCTGGACGCATTGACCCGCCTGCGCATGCAGGATCTGCTGATCGATCTGTGGACGCGGTTGAACCGCACGATCGTCTTTGTCACCCATGACATCGACGAGGCGATCCGGCTCGCCGACACCGTCAGCGTGCTGCGCGACGGCCAGATCGTCGACCAGATCACCAACCCGCTGAGCCGACCCCGGCCGGCCGACGCGCTGGCAGACCAGCCCGGCTACAGCGAGATCCGCAAGACCCTGCACCACCAGCTGGGCATCGACCACGTCGTGCACTGACCCTCCACCCCCGCAAAGGAATCCATCCGTGAAGACCCCTCTTCGGCGCATCGCCGCCGCTGCCGTTGCCGTTGCCGCCCTTGCTGTGACCGGCACCGCCTGCTCGGACTCGGGCACCGCGAACGCCGACCAACTCACCGTCGGTTTCGTCGTCGACCCGTCCTGGGCACAGATCCCCGTCGCGGCCGACACCGGCCTGTTCGACAAGCACGACGTGGACGTCAAGGTGGTGAACTTCCAATCCGGTGTGGAGGCATTGCAAGCCGCAGCCGCCGGCCAGGTCGACATCACCACCGCCGCCGATGTGCCGACCTCCGCCGCACTGACCCGCACCCCCACCCTGCGGGTGATCGCCGACGGCTCCCGATGGGAAGGCTCACGCATCGTCGCCCGCCGCAGCGCCGGCATCAACACCGTCGCGGACCTGGCCGGCAAGTCGATCGGCACCCCACTGGGCACCAGCGCGGCATACTACGTCTCGAACGCGCTGGCGCAGAACAACATCAAGGCCGAGCTGGTGCAGGTCGCCCCGTCGGCGATCGTCACCGCCGCCACCCAGCACAATGTCGACGCGGTGTCGATCTTCCAGCCGTACCAGGCGCAGACGATAAAGTCCCTCGGCGACGACGCGGTGACGCTGTCCGGCGGCACCTACAACCAGCACAGCCTGTTCGTCGCCACCGAACCGGCCGTCACGACCAAGGGCAAGGCGATCAGCGCCTTCCTCGCCGCACTCGATGACGCCGGCACCGCGCTGGCCCAGCACGACAAGGCCGCCACCGACGCCGTCGCCAAGGCCACCCAGCTGGACCCCCAACTGCTGGACACCGTGCTCGGCGAGTTCGACTTCACCCTCCAGCTGAAGCCGGACCTGGCGGACAAGCTGGCCGAACTCGGCGCGTGGGCCAAAACCCAGAAGTCCATCGACCCGGCCACGCAGCTGCCCGATTACGCGAAGTTCCTGGACAACCAGTTCCTGCCGGAAGCCGGCCGGTCATGACGACCGCGCCCTATGATCGCGCAGCCGTAGCAGTGCCGTCCCGAACGCGCCGATCACCACCAGATCGGACGCCACCCCGCTGCTGACCGTCGCCAACAGCCAACCGGCGACACCGGTGGCCAGCACGAACGGTGGCAGCCACTCGAACACCTGTGACCACGACGGCACCGGGTGGCGCGCGTGCGCGGCGTCCTTGGCGCGGGCGTATTCGGGATAGAACTCGGTGACGGCCACGGCGAAGAACAGTGCGCCCAGTTGCAGGATCCAGCCGGTCCAGAAGTTGTCAGTGCTGCCGTAGACCACATCGCCGAGGAAGCCGACCGACGCCGAGAAGCCGAAGGCCGCCGCCCACACCGCCGTCACCACCACGTTGGTGCGCTTGAACAGCGGCGTGTCCCAACGGTCCGGCGGAATGACATCGCGCGCATACGCCGTCGTGTAAGGCCGGCCAATCAGCAGGCTGACCAGGGCGAACAACGCCAGCGAGGCGTTCGTGACCTCCCCCGACCACATCTCCAGCCACGCTTTCTGGCCGCTGGTCGCCACCAGCCCCACGGCGGCCAGCACCACGAAGTAGGCCACCCCCAGTACCTCAAGCACGTGCACCGGGATGTGGCGACGCCAGGTCAGGCCGAGAATGAGCAGCGAGATGCCGAGCGCACTCATCACCGCGATCTCGTACCGGCCCGGACCGGCCAGGATGGCCATCAGCGCCCACGGCAGGATTCCGGACAGCGGGGAGTCCAGAAACGCGTCGAGGGCTTTGCCGAGCACGCGACGACTGTAGGTAAGGCAGCTGGGAAAACCCCAAGACGCCGCGTTCCCCTGGGCGCACCATGGAGCCATGGCCTCCGACCTGGAAACCCGCGTCGACGAGATCGCCCCGGACATCTACCGGCTGTCCACCTGGATACCGGGGATCACCGAGCACGGCTTCACGTTCAACCAATTCCTGCTCACCGGCGACGAGCCGTTCCTGTTCCATACCGGTCACCGGTTCCTGTTCGCACAGGTCTCGGCGGCCATCGGGCGCGTCCTGCCGCTGACCCGGCTGCGCTGGATCTCATTCGGCCACCTGGAGGCCGACGAGTGCGGAGCGGTCAACCAGTTCCTGGCGGCCGCACCTCATGCCGAAGTGATCCACGGCCCGCTGGCCATCATGTTGTCGCTGACCGACATGTGTGACCGGCCGCCGGTCGAAGCACCCATGGGCGGCGTGCACGACATCGGTGGCCACCGTCTGCGCTTCATCGCCACCCCACATGTGCCGCACAACTGGGAAGCCGGGCTGTGGTTCGACGAGGCCACCTCGACGTTGCTGGCCGGCGACCTGTTCACCCATACCGGGCAATGCCCGCCGCTGACCGAGTCGGATTGTGTGGCACCGGCATTGGCAGCCGAGGGGCTGTTCCACGCCACCGGCCTGACCACGAATCTGGCGCCGACGCTGGCCGGGCTCGCCGAGCTGAATCCGGCCACCTTGGCAATCATGCACGGCGCGTCGTTCCACGGCGACGGAGCCGGGCAGTTGCGCGCCCTGTCTGACGGCTACGCAGGGCTGTTCGGCGCGTCATGACCCGGTGCGCCCCTGCGCGATGCGTAGCCTTGGCGCGGTGAAGGCGTGGCAAGCCCTGGCCGCCCTACTGGTCGCCGGTTCCGTGCTGTCCGGCTGCGAATCGAGCATCGACGGCACCCCCAGCACCAGCCCACAATCACCCACCGAGCCCAGTTTCCCGACGGCGCGGCCCACCCGATCCAGCCCGGCACCCTCGCCGAGCACCACCGCCGCGGCTCCGCCCAGCACCTCCCGTACCGTCCCGCCGTCCGGCGCCGAAACGCTGCAGCCGCAGAACGGGTACGTCTTCATCGAGACCAAATCCGGCCGAACCCGCTGCCAGCTGTCAAAGCAGGATGTCGGGTGCGAGTCGGAGTTCGATGATTCACCGGTGATCGACGGGGAGCACGCCAACGGCATCAGACTCACCCCGGACGGACAGATCAAGTGGATAGTGGGCAACCTCGGCGATATACCGGTGGTCACCCTCGACTACCGCAGGTACAGCGCCTTGGGCTGGACCATCGATGCGAGCAAGGACGGCACCCGGATCAGCAATGACAGCACCGGGCACGGGATGACCATCGCTGTCGAAGGGGTGAAAACCTTCTAGAGCTTCTAGAGTCGGGATATGACTGTCGCTCGGCGCGAACGTGCCGCCCTGGTCGAGTCCATGCGCGCAGCAGGACCTGATGCGCCCACCCTCTGTGAGGGCTGGACGACCCGAGACCTGGCTGCCCATCTGGTGGTGCGGGAACGTCGCCTCGATGCCGCCCCCGGCATCCTCGTTCCCCAGCTCGCCGGCTACACCGAGCGCGTGCAGAAGAAGGTCACCGAAAGCACCGACTGGACCGAGCTGGTGGATCAGATCGCCGCGGGACCGCCGCTGTACTCGCCCTTCAAGGTGTTGGACCCGCTGGTCAACGTGGCCGAGATGTTCATCCACAACGAGGATGTGCGCCGAGCCCAACCCAATTGGGAGCCAAGAGATCTCGATGAGGCGACGGTGTCCGCGCTGTCCCGCGGGATCGCCGGGATGGCTCGGATGGCGATGGGCAGATCCCCGGCCCGGGTGAAGCTGACGACGCCGGAGGGCAAGACGCTGGCAACCGTCGGTGCCGGTCCGGAGGTGACCGTCACCGGGGCGCCGGGTGAGCTGCTCATGTTCGCCGCCGGCCGAGAGCCCGCCCAAGTGACGTTCGAGGGCGATGACGACGCCGTCGCCGCGCTGCGCGCCGCACGTCGCGGGCTGTAGAACCGCAGGTAGTCCGCGGCTTTACCGGTTCTTGACCGGGTTTTGAATCGGCCCACCGACGATTGCTGCGTGAGTACGCTTTCATCGGTGGAACTGGAGGTTTTGGGACCTCTTCAGGTCCGACAGGACGGTGCGCCCGTCGCGATACCGGGCGCGAAGCCGCGCGCCATCCTCACGATGCTCGGACTGCACAGTGGTTCGGTGGTACCGGCCGACGTGCTGATGGAGTTGCTCTGGGGCAACGACCCACCCCGCACCGCCGCCAAGGCCCTGTTGACGCACATCTCCGGTCTGCGGCATGCGCTCGGTGACGGTTTCGTGTTGACCGAGGGCACGGGCTGGCGCCTGGGTGCGGCCGAGGTCGATGCCCCGCGCTATCAGTCGCTCGCCCGGGCGGGCCGGACCGCCTTCAGCGCCGGCGATATCAGCGGCGCCGTCGCGCGATTCGACGCGGCGGTAACCCTCTGGCGGGGAATCCCCGAACTGCCCGAGGGTCAGCGGGGAGTATCGGAGAAGACCCGGTGGATCGAGGACCACGCCGCGCTGGTCGAGGACCGGGCCGATGCACTCCTTGCCACAGGCCGTGCCGCCGAGATCATCGGTGATCTCGAGGCCGCGGTGGCGGATGCACCGCTGAGCGAGAGACGCTGGGGCCAGTTGATGCTCGCGCTCTACCGGGCAGGCAGGCAAGGTGAGGCCCTCGGGGCGTACCGGCGGGCCCGGTCCCTGCTGGCCGACGAGCTGGGCGTCGACCCGGGGCCGGACCTGCGGCGGCTCGAGCACGCGATCGTTGCACAGGATTCGGAACTCGACATCCCTGCGGCACAACATGTTCCGTCGGTGACGCGGGCGGTCACATTCCTGCTCACCGATATCGAAGGGTCCACCGCGGCCTGGGAGGCCCAGGCTGACGCCATGGCCGTGGCGCTCGCCCGGCACGACGAGCTGGTCGAGCAGGTCGTCACATCCCGCGGCGGCAGGCTGATCAAGACCCGTGGTGAGGGCGACGCCACGTTCTCGGTTTTCGACCGCCCATCCGCCGCTGCGGCCGCCGCGATCGAGTTACAGGACGCGATCTTTCACGAACCGTGGGCGCTGGCCGAACCCATGCACATTCGGGTGGCCCTGCACACCGGGGAAGCCGAACTCCGCGATGGCGACTACTTCGGCCGCGCCGTCAACCGCGCCGCTCGGTTGCGGTCACAGGCCTCAGGTGGCCAGATCCTGTGTTCGGGCGCGACCGCCGAACTGGTCATCGACTCGTTATCCGACGACGTCGCCCTCGTCGATCTCGGGATGCGCCAGCTGAAGAACCTGGCACGACCCGAGCACGTCTTCGAGCTCCGGCTCGATACGGCCGAAAGTCCACCGGCGACAAGCAATTCGCCTATTGATCGGCCAGGAGTACCGGCGGTTCTTGCAGGCCCGGGCCCATTCGTCGGGCGTGGCCGTGAGCTCGCAGACCTTCTCGCCGCCTGGCACCAGACAGTTATCGCCGGCACCCGTGCCGTGCTGATCGCGGGAGAGCCAGGCGTGGGCAAGACCCGCCTGGCCGGCGAATGGTCCCGGCAGGCCTACGATCTGGGTGCGGTGGTGCTGTACGGCCGCTCCGACGAGGATCTGGGTGCGCCATATCAACCGTTCGCGGAAGCCCTGCGCGCGCTCGTGCCCTGCATCGGTTCCGATCGATTGCGCGGGATGCGCGGTGTCGAGGCCTTGCTGCCGCTGGTTCCCGGTTTGACCGATGTGCTCCCCGACCTCGCCGCATCACCGCATGGCGACCCGGACACCGAACGCTATGCCCTGTTCGACGCGGTCGTCGCGGTGCTGGGCATCGCGTCGGTGGAGGTGCCCATCGTCCTGGTACTCGACGACCTTCATTGGGCGGCCAAGCCCACCCTCCTTCTCCTGCGCCACCTTTTGCGCTTCGGCGAGCACGCCCGTGTTCAGATCGTCGGCACGTACCGCAGTACCGACCTCGACAGGTCCCACCCGCTGGCGGCCATGCTCGCCGATCTTCATCGTGATGGCAGCTCCAGCCGCATCGCCCTCAACGGCCTCGACGAGGAGGACGTGACCGCGTACGTGGCCGAAGCCGGCTACGACGATCAAGAGTTGGCGCGCGCGTTGGCGTCGGTCACCGGCGGCAACCCGTTCTTCCTCATCGAGGCATTGCGCCATGTCGACGAAAGCGGCGGGTACTGGGACCCGAGCACTCTGCCACAAGGAGTCCGGGAAGCCGTGAGCCGCCGACTTTCCCGGCTTCCGGCCGAAACGAACAAGGCGCTGGCCGCAGCCGCGGTGGTCGGCAGCCAGTTCTCCCTCGACCTGGTCGAGCAAGTGGTCAGCCAGGATCTCGTCGACGCGTTCGACGAGTCTTGCCAGGCCGGCATCCTGATCGAGGAGCCGGGTGGACTCTACCGATTCAACCACGCCATCGTCCGGCAATCACTCCTCGCCGAACTGGCCTCCGTGCGCCGCATGCGGCTGCACCAGCGGATCGCCGCGACATTGGAGACGATGCCAGGCGCCGACGATGAACTCCTGGCTGAACTGGCCCACCATTACTTCGAATGCGCTTGGGCGGGAAACGCACTCAAGGCCGTCGAGTACTGCCGTCGCGCCGGCGACCAGGCCATGGCGCGACTGGCATACGAAGGTGCCGCCGATCTTTACGACCGTGCCCTGCACGCGCTGGACGAACTGGACGACGAGTTGCCCGACCGCGACGATCAGCGAGTCGAACTTCTCGTGACACGCTGTGAGGCGCTTCTGGCCGCAGGCGATGTGTCATCAGCGGCGAGTGCGGTGTCGCAACTGAAAGAGGGAACCCGCGATTCAGCTCGTCTGGCCGCATGGGCGACGTGCTTTGACGGTCAACTGTCGATGCTCGTCGATCCCGAGCGCCTGGACGAGATCGAAACCGCGGTGCGGGCTGCCGCCGTCACGCTGGCCGAATTGGGCGATGCCGCAGGGGAAGCCAAGGCGCACACGGTGCGGGCGGGATGCCTTGCCCGCCTCGGGCGGGTTGCCGACTGCGAGCTCGCGCTGGACAACGCGCTGACCGCGGCGCGCCAGGCGCGCGAGCACCGTCTGGTCAACGCGGTGTTGGCGGGCGCTCCACTGGCAGCGTTGTGGGGGCCCAGTCCGGTGCCGCGTGCGGGCGGACGGTGCCTCGACGTGGTGCGGCTGCTACGGATAACCACGGATTCGCCTGCGGTCGAATCGATGTCGACGCGCTGCCAGGCGGTCTTGGAGGCGTTCCGGGGCCGGGCCGCTGCCGCCCGGCGGATGATCGACTCCGCGCGGCGCACGGTCGCCGAACTGGGATTGCGTCATGCGCTTCTCGAAGTTGAGCACTTCGCCGGCATCGTCGAGTTGGTGCTCGATGACGCCGCTGCAGCCGAGGAGCATCTTCGTCTGGCCTACAACGGTTTCCGTCGCATGGGACTGGATGCCGATACGGCGGAGGTGGCCGCGTTACTGGCGCGTGCCTGCCTGTTGCTGGACCGAGACGTTGAGGCTGAAGGACTGTGTTCGGAGAGTGAGCGGCTCGCGGGGCATGCCTTGAAGGCCGCCATCGCCTGGCGCACGGTTCGCGCACAGCTGCTTTCGCGGGGTGAGGACCACGATCGAGCGCGGCGTGTCGCCGAAGAGGCGGCAGCGCTGGCTGGACGCACCGATGCTCTGATCGACCACGGTGACGCGTGCCTGGCACTGGCGACGGTCTTGAGCGCCGCTGGTGATGCCGCCGGCGCACAGGCCGCTGCCGAACGGGCGGTCGCGTTGTACGAGCAGAAAGGGGCTGTGGCCCTTGCGGAAAAGGCGCGAGGCCTGCTCGGCGAACGGCCGGTTCCGACGTCCCCGGCCGAGGTGGAGGCGCCGGACGTCACACTGGACAACACCTGTCTGCGGCTGGGAAGCCAGGTGATCGACGCCGTCAATCGTGAGGCCTGGGACGAGGCGGTCCAGCTACTCGCACCATCGGTGTGCATCGAAAGTCGCCGCAAGATCGTCGGCTTCCCGCCGGCCGATGTCACTTCGGCCCAGTGGTGTCAGCATATGAGGCGATTCGTGGAGATCGGGATGGTTCGCTATCACCATTCGGCCGTGGCGGTGCGCGGCGAGCGGCTTGCCCTCACCCGAATGGTATCCGCCACCGCGGATGTGAGTTCGGATGCACCGCAAGATGAGATGCTCCATATCGCGGGCCTCGACGAACATGGGCAATTCGCGTTGCAGATATGGTTCGACCTGGACGACATGGTGGCTGCACTCGCCGAACTCGACGCGCTGTACGCGCGCTTCGAGAACGAACGTCCGCGCCCGTCGCCGGAGAACGTCGCGACTCGGGCCGACGATCTGCTGATCGCCCTCTTCAGCGACAGTCGTCTGGACGAGATCGGTGCGTTGTTCACCGAGGACACTCAGCTCGACGACAGGCGCCAGGGCTTCCGCTGTGAGAGCAATGACCGTGCGACAGCGGTCGACAACATTCGTTCGATCGCGGCTTTGGGAGCCGCAGTCTCGAAATCTACTCTCGCTCTGCGAGGTGATCGCTTGTGTCTCAGCCGCCTCAGGTTCGAAGATCCGGACGAGTTCTGTGTTGAAGCGCTGGAGATCACCGAGGTCAATGCCGACGGATTGATGACCGCTAAAGTCGATTTCGACCTCGCGGACATCGATGCCGCGTTCGCTGAACTAGATGCTCGGTACCTCGCCGGCGAGGCGGCGCCGTGCTCGCAGGCGTGGAAGGCAGTCGTGGGCGCCTACGCCGCGTTCAACCGGCGCGAAATCCCTCCGACGACACCTGACTGGGTGAACATCGACAAACGTCACGCAGCAGCAGCGTTCGCGCCCGGCGACATGGTCAGGTATATCCAAGCCGCATGGGAAGATTCACCTGACACGAAGATCTACATCGCAGTGGTGTGCCGCCTGTGTGATTACGGGGCCGTCGTCATCCATGTGGCGTTTGGGACCTCACAAGATGGCTTCGAGGCCGAGTGGAGGGACCTCCACGTCTTGATGGTCGCGGGCGATACCGTCTGCCGCTCTGAGCTGTTCAATGAGAGCGACCTCGAAGCGGCGCTCATCCGCTTCGACGAACTCAGCCGGCCAGGTCATCGGCTGGAGAACGCGGCAAGCCGAGCGACCGACCGCTTTCTGGAGCGATTCGCCGCCCGCGACTGGGACGCCATGGCGAAATCGGTGACCGAGGACATCAGCTTCGACGACCGTCGTCGGGTGATCAACGCCGACCTGCAGATCGGCCGGGAATCCTTCATCGAGAACTTCCGGATAGCAGCCGATCTCGGCGCTACCCAATCTCCAACTGCAATCGCCACCCGTGGGGAACGCATCATCCTCGCCCGAGCCCGATTCTCGCTCGGCGGCGGCGCACCCGAGGAGTTCGGCCTCGAACTCCTGCACGTGATCGAGATCGACTCCGACAATCGAATCGCAGCCACAGTCACTTTCGACCCCGACGACTTCGACGCCGCGATCGCCGAACTCGACACTCGATATCTCGCCGGCGAAGCCGCGAACTACGCACACGCGTGGGCGGTCATCGCGCGGAATGTCGCGGCGTTCAACCGGCGTGAGCAATTGATGACGACGCAGGACTGGGCAACCATCGACCACCGGCGCGCGACAGCGTTCGAACCCGGCGACATTACCCCCTACATTCACGCGACGTGGAAGGTCGCGCCGGACATCAACCTCTACATCGAGACCGCACATCGGCTGAGGGACTCAGGAGCGCTGTTCACCCAAGTGTTGAAAGGCACCTCGCACGCGGGCTTCGATGCCGAGTGGCGGGATGTCGTCATCCTCACCGTCGACGGCGAGCAGCTCAGCAGCTTGGAGGTCTTCGACGAGGCAGACCTCGACGCCGCACTCACTCGCTTCGATGAACTCAACCGGCCCGAGCAGCAATTGGAGAACGCGGCCAGCCGGGTCTACGACCGCATATTCGACTATTTCGCTTCCCGCGATTGGGCAGCAATGGCGGAGGTGATGGCCGAGGACGTTCGCGACGACGACCGTCGGCGGGTTGCGAACGCCGGCATCCGACACGGCCGGGACGCGATGATCGCAAACATGCGCACGGGCGCCGACCTCGGAGCCAGGTCCATAACATCGACGGTCATCGCGACCCGTGGGAACTGCCTCGCCCTTCGTCATCTCCGTTTCTCGGGCCACGGGCCCGAGGCGTTTCATGCCGAGTTGTTCGGTATCGCCGAGATCGACAGGGACCAACGGGTTGTGGTCGTCGTCCAATTCGACATCGACGACCTCGACGCAGCTTTCGATGAACTCGATGCCCGATACCTGGACGGCGAAGCGGCCCCCTATGCGCGCGTGTGGTCAGCCATCGTCGCTGGCTACGCCGCGCTGAACCGGCACGAGATGCCCCCCGCGACCCCCGGCTTTGTGAACATCGACCACCGGCCCGCGGTTGCTTTCGCGCCCGGCGACTTGCTTCCTTACCTCCAGGCCTCCTGGGATCTGTCGCCGGATCTGAAGATTCACATCGAGACAGCGCATCGCCTGACCACACTTGGCGCAGTCATCACCCAAGCGGCGAGCGGGAGTTCCCGCGAGGGCTTCGATGCCGAGTGGCGACAGATCGTGCTTTTCACGGTCGACGGCGACGAGGTGAACCGCTGCGAGATGTACGAGGAAGCCGACCTCGACACCGCGCTCGCCCGGTTCGACGAACTCGGCCAGCAGCCGCCCACTTGATATCGCCGATAGGCTGGCTTCCGTGGATTTCCGTGTGTTCGTCGAACCCCAGCAAGGTGCTACCTACTCCGATCAGCTCGCGGTGGCCCGCGCCGCCGAGGCCCTCGGCTACTCGGCGTTCTTCAGGTCGGACCACTACCTGGCGATGAGCGGTGACGGCCTGCCCGGGCCGACGGATTCCTGGGTGACGCTGGCCGGCATCGCACGCGAGACCTCGACGATCCGACTGGGCACCATGGTCACCTCGGCCACCTTCCGCCACCCCGGCCCGTTGGCCATCTCGGTGGCGCAGGTCGATGAAATGAGTGGTGGCCGTGTCGAATTAGGCCTCGGTGCGGGCTGGTTCGAAGCCGAACACCAGGCCTATGCCATCCCGTTCCCGCCACTGGGCGAGCGATTCGACCGGCTCGAAGAGCAGCTGCGGATCCTCACCGGCCTGTGGGATACCCCCATCGGCGAGACGTTCGACTTCTCCGGCGAGCACTACACCGTCGTCGACTCACCGGCACTGCCCAAGCCCACCCAGACACCGCACCCGCCGATCGTCGTCGGCGGCATGGGTGCCAAGCGCACCCCGGCGCTGGCCGCTGAGTTCGCCGCGGAGTTCAACGTGCCTTTCGTGCCGCTGGACACCCTCAAGACGCAGTTCGCCCGGGTGGCCGCGGCCGTGGCCGATGCCGGTCGCGCGGCAGATTCCCTGACCTACTCGGCGGCGTTCGTGGTGTGTGCGGGCCGCGACGAAGCACAGATCGCCAAGCGGGCGGCAACGATCAACCGCGAGGTAGACGAGCTGCGCAGCAACTCGCCGCTGGTCGGCACTCCCGCCGAGATCGTCGACAAGTTGGGCCCGTTCCTTCAGGCCGGGGTACAGCGGGTCTACCTGCAATTGCTGGACCAGTCCGATCTCGACCATCTCGAGCTCTTCGCCGGCGAAGTCATCCGTCAGCTGAGCTGACCGAGACCCGCTCCCAAGCCCGGCATAGTATCGGTGCCCGTGACCGGTGACGACGACGACCAGGGGCAGCCTCCCGAGGCGCCCTGGCACCACTCGACGCCGGCGGTAGCGGGGGCGAGCGCGGCCGCTCTCGCGGTGATCGGCCTGGTCGTGTGGGCGGCGATCTCGCTCACCAGCTCCGGCGGGCCCGAGGATGCACCGATAGATTTCGTCCCGCCCAGCTTCACGTCGACGTCGGTGAAGACCTCGAAGTCCACCACAACGCGGACTACCAGCAGCAGCCTCCCGGTGACCACCGAGTTCGGCCTGCCGGGTGAGTCAGAGACCCCGACCACGACGTCCTCAGAGACTTCCGGCTCCTCGACCACGACGACGACCACCACCACCACCACCACGACAACGGAGTCGGGCGCTGAGGACGAGTACCCCACCACGACGACGTACCACCGGCCACGCACCAACGTGACACGCACGCTGTATCCGCCGCCGTATCCGCCGCCGGGCGGCTGAGCCCGCCTACCATCGGCGCGTGTCGAACTATTACGACGACGACGAGCCCACCCAGTACGCCCCCAGCTACGGCGAGTACTCCGAGGCTTCAACGCCGCCCGAACCCGAGCCCGTTCCCTGGTACCGCAAGCCCGCCGCACTGATCGGCATGGGCGCGGCGGGCGCAGTCATCGCAGCGCTGGTGATCTATGCCCTGGTGCAGCTGTTCTCATCAGATTCCCCAGCGTCGACGACAACCACGTCGACGACCACACCGACGACCACCACATCGGTCGTCACGTCGGCCCCGGTTGTCCCGGCGCCCACTCACACCGTCACCGAGACCGTGGCACCGACCACCACGACGGTCGTGGAAACCACCACCACAACCACAGAGACGACCACAACCACCACCGCGACAACCACCACGACTACGGCGCCGACGACGACAACCACCACTGCGCCCGTGACGACGACAACCCAGCCGCCTGCGGGTAACCCTTAACCAGGCTCGTCGTAGCCGGTTATCCACAGGCCCTCGAAATGCGTCTGGCTGCCGTCACGGCTGTCCACGAGTATCGAGTCGGTGGACGTTGACAATGTGCTCCGCCAACAGGACGGGGTGATCTCGCGCCGGCAGGCCTTGGACGCGGGCCTGCGGGAGCACGAAATCCGGCGACTACTCAGGCGCAATGAGTGGGCGCGGGTTCACACGGGCGTGTACGTCGACCACACCGGACCGCTGACGTGGCCACAACGCGCTTGGGCCGCAGTGCTTTACGCGTCTCCGGCCGCGCTGTGTTTTGAATCTGCCCTCGGAGCCGACACGATGCCCATCCATGTCGCAGTCGCGCAGCAGCGGGCGATATTGGCTGAACCGGTGGGAGTCCGCATTCACCACCTTGTGAAGCTTCAGGAGCGGGTGCTGTGGAACGTCAGCCCACCGCGGATGCGTTACGACGAAGCTGTGCTCGACGTCGCGTGCCGCGCCGCGGCCGAACTCGATGCCATCGCGGTCCTGGCCAACGCCTGCCAATCGCGGCGAACTACCGCACATCGGCTATTGCAGGTAATCGATTCTCGCGCACGGGTCCGGCGTCGCCGGTGGTTACGCGCGGTGTTGGTCGATATCGCCGACGGCACCTGCTCTGTTCTTGAGCACGCCTATCTCGTTCGCGTCGAGCGGCCGCACGGTTTGCCTCGGGCCGTCAGACAGAAGCGGGCCGCGTCATCCGTCGGCGTCTGCTACCGCGATGCCGAGTACGGCGACCAGCTCATCGTCGAACTCGATGGCCAGGTCTATCACGATTCCGCGACCAGGCGTGATGCCGATTTCGAGCGAGACCTCGACGCTGCCGTCGACGGCCGTTCGACAGTCAGGCTCTCCTACGGGCAGGTCTTCGACCGGCCTTGCCAGACCGCGGGCAAGATCGCTCAGGTGCTGCAGCGGCACGGGATCGCGGTGACCGGCCACCCGTGTGGGCCGGGCTGCGAGTTCACTCCACTCGACCGGGCCGCATAGCCGTCAACACCGAGGATTCCAGTCAATATCAAGCAGTAATCCTAGGTTTAGGTGTGGCTCAGGGTGTGGGCGCCGCCGATGTGGGAGTGGGCTCAACTGTCGGCTCCGGCGTCTGCGTGGGCTCAGGCGTCGGTGTGGGCGTAGCGGTCGCCGTCGGCTCAGGCGTCGCAGTCGGCTCAGGCGTGGGCGACGGGCTAGGCGAAGGTGACGGCGACGGACTCGGCGACGGCGACGGCGAAGGTGACGGACTCGGCGACGGCGACGGCGGTATGAACGTCGGGATCGGCAATTGCGGGATCGCCACCGGCGGAAAGACCAAGGGCGGAACCGGAATCGGCGGAATCCCAACAGGCGCAGGTGCGGGCGCAGGAGCAGGCGCGGCCGGTCGCGGCCGGGGTGCCTGCACCCGCTGCGGAGCCGGGGCCAGCGGTGCGCTCTGGCGGCTCTGCACCAACCACGGCGCGCCGGCCGGCCGGGGGGCGGCTTGCGCGGGCGCTCCGGATCCGGGCCAGGACGGATCCCGCACCACCACGGTCCGGGTCGGCGGTGCGGGTGCGGTCTGGGCCAACGGAGACTCCGCCGGAACGGTCTGCGGCGCCAACAAACTGGACCCGGCAGACGCGGCGTCGAGGCGGTCGGCCCGGGCCGAGAGCACCATGCCGACCGTGCCGACCACGGCCAGGAACACCCCCGCGTAGGCAACCACGCCTCCCCGCCGATACCAGCGCACCCGCGGAGGTGCGGGCGGCACGGGCGGCTCGGCGAACACGAACTCGGGCCGGGCCGACTCGTCGGTCACCGACTCCGGGACGAACGCGGCGACCTCGGCCACCGAATCTTCCACCGACCAGGCCAGCGCGGATGCCGCCACGGTGCCGGTGCCCGAAACGGGAAGCACAGGAGCAGAGGACGCATACGCCACCTGCGTCGCGGTGTCGTCGGCCCCGCGGCGACCCAGCAGTGCAGCTCCGACTGCGGCGATCACCTGGGATTGCGGCACCGTGGTGACCGGCATACGGAAAGCCTCGGAAAGCCGTTGGGTGACAAACGGTATCCGCGCCCCGCCGCCGACGGTGACGAGCGCAGCCAGCTGTGCCGGGTGAATACCGTTGCGCCGCAAAAGGTCCAGCAGGGCCTCGATCACACCGCCGAGTGGCTGGTCCACCACCGCGTCCAGCTCAGGACGGGTGAGCCTGATCGCGCCGTTGGGACCGGCCAGGCTGGTGGCGCCCTCATCGCTCAGCCGTTCCTTGGCGGCCCGGCACTGGTCGCGCAGGTGCGCCAGCGTGGTCACCGCCGCCGTGCCCGCCGGTTCGGCATCCAGAGCGTTCAGGACGTGCCTCAGCACTTCCTGGTCGATCAAATCGCCGGAGAATTCCTGGTAACGCACCGTCTGCCCGATGGTCGCAAACCCTGCCGAAGCGTCGGCCAGGGTCAGGCTGGTGCCGGAACCGCCGAAGTCGCACAGGGCGACGACGCCGCGGGCCGGCAGACCGGGATGCGACTGGATGGCCGTGAGCGCGGCGACGGAATCGGGAACCACTCGGACGCCGGGCATCGTGCGCCGCACAGAATCGAAGGCCGCCGAGCTCCAATGCGCCGGCACCGTCACCACCGAGACGTCGGGACGATGTGCCGGGCTGGACTCACGGGTCAGCGCCTCGACCGCACCGGCCAACAGATGTTCGGCGCGGTGTGTCGAGCCGTCGGCGGCGACCAGCGGGATCGGGTCGCCGACCCGCTCGACGAATCCGTCGATGACCGGGCCGCCACCGAGCGCGAACACCGCCGGCCGCACCAGCGGCGCATAATCGGCGATCGCCACCAGATTGGTCGCCCCCACGGACAACCCCAGGCAATCACGCATACCTGTATGTCGACGGAGAGCCCTGATTCGTTAGTGGCGCGACGAATACTCGGCGACCAGCGCCTCGGCACTGCGCACCGCGGCCCGGCAGGCCCGGGTGGTGAACGGGTCGTTGAGCGGATGATCGGCGCGCCGCCGCCAGCGCTGGGCCGCGGCGAAGGCCGAGCGGGGCCCGTCGAACGGGGCATCGGGTTGCAGTCCGAGCCGGCTGGCCGCGTCGGTGCCCGACCCACCGATGATGCGGCGCAGCGAGGCCATCTCGTCCTCGTTCAGCGTCGTGGGGCGCGAGCGCAACAGGCTGAGCAGCCGCAGTTCCTCGAAGGCATGCGTGTCGGCCAGCAGCGGGTCGATGTCGGCAAGGATGTAGGGCGTCGCGTAGATCGGGTTGGCCTGCACGAACTGTCGCAATGACAGCAGCGCCGTGTGCGCCTTGAGCAGCTCCGATCGTTGCGCGAACTGCTGGTCGATCACATCGCGCAGGGCGATCAGGCCGCTGCGTTCCAGCAGTTCATCGGCAAGCGCCACAGAGTCGGACACCCCGGCGTGGATCACCGCGATCGAGATCCGGATACCGAACATGCCGAACCGGTCCAGCAGCGCCGCGCGGGTGGACGCGTCCACGGGCAGCGCGCTGTCCTCCCGCACGAAGCGGTCCACGCTCAGCATGGCCTTCGTCAGTTCGGCCGGCTCGACGCCGGCCAGCTTCTGCAGGGCGACGAACTCGCTCTGCCGCAGCGTGCGTGCGGTCAGGGCGAGCAATCCGGACACCGGGACGACGGCCTGGCAGATCCCGGTCTTGTCCATCTCTTCGGTGAACCGCTTGGCCACGTCTTTGGCCGACATCATCGCGTCGATGCGGCCGGCTCCGATCTCGTCGGCCCGTGAGGCCACTCCGATCACGCCGAGCGCGCCCGAAGATCCGCCGACCAGCTCACCGATCTGCTTGAGCAGTGCGATGTCGGCGGCGTTGAGGGTGCGCAGCAGGAACACCACCGCGTCGACGCGGGGCACCCCGTCCTCGGGCACGAGTAGCCGGTGGGTTCGCAGGGAGACGTCCCGCGACAGCGATGACGTTCCCGGGGTGTCGATGATCGTGGTGTCGACGAGTTCGGCGGCCGGCCACTCGACATCGAGGTCCACCACGTCGTCGGGGTTGAGCCCGGCGAAGCTGAAGGTCAGGCCCCGGTCGTGCGGGTCCCGCGCGATCGGCACATTGGCACGCCGCCCGCCGCGGTGGTTGGCAGTCACCTTCGGGGTGGGCCCGTGCCGGAACCAGGTGACGATGCGGGTCGCCTCGGTGGCGTCGGTGGGCGCGATGTCCTCCCCGACCAGCGCATTGACGAGCGTCGACTTGCCCGCCTTGAGCGTGCCGGCCAACGCGATACGGATCGGCTGGTTGAGCCGGCGCCCGATGCGGTCGAGCTCGTTGTGCACGTCGGGCCGATTCCGGTAGACCGGGTCACCCCGGTACGCCTTGATGGTGCCGCCCAGAATCGAGCGCACCTGATCGGCCGTGCTCACGCTGCGGAATCCACCTCTTCCGACCCGGAAATCAACCGGGTGTTCATTCGAAAACTAGCTCTTGGAGCTTAGTTGCCCGCCGCGGCCAGGTTCTGGGCGTGGTCGACGACCTGGGTCAGGATGTTCTTCTGGCGTTCCAGTTCCCGGACGCGGGCGTTGCGCTCGGTCTCCTCGGTCTTGGCCGCGGCGAGCGTGGCCTGCAGCGATTCGTTGAGCGAGCGGGTGGTCTGGTTGGCGATGTCGCGATAGTGATCGCGCAGCTGGCGCTGGATGCCCTTGAGCCGGTCCCGCGATTCCTTGCCGACGACGAAGGCGACGTCGTCGATGAACCTGCGCATGTTGGTCTTGGCCTCACTGCGGACCCGGAGCATGCGGTTCTCCATGTCCTCCTTGTAGGCCTTGCGGCCGAGCACCAGGCCGGCACCCAGGGACAGCGGGTTGAACATGCCCAGCCCGGCGAATGAGGTGAGCATGCCGAACATCAGCACACCACCGTAAGAGCCACGCATACCAGTGATGACCTTGTGCCCGGCCTTGATCGGCTTGGCCTCCAACCTGGCCAGCGATTTCATCTCACCGAAGCCGGCGCCCATGTCCCTGGCGTCGATCTGGGGCAGCTGCACCGCCTCCAGGCCGGCCTCGGTGAAGGTGCGGGCCACCTCGGCGGCCAGTGCCTCGGCGCGCTGGTAGGCCCACACGAAGTTGTCGCCGACAGCGGTGGCGACCGCCTCCTCGAGCTCCGAGCCGATCTCGGCCCAGTGCAGGGTGGGGTCTCCGGAGTCGATCACCTTCTCGGCGTGGGTGGTGATGTTGCGGAAGCGATTTCGCAGATCGTGGTCGACGTCGGCGGTCAGGTCGGCGATGCCGTCGTTGAGCACCTGCTGCCACAGGGCGGTCTGTTGCAGCGCGTCCTGGGCTTCCTGCTTGCGCCGCTCCAGGTCGGCGGTCAGCCGTTCGCGCTCACCAGGATCGTTGAAGGCAGACAGCTCGGAATTCACCGCGAGCAGCAGATGCTCTGCCGCCGAATGGACTTCAGCCACCACCTGGTCACGGATACGGTCGGTCTCGCGCGTCAGCACCCGGTCGGACAGGAACTTCACGATGGCCGGAAAGTTCGATTCCTCGTTGAGTTCCTTGTCGTTGAGCTGGATCGCGTGGCTGCGCAGCACGGACGACACCGCGGTCACCGGGACATCGAGCCCGGCCCGCTGCAGGTGGCCGATGTTGGCGCCGACGATCTCCCGCCAACGCGGGTACAGGTCAGTCTTGGTCGCGACAATGGTTGCCACCGGGCAGATTTCGATCGCCTGGCGGATGAAGGTCATTTCCGGTTCGGTGAATTCCTGACTGGTGTCGCTGACCATGAGCAGGGCATCGGCGTCGGGCAGCAGGCCCAGGGTCGCCGAAAGGTGCGGCTGCCCAAGGCCGCCGACGCCAGGGGTGTCGACGAACGCCAGCCCGCCCTTGAGCAGTGGGCTGGGTGCGGTCACCTCCACGCGCAACACCTCGCGGCCACCGGCCTGCGGCGCGCGTCGCAGGTCGTTGGTCACCTCCGACGGCGGGATCTCGATCAGTTCTGGTTCGGCCCCGTCGGGCCGGGCCACCACCAGCCGCGCCGACGGCTGCTCGCCGTAGGACACCACGGTGGCCAGCACGGTGGACTCGTCATCGCCGACGCGGGCCACCGGGATGTTCAGCAGCGAGTTGAGCAGCTGACTCTTGCCCTGCTTGAGCTGCCCGGCGATGACCACGCGGATCTGCGGGTCGCTGATGCGCACCTTCGCCACCCGCAGCCGCTCCACGAGGTCGCCGCGGTCGTAGGTGGCGGCGATCGTGCTGGTGTGGTCGATGAGTTCGACGATCACCTTGACCGGCCTGGCCGGCCCGCCGGTCCCGTTGGGTTGCGTCATCGAAGTTCCTTCCTGCCCCGCTCAACCGTAGGCGCGCCAATAGGGCGGGGACCACCCGCGTACGGATGGCCCCCGCCCCTTGTGGATCGGATCAGAAGGCGTCGAACCCGGTGTCGGTCGCGTTGTGCGATGCGACGTCGGTGTGGGACTGCGAGTGCGAGTCGTAGCTGTTACCCGAGCCCAGCGCCGAGCTGCTGTCGTAGCTGTTGCCCGACGCGAGCGCGGTGTTGGTCTCGTTGCCCGAACCGAACGCAGTCTCGTTGCCCGAGGCGATGTTCGACGAGTAGGACGAGGAGTTGTCCTCCACGCTGGAGTGCGTCTCGGTCTGCACCGAGGTGCTCACCGAGTTGTCCTGGGTGTTGCGGCTGCCGTAGTCACCGTCAACCTGGTTGCCGCCGACCGCCGTGGTCGAGGCGTCGGTGAGGATGATCGAGCCGGCGTTGCCGCCGTCGCCGCCGGACGCACCGCCGCTGCCGATACCGATCAGGCTGTCGCCGCCGGATGCGCCGCCACCGTGGCCGCCGCTCATGTCGACGTCACTGATGACCGGACCGTCATTGCCGGAGATCAGGTCGCCACCGGCAGTCTGCGAGTTGTCCTCGATGTCGTTGTCCTTGCCGACGGCGACGTTGGAGCCTGCGCCGGCCCAGATGTCGCCGTTGTTGGTGGTGTTGCCGTCACCGAGCACGGCGCCGTCACCGCTGACGATGTCGCCGTCGTTGTCACCGTCGACCACCACGCCGCCGTTGGTGGCGGTGTTGGTGCTCTTGTCACCGAGGGTGATGTCACCGAAGCCCAAGTTGAACGCACCCTGCTGGGCGTTGGCGCCGGCGTCCTGGTTGGGGCTCATCACCGGCACGTTGTTGTGGCTGGCCCACTCGGTGTCGTTGTTGCTGGCCACCTGCGTCTGCGGGGAGAACGGCGAGGCGACCTGGTTGCCGAACTGGGCCGGGATGCTGTGGTGGTCGGCGACCGCACGCTGCAGGCCCACCACCGGGTTGCCGCCACCGAGCAGGACGCCGGCCGGAGCCGCGGTGGCCGCAACGGCGTGCAGCTGGGCCGCGGTCACGTTGGGCAGGCCGGCGTCACGCAGGCTGCCGTCCGGGTCGGCGATGAACGACGCGGCCGAGGCCGGGCTGCGGAACAGGTCGAGGATGAAGTCGATCAGAGAGATTGCCATTGGTCCAACCCTTTCGGTTGTTGTGGGAAGTCTTTTCGGAAGTCCCCCGCCGGGCTCTCCGGCGATCTGGAGACAACGTTATGGGTGCGCCGCAGCCCCGGAAACGGGGTCGGTTCCCCTCCCCGCACTGCCCCTACTCGGGCTGCAGGGGGATGCCCCAATAGGGGGATAGGGGATATCTAGGGGCGGGCGTGGGTAGCCCCGCATCTATTGACGTTATCGCAGGTAAAACGCAGTAAGCGCACGCCCCAAAGGGGTCGTGCGCTTACTGAGGGTTGAGCCAGATCAGTCGAAGATGTCGAATCCGCCGGCACCGTCGGTGTGGTGCTGGTCGTCAACGATCGGCTGGGCCCAATCTTCGGCCGGGGCCGGGTCGACAATCGTCGCGTCATCGAAGACGGCATCGTTGACCTGCAGCGAAAGGTCGTCGAGCGGCTGGCTGAGCGGCCCGATGTCGTCGATCGCGGACCCGGACGCCACCAACTGGTCCACGGAGCCCGACTGATCGATGACGTGGCCGGCCGCCGCGTCCCAGGCGTCGTTGGGGGTGTCGAGCGGCACGTGATCGCCGAAGGCATCGAACGCCGCAGTAGCGGCCCCACTGGCCCACACGTTGCCGCCCGCATCGGCGGCGCCGAGGTCACCGAGCCCGCCGTTGGCACCGGTCATCGACAGCGACTCCGAGACCACCGGGATCAGATTGTTGACGTCCGTGCTGGTCACATCGGTCAGATTGGCATCGGCGATCGCCTGTGCCGGGTCAGCGGCATAGTGGGCAGCGGCGTCGGGGTCGCGTACCAGCGACATCACAAAGTCCAGCAATGTGTTCGCCATGCTCCACCTCCTCAACGGTTCGATTTGAATGCTAGCCAGCTGCGAGGTCCCTGGGATCGGTGCCGAACCCACCCCTGCCCGCGACCCATTAGGGGGGCGAGCGTTAGGGGATTCACGCCACTAGGGGTTCAATCACGGGCCGTCGGGGTTCCAACGGTTAGGGTGAGGGTCGGCCGAGACAACAGGAGTGACGCCTGATGACCGACTCACTGGGGTTGTCGATCGGGATGACCAACCTGGTGGCAGCCCGCGAAGGTCGCCAACCGGTAATCCGCCGATCGATCCTCACCCTGCACAACGACCGTGCCCCCGATGTGGGCGACTACACCGGCAGCGGACTGCCACTGGCCGGCTTCGTGGAGCGGGTGGGCGATCCGGTGCCGCTGGTCGCCGCCGACGGCTCCCAACACCGGGGCGAGCTGGTGCTGGGCGAGGCGCTGGCCGCGATGGCGCGCCTCGCCGGTGGCGGTACGCCGGTGGTGATCGCGGTCCCGGCGCACTGGGGTCCGAGCACCGTCAACGCATTGCGCGGCGTCCTGCCTCGCTATCCCGGACTGGCTCCGGGCGGTACACCACCGGGCCTGGTGCCGGATTCCCTGACCGCTCTGGCCGCCCTGCAGGCCGATCCGGGGTTGCCCACCGAAGGTGTCGTGGTGTTGTGCGATTTCGGCGGCAGCGGCACCAGCGTGACGCTGGCCGACGCCGGCGCGGCGTTCGCCACGCTCGGTCCGACCGTGCGCTATCCCGATTTCTCCGGCGACCTGATCGACCAGGCCCTGCTCAACCACGTGCTCAGCGGAGTCGCCGCGGCCAACGACACCGATCCGGCGGGCACCGCCGCGGTCGGCTCGTTGGCACGGCTGCGGGCGGAATGCCGGCAGGCCAAGGAGCGGCTGTCGGCCGAGACCGCCACGGTGGTTCACACCGAACTGCCGGGATTCAATTCCGATGTCCGGGTAACCCGGCCCGAACTCGACCAGCTCATGTCCGCGCCGCTGGCAGGCCTGCTGGACGCCATCGAAGACACATTGCAGCGCAGCAACATTGCGTTGTCGAGCGTGAACGTGGTGGCCACCGTCGGCGGTGGTGCGGCGATACCCCTTGTCACCCAGCGGCTTTCGGAGCGCCTTCGCGCACCGGTCGCAACGACGGCCCACCCGCAGTTCGATGTGGCTGCGGGGGCCGCGCTGGTCGCCGAGCGGGTCATCGACGCGGGTGCACCGACGGGCATGGCCCCCGCGGTGGCTGCCGCCGACGCTCCGACGGGTTTGGCTCCCGAGGTCACCGGCGCCGACGCTCCGACCGGCATGGCCCCGACAAGCCAAGCGCCAGCAGCCGGTACCGGGAACTTCGGCGCACTGGCCTGGTCGCAGGACGACGCACCCGGTAATGAGCCGGTGCCGTATGCGGGCGGTGAGTACGAGACGCCCGCGGGCAATACGGCGGCGCGACCGTCCGTCGAGTTCAGCCACGACGAGGAGATGTTCGACGCCGGACCGGCGCCGCTCCCCTGGTACAAACGGCCGCCGATCCTGTTCGGGGCGGCAGCCGCGGCCGCGCTGCTGGCCGCCGGTGGCCTCGCGGTGACTTTGACCAGTTCCGAAGGGGATTCGACGCCGGTCACCGAGACCAGCACCACCTATTCGATGGAGGCGCCGCCGCCTGAGCCGGTCACGACCGTGACCGAGGGGCCGGACGGAGTCAAGACCACCACGGTCGTGGTACCACCACCTCCGCCGCCGGAAACGACGACCCCACCGCCGGAAACCACCACGACGACCAGCCCGACCACAACGACGACCACCACGACGACAACAACGCCGACGACAACAACGACCACCCGCACCACGACCACCACGACGCAACCTCCGACGACGACCACGCAGCCGCCGACAACGACAAAGCCGCCGACCACCACCCAGCCGCCGGTCACGACCACTGCGGCGGCGGAGGGCGACGGCGGCGCCTAGGCGGGCACTGATGACCGCACCGGAGCCCGTTCCGGAGCTTCCGTCGGCCGCCCGGTCGGTGATCGATGCGGTGCTCGCCAACCCGGACGCACCGGCCAAGCTGCTGGTCTCCGGCGGCGTCGGCAGCGGGAAGAGCACGGTGCTCGCCGAGATCCGCGGCGCGCTGCGCGACGCCGGCCGCGTCGTGCTCACTCGGGCACCCCGACCTGGTGACGCACCCGAGTCCGCTTTCGTCGTCGACGATGCCCATCTCCTCGGCGACAGTGAAATCGACAGTCTCACAGAGAAAGTCGCTGATCTGTCGGCGACTGTTGTGGTGGCGGCCGAGCCACTGACACACCGCCAGGCCCTGCACACGTTGGCCACCGCCCTGGCGCGAGAGAATCCGGTGGTACGGCTGGGGCCGCTGACGGCAGCTGAGGTCGGACAGGTTCTGAGCACGGCGCTGGGCACCCCGGCAACGCACGAAACCGTCAGGTCGGTGCTGGCCGCGACGGCCGGGCTGCCGTTTCTGATGGCGGCGGCAGCGGCGGCCGAGGCACCGGCGGAGGCGGCCCGGTTCGCGCTGCTGCAACGGCTGCGCCGGGTTGACGACGACACCCGCGACGCGCTGCTGATCCTGTCGCTGAGCCATGATCTCGGTCCCGACGACGTGGCGGCGGCCCTGCGCTTGTCCGGTGCCGAAGCGTCAGACCTGGTGGACCGGGCCCGGGCCGGCGGGTTGGTGGAGCCGTCACATGACCGGCGCTTCGTGCGGACGGTTCACGAGTCACTCGCCCAGATCGCCGGCGCCGCCCGCCACCATGAAATCGAAACCTCTCTTCTCGCTTCACAACTCGAGCTGTCGACGTTGTCGGCCGACCTCGCGGTGCGGCTGGCCGAGCATGGACTGCGTGATGATCGCCTGGCCGAGGCGCTCGCCGAGCACGCGGCGCACAATCGCGCACGCCCGGCGCGGCCGCGGGCGCGGCGGCGGTGAGTACCCGGCTGGCCGATGCGCTGGCACTGGCCGGCGACTGCACCACGGCGGCCCGGATGTCCGATGAGTTGCTCGGTTCCGACGACCCGGCTGAACGGGCCACCGCGGTGCGGATCGCGGCCAGCGTCGCCATGCACGACGGCAGCGCCGCTCAAGCCGCTGATCTGTTCCGTTGGCTCGGTCCCTACCCCGACGTATTGACAAGTTCGGCGAGCACGACAGCTTTTCTGGCAGCCGGGGACGGCGAGGCCGCGCGGGCGTCGTCGAGTTCCGAAGCAGCCGGGCCACCAACCTCGACGGCACGCGCCGCCCGAAGCCTGGCCGAAGGTTTGGTGCTGTCGCTCGATCAGCCGTTCGCCGTGACCGTGGCCCGGTTGGGCCAGGCCGTCACCGCCGAATATCAGGCCGGTGGCGTCGCACCCGATACCCCGGCGGCGCTGGTGACGCTGGCGGCCCTCCACGGCGGCGACTCGGTCCGCGCGCGCAGCGTGATCAGCCGGGCCGTACGAGCCGGCGGGACCGACGGCTCGGGCGACGAAGTGTTCAGCGCGGCTCGGCACCGCCTGCTGTTGGGCTGGGTGAAGATGCAGGACGGCCAGCTCGCCGCGGCCGGTGCCGACGCCTCGGCCGCCGAATCGGGTGAGGATCTGCACCGGCGTGATGCCTTGTGGGCGGCGGCCCTGCGGACCGCGATCGCCCGGCGCAGCGGGGACAGCGGCGCGGTTCAGAAGTATTGGTACGCCGCGGTGGAGGTGCTCGCCGAGTACTCGATCGACCTCTTCTCCCTGCTGCCGCTGGGCGAACTATGGGTCGCCGGTGCCCGTATGCGTCAGGTCGACCGACTGGAACACGCCCTGGCCGAGGCGTGGGATCTGCTCACCCGGCTCGGCAACCCGGTGTTGTGGTCGGTGCCCCTGCACTGGGCCGGCGTCCACGCCGGGATTCTCGCCAACTCACCCGGCGCCGTCGCCCCGCACGGTCAGGCGCTCACGGCCGCGGCCGGGCAGAGCACCTTCGCCCGGGCCCTGGCCAACGCCGGTCGCACCTGGCTGCGGGTATTGGCCAACCACGTCGATACCGACGAGGTCACCGCCGCCGCCAAGTCCCTGTCCCAGTTCGGCCTGACCTGGGATGGCACCCGGCTGGCCAGTCAGGCCGCACTGCAGACCCCCGACGCCCGGGTATCGCAGGCCATGCTGCAACTGGCCCGCGATCTCAAACAGACCAGTGCGGTCGAGGAGGTCGAGGTCGCTTCACCGGCAGCGCCGGTCGGCGCCCCGACACAGACAGCTCCGGCCCCGTCGTCGACCAAGTTGTCCGACCGCGAACGCGAGGTCGCCGAACTGCTACTGCTCGGGATGCCCTACCGCGATATCGGCAGCCAGTTGTTCATCTCGGCGAAGACGGTGGAACATCATGTCGCCCGGATTCGTCGCCGCCTCGGAGCCGAGTCCCGGACGGAAATGCTGTCGATGTTGCGGGCGATGCTGACACCACAGGGCTGAGAGCTATACCACAGTGGCCTCAAAGTTAGGTAAGCCTCGGTAGCGGTGAGAAACACCGAAATGTCACTATGAGCTGAAGGAAGCTAAGTTACCGACGGGTAACTATGTCCAAGTTACCCGCGAGTAACTCGCGAATGGAGGCGTTTCTGTGGAGAGTCTCGAACACACCCTTGCGGTGTCGCGGCTGATTCTCGGTCTGCTCGCCACGCTCGTCGTTCTGGCGTTCGCCGCCAAGCGCGTGCTGTGGCTCACGAAGCTGATCAGCTCGGGCCAAAAGGTCGGCGACGAGCGCGGCCGTAAGGACCATCTGGTTCAGCGCTTCCTGAACCAGAACAAGGAAGTCTTCGCCCAGTCGAAGCTCCTGAAATGGTCGATCCCCGGCATCGCGCACTTCTTCACCATGTGGGGCTTCTTCGTCCTGGCGACGGTGTACCTCGAGGCCTACGGCGTGCTGTTCGACCCCGAGTTCCACATCCCGCTCGTCGGCCGCTGGGCGATCCTTGGCTTCCTCCAGGACTTCTTCGCCGTCGCCGTGCTGGCCGGCATCATCGTCTTCGCGATCATCCGCATCCGCAAGAACCCCGAGCAGCTGGGCCGGGAATCCCGCTTCTACGGCTCGCACAACGGTGGCGCCTGGACGATTCTGATCATGATCTTCCTGGTCATCGCGACCTACGCGGTGTTCCGTGGTGCCGCGGTCAACGTGCTGGAAGAGGACTTCCCGTACCAGTCGGGTGCCTTCTTCTCCGATGGCATGGCCGCGTTGCTGGCTCCGCTGGGTCACACCGCCAACGTGTGGCTGGAGTCCATCGCACTGCTGGCCCACCTCGGCGTCATGCTGGCCTTCCTGCTGATCGTGCTGCACTCCAAGCACCTGCACATCGGCCTGGCCCCGATCAACGTCACCTTCAAGCGCCTGCCCGACGGCCTCGGCCCCCTGCTGCCGATGGAATACAAGGGCGACAAGATCGACTTCGAGGATCCCGCCGAGGACGCGGTGTTCGGTAAAGGCCGTATCGAGGACTTCACCTGGAAGGGCAACCTCGACATGGCGACCTGCACCGAGTGTGGTCGCTGCCAGTCGCAGTGCCCGGCCTGGAACACCGGCAAGCCGCTGTCTCCCAAGCTCGTGATCATGAACCTGCGCGACCATCTGTTCGCCAAGGCCCCGTACATCATCGAGGGCAAGCCGATGCCCGAAGAGGGCTCGGTCGACTTCGCCAAGCTGGGCGACAGCCTGCACGGCCACGGTGTGCCCGAGGACGGCTTCGCCCGCATCGAAGGTTCGGGCCCCGAGCAGGCGCTGCGCCCGCTGGTCGGCACGGCTGAGCAGGGGGGCGTCATCGACCCCGACGTGCTCTGGTCCTGCACCAACTGTGGTGCCTGCGTCGAGCAGTGCCCCGTCGACATCGAGCACATCGACCACATCGTCGACATGCGCCGCTACCAGGTCATGGTCGAGTCGGAGTTCCCCGGTGAGCTCGGCGTGCTGTTCAAGAACCTGGAGACCAAGGGCAACCCCTGGGGCCAGAACGCCAAGGACCGCACCAACTGGATCGACGAGGTCGACTTCGACGTCCCGGTCTACGGCGAGGATGTCGAGAGCTTCGACGGCTTCGAGTACCTGTTCTGGGTCGGTTGCGCCGGCGCCTACGAGGACCGCGCCAAGAAGACCACCAAGGCCGTCGCCGAGCTGCTGGCCGCCTCGGGTGTGAAGTTCCTGGTCCTGGGCACCGGTGAGACCTGTACCGGCGACTCGGCTCGCCGCTCCGGCAACGAGTTCCTGTTCCAGCAGCTGGCCGCGCAGAACGTCGAGACCATCAACGAGCTGTTCGAGGGTGTCGAGACGGTCGACCGCAAGATCATCGTGACCTGCCCGCACTGCTTCAACACGATCGGCCGCGAGTACCCGCAGCTGGGTGCCAACTACACCGTGGTGCACCACACGCAGCTGCTGAACCGCCTGGTCCGGGACAAGAAGCTGGTGCCGGTCAAGTCCACCGGTGGCCCCGAGGTCACCTACCACGACCCGTGCTTCCTGGGCCGTCACAACAAGGTCTACGAGGCTCCGCGTGAGCTTGTCGAGGCCTCCGGCGTGACGCTGAAGGAAATGCCCCGCCACGCCGACCGCGGCCTGTGCTGTGGTGCCGGTGGCGCGCGGATGTGGATGGAAGAGCACATCGGCAAGCGCGTCAACGTGGAGCGCACCGAAGAGGCGATGGACACCGCCTCGACCATCGCGACCGGCTGCCCGTTCTGCCGCGTGATGATCACCGACGGTGTCGACGACGTGGCCGCTGCCCGCAACGTCGAGAAGGCCGAAGTACTCGACGTGGCTCAGCTGCTGCTGAACTCACTGGACAAGAGCGGCATCACGCTGCCTGAGAAGGGCACGGCGGCAAAGGAATCCGAGAAGCGGGCCGAGGCACGCGCCGAAGCCGAGGCCAAGGCGGCAGCCGCGGCACCGGCACCGCAGAGGCTCCGGCTGCCCCTGCGGCCCCGGTGAAGGGTCTGGGCATGGCGGCCGGCGCGAAGCGTCCGGGTGCCAAGAAGGCTGCGGCTCCTGCCGCGTCGGCTGCACCTGCCGCTCCCGCGGCTCCGGCTGAAACTGCCGCTCCGGCGGCGGCCGAGCCGGCCAAGCCGGAACCCCCGGTGGTGGGCCTGGGTATCGCTGCGGGCGCGCGTCGCCCCGGTGCCAAGAAGTCCGCCCCGGCGGCTCCCGCGGCTCCGGCACCTGTTGCCGAGTCGGCGCCGGAGCCGGCGGCTGAAGAACCTGCCGCAGCGCCCGCCGAGGAAGCCAAGCCGGAACCGCCGGTCGTGGGTCTTGGCATCAAGCCGGGCGCCAAGCGTCCCGGTAAGCGCTGAGCACGTCCCTAACGCACCGAACGGCCATCTCCGCAAGGGGGTGGCCGTTCGGTGTATCCGGGGGTGTGTCAGCCGCCACTGCCGCCGAAGGGCTTGGCTTTTACCGCGGGCGCCGCGACGACCGGGGCGATGGTGCCGGTGTAGGTGACGGTCGTGGTTTCACCGAGGGTCATCGGCCCGCCGGAGATGACGGTAGCCGCCCCTTGCTGCGGATCCCCGCCGAGCGTCGCAGCCAGAACACCCATCGCGATGACGGCGCTTCCGCCCAGGGCCGCGGCCAGGGTGTTGACTCGGAGGATGCTGGTGATTCGTACCATGTGGATTGCCAATCGTGTTGAGCTGTTGCCGATTCAAATACCCTTTGACCTGGGAAAATCGTCGGCCATTTGTGTTCCAGCCATGGTTGCGCAGCTTTTTGGCCAGCGCGCGGCCACCCAAGCGAATACACAGGGGGCTGACACGCGAATCCCAGAAATGAGGACGGACTCCATGCGTTGGCAAATCGGCCGGGTGTGGCGGTGGCCACTCACAAGTTCGGCAAATTCCAAAATCAGTGGACGGTGATGAGACCATGGAGCTCGTGACTACCCATCAGTTGCCGTGGCATACCGGTCAGCACCCGAAGCCGCGTACGTTTACCCAGTCCACGAAGCTGCAGGACGTCCTGTACGAAATCCGCGGACCGGTACACGAGCATGCCTCACGGCTGGAAGCTGAAGGTCACCGCATCCTCAAGCTGAACATCGGCAACCCCGCGCCGTTCGGCTTCGAAGCACCTGACGTGATCATGCGCGACATGATCCAGGCCCTGCCGTACGCGCAGGGCTACTCCGACTCCAAGGGCATCGCCAGCGCGCGCCGCGCGGTGTTCACCCGGTACGAGCTGGTCGAGGGCTTCCCCCGGTTCGACATCGAAGACGTATACCTGGGCAACGGGGTCTCCGAGCTCATCACGATGACCCTGCAGGCGCTGTTGGACAACGGCGACCAGGTGCTCATCCCGGCGCCCGATTATCCGCTGTGGACAGCCTCGACCGCGCTGGCCGGCGGCACCCCGGTGCACTACATGTGCGACGAGACCCAGGGCTGGAATCCCGATGTCGCCGACATCGAATCCAAGATCACCGAGCGCACCAAGGCGCTCGTCGTGATCAACCCGAACAATCCCACCGGCGCGGTGTACAGCCGCGAAACCCTGGAGCAGATGGTCGAGTTGGCCCGCAAGCATCAACTCTTGCTGTTGGCCGACGAGATCTACGACAAGATCCTGTACGACGACGCCAAGCACATCTCGCTGGCGACCCTGGCTCCCGACCTGTTGACGCTGACGTTCAACGGGTTGTCCAAGGCCTATCGGGTGGCGGGCTACCGCTCGGGCTGGCTGGTAATCACCGGCCCCAAGGAGCACGCGAGCAGCTTCATCGAAGGCATCAGCCTGCTGTCGAACATGCGGTTGTGCCCGAATGTTCCTGCCCAGCACGCGATTCAGGTGGCCCTGGGTGGCCATCAGAGCATCGACGATCTGGTTCTGCCCGGCGGCCGGCTGCTCGAGCAGCGTGACACCGCGTGGACCAAGCTCAACGAGATCCCCGGAGTGTCCTGTGTGAAACCCGCGGGTGCGCTGTACGCGTTTCCGCGGCTGGATCCGGAGGTGCACGATATCCACGACGACGAGCAGCTGGTGCTCGATCTGTTGCTGCAGGAGAAGATCCTGCTGACGCAGGGCACGGGATTCAACTGGCCCACACCGGATCACCTGCGGATCGTCACCCTGCCGTGGGCGCGCGACCTGGCCCAGGCCATCGAGCGGCTGGGTAACTTCCTGGCCGGCTACCGCCAGTAGGCGTCAGGAACCGGCCAGCCACCCCCTCTACTCTGTCGGGGTGGCGCACACGCATTCCCACTCCCATTCGCTGGCCGGCCCGTCTCCGCTGGGCCCGCTGGCCGCCCGCATCGTCGTCGGCCTGCTGGTCGCCATCGGGTTCGCGGTCCTCGTCGGCGCCGTCGTGCTGTGGCCCAGCCATCAGAAGGTCGACATTCCGCTGCCCTTCCAGAACGCCGCGGGCGGCGCCGTCACCACCGAGGCCGGGCACGTCACATCCAGCACCCTGGCCGACTGTGGCAGCCCATCGGCGGGCGGCGTGCTCACCGCCAGACCCCAGCCTGCCGTCCCGGGCGGCGGCACATGTGTGCAGAACCTGGTGGCCATCGATTCGGGCCCGAACAAGGGCGCCAACACGCTGCTGGAGTTCACCACCGGGCCCGGGCAACCGAATCTCGTTGCCGGAGACAACATCCGGATCAGTCGGCAGGTCGATCAGGCCGGCACAACGAGCTACGCGTTCTTCGACTACGAGCGCACCTGGCCGTTGATCGCATTGGCCGCGGCGTTCACCGTGGTGATCGTGGCGGTGGCACGCTGGCGCGGCTTGCGGGCGATCATCGGCATCGTGGTGGCGTTCGCGGTGTTGATGATCTTCCTGTTGCCCGCGCTGCGCGACGGCGCCCCGGCGGTCCCGGTGTCACTGGTGGCCTCGGCGGCGATCCTCTACGCGGTGATCTATCTGGCCCACGGCGTCAGCCTGCGCACCAGCGCGGCTCTGCTGGGTACCCTGACCTCATTGCTGCTGGCGGCCATATTGTCCTGGGCAGCAATCGAGTTGGCCCATTTGACCGGGTTGTCCGAGGATCAGAACAACGAAGTTGCGGCGTACATGGGCAACGTGTCGATCACCGGTCTGCTGCTGGCCGGGTTCATCATCGGCTCACTCGGTGTGCTCAACGATGTGACCATCACGCAGGCCTCGGCGGTGTTCGAGCTGGCCGAGCACGGCGGCACCAGGCGCTCGATCTTCGCCGGCGCCATGCGGGTGGGCAGCGACCATATCGCCAGCACGGTCTACACCCTGGTGCTGGCCTATGCCGGCTCCGCGCTGCCGCTGCTGCTGTTGTTCAGCGTGGCCAACCGCTCCTTGCCCGACGTGTTGACCGGTGAGAGCGTGGCGATCGAGATCGCGCGGTCCGCCGTCGGTGGTATCGCCTTGGCGCTGTCGGTTCCGTTGACGACCGGGATCGCCGCGGTGCTCGCGACACCGCAGACCAGGCAGACCAGCAGACACTGAGCCGCCACGTTTGGCGAGCATCAGCCAGGGTATTCGCCGACGGTGAGCCAACCCGATCGTCATCACAGCGAGTTGACCCTCGAGGTCGACGGAACCCGTCGCCATGTGACAGTCGACAATCGCATGACACTGCTGGATGCGCTGCGCGAACGGCTCGGGGTCACGGCACCCAAGAAGGGCTGCGATCACGGTCAGTGCGGCTCATGCACCGTGCTGCTCGACGGTCGTCGCGTCACCACGTGCCTGACGTTCGCGGTAGCCGCCGACGGAGCGCAGATCACCACGGCCTCCGGACTTGAGCAGAACGGCCGCCTTCACCCAGTAGCCCAGTCGTTCTGCGATGAGGACGGCTTCCAATGCGGATACTGCACGCCGGGCCAGATCTGTTCTGCGGTCGGCATGTTGGACGAGGCCAAGGCCGGCGCACCGAGCTTCGTCACCGAGGATCTCGAACTCACACCGGTGCTGACCGACGATGAGATCCGGGAACGAATGAGCGGCAACCTGTGTCGCTGCGCGGCTTATCCGAATATCGTCGCCGCGATCGGGCGGGCGGCTAGCCAATGAAACCGTTCGGCTATCACCGCGCGACCAGCCCCGCCGATGCGGTGGAGATGCTCACGAAGAACCAGCATGCCGCGTATCTCGCCGGCGGCACCAACCTCGTCGACCACATGAAACTCGGTGTCGCCGAGCCGGATCTGCTCGTCGATGTCAGCCATCTCGACCTGTCGGAAACCGTGCTCACCGGCGACGGCGGCGTGCGCATCGGCGCAAATGTCCGTAACAGTGATCTCGCCGCGGACCCGGTGATCCGCTCGCACTATCCGATGTTGGCCCGGGCCTTGCTGTCCGGGGCGTCGGGGCAGCTGCGCAATGCGGCCACCACGGCCGGAAATCTCCTGCAGCGGACCAGATGTGTGTATTTCCAAGACGTCACTACGCCGTGCAACAAGCGCGTTCCCGGCAGCGGGTGCTCAGCGCTGGGCGGTTATGTCCGCTACCACGCGATCCTCGGCGCGTCCCCGCACTGTGTAGCCGTGCACCCGTCGGACATGGCGGTGGCGATGTGTGCTCTGGACGCGCTGGTGGTGGTGCAGACGCGTGACGGCGAGCGCCGCATACCGGTCGAGGATTTCCATCGACTCCCGGGCGACCAACCCGAGCGGGACACAGCACTGGAGCACGGCGATTTGATCACCGCGGTCGAACTGCCGGCTCCGCCCGCCGGGGCGGTTTCGGACTACCGCAAGGTGCGTGACCGGGCGTCCTACGCATTCGCCCTGGTGTCCGTCGCCGCCGAGCTGACCTTCACGTCGACGTTCCAGATCGGTTCGGCGCGCATCGCGCTGGGCGGTGTGGCGCACAAACCCTGGCGAGCACGCAGAGCCGAGCGTCTGTTGGTTGGCGACCAGCCTTCCGATGAGACGTTCGCCGCCGCGGCCGACGCCGAACTCAAGCAGGCCGAACCGCTGCCGGGCAATGAGTTCAAGGTGGAGCTGGCCCGCCGCACCCTGATCGCGCAGCTGCGCATGCTCACGGAGCGGAGGCGGCCATGACCCTCATCGAACCGCATGCCATCGGACAGCCGATGGCCCGCACCGACGGACATGCGAAGGTCACCGGTGCCGCGCGCTACGCATTCGAGCAGCAGGTCGAGCATCCGGCCTACCTGCACCCGATCCAGGCCACCATCGCTCGGGGTCGGGTCGCTGCGATGGACACCACCGCGGCACTCGCCCTCGACGGAGTTCTCGATGTGCTGACCGTGTTCGACGCGCCCGAACTTGCCGATACGTCCGACGGCGAACTGGCGATCCTTCAAGACGACCGAGTGCACTTCCGCGGTCAGATCATCGGTGGCGTGGTCGCCGAGACCGCTGAGATCGCCCGTGAGGCAAGCGCTCTGGTGCGGGTGCACTATGGCGAGGAACCACACGACGTGGAGCTGTCGGCGGATCACCCCGGCCTCTACACGCCCGAGTCGGTCAATCCGTCGTTCCCCGCCGACACCGATCAGGGCGACGTGGAGACCGCGCTGGCCACCGCCGAGGTGACTGTCGACGCGACCTACAGCACGCCGATCGAGCACAACAACCCGATGGAACCGCACGCCTGCATCGCGCACTGGACGATGCGCGACGGCCGGCCCGCGGTGACCCTGTACGACTCGACGCAGGGCGTCCATGTGGTGCGCAAGACGCTGGCTCCGCTGCTCGACCTGCAGCCCGAGCAGCTTCGGGTGGTGGCGCCGCATGTCGGCGGTGGATTCGGGTCGAAGGGCGCGCCGCACGCGCACGACGTGCTGGCACTACTGGCCGCCCGACGTGCCGATGGCCGGCCGGTGAAGCTGGCGCTGACCCGGCAACAGATGTTCTCCGTCGTCGGCTATCGCACCCCGACCATCCAGCGCCTGCGACTGGGCGCCGATACGGATGGCCGCCTCGTCGCCCTGGTACACGATGTCGTCGAACAGACCTCAACCGTCAAGGAATTCGCCGAGCAGACCGCTGTCACCTCCCGCAAGATGTACGCCTGCCCGAACCGGCGCACGTCGCATCGGTTGGCCGCTCTCGACGTGCCCGTTCCGTTCTGGATGCGAGCACCCGGCGAATGTCCCGGCACGTTCGCGGCCGAGGTCGCGATGGACGAGCTCGCGGTGGCGTGCAAACTCGATCCGATCGAGCTGCGGGCACGCAATGAGCCCGAGGTCGATCCGGAATCGGGGAAGCCGTGGTCGGGACGTCATCTCGTCGAGTGTCTACAGGTCGGCGCGGAGCGATTCGGCTGGTATCCCCGTGATCCACGACCCACCAAACACCTTGCCGGCAACTGGTTCATCGGCACCGGGGTGGCCGCGGCGACCTTTCCCGGCATGGCCATGGAGGGCAACACGGCACGGATCAGCCACCCTGGGCATGGCCACTACACGGTGCAGATCGGCGCCGCCGACATCGGCACCGGCACCTGGACCGCGCTGACGCAGATCGCCGCCGACGCACTGGGATGCGACGTCGCCGCGGTCGACCTGCAAATCGGTGACACCGACCTACCGCAGGCGTCGGTGGCCGGCGGCTCGTCCGGAATCACCTCGTGGGGATCGGCAATTGTGGCCGCGGCCAAGCAGTTTCGACGCGAGCACGGAGAGCATCCGCATGTCGGTGTAACAGCGACGGCGGAGGCGCCGCAGAACCCCGACGCCGAGGCATTCACCGTCCAGTCGTTCGGCGCCCACTTCGTCGAGGCCCACGTCAACCGCGACACCGCTGAGATCCGGATCCCCCGGATGCTCGGCGTCTTCTCGGTGGGCCGTGCCATCAATGCGCGCACGCTGCGATCACAGTTGATCGGCGGCATAACCATGGGGTTGTCCATGGCGCTGCACGAGGAGAGCGTCCGGGACCCGCACTTCGGGCATGTGGTCACGCAGGACCTCGCGTCCTATCACATCAGCGCCCACGCCGATGTCCCCGATGTCGATGCGATCTGGCTCGACGAGGTCGAGGAACACCTCAACCCGATGGGCTCCCGCGGAGCGGGCGAGATCGGCATCGTCGGGGCGGCCGCGGCGGTGGTCAACGCCATTCACCACGCCACTGGGGTTCGGGTCCGGGACCTGCCGGTCACCCTCGACAAGGTGTTGGCCGGGCTGCCCTGAGAGCGGTCAGCCCGCGAGGTCGTTCTCGGTGAGTTCGGTGGCGGCCAGCGCGGCGGCCAAGGTGTCATGGCGGAACACCGAGGTGACGTGGTCGTGCACCACCCGGAAGGCGGCCGCACCGGCGTGAGCTGTCCCGTCCGCGGTCCGGACGGTCTGCTCGACGACGACGACGCCGTCGTGGACGAACATCCGGCCCGGCGTCACGGTGTCGCCGGCGGATGCGGCCCAGTCGCGGAGGGCGGCATGTCCCTGGGCGGCCCCGCCGGCGTTGCCCAGCTCGATGTCATCGCTGGACAGCGCGATCAGGGTGTCGATGTCCTTGTCGTTCAGCGCGTCGTGCCAGGCCAGAACCGTGGCGATCTCGGATGTGGTCATGAACGAAACGTACGCCACTCAGAACGGTGTGCGCTCCAGCCAGGCGTCCCAGGTTGCGGTGTCGCCGAACACTTCCAGCCCGAGGTCGGCCGCAGTCCCCCGCCGGGTGATCGCCAACAACAGGTCGTTGGCCGGGCCGCGAAGTGCGACGGTGCCCTTACCGTGGCTGTGGGACCACCCGAGGCCGTCCTCGTCGTTCTCCACCGTCCACTCCCCCGTCGGGCCCAGACCGTCGTCGGTGGCGTGCAGGTGGATGCTGGTGTCCGACGGGAGCGGTTCTCCGTGCCGCTTCTTGGCCATGCCGGTGGAGATGTCCAGCCATTCACTGATCGCATCGGCGGCCAGGTCGGGCGGCAGCTTGAATTCGGTCCCTACGGCCAGCGCGGCGTCGGCGTGGTGTACCGCCGCTTCGTGCACCCGTCGCCGGATCCACCAGCCCCCGGGCTTGGGGCCCAGGAACGTCCACACCCTGGTGTCGGTGCCCACCTGGTCGACCGCCTTGAGGACTTGAACCGCACCGGCGTTGAGCCATTCGATCGCGCCGTCGAGATCGTCAGGTGGCCTGCCCTCATGAACCTCCCGCGGATCCAGCGGCGAGACCCGGCGCTCGGAGATAATCTGTGCCGCCCAACGGTTTCCGCGCCCGACGTGGCGGAACAGTTGCTTGAGCGTCCAGTCCGGGCACGTCGGCACCGGCGTCTCGGGATCGCTGGAGGCGATCAGCTCCCCGAACGAACGGGTCTGGTCGAGCAGAGCAGCTCGGAAGTCCACGTCACGAACTTACCGCTGTGCGTGCCTTCCCGAGCGTGATCGGCAGAGTCGACCAGCCGCGCAGGATGCGGGTCTCGCGGCGGCTACCAACGCCGGCTGCCCGTGCGTCGGGGAACCGGTCGAAGAACGTCTGCAGGCCGACCTGGCCTTCGGCCCGGGCCAGTGCCGCACCCAGGCAGAAGTGTCTGCCGCCGGAGAACGACAGGTGCCGTCCGGCGTTCTCGCGTTCGATGTCGAAGCGGTGCGGATCGGTGAACACCGCCGGGTCACGATTGGCGCCGGCGAGGTGGACGATGACGAGTTCCCCGGCCTGCACCGGGGTTCCGGCCACTTCGGTGTCCCGGAGGGCCACCCGCGCGCTCATCAGCACCGGGGAGTCCAGGCGCAGAATCTCCTCCACCGTGTTCGGCCACAGCTCGGGGCGGGCGGCCAGGGTGGTGAGGTGTTCGGGATGGTCGAGCAGCATCCGGATGCCGTTGCCCAGCAGGTTGACCGTGGTCTCGAACCCGGCGGCGAGCACGAGCCCGGCCAGCGCCCGCAGTTCTGATTCGTTGAGCGGTTCCCCGGCCGCACCGGCCTCGGAGGCTTGGATGATCTGGCTGAGCAGGTCCTCGCCGGGGTTGCGCCGCAGGTGACGCAGGTGATCGGTCAGCCAGGTCTCGAATCCGTGGATGCCGGAGTTCACCTCCTGGTACTGCCGCCACGTCAGGCCGATGTCCAGGCTGGGTGCGCCGAGCTCGCCGAAGCGCAGGATCTGGGACCGGTCGGCGTCGGGCACGCCCAGGATGTCGCTGATCACCGCGACCGGCAGCTGGGCGCAGTAGCGGTCGACGATGTTGACCACGCCGGCGTCGCCGTCCATCGAATCCAGCAGTTCGTTGGCGGTTTCCTGCACCCGTTCGCGCAGCCGGGCCACCGCCCGGGTGGTGAACACCGAGGAGACCAGCTTGCGGTAGCGGGTGTGATCGGGCGGTTCCACGGCGAGCAGTGAGGGCGGCAGCAGCGGGTGCAGCGATCCGGTGTCGGTCTTGTCGGCCACCCAGCGCAGCGGCTTCGGCAGGTTGCCGCCCAGCCGCGACACCCGGAAATCCTCGGAGCGCAGCAACGCGGTGGCCACGTCGTGGTCGAAGGTCATCAGCAGGGCGCGACCACGCACAATTGGTCCTTGACGGCGCATTTCGTCGGCGAACGGCGCCGGATCGGCCCGCACCTGCGGGTCGGCGATCAGCCGAGCCTGCGGATCGCCGTGGCGCATCCCGTACGCAGATATACCTCGAACCACCCCGTGCAGGGCCATCCACCGGATTCGTTCCCGCATGGCCCGAGCCTACGACCGCGGAATTTGTTCTACAAGCGTCAAACAGTGGCGACGGGTCGTCCCAGGGCGTACACCCGCCAGCCGGCGTCCCGCCACCGCTGCGCGTCCAGGCAATTGCGGCCGTCGACAACGACTTTGACGCGCACCGTGTCGGCGAGCTCGGCGGGATCCAGGTCGACGAACTCGGCCCACTCGGTGAGGACCAGCACCGCGTCGGCCCGGTCGCAGGCCTCGATCACCGACGTGGAGTAGTTCAGCGTGGGAAACACCCGCTGCGAGTTGTCCATCGCCTTGGGGTCATACACGTTGACCGCGGCGCCGTTCAGCTGCAGCATGCCGGCGACGTTGAGCGCGGGCGAATCGCGCACATCGTCGGATTCGGGTTTGAAGGCCGCGCCCAGGACGGCGATGTTGGCGCCCAGTAGGGATCCGCCGCAGGCCCGGGTGGTCAGCTCCACCATGGCGGTGCGCCGGCGCATGTTGATGCTGTCGACCTCGCGCAGGAAGGTCAGCGCGTGGTTGGCGCCGAGCTCACCCGCCCTGGCCATGAAGGCGCGGATGTCCTTGGGCAGGCAGCCGCCGCCGAAACCCAAGCCCGCGTTGAGGAATCGCCGCCCGATGCGCGGGTCGTAGCCCAGCGCGTCGGCCAGCAGGGTGACGTCGGCGCCGACGGCCTCGCACACCTCGGAGATCGCGTTGATGAACGAGATCTTGGTGGCCAGGAACGCGTTGGCCGAGACCTTCACCAGCTCGGCGGTCTGCAGGTCGGTGACCAGGAACGGCACCCCGTCGGCGATCAGCGGGGCATACAGCTCGCGGACCGCGGATTCGGAGCGGACCGAATCATGCTGAACACCAACCACAATCCGATCCGGGTGCAGCGTGTCGTGCACGGCGTATCCCTCGCGGAGGAACTCCGGGTTCCAGGCCACCTCGACATCCACATCCGCAGGCGCGAGCCCCCGGGCCCGCTCGGCCAGGTCGGCGGCGGTGCCGACGGGGACGGTGGACTTGCCGACGATCACCGCAGGCCGGCGCAGCCGTGGCACCAGGGTGTCGATGACGGCGTGCACGTGACGCAGGTCGGCGCTGTACTCGCCCTTCTTCTGCGGGGTGCCGACGCCGAGGAAGTGCACGTCGGCGAAATCGGCGGCCTCGTCGTAGTCGGTGGTGAACCGCAGGCGGCCGGCAGACAGGTTGTCGTTCAACACCTTGCGCAGGCCGGGCTCGTAGAACGGGATGTCTCCGGCGGCGAGTTTGGCCACCTTGCCCGGGTCGATGTCGACCCCGATCACCTCATGGCCGAGTTCGGCCATCCCCGCGGCATGTGTCGCGCCCAGATAGCCGGTGCCGAAAACGGTGCATCGCATACTGCCTGGATAGGCCGCCAGAATGAGCTAGCTGCTACGTGACACTGAGCGGCAGACCAACGTCAGGTAACGGTTGGTGGCGGGGCCCCGGATCAGCGAAATCAACGCCATGGTCGTTGTCACGCGCGCAGCGCACCCACAGCGTTGATCTCGAAGGACTCGAGGGGACCTAGTGCCCGCCGAACGGGAATGGCCACGTCGGCCCGTCGCCGCCCGAGTTGTGTGAACCACCGGAGCCGGAACGACCGGGATTCCAATCACCGGAGCCCGAACCACCGGGGTTCCAGTCACCCGAGCCGCTGGAGCGGCCAGGATTCCAGTCGCCCGAGCCCCGGCCCGGGTTCCAGCCCGAGCTCGGACCCGACCCGGATCCCGGGCCCCAGTCGTCCGAGCCTGAGCCCGGCCACCGCGGGGTTTCCGGTTCGTGGCGCGACGGCGGCTGCCACGGCGGAGTCTGCTCACGCGGCTCCCACGGCGGCCGGAAGATGTTCGGCAGCCGCGGCGCGGGCGGCAGCACGACCAGCGGCGGAATGTACGGCGCCGGCGGGTTGTAGATCGGGGCCGGCGGGGGCGCCACCGGGATCGGCGCGGGCGGCGGAGCCTCGGGCGCCGGGGCGGGTGCCTGCGGCGGCGGCGCGGGGACCGCGGCGGGCTGCTCGACGTAGACAGTGCGCGGCGGCGCCTGCGGTGCCGGGGCCGGAGCTTCCTGGACCACCGGGATCGGAGCCTTGATGGTCTCTGGCGGCGGAGCCGGTGGCGGGGCCGCCGGCTGCGCGGGCTGGGCTTCCGGTGCGGGTGCGGGCAGCTTGGCCGGGGCGCTGGGCACCACTGCGCCCTGCGCCGGGGCGGGACGCTGATCGACCGTCGGCCGGATACTCACCGCGAGTGAAATAACCAGGGCCACAACGCCAACCACGAACACCGATGTCAATGCGGAGCCGACGAGAAGGAACGGTTTGCGCTCCTCGTCCATCGGCATCTCGTCGGCGACGAGGTCCACCCCGTCGAGCGATTCGGCACCGACCGGGGCCATCTCGGTGGCCAGGCCGGACAACGCGTAGGCACTGCCGGCGGTCGTCCCGTCGGGATCCTGCGAGTAGGCCAGGCCGACGGTGGTGGCCTCGAACGCCGGGGCGTTGGCGGAGGCAAGGGCCGCCCCGCGGGCCAGTGCCATCTCGGGCTCGTCCGGGGCGCTGATCGGAAGCGACACCAGCGGCTCCAGATGGGCCTTGACCGAGGCGACGTCGACACCTGAACCGAGGACGAACATGCCCTGCGGAGCTGAATCGGCGGCGGCGACCGCGGCGGCCATATCGGTGAGCACGGCCATGGCGTCGGCACTGTGCAGAGACCGGCTCAGCACCTTGACCACCGAGCCGTCATCGGTCTTCACCACCGACAGCGTCGCGGCGTCACGGTCGATGAACAGCAGAGCTGTGGTGTCGTATCCGACCGCGCGGCCGACCGCCTGGGCCAGGGCCGCGGCGGCATGGCTTTCGGAGACCAGCATGACGTCATCGATGCCGTGCGCGGACAGTGTGTCGCGCAACGCGGCGGCGTCGGAATGGTCGGTCCACGTGACACCGATCGACTTCAGATGGTGTCCGCCCGCAGTGGCGCTCTCCTGGGTTCCGAGGATGGCGGCGACGACCTGATCGGACGCACTGGTGGTTGCCGAATCCTCACCGGAAGTGACGTCGAAGACGTCGTGATCGACGGTTACCCCGTCGGCTTTCTCCCCCTCGACCAGCACCATGCGGACCGTCGTAGGTGCCATCGCCACACCCAATACGATGTCCACCGAGTCCTCCAATGTGTTTGCTGCACTGCCTTTGTCGCCATTGCGCACACATTCCGCACGAACCGACAACTAGAACCTTCATCGGTGCAACGTGCTCGATCGTTACACCCGCGCTCATTAGCTACAGCGCTGAGATTCCGGTCGGACCGCGACAGCCTGGTGCGTGCCGGCGCCGGTTAGTTAGACCCTACTCGGCATTACGACAAACGGCGCCGGCCGGTTCAGCCCGCGCTGTCTTCCTGGGCCGGATCAGGGCGCTGATCCAGGGATCCCAACTGGCCCAGCGTCCCGCCGAACAATCCGGGCCGGCGCTGCGGCAGATGCCCGTGCACGCCCTCGGCGTACGCGGATTCGGCGTGCTGGGTGAAGTCGACTCCGGTGGTCTCGTCCTCCGGGCTGAGCCGGAATCCCATGAACCGGTCGATCGCCTTGGCGATGACGTAGGACATCGTGAACGCATAGACGGCGACGGCGACGGCTCCCAGCAGCTGCTTGCCCAGCTGGGTCAGCCCACCGCCATAGAAGAGGCCCTGCGGACCTGCCGTCATCACCTCGGTGGCCAGGAATCCGATCAGCAGCACGCCCACCACACCGCCGACGAAGTGCACGCCCACCACATCGAGCGAGTCGTCATAGCCGAAGCGGAACTTCAGGCCGATCGCGAAAGAACAGACCACACCGGCGGCCAGGCCGACCACGACCGCGCCCAGGGTGTTGACGGTGCCGCACGACGGGGTGATCGCGACCAGACCGGCCACCACACCGGAGGCCGCGCCGAAGGTGGTGGGCTTGCCGTCACGGATCTGCTCGACGGTCAACCAGCCCAGCATGCCGAGGCAGCCGGCGACCAGGGTGTTGAGGAAGATCGCGGCGGCCGTGCCGTTGGCCGCCAGCGCCGAGCCGGCGTTGAAACCGAACCATCCGAACCACAGCAGACCGACGCCGAGCAGCACGAAGGGCAGGTTGTGCGGACGCATCGCCTCCTGCTTGAAGCCGATGCGCGGGCCGAGCACCAGGGCCAACGCCAGGGCCGACGAGCCGGAGACGATTTCGACGACGAGGCCGCCGGCGTAGTCGAGGACGCCGAGGCCGGCCAGCCAGCCGCCCGGGCCCCAGACCCAGTGCGCGACGACGGCGTAGACGGCGACGGCCCAGATCGGGACGAACAACATCCAGGCCGCGAACTTCGCGCGGTCCGCGATGGCCCCGCTGACCAGGGCGGCGGTGATGATCGCGAAGGTCAGCTGGAACGTGGCGAACAGCAGTTCGGGTACCGCGCCGTGGGCGGTGCTGGGCGTGATGCCGAGCATGCCGAAGTGCTGCAGGCCGCCGATCAGACCGCCGCCGGCGTCATCGGAGAACGCCAGGGTGTAGCCGACCAACAGCCAGGCCACGGTGACGAGCGGGATCGAGATGAAGCTCATCATGATCATGTTGAGCACGCCGGTGGTGCGGACCATACCGCCGTAGAAGATGGCGAGGCCGGGGGTCATCAGCAGGACCAGCGCGGTGCTGGCGAGCAGCCAGGCTGTGGCGGCCGGATCGATTTCGGGCACGTCGAGCTCCTTTGGTCTCGACGAGAATGTCCGGCCCGCGTTTCAGCCGCGCGGCGCGCGTGTTTCAGCCGTGTTTCGTGTTGCGGTGTGGTTACTGAAAGTTCACCGGCCGCCGGTTCCGCCTGCCGAGCGTGCGTGTCTGCCGGTGGGCGCGCCGTGTTTCGTCAGCAGTTCGTGCACGCTCGCGATGCCGCGGCCTACGACTTGATGAAGTTCAAATGCGAGCGTGACGGCGTCGGGCCACGCTGACCTTGATATTTCGAGCCGACCTTGTCACTGCCGTACGGGTGCTCGGCCGGGCTGGTGAGCCGCAGCAGGCACAGCTGGCCGATCTTCATCCCGGGCCACAACGTGATGGGCAGGTTGGCGACGTTCGACAGCTCCAGGGTGATGTGCCCGGAGAAACCGGGGTCGATGAACCCGGCCGTCGAGTGCGTCAACAATCCGAGCCGGCCCAGCGAGGACTTGCCTTCCAGCCGTCCGGCCAGGTCATCGGGCAGCGTGCACACCTCGAGCGTGGAGCCCAGTACGAACTCCCCCGGGTGCAGCACGAACGGCTCGCCTTCCGCGGGTTCGACCAGCGTGGTCAGCTCGTCCTGTTGTTTGGCCGGGTCGATGTGGGTGTAGCGGGTGTTGTTGAAGACCCGGAACAGGTTGTCCAGACGTACGTCGACGCTCGACGGCTGTACCAGGGCATCGTCGAACGGCTCGATGGCCAGGCGATTCGCGGCGATCTCGGCCCGGATGTCTCGATCGGAGAGCAGCACCCGACGAGCGTATCGGTTAGCGACGGACCACCCCCGGCACCGGCGGCAAGCTGGTGTCGGCGTGGGGCGCCAGCAAGGATTTGTCAGCTGCCCGCCCGACCATCGGCACCACCTTGCGCACCACGGTGTGAACCGGCTCGGTGGGCGGGGCCGGCGCGGGATGTCCAGCGGGGGTCGACGCCTGCGGCGGGGTGGCGGTGTCGTGGCCGCCGCGCACCGTCATCGCCAGGAACGCCGAACCCGCCACGATCAGCACCGCTGTCGCCACGGCCATGGCCAAGGTGTGCGTCAGTGCGGCGGGTTTGACTGCCGGCGCGGCCTCGTCGCGAATGTCGGCACTGGCGATCAGCGCGCCGCGCGCCAGCAGCAGGGTGGCATCATCGTTGAGCGCCGAGTTCGACTCCCCGCCAGGGCTTTCCGCTGTATGTGTCGCCGACCCAGCGGCCGCCTCCAACGCATCGGCACTGGAGACCACCGCGACGTTGGTGAGGCCCAGCTCCTCGAGCGCGTCCAGAACCAATCTGGCCTCGCTCGACACCGCATCGGTCCAGGTCAACGCAACACGTGCAACGGTGTAGCCGTTGGCAGGGGCGGCCGCACGGGTGTCGATCACCGCGCTGACGACCTGGTCGCGGAAGCCGGGCTGCTCGACGCCGATACGAGTGTCGGCACCGAACGATTCGCGATCGATCACCGATCCGTCACCGCGGGTGCCCTCGACCAGGAGAAGCCGGGCGTCGCGCGAGGCCATGGCAATACCGATAACAACATCCATTGGGTTGAGTCCCTCGATTGGTTCGGCCCGACCTGCGGACCTGTTCGCTCCATTCAGCGCCGGATGGAGCCCACGACTACCGACGGTAGAGAAGCTGCCTGAGAACGACAGCCCGAGGATTTACGTGACTCTCAGGGTGATGCGTGAGCGGCAATCATGTTCTGGGATCGAACGTTTCGCCACGCGGGTTCGGGCGCCGGGTCCGCACTGGGCAGCCCCGTGTCAGCTGCGTCGAAGGCCTTCGCCAAATGCCGGCCACCGCCCGTCGGGTCCACCGGCGTCAATTTCTTAGACTCACCGCGCGTCGTCCGCCCGCCTTACCCACAACTGCGGGCGAGTTGCTATCCTTCGTCAGCACCATGCCGATGTAGTTCAATGGCAGAACATCAGCTTCCCAAGCTGAATACGCGGGTTCGATTCCCGTCATCGGCTCCACGTTTTACCGGTCAGACCAGCGCCGATCAGCAGGCGCCCGGCTTCCCAGTGCACACCGTCACTGCAGAAATCTCGCGTAGAACCAGCCCTCGCCCCCTTATCTCCCATTCATTGAGAACCCTCATTGACAATCGCCGTCGCCGCGGATGACAGTGCTAGGCGTCCACGGAATGAGAGGCACGTCATTGAGCACCAACCACCCCGACGACCAGCTCAACGAGCTCGGCTACTACGCCGTGACCCGCCACCCCGCGGATGTCCGGGTGGTTTTGCCCGAGGCACGTACGGCGGAGGCGCTCGGCCTGGGGTCGTGCCATATCGGTGAACGGTTCACCGTGAAGGACGCGGCGGTGCTCTCAGGCGCGGTGGCGGGCTGCAGCACGAGCTTGGGGATCGCGCCGTCGACGAACTATCACACCCGCCACCCCACGGTCACCGCCACCGTGGGGTCGACCATGCACGCCCTCACCGAGGGCCGCTTCGCCATGGCGTTCGGCCGTGGGATGGCGGCGTATTGGCAGGCGATCGGTCTTCCCGTGGTGACCGAGGCCCGGCTGCGCGATTTCTTCGGCATCCTGCGCCGGCTCTGGGCCGGCGAGATGATCGTGAATCACGAGGGTCCGGCCGGGAAGTGGCCGCTGCTGCGTCATGTGAGTGGCCTGGCGGACGGTCCGCCGATCGGTCTGGTGGCGGTCGGCCCGAAGACCATGGAACTCGCCGGTGAGATCTGCGATTTCGTTGTGCTTCATACGTTTTTCTCCGACGAGGCGACGACGGCGTCGGTCGCGGCGGTACGCCGGGGCGCCGAACGCGCGGGCAAGGACCCCGACAGCGTCCGCATCTGGGCGTGCCTGGCGACGGTGCCCGACGCGTTGTCGGAGGACGACCAGTTGCGTCGCGGGGTCGGCCGGCTCGCGACCTATCTGCAGGCGTACCCGGATGTGCTCGTCAAGGCCAATGGCTGGGACCGCGGAGCGTGTGACCGGATCCGGCAGTCCGAACTGTTCACCGATGCGGCCACCGCCGGGCCGATCGACGCGAGTGCCTCGTTCGAGACGCTGCAGCGGATCGCCGAACTGATTCCCGCCGAGTGGTTGGACTCCGTGGCCAAGGGATCACCGCAGGACTGCGCGAAGACGATCGCCCGGCAGTACGACCTTGGCGTTCACTCCGTCATCATGCACGGGGCAAGTCCACATGAGCTCGAGCCGGTCGTGCACGCCTACCGCGCTGATCGGCCGACACTGCGCCGGGCGGTCGCGGCGAACCCCGGGAGGTTTGCCTGAACGCCCGCGAATCCCCGCAGGCGGCGCGCGCCCGGGAGCAGTGGCGGGCCGCGGTCGTCCAGTCGGCCGCGGGCACGCGGCTGAACAAGCGGGGCCTTGAGACCCGCGCCCGTCTGCTCGACGTCGCCATCCGCTGCCTGGCCGACAGCGGTGGCGAGCCGGTGTCGGCGAATCGCATCGCCAAGGATGCGGGCGTCACCTGGGGCACGGTGCAGCACCAGTTCGGCGACCTCGACGGGCTGTGGGTAGCGGTGATCACCGAAATCCATTCTCGCAGTTGGGCCTCCGACGACGGTGACCCTCAGCCCCGCAACGATACGTTGGGGGAACGCGTGGCCGCCGCCATCGATTCCGTCTGGGCCTACCTCGAAACCACCGAGGGCCGGGCACTCACCGCGCTACGTACCTCACTGCCGCCGCGCCGTTCTGACATCGCCGCTGAATACCCTCAGACCGCAGCGGCTTTCGCGGCACGGGAACTCGATTGGATTCAAGGCTTCGACTATCTGATGGACGGGCTCGACCTCGACCCGGACCAGTTGTACCGGGTCCGGTGCCTGCTTCCCGCCGCCATCCGGGGCCTGAGCAATGAACGCCAGATGGGTTTCACCTCGGATCTCGACGTCGCCCGTGCAGCTTTGACCGACGCGGTGGTGGCGTTGTTGTCCCAGCCGCGGCGGTGAGGGCGCGCGGCGGGCGGGTCGGAAATCAGTTGGGCATCAACCGGTTCCTACCTGCCAACGGAAACATTCGGCGCGGGATGAATACAAACGGGCCTCATCGCTCACTGCCGTACTGCCACGAATTGCGTTGGTGCAAAACCGTTTCCCAGCCAGCGACAGCCCCCAATTGACGGCACTGCAAGCGCCGTACTCAACAAAACAAATTGCGCCGACAACTCACGGTCACCGCGGCGCCTACACGTGGGATACTCACGAGATGGGCAGCGCGCCGCAGCACGACATGACCCGAACTCCGGTCGACGAACTGTCGGCGTTCGAAATAGCAACCCGAGATCTGGTTGGCGTGGCGCTGCGCAGCGTGGACCAACTCGAGATTTCACTGCCGCAGTTCCGGCTGCTGCTCGTGCTGCAAGAGCGCGGCAAGTCGACCTCGACCGAGTGCGCCCAGGCGCTCGGCGTCGTCGGGTCGACGGTCACCCGACTGGCCGACCGGCTGGATGCCTCCGGTCATCTGGTCCGCGGTTCCGATCCCACCAACCGCAGCGTTGTCACCTTGGCGCTGACCGACCGTGGGCGCAAACTGGTCCGGCAAGTCACCACCCGGCGCCGGCGCGAGTTGAGCAGAGTCCTCGACCGGCTCGACCCCGCCGAGCGCGCGGCATGCGCATCAGCTTTGCGGAGTTTTCATGAGCTACTGGTCGATGACGACGGCGACGACCTGAATCGCCCGATACCGCTGTAGATATCACCCAAAACGGGCAATTGACAGATCAGCACTGCCAGGCACGAAATGCGTTGGGCCACAACGCTTTATCGGCTGTTTCCAAATCGCCGGTGTTTTATCCGGACAACGCGGACAGACCGTGCATAGTGTTGCCCCCATGGAATCGAACCACGAGGACATCACCGAGACCGACAAACGCGGCAAGTTGTCGAGACGTTCGATGCTGGGGGGCATCGCAGCTGCCGGAGTAGGTGCCGCCGCGGTCGGCACGCTGGTTTCCGGTTGCGACGACTCAGGAAAACCGGGTGCCAGTGGTGCCGGAGGCGGAAACGCCGGCCCGCCGGACTACGGCACGGGCATCAACGAAGGCTTCGATGGAAAGATCGAACTGGACATTCGTGATTCGAAGCCGGATTGGAAGCCCTTCGAACTCAAACACGCGCCCGAGGGCGCACCAAACGTCCTGGTGGTGTTGTTCGACGACACCGGTATGGCCTCATGGTCGCCCTACGGTGGCCGGATCAACATGCCGACGCTGCAGAAGTTGGCCGACAACGGACTCACCTATTCGCAGTGGCACACCACCGCGCTGTGCTCGCCCACCCGGTCCTGCCTCTTGACCGGCCGCAATCATCATGTGAACCGGTTCGCGAGCATCACCGAGGGTTCCGACGGCTTCCCGGGCGCGGCGGCCCGGCTGCCCGCGCAATGCGCGACCGTGGGGCAGGTGCTACAGGACAACGGCTACAGCACGTTCTGGGTGGGCAAGGACCACAATGTCCCCGAGGAGGATGTCTCCAGCGGTGGCAGCAAATCGGAGTGGCCGCTGCAGAAGGGCTTCGACCGGTTCTACGGCTTCATCGGCGGCGAAACCAACCAGTGGTATCCCGACCTGTCCGAGGACAATCGGTTCATCGACCAGCCCTACCCACCCGAACAGGGCTATCACCTGTCCAAAGACCTTGCCGATCAAGCCATCCGGATGCTGCGCGACCAGCGTTCCAGCAACCCGTCCAAGCCCTGGTACATGTGGTTCTGCCCGGGCGCGAACCACGCACCGCACCACAGCCCCGAGGAGTACTCGGCAAAGTACAAGGGCAAGTTCGACGACGGCTACGAGGCCTACCGCGAGTGGGTGCTCCAGCGGATGGTCGACAAGGGCATCATGCCCAAGGGCACCGAGCTGACCCCGATCAATCCGCTGCCCGAGGACGTGGCGTCGGAGGCCGACGCGGTGCGGCCGTGGGATTCACTTAGCCCCGACGAGAAGAAGTTGTTCTCGCGCATGGCGGAGGTGTTCGCCGGGTTCTCGGAGTACACCGATGCTCAGGCCGGGCGGGTGGTCGACTACCTGGAACAGACCGGGCAGCTGGACAACACCGTCATCTTCTACTGCGCCGACAATGGTGCCTCCGGTGAGGGTTCGCCGAACGGTTCGGTCAACGAGAACAAGTTTTTCAACGGCTACCCCGATGATCTCGCCGAGAACATGAAGATGCTCGACAAGCTCGGCACACCCGACACATACAACCACTACCCGACGGGCTGGGCGGTGGCGTTCTCCACGCCGTTCCAGATGTTCAAGCGGTACTCGCAGTTCTCCGGCGGCACCTGCGATCCGATGGTGATCCACTGGCCCAAGGGCATCAAGGCCAAGGGCGAGGTGCGCCATCAGTACCACCACGCCACTGACGTCGTCCCGACCATTCTCGACGTCGCGGGCATCGAGATGCCCGCGGAGTATCGCGGCATCAAGCAGTATCCGATCAATGGCGTTTCGATGCGGTACAGCTTCGACGGTGCCGATGCCCCGACCACCAAGAAGCGCCAGTACTACGCAATGCTCGGCACTCGCGGAATCTGGCAGGACGGTTGGAAGGCCTCGTCGCTGCACGCACCAATTAGTGGAAAAGGACATTTCGACCAGGACAAGTGGGAGCTCTTCCACGTCGACGAGGATCGCTCCGAATCGAAGAACCTCGCCGATCAGAATCCGGACAAGCTCAAGGAGCTGATCGACGCGTGGAACGAGGAGGCCAAGAACAACTACGTGCTACCCCTGGATGACCGTGCTGCCGTCGAACTCATCACCATTGAGCGGCCTCAGTTCGAACCGCCCCGCAATCGCTATATCTACTACCCGGACACCGCTCCGGTGCCCGAGGGCGTGGCGGCCAACATCCGCGGCCGGTCCTACAAGATCATCGCCGATGTCGACATGACCAAAGACGCGCAGGGCGTACTGTTCGCGCACGGTTCACGCTTCGGCGGTCACGCCTTGTTCATCAAGGACAACAAGCTGCACTACGTCTACAACTTCCTCGGCATCAAACCCGAGCAGGTGTTCGTCTCAGGACCGCTACCTGAAGGCAAGCATGCGCTGGGCATGGAATTCATCTGGGAGAAGAAGGGCGACCACGGTGAATCCCTGGGAACGACAATTCTTTACGTAGACGGCAAGGAAGCGGCCAAGGGACCGATGCGGGCGCAAATCGGCAAGTTCACCCTCGCCGGTGACGGGCTGTGCGTCGGGTTCGACAGCGGTGACAACGTGTCGGATCTGTACCAGAATCCGGGCCGGTTCACCGGCGGGACCATCAAGGGTGTCGCGGTCGACGTGAGCGAGGAGAAGTACGTCGACCTCAACCGGGAGGCGCAGGCCGCGTTCGCGACGGACTGATGCGTGGGTCCCCGCCGGCGCCGAGGCGCCGGCGGGGACGGCTATTTTGTTCAGGTAAACCTGACGACAGGAGCGGCCGTGGACTCCGACACGATCTGGCGCAACATCGACGAGCAGCGGGGACAGCTCGCCGATCTGCTCGACACCCTCCGGCCCGAACAGTGGTCGACACCGTCACTGTGTGCCGGATGGACGGTGCGCGAGGTCGCGATCCACATCACGCAGTCCCAGGCGAGCTTCGGCGAGTTCTTGCCGGCCGCGCTCAAGTCGGGCTTCCGGTTCGACGTCATGGTCCGCCGGGCGGCGCTGGACGATCCGTCCGATCCTCCTGCCATCACGGCGCGGCTGCGTGGCATGGCAGGTTCGCGCAAGCGGCCGCCCCTGACCAAGGAAGTCGACCCGCTGCTGGATGTGCTGATCCACACCCAGGACATCTGTATCCCGCTCGGGATCGACCGGACGATGCCCACCGATGCGGCAGTCGCCGTGGCGGAACGGTTGTGGCACATGAAGTTCCCGTTCGCGCCGCAACGCGATCTGCCGGGCTACCGTTTCGTGGCAACCGATGCCGATTTCGCGGTGGGCCCGGAGTGGGGCGCGCTGCGGGAGGCGCCGATCCATGACATCGTGCTGATGCTCTCGCGACGACGCCCCGTGCCCGATTCGGAACCCGAGGCGGACGACGACGCCCAGGCCGACTAGCGCCCATTCTGCACGTCGTGCAGCCGCCTGTACAGACCGCCTTGGGCCATGAGTGTCTGATGGTCACCGCTCTGGGTGATACGACCGTCTTCGAGCACCAAGATCCGATCGGCCACCGCGGCAATGAAATCCAGGTCGTGGCTGACCACCAGGCAGGTGCGGTCTTCGGCGTAGTCTCGGATCACGCCGATCATCCTGGTCCGCTGGTCGGCATCGAGGTTCTCTGTCGGCTCGTCGAGCAGTAGCACCTCGGGGCGGCGCAGCAGGCAGCGTGCCAGTGCGATCAGCCGTTTCTGCCCGCCGGAGGGCACCTGCACGTCCACCACGGTGTCGTAGCCGTCGTGCATCTTCGTCGTGATGACGGAATGGATGTGGGCCTCGGCGCAGGCTTCTTCGACGTCGGCGTCCGTGGCATCCGACCGGGCCAACCGGATGTTCTCCCGGATGGTGTCTTTGGTGAAGAACGGGAACTGGGCGAGCTTGGACACCTGTTCGCGCAGTGAGTCGATGGTAACCGTCGAAATGTCCTTACCGTCCAACAGGATTCGTCCGTGTTGAGGGTCCCGGAACCGCAGCAGCAGGTTGAACACCGTCGACTTGCCCGACCCGATACCGCCCACCAGTCCCACCGTCTCCCCTTCGGCGACGGTGAACGACAGCTCTTCGAGGACGTTCTCGCCGGGCACGTATCCGAACGTCACGTCCTCGAACACCAGGTTGCCGTGCACCTCACCCAGCGCCACGGCATTGTCGGCTTCGCGCACGGACGGTTGGGTGTCGAGCAGTTCGTAGGTGGACGTCACATTGGGTGCCAGCGACTGATACGTGGTGTACGCCCCCAGAACTCGTTGTGCGGCACTGAACATCACGGGCACCACACCCGCGAAGACCAGCAGTCCGGCGAACGTCAACCCGAAGTGCCCACTGAGCCCGACGCCGACGAGTAGCACGACCACGGTGCTGAGAGCAACGAAGATCTGTGAGCCGTTGACGGTGGCCTGCATCCAGACCACCGACGCCGCCGATCCTTTCGCGGCTTCCTCGGACACGTCGTGAAAGCGCTTGCTGCGGACCGGTTGCGCGTTGAACATCTGAATCTCGGCGATCCCGCTGATGGTCTGCTCGACCTCGGTGGCCATTGCCCGCTCAGCGTTCCTCACCCGGGTCATCACCGCCTGCACGTGGCGGCCGGCGAATCTCAGGGTGAGCAGCGCCAGCGGGGTCAGCACCAACGCGGCCACCGTCATCTGCCATGAGATGGCCAACAGGTAGCTGATCACCACCGCCAGCACCACCACGTCGATCAGCGGCGGAAGCAGGCAGTCGGTCAGAAGCCGTTGCACAGCAGTGGATTCCGTCATCACCCGGTGCATCAGCTCGCCGCTGCGCGAGGTCAGGAAGAAATCAAGGGACAGCGACTGCAGGTGGTCGTGGACGCGCTGCCGGATGTCGACCACCAGCACCCGCTCGACTCTCGCGCCGATCCAGGCGTTGACGAAGTACATGAGCTGGGTCAGCACCAGCGACGAGGCCCAGACCACCAACAGCACCGCGAACGGCACCGGGCCGGCGAGTGACTTCAGCAGGCCGTCCTGGCGGGCCACCAGCGGGCCGCTCAAATCCCATACCCCGCTGAGTTTTCCGCTGTTCCCGGCATCTGCGATGACCTGGACCATCGGGCCGAATGCGGCCACCGTGACGTAGGGCAGCGCCGAGGCGGTCACGCCGATCACCAGTAGCAGGACCAGCACGCCGCGGACCGCGCGCAGCATACCCAGGCTGCGCCAGACCAGACGCAGCGACGATGCCACCGTGCCCACGCGTACCCCCTTTTTCCCGCGAAGGCTAACCTGTGGGTTCAATCGCTGTCGCGCGGAGCATCCGGAAGCGCGGCGGGTGCATCGTCTTCGAAGAAGCGCCGGATCGCGACGAACCCGCCGTGCCGGTAGGCCTCATAGGCCCAAATCGCGGCGATGATCGGCAGTGGTCCGAATGCCACCCACCACCGCGCCGAGGGCGGAACGAGCTCGGCGATCACCTGGGCGCTGGGCTGGTCGTCGACGACGGCGGGCAACCACTCGTGCAACAGGATTGTCAGCATGCGGGTCGCCTCGAATGGCCCAGCGACGGTGGCCAGCACCCAGCTCAGCGACGCGATGATCAGCGCCCACGGCCAGGCCAACAGCAGCGACTGGTCGTCGACGATGTCGGCGGCCGAGCGGATCGACTCGGCAATGAACGCGAAACCGAGCGCCACCAGCAGCACACCGATCTGCGCGGCCAGTAGATCGTCGAGCACCGAGTTGGCCAGCTCGTCGCCACTCCGCGTCGGCAGCCCGAATGCCAGCGACAGCAAGCCGGCCAGTAGTGCCAGCAGCATCAGCGCCGAGGTGGAGTCGTCGATGCGCATGAAGGAGTCGGTGAGGATGCGCATCACCAGCCGCGAGGAGGACGACGGCCGGGTCCGGTACAGGATCATCACCACGAGACCGGAGATGACGATGGCGATCAGCCAGGCCACCACGGCCGCACAGATGATCACCAGTGCCAAAGACCCGATGACCGGGACCAGTTGCTCGTTCGCGGTCTCGCCGTTGCGGACCACCAGCAGGGGCACCACGCCGATGGCCAGCACGCCCAGGGCGCGCACCAGGATCGGCAGGGTGAATCCGGCGATGTCACCGGCGTCGAGGTCAGGGTCGGTGCGGCGGATCGCGGCGATCTCGGCGCTCATCACCGAGCGAGCCCGGCGGAACGACATTTTGCGCGCCACGACGCGAATCTAAGCGCCGCGGCGGCCCCTGATCAGGCGACACGCTCAGCGCAGGTAGAGCTCGCCGCCGGTCGGGTAACCGCCACCCTTGGTGGTCAGATGAACGTGGTCGTAGTGGCCGTAGCCGCCGGATTTCGCACCGCCACCGGGCGTGTAGTACGTGCCGCGCCAGATGGCGTCTTGCAGGGCGAACCGCTCGGCGTTTTTCAGGGCGTAGGCGACGATCCGGTTGCCGAGTTCGATGCCGTGCGCGCTGCTGGCGTTCGGAATCATGATGTCGAGGGCCAGACCGTTGGGATGCCAGCGCAGAGCGTCCGGGCGGACGCCGCCGATGTCGCGGATCTCGGGGAAGTCGGCGCTGACGGCGCGGGACGCGAGGATGGTCTTGACCTGCAGTCCGCGCTCCGGGGCGTCTCCGACCGGTAGCAGCTGCGGGATGTTGATGACGCGCCAGCGTGAGGCCGCGGCGGGCGCCGCTTGGTCGGCGCTCAGGCCGACGGTCTGCGCGACGGCGGTCGACGAGGAGGCAGCCGGCGCGGCCACGATCTCCATGCAGCACGGCGGCTCGGTGGCCGGGGCGGGTGCCTCGACAGGTTTGGCGGCGTCGGAAAAGGGGGATGAAGGAGCATCACTGCCGCCGGCGAAGAACGCAGCGACCGGCGCGATGATCGCAGCCGCGACAGCCGGCAGTTTGCGCTGTCTGGGGCTGGCTAATGCGTGTCGGCCCACACGGGCACCATACGGGCACTTATCTGCCGCTGCAGCAACCGCTCCCCTGTTCTGAGAGTTTCCTTAAATGACTGTCAAGCACATTTGCGGCGTGTTTACCCAGGTCAAAGGTCACGAATTGGTCACGGACGCCGCGTCTTCTTAAGGGAGGGATCTGCGCGTCGTTACGTATTTCAATTCAAAAACACCGCCCAGTTCGCCGCCGCATCGCTACGCTGCTGTCCAGATTTACGGAGCCGCAAATCGCGCAGGAGGTTGTCTCGTGTGGCGATGAAGCTCTGGAAGGCCGACCGGCCCCTTACCCGTCGCGTCGTGCTCGGCGAGAGGGCCATGTCCACCCGCGGTCTGTCGCTGCGGTTCGCCACTGAACAGATCGGCACCACGACCGACTGGTGTTGTTTCGACGGCACCCGCCACCTGGTCTTCGTGCACCGGGCCGGCGTCCTGCGCTCAATGGAAACCGATCTGGACTGGGGCCCGTCGGGCCGGGCGCTGCCGAGCGTGGGCGATGTGTGGGTCGTGCCGGCCGGTGACAAGTGCGCGTCACTCGTGGAAGGGGACACGGCTCAATACTGCGAGATCGCCATCCCGGATCAGCTGCTGGGCGAGACGACGTTGATCCCGCGGGTCAAGCACCACGACCCCTTGATCCATCAGATGGTCGAGCGCATCCACGACGTTGCCGATCGTGATGACGCCCTCGCACGCCTACTCACCGAATCGATCGGCGAAACCCTTCGACTCCTGATCGCCGACAACTACACGGAGGCCACGCCCCGACGGACGGATCAACGGGCCGAGGGCCTGGATGCGGCCGCGCGATCAATGATCATCGCGTTCCTCGAGGACAGCTTGGACTCCGAGATCACCCTCGAAACGCTTGCGCAGCAAGCGAAGATGTCCGTAGGCGGCTTCATCAAGGCATTCCGGGCAGCGTTTCACACCACGCCGTACCAGTACCTGCTCGATCGCCGGATCGAACGTGCCAAGACCCTGCTGCGGACCACGCAGCGGACCGTGACCGAAATCAGTGCGATGGTCGGATTCTCGACACCGAATCATTTCGCCACCGCGTTCCGGCGCCGGGTCGGCGTCTCGCCCCGCACCTACCGCGACAAGAGCTGACACCTCCCAGTTGGCCCGTCAGGTCAACACCCGGCTCATCCATGACCGCGGCGATATGCGCTGGGCGAGACGCCGACGCGTCGCTTGAATGTCGTTGCGAATCGTCCTGGTGCCGAAAAACCTACTGACACTGCGATTTCCGCGATGCTCGCCGACGTGGCCAGCAGGAGCGTCTGCGCACGTTCGATCCGCAGATCCAGGACGTACTGGTACGGCGTCCGCTGAAATGACTGACGGAATGCGTTGATGAATCCCTGGACCGACATCCCGGTCAGCCGGGCCAAGGCCCCGAGGTGAATGTCGGAGTCGAGACTGTCGTGGAGGTGTTCGGCGAGCATCCTGCGAGTCACGGCGTCGAAGCTCCGGTGTTGACGGGGCGCACGCGGGGCCTTCGCGCACTTGTCCCGGATCAGCATGAGGATGTTCTCGGCAACGGAGTCGATGAGCAGTCGCGCAGCGGCGTCGCTGCGATCGGCGACGTTGTAGATCTCCTCGATCAGGTGATGAATCAGCGGATCACGGTACTCGGTACGCGGTAGCAATACCGTGTCGGCCAACACTCCTCGCGGGATGGCAATCTCGCAGTACTGCGCGACCTGCCCTTGCACGATTGCGTGCGGACTGCGGGCCGGCATCCACCAGACATCCCCGCCCAGAAAGACGTACACCCGGTGGTTGTCGTCATCATCGCTACCCCAGTGTTCGAGAGGTGATATCTGCTCTCTCACGAAGGAGAACGAGATGCCGCGCGCCGCAATCTCCTTGCGGCCAGGGTTCGGAGAAACCGGGTCGCCGCTTACGCCTGTCATAGATTCATCTCCGCAGATCGACTTCGCGCGGCAAGACGCACACTTTTGGATCCGCGCGAAACATACGACCGTTGTATCTCATATACAAGCACTTCATCGCCTTTCGAGCCACGAGACTCGAGTGCTACAAGACGCAAACAAAACAGCGGCAATTTTTAGATTGAAACTGGCCCACGCATCGTTCTTGCCCCACTACTCTGCTGCCCAGATTGACGGAGCCGTAGATCCTGTAGGTGGTTTTGCGTGGCGATGAAGCCCTGGAATGATGACCGACCTCAGACTCGACGCATCGTTCTGGACGAGACCCGCGTGGCGACGCGCGGCCTGTCCCTGCGGTTCGCCACCGAACAGATTCACACCACGACCGACTGGTGCTGTCGCGACGACACCCGCCACCTGCTCTATCTGCACCGTGCCGGCCACCTACGCTCCATGGAAACCGATCTGGACTGGGGCCCGTCAGGCCGGACGCTACCCAGCGTGGGCGACATCTGGGTGGTGCCTGCCGGCGCCAGATGCGCGTCCCTGGTCCAGGGTGACATCGCCGAATACTGCGAGATCGCCATCCCCAGTGACGTTCTCGGCGCCACCACCTTGATCCCCCGGATCAAACACCGCAATCCTTTGATCCATCAGGTGGTGGAGCGCATCCACGCCCTCGCCGGTCGTGACGACGCCGCCGCGCGACTCCTCACCGACTCGCTGAGCGAAACATTGAAACTGGTGGTCACCGAAATGTGCGCGGTAGACCCGCCACCGGCGATCGAGCGCAGGCCCGACACCCTGGATCGGGCCACCCGCTCAAAGCTCGTGGAGTTCCTCGACGACAGCATCGACTCGAACATCACCCTCGAAATGCTTGCCCAACTGGCGAGAATGCCGGTGGGCGTTTTCATCACAGCATTCCGCGCCGCGTTCCACACCACGCCCTACCAGTTCTTACTGGACCGCCGGGTCGAACGCGCGAAGTTCCTGCTGCGGAACACAACTCGGACCATCACCGACATCAGCGCCGCGGTGGGATTCTCATCGCCCAGTCATTTCTCCACCGCGTTCCGGCATCGGGTCGGAGTGTCACCCCGCACGTACCGCGGCGGCCGTTGACTACGGCACGGCTTACTCGCAGAGCGCTTCGATGCGCTCGGTCTCGCTTTGCGCCTTCTGCAGCAAGCCGGCCTGGTCAGGCGCATCATTACCGATGCCGGCCAGAGCGTTCACCGCGACCGTCTGCAAGGTACCGGCGAATGCCTTGACCGCATCGTTGAGGTCACCGGGTGCGGCCGGGTCGATGTTGTCCAGCAGGTAGGTACCACCGCCGAGCATCGACAGCCGGGCATTCGCCGCGACGGCCTGCCCCGAGGTGGGATTGTCTTCCGGCTGAGTGTGCGTCTGGATGCCGACGCCGGACGCGACCTTCTTGAAGTTGTCGCACGTGCGCGTGCGGGCGGCGCTCACCTGCTCTGAAGTCGGAGTCGGCGCCGAACCGCTGTTGAGCGCCTCCGGCTTGTCCAACAGCGCCGTAATCGCGACCCCGGCCGCGGCCAACGCGGCCACCAATGCGACGATCGCCACGACCAGTGGGGTGCGGACGGACTCTGACATAGCCGCGACGCTAGCAGCGCTACTTACCGAAATCTGGTAATTCCCAAATCTTTTCGCACTGTGTCGCTGAACAGACTGACCTGCAACGCAATCCACCCCCTCCGTGATGGCGGGGAGGGGGTGGATCGTCGTCGTCATGACGGGCTAGAGCGGAACTCCTGTGCCGATGTCACGACCAGATTTGGTGGATTGCACTGGACCACCAATGTTTTGACTTAGTGGGTTCAGAGGCCACCTCCTGCCCCACCGGCGCCACCGGATCCACCGGTTTTTCCGTCGCTGGACGCGTTGCCAGATTCTCCGGCGCTGCCCGGACGGCTGCCGCCGAATCCCGTGCCACCGGTGCCGCCCGTACCGCCGGAGCCGGCGGGTTTTGTGGTGCTGACGCTGGCTGTGCCGCCTCTGCCGCCGGCACCACCTTTACCGCCGTTGATTCCGCCGGCCCCTCCGTTGCCTCCGGTCCCACCGTTGCCGGCGCCGCTGGTGGAGCTGCCGGTGGCGATACCGCCACTGCCGCCGGCACCACCGTTGCCGCCGGTGCCGAGAATTCCGGTGCTGCTGCCGCCATTCCCGCCGCGGCCGCCCATGCCCTGGAGAGCTCCAAAGATGCTGCCGGTGCCGCCCTGCCCGCCGGTGCCACCCTGGCCGAACACCTTGCCGCCACTGCCGCCATCACCGCCGGTGCCACCGGTCTTGCCCAGACCCGATTGACCATTGCCACCTTGACCGCCGGTACCGCCATTGCCGACGAGAGAGATCGCGTCACCGCCGCGGCCGCCATTACCGGCCTCCCCAGCGGTGGCCGCGCTGCCGTTCACGCCGGCGCCGCCGGTCCCGCCGCTGCCGAACGTCGGGTTGTTGGCGTTGCCGGCACCACCGGTGCCGCCGTTGCCGATGGCGCGGGCATCACCGCCGGTGCCGCCACCGGTCCCACCGGTTCCACCGTTGCCGGCGAGCAGGCCACCCAGTCCGCCGGTGCCTCCGGTCCCACCGGTCGAGCCGGCCGCCCCGCCTGTGCCACCGTTCCCGAATATGCCGGAGTTCCCACCGGTTCCACCGTTTCCTGTGCCGAAGCCGGCGCCTCCGGCACCGCCGTTGCCGAAGATGCCGCCCGTGCCGCCGACGCCACCATTCAGATTCTCGGCGGTGCCCGCACCGCCGGCGCCGCCGTTGCCGATCAGACCGACGCTACCGCCGGACCCGCCGCCGAAGCCGTTGCCGCCCTGGCCGAACAACATTCCGCCGCGACCACCGTCGCAGCTGGATGCGCAGTCCCCGGCCACCGTGCCGTAGCTGTAGCCCTTCCCGATCAGGAGTCCGGCGTTGGGGTTCTCAGCAGTCCCGTCACCGACGAACATCCCGATGAGTCCGCGGCCCCCGGTGTCGAAACCATCGAGGTTCACCCCGGCCGGCCTGGCAGCCACGCCGTTACCCGTAAGCGCGACCAAGGGCTGCCCGCCACCATCCTGGCTGACCGAGTTGACCTGCGCACCAGTCGAGTTCGCAGCACTGCCACCGCCACCGATCAACCCGCCCAACGCTCGGCCGGTCACATTCAGCACTGCTTGCGGCAAGCCCTGCAGCCCAGCGGCGATGCCCGCCGGGATGCTCGCCAGTTCCTCGGGCGTGGGCCACTCCGTGGTCATTTGGGTGACAAAGTCCTGCACCGCCGCCTCGACAGTGCCCCCGGTCATGATGTTCTGTGCGCCTGGGCTCGCAATCTTCAAGGCAAGTTGCTGGGGCAGGGTCTGCACGAGCAGACCCAAGAAGCCACCGCCGGTGACAATGCCGGCGGCAGGCCCGGTCACCCCGTTTACCCCGTTCACCCCGTTGAGGACGGCGTTGCTCACCGCGCCCGGCAGGTCAGCCAGCGCAGCGATCGTGCCTACCCAATTACCGCTGGTGGCCGCGTCGTAACTTGCCTGCAGGTCGGCACCGATCGCAGCGGTGATTGCCGGCAGCATCCCCTGCACCACCACCGCCCCCGCAGCGGTCACGAAGTCGCTTGCGAGGTAGATGGCTGCGGCTGCGAGGCTGGCCGCAATATGCTGCGGGATCACGAGTGCCCCCTGCAATGGCAACAACACATTGAAGAATGTGCCGAAGATGGCCGAGTTCACGCCGCTCATGAACCCCTGGAAATCACCGGCATCCAACGCAGCGACCGCGGTTTGCATGATCTCCGGGTACGTCGTCCCGAAGTACGTCACCGCCGCAGCGGCCGCCGACTGATACGCGCCGATATCGACCGCGGCGTACTCGATCACATTGGCCGTGATCTGCCGCAACAGAGGCGCGGGTAATGCCCACTCAGCCTGCGCCACGGTTGTCACGTTGTTGGCCACATTGATCGCGGTGTTCAGCCATGTCTGCAACGGGAACGGTGCGGCCGACAACCCCACATCCGCTTCCACCACAGGAGCCCGCAGGTCGTCCGGGCTCGGATCGACGGGGCTGAGCGGACTCAAAGCCATCGCACCCGCACCGACAAGTGCGGTGGTGGCGGTGAGGCATGAACGAACGGATACTTCCACTTGGACTTCCCTTCGAGATGACACTGGAGATTGGTGGCGTTTCGTTCTGAACCGACACCGGCGTTCAAGCCGACGGGCGAAATGTAATCCGGCCCTCGCACCGATACCAGCATTTTTCTGAAACACGTTTCAGTGCCGACTTTCGCACTTACGCATTTCATTTCACCGACGGACCGCAATCTGAAAGCGTCGGCGGCGGGTAAGGCAGATAATCCCTGCTCAAAGGAGACGAACCGCTGTCGAACAACCTAGTTCCGGGTTTGCCGCCCTGGAATTATTCGAACATTACGACCCGTAGTGAACAACACCTCGAAACAGGCTTCGAATGCCACCATACGGAAGCGACAGCACAATTCCGGCTAACCACTTGGTTGGGACTACCGATGCACCAGAAGGGGCCGCTCCTACGGCGCGGTCATCACTGCGGTGAAAGTCATCCGGTCGCCTCGATAGAGGGACCGCCGCTGTTCGATCGGAATTCCGTCCTGGTCGTATGACACCCGATTCAGCAGAAACATCGGCGTTCGACTGTCGACGGTGAGCAAGGCCGATTCGCGCGAGTCGGGCAGTGCGGTCTCGATGGTGTCGACGGTGCGCGCGAAGTGGATGCCCCGGCTGCGGATCTCCGCATACAGCGACTCGCGGTAGTCGAAGGTCTCCCGCAATCCCGGATATCGCGCAGCCGGCAGCTTGGTGGTCTCCAGACCCACCCGGATGCCATCGGTGGTCAGGACGCGTTCCAATTGCAGTATGGGAGTGCCGATTTCGATCGCGAGCTGGCCGGCCAGGATCTCGTCGGCAACGAGATCGCTCCAGCCGACCAGGATGCGCCCACCGCTGCGACCCTGCTCCTTGGCGGCCTCGGTGTAGGAACCCATGGACAGGGGCTGCAAGATCTTGGGCCGCGCCACGACGGTGGTCCGGCCCCGGCGTTCAATCCGCCCGGCCAGCAACAACTCTCGTAACGCCTGGCGGACGGTCTCGCGGGCGACATCGAATCGTTCCGCGATCTCCCGTTCCGCGGGGAACGGGTCGCCCACCTCAAGGTCGTCGAGCAATCGCTCCAGTTGCGCGCGGACAACCTGGTGCTTGAGAACCCTCGGTTCTGCGCTCGCGGCCACCCGCCCACAGTAGCAAGTCTTGGTATAGACCAAGACTTGCCGTGTTGTTAACCTCCTCGCCAACTTGGATGCACCCACTGGTATAGACCAACGCACAGGGTGTGAGGCAGGGCAGTTGCGCACCCCCGCTCGCGCACTGCCCGTCAACCGCCCTCGCCCGAAAGGTCCCACGCGCCATGAAGTTCCGCGCTCCTCGTCCCCCAGCCCGTATCGCCGCCGTGGCAGCCGCCTGTACCGCACTGGCGTTGTCCGGCTGTTCGAGTTCCGATTCCGGGTCCGACGCCAAGACCGCCCAGGGCTTTCCGGAGACCCTCACCCTGGCCGCGATCCCGGCCGAGAACTCCACCGACCTCAAGGCCAGCTACCAGCCGCTGATCAAGCTGTTGGAGAAGGAGACCGGCTCCAAGGTGGAGTTCGTGCAGGCCTCCGATTACGCCGGGGTGGTCGAGGGAATCATCGCCGACAACGTCGACCTCGCATTCTTCGGTCCGTTCGCCTATGTGGTGGCCGGCGTCAACGGCGCCAAGATCACCCCGGTCGGCGCGGTGATCCAGGAGCAGGGGGCCAAGCCCGGCTACCAGTCCTATGGTCTGGCTCGCGCGGACGAAGCGAACGTCAACGGCCTCAAGGACTTTGCCGGCAAGAAGGTGTGCTTCGTCGACCCGAGCTCGACGTCGGGATTCCTCTACCCGACCGCGGGGCTGATCGAGGCCGGCGTGATCAAATCCGGCTCCGAAGGCGACCTGTCCGCGGCGATGTCGCCGATCTTCGCCGGTGGCCATGATTCCTCCGCCCTGGCGATCGCCAACGGCGACTGCGACGCCGGCTTCGCGTTCGACACCATGGTCGACAAGACCATGATCGCCAAGGGGGATCTGAAACCCGGTCAGCTCAAGACGGTGTGGAAGTCGGAGATGATCGCCGGCTCGGTGTTCGCCGCCAACGACTCCCTGGGCAGCGAGGCCATCGGCAAGCTCAAGACGCTCTTCGCGGACAAGGTCAACGTGCCCAACCTCGAGGCGGAGGGCTTCTGCGAGGGCGAGGCGTGCCGGATCACCGACGAACGTGCCTGGGGGTTCGTCCCGGTCCAGGATTCGGACTACAGCGGCGTGCGCCATGTCTGCGACATCACCGGCTCCGAGAAGTGCAAGGGCTGAAAACCCATGAGCACCAGCGGACCCCACCATCCCGTCGCGGGCGACGATCTCGTCGTCATCGCCCGCGACGTCACCAAACGCTTCGGTGACACCCTGGCCCTCGACCATGTCAGCCTCGAGGTTCGGCGCAGCGAGATGCTGGTGCTGCTCGGGTTGTCCGGCTCGGGCAAGTCCACACTGCTGCGCTGCCTCAACGGGCTGCACCCGGTCACCTCCGGCAGTGTCGAGGTCGGCGGCACCCACGTCGATACCGCCTCTGCCAAACAACTGCGCGCGCTGCGCCGCAACGTGGGGTTCGTGTTCCAGCATTTCAATCTTGTCGGGCGGTTGAGCTGTCTGGAGAACGTCCTGATCGGCGGCCTCGGCCAGTTGCGGCTCCCCCGCTACGGCGCGCTGACCTACCCCAAAGCGATGCGTGCCGAAGCCCTGACCTACCTGGACCGGGTGGGGCTGGCCGACTACGCCGACCGCCGCGCCGACACCCTCTCCGGTGGCCAACAGCAGCGGGTTGCGATCGCCCGCACGCTCATGCAGAAGCCCGGGCTGCTGCTGGCCGACGAACCCGTCGCCTCGTTGGACCCCGAAAACGCCAGTGTGGTCATGGATCTGCTGTTCCGGGTGTGCATCGAGGAGAAGCTGACCGTGGTCTGCACGCTGCACCAGGTGGACCTCGCCCTGGGCTGGGCGCATCGGCTGGTGGGCCTGCGCAACGGCCAGAAGATCCTGGACCGGCCCGCGGTCGGTATGACCCGCGACGATGTCATGGAGATATACCAACGCGTCGACCCCGCAGCTCATTCGGCGGCCCGTCCGTCGTGAGTACCGACCTGACCGAGCGCCCGGCACCCGCGCCGCCCGTCTCCGAACACAGGGCTCTACCCGGCCTGCTGCATCTGGTTGCGATCGGCGCGGTGCTGGCCACGATCGTGGCGGCCTGGTCCATCGACTTCGCCCCGGGGACCTTGCTGGACGGCGTCGACGAGGTTGTGGCGTTGCTGGAGCGGATGATCCCGCCCCGGCTGGACGATCCGGGACGGATCGGCGGGCTGGCAGTCGAGACGCTGTTGATGGCGGTGCTGGGCACGGTGCTCGCGGCAATCGCCTCCGTACCGCTGGCCTTCCTGGCCGCCCGAAACACCACGCCGCACCCGGCCGTGCAGGCCGTGGCCCGGGCCATCATCACGTTCTGCCGGGCCATGCCGGACCTGCTGTTCGCCGTGCTGTTCGTCCGGGCCCTCGGAATCGGTGTGCTCCCGGGAATTCTCGCGCTGGCTCTCCACTCCATCGGCATGCTCGGCAAGGTGTTCGCCGATGCCATCGAGCAGACCGACCCGGGGCCGCGTGAGGCCGTGCGCAGCACGGGCGTCGGCTATTTCCGCGAGATGCTCAACGCCGTCGTCCCCCAGGTGATGCCGTCCTGGATCGCCACATTCATCTACCGCATCGACATCAACCTCCGGATGTCGGTGGTGCTGGGCTTCGTCGGCGCCGGCGGGATCGGCTTTGCGTTGCAGGATGCGTTGCGTGGCTTGATCTATCCGCGCGCCCTCGGCATCGCCTGCGTGATTCTGGCGATCATCGCCGCGATGGAACTGCTGTCCATCGTGATCCGCCGAATGCTGCTGGATTCTGCGAGTTCGAACCCGGCCCGGGATCGCGCCGCCCGGTTCATCTTCGGTGGCGCCCTGATCGGTGTCTGCGTGGCGGCACTGGTGGTGTTGAAGATCAATCCGGTGTCCCTGATGACCTGGGTGGGTCCGGCGGTCGAGGTGTTCGCCCGGATGGTTCCGCCCAATTTCTCGGCCCTGGGCATTGAATTGTTCGCCGCCGCAGGGCAGACCGTGGCGATCGGCGTGGTGTCCACCGCCATCGGTGTCGTGCTGTCGATCCCGGTCGGCATCCTGGCCGCCCGCAACGTCACGCCCCACCCCGCGGTCTACTGGGCTGCCCGTGGCTGGATCCTGGTGGTGCGGGCGGTACCCGAGCTGATCCTGGCCGTGGTGTTCGTCGCGGCGCTGGGGCTCGGACCCATCGCCGGCACCTGCGCCCTGGCCATCGGATCGATCGGCTTCCTGGCCAAACTGGTCGCCGACGCGGTCGAGGAGATCGATCCCGGCCCGCTGGAGGCGGTGCGCTCGGTGGGCGGCGGCTGGTGGAAGACGTTGTTCGCCGCGGTGATTCCGCAAGCCATGCCGGCGATGGTCGGGTCAAGCCTGTACCTGTTCGACGTGAACGTACGAACCTCCACCATCCTGGGCATCGTCGGCGCAGGTGGCGTCGGGTACCTGTTGTTCGAGTCGATCCGCACGCTGAACTTCGATGTCGCCGGCGCCATCGTCCTCGTCATCTTCGTCATCGTCTACGCCATCGAAAGGTTGTCCGGATGGATTCGGTCCCGCCTCGTGTGACGGCAGCCGCGGTCTGGACCGGCTCCGGTCTCGACGTGCGAACGGTCCCGGTCCCCGAACTCGGCGCCGGAGAGGTCCTGGCCCGGGTCCGGTTGGCCACCGTGTGCGGTAGCGACCTGCACACCGTCATGGGCCGGCGTACCGCGGCGTGCCCGTCTATCCTCGGGCATGAGGCCGTCGGCGAAGTCGTCGCCGTCGGTGCGGGTTCGGATGCCCAACTCGGCCAACGCATCATCTGGTCGGTGACCGTAACCTGCGGTGAGTGCTCGCGGTGCCGATCCGGCCTGAGCGCCAAATGTCTTTCGGTGCGCAAGGTGGGTCACGAGGCGTTCGAGGGCGACTGGCCGTTGTCGGGTTCTTATGCTGCACATGTCGTTCTGCCCCGCGGCACCACCATCGCCGTCGTGCCCGACACCCTGCCGGATACCGTCGCCGCACCCGCCGCATGCGCGACAGCGACGGTGATGGCCACCCTGGAGGCCGCCGGTGAGCTGACCGGCCGACGGGTGCTCATCAACGGCGCAGGCATGCTCGGCCTCACCGCCGTCGCGGCATGCACGGAGGCCGGGGGTGATGTCCAGGTCGTCGACCGCAATGCCGACCGCCTGGTGCTGGCGGCGCGCTTCGGTGCGGGTGCGGGCGATGGCGGGCCGGTCGATGTGGCGATCGACTACACCGGCTCCTCCGTGGCCGTCGCGAATGCCTTGGGCCGCCTCGACATCGGCGGCACCCTGGTCCTTGCCGGGTCCGTCACTCCGGGGCCACCGCTGACGGTCGACCCGGAAACCGTTGTACGGCAATGGCTCACCATCACCGGTGTGCACAACTACGAGCCCCGGCATCTGCACCGTGCGGTCGACTTCCTGGACCGCACCCGCGAGCGCCATCCGTGGGAGTCGCTCGTCACGGCGCCGGTGGCGCTCACCCAGATCGATGCGGCGTTACGCCCACCGCCCACGGGAAAGCTGCGGATGGCGGTCTGCCCCTGATACGCCGAAAGTTGGCTTGTGTACGAAATTCTCGCGAAATCTCGCACCTAAGCCAACTCTCGGCGCAAAAGATACTCAGCCCTGGAAGACGCGGATCCAGTCGACCAACATCTCGGCCGGGTAGTTGCCGCCACTCGGATCGCGACCACCGGACCCACCGACGGCGATGTTGAACACCGGCACCATCGTGTAGCCGGGGTCGTTGAAAGGCCAGTCCTGCAAGGAGTTTGCCGGGACCTCGAAGAAGGGTTCCATGCCCGGGGCATAGTCCTTCCAGAAGTACATGCCCTGCGGCGTCCACGACATCCGCCAGGTGTGCCACCCGCTGTCGATCGGGTGCGGGTCGGTGGCGAAGGACTCACCGTCCAGGCGGGCGTGCACCGTGGTGCCCGACGGCCAGTCACGGTTGCCGTACCACTCCACCAGGTCGACCTCGCCGCCACGGACGGGATCGTCGTTGAGAAGCCAGAACGCGGGCCAGGCACCGTCGGTCAGGCAGTTGAGCTTGACCCGGGCCTCCCAGGTGGTGCCGATACCGCCACGCCAGTTTCCGACGACCTTGGCGCTGGCGTACTTCTCCTGCACGGTGGTGCCCGGGCCGCGCGTCGCGCGGATCACCAGGTTGCCCTTGCCGTCCTGGAAAGCGTGTTCGGTGTCGGTGACGTAGCGGCCCATGTTGAACGGCTTGTCCCACTCGACCGGGTTCTTGATGGTCTCGCGCTCCGGGATGAGGTGCCACCACGTCGGGTCCGGCGGCGACCCGGCCGGACCATTGAACTCATCCTGGAACAGGAAGGTGGGCTGCGCCGCTGCGGCAGCCGGCGGGGTGGGCGCTCCGGGGGCCGGCGCAGGCGGGTTATCGCCAATAGCCGGGTCGGCGTTGGCCGTTCCGGCAGGCAATGCCGCCGCTGCGACCCCCAGACCCATCATGAACATCACACTGCGACGATCCATCTCAGGCACAGCAGAACCTTAACCGAACTCTTACCAAGATTTCCGACCCCTGCCCAAAGTATCGCTATGCCAGATGTGTTTCTGCAGCTAGTGACACAGCGCAGGGGCGTCGTCGCGTACCGGTGCGTCGGCGGGAAGGGTGTAGGTCACCACGACATCGGCATCGGCCTCGCCGTCATTGGTCACCCGGTGCGGCACCCCGGCCGGAATGACCACCGCCTGGCCCGCGGTGTACTCGACCGGTGTGCAGTCGGCCGCGGTCTGCACCACCACCGCGCCCTCGTTGATCACCGATTGCTCCCACCCGGGATGGCTGTGCCAACCGCTGCCGGCTCCGGGCTTGAGCAACAGGCTCTGCACGTGCAGCGTGGTGGGCTGGCCGGTGGTCACCACCCAGATCGGGGCGGTGGTGGTGCCTTTGCCCAGATCGGTGCGCACCACGTCGCCTTCGGCGGGGGTCGCCGAGGCCGGGGCGGCCAGCACACCCGCGGTGAACAAGGTCAGGGCGCCGCCGGCGACGGCATGGATGCGGTTCACAGTGCCTCCCGATTGTTGATCGAAAGGTAGCCTGCTCAGCCGCTTTCGTCACGGATAGGGCTGATACGGATACTGCGGCTGCTGCTGGTACGGGTACTGAGGCTGCTGCGTCTCACCCCGGTTCGGCACCTGGATCGGGATCGGCACCGGGACGAACGGCACCGTGACGTAGGTCGTCGTCATCGGGTTCGTCGTGGTGGTGGTCGTCGTCGGCGTCGTCGTAGTGGTCGTCGTCGGCGGCGGCGTCGTTGTGGTTGTGGTCGTCGTGGTGGTGGTTGTGACCGGAGGCGGGGTGGTCGTCTGCGTGACGACGCGCGTCTCCGTCACCGGCGGGGGCGGCGCCCACACCCCCAACTCTATGGCTGGCCGGCGTTTGCGGGCCGGGGCCTCGACCGGGCTGGGCGCCACCTCCTGCGGAGGCAACGGCTTGGGTTCGGGCGGCTTCACCTCTGAACTCGGCGCGGTGCCGGTGGCACTGGTCAGTGCATACGTCACCCCACCGATGGCGACCACGACCAGCGCCGCGGCCACCGCGAAAACCGTCAACGGCAACCGCTGCCAGCCCCCGCTCGGTTGTTCGATCGGACCAGTCGGGGGTACGTACTGCACGGCTGGACGCGCCGCGGTTTCGCTGCCGTAAGAGTCGACCAGGTCGGGCCCGGTGTAGGGCACCACGTCGTCACCGGCGTCGTCCTCGGACCAGGCCAGCGCACGGAACGTCGACGAGCCCTCGGAACCCTCTGCACCGGAAGGAATCCCGGCAGGTGGCACCACGGCCGCTACACCCAGGGTCGGCGCCATACCGGTCTGCGCATCGGCCTCGGCGAGGTACGCGGCGGACAAGGCGGCACCGATCGCGGCATCCAGTGCGGGCTGCGGAGTGGTCACCACCACGGCTTGTGAGTGTGCTGAAAGCCGTTGGGTAACCAGTGGAATGCTGGCGCCGCCGCCGATGGTCACCACCGCGGATACGGCCGGCCAACTGATGCCGTTGCGTTCCAACGCTTTTTCCAGCGCATCGAGGGCGCCGGCAAGCGGAGCCTGCATCAGCGATTCGAGCTCGGTGCGGGTCACCCGCACAGTTGCGGCATACCCGGGCAGTTCCACCACCAGATCGGTCGCGGTATCTGCCGACAACCGCTCCTTGGCTTGGCGGCACTCCTCACGTAGCCGGGTCAGCGACCCGACAGCCGCGGTGCCTGCCGGATCGATGCCGCCGGCCTGGGCGACGCCGTCGAGCACGTGCGCCAACAGAGCCTGATCGATCTGGTCCCCGGAGAAATCGGGATAGCGGGTGGTCTCGTCGATCGGCTCGAAGGCCGACGCCGCATCGGCCAGCGTGATGCTGGTACCGCCACCGCCGAAGTCCAGCAGGGCCACCACACCGGTGGGCGGCAGGCCGGGATTGGCACGCAGGGCGGCCAGGGAGGCGACCGCATCGGGAACGAGCCGGGGCGGCCTCCCGTCCCGAGAGAAACTCGGGTTGGTGCGCAGCGCATTGCGCAGGGCGCGCAGGGTAGGCGCTCCCCAATGCGCCGGGACTGCGATCGCCAGCTGATCCGACGGTCCGCCGGCCAGCTCCACCATCGCATCGAGTGCCTCGACCAGCAGGGTGTCCGCGGGATACGACGCGCCGTCGGGCGCCACCAGGGGCACCGGATCGCCGACCCGCTCGACAAAACCGCTCAGGGTGACACCGGAACCGGATTCGGGCACGCCGACCTGCGGCGTCCGGTCGGTCGACAAGGTCAACACCGAACGCCGGCTGACAGGTTGATTGCCGACCCGCGCCGCAACCAAGTTGGTGGTCCCGATCGACAACCCCAACGGGCCGCTCATAACGCACGCCACGATAGCCGCCGCGCGGCGCCGAGGCAGTCTGACACTCCGTGCGAGCCGCCGCCGAGCGCATTCCGCCAGTGCGGGTTTGACCTGATCAGCAACACCTATGCGACCCACAGGAACATCGATGGTCACTGTCGATAATGGCCGTAAAGCCCACGCGGCAACCATTTCGGCGTGTCTTCGCGGAAACGCCTTCCGCACCCTCAAAGCGGTTTTACCTCAACGCGTTTACGGCCGCGTAGATCTGCGCATGATCAAAAATATTGACCCACCACCGATTTCCCCGGCCACCGGACCGAGCAACACCGCCGACAAACACCAGACAGCTGGTGATCACCGCCGACGATCAGCGCCGGCACCATTCGGCAACCGCGAAACCCCTCAACCGGCGTTTGACTTCGCAGCCTGCGGGTACAGCCACATCATGACGTCACTGTGGCTCGCCGACCGCCCGGAGCACCGAATATTTGCCACGCTTGCCGAGGAATCGGAGCGCAGTGCGGACGTCGTCGTGGTCGGCGCCGGCATCACCGGCCTGGTCACTGCGGTACTGCTGGCGCGCGCCGGGCGAGACGTCATGGTCCTGGAGGCACGCACCGCGGGAGCCGGCACGACCGGCAACACCACCGCCAAGATCAGCCTGCTGCAAGGCACCAGGATGACCGACATCGTGGCCAAGCATTCACCGCAGGTGGCCCGCCACTACGCCCAGGGCAATCTCGAAGGGCAGCAGTGGTTGATCGACTACTGCGACGCCCGCGGGATCGGGCTGCAACGCGAGGCCGCCTACACATACGCCCAGTCACCCAACGGCGTCGCAAAAGCCAAGGAGGAGCTCCGGGCCTGCCGGGAAGCCGGCCTGGAGGTCGAATGGGCCGACGAGGCCGACGTACCCTTCCCGTTCCACGGCGGAGTCAGATTGGCCGACCAAGCCCAGTTCGACCCCATGCCATTTCTGGACAGCCTGATCGCCGAGCTGCACGAGCGCGAAGGCCGGCTGGTCGAAGGAGTCAGGGTGCAGCGCGTCAGCCACGATGGCGGCGCCCGACTCAAACTGCGGGTACAGACCAGTAGCGGCACCGAACTCGAGGTCCGCGCCAATCGGTGCGTACTGGCCACCGGTACCCCAATCCTCGATCGAGGCGGATTCTTCGCCCGGCTGTCTCCCCACCGCTCGTACTGCATGGCGTTCCGGGTGCCCGGCAATATCACGCGGGGCATGTACATCTCGACCGATTCCCCTACCCGCTCAACACGTTCGGCTCCGACTTCCGACGGAGAGTTGCTCATCGTCGGCGGCGCCGGCCATCCGGTGGGACGCAAAAGCGACCCCGCCGCATCCGTCGACGAGCTGGCGTCGTGGACCAAGCTTCACTGGCCTGGTGCGGTCCAGACCCACTTCTGGTCGGCGCAGGACTATGCCCCCATCGACGCGCTTCCCTATGTCGGCCCGATCCTGCCGGGCCACGACGAGATCCTGGTGGCAACGGGTTTCGACAAATGGGGAATGACCAACGGGGTCGCCGCCGCACTGGCCTTGTCCGGCCGCGTCCTGGGCGGACGAATGGACTGGGCCGAGGCGTTCGCCAGTTGGAGTCCGCACGAGTTGTCGGGGATCGCCGCGGCGGTGCAGACCAACCTCACCGTCGGGTTGAACATGGCCAAGGGCTGGATCGCGCCCGCCACCCGCATCGGCGCCACCGCCACCGAGGACTGCGGCGTCGTGACCGGGCCACCGTGGCATCTGCAGGCACACAGCGTGGTCGACGGGGTCGAGCGCACGGTGTCGCCGGTGTGTCCCCACCTGGGCGGCATCGTGAATTGGAACGACGCCGACAAGTCGTGGGACTGCCCACTGCACGGGTCCCGCTTCGCTCCGGACGGCACGCTGATCGAGGGGCCGGCAACCCACGACCTCACGCCTTCGGGATAGCGCCACACCCGCTCGGCCGGTGTGCTCAAATGTCGGGCATGGGTGACATCGACGACATCAAGCAAGTCAAGTACCGGTACCTGCGTGCCTTGGACACCAAGCACTGGGACGAGTTCGCCGACACCCTCACCGAGGACGTCGCGGGCGACTATGGGCAGTCCATGGGCCAGACCCTGCACTTCACCGACCGCGACTCGCTGGTCGATTACATGAAGAGCTCGTTGGGCCCGGAGGTGATCACCGAACATCGCGTCGCACACCCGGAGATCGAGGTGACCGGCGACGAGGCCACCGCCACCTGGTACCTGCAGGACCGCGTGATCGTCGCGAGCATGAACTTCATGCTGTTCGGGTCGGCGTTCTATCACGACCGCTACCGGCGCACCGCCGATGGCTGGAAGATCAGCGCCACCGGCTACGACCGCACCTACGATGCCACGCTGTCGCTGGAGGGGCTGAACTTCAAACTGGAACCCGGTGCCGCCCTGAATATCTGACGGCTATTTCGCGACCGCGATCACCGCGCCGGGCCGGAGCCACTGCATGATCTTGACCAAGGTGGCGTCATCGATCGCGACGCAGCCGGCCGTGGGCCCGCCGTCGGTGGTGTGAACGAAGAAAGCGCCACCGTTGCCGGGCACCCTGGCCTTGTTCACGCCCATCACCACAGCGTGTTTGTACTGGGGGATCTGCAGGTTCTCGGTCCCGCTGCTCGGGTCGGTGTTGAACGGGCACTGCGCCTTCGGGCACACCTGCATGGTGTTGTAGGTCGGGCTCTTCATGTCGCCGTCCCACCAGTGGTTGGGCCCCACCTGCACATACTGCAGGCCGCCGCCGGGATTGGGTGCGGTGCCGAACGCGAAGTCGAGCGTGAAAACGCCCATGGGCGTCTTCATTTCACCATCGTGGGTCTGCGGAGCCATTCCGTTGGAGCCGATGTTCGCCGGAATCCCGGCGCCGATCGGCTGCCATCCGGCCGGCCCGCGCTGCCAGACATCCATCTTGGCCTTCGAACCGCCCACGCCCACAACCGAAATGACCTGGGTGGCGTTGCCGACCGACGAGGCGAACCAGGGCGGGTCAACGGCACCGGCTGTCGGCGCGCATGCCAACGCCAGCACCCCGGCACACAGCACGGCGAGCAGTCGGCGCATCCGTCCATCGTCGTCGGCGTCCCTCTCGGCCCGATAAAGCTTGGAGCACGATCCGGTCGCGACAGATACGTTGGCGGGATGGACGTGCGCGCGATCGGCAAAGGACTGGGCACCTTGGACCGCGAGGTCTTCGAGGCGGTAGCCGAGTCGCCCAGCCCCCTGTTGGACTCCGTGATGCCCCGGCTGACCAGGGCCGCAGACCATTCCAAGCTGTGGTTCGCCATCGCCGCGGCGATGGGCGCACTGGGCAGCACGTCGGTGCGGCGCGGCGCCGCGCGCGGTGTGGTCAGCCTGGCCGTCACCAGCCTGGTGACCAACCAGGTGGCCAAGCGGATCTGGCGGCGCCCGCGGCCGGACCGCAGCGTGATCCCTCTGGCCCGACGGACCCGACGGGTCCCCACCTCACATTCCCTGCCCTCGGGCCACTCCGCGAGTGCGGCGGCGTTCGCGGTCGGCGTGGGCCTGGAATCGGCATCGATGGGCCTGCCGCTGGCGCTGCTGGCCGGCCTGGTGGGCCTGTCCCGGGTGGCCACGGGTGCGCACTATCCCGGCGACGTGTTCGCCGGATTCGGCATCGGCGCCGCGATCGCCGTCCTCGGCGCCCGCGTCGTACCCACCATCCCGGCGGCCACCCTGCCGAAGTCCGATCCGCTGCGATTCCGCACCGAGCCGCGGCCGGAGGGCGAAGGCGTCACCCTGGTGATCAACCCGGCCTCCGGCGATGGCACCGGGGCACGCATCATCGATGACGTCCGAAAGGCCCTGCCGCGCACCGAGATCGTCGAGCTCGGCGCTGACGATGACATCGAGGCGGTCTTGCGGGCGACGGCCGCACGCACCGAAGTGCTCGCGGTGGGCGGCGGCGACGGCACCGTGGCGTGCGCGGCAGGCATCGCCGTCGAGGCCGGTGTGCCCCTCGCGGTCTTTCCCGGCGGGACGTTCAACCACTTCGCCAAGGACATCGGCTGCGATTCGGTGGCCCGGACCGTCAAGGCGATCACCGACGGCACCGCGGCCTACGTCGACCTGGTGTGCCTCAACGAGGAACACATGGTGATCAACACCGCCAGCATCGGCGCCTACCCCAAGTACGTCCGCACGCGCGAGCGGCTCGAGCACCGGATGGGCAAGCGGTTGGCCGGGATGTACGCGCTGTACCTCACGCTGCGCCGGGAAGCGCCGGTCCGGATCAGCTACGACGACAAGACACTTGAGACAGAGTTGTTCTTCCTGGGCAATTCCACGTATTTCCCGTCCGGATTCGCACCGTCGCAGCGTCCGCGTCTAGACGACGGCCTGATCGACGTGCGGATCCTGGAGACCGGGCGACGGTTCAGCCGGCTGCGCATCGCGACGGCCGTGGTGCTGGGCCGGCTGGAACGCAGTCCGCTCTACCACGAGCTGCAGGTGCCGGAGTTCCGGTTCGTCGCGGTCGACGGCCCCACCACCGTGGCCCATGACGGAGAGCTCGGCGAAGCGCTCAGCGAGGCCAGCTTCAGTGTGCGTTACCGGGCGCTGCCGGTGTTTCGTCCGCTGCCGTGACCGTCGGATACGGCGGGCACAGCAGGTAGACCGCCACGAACCAGGCATAGCCCAGCGCCCACCCGGCCACCACGTCAGACGGATGGTGGACGTTGAGCACCACCCGGCCCACCCCGATCGCGATGATGACGAGCACGCCGGCGGCCAACCACCAGCTCCGGAGTCGTGGCTGCAGCGTCGGCCAGGCCAGGGCCAACAGGGCCAGCACCGACACCATCACACCCAGCGCATGCCCGGAGGGAAATGAGGTGGAGGCCGCATGGACCATTGCGGTGGCCGGACGCGGACGCTCCACCAGGAACTTGGCCAGCTCGGTTGTCACCGCGCTGAGCTCGATGGTCAACAGCAGGAACAGCACGATGCGCCGTCGTCCTCGCCGCAGCGCGACAACGATCAGCACCAGGGCCAGCAACCGGAAAGCAAACGGGCCGAGCACCGTGCAGAACACGTCCCAGGCCGTCACCCAGCCGGGGTGCGCCATGCCGAACCGGTAGGGGCCCGCCAACCCGTCCGCATCGAGGTCGGCCAGCCACGTCCACTGCGCCTCGTAACCGATCCACAGCGCCGCGTACAGCACGAGGGCCAGGCCGCCGGTCACGATCAGCCATCTGGCACGCGAATTCACGAGATCATCTCTACCAGCTCCAACCGATTTGCCATGTTTGCGCGCTACCGTCGAGGACATGGCATTGATCCTGCGAAAGCTGATGCACATCGGCGCACTGCCGGAGGGTCTGCGAGCGGAAGCCGAGGCCGAGGGCATCCTGTTTCTCGCTGAATACGTCCCGGTGACCAGGCGTTTCACCGGTTCCATTCCGGGCAAGCGGTCGGCGGGCAGCGTCGCGAGTTATGCAGGTGCGGTGGTCCTGACCAACTACCGCGCGCTGGCCACCATGTCCACCCTGCCCAAGCTTGCCGGCCGCAGCGTCGACCAGCCGTGGACAGCGCCGCAGGTCGGTGCGATGCATGCCGAGATCGACCCGGCCGGCCTCACGATCACGGCGGATGTGGCCGAGATCGACCGGCGCTGCCGCGGTGAGTTGTCGCTGCACTACAAGACCGCGATACCGGACGAGGTCCTGGCACAGCTGCCGCGCCGGTCGCTGGCCTTCGACGTCGGCCCCGAATACGTATTCCGCGCGGTCGGAGTGCCGTACCACCCGTAACCCGGCGGCCCGCAAAGTTCGGTATTTACTGGGACGCGATGTCTCGGTAAATTGGCGCAATGGTTTCCACCTCGCCTGACGCCGCACCTCTGGATGCGGGCTACCAGGATCTGCTGCATACGCTGTCCGAGGGTTCCGTGCGCCGCCGCTTCGACCCCTACCTGGACATCGCATGGGACTCCCCCGATTTGGCGATCGACCTCGACGATCCCCGCTGGGTGCTGTCACCCAACGTCGATCCGCTCGGCGCCACCGCGTGGTACCAGGCCCAGCCGCTGGCCAGGCAGATCGAGATCGGCCGCTGGCGCACGCTCAACTCGGTCAAGGTCGGCGCGGCCTTCGAGAGCATCCTGATCCGCGGGCTGATGGCCTTCATCATGAAGCTGCCCAACAACTCGCCCGAGTTCCGCTACGCGCTGCACGAGATGACCGAAGAGTGCAACCACATCCAGATGTTCCAGGAGCTGGTCAACCGCAGCGGCGTGGACGTGCCGGGCATGCGGCCATTGTTCCGCCGGTTGTCCCCGTACATCGGCCTCGTCGGCCAGTACTCCCCTACGGCGTTCATGGCGGGCATCCTCGCCGGTGAGGAGCCGATCGACCACTTCCAGAAGGGGTTGATCCGCGAGGGCGCCAACATTCCGCCCGCAGTGCTGCGGACCATGCAGATCCACATCGCCGAAGAGGCCCGCCACATCTCCTGGGCGCACGAGTTCCTCAAAACGCATATGCCCGAACGCTCCTGGCGGATGAAGGCGTTCGCGTGTGTGGCATTTCCGTTGACCCTGCGCTGGCTCGCCCACGAGATCGTGGCTCCGCCGAAGTCATTCGGCGAGGAGTTCGGGATTCCGCGCGAGGTGATCAAGGACGCGTTCTGGCGCAGCCCGCACTCCCGCAAGATCCTGGCCGGCTACTTCGGTGAAATGCGTGCCCTGAGCGAGGAGCTCGGCCTGATGAACCGGGTTGGCCGCTGGATGTGGAAACGCTGCGGCATCGACGGCGAGGCGGCCCGCTACCGCGGTGTGCCGGACCGCGAAGCGGTAGCCATCGCCTGATGCCCCACGTCATCACGCAGTCCTGCTGCAGCGACGCCTCGTGCGTCTACGCCTGCCCGGTCAACTGCATCCACCCCACACCCGACGAACCCGATTTCCACACCGCGCAGATGCTCTACGTCGACCCGGTGGAATGCGTCGACTGCGGGGCTTGCGTGACGGCCTGCCCGGTGGACGCGATCAAACCGCACACCAAGCTGACCGCCGCGGAAGACGTGTTCGCCACCCTGAACGCCGATTTCTACGCCACACCGCGGCCGCGGCCCGTCCTGGCGCCCGTCGTGCCGCCGTTGCAGGTACGCACCGGGAGCGACCTTCGCGTGGCGATCGTCGGATCCGGCCCGGCCGCCATGTACGCCGCAGAAGAGGTGCTGACCATCCCCGGGGCCAAAGTCCGGATCTACGAACGGCTCACGCGGCCATATGGTTTGGCCCGATTCGGGGTGGCCCCCGATCACCAGCGGACCCGCGGGGTGACCCGCCAGTTCGACCACATCGCCGCCGATCCGCGCCTGGAGATGCGGTTGGGCGTCGAGGTCGGCGGTCAGATCACCCACGACGATTTGCTCGCCGAACACCACGCCGTCGTCTACGCGGTGGGGGCCTCGACGGACCGCCGCCTCGACATCGGTGGCATCGACCTACCCGGCGTCAGCTCGGCTACCGAATTCGTCGCCTGGTACAACGGTCATCCCGATCACGCGGGCCGGACCTTCGACTTATCGGGCCGTCGCGTGGTCATTGTCGGCAACGGCAACGTCGCCCTCGACGTCGCACGCATCCTCACCATCGATCCCGATCTGCTGGCCGACACCGATATCGCGCCTCATGCACTGAAGGCGCTGCGCGACAGTTCGGTCGAAGAGGTGGTGGTCGTCGGCCGGCGCGGGATCGAGCAGTCCGCGTTCACCCTTCCCGAACTGGTCGGTCTGTGCTCGACGCCGGATGTCGACGTCGTGGTCCGCGACGAGGACGTGCGGACACTGCCGGATTCCGATCCGCGGGCCTCGATATTGCGTGCGGCGCCACGCGGGGCGGGTAACCGCCGGATCGTGCTCGAGTATCTGCTGTCACCGACCACGATCCTCGGTCCATCCGCGGCCACCGGTGTGGAATTCGTGCACAACGAGCTCATCGCCGCGCCCGACGGTTCAACACGGGTGAAATCCACTGGGCGCCAACGAGTCATCGAAGCAGGTCTCGTACTGACGTCCATCGGCTACCGGGGCAAGCCCGTGGCGGGTCTGCCGTTCGACGACACCACCGCCACGGTGCCGAATGACGGCGGCCGGGTGCCGCAGGTCCGCGGGGCCTACGTCACCGGCTGGATCAAACGCGGCCCGACCGGCTTCATCGGGACAAACAAATCCTGCGCCCAGGAGACGGTTCGCAGCCTGGTCGCCGATTACAACGCCGGGCGGCTGGCCTAGCGGCTCATCAGCCCGGCGATCACCGACGTCAACTCGTCGTCGCGGTTGATGTCCAGCCCGCTCGCGCGCGCTGCGCCGTCCAGGACGTACCAGCCGAAATCGGCCAGGTGCGTCACGATCTCTTCTCGTGACCGCTCCGGCGCCGCGCCACGGATCCATGCCGACAAGGTGGCCTCCACCATCGTCACCACCGCGAACGGGACGGTCTTGAACGCGCTGTCATCCACCCCGATGGTTTGGGCGATCGTGGCGATGATCCCCTCGGATTGCCTGGTCATGCGGAGCTTGAGCTCACTGACCGCATCCAGAGACCCGTCGCTGTCGAACGTCGGGCCGCGCCGGACGAACTCGTCGAGCCGGGGGTGATCGAGCATCCAGTCGGCCACCGCCGCCACGGTGCGGGTCAGGATCTCGCGCAACGAGCCGTTACTGACGTCCAGGTTGGTGTCGAGAACCGCCGCGAAGTCGTCGAACACATAGGACCGGACGCGGCGCTCAAGCTCATCTTTGCCCGCGAACTGGCGGTACACCACCGACTTCGCCAGTCCGGCGCGGTCGGCGATACGTGCCATGGAGATGTCGGCGCCCGGTGGATTCTCCTCGATCAACGCGACCGCCGCCTGCAGGATCTGGGCACGCCGCTCGGTGTTGTGCTGCTCCCAGCGGGCCTCATAGCCGCTGACCGCAGCGGGTTCGGTGGCGGTCGGCATGGCCCCCACCCTACCGATGAAGCCGTGCCGAATAAGTCGCTCTCGATGAGCCAAACGGTTGCGGACGGCAAGCTCAGGCGGTTCGGTCGTAGAGTGGATGGAAAGGACGTGACGTGACCGAGCCGCAACGGCAGAACCTGCTGATCGTGCACTGGCATGACCTCGGGCGTTATCTGGGGGTATACGGCCACTCGGACGTGGCCAGCCCGCACCTCGACCGACTCGCCGCCGAGGGAATTCTGTTCACCCGCGCACACGCCACCGCACCGTTGTGCTCCCCGTCGCGCGGCTCGCTGTTCACCGGCCGGTACCCGCAGAGCAATGGACTGGTGGGCCTGGCTCACCACGGCTGGGAGTACCGCGCCGGCGTGCGCACCCTCCCTCACCTTCTCGGCGAATCCGGCTGGCACACAGCGCTGTTCGGCATGCAGCACGAGACGTCGTACCCGGCAAAACTGGGATACGACGAGTTCGATGTGTCGAACTCGTTCTGCGAGTATGTCGTCGAGCAGGCCACCGCGTGGCTGGCCGATGCGCCGCAACAGCCCTTCCTGCTGACCGCCGGATTTTTCGAGACGCACCGGCCATATCCGCGCGACCGGTACGAACCGGCCGATTCGACCTCCGTCGAGGTCCCCGACTACCTGCCCGACACCGGCGCCGTGCGCGGCGATCTCGCCGAGTTCTACGGGTCGATCGCGGTAGCTGACGCGAAAGTCGGCGAACTGCTCGGCGCCCTGGCCGAGGCCGGTCTGGACGCGAACACGTGGGTGGTGTTCATGACCGACCACGGACCGGCGCTGCCCCGCGCCAAGTCGACGCTGTACGACGCGGGCACCGGTATCGCCCTGATCGTGCGTCCACCCCGGGGTACCGAGATTGCGCCCCGCCGCTACGACGAGTTGTTCAGCGGGGTCGATCTGCTGCCCACCCTGCTGGAGTTACTCGGCGTCCAGATCCCCGCCGAGGTCGAGGGTTTGTCTCACGCCAGCAACCTCCGGTCATCCTCCACGGAGGCCGGTGAAGTCCGGTCCGAGGTGTACACCACAAAGACCTACCACGATTCTTTCGATCCCATTCGTGCGATCCGCACAAAGGAATACAGCTATATCGAGAATTACGCGGCGCGGCCATTGTTGGACCTGCCGTGGGATATCGCCGACAGCCCGCCCGGTCGCATACTCGCAGAGCAGATCCTCGCACCTCGGCCCGACCGCGAACTGTACGACCTCGCCGCGGACCCTTCCGAACGCAACAACCTGCTGGGACCGGATGCCACCGACAAGGCCGAGGCGATCGCCGAGAACCTCGCCCTGCTGTTGAACGACTGGCGCCAGAAGACCCTCGACGTCATACCGTCCGAATTCGCCGGCACGCGCATTTCGGAGCGTTATACCCAGACATATCTGAGCGTCCATGGCCGCCCGGCCACCAGCCGATCCGCCATCGCCGCCGACCGCGGCATCACCGATACCCACCAATAGTTTTCATCTCGGTGAATTAAAACTCTTGACGCTTCTTTGAATAGGCGCCGCAAATCAATGATGGTTAAAGTCTCGCCCATGTCAGATCATCCGACCGCCTACCTGGTGCTCGCCTCCCAGCGCAGCGGCAGCACCTTGCTGGTGGAATCCCTGCGCGCCACCGGCATGGCCGGTGAACCGCAAGAGTTCTTCCAGTACCTGCCGAGCACCAGCATGTCGCCGCAGCCCCGGGAGTGGTTCGCCGATGTCGAGGACGAGTCGATCCTGCGCCTGCTCGATCCGATCGTCGAGGGCAAGCCGGACCTGGCACCGTCGGAGATCTGGCGCGACTACGTACGCACGGTCGGCCGGACGCCCAACGGGGTATGGGGCGGCAAGCTCATGTGGAACCAGACCCCGTTGCTGCTGCAGCGTGCCGAGGGCCTGCCCGAGCGTTCCGGCCCAGGCCTGCTGGCCGCCATCCGCGACGTCATCGGCAGCGATCCGGTCCTGATCCACGTCTACCGTCCTGATGTTGTGTCGCAAGCGGTTTCGTTCTGGCGAGCGGTGCAGACCAGGGTCTGGCGCGGCCGGGCCGATCCGGTGCGCGATGCCCGCGCCGAGTACCACGCGGGCGCCATCGCCCACGTGGTCAAGCTGCTGCAGGCCCAGGAGGAGGGCTGGCGCGCCTGGTTCGCCGAGGAGAACGTCTCCCCCATCGAGGTGTCCTACCCGTACCTGTGGCGCAACCTCACGACCGTGGTGGCCACGGTGCTGGAAGCGCTCGGTCTGGACCCGCGGCTGGCCCCGCAGCCGGTCCTGGAGCGCCAGGCCGACCAGCGGTCCGACGAATGGGTGGACCGCTACCGCAAAGACGCCGAGAAGGAGGGGTTGCCGGTATGACGGTCGCTGATGAGCCGCTTGCGCGAAGAACAGCAAGCACTGATCTTTTGCACGTCGACGAATTACGGCTGCTGGAAGCCGAAGCCGTGCACATCATCCGCGAAGTGGTGGCCGAGCTCCAGCGCCCCGTGCTGCTGTTCTCCGCGGGCAAGGACTCCATCGTCCTGCTGCGCCTGGCCGAGAAGGCTTTCCACCCTTCGCCCTTGCCGTTCCCGGTGCTGCACGTGGACACCGGGCACAACTTCCCGGAAGTCATCGAGTTCCGCGACCGGCGCACCACCGGCGTCGGGCACAAGCTTCTCGTCGGGTCGGTGCAGGAGACGATCGACAGCGGCCGGGTCACCGATCCGGGGCCGGGCGCGTCCCGCAACCGGCAGCAGACCCGCACGCTGCTCGACGCGCTGGAGGCCGGCGGATTCGACGCGGCCTTCGGCGGCGCCCGCCGCGACGAAGAACGCGCCCGGGCCAAGGAGCGCATCCTGAGCTTCCGCGACGAGTTCGGCCAATGGGATCCGCGCGCCCAGCGGCCCGAGCCGTGGTCGTTGTACAACGGCCGGATCCGCAAGGGCGAGCAGGTACGGGTGTTCCCGCTGTCCAACTGGACCGAGCTCGACATCTGGCGCTACATCGAGCTGGAAAACCTTGAGCTGCCGTCGATCTACTTCGCCCACGAACGCGAGGTCTTCGAACGTGACGGCATCCTGCTCGCGGTGTCGGAGTACGCCGCACCCGTCGGCGCCGAGACGGCGGCCGTCGAGTGGGTGCGCTACCGCACCGTCGGCGATCTGACCATCACCGGGGCGGTGCGGTCACAGGCCACCACCATCGACCGGGTGATCACCGAGATCTCGGCGGCCACCGTGTCCGAGCGCGGCGAGACCCGCGCCGATGACCGCACATCCGTGGCCGCGATGGAAGACCGCAAGCGGGAGGGTTACTTCTGATGAGCGCTCGCGCGAAGAACAGGGGATTCTGATGAGCACGCGTCAACTGCTGCGCATCACCACGGCCGGGTCGGTCGATGACGGCAAGAGCACGCTGATCGGCCGCCTCCTGCACGACACCGACAGCCTGCCGCTGGATCATCTTGAGGCCGTGACCGATTCGGACGGGGTGGCCGACCTGGCGGCGCTGTCCGACGGGCTGCGGGCCGAGCGGGAGCAGGGCATCACCATCGATGTGGCCTACCGGTTCTTCTCCACCGCCACCCGCAGCTACATCCTGGCCGACACCCCCGGCCACGAGCGCTACACCCGCAACATGTTCACCGGTGCCTCCAATGCGCATGTGGCGATCCTGCTGGTCGATGCCCGGGCCGGGGTGCTGCGCCAGACCCGGCGTCACGCCCGCATCGCGAAACTGTTGGGTATCAAGCACTTCGTCGCCACGGTCAACAAGATCGACCTGGTCGACTTCGACAAGGACCGGTTCGCCGAAGTTGAACGGGAGCTGCACCAGGTCGCCGACCGGCTCGGCGGGCTCGATCTGACCGTCATCCCGATCGCCGCCAAACTGGGCGACAACGTGGTGCACCGCTCGCAGAACACCCCCTGGTACGAGGGGCCGACCCTGCTCGACTACCTCGAGGGCATCGAACTGTCCGCACCCCATGCCGATCCGGCAAACCTGCGCCTGGCCGTGCAGTGGGTGTCGCGACCCACATCGGAGCAGCGTCGCCGTTACACCGGCCGGCTGTCGGCGGGCACGCTACAGGTCGGTGACCCCGTGGTGAGCCTGCCAGCCGGCACGCGGTCGGTGGTCACGGCCCTGGACACCCTCGACGAGGACCGCGCGGTAGGTGTTGCCCCGCTGTCGGTTTCGATCGAGCTGGCCGACGACATCGATGTCGGCCGCGGCGATGTCTTCGTCAGCGGCGCGTCGGATGCCGTGGTGCCGGTGCTGGCCCGGGAGATCGACGCGACGGTTTGCTGGTTCTTCGACAACCCGCTGCGTGCGGGCGACCGGCTGGCCCTCAAGCAGGGCACCCGCACGGTGCGGGCCACGGTCCAGGAGCTGCACACCAAGCTCGACCCGGAGACCCTCGACGAGGTCGAGGCTCCGGTTGAGCTGGCGCTCAACGACATCGGCTCGGTCACGCTGCGCACCAGCTCGGTCCTGGTGGCCGACAGCTACGCCGACAATCGCGACAACGGCGCGTTCATCCTGATCGACGAGGTGTCCAATGACACCGTCGGCGCCGGGATCATCGTCGAGGCGCGCGAACTCAAGCCGAGCGGACACAACCGGTCCGACATCAAATGGCATCCGTCGTCCTTGGACCGCGACTATCGCTGGAACAGCACCGGCCAGCGCGGTGCGACCATCTGGTTCACCGGTCTGCCGGCCTCGGGCAAGTCCACGCTGGCGGTGGCCGTCGAGCGGGCGCTGGTCGAATCCGGCCAGGTGGCCTACCTCCTCGACGGGGACAACCTGCGCCACGGCCTGTCCGATGATCTTGGCTTCTCGGCCGGTGACCGGACCGAGAACATCCGCCGGGTAGGCCACTTGACCCGGCTGCTGGCCGATGCGGGTGTGGTCGCGCTGGCATCGCTGGTGTCACCGCTGAAGTCCGACCGCGAGACCGCTCGGGCCCTCAACGACGCCGCCAAACTGCCGTTCATCGAGGTGCACGTCGCGACCTCGTTGGCCGAGTGCGAGCGCCGGGATCCCAAGGGGCTCTACGCGCGAGCCCGGGCCGGTGAGCTCAAAGGCCTCACCGGCGTCGACGCACCTTACGAGCCGCCCGAGAATCCCGACCTGGTGCTCGACACCACCGGCGCCGTGATCGACGACCTGGTCCGGCAGGTCATCGATCTGCTCAACACCCGCCGCTAACCAGTGATTTGTGCACCTCCACCAACGGCCAGCGTTGCCGGAGGTGCACAAATCGCCTCGATGACGCGGTCGGCATGGGTGACGTACAGCCCGTGTGCAGCCCCGGGGATCTCGACGAGCTTCGCGTCAGGCAACAGCGCGGCGGTGCGTCGCCCGGTGAGCTCGATGGGCGCTGACACGTCGGCATCGCCGTGGATCACCAGGACCGGCAGATCGAGGCCGGCAAGCTCGGCGCGGTAGTCGGTGTGGGCGCCCATCTGCTGGGTGGCGACCAGTGTCACGAGGGGCACGGCGGCGACCTGGTCCACCGTCCACCGGACCACCTCGGGCGACACCACGTGATTCCCGAAGAAGGACGCGGCGTTGTCCACACACCATTGCCGCACATCGCGTTCCAACTCGGCGAGCATTCCGTCGAGCATCGCCTCGGGAACACCGTCGGGGTTGTCCGGGGTCTCGACCAGGAGCGGGAGCTGGGGCGCTACGAGCACCGCACGATTCACCCGCGCGGTCCCGTGCCGGCTCAGATAGCGCACGATCTCACCACAGCCCAGGGAATGCCCCACCATCGCCACCTCGCGGAGGTCCAGGTGCTCGAGCAGCGCGGCCAGGTCGTCGGCCAGCAGATCCACCGTCCACTCGCCGTCGTAGGTACCGGAAGCGCCGTGCCCGCGCCGGTCATAGCTCACACAGCGAAACCCATTGTCCACCAGTCTTTCCACGAGGTGAATCCACTGGCCTGAATTGAGTCCCCACGAATGGGTGAAGACCACGACCGGCCCGGACCCGGCGTCGGTGTAGTGAATGTCGGCGCTGTCTGCGGTCTTGAATGTCGGCATGCGCCAATGCTTGCGCAGCGCGGTACGGAAATCGATTACGTCGTAGGTAATGGCTGTCCGACTTGAGCGACCACAAACACGCGCCGGAACGGGAAGAACGTGGTGCCGTCTTCGCGCTTGGGATAAGCCTCGGCCAGCATCGGGATGATGGCCTGGCGGTATTGCTGCCACAGCTCTTCGCTCAGCCTGCCCTTGACCTGAGTCAGGGCCGTACCGGTGATCCAGTCCAAAACCGGTTTCTCACCGGTCAATTGGTGCAGATAGGTGGTTTCCCAGGCATCCACCGCACAGCCGGCGTCGGTGAGCAGTCCGGCGTATTGAGCCGGCGTGTCCACCTGGCCCACGTCACGCCACGGCATGTCCCGCAGCGGTTCGATGAACGTTTCCCGCCGCGCCAGCTCCCGGACCGCGTGATGTGAGGGCGCATCGAAATTGCCCGGCACCTGGAACGCGATCCAGGCGCCGGCCGGCAACTGTCCGGCCCAGCGCACCACGAGGTCGCGATGCGTGGGCACCCATTGCAATGCCGCGTTGGAGACCACCACGTCGGTATCGGGTTGCGGTGCCCAGTCCTCGATCCCGCCGGCGTGGGCCTCGAGCCCGCGGGCCTGCGCGGCCGCCACCATCTCCGGCGAGCTGTCCCAGGCCTCCAGCGCGGTGTCAGGCCAGCGCTGTAGCAACGTCTCGGTCAGGTTGCCCGGTCCACACCCGAGGTCGACCACCCGTCGCGGCGCATCCGCTGCGACGCGGTTCAGCAGGTCGTAGAACGGCCGGCCCCGATGATCAGCGAAGGTCAGATAGGTATCGGGATTCCACACCCACCCGATCATTCCCTCCCGCGGCCGGCGGTGCATGATCGTCGACGATGGATGAATCGAAAAAAGTCCGGCAAATCTGGACGGAGCTGGGCCTGCCCGGCATCGTCGACGTGCACACCCACTTCATGCCCAAGAACGTCATGGACAAGGTGTGGCAGTACTTCGACAGCCAGGGGCCGCTGATCGGCCGGGAATGGCCCATCACCTACCGCGCCGACGAGGCCCAGCGGGTCGCCACCCTCCGCGAGTTCGGCATCCGCAGGTTCACCTCCCTGATCTACGCGCACAAACCCGACATGGCGGCCTGGCTGAACCAGTGGGCGAGGGGCTTCGCCCAGGACACCCCCGACTGTCTGGCCACCGCCACGTTCTTCCCCGAGCCCGAGGCCACCGGCTATGTCAGGGATGCCATCGCCGCAGGCACCCAGGTGTTCAAGTCGCACATCCAGGTGGGCAACTATGAGCCCAACGATCCCCTGCTCGACGAGGTCTGGGGTCAGATCGAGGACGCCGGCATCCCCGTCGTCATCCACTGTGGATCCGGCCCGGCGCCCGGTGACTTCACCGGTCCGGACCCGATAGCCCGCCTGCTGACCCGCTATCCGCGCCTGGCGCTGATCATCGCGCACATGGGTATGCCCGAGTACTCGGCATTCCTGGACCTGGCGGAACGCTACGACAACGTGCGACTGGACACCACAATGGCGTTCACCCCGTTCGTCGAAGAGATGATGCCGTTCCCCGCCGCCGAGCAGGGCCGGCTGAAGGACCTGGGTGAGCACATCCTGTTCGGCAGCGACTTCCCGAACATCCCGTACGGATATGCCGAGGCCGTGCACCATCTGATCGACCTGCCGGGTGTCGACGACGCCTGGCGCCGCAATGTTCTGCATGACAACGCCGCGAAGTTGTTCGGTCTGAGCTGAGCAGTTGGTTAGCATCGGGAATCGTGGACCCGGATCCGGTTGAACCCCCGATTCCCGTTCCTGACGTCCCCGGCGGTGATGCCGGTGCGCGCGGTCTGCCGCACCGCGCGGATCTGACCGCCCGACAGCGGGCCATCGTAGACGCCTCCGCGGTCGCCGACATCGCGTTGCGCACCGGGGTCGCTTCGATCGTGGCCGCCTCGATGGTGCCGACCATGCTGGCATCGATGCTGCATCCGTCGGCTTCACGCGCCGAGCATGACCACATGCGCTTCTACGCGGATCTGGCTGCCGCGCAGGACCCCGCGGTGTCGTTCCCGGCTCCCACCGGGCCGCCCCGGGTGTTGACCCGGCGGGCGAGTCCGGTGGCGGAGATGATCGCGCACGGCCGGGTGGAGAACATCCAATTCGACAGCAGCTTCACCGCGGTCAATCCTGCGCTGCGCGACCTGTGCGGTGGGTTCACCCGCAACAACGTTGTGAGGGCGCAACATTGGCGCCACAACGACGGGCCGCACCCCACGTTGTGTGTGATCCACGGGTTCATGGGATCGCCGTATCTGGCGAACGGACTGTTCCTGTCGCTGCCGTGGTTCTACCGCTCGGGATACGACGTGTTGTTGTACACCTTGCCGTTTCACGGCGGCCGCGCTGAGCGGTTCTCACCGTTCAGCGGCTACGGATTCTTCTCACACGGATTCGCCGGCTTCTCCGAGGCGATGGCCCAGGCGGTGTACGACTTCCGTTCGGTGGTCGACTATTTGGAGTCCACGGGTGTCGACCGCGTCGCCCTGACCGGCATCTCGTTGGGCGGCTTCACCTCGGCCCTGCTGGCCAGTGTGGACGACCGGATTCAGGCCGTGGTCCCGAATGTCCCGGTGGTGACCCCGGATCGCACGGTCGACGAGTGGTTCCCGGCGAACAAGCTGGTGGCCCTGCAACGTCTGGTGGCCAGGACCGACCCTGCATTGACGGAAGCGGCGGGGCGGTACGCCTCGCCGCTGAACTACCGCCCGCTGGTGCCCAAGGAACGACGCCTGATCATCACCGGCCTCGGCGACCGGCTGGCTCCGCCGCAACAGGCCGAGATGCTGTGGGAACACTGGGATCGCTGCGCGTTCCACTGGTTCCCGGGCAACCACTTGTTGCATGTGAGCCAGCCGGACTACCTACGCCGGATGACCCGCTTCCTGCGGGATTTCATGTTCGACTGACGCCGTCAGCGCCTGCGGCGGCGCGACCGGAGTGCCCTCGAGACGCTGCACGGACAACGGGTTGAGCGCCGCCAGCGCCGGACGATGCCGGCCGCGAACCGGGGTCAGCCCGGCCAGCGGAGCCTTGCGCGCCGGCCGGTCCTGGGTGCGGATCGCGGCACCCACCGTCAGCTGGGGATCAGCCGGAGATCCGGTGAACTCCAGTGCCGTCCAGGTTTCCTGCGCGGGCAGGGCCGCAACTGCGGCCAGCACGTCATCCAGCTTGTCGTTGACGCTCACGCGGTACGCCGCAACGTGTCCGGAGTCGTCCTTGACCCCACGCCAGGTTTCCTTGCCCGGTTCCGGCAGCGGAGCGTCGACTCCGTCGACCAGCGTGACCGTCCAGCCCTGCTCCCGCAGATGGTCGCGCAGGCGGCGTCCGACGATTTCGATGGTGTCCCGCAGCGGGATTCGCGATGACCGGGCGCGCAGCGCGTCGAGGTTGTCGACGGCGGCGACGGTCAGGCTGATCCAGCTGCGGCGCGAGCCACCGGCGTCGCGGTGGGTCATGCGGACCTTGTCACAGCGGATGCCGTACCGGTCGAGGTAGCTGACGACGACCGGAAGCTGGGCCGGGTCGGCGGGATCGACGCGCAGCACGACGGTCTCCGAATCGGCTGCCTCGGCAGGCCGGCTCTTGGCGAGGTTGCGCCGCCACACGGCGATGCTGCGGGCGACCCGGGTGGTCAGGAACAGCCCGCCCCACCAGGCCAGCAGCAGCACCACGGCGGCAACGGAAACGCCGAGCACCCACCGTTCGGTATCGGTCTGCCACGGCCGGGCCAGGACCGCCGCGACGATGAACAGAGACGCCAGCGCGAGTCGGGCGGTCATGAGTGGTCCTTCCGTCGATATGCGCTGAATGCGACGGCCATGGCCGCCAGCGCGAGAGCTCCGGTGCCGGCGAAGGCGACGATTCGCCCGGTGTTGTCACGCGGGGCCGGTTCCGCCGGGGCGGCAATGGGTTTGCCCGCGGGGGCCGCCGGTCCGTCTAGTGGGATGTCGGCGACGTCCCAGGTGAGTGCGGCCACCGGATCGACGCCGCCGGCACCGGTCACGTTGGACGGCGAGCGCGCAGCACCCTGGGCCGTCGTGGTCAGCCGGTGCACCACCTGGCGGGCGTTCAGATCGGGAAACTTGCTGCGCACCAAGGCGGCAACGCCGGATACGTATGCCGCGGCGTAGCTGGTGCCGTTGAGCGGGACCAGTTTGTCCTGCTCGGTGGGCATGGCGTTGGACAGCCCACCCCCGGGCGCGTTGCTCACCGAGGAGATGTTCTCGCCGGGCGCGGCGATGCCCACCCACGGTCCTGCCATGGTGAATCCGGAGGGCTGCCCGGTCGCGTTGAGCGCGCCGACGGACAGCACGTAGGGCTGCCACCACGACGGGATGGACACCGAGGAGACGCCGCCCCAGTTCCGCGGATCGCCGGGCGCGCCGGCGTCGGCGGGCGCATTGGACTCGCACGACGATCCGGTCGCGACGCCGCCGCGGCTGTTCCCGGCCGCTGCGATGATCACCGCGTCCTTCTCGACCGCCGCATAGCGCAGCGCCGCACCGAGTTCGGTCTGATCGATCTGCTTGTCGGCGGGTACGCAGGTCACCACGGAGATGTTGATGACGCGCGCACCCATGTCGGCCGCACGCACCACGGCCCGGGCCAGGCTGGCCACGTCGGCTGCCACGCGGGCCTCGACGGCGTCGGCGCCGGGCGTGCGCGGGGCGAACCGTGGCGAGTTCTGCCTGATCGAGATCAGCCGGGCTTCCGGCGCCACACCCGAGAACCCGTCTGGCCCTGGCTGTCCGGCGATCAGGCCGGCCACCGAGGTGCCGTGACCATCACAGTCGGTCAGGCCGTCGGTGGACTCGATGAAATCGCCACCGCCTTCGACGTGAGGCAGCCGGGGTCCCGGCTGCACACCGGTGTCGATGACCGCGACGGTCTGGCCTTGTCCCCGGCTCTGTTTCCAGGCACCGGACAGATTGAGCGCCAGCTGATTCGGGCTGACCGCGCCGGGGTCGGTGCCCGGCAGGACGCCCGTGGTGGCACACGCCGAACGCTGCGTCATCGCCTCCACCGGGCCGGCACTGCCGGCCGGCGGGGCGATCTGCGGGTCGACCTCGGGCGGGCTGACGGCACCCGCCGACGGGGAGCCGACCAACAGCACCAGACCGGCTGTGGCCAGGACACCCAGGCTCTTGTGGATCACCGATTCATCACCTGTCGAGAACGAGGCTGAACAGCCCGATGAGGAAGGCCATCACCGGAATCAGCGAAGCGTCGAGGCCCGTGGCCAGGAAGCCGACCAGGCGCCGCATCGGCAGGGAGTAGGTGTCCGGAGACGCGGCCCGCGGGTTCAGCGCGGCGACGACCCACACCACCACCAGGGCGGCGAGCACGGCCAGCGCCCACCACGCGGCCTCGTACCGGCCGTCGATCGCGAAGGTCACCAACAGGACGACGGTCAGCAGGTAGGGATGGCCGAGCAGCCACGCCTTGCACGAGGCAGAGTCCCAGACCCGCGCCCGCAAGGCGGCACCGAACGCGGCGGCCACCACGACATACCAGGCCCACGGCGACGCGGTCGGCGAACCGACCAGGGCCACCGAGCCGGCCACGCCGAGCAGCACACCCGCTGCGATCACACCGGTCTGGTGCGACTGGCTCACCCGGACCCGGCGCGGCAGGTCGGCCAGAACCGACAGTGGCTGCGCCGACGGCGACGGATCACCCGGCGCGGGGATGACGGGCAGCGGGAAACGCGCCCACATGGCGGACAACTGGGCGGCCTGAACGGTGACCACGAGCGCGATCAGGATCAGCGCGCACCCGACCACGGTCGAATTGATCTCCCACAGCGAGGCCGCACCGGCGACCAACAACACACCGACGCCGGCCACCGTGGCCGCGGTGAACACCGCGATGCCCCGGTCATCGGACGAGCTGGCCATGCTGATCAACGACCACGCGGCCACCCCGGCCGCGGCCAACAGGATGCTGGGCGCACCGAAATCACCTGGCACACCGAGGGCGAACGCCGCGGCGACAGGAACCAGCGCAGTGACGGCCAGTGCCGTGGCCAGTACGGGTGAGCGGCCCCGGGTCGACAGCGCGGCGAGCACGGTGGCGATGGCGATGCCACCGACGACGAACAATCCGAGCAGCTCACCGGTCACCACACGGTGGGCGACGGCCAGGCCGGTGCCCGCCAGGATCAGCCCGATCAGGGCCAGCGATGCGTACCGCGCGATGTTCTCGGCACCCCACGGGCGCCGGCGGGCGGCCGAGAAGATCACAGCAGCGTCGGCGATGTCCTCGACGATGCGCGGGGCAGCCGGGCCGGCCGGGACTGCTTGCAGCGCAAGCAGATCCCCGTCCACCACGCCGACCGTGTCGAGCGTGGCATCCAGGCTGTAGGGCGCACCGCCGACCGGGGCCAGGCTGAGCCGCACCGGGTCCGGGGCGCTCGCGCCGTCGTCGCCCCCGGCAGGGAGCACGATGCGCTGGACCGCGGGCAGGATCTCGCGCAGCGGCAGCTCGGACGGCAGGGCCATCTCGGTCAGCCGGCCGCCATCGTCTCCAGCGGCCAGCACGGCCACCCGAACGATCGGCATCACAGTGTTGTCGGACATTCCTATGCTTTCTGGGTTCTTCTCATGGAGCGTGAATCTCGGTGGGATACAGCGTGGTCGGTTGGCGCGGCTTCGTCGAAGTCGCGAATGAGCGGCTGGTCGGGGAACCAGGAGCCGCTCGGCAGCGAAGCGGTGAGCCGTTCGATCGCCATCGCGATCGATTCGGCGTTGCCCGCCGTGAAGGTCGAAATCCACTCCCCGTCGAAGGCTTTCGACGGGGAGACCAGGATCCGTCCCTCGGGAGTGTCGATGATGCTGACCCCCACTTGTGTGGTGACCCGGTGACCGTCGCGGTGTTCTCCGGCGACGATCTCGACGTAGGTGCGCCGTCCGTCGAACACCGACTCCACGATCGGCCGGGCCGAGGCTGGGACACCGAGGAATCCCAGCACCTCGGTCAGCGGGGTGCCGTTGCGGATCTGATCGTCCGCGCGGGCACCGGCCGCGGCCGGCAACGCGAACTCCTCGAACCGGGCCGGCCTGCGTTGCGACAGTCCGGCCGTGAGCACCGGGACCAGCGCGTGCGGATGGTGGATGTCCATCTCGGTGAACGTCACCAGCTGCGCGTTGCGCAGAACGACCACCGTGCGGCCGTCCAGTCTGGCGACGATGCCGCGCAGCAGATCCCCTGGGCCGGAGACAAACCGCAGATCGAGCCATTGGGTTGCCCGGCAAACCAGCCGAACCCATTGCGCCACCTGCGGATTGACTCCACCACTGGCGTCGAGCACACCCATCCGGGTCAGGCCGGCGGTCTGCTCGGCGGCAAAGCCGGACCGCTGCACCGGTTCGCTGTAGGGCGGCGTTATGGCCAGCACCCACGGGAACGCCCCGGCGCCGAGTACCTCGGCGAGGTACCAGGCCTGATCGGTGGTGAGCTCGACGGCGTTAGCTCCGGTGTTCAAAGCGGAGCCTCCGGCTCCAGAAGGCCACCGATGCTAGCCCCACTTGGCCCCTTCGGCGGCGTCGCGCGCGCTCATCGACATGGTGTTCATCTCGTGAGTGGAGGCCATCGCCCGGTAGGCCCGGGTGAGCTCTTCCATGGCCTGGTTCCACTGGGCCTGCCAGGCCTGGTAGGTCATACCGGTGTCACCCTGCCAGGCGCTGCTCAACGCGGCCTGCTCGGCGGCGATGTCGGCACCGACCGCGTGCAGCGCACCCGAGTAGGTGTTCATCTCCCCGGCGTGAGCCAGCATGGCGGGGTAGTTGTACATGATCTGAGACATGAAAACTCCTGTATCCGTTGCTTGTTCGGCTAGACCGAGGTGTAGGTGCTGGCGGCGGCGGCGTCCTGGGCGACGTAGGTGCCCGCGGCGTCACCGAGGTTGAGCTGCGCGATGTCCAGCAGTGCGTTGACCTTGGCGGACACCTCGACGAACCGGGCGTGCGCGGCCTGGAACGCGGCCGAGGCCTCACCCATGTGGTAGGCCTGCGAGGACATGGCGGCCTGCTCGGCCTGGGCGATGGTGCTGCGCATCAGCGCGGCCTTGGCGCCGAAGGCGGCCTCGGAAGCGATCAGCTGGGGGATGTGAGCGTCCAACAGACTCATGGAATTTCCTTTCGGATCGTTGATGGATGGTCGTCGTGCATGAGCGGTCTGGTCAGCTGCGCGAACCCCCTTCCGGATCGCCCGGGGCCTCGTCGGGCTCCCAGGAACCGGGCAGCATCGGGGAGACGGGACTCTCGTCGAACCTCTCGCCGGCGAGCGTGGTCAAACCGGCCGCGGTCGCGGCCGATTTCGTCCCGGTGCCGGTGAATCCCATTGTCCCGGCACTACTTTCGGACGCACGTACCCGAGGTTCCGGTTGTGGCGCGGGGTCAGGATCCGGCTCCTCGTAGTCCATGTAGGCATCCGCGTAGGCGTGGTCCTCCAGTGCCGCACCCCGCTTGCGCCGACGCTTACGACGCGCCGCCAGCGACGCGGCCACGCCTGAAGCCGCCGCGGGGATTCCGGCAGCCGGTGCCGAGGCACTGGACTTGCCGCCCACCGTCGGGCTGAAACCCTCATCGGGGTCGTTGCCCAACACCACATATGGCGCGAAAGCCGCAGCGGCGACCGGAGCCGGTGCCGCGGCCCCACCGGCGCTGGCCGGGGCACCCGCAGGAGCGGTTCCCACCCGGCCCACGGGTACCGGCGCGGCCTCGGCCTCGGCCGGGACGTCGGCCGGAGACGGGTCGGGCAGTAGTCCGAGGAACCCCAGGGACGCCAGGCCGATGCCCAGCAGCGGGATCAGGAACGGCGAGAGCGCAACGCTGATCCAGGTGCCCCACCCGACCGGCTGGAAGATCGCCTGGTAGATCACGGGGCCGAGCATCGCGCCCCAGGTGCTCCAGAAGGCGCTCGGGTTGGTCAGCAGGGTCTCGATCATCCCCTGGATGTTGCCGAGCGGGTCGTTGAGGAACTTCAGCAGCTGATCGCTGTCGGGCAGTGTCCTGACGTAGTCGATCAGCCATTGCGGCAGGTTCGGGTACTCGCTGTCCGCCGTGGTATCGGCCGTGGTCAGCGCCGAACCGGATTCCGTCGCGGTGGCCTGCGCCATCATCTGCTGTGCGTTGGCCGAGGCGGTACCTGCCTCCCCCACACCGGGTTTGAGCAGCATCGGAGACGGCGTGCTGCTGGGAGCCGCCATGACCGCGGCACCGGCGACAGCCTGGTAGGTGGCCATGGTGGTGGCGGCCTGGATCCACATCCGGACGTAGTCAGCCTCGTTGACCGCAATCGGAATCGTGTTGATACCGAAGAAGTTCGTGGCAAGCAGGACGCCGTGGACGACATGGTTCAGCGCGAGCTCTGGCAGCGTCGGCATGGTGGCCACCGCGGTGGTGTAGGCCGCGGCCGCAGTCTCGTGTTGCACCGCCACCGCGGCACTGTTGGCGCTCTGCTGCGCCAACCATGTCAGGTAGGGCCCGTGGGCGGCGACGTACTGCTCCGAACTCGGGCCCTCCCACGACCCGGCCTGCACCCCGCCCAGCACGCTGGTGAGTTCCGCTGCCGCCGAGGCATATTCGGTGCTCAGCGACTGCCAGGCCCCCGCTGCGGCCAGCAACGACCCGGCGCCTGGACCGCTGGAAAGCAGCGTCGAGTGCACCTCGGGTGGTAGGGCCATCCAGATGGGGGCGGTCATGTCAGATGCCGCGCGCGGTCAGGTAGGACGCAGCCGCCATCGCGTCACCGGTGACGTAGCTGGCACCGGACTCCCCGACGCCGACACCCGAGCGGCCGAGTTCCTCGACCCCTTGGGCGGCTACCGCCGAGTGCTGGGCGCCGTGCGCGCTGAACCCCGTCGCGGTCTGCAACGACACCGCGTCCGCGGCAGGCGGGATCACCGCCGAGACCAGGGGCGCGGCGGCGGCGTGGGCCGCGGCCAGACGGGCGGTGAGCGCTTCGACGGCCGCGCTCGCGGCGGTCAATCCTTCCGGAACTACTCGCAATGTCATCAGAATTCCTTTCTCCCGTTGTTCACGGACAGCGCCGTGTCATCGATGAGTGGGTTGACGAGCTGGACGAACTCGGGCGCGTCGCCGTCGCCGAGCAACATGCCGCGTCCCGCCGGGAACCGGGCGAACCGGTGCCCGCGGAGCTTGCCGCTGTCGGCGGGATTGCCCGACAGCATCAACGTGGTCGCTTGCAGATCATTGAGGCGGCGCAGCAGCGGTGCGGTCATCACGGCGTGCGCCGATCCGGTGGCCCGGGCCGTCACGATGACGCGCAGACCCAGATCGGTTGCCTCGGCCAACAAGTTCACGATGTTGGTCCACGGGCGCTGCCCGGCGAACGGTCCGCTGATGGCGGGTCCGTCGGGGATCTGGTCCACGTCGTCGATGATCAGGTAGTGGATGTGGCCGTCCGTGCCCGTCCGCTGGTTCCAGGCGCTGAGCTCCTGCGGGCTCAAACCGGCAGGCGGACGGCGCTTCTCGATGAGGGCCGACAGACCCAGCATCGCGGGCAGCACGCGGTCGATGTTCGCCGTGTACTCGTTGTCCGGGAACAACGGCTCCTCCACCAGGTGCAGCCGTCGGTCGATGACCGTGAAGGCCACCTCGTCCGGCCGGGAGTTCTCCCGGATGGTCCGGATGATGTGACGCAGCAGCGTGGTCTTGCCGGACCTCGTATCGCCGAACACCGCCAGCAGCGGGTTGGTCTTGAAGTCGAGCACGACGGGAGCCAGGTCTTCCTCCCGCTGACCGATGACCACCTGCTCGGGCGCCGGGTACAGCGGCGCCAGCGCGGCCGGGGCCAGCGCGGTGGGCAGCAGACGCACCGGCGGTGCGCTCTGTCCGGGGTAGCGGGCATTGATCACGGCGATGTCGCTCAACTGCGGCTCGGCGAACAGGAAGTGCTCGGCGGCCATGGTCAGGCCGCGGCCCGGCTGATCGGCTGGCACCGATTCGGCCGGACGACGCAGCGCACCCACCACCCGCACGATGCTGTCGTGGCTGTCGTGCAGCTTGAGCTCCAGCCGCAGGCCGAGGCCGTCGCGCATCGCCAGCGGCACCTCCAGCCAGTTCGGCGTGGTGATCACGACGTGGATGCCGTAGGACAGGCCGGTATTGGCCAACTCGGTCACCTTGGCCAGCAACGGGTTACGCGTGTTGAAGGTGTCGGTGTTGTCGCGGCTGAAGGCGTACAGGTTGTCGATGACCAGGAACACCTCGCCGTAACCATCGGAGTATTTGCCCACCCGGCTCACCGCGCCCTGCTGCTGACGGGCCCGCAGCAGCTGCTCGAGCTCACCGAAGGTGCGCCGGATGCGCTCGGGCTCCAGCGGGGTCGCCACACTGCCGACGTGCGCCAGATCGGCCAGGCCGGCAAGCTGCCCGCCGCCGTAATCGAGGACGTAGAAGCTCACTTCGCTCGGCGAGTGCAGTGCCGCCGCCGACAGGACGAAGGTCTGCAGTGCCGTCGACTTACCCGATCGCGGTCCACCGTGGATCAGCACGTTGGCTGCCGACGAGTTCGCGTCGTACACCAGAGCGTCGCGGCGCATCTCGAACGGCTTGTCGATTTCACCCAGCGGCCAACGCAGTTGACCGGGTTCGACGTCGGTGCGGGCCAGCACGTCGTCCAGCGCGATCGCGTCGTCCAGCGGCGGCAGCCAGAGCTTGGGTGCCTGCGGGCCGTAGGTGGCCAGCTGGTCGCCGATGGTGGCGATCAGCTTGCGCGGTGGCGCGACATCGATCTCGGGCTCGTTCGTGACGATCACGGTATCGGGCTCGGGCTCGACACGCGACGCGGTGAACAGCTGCGGCTGCGGCAGGGCCCGCACCACGATCGACTTCTCCGCGCGAGGCGGGTCGTAGATGCCGTCGACGTAGGTGCTGCGAAACTTGATCGGCACCGCACCCGGGGCGGGCACCAGGAAGCCTTCGCCCTTGTGTTCGCGACCCGACTCGATGTGATAGGCGTCCTCGACCCCGATGATCTGCCGGGAGATGCTGGGGCTGGCCACCTTCAGGCCGATCCGGTACGACGTGTTCTTGTCGATGTCCTTGATCCGGCCCACGTCGAGGGTCTGCGACGCGAAGAGGATGTGGATCCGGAACGAACGCCCCTTGCGTGCGACGTAATCGAACAGGTCGGCGTACTCCGGATGCTCGGCGAGCATCAGGGTGAACTCGTCGGCGACCACGAACAGCGTCGGCATCGGGGGCAGGTCGTGCCCGGCTGCGATGGCGGCCTCGTACTCGGTGACCGAGTTGAAGGCACTGCCCTGAACCCGGCGGCCGGCCTCCTTGAGCAGCTGCTCACGGCGGGCCACTTCCCCGCGCAGGGTGTCGGCGAACCGGTCGGCCAGCGACCGCTTCTCGGCCATGTTCGAGATGACCGCCACCACCTGTGGGAAGTTGCGGAAGATGTCGGCTCCGGCCTCACCCTTGAAGTCGGCGTAGATCACGATGAGCCGCTCAGCGGAGTGAGTCGTCAACAGTGACAACAGGATCGACATCAGGGTCTGGGACTTGCCCGAGCCGGTCATACCGATCATCAGGCCGTGCGGGCCCATGCCGCCCTCGGCCTCGTCTTTGAGGTCGAAGTACAGCGGCTCACCGGTGGCGGTGACGCCGATCGGCACGCGCAGTTCGTCGTCGCGGTTGCGCGGCGCCCACAGGCTGGCGACGTCCAGTGCCGAGGCATCCGGGATATCGAGGAGCGTCGTGAAGGTCGCGCCGCCGGTCGCGGTCGAGCGCACGTAGCCGGGATTGGAGTCCCAGCGCGACAGCCGCCGCGCGATGTGAGCGGCCGCGGCGGCCGACACGGCGTCGGCCTTGGCGACATACGGCTGCCAGCCGCTGCTCTGCCACCGCTCGATCCGGCCGTCGGTGACCCGCAGGATGGGCCGCTCGGGATCCGGGTACTGCTCACGGTTGGGCAGCTTGTCGCTGCGGTGGATCACCGTCACCCCGGTAAGGCCGGGCTTGCGCGCGATGTCGTCGGGGTCGGCCTCGGGGTCATCGAGCACGACCAGCATGTGCTTGAGCACCTGGTCTGATTCGGCGGGGAACGCCGGCCGGCCGGCCAGGGCCGATTCGAGTTGTCCGCGCAGCTCGGTGACGCCGGTGGTCAGGTACCGAGCCGGGCCGACGCCATCGGCCTGGGCCGGAATATCCACATGCGGAAGCCATTTCAGCCACGACCAGGCATCGCCGTCGACATCGGGCGAGGCCAGCGCAACGCCGAGCATGGTCGGGTCGTGCCAGGTCACGGCCTGGGCGATCCAGGCCCGCAGCGCGTCACGAACTTCCTCGGCCTCACCGATCACGGTGATCCGGGCCAGCTTGGTGACGTCGATGCCGGTCGGGGCGTCGCGCACGGTGCGCTGCACGTCGAGCAGACCGCGAAGGGTGCTGTGCGACACCGGTTCCAGGTCGATCTCGTCGGCGGTGTCCTTGACCTTCAGCGCCGCGTCCAGCGGCACATCGTGCAACCCGGCACGCAACACCAGGAAGTCACGGTCGCGCGGGTCGCGCTCCCACTGCCGGCGGGTGCCGGGAATGACGGCCAGGGCCTCGGGCTCGGGGTGCGACCACTCCAGCGCGGCACGCTGTTCGGCGGCGTGGGCGCGGACGTTGTCACGCACCACCGACAGGTAGCGCAGGTAGTCGGCGCGTTCGGCGTCGACCTCCTCGGTGCGCATCTTGTTGTCCGACCCGCGGTAGAGCGCGGTGGCCGCCAGCAGCAGCACGAACGGGAAGAACAGTGTCGTCGGAGAGATCATCCGCATGCCGGTGGCCACCAGCGCCACGATCATGCCCACGATCAGGATGACGATCAGGAACGGCAGCACCCGGCGCAGCAGCGACGGCGGAACCAAACGCGGCAACTGCGGCGGTGGTTCGATCGTGATGGTGCCCTTGCGGGTGGTCGGCGGAGCCAGCCTGCGCTGGTGCTCGAAAATCAGCCGGCTCATCGAGTTGCCTCCAGGCGTGCAGCATTGGCGTTGGACGACAGCGCATCGTGTGCGGTCAGGGCGTCGCCACGGGACAGGGTCGGGCCGGCAGCGAACTGCGTCAGGATCGACCACGGGACGGGCAGGGCCGGCGCGGTGAGGCCAAGCGCGGCAACGGTTTTGTCGTCACCGTTGGTGTCGATGCCGTAGCGCACCCCGGTATCGCTCACCCAGAACAGCGAGCCTGCGACCGGCGAACCCGGTTCGGCGCCCACGGTCTGCACCAGATATCCCGTGCCGGGTGTCAGTGCGACCCGGTTGGCGGCGCCGTTGGCACCGGCTCCGACCAGCTCGACGCTGTGCAACCCGTCGGGCACCGGCAGGGCGGCGCCGGAAAGCACGCTCAAGCGGCTCTCGGTGGCACCGGCCGGCTTGCTCCACTGGGCGCAGGTAACCGGGGCGGTCGAGGGCGCCACCACCTTGACCGGGGCGCCCGGGTAGGCGGCCGTGTCGATGGCATGGGAGACGGGCATCCGCGACACCTCGTCGGGCCCGATTCGCGGCGCCTGGTCCAGGCCGTAGGAGTTGGTGTTGCGCAGGATCGTGGCCAGCACCGGTGAGACCGGCTGCAGGCCGTCGGACAGCACCGCGTAGTACCGGGCGGTGTTGTCGGCGTCGTAGGCGGCCACCACGCCGCCGACGGGCACCGGCGTCGACAACTGGTAGTTCGTCGGTGCCCCGGCGTCGACGATGTGCGGGGCCGTCAGAGCCGGCGCTTCGGGGATGGCGTTGAACAGGCCGGCAGCGATGGGCCGGGGTGCGGGGATCTGCTCGCCCAGACCGAGGGCGTCGGTGACGGCACGGTTGGCCAGATCGACCGGGCTGCGCTTGCCGTCCCACAGCAGCCAGTCACCCGGGGTCGGGCCTTCGCTGTTGTGCACCAGCACGGCTTGATCAGAGGTCAGCTGCAGGGCGCGCTCACCACCGGAGGCGAGAGTGCCGGCGATGACCGTCACACCGGCGTTGATACCCGAGACCGAGTCGCACACAGTCCAATCCGCGTCGGCACTGGTGCTCTGCACCATCCGTTCGGGCGCACCGGGGATGCCGAGCAGGTTGCCGCGCGGGAACTTGTCGATCTCGCTGGTCTTGACGGTGGTCGGGTTGTCCGCCTTGCCGGCGATCAACCGCGCCGAGGTGAGGTTCAGCACGGGATGCAACTGCTCACCGACCCGCACGTACAGGGCAGCCGTCGACCGGTCGGCCAGCACGGCGTCGTTACCTGCGGCGCCGCCCGGACGGATCAACGAGAAGATGAAGCAGCCGACCAGGCCGGTGACCAGGATCAGCGCACCGGTCATCACCGCGCGGCTCTGTGTGCGCAGCGGATCGACCAGCATGCGGGTGTCGTGCAGCGCGACGCCAGAAGCGATGCGGCGCATGACAAATCGCCAGCCGGTCACCTGGTGGCGCGTGACGAAACCGCGGCGGTACTGCACACCGTCGGGGTTCTCGTTGTTCGGCGTACGAGACGAGAAGGAACGACGCTCGTCGGAAGGTCCCGGGGGGGTCATGCGGGCACCGTCAGCCCGAGGCCGCGCAGCAGCGGGCCGGCCGAATTGGTCACGTCACCGGCGGTGATCGTCATCATCTCCTCGTCGGTGAAGTCGTCGTGGTCGGAATGGTCGAGGCGGTACTCGCGCTCCTCCTCGGAGCGCTCGACCAGGTTGCGGACGAAGCGGCCGTTACCGGCGATGTCCAGGCTGCGACGCGGCACGCCGTTGGCGTCGGGCGTGGTGGCTTCGGCCAGGTAGCCGAACAGGCGCTCCATCTCGTCGTGGGCGGCCTTCTCGAAGGTGCTGTCGCGCTTCTCTGCCATCCGCTCGGCGATCTCGACGAGTTCCGAGGAGGAGTACGACGGGAAGTCGATGCTGCGGGTGAAGCGCGAGCGCAGACCTTCGTTGGTGTCCAGGAACATGTCGAGGTCCTTGCGGTACCCCGCGACGATCACCACGAGCCGGTCGCGGTCGTTCTCCATGCGGGCCAGCAGGGTGTCGATGGCGACGAGGCCGAAGTCGTTCTTGGCGCCGGTGGACACCAGCGCGTAGGCCTCGTCGAGGAACAGCACGCCGTCGAGTGCGCTGTCGATGATCGCGTTGGTCTTGGCTTCGGTCTCACCGATGTGCTGGCCGATCAGGTCGGCACGGTGCACCTCGCGCACCGTCTCCTTCTTGAGAAGTCCCAGACCGCAATAGATCTTCGCGACGACGCGGGCGATGGTCGTCTTACCCGTTCCGGGCGGGCCGGCGAACACCAGGTGGTTGGTGCGCTGGGCCACGGCCAGTCCGCGTTCCTGGCGGCGGATCGACATCGCGACCGAGCTCTTGAGCCGCGCCACCTGGAACTTCACTTCTTCCAGACCGATGAACTCGGCCAGTTCGGCTTCGGCCTCGACGAGCAGGTGCGCCTTGCGTTCCTTGGCGCCCGGGTCGACGAAGTCCGACTCCGACGGTTCGGTGTCGGGATCCCACGGATCGGTACGGGCATCGATGCGCGCCGCAGTGGTGACGAGCAGGCCGAAGGTCGAATCCGACAGCGCCTCTTCGACTTGCTTGTTCTCCGGGTGTGCCGCGAAGAGGTCCTGCAGTACTTCGTTGGCGTCCTCGTCCTCGCCCTGTCCGCGCAAGGTCAGCGCCTTGGCCAGGGCGCCGTCGAGGGCCGCCACCGCGATCGGACCGGACGGGTCCTCCAGGTAGGACAACGCGGGCGCGAACATGCCGAGCCGGGCCAACGCGATGCCGAGGGTGGTGCGTGCGGCGTGCGCGGTGACCTCGTCGAGCGACGGGTTGGTGACCACCGGGGTGAGCAGACGCACCACATCGGACCAGCGCTCGGCGTGGTGGTTGAACGCGACCCGCAGCCAGGTGGCGTTGAGCCACCCGGGCCGGCGGGCGAGCACGTCGGCAACCAGCGCGTCGGCCTCGGCACGGGCACCTTCGGTATAGCGCCGCACGGCGTAGGCGAGCTGGAAGTCGTCGACCTCAGTGGCGCGGAACTGCAGGTACAGGCCGCTGTCGTAGAGGAACCCGAGCTGACCGGCCGCGAGGTCGATCTCACGCTGGAGCAGGCCTGCGCTGCCACGGGTGCGCCACACCGCGTCGATGACCGGTCCGGACACGTCGCCCGCGGCGGCCAGGCCGGTCCAGGCATCGCAGTGGTCGTGCGCGATGCGTGTCAGACCAGCAAAGCCGGCCCGGGCCGCGTCGAGATCGGCCGGCCGCTGACGGTCGTTCACCGTCAGGCCGAGCGCACGACAACATGTGGCGAAGCGGCTGATCACATCGCGATCGAGCCGGGGCGCTCCGGAAGGCGGAGCCGCAAGCGTGTCACTACCCATATGCGTGCACGGGAGCGACTAAGCCCCCGATTCTCTCCCTTATGTATGGCTAAGCTAACTTTTGCTGAAGTTAGCATTGCATAACTTAAGTGTCGAGAGGCACCTACTCGCGCTAGCTCGTGAACTGCCTCACCTTTTGGTCGCAGCCACCAAGGTGATAGTTCCCGTCATTGCCCCCGCCTCGGAGTCAGGAGCGGGCACGGGCCGGTCCAGTTCGGCGAGATAGCGATGCAAGGGCGTCGCGGTTGCGTCCCAGCCCTGCGCGCCGAACCACTGATCCGCGGGCGCGTGTTGCTGGTTGTACACGAGCGTGAAAAAGGCGTTCTCCTCACCGGAGGACACCGCTTCGGCACGCTTCGCCTCGAACGCCTCATCCGGCATCGGAACCGCCTCCTCGATACCGACGAAGCTGCCGGGCGCCGCCAGCGCATCGATGCCAGCAAACAGCTGTTCCTGTGCTGTGGCAGGCAGATAGATCAACAGACCCTCGGCGATCCAGGCAGAGGGCCGCGATGGATCGAAGCCGCTCTCCCGCAGCGCCTGTGGCCAGTCGTCGCGCAGATCGATCGCCACCTCGCGCCGCTCGGCCGTCGGTTGCTCGCCGAGGCGGTTCATGGTGTCGCGTTTGAACTCCAGCACCCTGGGCTGGTCCAGCTCGTACACCACAGTGCCGTCGGCCCACGGCAGCCGGTAGGCGCGTGAGTCCAGACCGGCTGCCAGCAGCACGACCTGCTTCACCCCGGCGTCGATGGCGCGGGTGAAGTACTCGTCGAAATACTTTGTGCGGGCACCTTGGAAGTCGACGAAGCTTTTGCCGAACTCGGTCTGCAGCGGGTGCTCCGGGTCGGTGCCCTCGACGGCAGTCGTCCACTCGCCCCCGACCGCACGGCAGAACGCCTCGGCATGCCGGTCGACGGCCAGGGGGTCGGGCTTCTGCGCCTCCAGTGCCCTTGAAGCAGCTACGAATAACGCCGTCTGCCCCACGCTCGTGGTGATGTCCCAGTTGTCGTTGTCGCTACGCACCGCCGCGAGGGTACGCCGCGACCCTGACAGCTAGACCAAGGGACGACCGGTGCGGATCCGCCAATCGAGGTCTTTCAGCAGCAGATTGAAGGGGAACTGCCGCAGGAACGACGGCAGCAGGTCGTTGATCGTGCGCAGCACTGCGATCAGCCGGTCGAACCGCTTCTGACTCTTGGCATCCCATGGCAACCGCATCTCGTCGCGGAACCGCTGGGGGAGAAAACCCGTGGTGATCAACAGGGCCACCGCGTCGAGCCGGCGCTGCACCATGCGGGGCAGCTTCGGATTCTTGGGCCGGCCCGCGGCGATCGGATACAGATATCCGCGCACGGTGTCGTCGATGTGCAGTTTCTCCAGCGACTCTTCCCAGTAGCGATCGAACGCGGCCCGGTCGGCCGGCCACATCGACTCAGGCACCTGCAGCGTGGTGCCCATCGTGACGCTGTCGCGGTAGTGCTGGTCGGCGGTCTCGTCGTCCAGCTCGCCGATGAACATCCGGAACACGTCGACCCCGCCCTTATAGAGGCAGGCGGCCACCCAGAGCTGCAGGTTCTTGTCGAACGCGTTGTACTTCACCGGGCTGTCCTCGGTGGAATACACCTGCGCGTGCGCCTTGTTGACCGCGCGGCGGTAGGCCGCCTTTTGCGCGTCACTGCCGCGAGTGGCCACCGCCAGGTAGGTGAAGGTGGTCCTGGCGCGCTTGATGGGGTGCAGATCGGTGCGACCGCTTTCGACGCGGCTCTCGACGACGCCGTAGCCGACGCCGGGATCGGCCAGTTGCATGATCACGTTGGCCGGACCGGCCAGCAGCGCCACGCCCATCAGACCGTCGTCGAAGCTGGCGCCGCGCCGGCGGCGCTTGGGCGCGGCCCCCGGACGTGAGGAGTCACTCATCCCCCGCTCGACGTGCGGGATCGGTTCGCTGACCGTCATGGCCACCCCTCCTGAAACTGAGAACACGTGATTCCTGATATTGGCCTGTAAGTCTGACGGGTGTCAAGATGTGTGGGTGAAGCAGGTCCGTCCCTACCGCGGCATCGAGGCCGCCGACCGCCTCGCGCAGCGGCGCAGCCAGCTGCTTGAGGCCGGGCTGGACCTACTCGGGGCAGAGGACGCCGAGGTGACCGTCCGGGCCGTGTGCCGCACCGCCGGTCTGGCTGCGCGCTACTTCTACGAGAGCTTCGCCGACAAAGACGACTTCATCGGCGCGGTGTACGACTGGGTGATCGCCGATATCGCGACCTCGACGCAGGCCGCCGTTGCCGCCGTTCCACTGGCCGACCAGACGATGGCCGGGATGAGGAACATCGTCCATCTGATCGCCAAGGATCCGAGGATCGGACGGCTGTTGTTCAGCGTCAAGCTGTCCAACGAGGTGTTGACCCGCAAACGTGTCGAGTCCGTGGCGCTGTTCGCCACCCTGCTCGGCCAGCACGCCGGCGACGCCCTGCAGCTGCAGGACAACGATTACCTCAAAGCCACTTCGTATTTCGCCGTGGGCGGTGTGACACAGACGATCAGCGCGTGGTTGTCCGGCGAGGTCGCACTGTCCCCTGAGCAGCTCATCAACCAGTTGCGCTCGATGCTCGATGCGGTGGCCGGCATGCAACAACCGGAGAGTTGACGTGCCGGGCCCGGTGTTGCTACGCCCCACCGCGCCACTGGCCGGCCATGTTCAGTTCTTCGGATATTGGCAGAACATGCAGGGCGTCGCCCACCGCAGCCTGGCCCTGCCGCGCGGCGCCGCGACTGTGATCATCGACCTCGACCCTCGCGACCGCGTCGACTTCTACGCCGCAGACGCCACTACCCGCCTCGATGTCGGCACCGAGTTCATCGCCGGCGCAGGAGTGACGTCCTACGTCACTCACATCGCTCCGTCGCAGACCGTGTTGACGATTCATTTCCGGCCCGGCGGCGCCTCCGCGTTCATGTCCGCACCGCTCGGCGAACTCGAGAACACCTGCGTCAGCCTGGACGCGATCTGGGGCGGCGATGCGCCGACCCTGCGTTCACGGTTGATCGAGGCCGCCTCAGTGCCGGCGCGGATAACCCTGGTGGAGGCGTTCCTCCTGGCGCGCATGCGATCCCGCGATCTGGCGGTCGGTGCCGTGCTGGCCGCCGCCGAACGCCGGCCTTCGCTGCGGGTGGCCGACGCTTGCACGCTGACCGGGATGTCCTCCCGGCAACTGATCGCATCGTTCCGGGCCGAGGTGGGCCTGGCACCCAAGGTCTATCTACGGCTACGCCGGTACCAGGCCGCCATGCGGCTACTGGACACGGGAACCGCCCCCGGTGCCCAGATCGCGGCAAATCTGGGCTATTTCGATCAGGCGCACTTCGTTCGGGAGTTCCGGTCGTTCACCGCCATGACGCCGACTCAGTACGCACAACGCCGGATCGGGTTACCCAGCCACGTCGGCTTCGGCAAAAATATCCAATCCGCCGCCGCGCTCGGCCGCGCATGATGGCGACATGACAGACTCCGAGCGCATCCCCGGCCAAGCCGTCGCCGACACCGGAACCCTGGTGGCGGCCATCCGGGCCGAGGAAACCCGCCGCCCCGACCGGCTTTTCAGCGATCCCTTCGCCGAGAAACTCGCCGGTCAACACGGGCGTCGCCTGCTCGCCGAAGCCGTTGCCGCCAGCGGTGACAAGTCGACCTTGCAGATCGTGGTGCGCACCCGGTTCTGGGACGAGGCCCTGCTACGCGCGGTGCCACCGGTGCGGCAGGTGGTGATCCTTGCCGCCGGACTCGATGCGCGGGCGTACCGGCTGCCGTGGCCCGAAGACACCACGGTGTTCGAACTCGACCAGCCCGCGGTGGTCACTGCCAAGGCCGAGACGCTGGCCGGCGACGCGCCACGCTGCCGTCGGGTGGCCGTCGGCGTCGACCTCACCCAGGACTGGACTGATACGTTGCGGTCCAACGGTTTTGACTCAACGCAACCGTCCGTCTGGCTCATGGAAGGGCTGCTGCAGTACCTGGACGAAGCCGCCGTGCACACTTTGTTCGAGCGGGTCGACGCCTTGTCAGTACCCGGTTCGGTACTGCTCTACGACATCGTCGGCAAGGCGCTGCTGGACAGCGTGATGCTGGCCGCGGTCCGCGAACAGATGTCCCGCAACGGGGCGCCGTGGCTGTTCGGCACCGACGCCCCGGCACAACTGTGCGAGCGGTTGGGCTGGTCGGCCGTCGTCACCGACGTGGCCGAGCCCGGCAACCAGTGGAACCGGTGGTTCGCTCCCGCGGTGCCACTGGAAGTTCCCGGGGTGCCGCGCGGGTATTTCGTCACCGCGACCAAGTAGAAGCCCTAGCCCGCAGGCACCGGAGCACGTCGGTCGGCGGCCGTCTTCGGCTCCGCCTGCGCATCGTTGTCGGTGAATTCCTTGGTCCAGCAGGCGAATTCCAGGGTGATGCCGTCGGGGTCGAGGAAGTAGAACGACCGCACGTAGACGCCGGGGTGCACGGTCGCCGACGCCTGCATCGGGCTGTCGTCATGGTTGAGCACCGGACCGACGCGAACGCCCTTGGCCTTGAGCTTCTGCCGGTACTCGTCGAACTTCTCGGCCGGCACGTGCAGGGCGATGTGGTTCAGCGAGCCGGTGGCGCTGACGAATTCGCCGATGCCGGGGATCGCCGCGGGTGCCGAGATCCCGGGAACGCCGTCGGGGGCTTCACGGAACCAGAAGAACGCGATGCAGTCCCCGTTGCCCGCGTCGAAGAAGAAGTGCTGCCCCATGCCGCCGGGCAGGTCCAGCGACTTGATCAACGGCATGCCGAGCACATTGGTGTAGAAGTCCACGGTGCGCGCCATGTCCGCGCACACCAGCGCCACATGGTTGATACCGCCGAACTCGAACTCCGGGTTGGGATTGCTGGGCTTGATCACGTCGACACACCTCCGGGGTGAACACACCAAACACTGGCGCAACTGCGAATCTGAATCTAACATCAGATTCAGATGTGATCAATGGCCGTTAGGAAATCCGTGACCGTCAGTCCCCGTACCCCGCTACCGACCGCGCGTGGCCGCCAGACGCAGGCGGCGATCGACAGCGCGGCCCGAACGGTGATCGCCCGCAAGGGCCTCCTGGCCACGACGATCTCCGACATCGCCTCCGAGGCGGGCCGGTCGGCCGCGTCGTTCTACAACTACTACGCCTCAAAAGAGGCCATGGTCCGCGAATGGGCCCTGCGATTCCGCAACGAGGCCCGTGAACGCGCACTGCCCGCGACCGCACCGAACCTGACCAACTGGGAACGCAGTTACCAGGCGGCCTCCGCGCACTGGACGACCTACCGGCACCGCCTGGCCGAGATCATCAGCGTGTCCCAGATGGCGATGATCGACGACGACTTCGCCGAATACTGGGACGAGATCTGCCAGTTGCCGATCGCCATGATCACCGAGATGATCAAACACGCTCAGCAGCAAGGGTTCTGCCCCGACGACGACGCACACCTGACGGCCGTCGCGCTGGTGTCGATGCTCAACCAGTTCTGCTATGTCCAGCTGTCCGGCGGCCGTGACGCGGCCGCCGACGACACCGCCTGCATCACCACCCTGGCCAACATCTTCTACCGGACCATCTACCACGAGGGGAACCCGCGTTCATGAGCACAGCGTCACCGGAAGTGGTTCGCGAGTTCGTCGGCCTGGAATCGCCGACAGCCCAGCGTGCCGGCGCGGGCGGATACCCGTGCCAGGGACTGTATTACCGGAGCGCAGAACACAAGCCCACGGTCGCGGTGATCGCCACGCACTACCAGATCGACTTCTCCGAGCACTACATCGCCGAGCACCTGGCCGCCCGAGGCATCGGCTTCCTCGGCTGGAACACCCGCTTCCGGGGGTTCGAGAGCAGCTTCCTGCTGGACCACGCCCTGGTCGACATCGGAGTGGGCGTGCGCTGGCTCCGCGAACAACAGGACATCGAAACCGTTGTGCTGCTTGGCAACTCCGGAGGCGGATCCCTGATGGCCGCCTACCAGTCTCAAGCCGTCGACCCGAATGTGCAGCCACTGGACGGAATGCGGCCGGCGGCCGGCCTGACCGAACTGTTGCCCGCCGACGGATATGTGGCCAGCGCCGCCCACCCGGGGCGCCCGGATGTCCTGACCGCGTGGATGGATGCCTCCGTCGTCGACGAGAACGATGCCGTCGCCAGCGACCCTGAGCTCGACCTGTTCGACGAACGCAACCCGGCGCCCTATTCGGCGGACTTCGTGGCCCGGTACCGCGCCGCCCAGGTCGACCGGAACGAGAAGATCACCGACTGGGCCACCGATGAGCTCAAAAAGATTCAGGCAGCCGGGTATTCGGACCGCCCGTTCACCGTCATGCGCACGTGGGCCGATCCGAGGATGGTCGATCCGGCCATCGAGCCGACCAACCGGCGGGCCAACCTGTGTTATGCCGGGACCCCGATCAAGGCCAACCGCTCGGCCCGTGGCATCGCCGCGGCCACCACCGTGCGCAACTGGATCGGCATGTGGAGCCTGCGGCATGCCCAGACCCGGGCCGAGCCACATCTGGCCCGGATCACCTGCCCGGCCCTGGTGATCAACGCCGACCAGGACACCGGGGTGTACCCGTCCGACGCCCAACGCATCTACGACGCACTCGCCAGTAGCGACAAAGACCAGTGCTCGATCGACACCGATCATTACTTCACCACTGCCGGCGCGCGTGGCGAGCAGGCCGATACCATCGCCCGATGGATCGCGAAGCGGTGGCGGTGAACCCCGGCCGGATCAGGGTCCTGGCGCACTTCACCCCGGGTGAGAGGGTGCTGGATTTTCTTGCACCCCATCAAGACTGGCTGGACGTGACGTTTTGCGCCGAGGACGACGACACCTCGTTCTACCGCGAACTTCCCTCCGCCGAGGTGCTCTGGCACGTATTGCGGCCGCTGTCCGGCGATGACCTGGAGCGCGGGCTGCGGCTGCGGCTCGTGCACAAGTTGGGCGCCGGGGTGAACACCATCGACGTCGACACCGCCACCCGGCTGGGCATCCTGGTGGCCAACATGCCCGGAGCCAACTCACCATCGGTGGCCGAGGGCACGGTCCTGCTCATGCTGGCCGCGCTGCGCCGGTTACCCGAACTCGACCGCGCCACCCGCGAGGGCAGAGGCTGGCCCTCGGATCACAGCCTGGGCGAAACCGTGCGCGACATCAGCGGGTGCACGGTGGGCCTGCTCGGCTACGGAAACGTCGCCAAGCGGGTCGAGAAGATCGTCGTCGCGATGGGCGCCGACCCGTCACAGGTGATCCACACCAGCACCCGCGACTCCGGCCATCCGCAGTGGCGGAGCCTGCCAGACCTGCTGTCCGCCAGCGATATCGTCTCGCTGCACCTGCCGCTGACCGAGGCCACGCAGGGGCTGCTCGACAGCAAGGCCCTGGCCTCGATGAAGCGGGGCGCCGTCGTCGTCAACACCGCGCGCGGTCCGATCATCGACGAGGCCGCCCTCGTGGAGGCGCTGCGCAGCGGGCAGCTGGCCGCGGCCGGCCTGGACGTCTTCTCCGAGGAGCCGGTGCCGACCGGCAATCCCCTGCTGGAACTACCCAACGTGGTGCTCACCCCGCACGTCACCTGGTACACCGTCGACACCATGCGGCGCTACCTGACCATGGCGGTCGACAACTGCCGGCGCATCCGCGACGGCGAGCACCTGGCCCACGTAGTAAACGGGGTTAAATAGGCCGCCGGAGTGGCGGCGATCACGTCGGGGTACCCTCGGCCCAACCGACCGGTTAATAGAGATATGCCCCGGATGGAGGAACCGCATGCCTATTGCGATCACGTCTGAGCACAGCGATCTGGCCGATTCTGTTCGGTCCCTGGTAGCGCGGGTGGCGCCGTCGGAGGTGCTCCACGAGGCGCTCGAGACGCCCATCCCCAACCCGCCGCCCTACTGGAAAGCCGCGGCCGAGCAGGGCCTGCAGGGCGTCCACCTCTCGGAATCCGTTGGTGGGCAAGGCTTCGGAATCCTCGAGCTGGCCATCACGTTGGCCGAGTTCGGCTACGGCGCCGTGCCCGGCCCCTTCGTCCCGTCGGCGATCGCCGGCGCGCTGATCTCGGCCGACAATCCCGAAGCCAAGGTCCTTGGTGGCCTGGCCACGGGTGAGACCATCGCCGCCTACGCCATCGACTCCGGCCTGACCGCCACCCGGCACGGCGACGGCCTGGTCATCCGCGGCGAGGCACGCGCGGTGCCCGCCGCGGCACAGGCCTCGGTTCTGGTGCTTCCCGTCGCGATCGAGTCCGGTGTCCAGTGGGTGGTGCTGGACGCCGCCCAGCTGGAGATCGAGCCGGTGCAGAGCGTCGATCCCCTACGCCCGCTGGCCCACGTGCGGGCCAACGCCACCGAGGTGACCGGTGATCGGGTGTTGTCCAGCCTCAGTCGCGCCCACGCCCGCGCGTTGATCACCACCCTGCTGTCAGCCGAGGCGATCGGTGTCGCCCGCTGGGCCACCGACACCGCCACCGCCTACGCCAAGATCCGCGAGCAGTTCGGCCGGCCGATCGGCCAGTTCCAGGCGATCAAGCACAAGTGCGCCGGGATGATCGCCGAGACCGAGCGGGCCACCGCCGCCGTCTGGGACGCGGCCCGTGCACTCGACGAGACCCAGCAAGACCCGTCGGCCCAGACCCATTTCGAATTCGCCGCCGCGGTGGCCGCCACCCTGGCACCGGCCGCCGCGCAGCACACCACTCAGGACTGCATCCAGGTGCACGGTGGCATCGGATTCACCTGGGAGCACGACACCAACGTCTACTACCGGCGTGCCCTGGTGCTGGCCGCGTGCTTCGGCCGGACCTCGGATTACCCGCAGGCAGTGGTCGATACCTCGACCTCCACCGGCATGCGCCCCGTCGACATCGACCTGGATCCCGACACCGAGAAGCTGCGTGACGAGATCCGTGCGGAAGTCGCTGGGCTGAAGGCGATTCCGAGTGGCGCCGAGCGCAACACCGCCATCGCCGAGGGCGGCTGGGTGCAGCCGCACCTGCCCAAGCCATGGGGCCGTGCTTCGGAGCCGATCGAGCAGATCATCATCGCCCAGGAGTTCAGCACCGGCCGCGTGCGGCGCCCGCAGATGGGCATCGCCTCCTGGATCATCCCGTCGATCGTGGCGTTCGGCACCGACGAGCAGAAGCAGCGCTTCCTTCCGCCGACGTTCCGCGGCGAGATGATCTGGTGCCAGCTGTTTTCCGAGCCGGGTGCGGGGTCGGACCTGGCCAGCCTGACCACCAAGGCCACCAAGGTCGACGGTGGCTGGCGCATCACCGGACAGAAGATCTGGACGACGGGTGCACAGTTCTCGGCCTGGGGCGCGCTGCTGGCACGGACGAATTCCGACGCTCCGAAACACAATGGCATCACGTACTTCCTGCTGGACATGAAGTCTCCGGGCGTCGAGGTGAAGCCGCTGCGCGAGTTGACCGGCAACGCGATGTTCAACACCGTGTTCATCGACGACGTTTTCGTGCCCGATGACATGGTGCTCGGGGAGGTCGACCGTGGCTGGGAGGTCAGCCGCAACACACTCACCAACGAGCGGGTGTCGATCGGCAGCAGCGAGCCGCCGTTCCTGGCCAACGTCGACCAGTTCGTGGAGTTCCTGCGTGACGGGCAGTTCGACCAGATCGAGCAGAACCACGCCGGCCAGTTGATCGCCGAAGGCCACGCCGCCAAGGTGCTCAACCTGCGATCCACCCTGCTCACGTTGGCCGGTGGCGATGCCATGCCCGCCGCGGCGATCTCCAAGCTGCTGTCGATGAAGACCGGCCAGGGTTACGCCGAGTTCGCCGTGGCCTCCTTCGGCACCGACGGTGCCGTCGGTGATCCCGAGCAGGAGTTCGGCCGCTGGGCCGAGTACCTGTTGGCCAGCCGGGCCACCACGATCTACGGCGGCACGAGCGAAGTTCAGCTCAACATCATCGCCGAACGACTCCTCGGCCTGCCGCGCGATCCGTAACCCCGATCGCTGTCGCCAGGCAACTCAGGCACGCGTTGCCTTGGCGACGAGTTCGCGTACGTCGAGCAGATGGTCTTCCATGGCCCGGCGCGCGGCGGGACCGTCGTGAGCCCGAACCGCATCGAAGATCTCCTTATGTCCACGAACCGATGCGCAGCGCCCGTATCTCGTGGAGTGCGAGTGCTTACGCACTTCACCGGTCCACTCGCTGGCCATGGTCTGCAGTGCGGTAAGAAGTGGGTTCTGCGCCGCGTGCGCCAGCAGCAGATGAAATTCGACGTCGAGGCGAAGTGACTCTGCCTGCAAGAGATTCTCGTGCGACTTGTCGAGTACATCGCCCAGCTGCAGCAGGTTTGCCGATGTTGCCCGGTGTGCCGCGAGTTCGGCGATCGACGGCTCGATGACAGAACGCAATTCGGCCGCATGCTCTTGTTCTGTCACTCCGCCCGTGATTGCAAGCAGCTCGTCGACACTCGCCGTCGGCGACAACACGATGGTTCCGCGACCCCGGACACGCGAGACCAGACGCTTGGACTCAAGTTCGTGCATGGCCTCGCGAAGTGAAGATCGCGATACTGACATCGACGCCGCAAGCTCACGTTCCGACGGCAGTCTGGTTCCGGGCGAGATCTCACCGGTAGCGATGAGGCGCTCGAAATGTGCTGCAAGCGCGACCGATACGCTTTGTGGTCGCTGAATCATCGGCGGGATCGATCCGCGTGCAGGTGCGTTCAAGTCGGTTCTGCCTCCCTGTTCAAGACCCAAGATAGGTCCGATGGTCGGGCCAAGCAGTCCAAAAACCGACGCTAGCCGTTTCCGGCGGAATAACAGTTTGTTACTCGTGTTACGAGACACGTTCCCGGCATGCTGCGCCGTTGGTGGCCACCTAATTTCAGTATCACTTGGCCGGACCATCCGGCCATGACCGCCCCCGCTCCTTCCGCGCCAGTGAATAGGACCTGCCATGAAAAGCTCGCGCTGCACTGCATTTCTCGCCGTTGTCGTCGGCGCCGGACTCGCTGGATGTGCGTCGTCGACCGAAGCAGCAACCACAGAAGAATCCAGTGAGTACGCCGAGCTGGCCTCGTCCGCAACTTGCACCGATCTGCGTGCCAAGAATCCCGACCTCAACGGCAAGACCCTCACTAACGCGATAAACCCGTACACGCCCGGATACGAAACGGTGAATCCGGAAAACCCCAGTGAATACCAGGGTTTCGATATCGACCTCGGGAACGCACTCGGCGCGTGCCTGGGCTTCGACAACGACTACATCCCCGTCGGGTTCTCCGAACTCATTCCCACGGTCGCCAGCGGCCAAGCCGACTGGATCATCTCCAACCTCTACGCGACGAAGGAACGTGCTGCCGGAGGTGTCGACTTCATCAGCTACTCAAAGGTATTCGACGGGATCCTGGTGGCGAAGGGCAATCCGAAGAAGATCACGGGTATCGACACCTCGCTGTGCGGGCTCACTGTCGGGCTCAACAAGGGATATGTAGAAGTTCCTCTCGTCGAAGCCGTGGGCCCCGAATGCACTGCGGCCGGACTGAAGGCGCCGACCGTAAGCTTGTTCGACTCAAGCGCCGACTGCACACAAGCGGTCCTGGCCGGCCGTGCGGACGCGTACATGAATGACATCAACACGGTCAATGGATTCGTTGCGGCCCATCCAGACAAGCTCGACTCAGCCGAAACCGTGATGCTCGACTACACGATCGGTATCGGGGTGCCACAGGGTAAGCACGAATTCCGCGACGCCATCCAGATGGCACTCACCGAGGTCCAGTCGAGCGGCCTACAGGACGAGCTTGCCGCCAAATGGAAGCTGACGGAGAACGCGATCGCCGAACCGACGATCCTCAGCGTCGGTTGACATGCTGGCCAAAACCACGGCAATCCAATGCATATCGCCCGAGGCGAGGTGAACTCATGGACAAATTCCTGCACTATCTGACGCTGCCGTGGCTGCTCGACGGCATGCTGTTCACGCTCCAGCTCACGTTGTACGGTTTCGGCGGCGGTATCGTGCTCGGCGCACTCCTGGCCGCGCTGCAACTCACCAGATCGCGGACGCTCACGGCGCTGGGCCGTACCTATGTCGTCATCTACCGCGGCACTCCCCTGATCCTGCAGCTCGTCTTCGTCTTCACCGCGCTACCCCACATCGGGATCACCCTGCCGCCCTTGGCCGCCGGATCGGTGGCACTCGCGATGAACGAAGCGGTGTTCGTCTCCGAGATCCTGCGCTCGGGAATCAAGGGCGTCGACCCGGGGCAATCGCTCGCCGGACGCGCTCTGGGCCTCGAACCCCGCAAGCTCATGCGTCGGGTGATAGCGCCTCAGGCATTCCGGTCGATGATTCCGGCCCTGGGAAACGAGTTCGTCTCCACGATGAAAAACAGCGCGCTGGCTTCGGTTATCGCGGTTCCAGAGCTCACCCTGCGAACGCAACAGCTCGCCTCGGCCACCTTCGACTATTTCTCGATCTACTTCGCGACCGCCGTCATGTATCTCGCGCTCACCGCCGTGCTCAGCGTCATCCAGTTGATTCTCGAGGACGCGCTCAACCTGGACCGCGATCGCCGATCACTGTTGTCGCGACTGGGGTTGCGGCGCCGGGTCAGCACGTCGGCCCCACTGCCGGACTCGGTGACCGCCGTCCCGGTGCCTGCCGGACGCCAGGACATCGGGGACACCATTCTCGAGATCCGCGACCTCCACAAGGCCTACGGCGAGAATCAGGTGCTCAACGGCATCACCGTGTCGGTACGACAGGGCGAGGTCATTGCGCTCCTCGGGCCGAGCGGATCCGGAAAGAGCACTCTGCTACGCACGATCAACCACCTCGAGTCGATCGATTCCGGATCGGTTCGCATCGCCGGGCAGACGGTCGGCTACAGCCAGTCGGGCACCCCGCTTCCCGAGGGACAGATCGCGCAGGCTCGAATCGCCGCCGGGATCGGCATGGTCTTTCAGCATTTCAATCTGTTCAAACACATGACGGTGAGGGAGAACATCGCCGCGCCGCTGCGCTGGATCCAACGCCTGAGCAAGGAGGAAGCAGCCGAGCGTGCTGATCTGCTCCTCTCACAGGTTGGGCTCGCGGACAAGGCCGGCGCCCTGCCGCACCGGTTGTCCGGCGGGCAGCAGCAGCGGGTCGGAATCGCGCGCGCACTGGCCGCGCGGCCCAGAATCCTCCTACTCGATGAGCCGACAAGTGCGCTCGACCCCGAACTCGTCGCGGAGGTCCTCGGCGTCATCCGCGGTCTTGCCCACCATCACGGCCTCACGATGATCATCGCGACCCACCAGTTGCGGTTCGCTCTTGAGGTCGCAGACCGGGTGGTCTTCATGGCCGGCGGAGTCGTTGTCGAAGAAGGCACCGCCGACCAGGTGATCACCCGGCCGCAGCACCCGGTGACCGCCCGCTTCGTCAACGCGATGCATCTGGCGGACGCGTGATCTCAAAACAGAGCTTCAGTTTCACTGCCACCGAAGGAATTCCACCACAGGTCGGGCCGTTCGCCCACGCAACCCGATGGGGCGACACCCTGTACGTGACGGGCCAGATGCCCACCGATCCCGCCACCGGCATGCTCGTCGACGGCGGTGTAGCCCGCCAGGCCAACCGAGTCATGGCCAACCTCTCGGCAGTACTCGCCCAGTTCGACGCCACGCTCGACGACGCGCTGATGGTGCGCGTCTATCTCACCGACTTCGACGACTTTGACAAGTTCAACGCCGAATACGTCACGTGGTTCACCGGTCCGCTACCCAGCCGCACCTGTGTCGGGGTTACCGGCCTTGCGGTGGGAGCGGTCGTCGAGATCGATCTCATCGTCGGACTGTGCCAGACATCGTCCAATCCCCCACCGGCACCCATGGAGGCACCATGATCTTCCCCACCCTTCACCCAGGCGAAGGCCACATCGGTGGTGAGCACTACCTGCAATCACATCCCGACGATGTGCTCTGGGGATGGCTTCCCAACGCGCGGACAAAGCCCGTGCTTTCGGTGGCATCCGGTGAGACGGTGACGATCGATACCGTCAGCCATGAGGGCATCCTCGAGGACCAAGGACGAGACCCTGTTTCGTACTTCGCACAGTTCGGCGTCCAGAATGTCCTCAAGGATGTCATCGACATTGCGGCAAGCCCCCTCGCCCATGACGACACATGTGGCCCGCACATCGTCACCGGACCCATCCATGTCGGCGACGCACTACCCGGCGACGTCCTCAAGGTTGACATCCTCGATCTCGCGATGCGTGTCCCTTACGGCTTCATCAGCAGCCGGCACGGCTACGGTGCCCTCGTCGGGGAGTTCCCCGAGTTTCCGGACTCCGAGCCGGTGCGCGCGGTCGACCAGATCGTCTCCATGGGCACCATCAGTCACTTCAGCTGGGTCGAGAAGCACCATGGGAAGCGTTACGGCATGCTGTCGGCGGGCAACGGCAGCATGCCGCACCGTGCGATTTCCGATCAACCCGTTCCTCGGCATCATGGGAGTCGCCTCGGCAACCGAGGACCCCGTGCCATCGGTGCCGCCCGGGGACCACGGCGGCAATATCGACATCAAGCACGTTGTGTCAGGCTCGACGCTCTACCTACCCGTGCAGGTCGAGGGGGCCGGCTTCTTCACCGGTGATCCGCATTTCGCCCAGGGCAATGGCGAGGTCGCGCTGACCGCACTTGAGGCACCCCTTCGGGCAACCGTGCGACTGACCATTCTGAAATCCGACGATGCCCGCGCAGCGATAGGGGCCGTCACGAATCCGGTTGTGGAAACCGCGACGCACTGGATCCCTACCGGTATGGACGCCGACCTTGACGAGGCGATGCGCATCGCCGTCCGAAATGCCGTCACGTTTCTCAACACTCGGCTCGGTGTCCCGCGCGACGTCGCCTTCGCGTACCTGTCGGCGGCCGGCGACTTCGAGGTGAGCCAGGTGGTTGATGCGGTCAAGGGCGTGCACTGCATGATCCGGAAGGCCGACTGGGCTGCTTGGTCCTAGGCCGCCCGGGCTTCCCGAAGCCGAGCGACGAACTGACCTGCTCGCCGGTCAACTCGAGTGCTACCGTTGAAATAGGCAGCCACCAGAAACGGTTGACACTCAATGATGAGCCCGTCACGACTACGTATTCTGCGCCCGGTACTGCTGGGCGCGGCGGCGCTGTCGGTCGTCATCGCTCCGACCGCTGTGTGGGGCCAGAGCTCTCCGGCGCCCACCGAAATCCAGGCTCAACCATGTGTAAACGGGGTCATTCCGTGGAACCCGTACGTGGTGAACTGCAATCTGCAGCCCCGGCCGCCCCGGATTCGCGGGTCGGCGCCTGACGCCGGTGCCATCATCGCGTGCCGGGACAGGCCGGGTTGCCTGGCCTGGTACATCAACGGGCCACCGTGACGATGTGAACGGACGATATGGGCAGCGACGAAGACGACGTCGAAAAGCGTTGGCACAACCCGCAGATGTTCCGATCGGCGGTGGGTTACGTGGTGGCGGTGGTTGCCGTCGCCGGGGTTGCCCTGGCCTTCTATGCCTTTGACCGTTCCACGCTCTCGGCCACGCTGGTCCCAACGATCATGTTCTTCGGCGGAGTCGGGGCGTTCATCCGGACCTATCAGGTGTGGAAAGCCGAGGACACCTGGCCGATCTGGCAGGGTGCGGGCTGGTTCCTCCTGGCGTTGTCGTTGATCTGCCTGGCGGTGCCAGGCTCAGCGCTGCTCGCCTAGTGCACCTTTGTCGAGTTCGGCTTGTACAGCGCGGTTACGGTCGAGCGCCCTTTTCGCGAGGCGCAACGACAACTGCGGTGACAGCCGCTCCAGGTACCAGAACAGCTTCCACCACCCGGGCACGATGATCATCGCGTCACCCCGCATCACGGCCCGCACCACGCGGTCGGCGAAAACGTCGGGATCCATGGGCCGCAACGGCTCCCACACCTTCTTGACGAAGTCTTCATCGGTGATCCCCGGGCCTTTGAGCCGGCCGTACTTGCCGCCGCTGAGGATCGGTGTCCGGATGACTCCGGGGCACAGCGCCGAAACCAGCACATTGTGACGCTCGGCTTCGACCCGCAGGGTCCGGGAGATGGCCACGACGGCGTGCTTGGTGGCGGAGTAGCTCGCCTGGCCCGCGCCGGTCATGAGGCCCGCCATCGAGGCGGTGTTCACGATGTGACCACTGTGCTGCCGGATCATGACCGGATAGACCGCCTGGATGCCGTGCACCACACCACGCAGGTTCACGTCGAAGACTTCGTTCCAGTCGTCCAGCGTGTACGTGTCGATCTCGCCGCCGACCCCGATACCCGCATTGTTGAACAGGTAGTCGATGCGGCCCGACTGCTCCACGATCGTGGCGGTCGCGCGCTCGAACGAGGCGAAGTCGCGCACGTCGAGTTCGATCGAGTGGGCTGTTCCACCACTGGCCCCGAGCCGGTCGGCCAGGTCCCGCGCGGCGTCCGTCTGTCGATCGGCTATCCAGACCTCAGCGCCTTGGCCGGCCAGCCTTGCCGCGAGCGCCGCACCGATGCCGGATGCACCGCCGGTGATCACGGCGACCTTTCCCGATAAGCTCTGCGACCCCATGGCCGCAGAATACGTTCGTTCTCGCGGCACCGCCGGAGGTTGAGTTTCTCAGGGCGGGATCACTCCATCATCCGAAAAAGAAGAGGCCCGTAGACAGCAGCGCTAGTACCTTGTAGGCGCGGTGACTACTGGGACCGCCGCCGGGATCGACGTAGGTGTTCGCCAATCTTATTGTCAGGAGCCAATTTCGGGGACCTCCAGCCGACCACTTGCCTACCACCAGAACATGACCGAGAGGAATTCAGTCATGGACCTACCCCGTATCTTCACCATCCGCGAGAGCAGCCACCGCATCCACAATCCGCTGACTCCCGACAAGTACGCCGCCCTCGGCCAGGCGCTCCACCTGGCTCCCGGGACACGGGTGCTCGACCTGGCCAGCGGCTCGGGCGAGATGTTGTGCACCTGGGCACGTGACCTGGGCTTCACGGGCGCCGGCGTGGACATCAGCACGGTTTTCACCGAGCAGGCCCGCGCCCGTGCCATCGAGCTCGGCGTCGCCGACCGGGTGGAGTTCATCCACGGCGACGCCGCCGGCCACGTCGCCGACGAGCCGGTCGATCTCGCCGCCTGCATCGGCGCCACCTGGATCGGCGACGGCGTCGCCGGAACAGCCGAGCTGCTCAGCCGTAGCCTTCGGCCCGGAGGCGTGATGCTGATCGGCGAGCCCTTCTGGCGTCGGACCCCGCCTGACGAGGCGGCTGCGCGGGCCTGCCACGCAGGTGAACTGTCGGATTTCCGGCCGCTGCCCGAGCTGCTGGAGCAGTTCGGCGAGCTGGGCTACGACGTGGTCGAAATGGTGCTGGCCGATCAGGACAGCTGGGACCGATACGCTGCGGCGCAGTGGCTCAACATGCGCCGCTGGCTCGATCAGAACGCGGATGACGAACTGGCGCCCGAGGTACGCGCCGAGCTCACCACCGAGCCCGCGCGCTACGCCCGCTACACGCGGGAGTATCTCGGTTGGGGTGTCTTCGCGCTGATGATGCGCTGACGTCAGGGCAAGATCGAGTCGACGTAGCCGCCGTCGACCCGCAGCGCCCCACCCGTGGTGGCCGAAGCCAGCGGAGAAGCCAAGTACGCCACCATGTTTGCGATCTCTTCGGGCTCGATCAGGCGCTGGATCAACGACTGCGGCCGGTGTTTGAGCATGAACTCCCGCTGCGCGTCATCCCACGACAGCGACTTGTCGACGAGCTGGTAGACGAAGTCCTCGACACCGGCGGTGTGGGTCGGGCCGGCGATCACCGAGTTCACGGTCACGCCGGTGCCCGCGGCCTCCTTGGCGAAACCACGCGACACCGCGAGCAGCGCTGTCTTGGATACGCCGTAGTGGATCATCTCCGCCGGCGTCACGATCGCGGAGTCACTGGCGATCTGGATCGCCCGGCCCCAGCCCCGCTCGGTCATCCCGGGCAGGTAGCTGCGGATAAGTCTCACTGCGGCAAGGACATTCACGTCGAAATAGGTGCGCCACTGCTCGTCGGTGATCTCCAGCGGCGGCACAGCACCGAAGATGCCGAGGTTGTTGACCAGGATGTCGACGTCGGGCAGCTGCCGTAGCAACTCTGCCGTCCCCTCCTCGGTCGAGACGTCGGCGGCCACCCCCAGAACGTCGAAATCGCCCAGCTTCGCCACGGCTTCGTCGACGCGGGCCGCCGTGCGGCCGTTGACGGCCACCCGCGCACCGCTACGGGCCAGTTGTTCGGCGATGGCCAGCCCGATGCCCTGGGTCGAGCCGGTGACGAGTGCGGTCTTTCCGGTCAGTTCGATGTTCACAAGGAGCTACTACCACCGATGCGAGCAAACTATTCCAGGTTGCGCAGCTCACGCTTGAGGATCTTGCCCGTGGGATTGCGCGGCAACTCGTCGAGGAAGACCACCTCACGTGGCACCTTGTAGCGGGCCAGGTGCTCTTTGACGTAGGTCTTGATCGTGTCCTCGTCGAGGCTGGCGCCCTCGGCCTTCACCACGAAGGCCTTCAGCCGGGCACCCCATTCCTTGTCCTCGACGCCAAGTGCGGTGGCCTCGATGACGTCGGGATGCCCGCTGATCAGATCCTCGACCTCGGCCGGGAAGACGTTCTCCCCGCCGGAGACGATCATCTCGTCATCGCGGCCGCTGACGTAGAGCAGACCGTGCTCGTCGAAGTATCCGACATCGCCGGAGGACAGCATGCCGTCGATGATCTGTTTGCCGCCCCCTCCGGTATATCCCTTGAACGGGAAGGTGTTTCGCACGAAGATGCGGCCGACCTGCCCCTGCGGGAGCTCGTTGCCGTTGTCGTCGATGATCTTGACGGTGATGCCTTTGACCACCGGGCCCACCGTGGCCGGGTTGATCGACAGGTCCTTGGGCCGGGCGATGCTCGCGAAGGCGATCTCGGTCGATCCGTAGAGGTTGTAGATGACCGGCCCGAGGTCCTTGAGCGCCCGCGAGGCCAGCTCGGCGCCCAGCTGGGATCCGGAGACGAACACGATCCGCAGTGACGAGAGATTGGGCTTCGGTGACATCTGCTCGAGGTGGTCGAGCATTCGCGAGAGCATGACCGGCACCACCACCATGGCGGTGACCTGGTGCTTCTCTACATCCTCCAGCACGGTGGCGGGCTTGAAGCGCCGGCGCAGCACCAGGGTCGTGCCCAGCATCATCGCGATGGTGGCGTGCAGGAACCCGAGCGCATGGAACATCGGCGCCGGAAGTGCGGTCACCTCGCCGGCCTTGAACGGGACGTGCGACAGCACTCCCCCGATCGGAGCCAGCGACGGCGGGGCGGCCCGGTTGGCGCCCTTGGGCGTTCCGGTGGTGCCGCTGGTCAGGATGATGATCGACGGATGCTTGCCGGCCTTCGGCGCCGGACGCCCATTGCCGCGCGCGATGACGTCGGCCAGGGTCTCGTCGGTGCTGCCGGACGGCTTGTCGGAATCGGGGTTGACGCCCAGGGCCCGCAGTTTGCCCAACTCCGGGTCGGCGTGGCCCACCGCGGCGGTGTACTCGTCGTCGTAGATGATCACCTTGGCGCCCTCGCGCTCGGAGACCTCTTTGATCTGCGGCCCCGAGAACTCGGAGTTCAGCAGGATGATCCGGGCGCCGACCCGGGCCGCGCCGTACAGCGCGACCAGGAACCAGCGGTGGTTGCGGGCCAGGATCCCTACCCCGTCACCGCCCCGGACACCCATCGTGAGCAGTTCGTGAGCCACCGCGTGCGCCGCCGCGTCGAGCTCACCGAACGTGAACTCGCCCTCGTCGTCGATGACGGCCAGACGGTCGGGATGCCGACGCGCGTTCAGCGCGGGGATCATCCCGATCTCACCCCAGGTGCGGATGTCACCCAGCATGGCCACGATGTTCTGCGGCGGTTCCAGCCGCAACGCACCCGCCTCGAACATCTTGCGGGCGTAGTGCAATTCGGCCGCGCCCCGCTCCGCGTACTGCTTGGCCTTCGCGGTCAGGTTCGCCGGCAGATCAGACAGACTTGGCATGTCGCAACAATAAGTGACACCTATCGCACCATGGGCAGTAACTAGCATGTGGTCATGGCCGGTGCACTGTCGCTGGAGATCGACGGCCTTGAGGTGGCCGTCAGCAACCCCGACAAGGTGGTTTTCCCTGATGCGCACGTCACCAAGCTGGACCTGATCAATTACTACCGGTCGGTGGCCGACGGTGCCCTGCGCGGGGTCTACGGCCGTCCGATGATCCTCAAGCGGTTCGTCAAGGGCATCAGCTCCGAGGCGATCTTTCAGAAACGGGCGCCGGAGAAGCGGCCGGACTATGTGGACGTGGCCGAGCTCAAGTACCGGTCCGGCACGTCGGCCAAGGAAGCGGTTCTGCGCGATGTCGCCGGCCTGGCCTGGGCGGTGAACGTGGGGTGCGTCGACCTGAATCCGCACCCGGTGCGGGCCGAGGATCTCGACCATCCCGACGAACTGCGAGTGGACCTGGACCCCATGCCCGGGGTGGACTGGTCGCAGATCGTGGCCGTCGGCCATGTCGCCCGCGAGGTGCTGGAGGAACACGGTCTGACGGCGTGGCCCAAGACGTCGGGATCGCGTGGCTTCCACATCTATGCCCGCATCCACCCGCGGTGGCCGTTCACCAAGGTGCGCCTGGCCGCCGAGACGGTGGCCCGCGAGGTGGAGCGACGTGTTCCCGACCTGGCGACGGCGCGCTGGTGGAAGGAAGAACGCGGCTCCCGGGTGTTCGTCGACTTCAACCAGAACGCCAAGGACCGGACGGTGGCCTCGGCCTATTCCGTGCGGGCCACCCCCGATGCCCGGGTGTCCACCCCGCTGCGGTGGGACGAGGTCGACGGGTGCCGGCCGGAGGCGTTCACGGTGGCCACCGTGCCCGACCGGTTCGCCGAGATCGGCGACCCGTGGGAGGGCATGGACCTCACGGTCGGCGAGTTGGGCCCGTTGCTGGCGCTGGCCAAGGAACTCGGTCCGGCCGAGAAGGCGCCCAAGGGTGCCGGACAAAGCGGTGCCGGCAGGCGCGTTTCTTCCATGCCGCTGATCGAGATCGCCAAGACGAAGACCAAGGACGAGGCGATGGCGGCGCTGGACGTGTGGCGCGGGCGTTATCCCGCGGCCGCCGCGCGGCTGGAGCCTGTCGACGTCCTGCTTGACGGCATGCGCGGCCCGAGCTCCATCTGGTACCGGGTGCGGATCAACCTGGAGCACGTGCCCGAGGCCGAGCGTCCGCCGCAAGAGGAATTGCTCGCCGACTACAACCCGTGGGAGAACTACCGCGGCGCGCAGTGGAAGCGCGGCTGAGGTCAGGAGTGCGCATGCGAATCGCCCTGTTCGCGACCTGCCTGGCGGATGCGATGTTCCCGCCTGCGGCGATCGCCACGGTGCAGGTGCTCGAGCGCCTCGGCCATCAAGTGGTCTTTCCGCACGGCCAAACCTGTTGCGGCCAAATGCATGTCAATACCGGCTATCTCAAAGAGGCCACCGCGCTGGTACGCAACCACGTCGAGTCCTTCGAATCCGCGCACTGCGACGCGGTGGTCGCGCCGTCGGGATCGTGCGTGGGGTCGGTTCGTCACCAGCACGCGATGGTGGCCCGACGCGCCGGCGACGAAGCCCTGGCCACCCGCGCCGAGAATCTGGCGGCCAAGACCTACGAGCTGTCCGAGTTCCTGATCGACGTGCTCGGCGTCGACGACGTGGGCGCCTACTATCCGCACCGCGTCACCTATCACCCGACCTGCCACTCGCTGCGCATGCTCGGGGTGGGTGACAAGCCGCTGCGGCTGTTACGAAACGTGCGGGGCCTGACCTTGGTGGAGTTGCCAGAGGCCGAATCCTGTTGCGGTTTCGGCGGAACCTTCGCGATCAAGAACTCCGACACCTCCACGGCGATGCTGGCCGACAAGATGGCCCACATCGCCGAGACCGACGCCGAGGTGTGCAGCGCCGGGGACTCATCGTGCCTGATGCACATCGGCGGCGGGCTGAGCCGGCTGCGCTCCGGGGTACGCACCGTGCACCTGGCCGAGATCCTCGCGGCCGAGGCGACCCGATGACCACCTTCCTGGGTACCCCCGGCGTCGGCAACCTGCGTGGCGACGCGCCCTTCCCGCAGGCCGCCCGCATAGCACTGGCCGACTCCCAGCTGCGCCGCAATATCGGGCATGCCACCCACACCATTCGCACCAAGCGGCTCAACGCAATCCGGGAATGCGACGACTGGGAACAGTTGCGTGCGGCGGGCAGCGCCCTCAAGCAGGACGCGATGGCGCGGCTTCCCGAATTACTGGAACAACTCGAGGACAACGTCACCAAGCGCGGCGGCGTGGTGCACTGGGCCCGCGACGGCGACGAGGCCAACCGCATCGTCGCCGACCTGATCCGCGCGGCGGGCTCCGACGAGGTGGTCAAGGTCAAGTCGATGGCCACCCAGGAGATCGGCCTCAACGAGTACCTCGAAGCCCAGGGCATCGCCGCATTCGAGACCGATCTGGCCGAGCTCATCGTGCAGCTCGGCCACGACAAACCCAGCCACATCCTGGTGCCGGCGATCCACCGCAACCGCGCCGAGATCCGGGAGATCTTCACCCGCGAGATGACCGACGCCGGTGAGCTCACCGACGACCCCCGCGTGCTGGCCATGGCGGCCCGGGCCCATCTGCGGCGCAAGTTCCTCACCGCCAAGGTCGCGATCAGCGGCGCGAATTTCGGCATCGCCGAGACGGGCACGCTCGCGGTGGTGGAGTCCGAGGGCAACGGCCGGATGTGCCTGACACTGCCGCAGACGCTGATCACGGTGATGGGCATCGAGAAGATCGTTCCGACGTTCGGCGATCTCGAGGTCTTCATGCAGCTGCTGCCCCGCTCGTCGACGGCCGAACGGATGAATCCGTACACCTCGATGTGGACCGGGGTGCATCCCGGCGACGGTCCGCAGGAATTCCACCTGGTCCTGCTCGACAACGGCCGGACCCGCGTGCTGGCCGACGAGGTGGGCCGCGCGGCGTTGCACTGCATCCGGTGCAGCGCCTGCCTGAATGTCTGCCCGGTCTACGAGCGCACCGGCGGCCACGCCTACGGCTCCGTCTATCCCGGACCGATCGGGGCGATATTGAGCCCCCAGCTGACCGGCATCACCGGCCACGACGACCCGAACGCCAGCCTGCCGTATGCGTCGTCGCTGTGCGGTGCGTGCTTCGAAGCCTGCCCGGTGCGCATCGACATCCCGTCGATCCTGGTCCACCTACGCGGTGCCCAGGTGGACCAAGAAAGAGGGGGACTACCGGGTGGCCAGGATCTGGCGATGAAGGCCGCGGGCTGGGCAATGGCCGGCGCCGGCCGGTTCTCACTGGCCGAGCGCGCCCTGGGTGCCGGTCGGCTGATCGCCGGACGCGATCACCGCATCTCCGCGCTGCCCTGGCCGGCGTCGGCGTGGACGGCCAGCCGCGACATCCCCGAACCTCCCGCCGAAACGTTCCGGCAATGGTGGAAGCGGACCCATGAGAGAGACCGGCAGTGACCGGCCCGACGTCTGATGCGGCCCGGGCCGCGGTGCTGAACCGGGTCCGCACCGCCCTGGCGTGCGCACCGCCACAGCCCGTCGCGGTGCCCCGCGACTATCACCGCGAGCCGCTCACCGGCGCGGGCGACGTCGAGAGGTTCGCCGAGACGGTCGCCGAGTACCGGGCCCGGGTTCACCGCGTCGAGGCCGACGCGATCGCCTCGACCGTCCTCGAACTGGTCGGCCCGCGGGCCACCGTGGTCATCCCGGTCGATCTGCCGCCCGAATGGGTGGCCGGGCTGACGGCCGTCGCCGACGCGCCGGCGCTGGACGTCGAGCAACTCGACCGAGCCGACGCCGTGCTGACTGGATGCGCGCTCGGGATCGCCGCGACTGGGACGATCGTGCTAGATGCCGGCCCCGGGCAGGGGCGGCGGGCACTGACGCTCGTGCCCGACCATCACATCTGCGTGGTGCGGGTTGACCAGATCGTCGACACCGTGCCGCAGGCATTCGCCGAGCTGACACCCACGCGGCCGCTGACCTTCATCTCCGGCCCCAGCGCCACCAGCGACATCGAACTCCAGCGGGTAGAAGGCGTCCACGGACCCCGCACGCTGGACGTGCTGGTCGTGTGAACCTTACCGACGAGTAGGGCCCAGAGGGTTCTTAGCAAAGTATTAACGCTGGCTCCCAGCCGCCTTAGATTGCCCGCATACCGTCATGAACAGGTTGACGCGACGGAGCTCAGCCAGAGCTCAGGAAAGACGGCGGGAGGCTGATCATGACATTCACGAACAACACCCCGGCAATGGATCGACACTTTCGGTACGGGAACTCGGCAGTCATCTGCGAGGGCGCTTCGATGCGCGCGCAGTGCCGCCAGCTGGCGACAGTGGTGACAGTCAAGGGAGATATCGACGGCAACAACATCGACCAGATCGCGTCGTATGTAAATCGGTTCATCCTTGCGGAGAAGCCATTGGCACTCGATTTGAGTGGCGTGAACAGCTTTGCACCGCAGGCGATCTCATTGTTCTACGACATCGATGAAAAGTGCGGCGCACTGGGAGTGGACTGGTCGGTCATCGCCAGCCAGCCGGTCGTCTCCGAGATCCACCGCCAGGAGGTGGGCGTCCCGCTCAGCTCCTCGGTGCCCGAAGCCCTGCATCACTTCGCCGAAGGCAACACGGCACGCCGCCGGTTGCTACCCCTGCTTATCAAGAGCGCCTGAGAGAAAGGCCAACGCAATGTTGATCGATGTCCGCTGGTTGACCCGCCTGCTTCGTCATCGCCACCGCACGGTGCACACGTAATTCTCCGCACCCCAGACAAATACCGAAATGGCTGCCAGACCTGGTCTGGCAGCCATTTCGGCTATTGGTAGCGAATCCTGCGCTACTGGACCTTCGTGATGGCCGGCGGCTTCCACGTGCCGTCGATGATCGACGGCGAGGTCTCCTTGGGCCAGTACAGCCGCAGCATGAGGTTGAATTTGCCGGCCGGCGCCGGCAGCCAGTTGGCTGCCTTTTCCGGGCCGGGGTTCTCGTGCTGCAGGTACAGATCGACCGAGCCGTCGGGGTTGGTGACGAACGTGTTCCGCTGGCTCAGCGTGTAGCGGTTGAGCGGGTTGTCGACGAAGAAGTAGCCCTCGTCATACATCGTCAATGACCAGAACCCCTCTACCGGTGGGAACTGCCCCTTGTCGAAATGCAGCCTGTATTTGTTGGCTCCGTCGTAGGGCTGACCACCCGTATCGGTTTCCGAGGTCGGGTAGACCGCGTCCTGGGGCCGGTTGGCGCCCAGCCCGATATAGGTGATCATCGCGCGCTGCAGATAGTCGGTGCCGTACTGACCGGTCTGTGTGGTGAACCGCCAGCCGTTGATGTCCTCGACCTCTTTGAAGCGGGCCAGGATCTTCTCGACGCCCTCCTTGGGCACCGACTGCAGGGCCGCGGCGACATCGGAACCGAGCTTGTTGATGTCGAACTTCTCGCCCGCCACGATGCCGAGCTTGGCCATCTTGTCCGCAATCGGCCGGTCGGCCTCGGTCGGCGGATTGTCCTTCATCAGGCCGGCCATCAGATCGAAGTAGGCCTCGGTGCTCAGGTTGTTGACCTGGTCGCGGACCGGCGTTTTCATGTCGACGGTCGGATCGACCTTGCCGGCCGGCGGAGTGTAGGGCTTGCCGTACGAGCTGAGGGGGACCAGCGAGATCTCATCCTGGAGCTTGTGCACGGCGGCGTAGTCCTCCGGCGTGCCGTCGCAATAGATGCGGCCGAGCAGCCACACCGTCGAGGTGGGTGACTTGTACTCCTTCACGCCCGCGGGCAGCGTGCCTTTCCAGCCCGGACCGGTGATGGCGTAGGTCTGCGGACCGGTTCCGGTGGTGCGCTTCCCGGGTACCTCGAAGACGTTGGTGTAGCCGTCGAGCATCGGGAACAGGTAGTACCGGTCGTGCGCATCCGGCAAGGTCAGCACCCACGGCTCGTCCTTGACGTCGACGAATCCGTTTGTGTACAGCGTGTCGGCATTTGGCGCGGTGACATCGCGGAACTGGGCGTTCGGGTACTCACGCATCCGCATCAACTGGCCCATCGGCGCCCGCGGCGCCTGGGCCGTCTCGACATTGGTCATCACGCGTCGCGTCATCTCGACGGTGACAAGCGGATACCCGTACACGTAGGCGTCCAGGGCGATGGCTTTGGCCTCATCGGGGGTCAACTGCGCCGTCCCCGATTCACCGGATTTGTCGGCCGGCGAACACGCCAGTGTGGCCGTCATCAGCATCGCGGTGCCGAACGCGAGCAGCCGTTTGACCGCGCGCCGATCCCTCTTCACGAAAAGCCGTTCCTTTCTTAGGTTTTGCTACTGGTTAGGTGTAGGCGACATGGACGCGGTGGATCTGCCCTTCGAAGGGGAACGGTGCGCGTTCGCGGTAGTCGAGCGACACCGGTGAGCCGAGGCAGGTGCCGATGTCGAGGCAGTCGTTGGCGGTGAACAGCAGTGGCGCGCTGATCGGGACCTGTCCACCGGCGATCGTCTCGCCGTTGCGCGCGATGGTGATGTCGAGTGGGCCGGCCGGGCGCGGGTCCGCGTACCGGGTGGTGACCGTGATGGTGGCACGACCCGGCGGCAGCTTGCCGTCGGTGCGGATCTTGGTGCGCGACAAGATGAACAGGTTGTACTCGTAGCACAGCTGCCCCTCGTCCAGATAGACCGTGAGCCCGCCGGCCGCCGCGCCCAGGGCGTACAGCACTCCGTTCGCGTTGGCGGGGATGTCGACATCGATCGTCACGACGTTGTTCTTGTTGCCCAGCGCCGGTGCGCAGAATTCGGGCATCCGGATGGTGTCACCCGAGAATTCCCACTCCTTGTACGGCGGGGCGATCCGCAACTCGGGGTGATACACCGGAACCCACAGGCCACCGCCGACGGGTAAGACCGCGTTGCGGGCGGCCTCGACCATGAACATCTCCCGCATCTGAGCCAACTTCTCCGGCTGTTCCGCCGCGAGATCGTGGGCCTGCGACCAGTCTTCGTCGAGGTGGTACAGCTCCCATGTGTCGTTGTCGGGCGTCCACGTCGCGATGCCCGGCGGCTGCCCGGGGACCCATGGCAGCCGCGGGCCGCGTGCGGAGGCCATCCAGCCGTCGTGATAGATGCCGCGGCTGCCCATGATCTCGAAGTACTGGGTCTTCTTACCCCCGGGCGCATTTCGGTCAGCCAGTGTGCGGGCGAAACTGGATCCCGCGAGCGGCATCTGAGGCTCGCCGTTGACGACCTGCGGCGGTGCGATACCGACGATGTCGTAGATGGTCGGCACGATGTCGTTGCAGTGCAGGAAGACGTCCCGGGGTGCGGCATCAGCGGCGATCCTGGCCGGCCACCGCACTGCCATCGGGTTACGGGTACCACCGAGGTGGGAGGCCAGCAGCTTCATGCCCTTGTACGGCGTGGAACCAGCCCAGGCCCAGGCGGCGTGATACTGGTTGTCCACCAGCGGGGAACCCAGGACGTCGAGCCCGCCGAGCTCCTCCAGAGCATCGATGTGCTGGCGCACCGTCGTCGGAATCCCGTTCTGCGCCAAAAGTTCGGCGATCGTGCCGTTCTGACCTTCCCCGGAGGAGCCGTTGTCACCCCAGATGTAGAGGAACAGGGTGTTGTCGGCGTAGCCCAGCGACTCGAGCTCGTCGGCGATGCGGCCCACCTGGACGTCGACGTGCTCACCGAATCCGGCGGCGACTTCCATCAGACGGCGCTGGAACGGCTTCTCGTCGTCGGGGATGTCATCCCACGCCGCCAGCTGCGGGTCCCGCTCGGTCAGCTCGCAGTCGGCCGGAATCCATCCTTTGTCCTTGGCTCGTTCAAACACCCGCTGCCGGTAGGCATCCCATCCGTCATCGAACTTGCCGGCGTATTTGTCGGCCCATTCCTTCATGATGTGGTGCGGACCATGGATGGCGCCGCTGGCCCAGTACATGAAGAACGGCTTGTCGGCGTTGAACGCCTTGTGCCGGCGCAGCCAGGAGATGGCGTCGTCGGCCAGGTCCTCGGACAGGTGGTAGCCCTCTTCGGCCGTCTTCGGCGGAGCCACGACGGTGGTGTTGCGCACCAGGTTCGGTTCATACTGGGATGCCTCGCCGGCCAGGAACCCGTAGAAGTATTCGAAACCCAATCCGGTGGGCCAGTTCTCGAACGGTCCGGCGGCGGTGGTTTCTTCCGCGGGCGTGTTGTGCCACTTGCCGAAGGCCGAGGTGGCGTAGCCGTACTGTTTGAGCACTTCGGCGACGGTGGCGCTCGACCGCGGGATCTTGCCCGCATATCCGTCCCAGTCGTTGGCCAGCTCGGCGATCTGGCCGTTGCCGATCTCGTGGTGGTTGCGGCCGGTGAGCAGCGAGGCCCGCGTGGGCGAGCACATCGCGGTGGTGTGAAACCGGTTGTAGGACACACCTTCAGCGCAGATACGGTCGAGCGTCGATGTGGTGACCTCACCGCCGAACGTCGAAGGCAGGCCCGGCCCGGCGTCGTCGATGAGCACGATGACGATGTTGGGTGAGTCGTCGGGCAGCCGCTTCGGCACCACCCGCGGGTTGTACATCGACTCCTGCAACGTCCGTCCCGCGGTACTGCCCGACGGAACCGGCGGGAACGGCAGGACGCCACCGTTCGGTATAACCGCCGCCACCAACTGGTCACCCTGCACGTCAGACACTGCGCGCCTCTCCTCCATGGGAACTTGGTCTGTGCAGCGAGCCATTGGTGGGGCAAGCCGCGCAGCCGTTTCACCCCGACCCGGGCATCAACTGTGCAGCAAACTGACAGCTTCTGTCTTGACATTCCAGGACAAATCTTTGACATTGTGGGACATGGCCGTGATTCGGGGGACGGCGCTGACCAATTTTCACCAGCTCGTCACCGAACTCGGCGGGGATAGTCGCGATCTGGTCGCTGCCGCCCACATTCCCTATGACGATGTCGGTCGCCACGACCGGTTCATCTCGCTGCCCAACGGAGCGCGAATGCTCGAGGATGCGGCCGTCGCGCTCGAAACCCCGGACTTCGGGCGGCGTTTGGCGCTGCGTCAAGGCATCGACGTCCTCGGCCCGGTCGGGCTGGCCGGCCGCAACGCCGGCACGGTCGCCCAGGCATTCGTGGTTTTCGACAAGTTCATGGCGGCCTACAGCCCGTCGATCACCGCGCGCGTCACCACACATCTCGACCCGAATCTGCGGCGCTTCGAATTCGAGTACGTCCTCGATCCGTCGCCACCGCAAGCCCAGGCGATCGAGCTGTCGCTGGGGGTCACGCTGCAGGTACTGCGGCTGTTCCTCGGCGCCGCCTACCGACCCGTCGCGGTACACCTCCCCCATGCCGCGCTGACCCCCGCCGACGACTATCAGAGCTACTTCGGCTGCCCGCCCAGCTTTTTCGAGCCGGTCGCCGGCTTCACCCTGCGCACCACCGACCTGCAGCGGCCGCTGCCCACCGATCAACTCGCCCACCAGACAGCGGTCGACTACCTCGCCCAGGTGACAGGCGAATTCAACCCGGCGGCCAGCCAATTGGTGCGCAGCCTGGTGCGCCAGCTCCTACCCACGGGCGCCGTCGGCCTCACCGACATCGCCCGGCATATCGGGCTGCACCCGAAGGCCCTGCAACGACGACTGCGCGCCGAGGACGCCACGTTCGCCGACCTGGTCGATCAGACCCGCCGCGACGTCGCCCAGCGCCTGCTGCTCGACACCGACCTCGGGCTCGACCAGCTCTGCCACCAACTCGGCTACGCCGAGCAGAGTGTCCTCACCCGCTCCTGCAAACGCTGGTTCGGCACCACCCCTACGGCGTATCGCAACGCCCGGACCGCATCAGGCGCGCAGCCTTAAACACTGACGCACCAACTCAAGCCACGTCCTTGCCGAGCGAATGATTCGTCGCGCGCACCCCGTTCGGCCTGCTAATGTTCGGCCCGCCGGGCGATGCAATCGGCACCTGCCCACCTCGGGAAGGAGTCCCGCTGTGTCCCGCACACCGACCACCGTGCGCTACGGAATGTTACCGGCGTTCGCCGCGGGTGCCGTCGGGGTCGCCGTCGGTCTGTTCAGCCCGGTGACCGCCGCGGCCGAGCCGCCGCCGCGCCCGCCCAACTGCACCGCCGCCGATCTGGCCGGCATCGCCTCCGGGGTCGCCGCCGCGACGTCCACCTACTTGTGGACCCACCCGGACGTCAACGATTTCTACACCAACCTGCACGGCCGCCCGCAGGACGAGGTTCCGCAGGACACCAAGGCCTTCTTCGACGCGAACCCGCAGGCCCACGCCGACCTCGTCGGCATCCGTGCACCGCTCACCGACTTCCGTAGCCGTTGCGGAATCAAGCAACCTGATCAGCCTTTAGGACAATGATGTTCAGCTCATCGTCACCTTCACCCTGGGCCCGCGCAGCCACCGCCGCGCTCGCGCTCACAGCGCTGCCGGGCGCCATCGTCCTGTTCGCTCCGGCCGGAACGGCCGGCGCCGACGTGTGCGCGAGCGCCGGACGGCGCATCTCGGTCGGCGGTTGTGTCAACGTCGCCGACGCCGTCGCCCCGTATGTTCCGCCGCCGGCGTACTACGCGCCGCTGCCCGAGGACCCACCGCCACCGCCGCCCCCGCCGGGCGCCAACATCAGCGGCTGCATCGGCTACAACGGCCGGTGGGTCCACGCGGGCGGCTGCAACTAGCTCAGGACCACACCCCGGGCTCTGAGGCTCAGGCGATGGCGCCGGAATCCTTGAGTTCTTCGATCCGGTCCCAGTCGATGCCGAGTTCCATCAGCACGATCTCGGTGTGCTCGGAGGCCTGAGGCGCGCGGGTGGTCTCCAGCGGCTCGTGGTTGAACTGCACGGGGCCGCGCACCACCTTGAACGGCTTGCCGCCGTCGGCGGCCTCCACCTCGACGATCATGTCGTTGGCCACCGCCTGATCGTCCGAGGCGAGATCGACCAGGCTCTGGAACGGCGCCCACTGACCCTTCATGGTCTTGAGGTGCTGACGCCAATACTCGAAGGGCTTGCTGCCGATCGCTTTGGCGATGAGTTCAACGCCCTCCGAGGCGTTTTCGATCAGCGGCAACACATCGGAGAACCGCGGATCATCGGCCAGTTCGGGCAGACCGAGATGTTCGAAGGCGTCGCGGATGTAACCGGTCGGGCTGACGATGCACAGGTTGATGGTGCCCCCGTCGGACGTGCGGTAATTGGCCATGAACGGGTTCACCGAGCTGATGTCGTCGGGCATCAACGAGCGCATGGTCTCGCCGGTCTCCATGCCCTGCGTGACGCTGGCGCCGGCCGCCCACCACGCCGTGCTCAACAGCGAGACGTCGATCTCGGCGGCTTCGCCGGTCCGCTCGCGGTGGAACAGCGCCGCAGAGATCCCACCGGCGATGTTCATCCCGCCGATCGAATCACCGAAGGCCGGAATGCCCTGGGACAGGGCACCATTGATCGCCTCCGGGGTGAGCGCGTGCCCGACGCCGCTGCGGGTCCAGAACGCCGTGCCGTCGAATCCTCCGGTATCACGCTCGGGCCCTTTGTCCCCGTAGGCGCTGCCGCGGGCGTAGATGATGTCCGGATTCACCGCCCGGATGTGCTCGACATCGAACTTGTTCTTCTGCCGTTGGGCGGGAAGGTAATTGGTCAGGAAGACGTCGGCGGTCTTGGCGATCTCGTAGAGGACCTCCTGGCCGCCGGGGGTCGAGACATCGATACCGACGCTGCGCTTGCCGCGATTGGGGTGCTCGATGAGGGGGTGGCGGTCCGGGTCGAGTTGGAACCCACCCATGTTGATGAAGCCCCGCTGGGTGTCACCGCGCAATGGGTGCTCGACCTTGATGACGTCGGCGCCCCAGTCGGCGAGGATGGCCCCGGCCGCCGGAACGAAGGTGAACTGCGCGACCTCGAGCACTCGCACGCCCTGCATGACCTTGATCAACGCAACTCCTAACCGTTGGACTTACGGTAAGTGTAGCGAGACCTGTGTCACAGCTGAATCTGCCCGCCGTCGACCGCCAATTCCGCTCCGGTCATGAAGCTGCTCTGATCCGAGGCCAGGAACAACACCGCGGAGGCGACCTCGTCGGGGCGGCCCAGCCGCTTCATCGGCACCTGCGCGGCCATTCCGTCGAGCAGATCCTGTTTCTGGTCGTCCGGCGCCAGACCGGTCAGCCCCGGCGTTTCGATCGGTCCGGGCACGACGGTGTTGACCCGGATCTTGCGGTCGGCCAGCTCAGCGGCCCAGGTGCGACCAAGTGAGCGGATGGCCGCCTTGGACGCCGCGTAAAGGCCGAACGCGGGCACCCCTTCAGAGGCGGCGGTGGAGCCGGCCAGGATGATCGAGGCGCCCTAGTTGAGCAATGGCAGCGTCTTCTGGACGGTGAACACAGTGCCGGCGACGTTGCGATCGAAGTTGTCCCGGTAGTGCTCCGGGGTGACATCGGCGAGGGTGGCGAAGTCGCCTCCGCCGGCGTTGGCGAAGACGACGTCGAGCCCTTGGCCGTGGTTGCCGATCGCCTCGGCGAGGGCATCGAGTTCCTCGATCTTGCCGATGTCGCTCTGGATGCCGCGGGCGCCGATGGAGGCGGCCGCCTCGTCCAGGCGGGCGCGGTCGCGGCCGGTGATGAAGACGTAGGCGCCTTCATCGGCGAGCCGACGGGCGGTGGCCAGACCGATGCCCGAGGTTCCTCCGGTGACCAGTGCCGTCTTGCCGTCGAGCTGTCCCATGATCGGACTCCGTTCGTGTGCGGTTCGTGCGTTCCGCCAGCCACAACGTAGGTGATATATCACCTATTCCGGCGAGTTCAGCACCGTCCACATCCGAACGATGCGATCACCTGATATCTCGGCGACGTCGAAGCCCGACGCTACGGTGTCGTCGTCGGCCGTCCGCACTTCCCAGGCCAGAAATCCCAGACCGCGCGTCTGCCGGACCGGGCCGGCTTTCACGAAGTGCAATCCTGGCAGCTTTTCCTGCAGTTCAGCCGCCTTTGCATTGAGTTCGACATGGCCGGTGGCGACGCCTTCGTCGTCAATCCACTGCACGTCATCCGCGTAAGTGGTCGCGATCGCTTCAGCGCGGAGTTGCGGGTCGCGCTGGTCGAACACGGCAAGAAGATTGGCCTCCATCAGGCGGGTGATGACGTCACTCATGGTCTCGCCCCTCACATTTAGGTGATAGTTCACACAAATGCTAGCTCGGCGCAGGCGGTAGTGAGCTGTTGAGATTGAGGTTGACGTGGATATGTTCCAGGGCCGCGGTGAACGGGGCGAGCAGATTGTCGGGCAACGGATCGAAGAACAGGCTGCGCACCAGATCGACATGGCCGGGGGCAGCCTCGTCGATGGCCTGCTGCCCGACGTCGGTGAGCACGACGTTGGTGGTACGGCCATCAGCGGCGCTGGACCGGCGTTCGGTCAGGCCGCGTTCTTCCATGCGCCGCAACTGATGTGACAGCCGGCTGCGCTCCCAGCCGATCTGGGCGGCCAGATCGCTGACCCGCATGCCGTCGGCACGCGCGTTGCTCAACGCCACCAGCACGTCGTAGTCAGCGAGCGACAATCCGGAATCGGCCTGCAGTTGGCGGTTCATCTCGTAGTTCATCCGCAGTTGAACACGCATATAGGCGACCCAGGCGCGCTGCTGCTTCGGTGTCAGCCACCCCCGCGCCGGTGATGTGTCCCGCACTTTTCTCGGCGTCACATCTGCAAGTATGACCGGATGCGGCTCGCACGCGCGGTGGCCGGCAGTCGGCTTCCCTACCGCCTGATGCTCAGGGGGCACCGGCTGATCCCGCCGACCGAGCGCCTGGTCCGGCGGCTCAGCCGCGGACGGCTCGGCGTACTCGAACTCGCCGGTCTGCCCTCGCTGCAACTGACGGTTGCCGGACGTCGATCCGGGACACCGCGCACCGTCACCCTCCAGTACGTCCCCGACGGCCGGTCGCTGCTGTTGGTGGCATCGAACTGGGGACTACCGACCCATCCGGGTTGGTCCCACAATCTCGGGGCCACCGACCGCGCGCTGATCGAACGTGACGGCAACCTGCAGGACGTCACCGCCGAACAGCTCAGCGGCGCGGAACGTCAGCGCGCCTGGAACGTCGTACTCGACTTCTGGCCCAACTACGCGTTGGCGCAGGAACGCGCCGGAGACCGCACCTTCCGCATATTTGCGCTACGGCCCACCGGCGACGCATAAGCGGGCCGTCACCTCGCGCTCTGACAGCGAGCGTGGCCGCAGCGGTTTGCGGGTATGCCACCGCCATCGGAGTATCGGGCCCGAGCATGGAGGTCGGCGATGACCGCCACCGGAGAAGTCAACGAACGACAGGCCAGGCAGGTCGCCGAACAGGCGCGGGAAGCGCAGTGGCATCAGCCCAGCTTCGGCAAGGAACTGTTCCTCGGCAGATTGCGGTTGGATCTGGTCCATCCGCACCCGCGAGGCCCGGCCGAGACCACGGAGCGCGGCGAGGCGTTCGTGGCCAAGCTGCGGCAGTTCTGCGAGACGCAGATCGACGCAGCGGTCATCGAACGCGACGCGCAGATCCCGGACAAGGTGATCCAGGGGCTCAAGGAACTCGGCGCATTCGGCATGAAGATCTCGACCGAGTTCGACGGGCTCGGGCTGTCGCAGGTGTACTACAACAAGGCGCTCACCCTGGTGGGCTCGGTGCATCCCGCACTGGGTGCCCTGTTGTCCGCGCACCAGTCGATCGGCGTACCGCAACCGGTGTCGATGTTCGGGACACCCGAGCAGAAGCGCACCTGGCTACCTCGGTGCACGCGAGAGATCAGTGCCTTCCTGCTCACCGAACCGGATGTCGGCAGCGACCCGGCCCGGCTGCACGCAACCGCAACCCCCGACGGCGACGACTACCTGCTCAACGGCGTCAAACTGTGGACCACCAACGGTGTCATCGCGGACCTGCTGGTGGTGATGGCCCAGGTACCGCCGGGCGAAGGACACAAGGGCGGCATCACCGCATTCGTGGTCGAGGCCGATACCCCCGGGATCGTCGTCACCAACCGCAACGCATTCATGGGGTTGCGCGGAATCGAGAACGGCCTGACCAAGCTGACCGACGTACGGGTACCGGCGGCGAACCGGATCGGCCGCGAGGGCGAGGGCCTGAAGATCGCGCTGACCACGCTCAATGTCGGGCGGCTTTCGCTGCCGGCAGTGTGCACCGGAACGGCGAAGTGGTGTCTGAAGATCGCCAGGGAATGGTCGAAGGAACGCGTCCAGTGGGGCCGTCCGGTCGGTGAGCACGACGCGGTGGCCGGCAAGGTGGCGTTCATCGCAGCCACCGCCTACGGCATCGAATCGATGGTCGAGCTGGCCGGCGAACTCGCCGACGCGGGTCGTACCGACATCCGGATCGAGGCCGCGCTGGCCAAGCTCTACGGCTCGGAGATGGCGTGGCTGATCGCCGATGAGTTGGTGCAGATTCGTGGCGGCCGTGGCTTCGAGACCGCCGAGTCGCTCGCGGCCCGCGGCGAGCGTGGGGTGCCCGTCGAGCAGATCCTGCGTGACATGCGGATCAACCGCATCTTCGAAGGCTCCACCGAGATCATGCATCTGATGCTGGCCCGGGAGGCGGTCGACGCCCACCTTTCGGTGGCCGGCGACATCATCGACCCGGATACCGATCTGAAGCACAAGGCGAAGGCGGCCGCCCAGGCCGGCAAGTTCTATGCGCGTTGGCTACCCACGCTGGTCACCGGGAAAGGGCAACTACCAACATCATTCACCGAATTCGGACCGCTTGGCGAACACCTGCGCTATGTCGAGCGGGCCAGTCGAAAGCTCGCCCGCAGCACGTTCTACGCGATGTCCCGGTGGCAGGGCCGCTTGGAGTACAAGCAGCGCTTCCTCGGCCGGATCGTCGACATCGGAGCGGAGCTGTTCGCGATGACGGCGGCATGTATTCGGGCCCAGAGTGAGGGAGCGGACTCGGCTGTAGAGCTTGCCGACGCGTTCTGTCACCAGTCCCGGGTGCGTGCCGACCGGTTGTTCCACGAGCTTTGGGACAACAGCGACGACTCCGACCGCGCGCTGACGCGTGGCGTGCTCGCCGGCCGCTACACATCGCTGGAGGACGGGATCATCGATCCGTCGATCGAGGGGCCGTGGATCGCACAGGAGGGCGGTGACGTGACCGATGACGTACACCGTGTCATCCGGTGAAGAAAGTACTTGCGCACGTGAACAAGTCACTCGCGCAGGCTTCCTGAGGAACCGGCACGCTCGTAGACTCAGGTCATCATGACGACCCCGTCGGACGCGCACGGCAGCGGATGGGGACAGTGGCCGCATTCGATGGATGCGCTCGATCACCGTCTCACCCGCAGACAGGCGCGTCAGATGAGTCGGCGATTCGACCGGGTCGGCGTGGGTATTGCCGCGGCCCGCCTACGCGAAATCTCCTCCGGTGCACCTGCCGCCGACGCCGAGCTGGAACGCGTCCAATTCGCCTTCGTCGCAGACGAACTCATGCACGACGAGCGGATAGCGAAGCTGGCCCGCGGCAAGCAGCGCTGCGCGTCGTGGTTCGTGGTCGTCATCATGGGGCTGATCATGTTCAGCTCACTGCTGTGCATGGTCGTGCTGATGTTGAGCCTGATGCAGCACTCGGCACCCTTCTGAGCCGACCGATCAGTCGAACGCGACGCTGAAGTACTGCGTCTCCTGGAACTCGTGCAGACCTTCACGGGCACCTTCGCGCCCCAGCCCGCTCTGCTTCATCCCGCCGAACGGGGTCGACGGGTCTGACACGATACCCCGGTTGATGCCCACCATGCCGGCATCGAAGGATTCCGCGAGCCGTACCGCATCCTGCATCCTGCCGGCGTAAACATATGCGGCCAAACCATATTCGGTGTCGTTCACCCACTGCAGGAGGTCGTCTTCGTCTTCCCACACCACGACCGGGGCGACGGGACCGAAGATCTCGTCAGCCAGGATCGCGGCATCCGGGGCGACACCGCTCAGCAGGGTGGGCGCGACGAACCAGCCATCGGCCGGCGTCTGCGCCTGGGCGGCGATCACGGCGCCGTCTGCCACCGCGGCGTCGATCGCGGCGGCCACACGCTGCGCGGCGCGCTCGCTCACCAGGGGGCCGATCTGCGATGCCGGATCCGATGCCGGCCCGACCCGCAGTGCCGCGACCTCCGCGCCCAGGCGGGCGACGAACTCCTCGGCCACCGAGGCGTGTACGTAGAACCGGTTGGCCGCGGTGCAGGCCTGACCGCCGCCACGGAACTTGGCCACCATGGCGCCGGCGACAGCCGCCTCGACATCGGCGTCGGCGGTCACCACGAAGGGCGCGTTGCCGCCGAGTTCCATGCTGGCGTTGACGATCCGGTCCGCAGCCTGCTTGAGCAGGATGCGGCCGACACCGGTGGAGCCGGTGAACGACACCTTGCGGACCCGCTCATCGCGCAGCCAGTTCTCGACGACCGCGGCGGCATCGGTGGTGGGGACCATGTTCACCACACCATTGGGAACGCCTGCGGCCGAGAGAATTCCGGCGATCGCGAGGGCCGTCAGAGGCGTCTCGGCGGCCGGCTTGAGGACCACGGTGCAGCCCGCGGCCAGCGCCGGGGCGATCTTGCGGGTCGCCATCGCCGCCGGAAAGTTCCACGGCGTCACCAGTGCGGCGACACCGACCGGCTTGTGCGTGACCAGTGTGCGGGTGCCGCCGGCGGGGCTGATGCCGTAGGCGCCGTCTGTCCGCACGGCCTCCTCGGAGAACCAGCGGAAGAACTCCGCCGCATAGCCCACCTCGGCGCGGGCATCGGCCTGCGACTTGCCGTTCTCGGCGCAGATCAGGGCGGCCAGCCGCTCGGTGTCGGCGATCATCAGATCGAACACCCGGCGCAGGATCTCACTGCGTTGCCGCGGGCTGGTCCTGGCCCAGTCGCCGAAGGCCCGGTGCGCGGCGTCCACTGCCGACCGGGCATCGGTGACGGTGCCGTCGGCGACCTCGGCGATGGTCAGGCCGGTGGCGGGGTCATGTACCTCGAATGTCGTGGCCGCACCACGGGCTTGTCCGTCGATGACGATGCCGTGCTTGGCGTCGAGTTCGGCGATCGCGTTCTGCGTGTTCACAGCGTCTCCCGGGGATCGAGTCGGACGGGCGGTCAGCGGGTCTCGGTGAAGATGGCCGCCAGGATGTCCAGCCCCTCCTCGAGCAGGTGGTCGGGCATCGACAGCGGCGGCAGGAAGCGCAGCACGTTGCCGTAGGTTCCGCAGGTCAGCACCACCAGGCCCTGGGCATGGGCGGCGGCCGAGACCCGCTTGGCGAGGTCGGCGTCGGGTTCGGTGGTGCCGGCCTTGACCAGTTCGACGGCGATCATGGCGCCGCGGCCGCGGACCTCGCCGATCCGGGTGTCCTCGGCGGCCATCGCGTTGAGGCGGCCGACCATGGTCTTCTCGATCTGCCCGGCGCGGGCGAGCAGTCCGTCCCGCTCGATGGTGTCGATGACGGCAAGTGCGGCGGCGCACGCGATCGGGTTGCCGCCGTAGGTACCGCCGAGGCCGCCGGCGTGCGGGGCGTCCATGATGTCGGCGCGGCCGGTGACGGCCGAAAGCGGCAGGCCACCGGCGATGCCCTTGGCGGTGACGATCAGATCGGGGACGACACCGTCGTGCTCGACGGCGAACATCGCGCCGGTGCGGGCGAAGCCCGACTGCACCTCGTCGGCGACGAATACCGCGCCGGCCTCGGTGCACCAGTCCTGCAGCGCGCGCAGGAACCCGGGCGCAGGAACGATGAATCCGCCTTCGCCCTGAATGGGTTCGATGACGATGGCGGCGACGTTGTCGGCGCCGACCTGCTTGTCGATGAGGTCGAGGGCGCGGGCCGCGGCTGCCGCACCGTCGGTCTCACCGTCACGGAACGGGAACGAGGTGGGCACCCGGTACACCTCACCGGCGAACGGCCCGAAGCCGTTCTTGTACGGCTGGTTCTTGGCGGTCATGGCCATCGTGAGGTTGGTACGGCCGTGGTAAGCGTGGTCGAAGACCACGACAGCCTGCCTGCGGGTGTGTGCCCGGGCGATCTTCACGGCGTTCTCGACGGCTTCGGCGCCGGAGTTGAACAGCACGCTGCGCTTCTCGTGCTCGCCGGGGGTCAGCCGGTTCAGCTCCTCGGCCACCCGCACATAACCCTCGTAGGGCGTGACCATGAAACACGTGTGGGTGAACGCGGCGACCTGCTGGGTCACTGCCTCCACGACGGCGGGCGCGCTGTTGCCCACGGTGGTCACGGCGATGCCGGAGCCGAAGTCGATGAGCTGGTTGCCGTCGGCGTCCACCAGGATGCCGCCGCCGGCTGCCACCACGAACACGGGCAGGGTGATTCCGACCCCACCGGCGACCGCAGCGGTCTTGCGTGCCTGCATCTCCTGCGAGATCGGCCCCGGAATTGCGGTGACGAGTCGGCGTTCCTGAGTGACGGCCGCACCCGCGATCTCGGCGATGCTCACGTGTTCCTCCTGCTGGTGGCGGTTGTTCGTCCTCACGCTAGGGAACTGCGGCCCCCGACGGCAGGTCTGTGATGCACATATATCACGCCACATATTGTGCAAAACTGTCAGCATGGTTCTGGTCCGCGATGTCCTGGATGTCTCGGCGCTCGCATTGTGTGCGGTCGAGGTCCCACACCCCGACGCCGCGGTCCGCTGGGTGGCCGCGAGCGAACTCGCTGATCCGTGCCCGTTCCTGGAGGGTGGGGAGATCCTGTTGACCACCGGCCTGGACACCGGCCACTGGCGCGACGAGTGGGACGGCTACGTGCGCAGGCTGGCCGACGCCGGCGTGGCCGCCATCGGGTTCGCCATCGGACTCACCCATGCCCAGACCCCGGCCGCACTCGCCGATGCCTGCTGCCGGTACCAGGTGAACCTGGTGGAGGTGCCGCGGCCCACCACTTTCGTCGCGATCAGCCGGCACATCGCGCATCTGCTGGAAGAGCAGGAGTCCACCGCGACGCGCGAGTCGCTCAAGACGCAGCGCAAGCTCATCTCTGCCGCGGCCAAGCCGGATCCCGCGGTGGCGGTCATCACCGCACTGGCCGCAGCGCTGGACGGCGCCACGTGCCTGATGAATCCCGACGGCCGGGTCGTCACCGGCCCGGTCGGCACCCGACGCGGTGAATTTCCGCTCGACGAGCTCGCCGCCGACGTGAGGCGGTTGCAGGCGCACGGATTACGCTCGGCCGCCGCACATTCCAATCCGACGCTGTCGGTGTCCATTCACCCCATCGGATCGCGCGGCCGGGCATCGGCCTACCTGGCGGCGCTGATGCCGGCCAGGGCGTCGGAAGGGCAGCGCCAGGCCGTGACGACCGCGGTCGCCCTGTTGGGGCTCATCGACGAGCAGGACCGCAGTCGTGCCACCACCCGGCAACACCTGCGCAGCCGCGCCCTGGAACTTCTCGCCGAAAGCGACGCCCGCACCGCGCAACTGGTGCTGGAGGTGGACCAGCCCGCGGCCGAATTGCCAAAGCACATCCGCTTTCTCCGGGCTACCGGTGACGAATCGGCCATCGAGGACGCAGCGGCCACCCTGGAGCGGCGCGGCATCCTCGCCGGTGTGTACGCGGGCGAGCTCTGCGCAGTGGCCGAACCCGCACGCACCGAAGCGACGGGCTCCCACCTGGCCGGCGAGGGGTTGCAGGTCGGCGTCGGGAACTCGGTGGCCCCGCGCGACGGAGCGACCGGCTACCGCACGGCCGGGCTGGCGCTCGCCCAGGCCACCGACGTGTCCGGGGTGGTGGTCTGGGACCGGGTGATCGACAACGGTCCGCTCGGCCTGATCGATCCCGACAAGGCCGCGGCTTTCGCCGAATCCTGGTTGCACGGCCTCGATTCCGAGCAGCTGGAGACCCTGCGTTGTTTTCTGCGCCACCATGGTTCCCGCCTCAAGGTCGCTGAAGAGCTGGGCCTGCACCGCAACACCGTGCGCAACCGGCTCGCGGCCATCGAGGCGGCCCTGCCCGGCAAGCTCGACGATCCACAGACCCGGGTGAGCGCGTGGATCGCCCTGCAGTCGGCCCCTGACGACCTCAGGCCTTGAAGTAGACGAACTGGTGACTGGTGGCCAGCAGGACGCCGCTGCGCCCGAACAGCTGGGCGCTCTGATCGAAATAGCCGCCGGAATACCGGTGCGCCCGCGCCGTTCCCAGCACGAAGTCGTCACCCTGCGCCGCAAGTTGTTCCTCGTCGGCGTGGAAGTACACCGTGATCGACACGGTTCCGGCCGGCACGAATTGCCCGTGCCGCAGGAACACCCGCGGATAGAAGATGTCGCTGACCGAGGCCAACGCCGCGAAATCCATAGCCCTGGAAGGCTTGTTACGCACCCACAGGGTCGTGGTGGAACTCGCCGACTCGGTCGGTTCACCAGCGGTGTCGGGCATCGCCCCGTCGACGAAACGCATGTCGTAGTTGTCGAACCACACCACACCGAACGGCGGGACCGATGGCACGATGTCCTCGGGCGCCGGAGCCGCCGGCGGGGTGATCTCGGTCTCCGACCAGCCTTGGCGCCGCAGCCCGAACACCGCGGTGGCGGTGGTCTTGGCCTCGCCGTCCTGGCTGAGTTCGACGATCCAGTGCTGGTTGGACCGGTTGGTCTTGACGCACCGTGTCAGGATGTCGAACTCGCCGTCGACGATCGGTGCCAGATAGTTCACCGTCAGGGCAATCGGCTGGCCGTGCCGTTGCGGGTGCAACTCCACCGCGCGCACCAGGGTGGCCGCGGTGATACCGCCGAACGGGCCCACCATGTTGGCCCACTCGGGGATCGTGCGCCCGCGCCACCGATCGTCGCCGGATGGTTCGAGTTCCAGGGCCTGGTCGAAGGGATGCACCCGGTCACAGTACCGACGCGGCTGCGCTCACTTTGCCGGAGAGTAGTTCGGTCGGCCCAGGCCCAGCGCCTGCTGGGCGATCATGTTGCGGAACACCTCGAGGGTTCCGCCGTAGATGCCGGTCGGGCCGGACAACCGGAATATGTACTCGGCAGCACCGTCGGCGGCGGCCCCCGTCGTTCCGACGGGCAGTGCGCCTGCCGGTCCGAGAATGTCCATGAGATCGGGTGACACCTCGCGCATGGTCTGGGCGATGGCGACGCGGCCGTACATGTCGGGGCTGCTCAACGCGGCCTCCAGCCGGGCTATCCCCCGGCCCAGCCGATACCGTGATGCCGCGTCATCTGCAGCGACGGCCGCTACGTGGTCTACTGCCTCGGCCATCAGGTTGATGTGCTCGGTCATGGTGGCGAGCTTCTGCAGCCCGCGGGTCTCGCGCTCGAACGTGCCGTGCTCGAGTTCGAGGGCACCACGCAGCACGGTCCAGCCGCCGTTGACCTCGCCGACCCGGTACCGATCGTCTACCCGGACATCGCTGTAGTAGGTGATATTGGTGCGGTCACCGTCCACGGTGCGCAGCGGCTGAATCTCGACACCTGCGGAGTTCAGCGGCACCAGGAACATGGTGAGACTCTTGTGCTTCGGCGCGGCCGGATCGGTGTTGGTCAACAGGAACACGTATTGGGCGTTGTGCGCGTTCGACGTGAACATCTTGGAGCCATTGATAACCCACGTCGATCCATCCGCTTCTTGCACCGCACGCGTCTTGCAGGTCGCGACGTCGGATCCGCCTTCGGGTTCGGTGTAGCCCAGGCACAGCCGCAGGCTGCCGTCCAAAACACCGGGCAGCACCTCGTCGAGCAGCTCGGCCGAGGCGAACTTCTCGACGGTGTGCGCGACCATGGCCGTCGTTCCCCAGTGGAACCAGGGGGTGTGCGCCCGGCCGATCTCCAGCTCCCAGATCCGGCGCCGGACCGCACTGAATCCCCCGTCGGCCTCGTCCTGGTAGTCGCCGGCCAGGTAGCCGGCCCGGCCCAATTCCAGATGCACTGCCTCGTCGAAATTCTCACCGGTCTCGCGGTCCCGCTGAAGCACCTCGTCGGTGACGACCCGGGCCAGGAACGCGCGCAGCTCATCGCGGAAGGCGCGGTCCTCCTGGGAGAGCTCGACGTGGGAGAAGTCCATCAGGACACCGTGACACTTCGAGACTCATTTGTAAAGGCGCCGAAGATCTCCTTGGCGACCGCTAGCGTCGTTACGTCGCCCTGATCACGGACGCAATCCTCTGACGCCGCCGGCAGAAATCACTCACGATGGACATCTCACAAAGTTCGGTCTCGGAGCGTCTACAGAGTGTGAAAGCCAAACCGCCGTTTGAGACCGTGGTGCGCAACCACGGTCCCACCGTCTTTCGGGTCTGTTGCGCCGTCGTCGGCGCGCACGATGCCGACGACGCCTGGTCGGAAACATTCCTGGCGGCGCTGAAGGCCTACCCTGACCTGCCGGCCGACGCCAATGTCGAGGCCTGGCTTGTCACCATCGCCCACCGCAAGGCCATCGACCTCACCCGGACCAGGACCCGTCAACCGATCCCCACCGACGTCGTCCCGGAAAGACCCGGGCCGCCGCCTCCCGAGGTATTCGAAGACCTGGCCGCCGCGGTGGATCAGCTGCCGCCCAAACAGAAACACGCCGTCACCTACCACTACCTCGCCGACCTGCCCTACAGCGAGATCGCCGACATCGTCGGCAGCACCGCCGCGGCAGCACGCCGCGCCTCCAGCGACGGTATCGCCACGCTACGACGCACTTACCTCGGCGGACTCACCGAGGACAACGCGCCCGCGAAGGGAGAGAACCATGAGTAACGACAGCATCATTCGCAACCTCACGCTCGCCACCGAAGCCGGCCCCGACAAGCTGGCCGAGCTGCACAACCGGCTGGCGGCCGCAGCGCAGCGCGACGGTCTCCTCGACATCGCGTACCGCACCGTCGACAGCCCGGTGGGGCCGCTGCTGCTGGCCGCCACCGAGCACGGCCTGCTCCGCGTCGCCTATGCCATCGAAGACCACGACAGCGTGCTGCAGCACCTCGCCGAGAAGGTGAGCCCGCGCGTCCTGCACGCACCGGCCCGTCTCGACACGGCCGCCCGTGAGCTCGACGAGTATTTCAGCCGGGTCCGGCGCACGTTCGATCTGCCATTGGACTGGCGGCTGGTAGCCGGTTTCCGGGGCACGGTGCTGCATCACCTGCCCGAGATCGACTATGGGAACACCGCCAGTTACGCCGCCGTCGCGGCCCTGGCGGGCAGCCCCAAAGCGGTGCGCGCAGTGGGCACGGCGTGCGCGAAAAACCCTCTGCCCGTGGTTATCCCGTGCCATCGCGTGGTCCGCAGCGACGGCGCCATGGGTGGCTACCTCGGCGGTGCTGCGGCCAAGCGCCTGCTCCTGGATCTGGAGGCCGCGGCATGACGTCGTGGCAGCAGCGGGTGGACGCCACCGATTGGAGCCGCGTGGGCGACGAGCTCGACACCACGGGGTGCGCGTTGACCGGGCCGCTGCTGACCCCCTCGGATGCCGCCGACATCGTGGCGCTCTATCCCGACGAGTCTCGGTTCCGCTCAACGATCGACATGGGCCGCTACCGGTTCGGCGAGGGTCAGTACCGCTACTTCCGGCAGCCCTATCCGCCGGCCGTGACGGCGCTGAAGCAGGCGTTGTATCCGCACCTGCTGCCGATCGCCCGCACCTGGTGGGCGCGGCTCGGCCGGGAGGCGCCGTGGCCGGACGATTTCGGCGACTGGCTGCGGATGTGCCATGCGGCCGGCCAGACCAAGACCACGGCGATCCTGCTTGAATACGGTGCCGGCGACTGGAATGCGCTGCACCGCGACCTCTATGGCGACCTGATCTTCCCGCTGCAGGTGGTGGTCAACCTGACCGAGCCGGAGGTCGACTACACCGGCGGCGAGTTCCTGCTCTACGAACAACGGGCCCGTGCGCAATCACGCGGCACCGCCATCGTCATCCCACACGGGCACGGCCTGGTGTTCACCACCCGCGACCGGCCGGCCAAGTCGGTTCGGGGCTGGTCGGCGGCGGCCATCCGGCACGGAGTCTCCACCGTCCGCTCCGGGACGAGGTACACCCTCGGCCTGGTCTTCCACGACGCGGCGTGACATACACGCTGATCGGCGCCGACGGTCGCCCCCATCCCAGCACCAGACCGGGAACCGTTGGAGGACATCGCCGCAGCAGGATCTACGGGCGGCTCGACTGCCCGTCGGCCCTGCGGGCCATCGCGGCCGGCGGCTACGTCAGCCAACGGGTTTTCTTCGCCGACGCGCAGACGGCGATGTCAGCGGGTTACCGCCCGTGTGCCGTCTGCCTGCCCGATGCCTACCGGCAGTGGAAGAGCACTAACCCGTAGTCACCGGCAGGGCGGCCGTGTCGTCGTCATCCGCACGGGGTGCACGTCGCGGTGCGGGCTTGCGGAAGTGGTTGTCCCCACGGGGATACACCACCTGCGGCCACCAGAACCACCGACCCAGCAGGGTGGCGATCGACGGCATCAGCAGCGAGCGCACGATGAGGGTGTCCAGCAGCAGGCCGATCGCGATCGTCGACCCCATCTGAGCCAGCACGACGAGGTCACTGCCCAGCATGGCCGCCATGGTCGCCGCGAACACCATGCCCGCCGAGGTCACCACGCCACCGGTGCCGCCCATCGAGCGGATGATGCCGGTCTTGAGGCCCGCATGGATCTCCTCTTTGAACCGGGAGACCAGCAGCAGGTTGTAGTCCGAGCCGACCGCCAGCAGGATGATCACCGACATCAACATGACCAGCCAGTGGACATGGATGCCGAACAGGTCCTGCCACAACAACACTGAGATACCGAACGACGCCGCGATCGAGCTGGCCGCCGTGCCGACGATCACCAGTGCCGCCACCGCGCTCCGGGTCAGGATGAGCATGATGATGAAGATCAGGGTCAGTGCCGACACCACCGCGATCATCAGGTCGTAGCGGGCTCCGTCGCTCATGTCCTTGTAGGTGGCCGCGACGCCGCCGAGGTAGATCTTGGCGTCGGACAGCGAGGACATCTTCAGGCCCTCCTGCGCGGCAGTGCGTTCGGCGTTGACCCGCCCGATACCCTCGGGCGTCGCCGGATCGGTCTGGTGCGTGATGAACATCCGCGCCGACTTCCCGTCGGGTGAGAGGAACATCTTCAGACCGCGCTCGAAGTCGGGGTTCGTGAACGCCTCCGGCGGAAGATAGAACAGGTCGTCGTTCTTGGCCTGGTCGAAGCTCTCGCCCATCGCCAGCGCGGTGTCGTTCATTGCCTGCATCTGGTCCAGCAGCGCCTTCTGCGAGTTGTACGACGCCAGCGACAGGTCTCGGCTGGTCTTCATCGACGCGATCGTCTGAGGAAGCAGTGCAGTCAGTTTCGGTGCCAGGTCGGCCAACTGGTCGGTGTTGACCTGGACCGAGGAGGTCTTGTCGGTCAACTCGTCGATCCCGTCGAGCGCATCGAAGACCGATCGCGCCGCCGAGCACATCGGAATGTCGAAGCAGTGCGGCTCCCAGTAGAAGTAGTTGCGCATGGGCCGGAACTGGTCATCGAAGTTCGCGATGTTGTCCCGCATCTTCTTGGTGACCTCGAGGAGCTCCTGCGACTTGGCCGCCGAGTCCTGCGTGAGCCTGGTCTGCTGGAGGGACAGCTGATACTGCTGCTCCAGGATGGAGATCGAGACGTTGGTCGCGTCGATCATCCTGAGCTGATCGGCCAACTGCTCCCGCTGGAATGGCAGGTTCAGGTTGCTGGTCTGTCCCTGGATGGCGGTCTGGAAGGGAATCGAGCTGTGCTGGATGGGAATTCCCAGCGGGCGGGTGATGCTCTGCACCATCGCGATGCCCTCGGTGCGCAGCACGTTCTTCGCGACGCGGTCCAGCACCAGCATGTCGGCCGGGTTGCGCATGTCGTGAGTCGACTCGACCATGAGGATGTCGGGATTCATCCGGGCTTGGCTGAAATGCCGGTCGGCGGCGGCGAACCCGACGTTGACCGGCGCCTCACCGGGCAGGTACCAGCGGTCGTTGTAGGCGGCCTTGTAGCCGGGGACGGCCACGACGCCGATGAGTACGACGAACGAGCTGGCCACCAGAATCGGTGCGGGCCAACGGACCACGGCCGTGCCGACCTTGTACCAGAACCGGCCCTTGGTGGCCTTCTTGGCCTCGTACAGTCCCACCTTGCTGCCCAGGAACAGCACGGCCGGGCCCATGGTGACCGCGGACGCGATGACCACCAGCATGCCGATCGCCACGGGGGCACCCATGGTGCTGAAGTACGGCAGCCGGGCGAAACTGAGGCAGTACGTCGCCCCGGCGATCGTCAGACCGGAACCGATGATGACCGGGGACACCGATCGAAAGGTCGTGTAGTACGCGGCTTCCCGGTCTTCTCCCGCGCTGCGCGCCTCCCGGTAACGACCGAACAGGAAGATGCCGTAGTCGGTGGCCGCCGCGATCGCCAGCATCGTGAGGATGTTGCCGGCGAAGGTGGTCAGCCCGAACACGCCGTTCTCGGCCAGAACCGACACCACTCCTCGGGAGGCCAAAAGCCCGACGCCGGTGAGCACCAACTGGATGAGTGTGGTGCGAATCGACCGGTAGACGATCAGCAGCATCACCGCGATGGCGATCAGGGTGAACAGCGTGATCTTGCCCAGGCTGGCGTTGCCGATGACGTGCATGTCGTCGGTCAGCGCCGCTGGTCCGGCGACATACGCTCGCACCCCGGGCGGAGCAGCGGTGTCCCTGATGACCTCGCGGACCTTCTCGACACCTTCGTTGGCCAGCGTTTGCCCCTGCTCACCGGCCAGGTTCAGCATCACGTACGACGCTTTGCCGTCGGCGCTCTGCGCGCCGGCCGCTGTCAGGGTGTCCCCCCAGAAGTCCTGGATGTGCTGGACGTGCTCGGGATCCTCACGCAGTTTGCGGATGATCTCGTCGTAGTACCGGTGCGCGTCGGGACCCAGTGCCCGGTCACCCTCCACCACGATCATCACGGTGCTGTTGGAATCGAACTCACCGAAGTTCGAGCCCATGCGCTTCATCGCGATCATCGAGGGCGCGTCCTCGGGTGCCATCGGCGCCGAGTGCTCCTCGCCGACGATCTCCAACTGGGGCGCGATCAGATTGACGACGACGGCGAATGCGATCCAGAACAGGATCACCGGAATCGCCAGGACGCGCAGGCTGTGGGCGATGAACGGTCGCTTGGGGTGTGCGTGAGCGGAATTGGTCATGCGGACTTCACCAGGCAGTAGGTCTGGGGCTTGACGCCGTTGGCTGATTGTTCTTCGCGGACAGTGCCGTTCACGGTGACGCGACAGCCGATCTCATTCCCGTCGCCCAATGCCATGAGGTTGGCGCTGACCGTCGGCAACGTGGTCGACAAGGTGATCGACCACGGCAGCGGTGCGGTCACCGAATGCACCTTGGCGTCCGGGTCGAAATAGCTGATCTGAGCGGTCGACCCGGGCGGCCCGTACACGTCGTACACCAGGACCTTCGGATTGAACTGGACGATCTCGATGCCGGCACCGGCATTCGCGTTGAGATCCTCGGACCCGAACATCCGGTGCAGGCGTGAGACCACCAGACCCGACACCGCGAGCACGACCACCAGAACCAATGGAATCCACGCGTGTTTCAACACACGACGAGCAACCCGACCAGGACTCACCGGTACCTCCCGACGATTACCCGAACCCGCCAATAGCGAAGGCGCCCCGGCGATCGGCGAATTAGTTCGAATAACTATGTACAGCGGGACGGAACATTACACCGCTGCGACCGGGGCCGCAGCCGCGGCCTCAAGTCTGGGAAACAGCTGTCGGTTACCTGTACGGCCGCGCCGCATCCCGCGCCGGCGCGGACGCTAGGCCGCGGTGCCGTTGCGGGACGGGCGATCGAGATAGCCTCGGGCAACCGCCATTTCGACCAGCCGCGAACGCAGCGCACGGCGCCCTCGATGCAATCGCGACATCACCGTGCCCACCGGAATCTGCAGGATCTCGGCAATCTCCTTGTACCGGAAACCCGCAACGTCGGCGTAGTACACGACGATGCCCTGCGACTCCGGCAACGCCCGCATCGCCTGGCGCACGTCGTCGTCACCCATCGACTCCAGCGCCGCCAGCTCCGCCGAGACCACGCCGAGCGGGAACCGCTGCCCCACTTCGGCGAGCTGCGCATCCGTGAGCTCGTCGGCGAAGACCTCCTGAGGACGACGCTGCGCAGTGCGATACGAGTTGATCCAGGTGTTGGTCAGGATCCGGAACAACCAGGCACGGATGTTCGTGCCATCCCGATAGGTGTGAAAACTGCCGTACGCCTTGACCATTGTCTCCTGAACGAGGTCTTCGGCATCGGCAACGTTGCGCGTATACCGACGCGCTGCCGCGAAAAGTTGGTCCACCAACGGCAGCGCATCGCGCTCGAACCGAGCCGCCAGACAATCATCGCCGTTCACGTGCATACCCGTGCTCATCGGCATGGCCCCCGCTCCTGCCACTGCTCATATCGCTGGCCTCAGACACTCCGCGCCTCGAAACTATCCGGCGACGCCCCCGGCCCCCAGGGGGATTACCCCCAGGTTCACGGTGGTTTTCCACACCGCGCCGAGCGTCCCGAACTGTCATGCACGCAGCATGACACCTCAACCCAAGTTGAGGTCAAATGGTTTTCCGGGGCCAATCTCTTTGCAGCTGTTGACTTTCAGCAGGCCGATATTGACTTCACGGCAGATAGCGCCGGGAACGACGGGAATCGACCGGAGATGGCGCCGGCACGGATCATCGGCGATACGCCGGGAAACCAGGACGTTCCCGCCTTAGGCTCATCGCTTATGAATCGACTCGATCGCTTCTTCGAGATCTCGACCCGTGGCTCGACGGTCCCCTCCGAGATCCGCGGAGGCGTGGTCACCTTCATCGCGATGGCCTACATCATCGTGCTGAACCCCGTCGTGCTGTCCGGCTCCGCCGACGTCGACGGCAACAAGCTCCAGTTCGCTCAGGTTTCGGCCACCACCTGCCTGGCGGCGGGCGTGATGACGATCCTGTTCGGCGTGATCGCGCGACTGCCGTTCGCATTCGCCGCGGGCCTTGGCATCAACTCGTTCCTGGCCACCACCGTGGTGGGCACCGTCACCTGGCCCGAGGCCATGGGTCTGGTGGTCATCGACGGCCTGATCATCGTGGCGCTGGCGGCCAGCGGATTCCGTCGCCTCGTGTTCGACGCGGTCCCCATGCAACTCAAACTGGCGATCACCGCGGGCATCGGGTTGTTCATTCTCTTCATCGGACTGGTCGACGCCGGATTCGTCGGCTCGACCGGGCTGCCGTCTCCACCGGTCGGGCTCGGCACGGGCGGCGTCGGCTCGATCAACACCGTGCCGACGGTCGTCTTCGTCTTCACCTTGCTGGTCACCGGCATCCTGGTGGCCCGCAAGGTCCGCGGCGGCATCCTGATCGGCCTCGTCACCGGCACCGTGGTGGCCGTGATCGTCGAGGCGATCTGGCACCTCGGATCGGCGCAGGACAAACCCGGCGGTTGGGGCCTGTCGGTACCGACGCTGTCCGGCTCGCCGTTCGCGCTTCCTGACCTGTCGCTCGTCGGTGAGGTCAGCATGGGCAGCTTCAGTCGCATCGGCGCGCTGGCCGCGATCATGCTGGTGTTCACCTTGGTCTTCGCCAACTTCTTCGACGCCATGGGCACGATGACCGGGCTGTCCCGGGAGGCTGGGCTGTCCGACGCCCAGGGCAACTTCCCGCGGCTGAAATCGGCGCTGATCGTCGAAGGCGCCGGCGCTGTCGTCGGCGGGTCCTCCTCGGCATCGTCGAACACGGTCTTCATCGAATCCGGCGCCGGTATCGAGGAGGGCGCCCGCACCGGGTTCGCCAATCTCATCACCGGTGCGCTGTTCCTGGCGGCGATGTTCGTCGCCCCGTTGGCCTCGATCGTGCCCACCGAGGTGGCGGCCGCGGCCCTGGTGATCGTCGGCGCCATGATGGTGTCGCAGCTGCGCCACATCGACTTGACGGAGTTCTCGGTGGCCCTGCCGGTGGTGCTCACCGTGGCCACCATGGCGTTCAGCTATTCGATCGCCAACGGCATCGGTGTCGGCTTCGTGGCCTGGGCCGTGCTGCGGTCGGCGGCCGGTAAGGCACGTGAGGTCAGCCCGCTGCTGTGGATCGTGGCCGTCGGCTTCATCCTGTACTTCGCCCGTGGCTGGATCGAGTCACTCATCGGCATGTAGGGGCCGGTAGCCTTCTGGGTCATGGGGACGACGGTATGAGCGCCGGCCTGTTCGGTTTGCTCGACGACATCGCCGCGCTGGCACGGCTGGCGGCGGCATCCATCGACGACATCGGGGCGGCGACCGGCAAGGCGACCGCCAAGGCCGCCGGCGTGGTGATCGACGACACCGCGGTCACGCCGCAGTACGTCCACGGCATCACCGCCGACCGTGAGCTGCCGGTGATCAAGCGCATCGCGATCGGCTCGCTACGCAACAAGCTGCTGTTCATCCTGCCCGCGGCGTTGCTGCTCAGCCAGTTCGCGCCGTTTCTGCTGACTCCGATCCTGATGCTGGGCGCGACGTACCTGTGCTTCGAAGGTGCCGAGAAGGTCTGGGGCCGCTTCATGGGCCACGGCGGACACCACGCCGACGACCAGCCCACCACAGCAGTCGGCGGCGACGCCGAGAAGTACATGATCACCGGCGCTATCCGCACCGATTTCATCCTGTCCGCCGAGATCATGGTGATCGCGCTGAACGAGGTGGCCGATCAGACGTTCTGGCCGCGACTGATCATTCTGGTAGTCGTCGCGCTGGTGATCACCGCCGCGGTCTACGGCGTGGTGGCCGGCATCGTGAAGATGGACGACATCGGTCTGCTGCTGGCCCAACGCACGTCACGGGTGTCGCAGACGATCGGCCGCGGCCTGGTCGCCGGGATGCCCAAGCTGCTGGCGGCGCTGTCGACGATCGGCACCGTCGCGATGCTCTGGGTCGGTGGTCACATCCTGCTGGTGGGTACCGACACGCTCGGCTGGCACACGCTCTACGGCCTGGTTCACCACGCCGAGGAGGCAGTCCGGCACGCCGTGGGCAGCACGTTCGGCGGTCTGCTGGCGTGGCTGACCAACACTGCCGCCTCGGCCGTCATCGGCCTGGTGGTCGGCACCGTCGTCGTGGGCATCATGCACGTGCTGCCGTTCGGCAAGAAAGAGAAGCACGACGCCGCTGCCTGACGCTTCGCCACGCGCCGATTTCGCTGCGGGGCTGCAATTCTCGGCGGTCGAGAAGCCCTGACGTGGACGACGGCGACACCAAGATCTCCCCTGCGGAGATGTTTCGGCTGCCCCTCGGGAAAACTCTCCGGCGCAAATACTTTTTAGATCAATGCGTTTCGACGTGCCATACTGGGCGTGGACGTATTTCGCACGTCCGGATTGAACAATGAGAGAAGCAAAATATGGCACAGGGAACTGTGAAATGGTTTAACGGCGAAAAGGGCTTCGGCTTCATCGCCCCGGATGGCGGCGCACCTGACGTCTTCGTCCACTACTCCGAGATCACCGGCGGTGGTTTCCGGTCACTCGAAGAGAACCAGCGCGTCGAGTTCGAGGTCACGCAGGGAGCCAAGGGCCCCCAGGCAACAGGAGTTACCGCGCTCTAAACCGCTCTGAGACCTGATAACGGGCTGGTACGGATAAATTCCCGTACCAGCCCGTTTTTCATGCCCGCAACCATCGCGCAGATTCGAGGTGGGCGACGCGCAGGACGCGATCCGCAGTGTCGTACGCGGGCGTGCACCGCTCCGTTTCCTCCACGGGCATCGCGGCGGCACGACGCATCACCAGCGAGCCCAGGGGTGGCGACGTCCGGCACGGGATGACAAGGAGTTTCACGCACGCGTCTCGGCCGGCCACCATCATCAAACGAGGCCGGCTCAGCTTCACCCCGGTCGGTCCCCGGGTTCCGGTCACGATCGAGTCCAGGTCGAGCTGTCCCTCGGCAGCTGACCAGTTGACGCGAATATCAACAACTTCCCCGAGCGAGCTATGCAGGACTCCGACAAGCTCGGGCAGTTCGTTTGCCACCGACGCGGTGTGCGGCCACCAGGCTCCGTCGATATCGGCGCCCAATTGCCTGGCGAGGGTGAGCCGAACCGGACTGGCCAGCCGGCGAGTCCCGTTGAGACCATTCACGACGACTGCGCGTCGGCGCGAGGCCCGGGCTCGCCCGACGCCCGATCCGAGAAAATCAGCGCCGCCGACGGTTCGGTCAGGTTCGGCGTCACCGATACCGGGTCCTGCCGCTCGGTGTGTGAAAACAGTTCGGACGATTCCATAAGACTGTCCTTGAGTGGTGCGACTACCGCACACGTAGTGGAAAGCAAGCGACGGTTCATCACCGGCTGACCGCCGACATCGAGGGTGTCAGCTCTGAACGATGGCGGCTGACCTGCTGATGTATCCGGTCCACCCCCGAATCTACACCGGCTGGCCGGCGGGCGCCCCATTGCGCCTCAAACCAAGGGTCGGCCGAGTCGGTACCGGATGCGGACATCCCAGAGCAAGGCCCGGAATCCCAACTGCGACAGCCAGAGTGGCCTTCTCCGTTCTCCTTGGACGTGCCGCGCCACATACTCGTCGAACCACTGTTGATCCTCAGCTGTCCACGGCACGCGCATCGCTTCGCGAAACGCCGGCGGCAGATAACCGATGGTGCGGCGGTACTTGACCGGCGCGAACCGCTTCTGGATCACCGGGTGCGCGTACCCGAAGTTGGCGATCCCGAGCAGAAACTCACGCACCTCGTCGCTGATCCGAATCTTTCCGACCTGCGCATCCCAGTAGCGTGCGAAGGAGTCACGGTCCGGCGGCCACATCTCGGCCGGCATCTGCAGCGTCGTGCCGCACACCTTGCCCTGCTGGTAGAACTCTTCGCGCTCGGCACCGGCGAGCCGCCCGTGAACCCGTTGATAGATGTCTTCCCAGCCGAAGTAAAGGCAGGCCGCAACCCAGAGTTGGAGTTCGGGATCCATCGCGTTGTACTCAACCGGACTGTCCGCGTCGGAGCGCACCTGAGCGTGTTGACGGTTGACCGCTTGCCGATACCGGCGACGGTCTTCGGCATTCCCGAGCACCGCGACAGCCAGGTATGAAGCCGTGGTGCGTGCCCTCTTGATCGGATGGCGATCCAGGCGCCCGTTCTCCACCTTGCTGCGGGCCACGCCGTAGCCGACGGCCGGATTGGCCAACTGCATGATCACGTTGGCCGTGCTCATGGTGTGTCCCATCGACAACAGCGACCTGGCGAAGAATCGGCAGTCGAGCTGGTCCATCTCGTTGCGCGACAGTCGCTGCGCACTCGGCCCCATGTCCACCCCAATTTTCTGGAAACCTTCGTTCTCAGATTATCGTGGCGCAACCAGAGCGAAATTGCCAATCCCGGCACCCACCAGCCGGTTGCCGACGGTGGTGCACGTCCTAGGACGAATACGGCGCGAGCCTGATGAGCAGCGGAAACGCCGCGTAACGGGTCATCCAGGCCGCCCGCCCATCCGGGACCGCCGCACTTTCGGCCGCCCACGCCTTGAGCAGATGTCGCTTGAATTCGAGCCGCGGGTGCCGCAGCAGGAGTTCGTCGACCCACTGAGCGGACAGCTCCGACATTCGTAAGCCGAAGACATCGGTTCCGGCACCGGCCGAGACGAATCCCCCTGCATCGGCAAGGTTTTCACTGACACCGACGGTGATGTGAGCGGCGATCGCCGCCCCCACCGCTTGAGCGCGTTCCTCCGTCCCGCCATGCGCACTGACGAATTGCACGGCCCGCTCCGCACCGGCCACCGCGAAGCACCGGCCGCGGGTGGGCTGTTCGAGGTTCAGATCATGTAGCAAGCTGGCGACGTAGACCAGCTCATCGTCCACCGTCACCCCATCGATATCGGCGAGCGCCTTCCCGAAAAAGTATGTGCGGTAACTGTGTTCGAGCACATGCGGGCTCAACACGTCCCGCGCCTCCTGCTCGGCGGCTCGGGCCAGCGCCGAGTCCGGTAACCGAATCGAACCGAAGTCCAGGCGCCCTTGACCCCGCCTGCCCCGCCGCGTCCTGATGGCGTCACCGACCATCGCCGGCAGCGCGCGGATCAATGGTCTGAGCAGAGCCCGTCGCTGAGCGGTGGTCAACGCCCCGCCACTGCGGGTCGACCATTGCCAATCCAACTCGGTCGTTGCCATGCCTTTAGTGAAATGCGTCAGATCAGCCACCACGAGTGGCCTAAATGCCATCTATGCTCGGATTCGTGCCACAGTGATGGGATGGGCACCAAGACCGTGGCGGCGCTGGCTCTCGACGGAGTGATCACCTACGACCTGACGTGCGCCGTGCAGATGTTCCGCCGGGGGCCAGACCGCACCGGCGCACCCCGGGGATTCGAACTGGTCACGTGCGGAGTGACGCCAGGTCCGGTCGAGACGCCAGACGGGTTCACCCTCATGGTCTCGCACGGCCTTGAAGCGCTGGCATCCGCAGACCTCGTCATCGTGCCCGGCTGCGTGCCTCGCACCGGCGCCCCATCCGACGAGGTCCTCGCGGCCCTCGTCGACGCGCATCAGTGTGGCGCGGTGATCGCAAGCATCTGCGTCGGCGCCTTCGTGCTCGCGGCTGCGGGTCTGCTCGACGGTCGGCGGGCCACCACGCACTGGGAGTACTGCGACGACATGCGTCGACTCTTCCCGTTGGTGGACCTACAGCCCGACGCCTTGTACATCGACGACGGCGACATCCTGACCTCCGCCGGCCTGTCGGCCGGCATGGATCTCTGCCTTCACCTGGTGCGCCGGGAAATGGGTGCGGCAGCGGCGGCCGACCTGGCTCGCTGGAATGTGATGGCGCCGCACCGAGACGGCGGCCAAGCGCAATTCATTCCGCCCGTCCGCAGACCGGCCGGCCTCGAGGGCCTCGGGCCGGTACTCACCTGGGCGACACAGAATTTGGCGGAAGTAGGCGATGTTTCGACCCTGGCCAAGGCATCCCACCTGAGCCTGCGGACCTTCAACCGCCGCTTCGGTGAGCAAGTCGGGACCACACCCAAACGCTGGCTGGACACCCAACGTGTCACCCGTGCGCGCGAACTACTGGAAGACACCGACCTCACCATGGAAGCCATTGCGGCACAGTGCGGTTTCGGGAGCGTGACAGCGATGCGGACCCAGTTGCGGACCACCACCGCGACCACTCCGAGCGCCTACCGCCGGGCCTTCCGGCGCTGAGCGCGCATCATCCGTTCGATGCACGCACCGCGGGCAGGATCAACGTGTCGATGACATCCCGGATGAACTTCGCGTCGATGCTCTGCCCGCTGATCACTCGCATCAGACACATCCCGGTCATCACGTCGGCAACCAGCGACCAGTCCCGGTCGGCTGCCACCTCACCACGCGCCGCGGCCTGCCGCAGGATCGCCGTCACCACTCGTCTGCCTTTGAGCAGCATCAGATCGTCGAGGGCCGAGGCGAGGTGCGGATCGTGAGTCGCCTCGACCGCGGCCCGCAGCACCAGATCGTAGGAGAAGTGCTCCTCGTCGTTGCGGACCGCGCGACGTACCAGTTCGTCGAAATCGCCTTGCAGACTTCCGGTATCGGGCGCGTCATCGTCCAGCAGGTCTGGTCGCCAGTACACGAGCGCATCGGTGATCAGCGCCGCCTTCGACGACCAGCGGCGGTAGATCGCCGCCTTCCCCACCCCGGCCCGCGCGGCGATGTCGTTCATGTTGGTGTTGACGTAGCCGTTCTCTGCCAAGGAAGCCAACGCCGCATCGAGGATCGCCGGGTCGCGGGACCGGTCGAGTCGACCGTCGGTGCGCCGGCGCAGTTTCGACGCCGCGTCCGGCGGATTGTCCTGGCCGCCCGTCACGTCACACCGTCGTCGTCGGGATGGGTGCCGTGGCGTCAGCGTTGTCGCCCGCCGCTTTACGTCGACGATCGAGGCGGCCCTGCCTGGTGATCTCAAAGGTGTTGAGCGGCCACCAGAACCAGCGGCCCAGCGCCGCGGCGATCGACGGAGTCATGAACGAGCGCACGATCAGCGTGTCGACGATCAGGCCGATGCCGATCGTGGTTCCCAGCTGACCGATCACCCGCAGATCGCTGACGATCATCGACGCCATGGTGAAGGCGAACACCAGTCCGGCCGCGGTGACGACGCGTCCGGTGGCGCCGACGGCGCGGATGATGCCCGTGTTGAGACCGGCATGGATCTCCTCCCGGAGCCGGGAGACCACCAGCAGGTTGTAGTCCGAACCCACCGCCAGCAGGATCACCATCGACAACGGGATCACGATCCATTGCACTCCCAGTCCGAGGATGTCCTGCCACAGCAGCACCGACAAACCGCACGCGGTGCCCAGTGATGCGGCCACGGTGCCCACGATCACCAAGGCGGCCACCACACTTCGGGTGATGATCAGCATGATCGCGAAGATCAGGATCATCGACGCGATGATCGCGATCATCAGATCGGTCTTGACGCCGTCCTGCATGTCGGCGTACATCGACGCGGTACCGGCCAGCGAGACCTTCGCGTTGGCCAGCGGAGTTCCTTTGACCGCGTCGGCCACAACGTCTTTGAGGTCGCGCACATGGGCGATGCCCTCGACCGAGGCGGGATCACCCTGGTGGGTGATGATGTAGCGGACCGCATGGCCGTCCGGCGACACGAACATCTTCAATCCGCGCTCGAAATCGGGGTTCTGGAACACGTCCGGCGGTAGGTAGAAGAAGTCGTCGTTCTTGGCCTGATCGAAATACAGGCCGATCTCCGTGGCCCCCTTGGCCAGTTCCTGCTGCTGAGCCTGAGTCCCGGCCATCACGCTGTGGGTGGAGATCATGAAGTCGCGCATCCGTGACATCGAGTCGATGGTGCTCCTCAGCACCGGCAGCATCTGCGGCATCAACTGGTCCATGCGGTCCATATCGACTGTCAGACCCTGCATTTCGTCGGTCAGCTTGTCGATACCGTCCAGGGTGTCGAAGATCGACCGCATCGACTGGCAGATCGGGATGTCGAAGCAGTGCGGCTCCCAGTACAGGTAGTTGCGCAGCGGCCGGAAGAAATCGTCGAAATTGGCCAGGTTGTCCCGCATCTCCTTGGTGGCTTCCACCATGTCGTGAGTCCGGCCCACCATGCTGTGGGTGGTCGCGGTCAGCTCGGACATCAGGGTGTACATGCGTTCCATGCTGGCGACGGTGCGGGCCATCTCGTCAGCCTGCTCGAGCATCTGAGCCGAGTTGTCGTTGTTGAACTTGGCGCCCTGCAGCGTGCCGGCGTTCTGCGCGCCGAGCAGGAACGGGATGGAGCTGTGCTCGATGGGAGAGCCGAGCGGGCGGGTGATGGTCTGCACCCGCTCGATACCGCGCATGTGGACCACGCCCTTGGCGACGCGATCGATGACCAGCATGTCCGCCGGGTTGCGGAGATCATGGTCGGCCTCGAGCATCAGCAGTTCCGGGTTCATGCGGGCCTGGGAGAAGTGCCGGTCGGCGACGCCCATGGCCAGGTTGGCCGGCATGTCGGCGGGGGTGAATTTCTGGTCGTTGTACTGCGGCACATAGGTGAGCAGGCTGACGAAGCCGATGACGGCAATGAGGCTGGTGACAAAGATGATCGGAATCGGCCAGCGCACCACGGATGTACCGACCTTGCGCCAGCCCCTGGTCGACAGTTCCCGCTTGGGATCGAGCAGTCCGAACTTCGACGCCACGGTCAACACTGCCGGAGCCAGCGTAAGCGCGGCGGCGATGATCACCAGGATCGCGATCGCGCACGGCAGGCCCATGGTCTGGAAGTACGGCAGCGTCGTCATGGTCAGGCACATGCACGCACCGGCGATCGTCAGCCCGGAACCCAGGATGACATGTGAGACACCGTGATACGCGATGTAGAACGCGTCTTCCTTCTCCAGCCCCTTCGATCTCTCCTCGTGGTACCGGCCGAGCAAAAAGATCACGTAGTCCGTACCCGCGGCCAGCGACAGCATGGTCACCATGCTCACCGCGTACGGGGTCAGGCCGATGATGTTCACGTAGCCCGCGGCGGCGGTGATGCCCTGTGCCGCAAAGAGCTCCAGTCCGATGATGACCATCGACACGAGCATCGTCACGATGGACCGGTAGATGAACAGCAGCATGATGACGATGACGGCGACCGAGACCAACTCCATCGTCGCCATACTTTGATGCCCGGCCACCTGGGTGTCGGCGTTGAGCACGGTGTTGCCGGCGACGTGGGCCTTGATGCCCGGGGGCGCGGGCACCGAGGCGACGATGTCGCGTACCGCGGCCACCGACTCGTGGCTGGCGCTGGTGCCCTGGGAGCCGTTGAGGAAGATCTGCACGTAGGCCGACTTGCCGTCGACACTCTGTGAGCCCGCGGCGGTCAGCGGATCGCTCCAGAAGTCCTGGATGTTCTGCACATGCTCGTGGTCGGCTTCGAGCTTGTCGATGATCTGGTCGTAGAACTTGTGGGCTTCGTCGCCGAGCTTCTCGTCGCCCTCCAGCACCACCATCGCCGAAGAATCCGAGTCGTACTGCTGAAACACCTTGCCGATGTTCAGCATCCCTTGGTACGACGGCGAGTTCGTGGGACTCAACGGCACCTGCCGCATTTCGGCGACTTCGTCCAGCGAGGGGACCAGTGCGCCCAGCGCGACCACGACGAGCACCCAGAACAGGATGATCGGCAGCGAGAAGATCCGGACCATGTGGCCGATGAACGGCCGATGCGGCTTCGAGTGCGAGTTGCTCATACGGATTTCACCAAGCAGTAGATGAACGGTTTGACGGTGTCGGTGCTCGCCCGGTCGTCGCGGACCTCGCCGTCGACGGTCACCCGGCACCGGAGGTCGCTGACATCACGATCACCCTGGGCCATGATGTTGGCCGACATCGACGGCAGCGTCGTCACGATCGTGAATGACCAAGGCAGCGGCGTGTTTTCGATGAGATGAGGTTGACCGTTCTCATCGAGGTAGTTGAGATTGGCGGTACCACCGGATCCGGTGACCTCGTAGGTGATGTGCTTGGGGTTGAAGTTCGCGGTGATGCCCGAACCATCGGCCGCTCTCGGTACGTGATGGTTGGACTCACGGATCCGAAGAATCGCGTACGCGCCCAGCGCGACGACCACTACCAAAGTGAGCGGTATCCACGCCTTCTTGAGCAACCGGAACACAGTTGCGCCTCCCCGACCTGCTATTCACAAATTGACCCAGACGGAACTCAAGTTCCGTCTAAGCGGATGCCGAGTACTGTACTCGACCCCGGCGGGGCCGACGATTCGGTACTTACTCGGCCAGAAGCCGCTCGAGGCCGGCAATCACGATGTCGAGGTTGAAGTCGAAGTCACCGGCAGCGGTCGCGTCGACACCACGAGCGGCCACCACGCCGCTGAGCAGCGGGAAGTCACCGGACGGAAGGTCTTTGAGGGCGCGCACCACCTCGGGCGTCTGGTGATGCAGCCGCGACTCCGCCGACCCCAGCACATCGTGGGCGGCCGACATGGCAAGCCCGGACACCAGAGTGAGGATCCGACCGGCCTCGCCGGTCCGGAACCCACCGTCGGTCAACGCACGCAGCACCTGTTCGGCCAGCGCGAGGCTGGCAGCGCCGCTGGTCCCGCGCAACCGGAAACTCGTGGCCGTCACTCCGAGCTTGAGCACACCCTGACGGATGGCATTGCCGTAGGCCCGCAGGACCTCCTGCCAGCTCGCCCCCTCGGGCAACTTGATCGAGCGCAACTCGGTCTCGAACAGATCGGCAACCACCAGCTCGAGTAGACCGTCGCGGTCACCGACGTAATAGTGCAGCGTGGTGCGGTCGACCCCGAGAGCATCGGCCACCGCCTGCATCGTCAGCGCGCCCGGCGCAATGGCGCGCGCGGCGGCGACGATCTGCTGTTGATCGATGCGCGGTGGCCGGCCCCGCCCGCGGCGCGATGCGTTTCCGGAGGTCACCCCGAAATTCTAGTTGCTCGGACCGCCGTACTCCGCCGACTCTTCCTTTTTTCTCACGGGCGTGGAAAACTGCCCGGAAACCGAGAAAGGGAGCCGCTGCGGTGTCACAAACTTCTCCATACCGGGTTGTCCAGTGGACGACAGGAAACGTCGGAAAGAGTTCGGTGGCGGCCATCGCCCGCAACCCAACCCTGGAACTGGTCGGCTGCTACGCGTGGTCGCCGGACAAGGCGGGCAAGGACGTCGGAGAGCTCGTCGGCATCGAGCCCCTCGGGATCGCCGCCACCAATGACGTGCAGGCGCTCCTGGCCCTCAAACCGGACGTCGTGGTGTACAACCCGATGTGGATCGACGTCGACGAGCTCGTCGAAATCCTTTCCGCCGGAGTCAACGTCGTCGCGACCGCTTCCTTCATCACCGGACACAACCAGGGCGAGGGCCGGGACCGGATCGCCGAGGCCTGCCGCAAGGGCGGCTCGACCATGTTCGGTTCCGGCATCAGCCCGGGCTATGTCAACCAGCTGGCGGTCGTGGCGGCCGGCATCTGCGACCGGGTCGACAAGGTCACCGTCAACGAGGCCGCCGACACCACGTTCTACGATTCGCCGGAGACCGAGAAGCCGGTCGGGTTCGGTCTGCCCATCGACCACCCTGATCTCCCGGCGATGACCGCCCACGGCACCGGAGTCTTCGGCGAGGCGGTGCGGATGATCGGCGACGCGCTCGGCATCGAGTTCGACGAGGTCCGCTGCGATGCCGAATATGCCCAGACCACCGAAGATCTCGACCTCGGGTCGTGGACGATTCCCGCCGGCGGTGTGGCGGGCGTGTTCGTCAGCTGGAAAGGCATCGTCGGGGATACCACCCGCGTCGAGCTCACTCTGCGGTGGCGTAAAGGTCAGACGCTGCAACCGGATTGGCAGATCGATCAGGATGGCTGGGTGATCGAGGTGGCCGGCCGGCCGACGGTGACGATGAAGGTCGGCTTCCTGCCGCCACCGGACTTCGAGGCCACGACGCTGGAGGAGTTCATGGTGCTCGGCCACATCATGACCGCCACTCCCCCGATCAACGCGATCCCCGCGGTGGTCAACGCCGCACCCGGCATCGTCACGTACAACGATCTCCCGCTCATCCTGCCGCGCGGAGTCGTGCCGATGGGCTAGAGCGGACGGCAGATCAGCCCCACCGCCGAGCACTGGACGGGCGCCCGGCCGTCACGGCCATCGTCGGCCGACACAGTGTAATGACCGGCCGCATTTCGCTGACACTTTGCAACCACTGCAGGCATGCGTCACGCCACAGGATTGGTCCAGCCGTCGACCGCAACCGACGGCATCGATCAACGACGATTGAGGGGACCCGGACCGTGGACTCGTTGCGCGCCAACCTAATTGCGCCCGAAATGTTGGATCAGCAGGCTGGGGTTGTGGTACCCGGCCGGCTCCTTGAGGCCAAGGCGCTCAACGATCTGATGGGTGATGCCGTCGCGGTGAACCTCAACTGGGTCGGCACTGCGGACGGCCGGCTGAACTTCGCACTCGCCGCGCTCGACCCGGTTCCGTTGCGGCGGATGTTGCCCGCGCTGCAGAGCATGGACCTGGAGGTCCTCGAGGAACAGGCCGGCACCTGGACCAGGTCGGACGGGCGGGTCTGCCATGTCTATCACCTGCTGTTGCAGCCCGGTCCCGACGTCATCGACGCGTTGGCGCAGCCACAGGGCGACACCGCCGATCGCGTCCGCGAAACCTTCCAAGCGATGTGGGCCGGCCGCGTCGAATCGGACGGATTCAATGCGCTGCTCCTGCGAGCCGCCCTCAGCTGGCGGCAGGTCACCGTGCTGCGCAGCTACAGCCGGTACCTTCGGCAGCTGCCGTTGCCCTACGGCCAGACCCGCATCCAACGGGTCTTGCTGGACAACCCGGCGGCCACACGCGCACTGCTGGATCTGTTCGAGGCCCGGTTCGACCGCACCGAGCAACCCGCCGACAGCCCGCACCGCATCGGCCGCATCGCAGAGGCCGAGCAGCGGGTGGCCGCCGAGATCGATCAGGTGCTGCACATCGACGCCGACCGGATCCTGCGCGCCTACCACAATCTGATCAACGCCACCGTGCGCACCAACGCGTTCGCGCCTGACGCCCTCACCGTCTGGGCCCCCTATCTGGTCCACAAACTCGACGCTCAGTCCATCGACGAGCTGCCACAGCCACGTCCGCTCTCCGAGATCTTCGTGTATTCACCGGAATTCGAAGGTCTGCATCTTCGCTTCGGGCTGGTGGCCCGCGGCGGGCTGCGCTGGTCGGACCGCTATGACGACTACCGCACCGAGGTCCTGGGTCTGGTGAAGGCACAGGCGGTCAAGAACGCGATGATCGTCCCGGTCGGCGCCAAGGGCGTGTTCGTCGTCAAGGCTCGGCCCGCCGCGGGCCAATCGCCCCGCGTCCAGGGGCTGCGGAGCTACCGACAGTTCATCGCCGCACTGCTCGACGTGGTCGACAAGACCGCCCCCTCAAATTCCGACGATCAGCCCCGCTTCGGCGGCGTGGTGTGCCACGACGGACCTGATCCCTATCTGGTGGTGGCCGCGGACAAGGGCACCGCGACATTCTCGGATTCGGCCAACGCGGTGGCACTGGACCGCGGCTACTGGATGGGCGACGCCTTCGCCTCCGGTGGTTCGGCCGGCTACGACCACAAGGCCATGGGCATCACCGCCCGGGGCGCCTGGGTCAGTGGCGATACCCATCTCGCCGAACTCGGAATCGACTCGGCTACAGATGAGTTCACCGCCGTCGGCGTCGGCGATATGAGCGGGGACGTCTTCGGCAACGGCATGCTGTTGCGCCCCGGCCTGCGACTTGTCGCCGCTTTCGATCACCGGCACATCTTCGTCGACCCGCAGCCCGACACCACGCCGGCCCGCAAGGAACGCCAACGACTTTTCGAGCTCTCCCAGTCATCGTGGGATGACTACGACCGTTCCGCGATCAGCCCGGGTGGCGGAGTGTGGCCGCGGACCGCCAAAACCATTCCCACCACCCCACAGATGCGCGCCGCACTCGGCATCGACGACCACGAGACCCGGCTGACTCCCACGCAATTGATCAGCCATATCCTGCGCGCGCCGGTGGACCTGTTGTTCAACGGCGGAATCGGCACCTATATCAAGGCCTGCGACGAACAGCATTCCGACATCGCCGACAAGGTGAACGATCCGTTGCGGGTGGATGCCGAGGATGTCCGGGCCCGGGTGATCGTCGAGGGAGGCAACCTCGGACTGTCCCAGCGTGCCCGCATCTCCTACGCCCGCCGCGGCGGCTTGGTGAACACCGATGCCATCGACAATGCCGCCGGAGTGGACTGCTCCGACCACGAGGTCAACATCAAGATCCTGCTGGACTCCGCCGCCCGGTCTGGGCTGATCACCGGAAGCGCACGCAACCGACTTCTGGTCGACATGACCGACGAAGTGGCGCAACTCGTGCTGTCCAACAACCAGGCGCACAACCGGCTCCTGGGCGATGCCCGATCCAACGCAGCCCAGATGGTGGATGTGCACGCCCGGATGACGGCGGATCTGGAAGCCCGGCGCGGGTTGCACCGTTCCCGCGAGAACGTGCCCAGCCCAGAGGAATTCGTCGATCTGGCCAAGGACGGCCGCGGCCTCACCGCTCCCCAACTGGCCACATTGATGGCGCATGTGAAGCTCGACCTCAAGGCCGAGCTGCTCAATGGCGAGATGTTCGACGACCCGTATTTCACCGCGCTGCTGACCCGGTACTTCCCGCCGACGTTGCGGCGCCGGCTCGGTGAGCCGTTGCCTGAGCATCCGCTGCGCCGGGAGATCATCACCACCTCGATCGTCAACCGCGTGCTGGCCACCTCGGGGCTGACCTTCGCGTTCCGGCTTTCCGAGGAAACCGGTTCTGCCCCGGCCGATATCGTGCGGGCTCACGCCGTGGTGTCCGAGGTTTTCGATCTCGACACGCTCTGGTCGGACATCTATGCCGCCGATCTCTCGCCCGCGCTGACGAATGCCCTGATCATCGAGGGCCGTCGTCTTCTCGACCGCGCTGCCCGATGGTTTGTGCTCAACCGGCCCCAGCCGCTCGAAATCGCCACCGAGATAGCCCGATTCAGCAATCAGCTGGCGATGTTGCGCGGGCAACTCGGATCGATGCTGCGGGGCCAGGAGCGCGACACCGTGTTGTCGGCGCACGACGACCTGGTAACCCGCGGCGTACCGGCCAACATCGCCCACCGGATCAGCGAATCCCTCTATGCGTTCAGCCTTTTGGACATCATCGAGGTCGCCCATCTCCACGGTGAGGACTCGGCCCAACTGGCCAGGATCTACTTCGAATTGTCGGACCGGTTGGGAGTGGACCGGCTCCTGCTGGCTGTGTCCTCGCTTCCCAGGGGCGGTCGCTGGCATGCCCAGGCCCGGCTTGCCCTCCGGGAGGACCTGTACCGCTCGTTGCGTGACCTGACGATCGACGTCACCAAGCACGGGATCGAGGGCGCCCAGGCCGCCAGCAGTATCCGCGACTTCGAGGCCTACAACCGGCCGCGGCTGGACCGGGCCAGGCGCACGCTGGACGAGTTCCTCGATTCCGCCGAGCCTGACTTGGCGGTGCTGTCGGTGGCCTCAGCCCAGTTGCGCCGGCTCCATCGGTGATCTGCCGCGCGGAGTGGTCCCCGCGAGTTAGCATCCAGCCATTCGCGGATCGGCTACCAGGGGATATCTGATGCACTTGTCTGGATGGGTGGGCGCCGGTGTGCTGACCGCCGGCGTGTCGGCGGCGTTGCTCACCGGCGCCGGCGCCGCCAGTGCCGAGACCGACGGCGGTTCCGATCCCGGGCCGGCGAAGACGTCGCCGTCGGACGGTGACGAAAAGACAAGCAGCACCAGATCTTCCGGCCACCACCGGGTCAAGGCACGTCTCACGCACGGTGACCGCCCGTCGACGACGGCAGCCAAAGCGGCGTCGCGTCTGCGCCGCGCCGTCGACGACACCGTCGAGAAAGCTGTCGACAAAACGGCCGAGAAGCCAAAGGCGGAGCAGGTACCGCGACAACGGCTCTCGGCCCTGCGCAGCGAGGTCCGCACACAGGTGCGTGAACGCCTGGCCCCGGCTACCGCCGACACGGACGCACCGGATCCATTGACGGCGATTTCGCAGGTGGCCTCGCAGGTGACGGAGGCGGTCGGCTCGGCCGTCTTCAACGCGATCGGCACGGTCATCCAGACCGCCGACGGGCCGCCCGTCGTGCCTCCCGCGCTTCGCGATTCGGTTGAGGTGAGTAGCTCGACGCTGGTGGTCTCGCCGGGTAACGAGGTACCCGCCGACTGGTACTTCCCGACGCACGGCGAGCCGGAACGGTTGATCTACCTGCAACACGGGTTCCTGGCCACCGGCCCGATGTACAGCTACACCGCGTCCTATCTGGCCGACCGTACCAACAGTGTCGTCGTGGTCACCACGGTGACATCCAATCCGTACACCGAGGGCGGCATGTGGCTCGGCGGGGACAACATGCACAAGGCTGTCGCCGGACTCTTCCTCGATCCCGACCGAGACGCCTTGAACGCCAGCATGTCCACTGCATCGCTGAAGGCGGGTCGGGAGACCATTGCCATGCCACAACGATTCGTGCTCGTCGGGCATTCGCTCGGCGGGGGCTTCGCCCCCGGAGTGGCCGGCTACTACGCCGAGGGACTGGTAGCCCGCCGCGCCGACGGCCAGGACGCTCCGAACGATCTGGCCGGGGTGGTGCTGTTGGACGGGGTTCCACCGTCGGGCACGCTGCCCAACGCGATGGACCGCCTCGCGCAGCTGGAGGCCAGCAACGGCAACGATCCCGCCGACTACGTGCCGGTCTATGAGATCGGCGCCCCGTCGAACGCTTTCAACTCGGTGAGCACGGTGAACGACGATCTCTCGGCGGCGCGGCCCGGGAAGTTCAACGGAGTCGTCGTCGACGGTGGTGTCCATATGGATTCCATGCTCGGCGGCAACCCACTGATCCAGGCGGCCGCCTACCTCGTCGCGGGGGTTCCACAGCCGCAGAACCCTCCGGCCGTGCAGTGGCTGATGGCCGGCTGGATCAACGACATGTTCGAGGGCAATATCGATCCCGCCACGGGGCGGTGCCTGAGCGACTGCCACGGTACCTACGGCGATGCCGGCGAGGCCGTCGACATCGACGGCGACCGGGGTGACGCCACCGCCGTGGTGATCGACTCCGGTCCGTCATCGGACGAATCCGGTTGGAGTGCGGCTCAATTCATTCCGATAGCCGCGACGCTCATCCCGGCGTCGGTGCGCTCACAGTGGGCGTAGCATTCACCGGGAAGTTGACCGAGTTGGCGATGAAGCACATGCGGTGGGCTTCGTGATGCAGTTCGGTGGCCTCACCGACTCGGTCCGGTTCGGCGATGGCGACCTGCGGCCGTAACGTGACGTCGGTGAAAACGCCACCGCCTTCGGCATTCTCGGTCATCGTGCCGTCCGGTCGATCACTGTAGGCCGTCACGGTGATGCCCGCCTTGGCACACAGCGCGAGGTACCAGAGCATGTGGCACTGCGACAGACTGACCACGAGCAACTCTTCGGGGTTCCACCGCTGCGGGTCTCCGCGGAAGGCAGGGTCGGCGCTCCCCGGGATCACCGGCTTATCAGCCGAATCGACACCGGCCACGTCATGATCCCGCGAGTAGTCGCGGTACCCGCTGGTTCCCGAACCGGTGTTACCGGTCCAGTTCACCTCGACCTCGTAGCGATGCGTCCGGTTGGCCATGGCAGCGACGGTACCAACCGGCACTGCCGGCATCGCGCCAACCATTGACACATTGACACAAATTGCTAGCCTTTGTGCCATGCCTACTGCAAGCAAGGTGAACGCGAACGCGGTACGACCGGCAGTGCTGCAGGATTTCCGCAGGCACTCGGGCAGCATCTTGGGAGGCGCATTCGGTGCCGCGGCATTCGATGAAGTGGCCCTGGTGCCGGTGGCCGCCGCCGTCGACCGCAGCGGCCGGTTCGAACGCAACTTTCTGGACCGCGGGGTACGCAGCGGGTTCTCCGCCTTCCTGGCGATCTGGGGCGACGCCGAGGACCGCGAGGCCGAGGGCCACCGCCTCAAGACCATGCACCGCGACGTCCGCGGTCACGGCAAAGACGACTTCGCCGATGTCCGATACAGCGCCCTGAACCCGCAGCTGTGGAACTGGATCGCCATCAGCGGGATCTTCGTCGTGCTGCACTCCTTCACGCCGGCGACCGGCATCACGATGAACGCCGCGGAACAGGAGGCGGCCTACGGCCAACTACTCGAGGCGTTCCGTTCGATCGAGTTACCGGGCGCCTCGGCGAAACTCCCGGAAACATATGGCGAGGCCGTCCGCTACTACGACGACATGGTGGAAAATCAGTTGCAGCGCAACGAGTTTCTCACCCGTGTGACGGCCGGACTGACCCGGCTGCCGCTGCCCACCCTGTTACTGCCCGGCCCGGTCCGGATGGCGCTGACTCCCTCGTGGTTGGCCGTTCGGCCGGTCGCCGGCCGGGTGATCAAGGTCTGCTCGTTCGGGATCATGCACCCGGGGGTCCGTGAGCTGACCGGATTCCGGTGGCAGACCCGGCACGAGCGGGAATTCGCCGTCTACACCCGGCTGCTTCAGCTGGCCTGGCGGGTGCTGCCGGACCGGCTGCTGTTGGTGCCCCTGGCCTACAACCGACTGCAGTACGAGAAGCTGGTACGCCTGCACCGATCGGTGGCGCTGGATTCGTTCGCGCCGCTGGGATGCCCGGCAGCGGGCTGACACACTGGTAGCGATGCCACGCAGCAACGCCAGCCAATCCGAACAGGAAGACGCCATCCTCAAGGCCACGGCCGAGGAGGTGGCGCTCGTCGGGCTCGGCCGGGCCAGCCTGGATGTCATCGCCAAACAGGCCGGGGTCAGCCGGCGCACCCTCTACCGTCGCTTCCCCACCCGCGACGCGCTCATCACCGAACTCGGACGCCGCACCTTCGATATGGCGATGCACCGGCTGCGCACCGTCGCAATCGATTCCGGGCCAAGCGAGGCCGCGGTGGCGGCGTTCTGCGAAGGTATGCGGCTGTTGACCACCGAACCCGTGATGCGGCGGTTCCTGCGACTGGACACCGACTACACCGCGGTGGCGGGTGCCTACGACCAGGCGCCGGCGTTTCTGCACCATGCCTCGTCGGCCATGGCCAAGGCCCTTCGCGCCGCCGGCGCCACCATGGGAGATGCCGATCTACTCGCCGTGGCCGAACTGCACATCCGGCTCGCGTGCTCGCTGGCCCAGATGCCCACCCCGATACTCGACGTCAACGACGACGAGGCGATTCGCGACTACGCGCGCAAGCATCTGGCGCCGCTGGTCCGCTAGCGGCGTCTCAGGCCCGCGTCGCCCCTCGTAGGTTGCCCGCAGCGTTGCGGACGGCGGCCGTGATGCTTTCGACGGTGCGGCTGTCGAGCTTCCAGCATTGCCAGTACAGCGGCACGTCCAGGTGCTGCTCAGTGATCCGGACGAAGTCGTCGTCCACCAGTTCCTCGGGGTACATCCCCCAGCCCAGACCGGCCCGCACGGCGGCGCCGAATCCCTCGGCAGTCGGAATGTAATGAATCGGCCTGGCGATATCCTTGCGGAACACCTTGCGCACCAACTGATCCTGCAGCGCATCGTCACGGTTCCAGGACAACGACGGCGCTGCCGGTGCCGCGTCGCGGGTGAATCCGCCGGGCAGGTAATGCCGCACATACCCTGCGCTGGCCACCGGGACGTAGCGCATCGCCCCCAAGGGATGCACCCGACAGCCCGGCACCGGGCTCCGCTCGGTGGTCACCGCACCCATCACCACGCCCTCACGCAGCAGGCGTGCCGACAGGTCCTGGTCCTCGATCCTGATGTCGAACAGGAACTCGGCCGCCTGGGCGAACACACCGGTGAACCACGTCGCCATCGAATCGGCGTTGACCGCTACCGCGATCCTGGTGCGGTGCGCGGATCCGCCACCCATCTCCGCCAGGGTCTCGGACTCCAGCAGGGCCGTCTGCGCGGCCAATCTCAGTAGCGGGACACCAGCCGGGGTTGCCGTGCAAGGCTTTTCGCGGACCACGAGTACCTGGCCGACCCGCTGCTCCAGCGCTTTGATGCGCTGACTGATCGCCGAGGGCGTCACATGCAGGCGCTGCGCGGCCGCATCGAAGCTCCCCAGCTCGACCACCGCGGCGAAGGCAGCAAGCTGCTGGCCGTCGATCTGCACGCACCGATCCTAGTCGGCCGCGTCCCTTACGCCGCGTAAACCACTGCCGGTGAAGCGCACCAGCTGATCGACCCACCCGCGATCCAGGCCGCCGGGCCCCAGCGGGCGCCCGTAGAGAGCAAGGTCAGAACTGGCGAGCGCGCCGATCATCCCGAGGATGGCAATTGTGCTGCGCTGCTGACCTTCTCTGGTCTGTATGTCCGGCACTGCCCGACCTGCCGCGGCGAAGAACAACTCCGGCAGGCTCGGTGTGCCCGCCAGCTGGTCGAGCCAGATCTGGTCTTCATCGAGGGCAAGTTGGTTCATCACCTTGAGCCAGCGCAGTCCCCCGACCGGATCGTCGTCGAGCAACCGGACGTACGGTGCGATCAGCGCCTCCACGACGTCGAAAACACCAATCTCGTTCCCCGACTGAGCCACTCGCACGAGCTCCTGGACGACAGCCTGGAACACGGTCGGGGCCCGTCTGCGTGCCACCTCCAGCACCAGGTCCCGCTTGGCCGGAAAGTGATAGGCCACCGCGCGACTGGCCACGCCTGCCTCACGGGCCACCGCGCGCGAGGCCACCGCACCGATCGACGTCTCGGCGAACATTCGCTCAGCGGTGTCGACGATCAGCGCTCGGGTGTCGACGTCACGCCGGGGACCGCGTCTACGGGCCGAACTCGAGACCACGGCAAGAGCCTAACCACTATCGGTCTCATCGTCCTGTGGTCGGTGCGGTTCTCCTACTACGGTCGTAGGTCAAGATCGGACACCAGCGTGATGTGGGCTGACCTGCATTCTTCGTAGCGTCGAGCCATGACACGAGCACAGCGTTCCCCAGCTATCTCGATAGCGAACTCAGTGACAGGCGTCGCCCGTGGATGGACGGCGAAAGACGCCGTCGTCACCGGCCCGGCGCCACTTCGCCCGGCCCGCCGCGAGGGCGGTCTCTGGCGGCGCGCCATGACCGCCGTGCGCACGGCACTGGCCGTTGTCCCTCGACCCGATCTGAAGCAGCCCTACTATCCGCCCCTGCGGGAAGGCTTCGTCGAAGACGCCGCGATGGCGCGCGAAATGTGGCGACTCTGAATTGCTGAAATCCGGCCCCCGAAAATCCGACCGCAGTAGGAGGCGCAGCAACAGCTTCACCTTCTACGATCACAACATGCTCGGTAGCCTCGCGCGCGCCTTCCGTGCGCACGTGCGCCGGCGGGGCTACGCCCTCCCGGTGGGCTACAACTGGGCCATCGTGTTGGCCTTCGACGCCACGGTGATCGGTGCCGGCGTGGTCGCGGTGTTGCAGCGCCCGAACGCCGACCTTCCGGCGGGCCTGCTGGCACTCGTCGTCTGCGTCGCCCCTTTCGCGTTGTTCTACTTGTCCGGCGTCGACTTCAAGGCACCGATCGTCTGGACCACCTGGACCACCGCGACCGCGGTGTTGCTGTTCGCGACGGCTACCCCGATCGACAATGATTTCGCTCCGCTGATCGCGGTACTGATGGTCGGCGAGGTCGCCTCGCTCGCCGGGGTGTGGGGTGGATTCCTGGCGTCACTGACCGCCGCCACGCTGCTGCTGACCGCGGCCTCGCAACACCGCCTCGACGCGCTGCCGCTCTATCTGGGCATCCTCGGAATGGGTTGGCTGGTGGGTTATCTCGTGCACACCCAGCAACAACTCATGCGGCAGCAGCAAGAGGCGCAGGCCGCACAGGCCCGACACGCCGCGGCCGACGAGCGGCGACGTATCGCCCGCGAGGTCCACGACGTGATCGCGCATTCACTGAGCGTGACTCTGCTGCATGTGACCGGGGCCCGCCGCGGACTGCAGCAGGACCGCGACGTAGACGACGCAGTCGAGGCACTGGAACAGGCCGAGCGCCTGGGCCGTCAGGCCATGGCCGACATCCGCCGCACGGTCGGGTTGCTCGACGGCGCCCCGATGAGCATGGCTCCCGAGCCGGGTGTCGACGACATCACCTGCCTGGTCGACGATTTCGTCCGAGCCGGTCTCAACGTGCGGTTCGACGCCACCGGCCGCACCGATGTGGTCTCCGCCGCGGTGGGTTTGGCCTTGTACCGCATCGCCCAGGAGTCCCTGGCGAACATCGCCAAACACGCACCCGACGCGGAAGCGACTGTGCTACTGAGGATCTCACGAACGTCGGCGAGCTTGACCGTCGCCAACCGACTTCCGGTTCCGGCACTGGTGGGCAAGAACGGCCGCACTGTCGAGGGCCGCGGTGTGCGCGGTATGCGCCAACGCGTCGAGTTGCTCGGCGGGATCATCAGCGTCGGCCCGGCCGACGACGGATGGTCGGTGCGCACGAACATTCCGTTGGACGAGACCGACCGGGCGCCTCGCTGGTGCCCCGTGGTGTCATGACGGACCCGACCTCGGAGGTCGCGGTCCTGCTGGTCGACGATCAGGACCTGGTGCGCTCCGGGCTGCGACGCATTCTGCGGCGCAAGGACGGCTTCACCATCGTCGCCGAATGCGCCGACGGCGATGAGGTGCCGGAGGCCGTCACCCGGTACCGACCCGACGTGGTGGTGATGGACCTGCGGATGAAGCGGGTGGACGGGATCGAGGCCACCCGCCAGGTGACCGAGACCGACGGACCTCCGGTTCTGGCGCTGACCACGTTCAACGACGACGAGTTGCTCTCCGGTGCGCTGCGCGCCGGGGCCAGCGGATTCGTACTCAAGGATTCCTCGGCCGAAGAACTGATCCGGGCGGTGCGCGCAGTCGCACTCGGCGACAGCTATCTCGACCCGGCGGTGACCTCGCGGGTACTCACCACATACCGCAGATCAGCCGAGCCGCGTCGCGCAGCCGCCGTCGGCGACCTCACGGCCCGCGAACTCGACGTCCTGACGCTGATCGCCAAGGGGCGCTCGAATTCCGAGATCGCCGATGAACTGAGCATCTCCGGGCTGACCGTCAAGAGCCACATCGGCCATATCTTCATCAAGCTCGACCTGCGGGACCGCGCCGCCGCGATCATCCATGCGTACGACACGGGACTGGTCAGCCCCCAGTGAGCATGGCCCCGCCTCAGTCAGGTGGGACCAATGGCCCTACCGCCGCAGGGCCACCGACGGCCATCATGAGGTATGGGGACTTCAGCTTGGCCGACCCGAGCCGCGGAGATCCATGAGACGCATACCGGGATCGTGGCCTTGATCGGCGACCGGGCGTACAAGGTCAAGAAACCAGTGGTCACGGATTTTCTCGACTTCAGCTCGGTCGAGCAGCGCGAACAAGTATGCGCACGTGAGGTCCAATTGAACCGCCGACTGGCGGCGGACAGTTATCTGGGCGTTGCCCACCTCTCGGATCCGCAGGGCGGTCCACCCGAACCCGTGATCGTGATGCGCAGATACCCCGACGCGCGTCGGCTGACGGCGATCGTCGTCAACGGTGAGCCCGTGGTCGAGCACCTGTCGTCGGTGGCCGAAAGGCTGGCCCGCTTTCACGCCGACGCCGAGCGGTCGGCGGACATCGATGCCGCGGGGAAGGTCCCGGCGATCGCCGGCCGTTGGCATGACAACCTCGCCGAACTGCGCCGACACACCGGGACCGTGGTATCCGAGGAATCGGTGGCCGAGGTCGGGCGGTTGGCAGATCAGTTCATCCACGGTCGCGCGGCGCTGTTCGCCGACCGCATCGCCAACGGCCACATCGTCGACGGCCACGGCGACCTGCTGACCGGCGACATCTTCTGCATGGCGGACGGTCCGGTGATCCTCGACTGCCTCGAGTTCGATGACAACCTGCGTCATGTCGACTGTGCCGACGACGCCGCGTTTTTGGCGATGGACCTGGAATTTCTCGGTCGCACAGACCTGGCCGACCACTTCATCGCCGAGTACCAGCGGTTCTCCGGGGACGTCGCGCCGGCGTCATTGCTGGACTTTCTCATCGCGTACCGGGCCGTGGTGCGCGCGAAGACCGACTGCATCAGGGTCGAACAGGGCATCGAGTCCGCGGCGGCCGACGCAAGAAGGCACCTCGATATCGCTCTCGATCACCTCCGCAAGGGCACCGTCCGGCTGATCGTCGTCGGCGGCGGCCCGGGCACCGGCAAGACCACCCTGGCGCGCGCGTTGGCAGAACAGATATCGGCGCAGGTGATCTCTACCGACGACGTACGCCGCGAGTTGCAGGAGCAGGGTCTCGTAGCGGGCGACGTGGGGATCTTGAACCAGGGCCTCTACAGCAGCGAGAACGTGGCGGCCGTGTACGACGCTGTGCTCCAGAAGGCCGGCAGCACCCTGGCCGAGGGCCGATCCGTGATCCTGGACGGTACGTGGCGCGATCCGGGACTTCGACGACGAGCACGGGACATCGCCTCTGAACACGGCTGCCCAACAACCGAATTGGCCTGCACAACGCCCATCGACGAAGCCAAGAAGCGGATCACGCAGCGGCAGACCACCACGTCAGATGCCACACCGGAGATCGCCGAGGGCCTGGCCGCCGGCGGCGCAGAATGGCCTGACGCCCACCTGATCAACACTCGCCGCCCGCTGGCGGACTCCGTCGCCGAAGCACAACGGATCTGTTGCTCGAGCATCTGAAACCTGGCCGTCGGCTCCATTACGAAATGAGTCATCAGTGTAAACCCGGGGCCGCCGCAGCCCCGCGGCCCTTGTAAAGTAGAACGGCGACCACGTTCCCGGCCGCATCTGCATAAAAGCTCCGCATCGCCGAGTCTGGCGCATCCACCTAGGGGGATTCATGAATGAAGTGCTGGCCCGCGCCGGCATCTTCCAGGGTGTGTCGCCAGACGCCGTGGCCGCACTCGTCCGGCAGTTGGAGCCGGTGACCTTCCGTCGCGGCGAGGTGGTCTTCACCGAGGGCGAGCCCGGCGACACGCTGTACATCATCACCGCGGGCAAGGTGAAGATCGGCCGCAAGTCCGTGGACGGCCGCGACAGCCTGATCACGCTGATGGGACCGTCGGACATGTTCGGCGAGCTCGCCATCTTCGATCCAGGCCCGCGGACGTCGACGGTGACTGCGCTGACAGAGTTGAAAACGGTCGTGATGAGCCGCAGCGTGCTGCGGAGCTGGATCGCCGACCGCCCCGAGATCGCCGAACAACTCCTGCGGGTGCTGGCTCGCCGGTTGCGCCGCACCAACGACAACCTGTCCGACCTGATCTTCACCGATGTGCCGGGCCGGGTGGCCAAGCAGCTGCTCTACCTGGCGCAACGGTTCGGCAGCCGGGACGGCACCGCACTGCGCGTCGATCACGAGCTGACCCAGGAAGAGATCGCCCAGCTGGTGGGCTCCTCGCGGGAAACCGTCAACAAGGCGCTGTCGGACTTTGCGCAACGAGGCTGGATCCGCGTGCAGGGCCGCAGCATCCTCATCGACAACGCCGAGCGATTGGCCAAACGCGCGCACTGAACGTGTGACCGCCGAGACATTGTTAGTGCCCTAACTATTAGGGTACGTTTATTTTGTGTCCGCAGTATCCGAAGCACCGGAGCTCAGCTCCGACCCCTTGGCCCTGGAACGGCAGGTCTGTTTCGCGCTGGCCGTCAGCAACCGCGCCGTGCTCGCGGTGTACCGCCCGCTCCTGGAGCCGCTGGGTCTGACCCATCCGCAGTACCTCGTGATGCTGGCGCTGTGGGATCACCACAGGTCCGGCTCGGGCGGCGTTCCCCCGCTGTCGGTGAAGGACATCGCCTCCGCGCTGCAGCTCGATTCGGCGACGCTCTCACCGATGCTCAAACGGCTGGAAGCGCTGGGCCTGCTGACCCGCAGCCGCCGGGCCGGCGATGAACGCGCGACCGATGTCGAGCTGACCGACGCCGGAGTCGCCCTTCGCGAGCGAGCCCTGGCCATCCCACCCGCCGTGGTGGAACGCCTCGGCGTCGACATCGCCGAACTCGAAGAGCTGCACCGGGTGCTGACCCGCATCAATGTGGCCGCGCTGGCGGCGAATTCACTCACCGATTGACACCAGGAGCCCATCATGGCCGCCGACCGTCCCAACCTCTTTCAGTACATCGCCTACTGCTACGGCAAACGACTGCCCGATTCCATGCGCGACTGGGTGGCCCATGACCTCGCCGACCACGGCGCCATCCGGCGGCACCTGATCCGGATGGCGATCCCGCCGCTGTTCGTGCTGGCACCGTTGTGGCTGCTGCCCGCGTCGCTGTACGTGCACATCGAGATGACCGTGCCGATCTACATCTGGGCCATCTTGATGGCGCTCGCGCTGAACAAGATCTGGCGCCGCCACCGGCTGGCCCAGCACGGCCTCGACCCCAACTTGGTGGACGAGATCCAGTACAAGAAGGACCTCAAGAAGCACGAGGACTACATCCGCCGGTTCGGCCCGCGTCCGGAATCGTCCAAGTACCAGTCCAACAGCAGCCCGTTCTAACCTTCCACCTGGCCACCCCCTTGCATGCAAGGTTGCATGCAAGGGGTACCGTGGTCTTCCGTGGACACGGACGACAAGTCGAGCAACAGCCAGCGCGTCTACCGGATGACCAAGGACCAGATCCTCTCCGGTGAGTTTCGAGGCGGGCAGCTGCTCAGCGAGGTAGAGGTGGCGACGCAGCTCGGCGTCAGCCGCACGCCCGTGCACGAGGCGTTTCTGCGCCTGGCCGCCGAGGACTTCCTGGATCTGGTGCCGCGGCGCGGCGCCGTCGTCGTCCCCGTCTCCGCGCAGGAAGCCACCGACCTGCTCGAGATGCGCCTGGCGCTGGAGACCGCGGCGGTACGCCGGTTGTGCCGGTCAGCGGAATCCATCGACACGCTGTTCGGCGAGCTCACCGAGTTGGTGGAGCGACAACGCCACGGCGCGGCGATCGGCGATGCCGATCAGTTCGCGGCCGCTGACGACGCGTTTCACCGCCGGATCGTGCAGGTCGCCGGCAACACTATCGCCGGTCGTTTCTACGGATCGCTCAGCGACAGACAGCGCCGCATGATGGCCGACGCCGCGCGCTCGGACTCCGCCCGGCTGACCGAGTTGATCGGCGAGCACGCCGAATTGGCCGACGCGATCGGACGGCGCGATGTGGCAGGTTTCGAGGGCGCGTTGCTGGCTCATCTGGAAGCGACCTACCGGGTGGTGCTGGCATGACCGCGGTCGCTCTCGACACCTACGAGGCGCAGGACCAGGTGCGGCATCGCCTGCGGCCCTGGCTGGCGGTGGCCATCGCGGTTTTCTGCATCGGTTGGGGTGGAAACCAATTCACCCCGCTGCTGATCGCCTATGCCGAGCACTCCGGCTACACCCGCGTCGATGTCGACATCCTGTTGGGTGCCTACGTGCTCGGCCTGATCCCGGGCCTGCTGATCGCCTCGACGCTGTCGGACCGCCATGGTCGGCGAAATGTGATGGCCGCGGGTGTGATCAGTGCGGCGCTGGGCAGTCTGGTCCTGGCGATCGGCGACTACTGGGGCTTTCCGGCCCTGTTCGTCGGCCGGTTGTTCAGCGGGATGGCCGTCGGGATCGCGATGGCGGTCGGCTCGGCCTGGATCGCCGAGTTGTCCCGACCGCCGTTTGACGACACATCGGCCGGGGCGGGTGGACGGCGCGCCTCGATCTGCCTGTCGTTGGGCTTCGGCGTCGGACCGTTGTGCGCCGGACTGCTCACCGTGTATGCACCACTGCCGCTGGTGTTGACCTACCTGGTGCACGCGGCTCTGTGTGTGCCGGTGCTGTGGGCGGTGTGGAACCGCACCGTCGAGACCCGGCCCCGCATGACCTCTCGGCCGTTCCTGGACGGATTGAAGGTGCCCGCGGCCGGACACCGCCGGTTCCTGCATGTCGTTGTTCCCATGGCGCCGTGGATCTTTGGCTCGGCGGCCATCGCCTATGCCGTGGTGCCGGCACTGGTCGCCGACCAACTCGGCTCGTGGGCCCTGCTCTACACCGTGGGATTGACGGTGCTGACCCTGGGCTGCGGCGTGGCGATCCAGCCGGTCGCCCGCCGGCTCGATGACGTGTCCAGCTCGCGGGCCGTGGTGGTGTCGATGGCCTTGATGGCGTTGGGGATCTTCGCCGCGGTGGCCACCGCCGTCACCCGCTCGGTACTGGTCGCCCCGTTGGTCGCGATGCTGCTCGGCAGCGCGTATGGCATTGCCATCGTCTCGGGTCTCCTTGAGATCCAACGCATTGCACCGCCCGACGAGCTGGCCGGCATCTCCGGTGTCTACTACTCCCTGGCCTATCTCGGGTTTCTGCTGCCGGCGGCGCTCGCGGCGCTGGCACACTGGTTCAGCTATCCGGTGATGCTGACTTTTGTCGGGGTACTGGCAGTCGCCTGCACTGCGGTATGCGCGTCGGGCTGGGCGAAACATCTGGAGCCGCGTACGCCTGTGCACCGCGCCGAGCTCTGAACGATCCGTCCCCGACGTCCTTGCCGGGCTACCGTCGATCAGGTGACGGTATCGCGATCTCTTACCCGGCTGTGCGCCGTGGGAGCCGCCGTGGTCACGGTCGCCGCGATGTCCTCCTGCGGACATCCGGCGTCTCCTCCGGTGGCGAGCTCCACGTCCACAACGACCGCGCCGGCATCGATCGTCCCGCCACCCACCCTGGCGGCCGTCGTTCCCACAGGTGACTTCACTCCGGTATCGAGGCTCGTCAATGACTCGATTGCGGCCCATCGCCTGCCGGGTGCGGTGATCCAGGTCGGACATGATGGCCGCGTTGTGTTCCGCCAGGCGTACGGCTCGCGCAAACTCGACGGCGAACCGGGACCAGATGGGCAACCCGCCCCCGCCGAGCCGATGACCGAGGACACGCTGTTCGACCTTGCGTCGCTGTCGAAGAGCATCGCGACCACGACGGCGTTCATGCAGCTCTACGAACAGGGCAAGGTCGAGTTCGACGACCCTGTGCAGAAGTATCTGCCGGACTTCAACCCCACCGATGACCCCCGCCGTGCCCGGGTGACGCTGCGCATGTTGCTCACGCACACGTCGGGCATCGCCGGCGATCTGAGCCTCGACGGCCCGTGGGGCCTCGACAAAGCCGACAAGGCCGAAGGGATACACCGGGCACTCGGCGCATGGGTGGTGTTCGAACCCGGCGAGCGGTTCCACTACTCCGACATCGGCTTCATCCTGGTGGGCACGATCATCGAGAGAATCACCGGCCGGCCTCTGGATGAGTACGTGCGGGACAACGTCTTTGCACCCCTTGGCATGTCGGACACCTACTATCTTCCGGCGGCCAAAGCGTGTGGCCCGCACCAGATCCGGGGAAACGCGATAGCCCTCGACCCGGGTGCGGCCAAGGTGAGGGACTGTCCGCCGGGCACCTGGAGCACGGATCTCCTGGCGCGCGTCGCTCCGACGGCGCTCGACGAGGACACTCCGAACCTCAGCCCGGACTACGGCCGCCCGCTGCGCGGCACCGTGCACGACCCGACGGCACGTCGCATGGGCGGCGCGACCGGCAGCGCCGGGGTGTTCTCGACGGTAGACGACGTCGGCCGGTTCGCGCAGGCTCTCCTCGACCGCCTCGCCGGCCGCCCGAGCACGTTCCCGCTGAAGCAGCCGACCGCGCAATTGATGACGACTCCGCAGCAGCCCGCGCAGACCATCGGGCAAGACCTTCGAGGATTCGGCTGGGACATCGATACCGCTCACTCCAGGCCGCGCGGACGCATATTTCCCGTCGGCAGCTTCGGCCACACCGGATTCACCGGTGTCACGCTGTGGATCGATCCGGGGTCGGACACCTACGTCGTGGTCCTGGCGAACGTGATCCATCAGCGGGGCGGTCCACCGATCGTCGGCCTGAGCGGTGATGTCGCCACCGAGACCGCCCGAGCACTCCATCTGTACGGGAACTAGCCCGCGACCGCCGAACCGACGAAATAGCTTCCGAGCAAGCAGGCTCCGATGAGCACGACCCACCCGTCGGTGAGGCGGCAGAGCAATACCGGCGCGTGTCGTACCTCCATGAACTCACGGAAGATGATGCGCACCTTGATCAAGGCGATGACGATCGCACTGACGGTGACCGCGGTGCTGGCCTTCAGGGTCCCGTTCTGGTCGACGGCTTCGTCCAGCCAGACATAGATGAGGGTCATCGCCGTCAAGGCAACCCAGACGATCAGCAGTCTCTTGTTGAAGTCGATGCGCACAGCTCACCTCACGACGTAGATCAAGGCGAAAATCAGGACCCAGAGGAAATCGACGGTGTGCCAGTAGGTGGCACCCGTTTCGACGAGTTGTTGGGATCTCCGCGCTGGACTCCACAACTGGTAGACGACGACACCGAGCACCACGAAGCCGATCAGCACGTGGATGCAGTGAATCGACGTCAGGAAGAAGTAGTGCTGAAAGAACTCGTCGCTGGTGAAGGTGTTCCCGATGCGGATCTGGGTGACCCACTCGACGATCTTGCCGGCCAGGAACAACGCGCCGAAGGAGATCGTCAGGTAGACGTTTTTCAACGCGGATCGGTAATTGCCCTCGCGCGAGGCCTGGACGCACCGGGCGACGGCCCACGAACTCAGTAGCAGGGCAATGGTATTGACAACGCCAATGCGCAGGTCCAGATGGGATTGCGACTGCAGGAAGAGTTCTGGATTCTGGGTGCGCGACACCAGATACACCGAAAAATACGCGGTGAACAGCAGGGATTCGAACAGCACGAACATCCACATGTCCGGCTGCCCGGGCACTGCCCTGATGCGGGCACCTTCGACCTGTTCGGTCATCGAACCGCCTCCACCGAATCACGCAATTCGCCGGTATCCTTTGCCGGCAGATCCGGCAGTGGACCGGTGCCGAAGTCCTCGCGCTCGATCATCCTGCGTAGTAGCACGATGAAAACGCCGGTGTACGTGACGAATACGACCATGTTGACCCACCAGGCGATCGCGCCGTTCCAGGCGAACGCGCCCCGCTGGAAGATCCAGGCCGGCGCGACGACCACTTCGGTCAGCGCGTTGCAGAGGTTGAGGTAGCCGAACCACTTGGGGAACACGCGGTTCTTGTCGAGCAGGACCGCGGTCATCCACACCAGCGAGCCGATCAGGAACACCCCCATGGTCCCGCTGAACGACAGGAACGCGAATTCGTAGAGCCAGTGGATGATCTCGGGATCCCGGTCGGGTCGCAACGCGGCGGCGGTCATCGCGATGGCCATGACCAGCATGCCTGGAATTGCGCTCAGCGAGTACATGATCAGATACGAGTAGGCGAAGACAGGGCTGACCGACATGCGCCGCATCGAGTAGGCGAGCAGGGCGTTCATCGGCGCGCACAGTCCGGTGATGAGGAAGACGACGCCAAAGCCGGCGAGGACGCCGAACCGGTGGTCAGTGACCCAGTGCACGACCATCGGGGTGTCCCAGGCCGGGCTCGGCGGCGGTTGCACGCGGGTGACGAAGAAGAACAGCACACCGTAGAGCTGATAGAAGAACACCATCACGTACCAGGCGAACCACAGTTCGCGTTTGGGGTGGTAGCGGACGTTCCACAAGAACCTGCTCCACCGTGAGCCGCTCATGCCGGTACCTTGTCCTGCGCGCGTTGCTGCTTGATCGCCTGGGCGAGAACGACTCCCATCACCAGAATCCAGACGGCGATGGCAATGTTCTTGAGCCAGAAGGACAACACCCCGTCCCAGGCGAAGGGCCCGTCGAACGACAGGGCGGTGAACGTCGCGGGCACCAGCGCGGCCGCGACGACGAGATTGAAGTACGCCACCCACGGTTTGAACACCGATTGTTCCTGCTGATCCCAGTAGATCGCCAGCGCCAGCAGCAGGCATTGCGCGATCAGATACGGCACCAGAAGCGTGAAGGTGAGCCAGGCCAGATCGTTGAGCACCTGAGTCAATTCGGGAGCGCGGTCGGGGCGGAACGAGCCGAGCAGCCAGAACATGTTGGCGATGAGAAACAGCGTCGGCGGACCACCGGCGGCGGCGATCAGGCTGTAGGTCAGGATCGGCGTGCGGTGGGCCATCCGGCGTACCTGCATCGCCAACAGGATCACGATGGGGATGAGGCCGACACCGAACCAGTTGAACAGGATCATGCTGTACCGGATCCGCGCGGTGTCGTCCTGGTAGAAGCTCGCGACTTCCTCGGCAGACATGTTGGGGGACATCGGATGTACGAATCCGGGAAACAGGAAGAACGCGGAGATCCAGATGATTGCCACCACGGGCAACGTCCCCAAAAGGATCAACTCACCATCAGGTCGTCTCATCGTCGGACTCTCTTCATGCGTGACGTTGGTTGCCGATCGGCAACTTGGACGGTAGCCGATCGGCAACCAGGCGGTCAATCGTCGGTTACCGTTGATGCTGTGACGTCCACGCAGGAGGCCCGCACGTTCGGTGCGATCACGCGCACCGCCGCCCAGACGCGGGTGATGGACGCAGCGCTCAAGCTCATCGCCAATCACGGCGTCAGCGGGACGTCGCTGCAGATGATCGCCGACGAAATGGGCGTCACGAAGGCAGCCGTCTACCGGCAGTTCAAGACCAAGGACGAGATCGTCATCGCGATCACCGAGCGGGAAATGAGCCGGCTCGAAGAAGCATTGGAAGCGGCTGAGGCGGAGGGGTCGCCCGGACAGGCCCGCGACGCGCTGCTCGACCGGATGATCGAGCAAGCCATCGACCGCCGCGGCACCTTCAGCATTCCGATGTTCGACCCCGTGATCATCCGCCTACAAGCGGAGTACGAACCGTTTCAGCGGTTCATCGAACGCCTCTATGCCGCACTGCTGGGCACAGAAGCCGGCGTGGAGGCCCGGTTTCACGCGGCGATGCTCTCCAGCGCGATCAGCGTGGCCGTCATGCACCCCCTGCTCGCCGACATCGACGGCGAAACGCTGCGGGTGCAGTTGAACAAGATGACCCGCCGCGTGCTCGGGCTCGCCGACTAATCAGTACTTTCGGTCACCTTCGCTGTCATCGAAGAATGCCCAGTCGCCATCGGCCGACAGCACCTCCATGCGCCAGCCCAACTCGGGCTTGGCCTTCTGGTCGACGAACCACGCATGCGCATCGCCGGCGCTCTCGATGTCCTTGGTGTCGACAACCTCGCCTTTGGGGTTGAGAACTCGATATGTAGCCATTCGTCCAGCGTTCCCCCGATCTCGGGGTTCGAATCAGCTCGCGCCGCACCCATCGATATCACTGAGGGCCTGAACACTTCCGACCGACAAGTCAGGTAGTCGAGTACTCATTCGCTTGGCCAAATCAGCGTGCAGGATTCATTGTGTCCAGGGTTCTTGTGACCATTCCAGCCTCCATATCAGCAGGCACCAGATTTTCTCGGGAGGGGGCATGCGACAGCTGTTCATTTCTTATGCCCGCGAGAACAGAGCTGATGTCGAGGCGCTGCTCCGTGACCTACACGCGTTGGGCTATGAGACCTGGGTGGATTCGTCGCTGCGGGGCGGACAATCCTGGTGGCACGAGATCCTGGAGCGCATCGCCGACTCCGATGTGTTCGTGGCGATCGTCTCCGGCCACACATTGAACTCGGTGGCATGCAAGCGAGAGCTGGCATGGGCGTTGGCGCTGAACAAGCCGGTGTTACCGCTCGCGGTAGAGCAGCTTCCCGACGCGCTACCCCGGACCCTCTCGATGCGCCAGATCATCGACTATTCGCAGTCCGGCCGGGAGGCGGCCTTCGCCCTGGCCGGTGCGCTCGGGACTCTCCCGCCCGCGCCTCCGGTGCCAGATCAGCTGCCCGAACCCCCAGGGGCCCCACTGTCGTACCTGTCGGACTTGTTCGAGCAGGTGGGGCAGGCTGAACCGCTGACTCAACAGCAGCAGCATCAGATCCTGATCCAGTTGGAGCCGGCGCTGCGATCGGCGGATGCCGAGGAGCGTCGCGGCGGGCGCTACGTGCTGAAGATGTTCAGCAGGCGCGGCGATCTGTACGCCGACGTCGACCGGAACCTGGCTCAAACAGTCCTGGACGACCACGACATAGAACCTTCGGCCGACGACGCGGCGACCGTCGAGGTCCCCGACAACGGCCTACCAAATCCAGCCGAGGCGCCTGCCGATATCCGTCGGAACCTGCTGACCGACCCGCGGTGGGTCGATTCGATGAGTGCCTTCTTCGCCGAACGCTGGGCTGAGGCAGCCGAGCGGCTCGAGACGCTGCAGGCCTCCTATCCGGGTGAGACGAGGATCGAAACCAGACTGACCGAGGCCCGCCGGCGGCGCGACATCGACGGATGGTCCGGAAAGGCCGCGGTTTCCGCCGATGCGGGTGACTGGGACACGGTCGTGAATGCGCTGGAGAATCTCTCCGCGCTCGACCCGACTCACCCCGATGTCGAGACGCGCCTCGAGCAGGCACGGACAGCCCAGCGGCGGCGCGCACTGGTGGATGAGATCGCGGCCCTGCATCGAGCCGAGCGTTGGACTGCCGTCACGGCCGCCGCACGGGAGTTGGCCCAAATCGACCCGCACAACCAGGATCCGGAGGGGATGGTCTCGCACGCGCAGGCCAAGATCCTCGAAGCCCAACGCGCCGAGCGGTATGCGCAAGCACTCGACCATCTGGACCAAGAAGACTGGCAGCAGGCAGCCAACATGCTGGCCGAGATCGAGCGGGAACAGCCCGGCTACCGAGACGCTGCCAACCTCCTCACGACCGCCCAACGGCGGCGTGCACGGGCGGCACTGCCCGATCCAGTTGCCGCAGAAGAACATCGGGCGGTTCCGCCGCCCCCGACAACGACGCTTCCCCGCAGACGCCGGCTCGCCGGCCGCTGGCTTGTCGTCACCATTTCCATCGCCGCGGTCGGCATCACCGCAGCACTCATCCTGGCCGTGATGCAGAGCTCGAAGTCGTCTGACACCTCGACCTCGACGACAGACCGTGCCGCTCCCCCGACGTCGGCTCAAATATCCGGTCCCAACGAGACGCTCGCCGACTACATCAAGAACAACGACATCCAGCGGACCGCAGTCGTTCCGGGCACACCGGGAGCGCCGAAGATCGACCTGCCTGTTCCAGAAGGCTGGACCAGGATCTCCGCAGGCGCTGACGCACCGTACTTCGAGATCGTCCCGATCACGCCGGCAGATCCCGCCGATCCGCCCAGAATCACCGCAACCGTCGACAAACTGACAGGCGCTGTCGATGTGGACAAGCTGTTGCTCGTCGCACCGGGCGAAGTCAAGAACTTGAGCGGTTACCAGGGTGACGACGCCGTACGGGCCACGATGAGCGGCCATCCCTCATCCCGGCTCGGCGGCTCGTACACGAAGAACGGTGCCATACGAATGGTTGCCCAGAACACGGTGGTGATCCAGAACGCCGGCGGCATATACGTATTGCAGATCGCCGCCGAGGGCCCGCAGGCCGACGCCGGACCGTTGCAGGCCGCGGCGAAGGAGATCGTCCAGAAAGCCACGATCGCGCCGTGACACCCGGGTGAGGTATTGCTCGGATTTTTCGAGTAGCGCACTACTCGTGACCAGGCGAAACTTGGCGAACAGACTTCTCCCATGGTGAGGTCCGACCGCATGCAGCACCGCGGGCCCACCAGATCGAAGGAGTAGCCATGGACGCCAAGTTCACCGGCAATGGCCCCCGGACAGCATCACCGACCTACGTCAGGTCCCCGTGGCACCGCCGCGCAGGCATCCTTTGTGGGTCTGCCGCGGCGATAGCCGGGGCCGCAACGGTCATCTCGGCGCAGGGTGAGCCGGTCACCACGCCTGCCGGCTCAGCCCAGGCGAGCACGCTGTGGTCGGTGGGCTTCTCGCTCATTGCGACCGATTATTGGGAACCCGCACCGGCACCCCCGCCTCCGGTGGCCGCGCCACCACCGGCACCCGCACCGGAGGAGGCACCGGCACCACGACGCGCGGCACCCCGCCCCGCCCCTGTCGAGGAACCCCAACAGGCCATCGTGGCGCCCCCGCCGCCGCCGCCACCGCAGTTGAAGTTGTGGTTCGGTCCTGGCGGGCCCGAGGGGATATCGGCTTTCGCGTCGATCGCCAACAACGACCGCCCGACGGTGGGTTGCACCTATAACGCCGTTGCCGTGTCGGGTGCGGCGGCTCTGGTCAACTACAACGACGTGGTGAACTTCGCGGTCAACGGCTCGGCGGAAGCAAGGATCGATCGGCCTGGGCCGCCTACCGGCTCGAACTGGCACGTCACAGTGACGTGCGACAACGGGCTGTCGACCGCTCAGGACGTGGTCTACTGAGCTGCGAGCGAACCTAATACGTCGTCGAGGGGTTGGGACTGCGCTCCGCTGCCAGCACCAGTTGCCGCCGGATCAGAAACAGCGGGAAGGCCACGCTGACGGCGATGACGGCACTGAGCACCAGATAGATCCACACCTTGGGAATGCCGACTCGGCGAGCCTCGACCACCATGAACACGAACGCGGCCAATCCGAACAGCAGCAGATCATTCGTCAGTGACGACGACGCGTAGTTCACATAGCCGCTCTGGAAGAAATCGATCAGGCTGGTGCTCTCGGTGGTGAAGAAACCGATGTTGTTCCACCAGGTGGCGACCAACGCTATCAGCGCGATCACCGCGTAGGTGCCACACAAAATCTTGTCGTTTCGTGTCAGCATTGCCATCGTCACGCCTCCCCCGTCACCCCGACCCGGTCCAGGCGAACTTATCGATCCCGCGGCTTCCAGGGGGCAATTTGGAGCTCAGATTGGTGAGTGAGTACTCTCTCACCATGTCGACCGGACGGGACCGTCTCCTGGCCACAGCACTGAAGCTGTTCGCCGCCAAGGGGTACGCCGCGACGTCGGTCGCCCACATTCAGCAGGCCGCCGGCCTGGCGCCGGGGTCGGGCGCGCTCTACAAGCACTTCGGCTCGAAACGGGAACTGCTCGAGGCCGCCGTCTCACACCGCATCGATGCCATCGTCAGTGCCCGCGAGCAGTATGACGCCGGCAATCCCAAGACCGTCGAAGAGGCGGTTCGCAGTGCCGGGCAATTGATCTGGACCAACCTGACCCAGAGCGAGGAATTGCTGCGGGTCATGCTGCGTGAACCTGACGAACTCGGGGAGCTCGACGAGAAGACGTGGCAGGTCATCACTGACAACGCGTATCAGCGATTCGCCGACGAACTGGCGGCATCCAATCGCTCGGGCCGATTCGAGATCCCCGATCCGGAGGCCACCGCGGCCGTCGCGATCGCCGGGCTGTCCTACGCGGCAACTCTGCAGGCCCTGACCGGGCGCTTGCCGGGCAACGTCGACCACGAACGTTTCTTCGAGGCCTGGGTCACCCAGACCGTCAGCATGATCAAGCAACACCGCTCTCAAACCAACTGACCATCAACATATTTCAGGAGCCCGACTGTGACGTTCTCCATGCAACTGAGCGACGACGTGATCGAGGTCCGCGACTGGGTCCACCAGTTCGCGGCCGATGTGGTGCGTCCGGCCGCCGCGGAGTGGGACGAGCGTGAAGAGACGCCGTGGCCGGTCATCCAGGAGGCCGCCAAGGTCGGGCTGTACTCCCCCGAGCTGTTCGCCCAGCAGACCACCGAACCGACCGGACTGGGCATGCTGACCGTGTTCGAGGAGCTGTTCTGGGGTGACGCGGGTATCGCGCTGTCCATCCTGGGCACCGGCCTGGCCGCGGCGGCCTTGGCGGGCAACGGAACTCCCGAGCAGATCGGCCAGTGGCTGCTCCCCATGTTCGGCACCGCCGACGAACCCCAATTGGGCGCCTTCTGCTCCTCCGAGCCGGATGCGGGGTCTGACGTCGGGGCCATCCGCACCCGCGCTCGCTTCGACGAGGCGACCCGCGAGTGGGTTCTCAACGGCACCAAGACCTGGGCTACCAACGGCGGCATCGCCAACGTCCACATCGTCGTCGCCTCGGTGTACCCCGAGCTCGGCTCCCGCGGACAGGCCACGTTCATCATCCCGCCGGGAACTCACGGCCTGACGCAGGGCCAGAAGTTCAAGAAGCACGGCATCCGCGCCTCGCACACCGCCGAGGTGGTGCTCGACAACGTCCGCCTGCCCGAAGATCTCATCCTGGGCGGGCGCGAGAAGTTCGAGGAACGCATCGCGCGGGTGAAGTCCGGAGCCTCGGCCGGTGGCCAGGCCGCGATGAAGACCTTCGAGCGCACCCGGCCCAGCGTCGGCGCGATGGCGGTCGGCGTGGCCCGAGCCGCCTACGAGTACGCCCTCGACTACGCCTGCCAGCGCGAGCAATTCGGCCGCAAGATCGGTGAGTTCCAGGCCGTCGCATTCAAGCTCGCCGACATGAAGAGCCGGATCGACGCCGCCCGGATGCTGGTGTGGCGGGCCGGCTGGATGGCGCGCAACAATCAGCCCTTCGACAACGCCGAGGGCTCGATGGCCAAGCTGGTGGCCAGTGAGACCGCGGTGTACGTGACCGACGAGGCCATCCAGATCCTCGGCGGCAACGGCTACACCCGCGACTACCCGGTGGAGCGGATGCATCGCGACGCCAAGATCTTCACGATCTTCGAGGGCACCAGCGAGATTCAGCGCCTGGTCATCTCCAGGGCGATCACCGGACTGTCGATCCGATAGACCGCAGGCCTACTTGCCGTTGCGCTCGCGGTGCTTGCACCCGGGCCAGCAGCACGGCCGCCGCTGACCTTCCTCCAACTCCTCCTGCGTGCGGCGGATCCGTCGCTCGCGCGTCACCTGCTGCTTGGCGTCCTCGACCCAGCAGATGAACTCGTTGCGCGCGAGCGGCGTGATGTCCTGCCAGGCGGCCAGCGCCGTGGCATTGCCGATCAGGGCTTCACGCAGGTCCGCCGGCAACTTGTGCACCACCCCTCCGGGCACCCGTTGGCCAGTCATGAAGCCAGGTTACGGGCGGTGGGTCAGCAACACACTTGCGACACGACATTGCCCTTACCGTGACCTTAAAAGGATCTTATTTTTCTTAGAGTTGGTGTACGGTGGGTGCTCAAGGGCGGTTGTGACCACAGGCACACCACCGTGGTCTCACCGGTCAATCTCGGCCCAGCCGCCTCGGCAGTGACGGAAAGGAACCCGACATGCAGCCTGCAGCAGCCACCCGGATCGCTCTTGTCACCGGTGCATCGCGGGGTATCGGCGCCGACGTCGCTCAGCAGCTCGCCGGACCGGACACCCACGTCATCGTCAACTACCGTGAGAAGGCCAAACGCGCCACCACGGTCGTCGACGCCATTCGCCGGGCGGGCGGTCGCGCCTCCACCCTCGGGGCCGACATTTCCGATGAGGCTGCTGCCGCCGCCATGATCGAGCGGGTGGGCCGCGAGTTCGGCCGGCTCGATGTCCTGGTGCTCAACGCATCGACCGGGCTTGAGCTGGGGACCGACCCCGGCTACGCGATGCGCCTGAACCGCGATGCCCAACGCCGGCTGGCCAAGCTGGCCCTGCCGTTGATGCCGGTGGGCGGTCAGATCGTTTTCGTCACCAGCCACCAGGCCCACTTCTTCCCGAACAAGGCCGTGCCGAAGGGCTACGCGGCGATCGCCGCGAGTAAGCGCGCCGGTGAGACCGCGCTCTACGCCATGCGTTCCGAATTCGACCGGCGGGGCATCGATTTCACCGTGGTGTCCGGTGAGGTGATGTCCGACCGGCAGTTGGCGACGACGATCGCGCGCGCGGCGTCCGCACCGTACCCGTCCGGCATCGTCTACGTCGGCGGGCCCGACTGCCTGAGCCGGATGTCGGCCTGACAAACACCGAGTCAACAAGTGAGGGCGCCCGGATGGGCGCCCCTCACTTGTTTCGTGCATCAGCGGCCGTGCATCAGCGGCCATTGCCCACTATGGATGTGACGGCGCCGGTGCTGGCGTGCTGCTGGTTGTCGTGCACCCACTGGTGATGGGTGATGTCAGCCTGCGCCGGGGCGGCCAGGCCGACGATGGCGGCGGCGAAACCAGTGGCGATGATGCCGGCAAAACCAAACTTCTTCATGTCGAAGCCCTTCGTTTCTGGGCGTTCGAGCCGTGGCGTGGGAGTCGCGGTTCGGACGTCTCTCCACCGGTTCGGGGGATTCCTACCCGGTCTGGCTCTCACAACACGCTGCTCGACACGGTTAATTCCGCTGGCAGAAATTGAGCGGCCGTTGGCAGCAATCACTCGAACCCGGTGGCGTCAGGCGCCCTTCGGGATCATCGCCAGCTGGCGGCTCTGCACGACGACCGCACCGGTCGCATCGAGGATCAGGTGATCCTCCTCGAACCAGGTCGTGCCCATGACCGTCGAATTCGCCCTCACGCGTAGCCAACCCGGGGCCGGGCGCCGACGAAGATACGTCGTCAGCTGGACGGTCGGGGCCCAGCCGAACATTCCGCGGTTCATCGTCACCGGAGCACTGATGTCACCGGCCATCAGCGCGAACAACAATGCCGTGTCAGCATCGGCCTCGTCGGCTGCGAACGGCCGCAACCACATCCGGTTGACCGGATCGCCCTGCTGCCCGGCCAGGAACAGCGCCGCCGAGGGGTCCACCCGCAGATCGCAGCCCTGCGCGACATGGACGATCTGCCCCATCGGATGATCCGGCGTCACATGCACGGCATCGGCCGTCGGCTCAGCCGCCATCTGCGTCAACGCCAGCGGCTCCTGATGCCGCGGGTCGCCGTCATCGAGCAGACCGAGGGTGACTGCTGCCGTCACCGCAACCCGATCGCCCTGCGACAGCTGCACATCCACGGCGCACACCTGTCGGCCCAGCTTGCGCAGGCTGGTGTTCACCTGCACCTCGCCGGGATCCGGGGCAGCCAGGTAGTTGGCGCTCACCGCGATGGGCTGCAGCGCCGCGCTGCCGCCGGCGGTGAGGACGGAGCGACGCGCGGCGGCCGCGCAGATCGCCATCATGCATCCGCCGTGCACCTTGGGCCCGATGGTCCACATCGGGTCGACGGAGGCGATGAAGCTGTCCGGACCGAGTTCACGCAAGGCGGTCAGGTCAGCGAATGGGCTGGTGCGGGCGAGTATCTCGGTCACGGGGTTCCTTTCGGGATCTCCACGGTCGGCTCATCGCCCGCGCCGGCGCCGGCATGTGCGGGAACAGGTTGCGGGACAGCACGACTGGGGCGCACCGGTCGGCTGCGCACCTTGAGCGGCCACCAGAACCAGCGGCCGAGCAGCGCCGCGATGGACGGTGTGATCAACGACCGGACGATGAAGGTGTCGAACAGCAACCCCAGACCGATCGTGGTGCCGATCTGGCCGACCGAGCGCAGATCGCTGGCGATCATCGAGATCATGGTGAAGGCGAACACCATTCCGGCTGCGGTCACCACTCCACCGGTGGCACCCATCGCCCGGATCAGCCCCGTCTTGATGCCGCCGCCGAGTTCCTCCTTCATCCGCGACACCACCAGCAGGTTGTAGTCCGAGCCGACGGCCAGCAGCACGATCACCGACATCGCGATCACCAGCCACTGCAGTTCGATGCCCAGGATGTGCTGCCAGATCAATACCGACATGCCGAACGACGCGGCGAGCGAGAGCACGACGGTACCCACGATCACGATCGAGGCCACCAATGCCCGGGTGATCAACAGCATGACCACGAAGATCAGGATGATCGCCGCGATGGCCGCGATGAACAGGTCGTAATGCGCGCCTTCCTGAATGTCCTTGTAGGTGGCCGCGGTACCCCCGAGATAGAACTTCGCGTCGGCCAGCGGTGTGCCCTTGACGGCCTCCTTGGCGGCCAGCAACTCGGCGTCCACATGCGAAATGCCCTCCAGCGTGGCCGGATCCACGTCGTGGGTGATCAGGATCCGTGCCGCCTTCCCGTCGGGTGAGAGCATCAGCTCCATACCGCGCAGGAAGTCCGGGCTGGTGAAGGCCTCTGGCGGCAGGTAGAACATGTCGTCGTTCTTGGCCTCGTCGAAGGTCTGCCCCATGGCTGACGCGGTGTCGGTCATCTGCTCCATCTGGATGAGCATCCCGCGGAACGTGCTGTGCAGGGTCAGCATCAGGTCACGAACCTGGGTGGAGATGGAGATCATCGGCGGCAGTTGTGCGGCGATCTGCGGCGTCAGGCCGTCGACCTTGTCCATCGCCGAGGCCAGCGACTTGGTGTCGTCGGCCAGTTTGTCGAATCCGTCGGTGGCGTCGAAAACCGACCGCAGGGCGTGGCACACCGGGATGTTGAAGCAGTGCGGTTCCCAGTAGAAGTAGTTGCGCAGCGGGCGGAAGAAGTCATCGAAATCGGCGACCTGATCCCGCAGTTCGGCCATGGTGGCCTCCATGTCGTGCGTGGCACCGACCGCGCTGTGGGTCGCATCGGCCAGCTGCACGCTCAGGTCGTGCAGGTGCTGCATGATCGCGATCATCTCGCCGAGGTGATCGGTCATTTTCAAGGTGTCGTCCAGTCTGGCCCGCAAGAACTGCAGGTTCTCCCGCATCGCCACCCCTTGCGCGCTGACCTGGAATGGCACCGAGCCGTGCTCCATCGGCGGGCCGAGCGGGCGGGTGATGCTCTGCACCCGCGCGATACCCGGCACCCGGAAAATGTTCCTGGCGATGCGGTCCAGCACGAGCATGTCGCGCGGGTTGCGCATATCGTGGCCGACCTCGACCATGAGCATGTCGGGATTCATTCGGGCCGAAGAGAAATGCTTCTCGGCGGCGGCGTGCCCGATATTCGACGGGACGTCGGCGGGAACGTAGTGCCGGTTGTCGTAGTTTGTCCGGTACCCGGGCAGGGCGAGCACGCCGATGAGCGCGACCGCCGTGGCAGCGGCCAGGATCGGCAGCGGCCAGCGCACGACTGCCGTGCCGACTCGCCGCCAGCCACGGGTCTTGGTGGCCCGCTTGGGATCCAGCCAACCGAATCGCACACACAACGCCAGCACCGCCGGCGCGTAGGTCAACGCCATCACCAGGATCACCAGCATGCCCAGCGCGCACGGGACGGCCAGCGTGTTGAAGTAGTTCAGCCGCGTGAAATGCAGGCACAGCATCGCCCCGGCGATGGTCAGCCCGGAGCCGGTGATGACATGGGTGACACCGGAAATCGTGGTGTAGTAGGCGGTTTCGCGGTCTTCACCGGAGTTTCTGGCTTCGTGGTAGCGGCCGACGAGGAAGATCCAGTAGTCCGTGCCCGCCGCGATGGCCAGCGCGGTGAGGATGCTGACCACGAAGGTCGACAGACCGAAGGCGTGCACGGAGCCGAGCACGGCGATCAGCCCCCGCGCCATGCTCATCTCGGTGAGCACGACCAGCAGCGCGATGAACATGGCCCCGAACGAGCGGTAGACCACCAGCAGCATGATCGCGATGACGGCGAGCGTCACGCCGGTCATCTTCACCATGCTCTTGTCGCCGGCTTCATTGGTGTCGGCGACCAGCGCGGCCTGCCCGGTGACGTAGGCCCGGATACCCGGTGGCGCTTCGGTGCGTTCGACGATCTCGCGGACCGCGTCGACGGATTCGACGCCCTGGGTGGAGCCCTGGTTTCCGGCGAGGTTCACCTGGACATAGGCGGCCTTGCCGTCCTCGCTCTGCGACCCGGCGGAGGTGATGCGGTCGCCCCAGAAATCCTGAACGTGCTGGACGTGCTCGGTGTCGCGTTCCAGGTTGGCCACGAGTTCGCCGTAGTACCCGCGGGCGGCGTCGCCGAGCGGCTCGTCACCCTCCAGCACCACCATCAGTGCGCTGTCGGAGTTGAACTCGTCGAACTTCTCGCCGATGTGCTTCATGGCGATCACCGAAGGTGCGTCCTGCGGGGACAGAGAGACGGCGTTGTCCTTGCCGACGATCTCCAGCTGCGGCACCAGCACACTGACCGCGATGGTGGACGCCAGCCAGAACAGGATGATCGGCACCGAAAGGGTGCGAACCAGCCGCGGGTAGAGCGGCGGACGGGCGCCGTCGACGCTGCGGCGCCCGCTCATGCCGCCTTCACCAAACAGCTTGTGGTGGCGGTGTATCCGTCGGCGGTGCGCTCGTCCCGCAGTTCGCCGTTGACGGTGATGCGGCAGCCAAGGGCACCGCTGTCGCCCTGTGCGACGACGTTGGCGAACACGCTCGGCACGGTCGTGGTCAGGGTCAGAGTCCACGGCAGGGCGTCGAACCGGACCTCCTGCGCCTGCGCGTGCTCGTCGATGTAGCTGACCATCCCCGACGTGGCCGCCGGTCCGTACACCTCGTAGGTCACGTACTTGGGCACGGTCGAGACGATGTTCTCCACCCGGGCGTCGCCGCCGGCCGTTCGCTGCGTGCCGAACACCCCGTGGAACCGGTTGATGATGAACGCGCCGGCACCGACCACCACGACGATCACCAGCAGAATCCACATCCGCGCCAGCCCGCTCACCAGTGTCTTCATGGCCTGCACCCAGACGTTTTTCGCGTTACCGCACCCAACATGAACGCTGACCTTACAACCATAAGGAAACAGCTGTAAAGTTGAGCCGTGCAGACTCCGACCCAGGACACGCATAGGCAAGGAGGTCGGTAACAGGTTTGGCCACAACGGTTTTGACACGGGGGGTCAACGCCACCCAAATCGAGGGGAACAACCTATAGTGGTCATCGGCGCGACAACCGGTCAGTTAACCTAACACGTGTTAGCATACATGCATGGTCTCCGCCCCTCGCCGACGCAATCTGCGTGGTCAGGGCGCTCTTCTGCGCGAGGAGATCCTGGCGGCGGCGATCCGCGTCATCGACGCCGCGCAAAGTGAGGCCGAGGTGTCGCTGCGCAGCATCGCCCGAGAGGCCGGCATCGCCGCCCCCTCGGTCTACGCGCACTTCGAGGACCGCGACAGCGTGCTGGACGCGGTGGCCGAGGCGAGTTGGACACAAGTGTCCGAGGAGATCGCCGAACACCGCACCGGCAGCCGGCCCCCGCGCGAGCGGCTGTTTCTCGGCTGCCAGACCTACGTGTCATTCGCCGAGCGCCACCCGCTGCGCTACGCGCTGATGAGCCAGATCACCGACACCTCGCCCGCGGCCCGGCAAGCACTGGCGATCGTCACCCGAGGGCTGCTGGCCTGCCGCGGCGACGACCCACAGGCCCCACCGACACTGGAAGCCGATCGGATCGCCGCGGCCCTGTCGGTCGCTGTGCACGGCGTGGCGATGCTGCACCGCACCGATACCCCCCACCTGTGGCTGAGCTCCTTCAGCACCGATGAGATCCTGCGCAGCCTGATCGACGCGGCCATCCTGCAACTGGATCAGGCCGCCGCCCCGGCACAGCGGAAATCGACGTCAGGGCGTGGACGCAAGGACCGCAAGCTCAGTACGTGACCGGCAGCTTCACAGCGCGCCCGTGGCGTACTACATTCGGTAGTAGTCGACTCCCAGGGGGCACGATGCGGTGGCGCGGAGTAAGTCATGTCGAGTTCGCGGTCTTGGATTACGACGAGTCGATCGCGTTCTACGACGCGATGTTCGGCTGGCTGGGGTTCAGCAGCTTCTCGTCACTGAACATGGAGTACCAGTCGATCTACTACATGACGCGATTCATCAACCCGCACAGCTATATTGGCATCCAGCCTGCGCATACCGGGGAGAAGCTCACCCATGCCGACCAGGCCGTCGGCATCAACCACGTCGCGCTGTGGGCCCGAAACCGCAAGGAAGTGGACCGCTTTCATCGCGACTTCCTGATCCCCCGGGGCATCGCGGTCACCGATGAGCCGACGGAGTACCCGCAGTATTGGCCCGGCTACTACGCGGTGTTCTTCGACGATCCGATCAACGGCATTCACTGGGAGCTGGCCTGGGTACCGAAAGTCCCCAGCCCCCGCCAGGTCTGGTCCTTCTACCGGACGATGCGGGCCTTCGGCAAGCAACGACCGGACCTGGCGAGGACGGTGCCCGGCATCACCCTGCAGGCGATGCGGACCCTGCCCGGCAAGTGAGACATCGGGCTAGGCCAGGGCCACTCCCAACTCCTGGGCGAAGACCTTGATCATGTGCTGCACCGCAATCTCGTTGCGGCCGATGATCATATGGTCGTGTTGACCGTGGCGGACTCCTTCCCCACACTGCGGGAGCATCGCGAAATCCTCGTCGCGCACCGCGGCGTGAACGCCTTCGTAGACCGCGTCGTAGGCGGCCCGCATGTCGTCGTTCGTGGCCGGAATCCGGCCCATCCAGCTGTGCCGAACCGTGCAGCGGGTGGGTTCACCCTCGGGCAGCATGTCGATGATCTCCACGCCGACCGGGCTGTTCGCGAGGATCAGATTGGGATAGACCCAGTAGATGACGCCCATGTTCGCCGACGGGTCGAACGAGGCGCTCGGATCGTCGGTCAGGTTCTTGATCCAGTTGAACGGGAAGCCGATGCGGTGATGCTTGCCGAACTCGTCGTAGATCGCGGTGTTCGGCAAGGTGTTCTGCCCGATCAGACTCTCGCCGTGGACGAACGGGAAGTGATAGCCCTCGGCAAACGCCTCGAGTGCACCCTTCCACGACACCTCTGAGGAGAACTCGCGGTCGGTGTGATAGCCGTACGTGTCGTAATTCCATTGCGCCAGTTCCGGTCCGAGTTCACCGAGATGGGCGTCGAGGTCGATGGCGGCATCCGCGGTCAGAACCGCCCAGATGAAGCCGTGGCGCTCCTCGGACGGCAGCTCGACCAGGCCGTAGTCCGCGGTGTCCATCGTGTCGAAGCCCGCCTTGCCCGGGACCATGAACAACTCGCCGGTGTTGCGGTAGGTCCAGGCGTGATATGGGCAGACGAACCGGGACGCGTTGCCCGAACCGCAGGCCGGCATGGCGCCGCGGTGACGGCAATAGTTGAGGAACACGTGGGCAGCTCCGGCGCGGTCCCGGGTGACCAACAGGGAGTCCCCCAGTACCGAGCGGACCACGAAGTCGTTCTTCTGCCGGATCTGGGCCGACGGCACGATCGCCAGCGGGACGCGGCGCAGGATCTGGGATTCCTCGATCTCGGTGATCTTGGGATCGCGGTAGTAGTGCAGCGGCACCTTGAGCACCGCCTCCGCCATGTCCGTCGTCCCCTCGACGGCATGCCGCAGGGCGCGGCGGGTCAATTCCTCATCGGTGCTGCTCACTGGGCTGACGGTCATGGTTTGACCATACAACGAGCATCAACTGTATTGTCAAGATCTGATCGTCCATTGTGCGACCATCGACGGATGCGCAGGCACGGCTGGTCGGGAGACATTCCCGCCGACGACGACGAAGCCGTCGGCCGCATCATCGGCGTGGCCCGCCAGGCCATCGACGCTCGCGGCACGGTGAGCGTGTCCGAGGTGGCGCAGGCTCTCGGAGTGACCCGTCAGACGGTCTACCGCTACTTCCCCACGCAGGAGAGCCTTCTGGGCGCCACTGCCCTGTCGTCGGTGGACGGCTTCCTCGATCGGTTGGCCGCAGATCTGGGTTCGATCACCGACCCGAGCGAGGCCGTCGTCGAGGGCATCGCCTACACCCTCGAGCAGATCGCACATGACCGTTATCTCAGTCTGGTGTTGCAGCCCGGCAAGGCCAGTGCCTTCACCGCCGGTGTCACCTCAGATCTCGCCATCGAATTCGGCAAGTCGATCCTGCAGCGGTTCGACATCGACTGGTCTTCAGCAGGTTTCGACGGCGAGCTGCTCGATCAGCTGGTCGAGTTCATGTTGCGTACCCTGCAGTCGTTCATCATCGACCCCGGTGGCCCATCACGCCACGACGCCGGATTGCGTGCCTACCTGCGCGATTGGGTGGCGCCGGCGGTTTCCGCGCACGCGATTTAGAGCGTCGCAGTTCCTTGGAAGCAGGTGGTGGTGATGCCACCGACCCAGACCGACCCGTCGGATTCGGCCATCACGCTGATTTCACCTGCCCTGCCGAGCCGCGCGCCCTGAGATACCCGGTACTTCGCCGGAGCGGCACCGGTACTCGTCAGCCACTGCCCCACTGAGGCATTCATGCTGCCGCACACCGGATCCTCGGGAACGCCGACCGCGGGCGCGAACGTCCTCATCTCGTAGTCGTGCTCGGATCCGGCCGGATAAGCACCGACGACACCGACCATGGCCGTGGGAATCCGGGCCAGATCAGGCTCCAATTCGAGCACCTGCCGCGCGCTGCCCAACACGAGCACCGACCAACCGGGCCCGTTGTCCACCCATTGATGCGCGAGGACGTCGGCGCGCGCCAGTCCGAATGCGTCGACGAGCTGATCCAGGTAATCGTCCGCGAGAAGTCCGGATCGCAGCGTCGGCGGCGCCTGGAAGTACAGCTCCGCGTCGCGTTGCCGGATCTCCACGAGACCGGCACCGCACTCCTGCACGACATGACCCTCACGCCGAGGTTGATTACCCTGCCCAAGCCAGGCATGCGCGGACCCGAGGGTGGGGTGCCCGGCGAACGGCAGCTCGCTGCCCGGGGTGAAGATGCGCAGACGGTAGTCGGCCTCGGGATTGGTCGGGGGCAGTACGAACGTGGTCTCCGACAGGTTGGTCCAACGCGCAAGGCGTTGCATCGCAACCTCATCCAGCCCCTCACCATCCACCACGACAGCGACCGGATTGCCCAGGTACGGGGTTCGTGAGAACACATCGACCTGGGCGAATGCACGTTGACGGGCCATTGTCATCCCCTTTGAAGATCGCAGCAGCGTCCTCCAGTATCCGCCGAGTCCATGGGGGGCTCGTAGGTCAGGCGTACGCTCACCCACGTGGTCGACCTCTCGTATGTCATTGCCGGATCCGAAGCCACCGGCGGCGCCGGCCTGCAGGCGGACCTGCGCACCTTCCAAGAGTTCGGTACCTATGGCGTGGGCACCGTGACCTGCATCGTGTCGTTCGACCCCAAGGCGAACTGGGGACACCGATTCGTGCCGGTCGACCCGCAGGTCATCGCTGATCAAATCGAGGCGGCGACCGCGGCCTACGACCTCGACGTCGTCAAGATCGGCATGCTGGGCACCCCCGCAACGATCGATGTGGTCGCCGCCGCCCTGGCGCGTCAGCCCTGGCGGCACATCGTCGTCGACCCCGTCCTGATCTGCAAAGGCCAGGAACCCGGGGCCGCGCTCGACACCGATACGGCCCTGCGCCGCCAGATCCTGCCGCTGGCCACGGTCGTCACCCCGAACCTGTTCGAGGCCCGCACGCTCGCCGGGATGGATGACCTGTCCTCGATCGACGACCTTGTCGAAGCGGCCCGACGCATTGCCGATCTCGGCCCGTCCTACGTCGTGGTCAAGGGTGGTGTGGAGTTTCCCGGCGACGACGCCGTCGATGTGCTCTTCGACGGCACCGACGCGGAGATCGTGCGCGCACCGAAGGTCGGACACGAGCGCGTCGCCGGCGCGGGATGCACTCTGGCAGCGGCGATTACCGCCGCGCTGGCGAAGGGGTCCGATGTGGCCGAGGCGGTCCAGCGGGCCAAGGAGTTCACCACCGCGGGCATCGTCGACCGTATCGGCGGTAACGCACCGTTCGACACGGTGTGGCAGGGCGCCGGCGCCACCACCCGCTGAGACCGGTCACCGCGGCGCGATTCCCAAAGCAACGGCGAGGGATTCGTACATTCCGAACGCGTCGTCGTCATACACCTGGAGCAGAACCTCCGGCATCTTCGGGTGCGGCGCCGAACGTTGGCCCACCACCTGGATTTGCACGTGATTCGCCCCGGCCGCCAGGTGCTCGCGCAATCCGCGCGCGACCGTCACCGCGTCGCCGTGAACGGCGAGCTGGTCGATCAAGCGGTCGCTACCGTCGCCGGCCAGATCCTCGTCCGTGAAGCCGAGTCGCCGTAAGTTGTTGGTGTAGTTCACCAATCCGAGGTATGGATGCTTGATCCGCGGACGCGCGAGGGCCCGGGCCCGTTCGGGGTCGGATTCGAGGACCACCTTCTGTTCCGGCGCGAGGATCCGCCCGGGTCCCAACGCCGACCGCGCGAGGCGGGTGTGCTCGGGCGTGACGAGGTAGGGCACCGAACCGGCCGCACGCTCGGCCGCCAGGGCGAGCATCTTCGGGCCGAGCGCGGCCAGCGCCCGCTTCTCGCGGGGCAACCCGTGCTCATCGAGCGCATCGAGGAACCCGTTCAGAGTGGCCATCGGGCTCCGGTAGTGGTCAACCTGCTCAGGGTGGCCCACTCCGAGGCCCAGCAGCAGGCGGTCCGGGTACGACCTCTCGATCCGCCGGTACGCCGCCGTCAAGGTGGCCGCGTCACCGCGATAGACGTTGTAGATACTGCTGGCCACCACCAAATGGTCCGTGGCGGCCAGCAGTTCGTCGATCCCCGACAGATCCGGCTCCGGGCCACCCAACCACAAGGCGGTGTAGCCCAGATCCTCGATCCGCTTGGCCATTTCGGGTGTGGTGGCATAGGACGGTTGCCAGACACCGAATTCCCCGAGATTCACTGCACACCTCCAGTCACGCGCTTTTACCCCACGAGCGTGACTCGAGAAAAATGGACCCTCAAGTCCAAAGCGGTACCTTCACCAACCTGCCTCATCCAGCGAGCTCAGCGGGGGCGCAATGGTCTTCAGCCCCACCGTCATGGTGTCGTGATCGCGCAGAACGCCGAACGACAGCCCGGACAAGCGCTCGATGTCGGCAACGGATTTCTGGAACATCACCACTTTGTCGATGTCGGTGAAGGATTCAGTGCCGGATCCGAAGGCCGCATCCAATGCCGCGTTCTGATCGGCCAAGAACGCCGTGGCCCGGAGGTCGCCATCCGCGGCGCTGACCCGCACGACGATCTTCCAGAACTGTCGCGGCACGTTGACGCCTCGGTACAGCGGGTCGTTGCCACCGAACACCGGCCCGGTGATGACGGTGATCTGTCGTTTCTCGGCGCCGGCATTGACCAGTGCATAGTTTTCGATGCGCGCCCACAGATGCTGGTTGAACGCCGAGATCTGCGGGCAGCAATTGGCGAAGTGGAAGGTGTCATCGGTCCCCTGTTTGGCGGCCACCGCACTGCCCCACGCCGGGTCGAGGCGGCGCACCATATGCCCGCGGTCGAACAATCGCGGCTTCTGTCGTTCGAACACATCCTGATCGAGCTGGAGTTCCGGATGCAGGCGCGGGTCGGTGTACCACGTTTCGACGGCCTCGACCTCTCCCGTCTCGCGTTTGATCTTGCGCAACCGGCGGCCGTCGATGTTGACGATGGTGAACAGTGGCATCCGACGGTCGGCGCGGATCACCAGGCTGAAGTGGTGGTAGCGCAGCACCACATTGGCCGTCGAGCGTTTGAGCCCGTCAGGAACAGCGCACTTCGCCAGCAGCTTCGTCGGGATGACCGGGACTGCAACGGCTTTGGACAGGAAATCCGGATCGTAGCCGGATCGATTGCTGTAGTCCGGGTTGGGTGCGTCGTTGCGTTCGAGGACCGACGGTTGCGCCGGGTTCGACACGTCGTCGATGACGGCCGCGGCCGCGGTGACTTCCAACGGTGTTCCGGCCGCCGGGGGATTGAGCGCTTCCGCCAGTAAATCCCTCAGGGCGGAAGGCAATTGGTCGTGGCGGGCACGGAGGGCATCGACGATCGCGCTGGTCCGGATACCCTCATTGCATTCTTCCGGGACGGGCCGCCCGTCTTCGAGCTCGGTGTCATTGCGACCGCCGCCGGCATGATGCAGGGCCACCAGAACGAATTGATCATTGAACACCGGGCTGCCGCTGGAGCCGTGCAGCGTATCGGCGGCGTAGTAGAGGGTGGCGCCCTTCTTACCTCGGCCCATCACCCGGTTCTCGCGTAGGGCGATCTGCTTGTAGTCGGCATCGGGATGTTCGATGATCGTGACGTGGTCACCTTCGGCGTGTTTGTCCAGCGCCGATGACAGTGCGGTCCAACCGAAGTCGGACAGGTTTCCGTCGCCTGCGGTGCGAGGGCCGACAGCGATCAGCGAGACGTCGAGTTCGTCTTCCGGGCTGGTCCAGAAGAAGGTTTCCGGGTCGAGCCCGAACTCGGTCACCGGTGCCGGCACATCGTCGATGTCGAGTTGGTAGTTGAACTGGATCGACGTCGAGGCGGCACTCTGCGCCTCCGCGATGACGTGGTTGTTGGTCATGAACAATCGCGGAGACACCATGACGCCGGTGCCCAGAGGACGGCGCTTTCCGTCAATGACGCGCGCCACCGCGCGCGCGGACAGCCCCGCCCTGTCGATGAAGCAGATCGGCACGAAATCGGTCGTCGGCCCGATGATCTTCCGCAGCTGATCCCGCATCTGCGGCTTGAGCAGAGCGGCCACCTTGTCCTTGCCGGATTGGGGGAGGTTCTTGAGCAGGTCGAGATCGCCATCGACGACCTTGCTGATCTGAGTGGAGGTCAGGTCGCCTTCGGTGATCGCAGCGACGCGGCGAACCAGCCGGCGGTGGTCAGGTTCCAGGAACACGTTCGACATGACGGCTACCTCGTGGACGTCGGGTTATCGCTGCAACCAGTCTTTTCCCTGCGCCCGGTCGGCACACGCGTAGGCGGATACTCGTTTCCACACAGGCTGCACTAGTAGTGCGTTATATTGCACTCATGGACGAGGCCGCGGCCAAGCTGGCCACCGCGATCGGTACCCGTGTGAAACAGGAGCGCACGGCCCGGGGGTGGACACTGGATCAGCTCGCGGCCGCCGCATCGGTCAGCCGGCGCATGGTCGTCAGCGTCGAACACGGCGAGGTCAACCCCAGTGTCGGGACGCTGCTTCGGCTCAGCGATGCGCTCGGTGTCGGACTGCCCGCCCTGGTCGAGCCGCCGGAGACCCGCCCGGTGAAGGTCACCCGCGCCGGGGACGGCGCGCAGCTGTGGACCGGCGAGGCCGGCGGACGCGGCGTGCTGGTCGCCGGCACCACCCCGCCCGACGTCGTCGAATTATGGGACTGGGCGCTCGGCCCCGGTGACCGCCACGCCAGCGAGGCACACGCCGCCGGCACCGAGGAACTGATTCACGTGCTCGAGGGCGCGATCGACGTCGAGGTGGACGGCCGGGTGATCGCCCTGCGAACCGGCGACGCCCTGACCTTCCCCGGCGATGTGGACCACGCATACGCCAATCCCCACGACACCCACGCCCGGTTCGCCCTGACGGTGTTCGAACCCGGCGTCGGCACCGTCCAACGACGCCAAGGAGACTGACATGTTGATCCACCCATGGGATGCCGCGCTCGACGAGGACGAATGGCAGAACTGGTTGGCCGGCACCGACCGATTCGGCATTCTGGGTGTCAACAACGTCGACCCGGCCGCCGCGCCGCTGATGGTGCCGACCCACTTCACCCACGCCGGCCCCGAGCTGCTCTTGCATCTGGCCCGGCCCAACCCGGTCTGGCCGCACCTGGAAGCCGCCATCGAGGTGCGCCTGAGCGTGATCGGCGACTACGCCTACATCCCCACCTACTGGCGCGCCAAAGCGGGCGGCCCCGACGAGGACGGGGTGCCGACGAGCTATTACTCATCAGTCCAGTTCATCTGCCGCCCAACAATTCTCGACGATGCAGAGGGCAAGGCCCGTATTCTGGCCGCACAACTTGCCGACTTCCAGCCCGAGGGCCGCCACGCCAACGTCGCCGTCGGCGAAGACCCCTACGGACGCATGCTGCCCGGGATTCGCGGCATACGCCTGGAGGTGCTGCGGGTGGACGCCAAGTTCAAGTACGACGACGCCAACCCCGTCGAACACCGCGAGCGCGTCATCGACAACCTCGAACAGCGCCGACACGGCCTGGACACCGCCGCCGCATCTCAGCAGCGCCGACGCCTCGACGCGATCGGCGACTGGAAGCTCAGGCGGAAGGAAAACGGAAGATGAGCGCGTCCAGCAGGCGCCTCACCTCGTTGACTCGCGCGACCACCGCATCCTGATGGCGGAGGGCTCCCGGCCGGCCCGCACTGACGCGCCGTTCGATCCGCGCCAATTGTGACTGGAGGTCGGCCATCTCATCTTCGAGCATCGCGATGAACGCCTGCGCCTGGCGTACGTCGGCGCTGGCTCGCGGAGCCAGGTTCACCACCGGAGCAGGCACGGCCAACGGCCGACGCCAGAGTGGATCCACAGGGTCTACCGTCATCCGGATACGGTGGCAGTGCGCCCCGCCGATACAGTTTCCCGCCCGTATCCGTTCAGTAAGGAGCTGTTCACACGGCAGTCAACCCGAGTGTGAGCTTTCGCTCTGGTCGACTCCAGAAAGGCAACGCCATGTCCGCTTACAGCCATCCGCACTCCTTGGACGGCCACGCCGTGATCGTCACCGGGGCGGCCCGTGGTGTCGGTAAAGGCATCGCCACCGCCCTGCTCTCCCGCGGGGCCCGTGTCCTGGTGACCGACATCCTCGATGACCTATTGGCAAACACCACAGCCGAATTCATCGAAGCCGGATTCGATGTCGCAGCCGTGGTAGCAGACCTGCGTGACGCCGGCAGTGCCCAGAACATCGTCGGCGCCGCGCTCGACGCATTCGGAACTGTGGACGGCTTGGTCAACAACGCCGTGGCCAGCGCCGGACCCATTCCGTTCGTCGACATCCCCGCCGAGGAGTACGAGCGGGTCCACGACACCGGACCACGCGCCACTTTCCGGCTCATGCAGGCGATTCACCCGGTCATGGCCAAAGGCGGCGGATCCATCGTCAACCTGGGTTCGGCCGCGGGCACGGTCGGCACGCACTCCTTCGGCGCGTACGCCGGTGCCAAGGAAGCCATCCGCGGCATGTCCAAAGTCGCCGCCCTGGAATGGGGAGTCGACGGGATCCGTGTCAACGTGGTCTGCCCGCTCGCCGAAACCGACGGCCTGAAAGTGCTGCGCGACATGGCGCCCAAGCAGTACGACGCGGTGGTCAGAAGCACCTCGCTCAAGCGAATCGGCGATCCCACCAACGACATCGGTGCCGTCGTCGCTTTCCTGCTCGGAGACGACTCCACCTATCTCACCGGTCAGACGCTGCTCGTCGACGGCGGGGCAGGCTCGTTCCGGTAGCGGCAATCGCCGCCAAAGCAGTGGTCACCCTTGTAGCTTCGAATTTGGATACAAAGAAGGCACGAGCGAACAAGGAGGAAGACCAATGACGAATCGTTCAGGAAGTGCGTTCTCCCGACGCACGTTCATCCGCGGCGCCGCCGTCACGGTGCCGATCATCGGAGCCGCCGTCATTGCGCCGGTTGCCCTGGCGGCACCTCAGGAATGTGGTGACCCAGCCGGCAAGGTCGGCAACTGCGCGGCTCAGTTGCCGCAGGAGTTCACCTCGACCAGCTTCAGCACGACCGCGATCGTCGGCGGCACGAACTACTCAATCCTGTTCAGCACGAACATCAGGCGCGGCCCACTCATCCCGTCCGGCACCACCGGCTACCGGATCAGAAGCGTCAGCGTGTCCGGCACGAAGCTGGACGGCGCACCGTTCTACCTCACACCAGGTATCGGTGAGGTCGGCCCGCGCTTGCTCAACGCCTTGTCCGCGTCGTCCTTGGGTTTCGCCCTTGATGTGCCGTGGGATCCGAACCAGCTGGTCCGGTCGTTCCTCTACACCTACGACGTCGAATTCTTGACCGGCCTGACGGTGAATCAGACCTGCCGCTACACCACGACGATGACGCTCGCCGACAACGGCATGACCCTCGGCGGTGTCGGATCGGTCAACTTCTCCACGCCGATGCTCGCCGAGTGCGAGACGGCTCCGCCGCCTCCGCCGCAGTAGCGGCCGGCCGCGTCGTTACCCGTGCGCCTTGCGGACCAGGTCGATGGCGTACTGGTTGACGAAGGTGCCCGCGGAGGCCTCGCCCGTGCCGCAAGCGCCGTCAGACTCACCGGGCCGCTTGACCCAGAGGAAGGCGTCGACGTTTCCGTTTCCGGTCGCCGTGGTGGGGGCCGCGCCGAGGGCCCGGCCGCTCGGGTTGCACCAGTACATCTCGCCCTCGGCCGGTCCGGCGCCGTTGCGCGAGGTGTCGATGACGTAGGGCTTGCCGCCGGTCTGGCCGGAGATGGCGTCGCCGTAGCCGATCTCCTCCTCGGTGGTGAAGAAGTTGGCGGTGTTGAGGCTGAAGCCGCGTGCCTTTGCCACACCGACCCGGTTGAGCCGGTTGGCCATCTCGCCGGCGGCCACCCAGCGGGAGTGGCCCGCGTCGACGTAGACCGCGGTGCCCGGATTGCGGGTCAGCGTGTCAACGGCGTAGCTCATCAGGTTGTAGCGTTCCTCGCGCTGATCGCCCGACAGGCAGTCGGCCATCGCCAGCGCGTCGGGTTCCAGGATGACCGCGGCCGGCCCGCCACCGATGGCGGCGGCCACCCCGTCGATCCAGCCCTTGTAGGCCGCGGCCGATCCGAATCCACCGGCGGCGTAGCTACCGCAGTCGCGGTGCGGAATGCCGTACAGCGCCAGGATCGGCATGGTGCCGGCGGCCTGCGCCGTCGCGATGTACTTCGCGTCCACCGCGGGGCTCGACACGTTGTCCATCCAGTACGCCGTGGGCGTGTTGGCGATCGCCTGCAGCTCAGGGCTCGGGTCGCCCTGCGCGGCACGCGCGGCCTTCGAGGAGGGGTTGACGTAGAACGAGTGCCCCTCGAGCGGATTGCCATCACTGGCCAGGCGCACCTGCGGCGCCGGATCGGCGGCAAGACCCGCACCGACTACGGAGGCAACTGCGAGGAAAGGGACGATCAACCGTGCGACTGCGCCAGCAGCTGAGGACATCACCTCAGGGAAAGTAATGGCGCGGCGCGAGAAGCGCCAGTCGCCCCTTACCCGGACGGCGCGTCAGTCTTGAACCTCTCGGTACAGAAACTCATGCGCTCCCGCAGCTCGGCGGGGTCGATGCCGAACTGCTCGGGCCGGTAGTGGTGTTTGCCTTTCCCGTGGCGGGGTTGGGCGCGGTGGTGCGCGGCGAGCATTGCGGCGATGTCGGGCGCCTCCATCTGCGCGGCGGCGTAGATGCGACGCACCGTCTCCTCGGGGTCGGCGACCAGGTCGGTGTATTGGATGTCGAGCCAGGTGACGGTCGGCTCCGCCGCGGCTCGTGCGGCCACGGCGCGCCGCAGCCACAGTTCGGTCTGTTCGGTTTGAAACCGGCCGACGTCCATCCCGTCAACGTGGTCGCTGTAGGTGGACCGATACGTCGCGAACAGGCTCGCACCGGAGGTGACGGTTTCCACGATGTCGCGGTGCAGCGCCACGATGCAGGCGCCGGGATATGTCGCGATCACATGGCTGAGCTCTGCGGTATGTGCCGGGGCCTTGAGCACCCAGCGGCGCGCGTCGCCGGCGTCGAGGATCTGCAGCATGCGCCGGTGCTGGGCGTATTCGAGTGCGAAGTCCTGACCGGCCAGCCAGCGTGCGTAGCCGTCCAGGCGGGTCGTGGCGGTGAACCCCCAGTTGCGCAGCGTCGTCCCCATGCCGAGCACACACTCCTCGGGCAGATCGGGCCCGGAGTCGTGCACGATCGCCATCGCCGGGTTCAGCACGTGTAGCAGGTACTGGCCGGCGGCAGCCTCCTCGAGGCGCCGCACCCGCTCCGCGGGGTCGAGGTCCCCGGGTAGCCGCCAGGGAGCACCCAGCTCGGCGGGCAGCGGCGCGCGCAATCTGGGGTCGCGGTCGAGTAGCCGGAACAGGAACGTGGTGCCGGTGCGCCAGCCTCCGGTGATGATGACCGGCGGCGCGAGCTGTCGGTTCTCGGTCGCCGGATGTTCGTTCAGGTGCCGCGCGATCGCGATCCGGGCAGCCAGTCTTCCGGCCGCCGTCCGTTGGGCGGTCAGCGCGCCGAGCGCATTGAGCCGGCCGTCCTCCTCGGCCGACGCGAGGTACTGCCGCAGCCCTGGACGCCACTGGTCGGGGTCTCCGAGGGCACCGGCGCCCGCACCGCGGGTTGCGCGGTCGACGACGATGTCGATCGCATCGGCGCCGAGCTGATACCGCTCGGGACGGACAGCCCGATCTGTTTCGGCCGCCGCGTATGCCTCGAGCGCCTGCGGGGTGCGGGCGGGCGCGGTCCAACCACTCATGCGCGCTGCGCCAGGTCTGTCAGCCGCACGACGCGCGTCGTCGGCACGACCGGCTGATGTTCGGGTTGCAGGAACCGCATGACGACGATGCCGAATGCGCGTCCCTCGCTGTCGATCCAATCGCCGGCGTCCGGGCCGGGATCGGTGGCCGAGACGACGAAGCGGTAGCGGCCGGCATCGACCTGGGCGGTGACACCGGTATAGGACACGCGCCGGTGTCGATAGTCCAGTGAGTTGAGAAATCTGCTGTACGCCAAGATGTTCCAGTAGCGGCACGGCATCAGCTCGCCCTCGATGAGCAGTGCTTCATCGGGCCCCAACTGCCAGCCGCCGCGCAGGTAGTGAATGGCGGGCTCGGTGAACACCGCACCACCGGCCATCTCGGTCCAATGCCGCATCTGGTTCGGCGACGTTCCGTCGGCGGCTGCGGCGGCGTGCCAGATGCGGGGCAGGTGCGTGATCGCCGCCGACGTTTTGGACAGGTGCTTGCCGAACCGTGCCGGGTCGATCGGCGCCGGGGTCGGCGGCACCTCGACCGGCTCGATGGCACACCAACCGATGTGTTCGGTCCGCACGTCGTCGTGGAAATGACGTACCCAGACCACGGTCGCGCGCTCAGGCAGGTCCAGCCAATCACCGTCCGGCGCTCCCCCGACCGTTACCGTGTAGGCCCCATCGGCACCGAAAGTAATTGCGTCACTGTCGATCCTGGACGTCGCCTGGGCCTCTCCCCCACTCGCCCCGTAGACGGTGATCGACACATATGCCGCGTCGCCGCGGTTACCGCGGATCCGATAGCGGCCGTCCGTCCGGATATCGGCCACCCAGTACTGAAAGTCGGGATTGTCCATCAGGAACTTCTGACGCCAACCGTTGAATGCCACGAACTCGGGCTTGTCTCGGTCGACTTCGAAGCGTCCCAGCTGATTTGACACCGCCCTCAGCAGTGCGCGGAAGCCATCCGCGCGCTCGGACTCCGGGAGGTCCGCGGTGTCGATCGCGAGTTGCGCACCGGCAGTGCGTAATCCGTCGACAAACGCCTCCCAGGCTTCGACTTCGGCGCGGGATTCTTCTGCACTGGGCGCGGCCACGGGCATCCCTCCCAATTCCGGAAGCATGCGCTTCCGGAATTGGATCGTGCCCGCTACGCTGGCGGCATGTCAAGGCCGTACCGCGGCCAGGCCGCCGACGCACGGTCGGCGGAACGCCGCGCCCGACTGCTCCAGGCAGCCGTTGAGCTGGTCGGCACCCACGGGGTCGCCGCCATGACGATGCGTGCCGTGTGCCGCGAGGCCGAACTCAGTCAGAAGTTCTTCTACGAAAGCTTCTCCGACACCGACGATCTGCTCCGCGAGGTCTACCGCAGCACCTTCGAGCACGCGCGTCGCGCCATCAATGCCGCAGGCGACCCCGCAACCGATCTCCCCTCCCGCACACGCGCCGGCGTGGCAGCCGCAGCCCAACTCGTCAAGGACGATCCCCGGATCTGCCGAATCCTTTTGGTGGAGCCGATCGCCGACCTGAGACTGCGGCAGTTTGTGCGCGACACCATCGGCGCGATGACGCTGGGCGGGCTCACCATCCCGACCGACGGGCCCGGCACCGCAGCTCCGGCCCGGGTGAAGATGCAGTACGCCACCGTGTTCGGCGCCATCATCTCGCTGTTCATCGAGTGGACCGAAGGCAACCTGGGTTCCGATCAAGAGGCATTCGTCGAGCATGTGACCACCATGCTGTTGTCGTCACCGCTAGTGGACAGCACTCGGCCCCGTCGACGCTAGGGTGACGGCACGGGGTCCAATTCAACGGCATGTTCTGCGGCCCGTCGGCCCGAGAAAACGCAATCAGCCAGCGACAGCCCACTGACATACGAGTTGACGCAGATCCCGATCGCCGTTCGCCCCGCGGCATACAAACCTGGAATTGGTTGGCCCTCAGGTGTTTTCACCGCACCACTGTCTTCGTCCACGATCAGGCCGCCGAGGGTGAACATCGGGCACGGGTTGATCAGGCTGCGTTTGATGGATATCGCGATCAGCGAGAACGGCCCCTGGCCGACGGGCTGTACGAATTCAGCGGGCTTGCCCAGCGGATCCGGCAGCCCCTCTGCCGCGGCGGCGTTGTGGGCCTCGACGGTGGCCCGCAGCCCCGCTGGATCGACGCCGGCCTTGGCGGCGACTTCCTCCAGGCTCTGTCCGACGACCCGGTCGGTACGCAACATGGCTTCCATCTGCAAACGCTGAAACCAGATGGCCTGCTTGGGAAGCTGTGCGCGTGCCTCGTCGAGCAGCCGCTGATCGGCCAGGATCCAGCCGCGGCCGCCGTGATCTTGGACCATGGCGTGCCCGACGGCCGCGCCGTAACGGGTCTCGTCGATGAATCGCTGTCCGCGATCATTGACGACGAGGGCACCCAGGAACGCACTCGGTGGGGTGATGAACCGCCATGCCGATACGTTGTCGAGGCGATCGACGGCGGCACCGATATCGGCGGCGAGAGTGATTCCGCTGCCATCGTCGGCGCTCGTGCCGAGCTGAAGTCCGTCGCGGTAGTCCGGTGCGTGCTCGGCGATCCACTCGCGGTTGGCGATGTACCCGCCCGCACTGAGGATGACCGCTTGCCGCACATGAATGTCGACAGTGCGGGCATACCTGCGCTCCAGGCGGTCCAAGAGCCGTTCCATCGCGGCCCGCAGCGGCGGGTAGTAGATGCCCGGTTTGATCGCGAGTTCAGCGTATGCGCGGTAGCGGTGTCGGACCCAGGCCGGTGCGTCGGCGAGCGTGCTGGCGCGTACCCCGACCACCCGGCCGTCGGCATTGGTCAGCAGCGCGACGGCGCGGGTGTGGAACTGCGTGCGCACGCCCATGGCTGCCGCCGATGCGGCCAGGGGCTGATAGATCTTCTTGCCAGAGGCACCAGACCCTTTGGCCCGGTGGCCGCGTTGGGCCGGCGGGGTGATCGCACGGAACCGCCCGGAGTTCTCACTGCCCGAGTAGTACAGGTAGTACTTGTTGTTCGGGTAGGACGTCTTGTACGGACACACCGAGGCTTCGAATGGCACGCCGTGTTCGGTGAGCCAGTCGATCATCGCCGGGCTGCCGTCGACGAAACGTCGAAGTGTTTCGGGACGGACGGCATCCCCGATCTCCGCCTGCAGGTAGGCATACATCGCATCGGCGTTGTCCTCGACGCCGGCTTGACGCTGCACCCAGGTGCCACCCCCGGCGTAGATGATCCCGCCGGAGACCTGAGTCGCGCCGCCTCCATTGAAGCGGTCGATGGCCAGCACGTCGGCGCCCCTGGAGCGCGCTTCCAGGGCAGCACAGACGCCCGCGGCGCCATATCCGACCACGAGGACGTCGACTGTGCGCGCTTCTGCCATGACTCTCCCTGAACGTGATCGGTCGCCGATCTTGGACACCTAGTTTGTACTCAAAGTACAAACACAGCGCAAGAGCGCTCTAGACTGCGCTCGTGGTTGAACAGAGCGGGCGGACCGTGCCCCCTGCCGTTGCCGAGAAGCTGTACGCCGCGACCGACCTCATTGCCGCCCGCGGGCTGGAGAAGACCAAGATCGAGGACATCGCCACGGCATCAGGCGTCCCGAAGGCAACGCTGTACTACTACTTCAAGGGCAAGGACGACATCCTCGCCTTCCTCTTCCGGGACTCCCTGGACGCGCTGGCCCGCGATGTTGCCGCCGCCGCCGACGCTCCCGGGCTGGGCCGAGACCGATTGGCGGCAGTGCTCCAGGTCCAGGTGGCGCACACCATGAGCCGGCCAGGCACGGCTCAGGCACTTGTCGGCGATCTGGGCCGCGCGATTCGCCTCCCCGACCTCGCGTCGGCCGTTCAAGAGGCCTTCTACGAACCGATCGCACGCGTGCTGCGGGCCGGGGCCGACGACGGCTCGCTGCGGAATCTCGCCGACCCACAGACCACCGCAATCAGCATCTTCGGCGCCATCATGCTGACCGCGGTACTGCACAACGTCATCGGCTCCGACAAGACACCCGATGACATCGCCGACGACGTCATGGATCTCATCGGCAACGGGCTCGCACCCCCGGCCTGAGCCCTTCCACCCCGATGGAGGCCGGATGCTTCGCGACCGATGGCATCCATTGGCCCCGCGGCTCCGAATACCTGTGTAGAGGAAGAGGAGGTCCGCGATGTTGAACCAGTTGCGAACGGTCGCGACACAGATGGCGCAGGCGGTGGGTTCGGTGGCCGGAGCCCGCAGCGGGATCGAGGAGCCGCCGCACAGTGTGCAAAAGGTCGCCGACGGCGTGGAGATCCGCCGGTATGCCGCCCGGATCGCCGCTCAGACGACGGTGCTGGCAGACGAGGCGGCCGCCCGCAACGCGGGCTTTCGCCACTTGGCCGGCTACATCTTCGGCGCCAACCACCAACGCGAGAAGATCGCCATGACCGCACCGGTCGGCCAGCAAGCCGATGGGAGTCGGGGCTGGGTGATCCGGTTCTACATGCCGTCGGAGTGGACACTGGAAGCATTGCCGAGCCCCGACGACCATCGCGTCGAACTGGTGACGGTGCCACCCGAAACGGTTGCGGTGCTGCGATTCAGCGGTGATCGAGGTCCCCGCAGCATCTCAGCGCGCACCTCTGAACTTCGAGACATACTGCGCTCCAACAATTTCGAACCTGCCGGAAACCCCACCGCGTGGTTCTACGACCCGCCATGGACAGCTCCGTGCCGACGTCGCAACGAGATCGCCATCCCCATCGGCGATCACCGAGCGACCGATTGATCACCGCCACCCGAATCGTTCGCACACCGCTAGGACATGATGGGAAGCATGAATTCGAGCGTGAGGCGCACTGGTTCTAGGACCCGGCCGTTTTCCATCGCGATGGCGCTGGCCCTGCTGGCGACGATTTTGATGTGGGGCCCGGGTGCCGGACGCGCGTACGCAGCGGAGGCGTCGCCGGCCGGCGACGTCCTCTCCATCGGCGACCCCGCCGCGCCCGGGCAGATCGACCTCTATCTGGATCCGCTGTGCCCCTACAGCGGGAAGATGGTCCGCGAACAGGGCGCCGAGATCGGCCGGCGTATCGAGGCCGGCAAGCTCCACATCAATCTGCGGCTCGTGAATTTTCTCGAAAAGTACTCCGCCAGCGGCACTTACGACAGCCGCGCCATCTACGCCGCGTTCATCGTCGCCGACCACTCGAAATCGAGCGACGTCACGTGGCGGTTCATCGAGCAGATCTTCGCCGCCGATCAGCAGCCGGAGGAAAAGGGTGCGACGGACCTGAGCAACGATCAGCTCGCCGGCCTGGCCGACCGCGCCGGTGCGCCACCGTCGGCGCAGGACATGATCAAGCTGGGGCTTCCCATCCCCTACGACGGACACATCATCGCGGCCAACAACCTGCCGCTACTGCGGCAGCTCCCCGACTCCGGAGTGCCGATGGTGGTCATCGACGGTGAATCGGTCGACGGAAACTCCGATTGGCTGGATCGCCTGCCCCGCTGATCACCGAGCGGTTCCGATCGGGGGCAGCGAGCCGACCGCCTCGAGCTGGTCCTGCTGGGCCGCGAGGGTATCGGCGAGGAACATCCGGGCGATGAGCAGCAATTCAGCGATCTTCGGGTGCGCGATCGTGTAGTACACCGCGTTGCCGACCCGATGCCCGCTGACCACATGGTGACGTTTGAGGACCGCCAGATGCTGCGACAGCAGGGTCGGCTCGATGTCGGTGGCAGCCAGGATCGAACTGACCGGCGTCGGCTCCTCGTTCACGGACAGGATCTCGAGCACGCGGATGCGCGCCGGGTGCGCCAACGCCTTGAACAGGTTGGCCTTGATCTCGTACAACGGTCGCTCGGGACCATCCAGGACGCTGTCCGTCACCGCTGCCCCAATGATTGATGGATTGATGAAATTCGCAATCCATCATAGCGACCGCTACCCTGCAGCAATGCCCACCGGCCACGCCCCACGTACGAAACCGGGCCCACTGCAGTACATCGGGTACTGCTACGGCAAGCGGCTGCCCGACTCGATGCGCGACTGGGTGGCCAAGGACCTCGCCGGCCCCGGAGCCACCATTCGGATGATGGTGCGCGTCGCGATACCGGCCATCCTCGTCCTGGCGCCGATCTGGTTCATCCCGATGTCGCTGTACCTGCACGCCAGCATGACGGTGCCCATCTTCATCCCGTTCGTGTACTTCTCACACGCTCTGAACAAGGTGTGGCGTCGTCACATGCTGGCCAAACACGGCCTGAATCCGGGTCTCGTGGACGAACTGTCACGCAAGAAGAACGCGCACATCCACCAGGCATACGCCGAACGCTACGGCCCCCGCACCGGTCCGAGCAGCAGTCACGACGTCTGACCGCTCACCCGGCAGTTACGGCTGCAGCGTGCACAACGTGAGCGCAAAGGCGGGAGCGGCGGCAGCCCCGATCACGATGAGCAACATCGTCATCGACTGTGGGTGCCACCGAATCGACCGCCGGGGTTGCATGAGGCGGGTTATCCGGTCGGTCACCGCACTGCCGGCTGCGGCCAGCACACCGTCGGGCAGGCGGAGCCGGGTGCTCAACGTGACGAGACCGGTCAGCAGTGGCTCACGGCCGTGCCTGCGGGTGGCCGCATCGTCGGCGCACATCTCCAGCAGGACCGGCACAGATCGCGCCGCCGCCCGCATCAGGGGCAGCCGGGGCAACGCAGCCGCGAGGGTGCTCAGGATCGCGATGACATGGTGGTGACGGCCTCGCAGGTGTGCCCGCTCGTGGGCCAGAACCGCGGCCAGCGCCGGCGGGTTCAACAACTCCAAGGCAGCGGTCGTGACGACGATGGCGCGCCGCCGGCCGCCGGATACGCAGTATGCCGTCGGTTGGTCAGCCGTGATGGCGACGACGCCGTCATGGCCCGTGGGCATGCCGATGATGCGGACCGCTTCGACGTGTCGGCGATTGGCGCGCCGCGTTCTGTACAACGTGACGATCACCCTGCGGGTGGTGTTCGTTGCCACCGCGGCAGTGACTGCAAGCAGTGCGACGACCAATACCGTAGCCACAGTAGGCGGTAACGTCACCGCACTGGCGATCCCCAGCGTTTCGACGCAGAACGTCGGTGCACTGCGGGTGATCAGGCTGTGGGCGGCCCCCGCGATCAGGATCACCAATGCTGCCACCCAGGCGAATGACGCGGTTGCGACGACCACCAGCCAGCCCGCTATCGAGAGCCTCGGATGAATGCCGGCCGAGACCGGGCCGGTGAACAAGACCGGCGCCAGCCAGCTCAACGCCATCGCGTAGCCGAGGAGAAAGGTGACCGCGTTCATCGTGACCGCCCGTCGGTGAACCGCTTGAGCGCCTGCCGCAGCTTCGTCGAGTCGTCGTCGACGATCTGCTCGAGGAAGAAGTTGAGGATCAGCTCGCTGTCACCGCCAGATTCGAACACGGTGCGCATCAGCTGCGCGGAGTGTTCCTCGCGGCTCATCACCGGCCGATAGCTGTAGGCCAGACCGACCTTCTCCCGCTGCAGCCATCCCTTTCGAAACAGGTTGTCCATGGTCGACATGACCGTGGTGTAGGCGATCTGGCGCTGGGTGACGAGCTCATCATGCACGCTGCGTACCGTGCAAGGCTCGGTACGCGACCAGAGCACTTCCATCACCACAGCTTCGAGATCGCCAAATCCCGTTATTCCCATAACCATTACCGCCCGCCAAGGTGCGCCGTCACCATTTCCCGGCCCCGCGCGTCGAACCTATGTAGCGCGATAGTAGCTGCTCTGCTCATTTCGTCGCGCTCCCGATCCCGGTGGCCCGCCGCCGCCACAAACGAATTGACCGCCACACGATGAGTGCGACCACCACGCCCAAGATCAGCCACGGATCACCGACGCTCGACGACAGCCGACCCAGCCAAACTTGCAGGTCGTACTGTGCGTCGACGGAAAGCAGGCCGCCGAGATTCGCGGTTCCGTCGGTGAACAGGAACACCCCACCGAGCATGATGAACGCCGCCCCGGTGAGCACAGAGGTGGTGTGTGTCTCCAGCGGGCCCAGACGCACCGGCCGGCCCCGAAGCCAGGTCCGCTTCGACAGCTCGAAGCGGTCCCACAACCACGCGAGCAGGAACAACGGCGCCGCCATCCCCAACGCATACACGGCCATCAGCAGTGCCCCGTAGGCCGGGTCGGCACCCATCGCCGACATGGTCAGGACCGCGCCCAGCAGTGGTCCCGCGCAGAATCCGGCCAGGCCGTAAACAGCTCCGAGCACGAACACCGAGACCGTGCCGGAAATGTTGATCCGCCCGATCGTCCGCTGCACGAATGGCATGCCGAATCCCTTGCCCAGCAATGTCATCAACCCGAAGGCGATCAGCGCCAGCCCACCGACGACGGTCACTTCGCCGCGATAGCGCGTAACCGCGCTGCCCAGCAGGCCAACACCGGCGCCCAGGGGCACCAGCACCACGCAGAGACCCACCCAGAACACGAGAGTACGTCGAATCAACAGCTGCGCCCGATCGAAGGCGTACGCGAAGAACGACGGCAGGAGCAGGGCTGAGCAGGGGCTGAGCAGCGAGGCCAGCCCGCCGAGGAAGGCTCCGAGCAGGCCGATACCGGTCATCGAGCGGCCAGCGCCGCGTCGATGGCGCGCACGAACTCTTCGGTGGGCTGCGCCCCGAGCATCGGCACGTCGTTGATCAGGAATGCCGGAGTGCTGGGGACGCCGATTGCCGTGCCCCGGGCCAGATCGGCATTGATCGCAGCGTCGAAGGTGTTTCCGCGCAGGCCGGCGGTGAATCTGCCGATATCGGGAACTCCTGCCTCCCTGGCGTACTCGATCAAGGCCGCGTCTGTCAGGTCCGCCTTCGATCGCTCTGGCGCGGCGGCGTAGACGGCCCGGTTGAACTCCCAGAACTTGCCCTGCTCGGCCGCCGCACGACCGGCACGCGCGGCTGACATCGACTGCGGGCCGAAGATCGGGAAGTCGCGCCACTCGATGCGCAGTTGGCCCGCATCGACGTAGCGCTTGACCAGCTCGGGCTCGATGTCACGGCTGAACTTGGCGCAGAACGGGCATCGATAGTCGGAGAACACCACCAATGCCACGGCCGCGTCGGTAGCGCCCAACGCAAGGGGGTCACCCGCCTGACGACGCTCCACCGGAGGTCGGCGACCGTCGAGGCTGCCGCCGGCCGCTTCGGCGTCGGACAGGGACGTCACCGACGGGCCGGTGGTGGGCGCGGCGGAGACCGCGTCGTCGCCCGGACGTATCAGCAGGTAAGCGATCAGCGCAGCCGCAATGACAACAAGCCCTCCGATGAAGACGAGGTCCTTGTTGACATTCTCTCGCCGTCCACTCACCGCGCACCTCCATGCTAGCCTCAAACCTACGTAGCTACGCCGTAGCTACGTATTCCGTTCTAGCACACCGCGTCACCAGCGCGCAGGAGCAGATGGGAGACGCCGGGATGCCAGCGAGTTCACCCCAAAAACGGCCGGCGCCGATCCTGTCGGCACTCGCCCTGATCGTCATTTCCACCGTCAGCGCGAGTTGGTGGCGCCCCAGCGCCCCCTCGGGCCCGGTCGCCTACACATTGGCCACGTCAAACGAGAAAGCTCAGGTCAGCTTCACCGCGACGTCGGGCGCCAAGCTGGTCGACGGCGGGACCTACGGTGTCGGCACCGTCATCGTGGCCAACTTCGACGAACCGGTGGCCGACCGCGGCGCCGCGGAGAGACAGCTGTCAGTCAAGACCGTTCCGCCCGTTGACGGCTCGTGGTATTGGATGGACAACCAGCGCGCCCACTGGCGACCGCAGCGCTACTACAGCCCGGGCACCGAGGTCGTCGCCGCCGCGAACAGCCGAAGTACGGATGACTCCGCAGGCCAAAGTGGCAGTCGAGTTTCTTTCCGGGTCGGAGAATCTCACGTATCCATCGCCGACGACGCCACCAAGCAGATCCGCGTTTACCGCAATGACGAGCTGGTCCGCACCATCCCGACCTCCATGGGCATGGGAGGATCCGAAACCGTTGCAGGTAAGACGATTTCGTTCTGGACCCAGCCCGGCGTCTATACGGTGATGGACAAAGCCGGCACCGTCGTCATGGACTCCTCCACCTACGGGCTTCCGGTCGCTTCACGGCTCGGATACAAGTTGACCGTCAGCAATGCGGTGCGGCTCACCAACAGCGGGATCTACGTCCACCAACTCGACAGCACGATCTGGGCGCAAGGCAAGACCAACACGTCGCACGGTTGCCTGAACGTCAACGCCGACAACGGGCGGTGGTTCTACGAATTCTCTCAACCCGGAGATGTCTTCGAAGTACGCAACACCGGGGGCGACCCATTGCCCGTTTGGCAGAACGGCGACTGGAGCGTCACGTGGGAACAGTGGCTCAGGGGCAGCGCCCTGCGGTGACGGCCAGTAGGTGAGCGCAGGCCCCAGACGTTCCGCCGTTGACGTGGACATACCGGTGATCGGACGGTCCCCGATCTCGTCGATTTCGACGTCCGGGGGTTGCTCTGGCACCGGCATGAGAACCTCTCTCGCCCCCTCCAGATCCGAACATTCCACCTGTGACCTGGGCCACTGCCGGCCTCACGGCCATACCGTGGCGTTTTGTGAGTTTGGACAATCGTTAACATCGAAGCGCTACTCACCCGAGGGGCCAGCCCACACGACCCACAGGACGCTTGATTTGAACTCGCCAGAACTCGCCCACTGGAATGCCCAAGAAGCACTCGCGGAGGCGATGATCCCGATCATCGGAACCCTGCACCGGGCGAAGGGCGTGACGGTTCTGCTGCACAGCCGGTCGCTGGTGAACAAGTCCGTCATCAGCATCTTGCGGACACACCGCTTTGCGCGGCAGGTGGGCGGCGACGAACTCTCGGTCGAAGAGACCTTCCCCTTCCTGCAGGCACTGGCCGACCTGGACCTGGGCCCGTCGAAGATCGACCTGGGCCTGCTGGTGATGGCCTACCGCGCCAGCGATGGCCAGCTGTCCGTCCCCGAGTTCACCGCGCAGGCGCTCAGCGACGTGACCGGCGACAACAAGAGCGAACCGCAGGGCCCGCGGGATGTGGTGCTCTACGGGTTCGGCCGCATCGGCCGGCTCGTCGCACGCCTGCTCATCGAGAAGGCCGGCTCGGGCAACGGCCTGAACCTGCGCGCCGTCGTGATCCGCAGCAACGGGCACGGGGACCTGGCCAAGCGGGCGTCGTTGCTGCGCCGCGACTCGGTCCACGGCCAGTTCAACGGCTCGATCAAGGTCGACACCGAGAACAACTGCCTCATCGCCAACGGCAACGTCATCAAGTTCATCCACAGCGATGACCCGGCCTCGGTCGACTACACCGAGTACGGCATCGACAACGCGATCCTGATCGACAACACCGGCAAGTGGCGTGACCGTGACGGTCTGTCCAAGCACCTGCGCCCCGGAATCGCGAAGGTTCTGCTGACCGCACCGGGCAAGGGCGACGTGCCCAACATCGTGCACGGGGTCAACCATCGCACCCTCGACCTCGAACAGCAGATCTTCTCGTGTGCATCGTGCACCACCAACGCGATCGTCCCGCCATTGAAGGCGATGGACGACGAGTACGGCGTCGCGCGCTGTCACGTCGAGACCGTGCACTCATTCACCAACGACCAGAACCTGTTGGACAACTACCACAAGGCCGACCGCCGGGGCCGGTCCGCGCCGTTCAACCTGGTCCTCACCGAGACCGGTGCGGCCTCCGCCGTCGCCAAGGCGATGCCGGACCTGAAGGCCAAGATCAGCGGCAGTTCGATTCGCGTCCCCACCCCGGATGTCTCGGTGGCGATCCTGAACATGCAGCTGAACAAGCCGACCACCAAGGAGGGCGTCCTGGAGTACCTGCGCCAGGCGTCCTTGTCAGGACCGTTGAGCCGCAACCTCGACTACACCGCCGCGACCGACGCCGTGTCCAGCGACTTCATCGGCTCACGCGCGGCGAGCATCATCGACGCCAACGCGACGATCGTCGACGAGGACAACGTGATCCTCTACGTCTGGTACGACAACGAATTCGGCTACTCGTCTCAGGTGGTGCGCACCGTGCAGTACCTGTCGGGAATCGAGTACCCGACGTACCCGCGGATGTGATCTGAGCGCGCCGGTATTCGACTCGGCGCAATCGTCATGTCGGCTCAGCGGTATCGGCCTGTCCGGGGTCGCCCGACCTGGCCCGGCACATTGCCCGACCGTTGTTTCAGCGAGATTCACCATCAGCGGCGATCGGCTGTCCCGGACACGCCTCGATGTAGTCGAGTTCGGGCGAGACCCACTCGTTCCACTGCTCGTGACTCATGTTGTGGGTGATCTTCGCGCACAATGCATCCGGCGATCCCGTGGGCACCGTCCACATCCGCAGCGTGTTGTCCATACTTGCCGTGGCCAAGGTCGTGTCGTCCGGGCTGAAGGCCGTGGCCAGCACCATCGACCGGTGTCCGGTCAACGGGGCACCGAGCTGCTCGCGGGTGTTCACATCCCACAGCCGAACGGTGCCGTCGCCACTCCCGACCGCGAGCAGTGCTCCGCTCCAACTGAACTGCATGGTCGTTGCCGGCGACGTGACCGGTATGGGCTCCCCGACAGGTTGGGAGGTCGCGGTGTCCCACAGCCACACCGCACTCTGAGTGTTGTCGGTGCCGCCCTGGGTCCCCGCCGCCAGGTGGGCACCGTCGGGACTGAATTCGGCAGTGATGACCAAGCCGGAGGCCTTGACCTGGCCACGGCTCTTGCCGGTTTCGACGTCCCAGAAGGTAATGGTCGATTCCGCGCCTGTGGTCGCCAGTGTCTTGCCGTCCGGGCTGAAGTAGAAGCCGAGGAAGCCTCCCGGCCAGATCGGCGCACCCACCGGAGTCATGTTCTCGTCGAAAACCTGAATGCCGTTGCGCGCCACTCGCATGGCGATGCGAGGCGGAGTAGCAATCCACGAAGCGCTCTGCAGCATCTGGTCATCGGGCATGGCCAGGGGATCCCCGACAGGTTTCGCGTTGTCGGCGTCCCAGAGCCGCAGGTTGGTGGCCCCGGTGGACAGCAATCGGTGGTCTCCCACCCAGTACAACGACTCGACGTCGGGATCGTCGACGCGCTTGACCTGGCCGATTTCTCGCCTGGTGGCAACGTCCCACACGCGCGCCGTCCGATCGCGACCGCCGGACCGGATCTGCCGGCCGTCGTCGGAGAATCTCACCGAGTTGACCATGTCTTGATGCCCTACCAACGGCTGTCCGCTGCCGGCATCCCAGATGCGCAATGTGCGGTCGCCGGCGCCGGAGGCCAGTCTCAGCCCGTCGGGGCTGAACGCGACCGTCTCGACCGTGGCGCGATGTCCGGTGAGGGTACCCACAACGCTGCCCGTCGCCGGATCCCACAACCGAATGGTGTTGTCGCTGCAACCGGCAGCCAACCGGCTGCCGTCCGGGCTGAACGCCAGGGCGGGCACCGCAGCTTCCGACCGCAGCGGTACTCCGGCCGGCTTTCCGTCGGCCACCTCCCACATCCGGATGGTCTTGTCGGCGCCGCTTGACGCGATCCGGCTGCCGTCGGGGCTGAACGCCACGCTCATGACCGCCGCTTCGTGACCGCGCATCGGCGCCCCGACCGGTTGCCCCGTGCCGGCATCCCACAACCGCACCGTGTCGTCGAAGCCGGCCGACGCGATCTGACGACCGTCGGGGCTGAACGCCACGCTCATGACCGCCGCTTCGTGACCGCGCATCGGCGCACCGATCGGCCGCCCGGTGCCGGCATCCCACAACCGCACCGTCGCATCCGAACCTCCCGAGGCGATTCTCTTGCCGTCCGGGCTGAACGCCACACGGGTAACGCCGCCGTCGCTGCGCAGGGGCTGGCCGATCGGTTGCCCGGTATCGGCATCCCACATACGCAGGGTCGCGTCGGGGCTGCCGGATGCGATCCGGCTGCCGTCGGGGCTGAACGCGAGGCCGATCACCATCTTGTTGTGGCCGCGCATGGGAGCACCGATCGGCTGGCCAGTTTCGGTATCCCACAACCGCACCGTCGCATCCGCACCACCCGAGGCGATCCTCTTGCCGTCCGGGCTGAACGCCACAGACACGACCTGCGACGAGGTGTCGATCAGTTTGAGCGTGTCGCGCTCACGCTGCTGCGCGACCCGGAGGTAATCGTCCCCGTCGAGGCCGGCGCCAATCACCTTGGCGGCCAGCAACTTCTGCATGGCCACCACATCGTTGGTGTTCCCGGTGGTCATACCGTCGAGGTCGAGCTGTGCCTCCGCGTATAGCCGCGCGGCAGTCGCGTCGCGGAACTGGGCCGCAGCATCGTCGCGCTGGACCTTGAACGCCCAGCCGAACGCCGCCGCCACGCCTACGGCAACGACTGTCACAAGACCGAGCAGGACGCGCACCAGGTTGGCGCGGTTTGGCGTCGTCCACGCCGACCGCGGTGCGGCGGGATGCTGGTCGGCGGCCGGTGAATCATCTACGCCCGGCGGCATAGCCGCATCGAATCGACTGCTTTCCATATGCCTACGGTGCTCGCCTGTTCCCGAGGGGGCGTGAGTAGTCGGCTACTCGAATTGGCCAGGCCATCTACCCGGTCACCCCCGCACATTCGGGTAGTCGACTACCCGTGTCGCCGGACGCGTGCGGTCGTAGCGTCCTGTCGAAGGGAGATCGTCGTCAGGAGGGTGCGGTGGCGAACATCTTCATAAGCCATTCGAGCGCAGCGAGCGACAGCGAGTGGACAGACCGCATTCACGGCTGGATGCGCGAGGACGGGCACGCCGTGTTCCTCGATCACGATCGCCGTGACGGCATCCCCGTCGGTGACGAATGGGAAACCCGACTGTACGAACGCCTCCGGTGGGCCGACGCCGTCGTCTGTGTCGTGACGCCGGCGTACCTGTCATCGGTGTGGTGTGCCGCCGAGATCGGTGCCGCCCGGGCACTCGGTTCTGAGTTGTTGCCCGTGCGGGCGTCTTCGGGAGAGTTGCCCGACCGATTGCTCAAGAGCACACAGCACCTCGACGCGACGCGAGACCCGTTGGAAGTAAGGGAAAGCCTGCGGTCGAGGTTGCGCGTGATCGATGGTGGCGGCGGACGTGGCTGGCCCGACGGTAAGTCGCCGTATCCAGGTCTGCGTTCGTTCGACCTCGGGGAACATCTGGTGTTCTTCGGAAGGGTCGGTGAGGTCACGCAATTGGCGCAGCGGCTCCGCTCGCCCGAGCGTGCGACGGCGAGCATTCTGGCGGTGGTGGGGCCCTCCGGTTGCGGAAAGTCGTCCTTGGTTCGGGCCGGGCTGCTACCCCGGCTCGCCACCGAACGGCTATGGCTGTCGGTGCCGCCGATGATGCCCGGTTCCGATCCCATGGGGTCTCTCGCGCGGGCACTGGCCGCCCTCGCCCGAGAACACAAGATCGGCATCGACCTGACGTCGATGCGCACCCAATTGGCGAGCGGCGGCCTGAAATCGTTGGCCACCGACATCTTGATCGCCGCGGATTGCGATACCCAATGCAAGCTCCTCATCGTCATCGACCAATTCGAGGAGTTGCTCACCCAAACCGAACCTGACGACCGGGCGGAGTTTCTGGACACCATCGAGCCGGCGCTGGGCGGACCGGTTCAGGTACTGGCCACGCTGCGGCCGGAGTTCCTGGACGCCATCACCCGGGACGCACAGCTGTCCACATTGGCTCTGGTGACGCATCAGGTGCGTCCGCTGGATCTCGCCGCCCTGCGGTCGGTGATCGAGGGGCCCGCCAAGGTCGCCGGGCTCGGGTTCGAACCCGACCTGGTGACGCAGCTCGTCGCGGACACCGCCAGTGGCGATGCGTTGCCGTTACTGGCGTTCACCCTCGAACAGCTCGCCGACGGTGCGCAACGCGGCGACACGTTGACCCATCAGCGGTACGTGGCCATCGGCGGGGTGCAGGGCGCGTTGCGCCGCCAGGCCGACGCCGCATTGGACGAGGCCGTCGCGAAGGCCGGCGCCTCGCGCGACGAGGTGATCGCCGCGTTGCTGGCACTGGTCACGATCGACGAGGACGGCAGGCCGACGAAGCGGCATGTGTCGTTCGACGACTTCTCACCGACCACGGCGGCGCACCTCGAGCCGTTCATCACGCGGCGGCTGTTGTCCACCGAGCGGGTCGGCGAGACGACGTTCATCACGGTGGCGCACGAGGCATTCCTGGCGAATTGGGCGCCTCTTGCCGACGAGATCGAGGCCGAGGTCACCGCGCTGCGTGCCCGCCGGGTGGTGGAGAACGCGGCCAGCGACTGGGTGGCGGGCGGACGCGACGAGCGTGCCCTGCTGCAAGGCGGACAGCTGACGAAAGCCGCCGTCGACACCGGTGCACGCCTCCTCGGTTCGCCGCGGTGGTGGCGCGGTCGCCGACGACTCGATACGCGAGTGGATCTCAACCGTGAGGGCCATGAATTCCTGGAGGCCAGCATCCGGTCAGATCAACGGCGCCGCCATGGCACCATCATGCGGGTCGCTGCCGTCATCGCGGTGTTGTGCATCACCGCCGCGACCGCCGTGGTGGGTTTCGTTCAAGCACGGGCACAGCGGGCCGAGGCCCAGTCGACGGCGCGGGAGGCCATCGCCGCCCGGATTCTGAATGAGGCCGGCGGCATGCTGGCGCAGACCAGGCCCGGAGGCGACATCCGAGCGTTCCAGGAATTGCTCGCCGGTCACGCTCTGGCTCCGAACGCGGTGGCAGGCGGGTTGCTCGAGGCGGCGACGCAACGAGTCACCACCGTCAAGATCATCGACGTGGGCGCCCCGCTGTGGGGCCTGGCGTTCAGCCCCGATGGCAGCCGCGTCTCCGTCGGCGAGGGCAACTCGGTTCGCAGCTTCGATGCGCGCAGCGGCCAACCGGATGGCGAACCTCTTCAGGGACACGGCGATTCGGTCGCTGGACTGGCTTACAGCCCGGACGGCGCCCGCTTGGCCACCGCGAGCAAGGACCACACGGTGCTGCTCTGGGATACGGGCACGCGGAAGATCCTCGGAGGCCTGCTGAGCGGTCACACAGAACCGGTGAACAACGTCGTCTTCAGCCCTGACGGCAAACGACTGGCCAGCGCCGGCCAAGACCACACCATCCGGCTGCGGGACACAGAGACCGGCAAACCGATAGGCGGCCCGCTGACTGGCCACAGCGCCAGCGTGAACACCGTCGTCTTCAGCCCCGACGGCAAACGACTGGCCAGCGCAAGCGACGACCACACCATCCGGTTGTGGAACGCCGACACGGGCCAACAAGTCGGACCGCCCTTGGACGGCCGGCAAGGGGCCGTGCTCGACGTGGTGTTCAGCCCGGACGGGCACCGATTGGCCGCCGGCACCTATGAGCAAACCGTTCAGGTGTGGGATGCCGACACCGGAACAACCGTCGGCACGCCGTGGCACGGACACACCGAGCCGGTCGGCCTGGTTGCCTACAGTCCGGATGGGCGGTTGTTGGCCAGCGGATCCGTCGACAACAAGGTTCAGGTGTGGGACGCCAAAACCGGCCAGCCCCTTGGCCCCCCGCTCGTCGGACACACCGACGCGGTGCGGGGCATGCAGTTCAGTCCTGATGGACGAATGCTGGCCACCGCGAGCACCGACGGCACGTTGCGACTGTGGAACCCCACCGCGGGACTACCGCTGACAGGTCACACCGACGACGTCAATCGGGTTACCTTCAGTCCCGACGGCAAGCGCATCGCCTCTGCCAGCACCGACCACACGATCCGGCTGTGGGACGCCGACTCGGGTAAGCAGTTGGGCATTCCCCTGACCGGCCACACAGAAACAGTTCTGGATGTCGCGTTCAGTCCTGACGGTCACCGGTTGGCCAGCGGCAGCGCGTACCCGGAATCAGTTGTGCGACTCTGGGATGCGGATACGGGGAATCCGATCGGAACTCCGCTGACCGGCCATACCGACGCCGTGTTCGCCGTGGCATACAGCCCCGACGGCAAGCGCATCGCGTCTGGGAGCGCAGACCGGACCATCCAGTTGTGGGACGCCGATACCGGTCGTCCGCTGGGTGCTCCACTGGTGGGCCACGCCGATTCGGTGTTTTCCGTGGCATTCAGCCCGGACGGAAACTTGCTGGCCAGCGCCAGTGCTGACGACACGGTGCGATTGTGGGAGGTCGACGGCGGGCAACCTGTCGCCGAGCTGAAGGGACACACCAACGACGTCATGGGCGTCGCGTTCAGCCCGGACGGAAAGTTGTTGGCCAGCGCCAGCGCCGACCAAACGGTGCGGCTCTGGGACGTCGAATCCCGGCAACCGGCGGGTGATCCGTTGCGCGGCCATGCGATCAACGCCAACGACGTCGCGTTCAGCCCGGATGGCACCTTGCTGGCCACCGCCGGCTATCGCACGGTCCGGGTGTGGGACGTCAACGCCCGCCAGCCGGTCGGACAGTTGACGGGGCACACCGACATCATCTTCGGGGTGGCGTTCAGCCCCGACGGCACGCGTGTCGCCAGCGCCAGCTGGGACGATACGATTCGGATCTCACCAGCCAGCGGAACCTCGAAGATGTTGTGCGACAAGCTTTCCGCGAACATGACCCACCAGCAATGGAAAGACTGGATCTCCTCTGGCCTCGACTACCGGACACTGTGTGACAATCTGCCGGTCCCACCCGACTGAGGACCGGCGGTGCAGTAGAGCTCACCGGGACTGCGTGGCGTCGCACTCTGGGGCGACGTGAACGGCGATCCGGCTGATTTCGGTATTGATGTTCACCGCGATGTGCTCGCGGGCGGTCATCTCTGCGTCGTCGCGGCTGGCGACGGTGACGGCTTGGTCCAGTTCAGGAATCCGCACCCGGTAGCCGTGTCGCCTGGGTTGGATCTCGATGGCGAACCGATGGTCCGGCAGTGGCATCGGCTGCGGCCGGAAGAACCTCCTGTTCAAAGATTCCAGTAGACAATCAATCTGGTACTGCTCCCGGCGCTTGAGTCTGACGGCTTCGTGTAGGCGTGGCATCCGACGCCGGTTGCGATCATCTGCCGAATGCCTGACCAGCAGTTCGCAGTCACGGGCCAAATCCGCGTCGATCTCAGCCCGCTGCGCCTTCAGAAGCCCCCGGTAGTAGCGAGCCTGCCGGACCTCTTGCTGACGAGTCAGGCGGACGACCTGGTCCTCGTCCGTCATCGTCACAAAGACATTTTGGCGGACGAGAACGGCGACTGTCGCGGACTTCATATCAACTTCATGTCAGCACGCCGTTACCGCCGTCGACCTCATGCCCGCTTGGGAAGCGGGATCCTGGCCAAGTCCTCGGCGGTGATCACCTCACCGCCGAACACTTCGGCTGCTTCGTCGTGGTGATGCCCGGCGTCGTCGTAGCGCTGGGAGAAATGGGTCAGCACCAGCCGTCGCACGTTGCTCTCGGCGGCGATTCTGCCGGCCTGCCGCGCGGTCAGATGTCCGTAGCGCGAGGCCAATTCAGTGTCCGCGTGCAGGAACGTCGCCTCGATCACCAACATGTCGACGTCCTGGGCCAGCGCGAAGGCGGCGTCGCACAACCGGGTGTCCATGATGAAGGCGACGCGCTGTCCCCGCCGGGGCTCGCTGACATCGGACAGACGCACCTCTCGGTCGCCGACCCGTGCTGCTCCGGTCGTCTGCAGTGCCCCGACGGCCGGTCCGGCGATCCCGAAACTCGCCAGCAATTCGGGCACAATCCGCCGGCCGTCAGCCTCAACGAGGCGGTAGCCGATGGAGGGCACCGAGTGATCGAGTTCGCGCACCTCCAGCCGGCCGAAGGCGCCATCGGCGACCGGGCCGTCCGCGCTGATCGGGTGCTCGCGCACGTCGAGCGTGTCGTGGAAAAGGCTCGCGTGCCGAAGCCGGGTGAAGTACTCCTGGCCAGAAGCCGGGTAATAGGCGTGCAACGGATGCGTCGCCCCGTCCAGCGACAAGCGTTGCAGCACTCCTGGAACCCCGAGACAGTGGTCGCCATGAAAGTGGGTCAGGCACAGCCGGGTGACAGCGCTTGCCGACACACCTGCCAGGAGAAGCTGGCGTTGAGTTCCCTCGCCTGGGTCGAACAGCAAGCCCTCGCCGTCCCAGCGCAGCAGATATCCGTTGTGATTGCGGTGCCGTGTCGGCACCTGGCTGGCGGTACCGAGCACGATCAACTCACGGATCGACACGCCTCCGACAGTACGATTCGGCACGGCGCCACGTTTGGTGGGCCGGTGTTCGGGTGTGTGCTGGAATGACTGAATGGCGGAGTTACCGGCTAGGCACCGAGATTCGCCACAGTCGAATCCAGCTTCGCCGCCTCCTCGGCCATTTGATCCTCGGACATTTGCGCTCCGTGGGCCCGGCTGATCAGATCGGCCCGGGAGATCACGCGCAGCGCGCCGCGATAGTCGTCCGACTCCAGTTGCGTCGCAGACACCACGTCCGTATGACCCTGAACCAGGACCAGCACGGCGTCGGATATGTCCGTTGCCAGGAGCCGTCGTAGGTCGTCAGCTGAAATTGTCATGGGCCGTCCTCTGTCCTCGCGTATCGGTGTCCAGCAGTAGCAATGCCCGTTCGCTGCTGGTCCTATTCGCTTGGACGTGAGAACGACCGATAACCAGTCACCACCGCATCGAGAAACTGGGACGTGTCCCAGAAATGGCGGCGTGGCCGGTTACTGATCAGGCTCGCCGGTCGATCAGCGCGAGGAGCTTCAGAGGTGCGGAAGCAATCAGGACCGCGACAAGAGCCGAGAATGCCAACCCCAAGAACGCCGCGGTCATCGCGATGTACATGGCAGTTACCAACCGCTCGAAAACAACACTCATGAAGCAACCTCTACAGACGAACTGACGCTATTGCGGGCCGGTCCCTTTGCTCGGCCATCGTGCACAACGCAGACCTTAGGTCGCTCGACCACCAGGCCGGGGTTACGCAATGTAATGAATTCGGTCGAATCGTTGACACCCTGCAAGCCGGCCGGACACCTCAACTGCTCGGCGCGAGCTGATGGAGTTCTCGGAGGTCGATCGATTCTCCGAGGATGCGTTCCGCTGCCCGATGTCCCGAAAGCAACGCCCCGTTCACTGTCGCCGGGTCGGTGCTCCAGGTTGCTTCCCCGGCAAGGTGCACCACCCCCGCTGCCGGAGTCGCCATCGCGTCGTGGTCCTCATGGGACGCGCCCACCGCCACATAGGAATACGAACCCAACGAATACGGATCGCCGCCCCACCGGGTAACCCAATGATTCACCGGGGACGGAACCTTGTCGCCATAAATCTGTCTCAGGGAGGCCAGCGCCGAGGCGAGGACCTGCTCGTCGGTCATCGCCTCGACCTCCCGCCCCCGCGGGCCACCGGCGAACGTCAACAGCATCGGCTGCCCACTGCTACCCGACACGTCGTACCACGAATGCCACACGTCTCCGCCTGCGCCCTGCTGACGCATCGCATAGATATCGCTGGGCCAGAAGTGCTGTGGGAACTGAATGAACACCTTGACGAACACACCCATACCGAGCCGCTCGATCGGGCCGGCGACCTCGGGCGGCAGTTCGGGAACGAATTCGATGGATCCACTCTTGAGGACACCCAACGGCACCGTCACCACCACATTGCGACCCTGGAAAGAAGCCGCTGCGGTATCCACGCGCCCCCCTTCGGCCGACCACACCACCGACTTCACGACCTGGTTCAGCCGAACATCAAGCCCGCGGGCCAAAGTCAGCACCAGCTGGTCATAACCGCCCGGGAAAACCACCTCATCACCGAAGATCACATCTTCATCGAGGCCGTGTGCCGCAACGTCGCTGATATGCGCGCCGCACTGCTCCTCGGTGCGGTGACGATAGAACTCCCACACCCTCTGCTTGCGCTCGGTATCCCAGTCCCGGGTGGCAAGTGCTTGCGCCGCGACCGCGGCGTAACTCTGGCCGGGCTCGCACGAGGCGATGACGCGCTCCAGCTCCTGGTCAACATCGTGAACGTCATCAGCCCATCGTTGCGCGGCAACAGGATTCAACAGGGTGAACGACGGGTCATAGTTCGCGATCGGCCGGCTGTCGGGCTGAAACGCGCCCACCGTGAACTCGACGGTGTCGATGCCGAACGCCTCGACCAGATCGGTCAACGGATTCCCGTCGACGCCATGAATCCAAGAGACACCCAGATCCACACACAACCCGGCCGACCGGTCCGTCCACAACCGCCCACCGACCCGGTCCCGCGCTTCCAGAACAACTACCCGCTGACCTGCACGGCTCAGCAAGTTCGCGGCCGTGACGCCCGCTACCCCGGCACCCACAACGACCGTATCGAAGGCACTCACAGGGCGTCCTTTTCAGCCACCAGCCTGGCGCTGCTCCCAGCATTGAGTTCGGTCAGCGCGACATCCACAGCGCTGACAAAGGCGTCCGCATCCTCGACTGTCAACGTGAGCGGTGGCTTCACCTTGAGCACGTTCTGTCGTTCGGACGTCGCCTGCATGATGACGCCTAGATCGAGGAGTCGCTCACAGAGCCAAGCGGTTTCGGCTGTTGCCGGCGTCAAGGATTCGCGATCTTGCACGAGTTCCACTCCGAGGTACAGGCCGCAACCGTGGATCGCACCGATGATGGGGTGTTTTTCGCTCAGCTTCGAGAGCCGCTGATGCAGGTGAGCGCCGACCCGTGCCGCGTTGGCCTGCAGACCTTCCTCTCTGATGACGTCAAGGACGGCTGACCCGGCCACGGCGCCGGCAGGCGCTCCGGCGGCGGACGAGAAGAACATCCCCTCATCGCGCAGGGCGTCGACAATCTCACGGCGGGTGATGACCGCGCCGATCGGATAAGCGTTGCCTGCGGCCTTGGCAACCGCGATGATGTCCGGCACCACCCCCTGCATCTGAGAGCCCCAGAACGCCGCCCCCAGTCGGCCATACCCGACCTGCACCTCGTCGGCAATGGCAAGCCCGCCGTGCCGGCGCACAACCGCATACGCCTCAGCGAGATAGCCCTGCGGCGGTATCACCCCGCCTGCGTTGCCGAGCACGGGTTCGCAGATAAATGCCGCCGGGGCACGGTTTTCCGATGCTAGCGCAGCGGTGACGTCGAAAACTTGAGCCGCATATCGAGCGCCGGCGTCCGGACCTCGGAAGGGCCCACGGTAGGCGTTCGGGGCATCGACCAGGTGCACCCAATCAGGCCGTGAGGACAGCGCGTTGGGGTTGTCGAAAGCGGAGGTGCTCACCGCGTCCGCGGCCATCGTCCACCCGTGGTAGCCCTCGCGCGTCGCGATCACGTCGCGCCTGCCGGTTGCCACCCGGGCAAGCCGAATGGCGAGGTCGATCGCCTCAGAGCCGCTGTTCACCGGGATCACCGTGTCCAGGGACGGGTCCGGGCTGTAGGCGAGAAGCTTCTCGGTGAAGTCGGCGTAGGCCTGATACAGGAATCGCGAGTTCGTATTGAGCAGGTTCAGCTGTCGACCCACCGCGTCGGCCAAGCGAGGATGCGAATGGCCGATAGCGGTCACGTTGTTGACCATGTCCAGGTAGGCGCGCCCCTGGGTGTCGATCAGTCTTGTACCCCAGCCTCGTTCGATCTGCGGTGGCTCGGCATAGTAGCGCTCGGCAGCCCCACCCATGGCCCGATCACGGCGAGTGCGCACCGCGCGAAGTTCTGCGAGCGGGTCAGGCACGGAAGGTGCCCCGAGGATGAGCGACGGGTCTGCCGCACCGTCGGTCTCGTACTCGTCGTCGGGTCCGGCGAAGGTCGCGTCACCGGAGGCGTCCCGCACCCGCCGGGCAATGATGAGCCGGCCAAGGCCTTCCGGATCCGCGGCGACCTGGCCGATGGGCTCCCCTGCCTGTACGTCACCATTGGGGGCGGCTGGTGAAAGTCCTTCGAAACGAAGCACCACTCCGCGGTCGGCCAGTTCGAGCCCGGCCTCGTCTTGCACGACGGAGCCCGAAAAGGGGGCGTTCACAATCGTTCCCGGTCGCGTCCAGAGTTCGACGCGTCGCGCGCGGGCCGGTGCCGGCTGTCCAACGTCCAGCGATACCCGGGTGAGCCGGGCCTCGCCGAACCGCATCACTGCGACCGGCCCATGGTTCAGCGCCTCGCGCACAAGCTCACGTTCCACGCCGGGCGCGATCCACCGCCCGCGGTCGAGGGCTTCGCTGCGAACACCGAGATCGATCACGCGCGCTGCGCGGCTTCCCGGCAGAATCTCGGCATAGTCGTGCCCGGCGACGTGAGCTCGCCCCGCCGCCAGTCGCAGGTGCGAAGTAGCCTGAGCCGGTTCGTAATCCAGGGTTTTCTCGAACACCTGCCACTCGTGCTCGAGCCGCTCCTGTGCGTAAGCGTTGTCCGGGTCGATACTCAGCTGGCTCCACCCGCTGACCACCAAGACCGCACCGCGAAGGACCATCATGGGCCAAAGCGCAGCGAGCTCCTCATCAGTGAGTTCAACCTCCGCGGCGAAACCACGAACGGCGCGTCCGACCATGGTCATGCTTCCGGTGCGCCCAAGGACGTCGGCCGCCAGTACCGCCAGTTCTGCGACGCGCCACGAGTACGACACGTCCCCGAGGTCCACGACCCACAGCTCGCCTTGCCCGTCCATCAGCACGTTGTCGGTGGTCAGGTCGCAGTGGATGACCTGGCGCCGCAGCGCCGGCGCGAACGCCTCCAGTTGCGTGGCCGCTTCCCGTGCCGCGCGCAGGCATCTGTCGCGCAGATGCAGCGGAAGGTCTTTCTGCAGAGTCTCAACCACCTCGAGACTTCGGCTCAGTTCCCATTGGATCTCTCGGTCAGCGGCCGGATGCTCAAAACCATCCAGCGCTCGGACAGTGCGACCGGCAAGTGTGCCCAACTCCTGCGCCAGCACGCCGGTGAGCGGCTCACAATCTGCGACCGGAGCCCCTGAGACGAGTTCGAACGCACATGCTTGCGCCGGCGTCCCGTCGGCCGCCGAGACACTGATCGATCGCTGCCCGCTCGTCGTCGAGAGGACCGCCGGCGTCGCGATGCCGGAAGCCCGTAGGCGGTCCGACACCCCAGCCTGCAGTTCCAGTACCTCGGCCGGCACCGATGGGTGGTTCACCTTGAACAGCAGGCCGTCTCCCGATTCGGGGTCGACGCGAAAGTTGCGGTCCTGCTGGCTCCCGAGCTCGGAAATTCGCCCTGTCACGCCGAAGTGCTCGGCGACCACCTGCGCTGCCGCCTCGACGTCAATGGCCGGACGTACCAGGCGCCACCGCTGATCCGCGATGTTGTCCACTGCTGCCCCAATCAAGATCTACATCGTGACCGTTTACGGATTCGTGGTCATGTTACATCACTAAGCAGCGGCGAACAGTGCGTATTTCTCACCACGCACTGCTCAGGTCTTGGCATGGCGCAGCGCTGACGCACACGTGTAGAACCAGCGCAGAGCGCGGTCGCACGCATTCGTCAGGAAGCTAGCGGACGCCCCATTCGAACCGGTGCGTACGAATTCCGTAGTACGGGAACGTCTCAGCACGAGCCACGCCCGGGATGGGGCGAATTTTCTGGTTGATCACTTCGAGCATGGAAGCTTGATCGGTGGCGATGACCTCGACCAGGAGGTCGTAACGCCCCGCCGCGAGGACCACGTAGATGACGTCCTCGATGTCGTTGAGAGCTGCAGCGATGGCCTCGACATCGCCGTCGGCAACGATGCCCACCATCGCCATACTGCGATAACCGAGCCGGAGCGGATCCGTGACACCGACGATCTGCAGAATCCCACGGTCCTGAAGGCGCTTGAACCGCTTGCGCGCGCCGCCCGCGGTGAGGCCGACGAGCTCTCCGAGCTCGGCGTACCCGATGCGACCGTCCTTCTGCAACGCAGTCAGCAGGATGCGATCGATCTCGTCGAGATCGTCCCTGGCCTCAGAAGCGGGCGAACTCATGCACCGGCTCCACAAGTGAGGAAAATGGACTCTTTCGCTGCCATCAGTTACGCATCGTAACCGCTGCGCTCCGACGGCATCGCTGCCGTCGGGTTCAAAAATGGTGACGAACACCCATCTGGCTGAGCGCACCCACGGCTGGACTCGAACCAGCAACCTCCTGCTTCGTAAACAGGCGCTCTCTCCATTTGAGCTACGCGGGCATCCTGTGCCGTGCCCCTGGACGGATTCGAACCGTCAACCTTCGCCGTCGGAGGACGACGCTCTGTCCAATTGAGCTACAGGGGCATGGACATGGGTGGGGTGGCGAACGGGATTCGAACCCGTAACGACCAGGATCACAACCTGGAGCTCTACCGGATTGAGCTACCGCCACAGCGGAAGTGGAGGGACTCGAACCCCCAGCCGCGGGGTCACCACGACCACGGCTTAGCAAGCCGCTGCATTACCGTTCTGCCACACTTCCCGAAACCGCCGGCACGCGGTAGCGGTCCCGCTCGCGTGGCTCGTACGGCTCCCAGAACAACCGCATCCCGGCCTCTTCGGGAGTGCGATTCCCCTTGCGTCCGTTGCACGGCGCGCACGCGGCGACAAGATTCAGCCAGGTGTTCTGACCCCCACGCGACTCAGGTACGACGTGGTCCAGCGTGTCGCCGTATCCGCCGCAGTAGGCGCAGGTGTGGCGGTCACGTTCCAGCACCCCGGTGCGGGCTGCGCGATCGCCAGGCCGGTACGGCACGTGGATGTACTCACGTAGCGCGACCGACACCGGCAGCTCGATGACCGTCGAGGGGCTGTGTATGTGTACGACCGGGCTGTGGCGCTCGATCACGTAGACCGAACCCCGCAGCAGCAACCGTACCGCCTCCTGCCAGGTCACGTGGGTCAGCACGCGGTAGTCGGCGTTGTAAACCGTCACGGCCTGCCGACGGTTCGTGTGTTGATGAAAGCGCTTCATGATCGCGTGCCTCCTCTCTGATTGTGGCCGCGGGAACGATGGCACGAACGGAGGGGTTCGAACCCCCAACCAGTTTGGAAGACTGGCGTGCACAACCGGTTACACCTCAGCGGCATGAAATATTGGTGCGCCGTGGGGGTTTCGATCCCCCGTCTCCAGATTAAGAGTCTGGTGCTATCCCGACTCAGCTAACGGCGCGGGTGTCACATTCTTTAGTTTTCAAACGTCTTACGGGGCACGATATTTCGCGCTTCCCATCATTCGGCACAGACGTTGATCCGTGCGCCCTGCGCAAACAGCATGCGCCGTCGAGCCGGCGATTGTCGAGAGCATTTTCTGTCGTAACTTGCTGCACACCAACATAATTGGGTGAGACGAACTACAGAAACGTCAGGCGACGTTCCTGTCAGCGACAACGACGAGGTTGAGAGACTTGTGAGATTGTTCTTGGGGCCCGCGCTTCCGGCCGGGGCGCACAGAATTTTGCAGGCGTATTGACCGGAAGCAACTGCGATGCCAAAGGGCATTGCGCTCGACCGACTGCCAGGCAATGCCTTTGGCGCCCTCGGTGCCCGCGTACGACAAACTCGCCGCGGATGCATAGCGCATCCCGGCGAGCACATCGTCGTCGCAGAACATGGTCACGGCGTGACGGTAACACCGCATTGCGACAGGTCCTAGCGTTTTTTGTGCGGGACGGAGGGTTAGCCGTGACGGCGCACGGGACCGGCTCGCAAAGGAGGCACCGGGTTCTTTGCGGTAGGGGGCGTATGCCGGTGGTTGACCGGGATCGCAACGGGGCCCGTGGAGGCAGGGTCAGTGGGGTTGGGTTGTGCTGGTGTGGCAGTGCGGGCCGTGACGCCGTCGTAGTCGGCGCGGCGGGTGGGGTCACGCAGCATGGCGTAGGCGGCCAGCAGCTGTTGAAGCTGCTGGTCGGCGATGCGTGAAGACGATGCGGGACGGGTGTCGGGGTGCTGGGCGCGCAGCCCGGCGCGGTACGCGTGGGTGATTTCGGCTTGTGTGGCCGTCGGTGACACGCCCAACACCCGGTAGGGATCGGGCTGGGCGCACCCCATAGTTGCCACCTCACAGTGTCGGGCGGTGGCTCCCGGGCTTCGAGCGAGTCCGGGAGCCACCGCGGCAAATGGACTTTCGGTCGTCTACGCCGGTGCGGGGCGGGGGTTCGTTTCCCGCACCGACGCGGAATGGGCGAACCCCCGGGGCGACGGGTCCGGTTTCACTGCGGGCCCGCTGGGCCGCCCCGGAGTATTGCCACGGCGCCGGGTACGCGCCACGTTCGGTGCGCCACTTGTGGTGGCGGTGCGTGCGCGCGCCGACATCCTGCGTCGGTCGCGGTGACGCCACAATCTTCACAGTTGTGGGCGACACCGGCGTCGGTGGCGTAGAGGGTTCATCGGCGGGGTTATCACCTCCCTTGGCCAACAACGTGTTTGAGTCGCAGACCCCGCATGCGCGGAGGGGAGCGCTGGGTAGCCCACACTGGCACGGGAAGCCCAGGTCGGGCGAACCACCGGCGAGGACCGTCGGGCATCGGCGAGCCAGGGCGCCGGCGCGCGCAGGTAAGCGCGCCGACGCAAGGCGGGCGAGCCCGGGGCGCCGACCCCTCGGCGGAAAGGTCGGTTAGTTCGAGCTCCCACAGGGCCTCATCCTGTCGCAGGCTTATCCATTCGGCCTCCACGATCGCCGCTGCCTCGTCGAGCAGGCTGATGCCCCAGTCGGTATCGCGTTGGATATCGGGCGCCATGTCACTCACCCCCTTCCCGGATACGGCGTCCCGGGCCCCGCGTGCGGCGGGCCTCGTCCTCAGGCGTTGATGGCGGTCTTGTCGGTGTTGCTGGTGACCTCGATACGCCGCGGTTTGGCTTTTTCGGCCACCGGGATCGTCAACCGCAACACCCCACCGGCGTAGTTGGCCTCGATCGCATCGGTGTCCAGCGTCTCGCCCAAAAACAGCTGCCGGCTGAAAACCCCACGAGCACGCTCGGCCGAGACCATCTCCCGGTCGGGATCCAGTTCCGGACGTTGAGCGTGCACTGTGAGCACATTGCGCTCGACATCCAGATTCAGCGAATCCACATCCACCCCAGGCAGATCGAACTCGACGATGAACTTGTCGCCGTCGCGCCAGGCGTCCATCGGCATCACCGCCGGGCGCGCCGTGGTGCCCAGCACCTGCTGGGCCAGGCGATCGAAGTCGCGGAACGGATCGGTACGCATCAACATGATCATTGCCTCCTAACCCACTGTGCTGAACTACAGATGATCTATGTCATCTGCCATAAGTTTCTTATAGCACCGGCATCCGGCTTGTGCAAGGATGAATGTGGACCGAATCCGAGAGAAGTAGGAGCGGAACTGTGGAGGGCGACTCGTTGGCGCGATCGGCGCGCGGCGTCTACGGCATTTCGGTCGCCGCCGAGCTCAGCGGGATCGATCCGCAGACCCTGCGCCTGTATGAGCGCCGCGGCCTGCTCACCCCGGCCCGCACCGACGGTGGCACCCGCCGCTACAGCGACGACGACCTCCACCGGCTGCAGCGAATCGCCGAGCTGGTCGCCGACGGCGTGAACATCGCCGGTATCGCCCAGATTCTGCCGCTGCAGGACCTCAACGCCGAGCTGGCCTCGACCAACGGTGAACTCGCTTCGGAGAACGCGCGGCTGCAATCCCGAGCGCCACGCACCGCCCGCCGGTGACGCTCAGCGTCCGGCCCGGCGGTTCCACCGCGCCGAAAGCCTCACACCTATCCGCAACTCAGGTTCGCGGATCCTCATCAATCGCGCTGTCGTCTGTGCGCTGCTACAGCAAGGCCTTGATGACATAGGCCATTGCGAGCTGGTCTTCGAGTACCCCTGGCGGATCCGCCATCAGCCGGACGGCGAGGCTTGGCACGCTAGGGGACTGCATGAAAATCGCTAATGCATAGAAAGAATCATTAGCTGTACTTGATCACTGCACGTCCATAGCCTCGGAGGCATGGCTTCACCCGTCCTCGTCGGATTCCTCACCACCATGGCGTTGATCGCCGCGATCGGCGCACAGAACGCCTTCGTGTTGCGTCAGGGCATCCGCGGGGAGCACATCGTCGCCGTCATCGCAGTGTGCACGGTCTCCGATCTGATCCTGATCGCCGCGGGCATCGCCGGTGTCGGCGCGCTGATCACCGCTCACCCCGACGCGATGACGGTGGCGAAGTTCGGCGGCGCGGCCTTCCTGATCGGCTATGGCGTCCTCGCTGCGCGCCGCGCCTTCCGACCCTCGACCCTCAACCCGTCCGAGCGCACGCCGGCCCGACTGGCCGAGGTGCTGGTCACCTGCCTCGCGTTGACCTGGCTGAACCCGCACGTGTACCTGGACACCGTGGTGCTGCTCGGCTCGCTGGCCAACGAACACCAGGAACAGCGGTGGCTGTTCGGTGCAGGCGCGGTGGCCGCGAGTGCCCTGTGGTTCACCGGCCTGGGACTGGGCGCGCGCCGGCTCGCGGGATTGTTCGCCACCCCGATGACCTGGCGCATCCTCGACGGCGTCATCGCGGTGATGATGGTGGCGCTCGGCGTCAGCCTCGCGGTGTCCTGAGCGTCGGCGGCGCCACCTCGGGCTGCCGGAATTCGTCAGGCAAGTGTCGGTCGGAGTTTGGGCATGAGACAGAATCAGCAGGTGAGTCCCATGTTCCGCCGTGAACCGTCGCCGCCCCCGCACCCTCTTGCGAACGCCCCGGCCTGGTTCACCTCCGCACTGGAACAGACCCCAGAGCACTCGACCATCGACGTCGACGGCTGCTCCATCCACGTGCGCAGCTGGGGCGACCCGGACAAACCCCCGCTGGTGTTCGTCCACGGCGGTGGAGCGCATTCCGGCTGGTGGGATCACATCGCCCCGTTCTTCGCCCGGACCCACCGGGTCGTCGCACCCGATCTGAGCGGGCACGGCGACAGCGGAACCCGCACCGAATACGCCCTGTCGATCTGGGCCCGCGAAGTCCTCGCGGCCGCCGCAGCCTCCGGATCATCGGCGCGGCCCACGATCCTCGGACACAGCATGGGCGGCTGGGTCGGCGCCTCGGCGGCCACCCACTACGGCGCGCAGATCGACAGCATCCTGGTCATCGATTCGCCGTTGCGGGATCGTGCACCCGAGGAGGTGCGACTGCGCAACCGTCGCCGAGACACCGCCGGATATCCCACCGAAGACGAGATCGTGGCCCGATTCCGGGCAGTGCCCAAGCAGGACGTGACACTGCCCTATATCGGTCACCACATCGCCGTGCAATCCGTGCGCAAGACCGACGACGGGTGGGTGTGGAAGTTCGATCCAGACATCTTCGGTGGTCTGCTGATGGACGAGACTCCCGACGACGAGGAGATCCTGGAGAACGCCTTCGCCCGAATCCCTTGCCGCATTGGGTATTTGCATTGCGAACACGGGGTTGTTCCGCCCCGGATGGCCGACCAGATCCGTTCGATCCTGCAACTTCGTGGCCCGTTCGTCGAGCTCGCCGAGGCCGGCCATCACCCCATGCTCGACCAGCCGCTGCCCCTGGTGGCGACCATCCGCACTCTGCTGGAGTTCTGGTCGATCACTTAGCCTGCAGCGGACCTGCGAATGACTTCTTCAGCGCTCGCGGGGCGACGATGGGTAGCAGAGCGGCCAGCAGCTTGCGCTTGAGTCCCGTTGGGTTGCGGATCAATTCGATGTCGATCCGGGTACCGCCGGCTTGTGAGGTGAGCTGAAACACCCAGCCACCGCCCGGGCCGAAGACCTTGGAATCGTGGGTCGCGACGGTGACGCGCCGACTGTGTGTATCCCAGTCGTAGCGGGCGCGCTCCCACGCCGCCGCGGTTCCTTCGGTGACTTCGGCCCAGGTGTCGCCCGATGCGTGCACCTCGAAATGGTCCGCGTCGATCGTCGGCCACCGCTGCGGACGTGTCGGTCCGAAGTCGGTCAGCACACTCATGACGGCAACGGGATCGAGCGCCGATGTCATCTGAAACGAAACGGCGGGCATGTACGGCTCCTCGGGGTGTAACGAATTCTTCTGGGGCATTGCGACATTCATCCGGCGCCGGCGATCGCGCCTACGAATGTCATGCGTCCATCTGACCCGCCAAAGGTGATCAAGTCCAACGATTGCTTTAGATACAAGTCATCTCCACTAGAGATGGCTTACACACGGCGGGGGCCGGAACACCTCGCCGAGCCATAATTCATACTACGACTGAATCAGTCGATGCCTAGACGGTCTTGGACATGCATCAATGCGCTCCTTTACATTCCACTGTGAGGCGGGTCACTCATCCGGTGTATCCCGCAACCACCGCACATCTCGGTGGAGCTGACCGAAAGGAGCGGAAGTGTCGATCACGCAGCCCGCGCCCGCCGACCTGCAGTCGGCGGTGTCGAAATTCTTCCGCCGCGTTGTGCCGCTGCTGATCATCATGCTGATCTGCAACCAGCTCAACCGCGCCAATATCGGTTACGCACAGGAATACCTTGAGGCAGACGTCGGTATCGGTGCTGCCGCCTACGGTTTCGGCGCAGGCGTGTTCTTCGTGGCCTACGCGCTCTTCGAGCTTCCCAGCAACATCCTGATGGAGAAGTTCGGCGCCCGTATCTGGCTGACGCGCATCATGATCAGCTGGGGACTGGTGTCCGCCGCCATGATGTTCGTGCAAAGCGCCGAAATGTTCTACGTCCTGCGATTCCTGCTGGGCATGGCCGAGGCCGGCTTCTTCCCGGCGGTCATTTACTACATGGCCAAATGGCTGCCCGACAGCCATCGCGGACGGGCAACAGCGCTGTTCATCGCCGGCTCCTCCATCGCCGCGGCCATCTCAGGTCCACTGTCTGGGCCTCTCCTCTCACTGCACGGCCAGGGCGGTCTTCGCGGATGGCAGTGGCTGTTCCTGATCGAGGGGATGGTGTCCGTGCTCGTCGGCATCGTCGCGTACTTCATGCTCAACTCGAAGATCCGCGATGCCCGGTGGCTGACCCGCGCCGAACAGGACGCCCTCATCGACGCGATCGATGCCGAGGAAGCCGAAAAGACCAAGTCTTCCGGCGTCGAAGGCAAAGGCAACCGCTGGAAGATGCTGGCGGACCCCAAGCTGCTGCTGTTCTGCTGGATCTACTTCGCCATTCAGCTGTCCATCTACGCCAACACTTTCTGGCTGCCATCCATCGTCCGACGCATCGACGGCCTCAACGACATCACCGTCGGCCTGCTGTCGAGCCTGCCGTGGATCAGCGCAGTCATCGCGATGTACCTGTCCTCACGCCTCGGCGACTACAACCCCTCACTGCGTCGCCCCCTGCTGATCTTCGCTCTCCTCACCGCCGCCGCCGGCACCTACCTGGCGGCCATCACCTCGCCGTTGCTGGCGCTGTTCTTCCTGTGCATCGCGGCGATGGGCTTCAAGAGCGCCAGTCCGCTGTTCTGGTCGATCCCCCAATCCTCCATGCACCCAATGGTATTGGCGCCGGCGATCGCGATCATCAACTCGCTGGGCAATCTGGGCGGATTCGTCGCGCCGTTCGGTTTCGGCCTGATCAAACAAGCCACCGGTACGGTCACCTGGGGCCTGTATGCACTGGCCGCCGCAAGCCTGATCGCTGCCGCGTCCGTCTTTCTCGTGCGCAAGCGGTCGGTCGATGTCACCGACTACTTCTTCCCCGAGAAGACATCGGCAGACAAGGCGTCGCACTGACGAACCCTGACCACTCACTGTCGTCACCTTGGTCTCCCCGCCACCGCCGTTCCGGTCTACGAGGCCACCGACAACGGTATCCGTCCGTCCCGATTCGGCCTCACCAACCACGTTTGACTGAACGGACCGCGACCGCACCGAGGTGTCTGTCACGTCACGGCCCCCGGTAGGCTGCCGGAGCGAAAACCCATGCGCGATCGGAGGTCCGCTACCCCGTGCTCGACGCTGACGACGTGCGCAGCATCGCACTCTCCTTCCCCGAGACCACCGAGAAGGAACGCTGGGGCCATCCCACCTTCGACGTGGCGGGCAAGATGTTCGTCACCGTACCCGACGACGAGACCTCATTTGCGGTGCGCTGCCCCCGGTTTGACCGTGAGGAATTGATCGCCGCCGAACCGCACAAATTCTGGGTTCCACAACACGAGGCCGCCTCGGCCTGGGTGCGGGTCCGGTTGACCGAACTGGAGGATCGGCAAGAGCTCCGCGATATTCTGCTCGACTCCTGGCGGCAAGCGGCGCCGACCCGGCTGACCGAGTAGCTTCACCTGGCGCGACCGGTCAGACCGCGGCAACGCGATCGGCCCACGGCATCGCCTGCTCGAGCTGCGACCCCAACTTCAGCAGCAGCGCCTCACCGGCAAGCGGTGCGACGAACTGCACGCCGAGCGGCAGGCCCTCTGCCGTCCAGTGCAGCGGTAGCGAGATCGCCGGGCGGCCGGTGATGTTCGCCAACTGCGTGTAGGGCACCCAGCCCAAGTTCTTGTCCACCATGTCGTCGACGATCTTGGTGTAGCGCAACATGCTTGCGGTTCGGGTCTTGATCAGCGCGTCCGCGGCGTGCTGCAGCATCACCGGCAGATCGAACTCCCCGATCCGCGGAGGCAGGGTGGCCAGGGTGGGCGTCAACAGCAGGTCGTAGGACTCGAAGTACGTGCTGAGCCGCCGGGTGTGTTCGTGGCGCCGCTGCACCGCGTCCAGGTAGTCGACACTGCTCGTAGCCCGGCCGATCGCCGCCATGATGAGCGTGTCACGTTCGAAACCGTCGTCGCCCGCGCCGGTGAGCCGCTTGGCCTCGGCGAGTTCCCATGCGCTGTAGACGAACCAGGTCAACAGGAAGTCACGAGCGAGCGCGGCGTCGTCGAAGGGCGCTTGGGGCAGTTCCTCGACATGGTGGCCGAGTTCTGTCAGCACGGCAGCTGTGGCCTCGACGGCGGCGAACGCCTCGCGGTGGGGCGCCGGGTTGATCGCCGTCGGAACCCGCAGCCCGATCCGAAGTTTCCCGGGATCTGCACCCACACAGGACGCGAACGGCTCAGCGGGCACGCCGGGCACGTACGGCCCCCAGGATTCGCCGCCGCTGAGGACGTCGAGCATCCCCGCCGTGTCACGAACCGTCCGGGAGACCACCCCTTGCACGGCCGCGCCGTGCATGGATTCCGCGGTCGCCGGGCCCGACGGGGTCAGCCCGCGACCCGGCTTCAACCCGACGAGTCCACAACTGCCCGCCGGAATGCGGATCGATCCGCCACCGTCGTTGGCGCCGGCGCAGGGCACGATGCCCGCCGCGACGGCGGCCGCCGATCCACCCGAGCTCCCACCCGGCGACCGGGACAGATCCCAGGGGTTGCGGGTCGGCCCCCAGGCGTCCGGCTCGGTGATGCCCTTCGCCCCGAACTCAGGTGTGTTGGTCTTGCCGAAAATGACCAGGCCGGCGTCGAGCCAGCGCTGTACGACCGTCGCGTGCTCTGGGGCGATCAGCGACATCTGCGCACGTGAACCGGCCGAGGTGGGCAACCCCGCATAGTCCTGCGCAAGATCCTTGATCAGGAACGGGACCCCGGCGAATGGACCGGTCAGATCGTCCGACGGCGACGCCGGGACGTCGCGCACGATGGCATTGATCGTCGGGTTGACCGCCGCGGCCCGCTCCCGGGCAACCGCGAGAAGCTCAGCCGCCGAAACCTGCTTGTCAGCAACCAGTTTCGCCAAGGAGGTAGCGTCATGAGCACGGTACTCGTCGAAGTCCATCCCATGAACCTAGACCGCGCCGACGTTGCGCGGTGATCTACCGGCAGTATCTGAGGAGCAACCGACCCGAGGAGGAGCATTCGTGGAGTTCACGACGATCCGGCACGAACTCGACGACGGGATCCTCACCGTCGTCCTCGACCGCCCGGACAACCTCAACGCCTTCACTGTCGAGATGGCCGACGAGCTCGAGCGGACCTTCGTGGCGGTCAACGACGACGACGCGGTTCGCGCGGTCATCGTGACCGGTGAGGGAAGGGCGTTCTGCGCCGGCATGGACCTGTCGAGCGAAGGCAACGTGTTCGGCCTGGACGAGTCGAAGACGCCGAGCCTGGCCGACATGGCCGACCTCGACGACCCCGAATTGCAACGGGTCCGGGATACCGGCGGCCGGGTCACACTGGCGATCTACGCCTGCCGCAAGCCTGTGATCGCCGCCGTCAACGGCGCCGCGGTGGGGATCGGCGCGACGATGACGCTGGCCATGGACGCTCGGCTCATGTCGACGAAGGCCCGCTTCGGCCTGGTCTTCGGGAAGCTCGGTATCACCCCGGAAGCGTGTTCCACCTGGTTCCTACCGCGGATCGTCGGTATGCCAACGGCTTTGGACCTGGTGTACCGGTCGGACATTCTCACCGCCGACGCCGCCCGCGAGATCGGCCTGGCCCAGGCCGTGTACGAGCCCGACGCACTGATCGCCGAGGCACGCATGCTGGCCGACGCGTGGACACGCGACCGCTCACCGGTGTCGGTGGCACTCATGCGGCAGATGCTCTACCGGAATGCCGCTGAGCCGCATCCGGTCGACGCACACCGGGTCGACTCCCTGGCGATGTTCTACACCAGCATCGGCGACGGCCACGACGGGGTGCGGGCCTTCCTCGACAAGCGGCCACCACAGTTCACCGGCCAGGCTTCCGAGATGCCGCCGTTCTATGAAGAGTGGATCTCCGGCGGCGATAGACCGCGGTCACGCTGACGTTTGGCGCGCACAAAAAGCGGCTACCGACAACGCATGTCTCAACCCAACGCTGACAGCCGCATCGACGACGTCGCCCCCGGCGACATCATCGGCCCAGGTTCCGGCGAGCCGGCCTGCAAGGTGGTTCACAAAGAACCAACGGAAACAGGCTTCCTGGTCACCTTCGAGGGCAACGACGGGGAGACCTTTCAGCGTGAGTTCGCCGCCGGAACCCCGGTGACGCGGTCATTGGAGGCCAAGTGGGAGTCCACCCAGAGCCCGACTGCGCATTCGTAACCGTGAACCGTCCCTTTACCAGGTAGGCGAACCATAAAGCCGACGACTGTCGCCCACGCGATCGCAGAGCGCCGGTGACTTGCGTCATGATCGATGATCGAGCAGTTCTCGGAGCAGGTCGATGGTGCGCTGCCGAGACGCACTACGTTGGGTCCGGTCAACACCCACCGCGACGGGCTGGGCCCAGATGTCGGTGGCACCGGCATCGAGCAAGCTCTGCAACTGGGAACGCACCGACTTCTCGTTGCCCACGATCGCGAGGTCAGCTGGTGCACTGCCGCCGCCGGTTTCGATGATGCGTTGGTAATTGGGCATTCCGCCGTAGATTCCGGCGGTGGCGGCGGTGGCGGACCTGGCAGCGGATTCGTCGTCGTGAACCGCTACCGGCAGGCCGGCCACGATGCGGGGCGACGGCCGGCCGGCGGCGGTCGCAGCGGTGGCAATGCGCGGAACGATATGGCTTTCAATCGCTTTCGCAGACGCCATCCACAAGATCGTTCCGTCGGCGATCGCTCCGGCCACCCTCAGCATCCGGGGCGAGAGCGCCGAGAGCAGCACCTGTACTGGCGCCGCGGGCGCCGCGGGCGCGGAAGTGTGGGCGCTCCAGTCGTGGCCGGTGAAGTCAACCTGCTCGCCGCGCAGCAGCGCGGTGATGATGGTGAGGTACTCCTCGGTGTTGCGGCCGGGATGGGCGTACGACAAGCCGTAGAGGCCTTCAACGGCTGTGGCGTGCGAGGCTCCCAACCCGAGAGTGAGGCCGGGCCTGCCCATGGCATCAGCGGCCGCGGTGACACGGTTGGCCTGCAGTAGCGGATGGCACGGATAGGTCTGCAGCACGGCGGTGCCCAGCTCGATCCACGAGGTTTCCCGGCCGGCAAGTGCCATGGCGGTCAACGGATCTGACGCAACGTTGCTGGCGTACCACAGTGAGCTGAAACCTTGTTCTTCGGCGATGCGGGCTTGGCGCAGGATCGACTCCACGGTCGATCCGCCGCCGGTCAGTCCGATGCGCATCGGCCCTGCGCCGGGTAGAGCTCGTGGTACCGGCTCATGAGATCGGGGATGTCGTCGTCCATGGTCAACTCGAACGACTTGAACAGACGCGCCAGGATGTCGTAGCCGCCGGCGGTGAACACCAGATCCAGCAACTGGCGGGTATCGAATTCCGTGGCGAGCACTTGCCATGTGGCCGTGCTGATTCCGCCGTCGAGGATCATCTCGTCGACGGAGCGGATAAGGGCCGCCTCGAGCGGGCTCCATAACGGGGAATCCGGTCCGTAGGCGATCCGGCCGACTTCCTCGTCGGTCAGACCCGCGTCTCGCGCGACGAACAGGTGTTGGTACCACTCGTAGCTTGATTTGCGCACCGCGGCCACCCGCATCACCACGATCTCCCGTTGCCGTTCGGTCAGGGTCGTGCCGAGCAGGAGATGGCCATTGAAGGTGAAGTAGGCACGTGCGAGGTCGGGATGGTGAGCGAGCGTTCCCAGAGTGTTGAGCGCTTTGGGCCGGTCTTTGGTGGGCATGGGTTGGTGCCGTGGGTTCGGCGGACGCAATCCTGCCATCGCCGCGCGGAATTCTCCCGAAAACTCTTGGGGTGGTATTGGATTGATGCGTGCCATGTGGTCAGAGAACCCTTCCGCCGTTGACGCCGATAGTCTGGCCGGTTATGTAGCCGGCGGCCTCCGAACACAGAAAGGCGGCCGCCGCTGCAATGTCATCCGGTTGTCCGATTCGACGCACCGGGGTCTTGGCTTCGGCAGCGTCGACCCCGGGCCCGAGAAGTCCGCGTTCTTCGCTGCGCCGCAGCATCGGGGTGTCGATGAAGCCCGGCGGGATCGTGTTGACGGTGATCCCGCGTGGGCCGAGCTCTTGGGCGAGCGCTTTGGTTAAGCCGACGACACCTGCCTTGGCTGCCGAGTAGTGCGCCATCAATGGATTGCCAGTCTGTGCGCTGGAGGAGGAGATGTTGACTATGCGGCCCCACGCGGCGGAGAGCATGTGTGGGACGACCGCCTGGCAGCAGCCGAAGGTCCCGGTCAGGTTGACGGCCAAGATCTTTCGCCAGCTCTCAGCGGTGATGGACAGGAACTTCTCGAATCCGTCGAGACCGGCGCTGTTACCAGGATGGTCGGCGGCCCGAGTTCCTCGGTAGTGGTTTCGATCGCGGCGTCGATGAGGAAGCGGTCGGTGACGTCGACCCTCAACCCCAGTGCCCATCCCCCGCTGTCGGTGATGGCCTTCGCCGAGTCGATAGCAGCCGTGGCATCCCGGTCGAAGATGGCCACCGCCGCGCCCTCCTCGCTGAGGCGCCGTGCGATCGCCAGTCCGATACCCGATGCACCGCCGGTGACGATGGCGGTCCGTGGACTACTCCAGCTTGGGTGAGCGCTCATGCGATGGCTTCCTCGCCGCCCAGCGTGGTGCGATGCATCAGGCGCCGCGATGTCGGCTCGTACGGGATAGCCCGGTGAAGCATGCCGGTGTTGTCCCAGATCACCAGGTCCCCTACCCGCCAGCTGTGATGCAGGACGAAACGGGGTTGGGTGGCCCAGTCCAGAATCTCGTCGAGCACCGCACGGCTCTGCTCGTCGGCCATGCCAACAATCTGTCCGGCCGTCGCCCCGATCAGCAGGGACTTGCGTCCGTCACGGCGCCGCCACACCAGGGGATGCTCGCGGGAAGGGGCTTTGTCCCATTTGGCTCGCTGCTCCGGACTGGGGTGTGGGTTGAGGAGCAGCTGCGATGCGGCCACGCTGTGGACAACCCGGTAGCCCTCCAATTCGGCACGCCTGTCGGCGGGCAGAGCATTGAAAGCCGCGTAGGTGTTGGCGAATTCGGTGTCACCACCTTGGTCGGCGATCTCCCGTGCGGTCAGCAGGGTCGCCTTCTGTGGAATCTGATCGGTGAGGCCGTCGGTGTGCCAGAAGATGGTGCTGCGCCGCAACCCGGCCAGCGCGCTCTTCGTCGGGTCCAGGGTGACCGGCGAGATTTCGGGGAATTCCGGGTGCCCGCCGGCCCCGGCGACGACGACCTCGCCGAGCCGGCGGGAGAACGTCACCAGGTCCGCATCGGTGATGTGCGCTTCGCGGTAGACGACGACGCCGTAGCGGTCGAGCAGCTGCTGGCAGTCCTGCGCAGCGTGCGGTGCGAGGAAGTCGGCGCTGCTGTACCCGGCCACTTCCACGCCGATGTCCTCCGAGATCGGGGTTGTCGTCACGGCCATAGGTCAGTCCTCGGTGTTGGTGGGCAATGGAAGTCGTCAGCCATGCTCAGGCCGCGACGAATTCGAGATGCAGGTCGCTGAGCCCACGGATGATGTAGGTGGGGTCGTGCCGGAACTGGCGGGCGCCTGCGGGGCCGTGGTGCTCCGCACAGAGCGTGAGTGAGGCGGTGCGGTCCAGGAAACGTTCGATGGTCACTCTCCCTTCGGCCCGCGCCAGCGGGCCTCCCGGGCAGGAATGCGCACCCCGACCGAAAGCGATGTGCTCACGAAGGTTTTCGCGGTCAAGGCGGAAGCTCGCCGGGTCCGGAAACTTGCGCGGATCCCGATTGGATGCGCCCGGATGCAGCATGATCGTGGTCCCGGCCGCGATGTCGACGCCGCCGACGGTGGTGGTCTTCTGGGTCATGCGGAAGTCGCTCATCGTGGGACTCTCGAGTCGAAGCACCTCTTCGATGAACACCGGGATCTGCCGGCGATCGGCTCGAAGGACCGCCTGCAGGTCCTGATCTTCAGCCAAGAAGCGAAGAGATGAAGCCATCAATCGCGCCGAGGTGTCCTGTCCAGCGCCGAACAGGAACGTCGCCAACCGCACCACCGCCTCGATGTCAGGCAGGGAACCATCCGGATACGCCGATGTGGCGAGTGCGGTCAGCACGTCCTCACGTGGCTCACGTCGTCGGTCTTCGATGTAGCCGCCGAACGTTTCGTACATGTACTCGAGCGGGTTCTCTGGCAGCGGAGAGTCCCCGCCGAGCGCCGCCACATGCTGTCCGGTGAAGATCTTGCGGAAATGATCGCGGTCCTCATCGGGTACGCCCAGCAGATCGGCGATCACCATGGTGGTGAACGGCTTTCCGTAGTCGCACACCACCTCGAGTCGGCCGGAGTCGATGAAGGCGTCGATGCAGGCGTCGGCGATACCCGCCATCTGATCTTCGTTCTCTTTCAACCTCTTCGGGGTCATTAGGCGGCGTAGTAGCGAGCGTTCCGCCGCATGGTCCGGCCCGTCCTTGGTCACCATGAACTCGTTGAACACCCAATGTTCACGGTTGCTCTGAATCGCATCGGTGATGTCGTCAATGCCAGGGTCCACCGGGAACGGCGGAAATGGGCCGCCCATCGCATTGCACGACGAGAAGGCAGCGTGATTGCGGTACACCTCGACTGCCTCGTCGTAACCGGTGACCGCCAGCACGCCGGGCTGCGCGATCGCCTGTACCGGGCAACGCGACCGCAGATCGTCGAAGTAGGGATAAGGGTCGTTGATGACCTCTTCGCTGGTGAAGATGTCCACCTTGTCCAGACCACTGGCCATGAAACCTCCCTATCGACGGCACGGGGCCTCGATCGATGATTTTGTTAGGCGATCGCCTAGTTAAGACGCTGGCATATGCTTAGCACCCGATCCAGGCGCCGGTCAAGATGCCCGGATTCGCGAGGCACAGGACAGGACGGATGAGGATGGCGACACCGAGCAAGGCAGGCACGCGGGACACCGGCACCCGGGACAAGCTGCTCGACGCGTGCGCCGAGATCATGCTCGAGGAGGGTTATGCGGCCGCAACCTCCCGACGGGTCGCCGAGAAGGTCGGGGTGCAACGCGCGGTCGTCTACTACTACTTCCCCACCATGGACGACCTGTACCTGGCTGTGCTCAGACGCGGAAGCCAGACCACCTTGGACGTTCAGCGCCGGGCATTTGCCTCCAAGAAGCCGCTTCATGCGCTGTGGGACCTCACGGTCGACCCGCGAGGTGTCCAGCTGATCATGGAGTTCATGGCCCTGGGCAACCACCGCAAAGCGATTCAGGCCGAACTCGCCGCCGGCGCGCAGGCCTTCCGCGAAGCCCAGGTCGCCGCCCTCACTTTCATCTTGCGCGAACATCAAGACGACCAGCCGCTGCCGGCCGAAGTGGTCTCCGTGCTGATCGCAGCGGTCGGCCGCCTGCTGGTCCTTGAGTCCGGTCTCGGTATCACCACCGGACATGACAAGACCGTCGCGCTCGTCAACGAGTATCTCGACCGATACGAGGCCGCGCCGCCGAGTAACTAGGCAACTGCCTAACAAAATCGGATCGGGCACGCTAGCATCGCCCGTCATGAGTCAGATCGTCGATTGCACTGCCCCGAAGGTCGCCGTCGTCACCGGAGGAGCCTCCGGCATCGGGCCCGCCGTCGGTGCTCACCTCGCCCGAGCCGGACACGCCGTGGCACTGCTTGACCGCCAAGGGCCACTGGTCCACAGCGTCGCCGAAGCACTACGGGCCGCCGGAGCCCGGGCGATCAGCATCGAAGTGGATGTCACCGATCGAGAGACCGTCCATGAAGCCGTCGCGGCGGTCCGAAGCGAACTCGGCCCCATTGCCATCGCGGTCACCAGCGCCGGCATCGATGTCGGTGTGCCAGTACCGATCACGCAGATCACGCCCGAACAATGGAACCGACTCATCGCCGTCAACCTCACCGGCACCTTCAACTGCATCCAAGCCGTCGTACCCGACATGCAATCCGCAGGCTGGGGCCGAATAGTCACCATCTCCTCATCGAGCGCCCTGTCTGGCGCCCCTGAGCGCGCGCACTACGTCGCTTCGAAGGGCGGCGTCATCGCACTCACCAAAGCCCTTGCCTTCGAGCTTGCACCCCAAGGCATTACGGTCAACACCATCCCGCCGTCCATCGTCGACACCCCCATGGCGCGTGCAGGTGTCAAGGTCGGCACCGTGCCCGACTTGGACATCCTGGCCACTATGGTTCCCCTGCGCCGCAACGGAACTCCCGACGACATCGCCGCCGCGGCGGCCTTCCTGTGTACAGACGGCGCGTCCTACATCACCGGCCAGGTCATCGGCGTCAACGGCGGCATGTACATCTAGCTCACCTTGCCACCGACCACTTTGCCGCTGAGATCGTCGGCGGCGGGCCGACCACGAACCCGCGGCCGGCCCTGCGAGAACTCGCGTCAGTTCAGCAACCCTGACCGCCCGCAGCAGCCTGCCTATGACAACCCCTTGTCACATAACGCTACGACGCGTAGCGTAACGCCGCGTGACCCGGAGCTTTCACGTCGGCCAGCCGTTCACCACGTCCGACGCCGACATCGCAGCGGCATTGGAGCAGGTCAGCATCCCGACACTGCTGCTTTCGCTCGTGCACATCACCGGCGACCCGCGCTTCGTCCGCGAGTTCAAACAGGCCGGACTGTTCCTCAACGAGGTCCAGGGCTTCATGAGCGAGGAAGACAAGGCGCGCGCCCGCGAGGTCGCGCTACCGGTGATCGCCGACTACCGGGACCGCGGCTGCCCGGTCCCCGACCCGCTGCCCGCCGAGGTGGTCCGGGAGATGATGGACTGGGCGGCCTGCGAGCCCGTCGATGAGGACAACGTGCCGCTGATGCTCGAAGAGCTCGACCTCGAAGGCCTCGACCCACGTCGGCCCGCCACCCTGGAGGACACCGACGGTTTTCGCGTCGTCGTGATCGGCTGCGGGGAATCCGGGGTGCTGGCCGGCGTGCGCCTCAAGCAGGCCGACATCGATTTCACGATCGTGGAGAAGAACGCCGGCCCGGGCGGAACCTGGTGGGAGAACAGCTATCCCGGTGCGCGCGTCGATGTGGCCAACCACTTCTACTGTTACAGCTTCGAACCCAGCAACCACTGGGACCACTTCTTCGCCGAGCAGCCCGAGCTGCGTCAGTACTTCCGCGATGTGGTGGACCGCCATCACCTGGAACCCCACATCCGGTGGAACACCGAGGTGGTCTCGGCCGCGTGGGACGGCGCGATGTGGAACGTCACGGTCCGCTCGGCAGCGGGAACCGAAACGCTGCGGGCCAATGCCGTCATCACCGCCGTCGGGCAGCTCAACCGGCCGCAGATCCCGGATTTCCCCGGCGCGGAAACCTTTGCGGGACCAGCGTTTCACTCCGCGGCCTGGGACCACGACGTGGACGTCACCGGCAAGCGGGTCGCCCTCATCGGCGCCGGTGCCAGCGGCTTCCAGATCGCCCCGGCGATCGCCGACAAGGTCGAGCACCTCGCTGTCTTCCAGCGCACCGCGCAGTGGATGTTCCCCAACCCGATGTACCACGAGCCCGTCGCCGACGGGGTGCGCTGGGCGATGGAGCACCTGCCCTATTACGGCCGGTGGTACCGCTTCCTGCTGCTGTGGCCTGGAGCCGACAAGGGCCTGGACGCCGCGCGGGTGGACCCGGACTATGACGACCAGGGCAATGCGGTCAGCGAGATCAACGCCATCGCCCGCATCATGTTCACCGACTGGATCAGCACCCAGGTCGGCGACGACCCCGAACTCCTGGCGAAGGTGTTGCCCGACTATCCGGCCACCGGCAAGCGCACCCTGCAGGACAACGGCAGCTGGCTGGGCACCCTCAAACGCGACAATGTGGACCTGGTCCGCACCCCCATCGAACGCATCACCCCGACTGGGATCGTCACCACCGACGGCCAGACCTACGACGCCGACATCATCGTCTACGCCACCGGTTTTCGTGCCACCGACGTGCTGTTCCCGATGACCATCACCGGACGCGACGGCATCGATCTGCACGACGCCTGGGGGCAGCGTCCCTACGCCTACCGCGGCATCACGGTGCCCGGATTCCCCAACTTCTTCATGACCTACGGCCCGGGCACCCACCTGGCCCACGGCGGCAGCCTCATCCTCAACTCCGAGCTGCAGATGCGCTACATCAACAAGTGCCTGGAGCATCTGATCACCGAGGGCTTGCAAACCATGGAGCCGCTGCCCGAACCGACCAAGGAATGGCACCGGCGCTCGCAGGAGGCGATCCGCCAGACCGTGTGGGCACAACCCTCGGTCAAGCACTCGTATTTCAAGAACGCCGACGGTGAGATCCACACTGTCAGCCCATGGCGCTTGAGCGAATACCGTTCCGCCATCGACGAACCCGTCTGGTCGGACTTCACAGTGCAGGAGGCTTGAGCATGCGCGCAGTCGTCGTGGAAAGTTCTGGGGAGGTCAGTGTCCAATTGCGGCCGGACCCGGTCCTGCCCGGTCCTGACGGGGCGGTCGTCAAGGTCGAGGCCGCCTCGATCTGCGGATCGGACCTGCATTTCCTGGAAGGCCACTACCCGATCGTCGATCCGGTGTCGGTCGGGCACGAGGCCGTCGGCACAATCGTCGAAATCGGCCCGGAGGTAACCGGATTCGCCGTCGGCGACCGGGTACTGGTGTCCTCGGTGGCCGGTTGCGGGCATTGCGGTGGCTGCGCCACATCCGATCCGATCCGCTGTGTGCAGGGCCCGCAGATCTTCGGCACCGGATTCCTCGGCGGCGCCCAGGCCGAGTTGCTTGCGGTGCCGGCCGCGGACTTCCAACTGCTGAAGATGCCGGAGGGCATCAGCACCGAACAAGCCCTGTTGCTGACCGACAACCTGGCCACCGGCTGGGCGGCGGCCAAACGCGCCGACATCCCGGTCGGCGGCTCGGTCGCGGTGATCGGCTTGGGCGCGGTCGGCATGTGCGCCCTGCGCAGTGCCATCACCCTCGGCGCGGCAAAGATCTTCGCCGTCGACCCGGTGGAGGCCAGGCGTGACCGCGCGGAGGCTTCGGGTGCGGTCACGTTCGCCCCGCCGTCGGCACAGGCAATCCGGGAGGCCACCGGCGGCCTCGGCGTGGACTCCGTCATCGACGCGGTGGGCATGGACGCCTCGATCAACGACGCCATCGACGCGGTCCGCGCCGGCGGCACGGTGTCCATCGTCGGTGTGCATGATCTGCAGCCCTACCCGATGCCCGCGCTGGCCTGTCTCCTGCGCAGCCTGACCATCCGACTGACCACCGCGCCGGTTCAGCAGACCTGGCCGGAGCTGATCCCGCTGCTACAGGCCGGCCGGCTCGACGTCGAGGGCATCTTCACCACCACGATGTCGCTGGACGACGCCGCCGACGGGTATGCCAGGGCGTTCTCCCGCTCGGGTGAAGACCTCAAGGTTCAGCTCAAGCCGTAGCTGTCGCGGATCAGCCACCACCGGTCGCGAGCGTGGCACGTATGCACGAAAACCGGGGTGAACGCGTGCAGGAACGCCACGGTCGGAGCCGTCGGGCTGTACAACACATCGTTGCTCTATGCAAATTTTCGTGAGTCGGTTCACAATCCGGAATCAACTCGCTGACAACGGAATAACGCCTGTGGTGCGGGCGGTTAAACGGACACGTGCGCCAATCGAACTCATCAGTTGACTGTCCGAACCTGGCGCCGCAGCGCCAGGCACTGCCGACAGCCCGCACCGGGCGGCGCTGATGCGCCAGGGACCCCTCGCCGGCCGGTATCCGGCGGTGGCCGCCATGGTCACCTTGGCCTTGATCCCTTACCTGGCACTGTCTGCCGCAGTCGATCCGCTGGTGCCGATCATCTCCGCACAGCTGCATATGTCGACCCAGGCGATGAGCCTGGGCTCAGGCCTGGGCAACGCGGCGTACGCCGTCGGCACCGTCCTGGCGGTCCAGTTCGCCCAGCACCTGCCCCAGCGCCGGATGCTGCTCGCCTACGCGGTGGTGCTGGTGGTGGGCTCGGTGCTCGCCGCCTCCGCGCTGAACGGCCCCATGTTCATCTGCGGGCACATCCTGCAAGGACTGGCCACCAGCATGCTGCTGATTGCCGCCGCACCACCGCTGACCATCGGCTTCCCCCGAGACAAACTTCGCAACACCGCCGTGATCATGAACATGTGCGTGTTCGGTGCCGTCGCCCTCGGCCCGTTCATCGGCGGCGTACAGGCCGAGGCCAACGCCTGGCGACCGCTGTTCTGGATTGTCGCCGTGATCGCCTTGCTGGCCCTGGTCATGGCCGCCCTCACGTTCGAGGATGCACCGCCCGCCGATCTCGATGCACCACGCGACCTGCGCGCCATCGGCCTGGCGTCGGTCGGTTGTGCCGCGGCGTTCATCGGCGCCTCACAACTCACCAGCCACGCCTTCACCGATCCCGCGGTGATCGTGCCGATGCTCGGTGGTCTGGCGCTGATCGTGGTGCTGATCGTCTACCAGTTCAGGTCGGCCCGCCCGCTGCTGACCGTCCGCACGATGCTGACGAGTTCGATCCCGGTCGCCGGCGTCGGCGTCGCCCTCTTCGCGGCGGCCGCGTCGGTGGCGGCAACCGCACTGACCGCCGAGGTCTTCATGCAGACCTACAGTCCGGTCCGGGTCGGACTGCTGTTCCTCCCGGAACTCGGCGGCGCCATCGTGATGGCCTTCGTGTTCGGAGCTGTCATCTCCAAGCGAGCGATGCACTACCTGCCACTCGTCGGCATGGCGCTGCTCGCCGCGGGGATCGTGGTGTTCCGGCTCGCCATCCCGGCGAACCAGCCACTCGCCCTGCTCGCCTCGGCGCTGACCGGACTGGCACTGGGCGCCACGGTGGCCCCCGCATTGTTCGTCGCCGGTTTCTCCCTGCAGTCCAACAGCCTTCAGCGCGTGTTCGCGATCATCGAGTTGTTGCGGGCCGTGGCCGCCTTCATGGTGGCACCGATCTTCGCCCACTTCGCGGCCACCGCGGCCGGCGGCCTCACCGCGGGTGCCGGCGACGCCCTGTGGGTCGGATTCGGATTGTCCGTCGGCGGCGCCGTCTTCGGCGTGGCCGTCTACGCGCTCAGCGGCGCCCGGCCCCAGGCGCCCGACCTCGACCAGTTCCTCGATGGCGAATCCCCGGCCTGGTACTCGCCGCCACTTCTGGCGCGGCTGCGTCCGGGTCTGCCCGCTCCGGTCACTCCACCCCACCGGGCTCGGTCTGTGGTGCCGGCAGAGCAAGGTTCATTCCCCCTCTCGCCGGGACCGGTGTTGTTCGCCTACGACGGAACACCTCGAGCCGCGTCCGCCATCGAGCAGGCCGCGGCCGAATTGTCGGCGCACCGCGACGCGCTGGTGGTGTGCGTCTGGCAACCCGTCGATGTCGGCTTCACGCCGGTCGAGACCACGCATTTCGACGCCGATCAGGCCGCCGAAGTACGCCGGGTCGCCCAGCGGACCGCCGACCATGGCGCATCGCTGGCCACCCGGGCCGGTTTCTCGGCCCAGGCGGTAGCCGTCGAATCCGCGCCGATTTGGAAGGGCATCGTGGAGACCGCCCACGAGCACAACGCGAGCCTGATCGTGGTCGGTCCGCACCGGCGCGACGGCTTGCTGGGCCACTTGGAAGGCAGTGTGGCCGCCGCCGTCGTCGCGCATTCCAGGAGGCCGGTCTTGGTCGTCCCCGAACAGCACAGCTGTCAGGCAGTGTCCTGAATGTGTCTCCGGAGGTTGTCCCGGAGCGTGGAGACACCTCGCTGCATGATCTTGAGTTCGTCCAGTGACAGACCGGTTGCCGCCACGAGATCCATCTCGAACGCCTGCTCGCGCAGCGCACGGCCGGCGTCGGTGAGGCTGACGACGACCTGACGCTCGTCGCTGGGATCACGTTGCCGCGTGACATATCCCAGCGCTTCGAGCTTCTTGAGGATCGGGGTCAGCGTGTTGGACTCCAGGAACAGTTTCTCGCCGAGGCTGCCCACGGTCTGGTGGTCCTGTTCGGAGAGCGCGACGATCGCGATGTACTGCGTGTAGGTGATGCCTTTGGCGTCCAGGATCGGCTTGTAGGCCTTGCCGTAGGCGAGGTTGGCCGAGTAGACGGCGAAGCACAGGAAATCGGAGAGCTGCGGAGCCTCGGGTGCCATGGCGAAATTATATCGGATCCGATTTAATCGGATGGGATGGAATGTGGAGCATCCTGCGTTCATCTCTAACGCATCCAATTGGATCCAGATATCCACACGAAGGAGAACGACGTGACCACCAGCCAGACCGACAACGTGCTTTACACCGCCCAGACCCACACCACCGGCGGGCGGCAGGGCGAGTCCTACAGCTCCGACGGCAACCTGGACATCCAGCTCACGCCGCCCGGCGGCAAGGGCACCGGCACCAACCCCGAGCAGTTGTTCGCGGCCGGCTGGTCGGCGTGCTTCCTGAGCGCCATGGGCCTGACCGCGGGCAAGCACAACGTGAAGCTGCCCGCCGAGACCGCCGTGGATGCCGAGGTAGACCTGCTCAACACCGACGGGGCATTCTCCCTGCGGGCGCGCCTCAACGTGACCATCCCCGGTGTCGATCGAGAGACCGCCCAGGCCATCGCCGATGACGCGCACCAGGTCTGCCCGTACTCGAAGGCGACCCGCGGCAACATCGACGTCACCATCAACGTCGCCTGACCGCTGAGGCGGGCCGGGGTTACTCCTTCATGTCCAGCACCGGCGTCGGCCGCTGGAAACCACGGGTAACCCCGGCCAGCCACACGAATCCCACTGCCAACCAACACAACCCGACGATCAGGGTGAACCCGGACAGACTCGTCCACAGCCACACCGTCAACAGGAAGCCGATCAGGGGCAGCACGAGGTTGCCGACCACCTGGATGCCGTCGCGCTCCCCTTGGTCCACGAAATAATGCTTGATCACCGTCAGGTTGACCACCGAGAACGCCACCAGCGCACCGAAACTGATCAGTGAAGCCAGCGTGGACAACGAGATCACGGTGGCCAGCAGCGACACCACCGACACCGCCAGGATCGCGTACACCGGGGTGGCGAACCGTGCCGAGACGTGACCGAAGAACTGCCGCGGCAGGATGCCGTCGCGGCCCATCGCATACAGGATTCGCGCCACCGAGGCCTGCGACGTGATGGCGGATCCGAGCGCACCGGCGACATAGGCCGCAGTGAAGAAGGTTTGCAGGAACTGCCCGCCCGCGGCCAGCATCAGGTCCAGAGATCCGGACTCGACATCAGCGAACTGGTTGGACGGGAACACCAGCTGTCCGAGGTAGGACAGCACAACAAAGATCACACCCGAGACCAGCGTAGCGATCATGATCGCCTGCGGCACAGACCGTTTGGGCTCCTTGGCTTCCTCGGACAAGGTCGACACCGCGTCGAATCCCAGGAACGACAGACACAGGATCGCCGCACCGGCAAGGACCGGACTGAAACCCGTCGCGCTGCCATCACCGTGGAACGGCGCCATCAGATCGAGCGCGCCCAGGCTCAACACCTTGGAGCAGGCCAGCACCAGGAATGTCACGATGAAGATCGCCTGCACCGCGATGATGACAAAGTTGGCCCTGGCGACCGACACGATGCCGACGACGTTGAGCACCGTCACCACGGCGATGGACAGAACGACGAATACCCATGGCGGAATCGCAGGCAGTGCCGCATTCAGATAGATCCCGATCACCAGGTAGTTGATCATCGGCAGGAACAGGTAATCCAGCAGCAGCGACCATCCGGCGAGGAATCCGACCGGAGCGCCGAACGTCTTCTGCGTGTAGGTGTATGCCGACCCCGCGACCGGATAGGCGACGGCCATCACGGCGTATGACCGGGCGGTGAACACCATGGCGGCCAGCGTCACCAGGTACGCGACCGATAGTCGGCCGCCGGTGGTCTGGGTGACGATGCCGTAGGTGGTGAACACCGTCAGCGGCACCATGTAGACCAGACCGAACAGCACCAGCGACGGCAGCCCCAAGGCTCGGCGCAGCCGCCCCTCGGTCACTTCAGCCACATCGGACATGCCAGTTCCTCTCATTCCGCGGCCGAATAGACCTGCGTGCCCTGCAGATAGGTGGCGCGCACCGTCACCGCGGGAAGCTCAGATGGGGCGAGGTACCTCGGATCACGGTCCAACCACACCAGGTCAGCACTCGCACCGGGCCCGATGTGGCCCCAATTCTCTTCTGCAAACGCCTGATACGCCACCGCAGTGGTGTAGGAGGACAGCGCGTGCTCAATCGGGAGAATCTCTTCCGGCGTCCAGCCACCCGTCGGCTCCCCCTCGGATGTGCACCGCGAAACCGCGACGGCGATACCGTCCAGCGGCGCACCCGAGGACACGGGCCAATCCGATCCGAACGCCAGCGCCGCACCAGAACTCTCCAGCGTGCGCATCCGGTACTGCCGATCAGCCCGCTGCGCTCCGAGGCGGGGAATGGTGAGCACCGTCATCAGGGCATCCATCTGTGCCCACAGCGGCTGCATGTTCGGGATCACGCCCAGCTCGGCGAACCGGCCCAGATCGGCGTCGTCCACCAGCTGCGCGTGCGCGATCACGGGCCGCCGGTCTCGCGGACCGTTGTGCCGCGCAACGTATTCGATGGCGTCCAGCGCTTGGCGGACCGCGGCATCGCCGATGGCATGGATGTGGATCTGCAGTCCGAGATCGTCGACTTTCTTGGCCGCCTCGGCCAGCGCGTCACCCTCCCACAGCTGCATGCCGTGCGAATGCAGGCCCGAGCAGTACGGCTCCAGCAGCGCACCGGTCTCGTTCTCGACCACCCCGTCGGCGAAGAACTTGACGGTCTGCGCGGTCAGCAGGGGTGAGCCCGCGGCCTGGACCCGATCCCTGGCCGCAGCGTATTGCGTCACCTGCGTGTCGAAGTGGCGCGGGTCGGCATAGAACGCCAGATTGAACCGCATGCGCAAGGCGCCCTGCCGGACCGCCGCGAGGTAGGTGTCCAGCTCTGCCGGCTCGACCCAGGCGTCCTGAACCCACGTCACGCCGCGCGCCAGGTAGTAGTCGGCGGCCGTGCCCAACGCCGCGATGCGGACATCCTCGTCAAGGGCCGGCATGACCGCGGTGATCAGGTCGGTGGCACCCCACTCGCGCAACGTGCCCAGCGGTGAGCCGTCCTCGCGGCGCGGAATCTCACCGAGCACCGGCTCGGGCGTGTCAGCGGTGATACCGGCGCGTTGCAGGGCAACCGAATTGACCCAGAAGGTGTGATAGTCCCAGGCGCGCAACACCACCGGCCGGTCCGGGACCGCCGCGTCGAGCCAGCGCGCGTCGAACAGGCCACCCGGGGCGAGGCTGCCGTCGTAGGATGCGCCGACGATCCAGTCCTGATCCGGGTGTGAGTCGGCGAACAGTTTCACCGCCGCCACGATTTCGTCGACCGACCGGCAGGGCCGGACGGCCGGGCCTGCCGACTCCAGACCGCCGAACAGCGGATGTGCATGGCCGTCACCGAACGACGGCATCAGGAAGCCGCCCTCGAGGTCGACCTTCCGGACGGCTGCTGCCGCCACAGCGTCCTCGCCGACTGCCCGCACCACGCCATCGGCGATGAGCAGCGCATCGGTGGTCATCGTGGGCGTCCAGACCACACCGTTGTGGAAGAGCACCGCAGTCTTGTCGGGCGGGGAGAGTGACGTCACGAAAGTCCTATTTCTCGGGCAGGAACGCCGCCACCGCGCAGCGGCCGTACGGCAGCACGGCGCGACAGCGGCACCCGGGCGGCGGCGGTGAACCTGGTCATCGAACTCCTAAAGCGAATGGAATTCGTTTATTGTGTGATGCAGACCACCAGTTGTAAAGCGGTGAGACGAAATCTAGGGGGAACTGATCATGGGGCGTCCGTCGATACCGATCCTGTCAATGGACCGAATCGCCAGTGCAGCAATGGATCTCGTCAACACAACCGGCGGATTCACCATTCCCGAACTCGCCCGCAGGCTCAAGGTCAGCCCATCATCGCTGTACAACCACGTGTCCGGACGCGAGCAGATCGTCGAACTACTCCGCGAACGGGCGATGTCGGAAGTGGAGTTGCCCGACATCGACGCCGACCGGCCATGGGCCGAGATCCTGGCCGACATCATGCGCTCATACCGCAACAGCTTCGCCCGCTACCCGCGGCTGATTCCGCTGCTCACCGCACATGCCGTCAACAGCAGCCAGGCCCTCACGATGTACAACGCGCTGGCGGTCACCCTGACCCGCGCCGGCTTCAGCCCCACCGACACGCTGCGGATCATCACCCTGGTCGACAACTACGTACTGGGATCCGCCCTCGACCTGACCGCCCCCGACCAACCCTGGGAAGCCGGCGCCGTCGTCGGCCCCGAGCTGACCGCCGCGCTGGCTACCGGCGCGCCCCGGCCGGCACGCGCCGACGATGCATTCGAGTACGGACTGGCGGTGCTGCTGCGCGGATTGGCTCAGCCGTAGCCGTCTACCCGCCGCAGCGGTTACGGAAATCGATCGCCGGTTGCCGGATGCCGGTCAGCTCGGCACGGATCTGCGGCTTGTCCTCGAGGTAGACGCGCACCGAATCGGCCATCTGCTCGTTCGACTGCCCCTTGAGGCTGGTGAAGAACGCGTTGACCTCGGGATGGGTGAACAGATAGGCCGAGGTGGACGCACGGACCCCGGCCATCACGCCGGCCAGGTCGGCGGCGGTGCAGTTCGGCTCTTCTGCAGCGGCGACGGGTGCACCAACGGCCAAGAGCGACAAGCTGATTGCGCCGGCGGCTATCACACGGGAGAACATCGTGGCTCCTAAGTCGACTCGGATAACTGAGCTGAGGCTCACGGACGTCCGGGGCGCCAACCGCCGCCGCCACCGCCGCCATTGTCAGGCCGGCCGGGGTCGAGATTGATCTCGAGGCCCCAGTCACCGCAGTACCAGTCGTTGGCACACGGATACGGGTAATAGGGACCGGCTTTCGGCGGCGTCGGACCTCCGCCGCGCACATTGCCCTGCGCGCACACCGTGGAACCGCCGGCATCGACGCAATCAGCGGCGGCGGGCGGTGCGGAGACAATCGCGATCGGCACAGTCAAACTGGCCAATCCGAGTAACACTGGACGCCACGTGCTCCGCATGACCACTCCTCAGTAGGTCCCCGTAGGCCGAGAATAGATCCCGAGGACGCCCTATATGCGGGATCGACAATAACCGGTCCCCTGCCAGGACGCACACCGTTCGTAACCGGTTGTATTCGCGGAGATCGCAAGGCTCCCCGGCGCATTTGCACCTACCTAGCCTGACGCGCGTGAACGAAGACTGGCTGGCCGTGATCGTCGGCCTCACCCTATTGACCCTCGTGCTCGTCGGCGCCGTCCCCGGCAGCGTGATCCCATGACCAGCACCGAGGAACGCGCCGAACAGCGCTCGCCAAAGATCGGCTACGCCGTGGCCGGTGTGCTGGTGGTCATCGCGCTGGGTGCGGCGACGCGCTTCCTGGAGAGCCAGGTTCCGGCCTGGGCCGCCGGAACACCGCTGGCCAAGATCGCGAAATCGGTCGAATTCCCGGTCTACGCAATCGCTCTCGGACTGATCGGCAACGCGATCCTGGCCAGGTTCGCATTGAGAGATGTTCTGTCTCAAGGCTTCCGCACCGAGTTCTTCATCAAGACCGGCCTGGTGCTGCTGGGAGCGTCGATCAACCTCAAGGTGCTCGCCACCGCCGCGGGACCGGCGATCATCCAAGCCCTGCTGCTGATCTCGATCGTCTTCGGGTTCACCTGGTGGCTGGGCGGACGGCTCGGCCTCGACGACAAGCTGCGGGCACTGCTGGCCTCAGCGGTCTCCATCTGCGGGGTGAGCGCCGCCATCGCGGCCGCCGGTGCGGTGCAGGCCCGGAAAGAACAGCTGGCCTACGCCGCGTCGCTCGTCATCGTGTTCGCCCTGCCCTCGATCTTCCTGCTGCCGTGGTTGGCCGACGTGTTCGGGCTGTCCGACGCCGTCGCCGGCGCCTGGATCGGCGGCAACATCGACACCACCGCGGCCGTGGCCGCCGCCGGCACCATCGCCGGCGAGCAGGCACTTCAGATCGCCACCATCGTCAAGACCACCCAGAACGCGTTGATCGGCATCGTCGCCATCGCCCTCACCGCGTACTTCGCCCTCAAGGTCGAGCGCCAGTCGGACAACCCGGACCCCGCCGTGGCACGCCCGTCGCTGCGTGAATTCTGGGACCGGTTCCCCAAATTCGTGCTCGGCTTCATCGCCGCGTCGATCATCGGCACGCTCTACCTGCAGTTCGCAGCCGACGGCAAGACCGCGATCGCGACCGTGAACGACCTGCGGACCTGGTTCCTGATCTTTGCCTTCGTGGCGATCGGGCTGGAGTTCTCGCTACGCGGCCTCAAAGAAGCCGGCTGGCGGCCGATCGCCCTGTTCGCGGCGGCCACCGTGGTCAACATCGTCGCAGCGCTCGGGCTGGCCTCCCTGTTGTTCGGCGGTTTGTTCGGGAGCTTCGGCACGGGGTAGCCGTTACCCTGGCTAAGTGCCGACAACCTGGTCACGGCGAGGGTTTTTCACGGTCACCGCTGGGATGGCCCTGGTCGCCGCATGTAGCACGCAAAAGCCCGGCGAAGTCGCGAAGGACGGTTCGGTGACCGTCCGCCACCTCTTCGGCGACACCACCATCCCGGGACCACCACAACGGGTGGTGAGCGCGGGATTCACCGAACAGGACGACCTACTGGCCCTCGGCGTCGTCCCGATCGCGACGACCGAATGGTTCGGGGGCGAGCCGTATGCGGTGTGGCCCTGGGCGCAACCGAAACTCGGTGGCGCCCAGCCCACGGTGCTGGGGCTGACCGACGGCATCCAGGTCGATGAGATCGCGGCGCTCAAACCGGATCTGATCGTGGCCACCAATGCCGGCCTCGACTCCGATACCTACGCCAAACTCTCCGAGATCGCCCCCACCATCGCGCAGTCCGGACCCGATGCATTCTTCGAACCATGGCGCGACCAGGCCACCCTCATCGGACAGGCCGTGTTCCAGAAGGACGCGATGGCCGGCCTGATCGCCGGTGTGGACGACAAGTTCAAGGCGGTGGCCACCAACAATCCGCGATTCGCCGGTAAGAAGGCCATGCTGCTGGGCGGCACCCTGTTCCGCGACAGCGTGCAGACCCAGACCGGATGGCGCACCGAGTTCCTCACCCAGATGGGCTTCGAGGTGCCGCCGACACCCGCACTGATCCCGCGATCGGACATCGCCGCGGTGCTCGACGCCGCCGATGTGCTGATCTGGACCACCGAGAGCGATCAGGAACGCGACGCGCTGCTCGCCGATCCCGCGATCGCCGAACTCAAGGCGACCACCCGCAAGCGGCACATTTTCACCCCGAAGGAGCTGGCCGGCGCCATCGCGTTCGCCTCGCCGCTGTCCTACCCCGTGGTGGCCGACCAGCTGCCGCCCCTGCTCAACCAGGCACTGACCTGACAAGATGACCGGGTGACAAGCACCAAGGGAAACCTCGAACACCGCGGCACGGCCATCGTCGGCTCGGCCTATTATCCGGCGCTGGTCGCGGTCTTCACGGCCCTGGTGATCATCTCCAACGTCACCGCCACCAAGGGCGTCGCCTTCGGACCGATCATCGGCAACTGGTCGATCATCACCGACGGCGGATTCATCGTCTTCCCGCTGACCTACGTGATCGGCGACGTGCTGTCCGAGGTGTACGGATTCAAGGCCGCACGCCGCGCGATCTTCCTCGGTTTCTCGATGAACGCCCTTGCCGCACTGGCATTCTGGATCACCGTCTACCTTCCGGCGGCCGACTTCTACACCAACCAGGAACACTTCGAGAACATCGTCGGCGCCTACACCCAGTTGATCGTGGCAGGCCTGGCCGGGTTCATCGTCGGGCAGACCATCAACGCCTGGGTCGTCGTCGCCATCAAGGAACGGACCAAGGAGAAGCACCTGTGGGCCCGCCTGGTCGGATCCACCTTCGCCGGCCAGCTGGGAGACACCCTGGTCTTCTGCGCCATCGCGGCCAGCGCGATCGGCATCAACACCTTCGGCGACTTCGTCACTTACACGGCGCTGGGCTGGGTCTACAAGACCGCGGTCGAGGTGATCATGCTGCCGATCACCTACCGCGTGATCGCCGCCATCAAGCGTCGTGAACCCACGTATCAGCTCGCCGTGTGAGGCTTCGATAAGGCACCTCTGGCAAGGTTCATAGAGCCGGCGCTTTCTTAGCTACCGACGGGTAGCTTCAGGTCATGAGTGTGACATCAGAGGTGATGGACGCGACGGGACCCAGCCTGAGCCCAGGCACCGCCCGCGACTATGGCGATCAGGCTCTGCTGCTCGAGTTCGACAGCACTGCCGATGTTTTGGCGTGGACCGCCACTCTCACGGCGGCCCAACTACTCGGTGTGATCGACATCGTGCCGGCGTCACGCACGATCTTGATCAAACTGGCCGATCCCCGCTACCAGGCACCCACCCGGCAGCGGCTGGGCAAGTTGCGGCTGCAACCCGGATCGGCGCCGGTCCGCCCGGTGGGTCAGGCCGACGTGACCATCGATGTGGTCTACGACGGTGAGGACCTGCAGGACGTCGCGGCACTGACCGGGATGACCCCCGAACAGGTGATCGCGGCACACACCGGCACCCCGTGGCAGGTCGGATTCATGGGCTTCGCGCCCGGATTCGCCTACCTCGTCGGCGGCGACGAACGACTACAGGTACCCCGCCGAGCCGAACCCCGCACCAGCGTTCCGGCCGGTGCGGTGGCGCTGGCCGGCGAGTTCAGCGGCATCTACCCGCGACAGTCGCCCGGCGGCTGGCAGTTGATCGGACGCACCGACGCGGTGTTGTTCGACGTACATCGGGACCAACCCGCACTGCTCACCCCCGGTACGTGGGTGCAGTTCCGGGCGACGAGCTAGTCGGCGAGGAGGACACCATGACCACGACATTGGAAGTTCTGCGTACCGGACCGCTGGCCCTGGTCGAGGATCTCGGCCGCCCCGGCATGGCCCACCTCGGTGTCACCCGCTCAGGTGCCGCCGACCGCCGGGCCCACACGCTGGCGAACCGACTGGTCGCCAACCCCGGTGAGCACGCCACCATCGAGGTGATGTTCGGCGGATTCTCCGCACGAGTGGTCGGCGGGGATGTCTCCATCGCGGTCACCGGCGCCGATACTGACCCCGCCGTCAACGGGGTCCCGTTCGGCACCAACAGCATTCACCATGTGCACGCCGGCGAGGTGATCTCGCTTGGCGCACCGCACTCGGGGTTGCGCAGTTATCTGGCGGTGCGCGGCGGCATCGCCGTCGAACCGGTCCTCGGTTCGCGGAGCTACGACGTGATGTCGGCGATCGGGCCGGCGCCGCTGCAGCCCGGCGACATCCTTCCGGTCGGTGAGCACACCGCCGACCTGCCCGAGACGGACCAGGCCCCGGTCGCCTCGATCAGCGATGACGTGCTGGAACTCAATGTGGTGCCCGGGCCGCGCGACGACTGGTTCGTCGACCCCGACGTGCTGATCCGCACCAACTGGCTGGTGACCACCCGCAGCGACCGGGTGGGCATGCGCCTGGTGGGCATGCCGCTCGACTACCGCTGGCCGGATCGTCAACTGCCCAGCGAGGGCGCGACCCGTGGAGCAATTCAGATACCGCCCAACGGTTTTCCGGTGATCCTCGGGCCCGACCACCCCGTCACCGGCGGCTACCCGGTGATCGGTGTGGTGACCGACGAAGACATCGACAAGCTGGGCCAGGCACGGCCCGGCCAGACCGTGCGACTGCACTGGGCGCACCCCCGCCGCCCGTTCGAGGGCTAGTCGAGGACAACGTAGAGACACCGGCGCGCGGCGCTGGTAGAACATGGGTGTGCCCATCCAGGATGTCAGTTCGCCGTCCGTCCGAGGCGGGATCCTGCACACCGCGCGCCTGGTCCATACCGCCGATCTCGACCACGAGACCCGCGAAGGCGCCAGACGCATGGTCATCGAGGCGTTCGAGGGCGACTTCAGCGACGCCGACTGGGAACACGCCCTCGGCGGCATGCACGCGTTCATCTGCCATCACGGCGCCCTGATCGCGCACGCCGCCGTGGTTCAGCGGCGCCTGATCTACCGTGACACCGCACTGCGCTGCGGCTACGTGGAAGCCGTGGCGGTGCGCGAAGATTGGCGCGGTCAAGGTCTGGCCACGGCCGTGATGGACGCCGTCGAACAGGTCCTGCGTGGGGCCTACCAACTCGGCGCGCTCAGTTCGTCGGAGTCCGCCAGAGACATCTACCTCGCCCGCGGCTGGGTGCCCTGGCAGGGCCCCACCTCGGTGCTGCAGCCTTCCGGCGTGACACGCACTCCCGAGGACGACCGGTCGGTCTTGGTGCTGCCGGTCGACTTGCCGGTAGGCCTGGAACTCGACACCACAGCCGAGATCACCTGCGACTGGCGCAACGGCGACGTTTGGTAACCACCTGTAAGCACAGGCTCACATCCATGTAGGTGAGCGGGTGAGCGGAATTTCACGGCCGGGTCATCGCGGGGAGCGCCTGCGCAATAATCGCTTCCTACTTTTGCGCCATGCCCACATTGCTGAAGTCGAATCGCATCACCAACTGGGATCCCGAGGACACCGTGGCCTGGGAAGCCGGCAACAAGTACATCGCGCGACGGAATCTGATCTGGTCGGTGTTCGCCGAGCATGTCGGCTTCTCCATCTGGTCCATCTGGTCGGTGATGGTGCTGTTCATGCCGGAGGCCGTGTACGGCTTCTCGGCCGGGGACAAGTTCCTGCTGGGCGCCACCGCCACCCTGGTGGGCGGCTGCCTGCGCATCCCCTACACGCTGGCCACCGCCACCTTCGGCGGCCGGAACTGGACGGTCTTCTCGGCCTTCGTCTTGCTGATCCCCACCGTCGGAACGATGGTGCTGCTGGCCAATCCGGGCCTGCCGCTGTGGCCCTACCTGCTGTGCGCGGCCCTGGCCGGCTTCGGCGGCGGCAACTTCGCCTCGTCGATGACCAACATCAACGCGTTCTACCCACAACGGCTCAAGGGCTGGGCACTGGGGCTCAACGCCGGCGGCGGCAACATCGGCGTGCCGATGATCCAGCTGGTCGGGCTGCTGGTGATCGCGACCGCGGGTAACCGTTCCCCGTACTGGGTGTGTGCCATTTACCTCGTGGCGCTGGCCGTGGCCGGAATCGGCGCGGCGCTCAACATGGACAACCTCGAGCAGCACAAGATCGACCTGGGCGCGATGAAAGCCATTCTGGCAGAACGTGATACCTGGGTGATCTCGCTGCTCTACATCGGTACCTTCGGATCCTTCATCGGTTTCTCGTTCGCCTTCGGCCAGGTCCTGCAGATCAACTTCGCCGCCGGCGGCCAGACCGCGGCGCAGGCCTCGCTGCACGCCGCGCAGATCGCGTTCCTCGGCCCGCTGCTCGGCTCGGTGTCCCGGGTGTACGGCGGCAAGCTGGCCGACCGGATCGGTGGCGGCCGCGTGACCCTGGCGGTGTTCGCCGGCATGATCCTGGCGGCCGGGCTGCTGGTCGGGATCAGCATGTTCGACGATCACACCGCCGGTGCGGCCAACAGCCTCATGATGATCGGCTACGTGGTCGGATTCATCGCCCTGTTCCTGCTCAGTGGCCTGGGCAACGGCTCGGTCTACAAGATGATCCCGTCCATCTTCGAGGCCCGCAGCCACTCCCTGCAGGTCAGCGAAGAGGAGCGGCAGCGGTGGTCGCTGTCGATGTCGGGCGCGCTGATCGGATTCGCCGGTGCCATCGGTGCCCTGGGCGGCGTGGGCATCAACCTGGCGCTGCGCCAGTCCTACCTGACCAGCGGATCGGCCACCGCGGCGTTCCTGATCTTCCTGGCCTTTTATCTGGTGGCCTCGGCCTGCACCTGGTTCCGCTACGTCCGGCGGCCGGCTGCGACGGGCGTCACACCGGCCCCCGAAGACCGACACGCCTCGGCAATGGTCGGTTAATCACTTGGAAACACGAGATGCCTTCACTGGACACATGAACGAGCCCGACTGGGCACCGCTCACCGGTTTTCGTGTGGCGGTGACCTCCGCCCGACGTGCCGACGAACTGAGCGCGCTGCTGACCAGGCGTGGCGCGACGGTGACCAGTGCGGCCGCCATCACGATGGTTCCGCTGCCCGACGACGATGAACTGCGCGCCCACACCGCGTCGCTGATCGACGTCCCACCGGACATCGTGGTGGCGACCACAGGCATCGGTTTCCGCGGCTGGTTCGCCGCGGCCGACGGCTGGGGCCTGGCCGCCGAGCTCACCGACGCGCTGAGCAAAGCCCGCATCGTCTCCCGTGGCCCCAAGGCCACGGGAGCGTTGCGGGCCGCGGGCCTGCCCGAGGAATGGTCGCCCGAATCGGAATCCTCCCGGGAAGTGCTGCGCTACCTCATCGAGCAGGGCGTCGCGGGACAACGCATCGCCGTCCAGCTGCACGGAGCCACCGACGAGTGGGATCCGTTCCCCGAGTTCCTCGACGAATTGCGCAGTGCGGGCGCCGAGGTGGTACCGATCCGGGTCTACCGCTGGCACCCGGCGCCGCGGGACGGCGAATTCGACCAGATGGTCACCGGAATCGCCGAACGCCGCTACGACGCAGTGAGTTTCACCTCGGCCATGGCAGTGGCCTCCGTGCTGATGCGGGCCACCGAGATGGATATCGCCGACCGGGTGCTCGCGGCGCTGCGCTCCGATGTGCATGCCATGTGTGTCGGTCCGGTCACCGCCCGGCCCCTGGTTCGGCTCGGGGTGCCGACCTCGTCGCCGGAACGAATGAGGCTGGGCGCCTTGGCCCGTCACATCACCGACGAACTGCCACTGCTGCAAGCCCGCACCGTCCGAGTCGCCGGGCACACCCTCGAGATCCGGGGCACCTGCGTCGTGGTCGACGGCACGGTCAAGTCGCTGTCCCCGGCCGCGATGGCCACCATCCGGGCACTGGCTCACCGCCCCGGTGCGGTGGTGTCGCGGTTCGACCTGCTCAGCGCGCTGCCGGGCACCGGCACCGACACCCACGCCGTGGAAACCGCAGTGCTGAGGCTTCGTACCGCGTTGGGAGACAAGAACATCGTGTCTACGGTCGTCAAGCGGGGCTATCGCCTGGCCGTGGACGAAGCCGAGATGGCGCGGGCGCGATGAGTCTGGTCCTGGTCGCACACGGAACCCGCAAGCCCGGCGGGGTGGCGATGATCGGCGATCTCGCCGCACGGGTGTCCGACATGCTGGGCCGGCCCGTACACGTCTCCTTCGTCGACGTGGTGGGCCCCACACCGAGCGAAGTACTCGCATCTCTTCCGACGGACTGCCCGGCCGTGGTGGTGCCCGCATTTCTGGCCGCCGGATACCACGTCCGAGTCGACGTGCCCACCCATGTGGCAGCCAGCGAACACCCCGCCGTCACTGTCACCCAGCCGCTGGGCCCATGCCCCGGCACCGTCCGCGTGCTGGCCGACCGGCTCATCGAATCAGGTTGGCGACCTGGCGATTCCGTGATTCTCGCAGCGGCCGGAACCTCCGATCGAAGCGCGCAGTCGGACCTGCGGCGCACCGCCGCACTGCTGTCAGCGGTGACCGGCGACCGCGTAGAACTGGCCTTCGCCGCCACCGGCGCGCCTAGTGTGGCCGAAGCCGTCGCCGCGCAGCGCGGCCGCAGCCATCGCCGCGTAGCTGTGGCGTCCTACCTGCTCGCCGATGGGCTTTTCCAGGACCGGCTGCGTGAATCCGGCGCCGACCTCGTAAGTGAACCGCTGGGCACCCATCCCGGAATGGTCCGGCTGATTGCGAACCGGTTCCGCCGCGCCGGGGTACTGAGCCTGCCGGCCGCGGCGTAGGCGGATCGACCGCGCGATGAGCGGTCCGGCGCAACCCACGAGGATGAGTGCGCCGCCGGCGCCCGCCACCGAGAAGGCCGCCGAGCGGCGCGCACCGACCATCGCCGAACATTGCTCGACGTAATCACTGGCCATGAAACCCGGTCCGGCGAGCGTGTGTTGATCCAGGTTGAGCCGGTCCTGCTGAGCGGCAACCGAGTAATCCGGTCGCGCTCCGTTACCGCATGGAATGGGTTGACCGGCGCGATCCACAGCATTCAAGGCCAAGGGCACAAACGTTGCCCCGAGTGCGCCCAGCATCGCTGCCGCCCCCACCAAATTCAATACCGAACGCGCAAACATCCCTTGTCAGCCCCTCTGACGACGCTTCCTTGCGAGGGAGTCTAAACACACCCAGCGAACTATTCTAGTTAGCCAGGGAGATACGCACCACAGCTTTGAACAATGTCCCGACCGTGCAATTCTGGCAAATTCCTTCCCGAAACCGCCTCTGTGCAGGTAGTTGCCGGGGTAACTAGCCTCAGGACCGTTTGCCGACGGATCGCGGTGTCAGATACGGGCCGAAAACTCAGCTATCGTTAGCGCGATCATCGGACGATTCGGCGGGAGTAGAGACAAAGGTGCAGGTGACAACACCGGCGGGCGCAGCCCGTCGAGACGACGCGCACGGCAGTGCGACCCGGTGACCGGGTCCCGGCCGAACGTCTGCGTCAGCACCTGCTCAATGCGCTGGAACGCACGTCACGGCCGATGACGACCGCACAGCTACGTGACGACATGCACGAACACTTCCGTGCACCCGTCGTAATCGAGTCCGTTTACCGCAACCTGACGGTCCTGGAACGGCGCGGAGACGTCGAGCGCCGCAAGCTCCAGGGGCGCGACGCCCACTGGAGCCGGGCCACCGATCAGGATCAGGCTGCGATCTGAACGAACCCACCCGGAGTGACCCGGGTCCGGTACACCGGGATCGACACCTCCGCGTCATCGAGGCAACTACCGTCGTCGAGCGCGAAGGCCTGCTTTTTGATCGGTGACTGCACGGTCGCCCGGCCACCGCGATCGCCCACGATCCCGCGGGAGACCACGGCCGCACCGGAGAACGGGTCGATGTTTCCGACCGCGTGCAGCGAGCCGTCATCGAGGCGGAACAGCGCCGCCTGCGCGCCGCCGGGCAGCAGCACCGCGACCCCGCGGCAAGGAATCAGGAAGTCGTATCGACAGGCCGTCGTCCACTCCGAGAGGTTCGGTGCGGAAGCGTCTTTGCGATCGTCGAGCACTGTCATTTCGCCTCCTGGAATCCGCGGATCTTCGGCATCCCGATATCAGTGGCGCCGGGCACCTTCCGGCCGGCGCGCTCGGTGAAGGTGATGGTCGGATCGTCCACGTCCGGTGCGTTGACGAACGACACGAACCGCGAGAGCTTCTCGGGGTCCTCCAGCACGCCCTTCCATTCGCAGGCGTAGCCGTCGACATGGCGTTCCATGGCCGCCTCGAACTCCTCGGCCAGCCCGAGCGAGTCGTTGCACACGACCTCGCGCAGGTGATCGAGTCCACCGTCCATCGCCTCCAGCCATGGCGCGGTGCGTTGCAGGCGGTCCGCGGTACGGATGTAGAACATCAGGAAGCGATCGATGTAGCGGATCAGTGTCTCGTCATCGAGGTCGCCTGCCAGCAGCTGGGCGTGCCGCGGGGACATCCCACCGTTGCCGCAGACGTAGAGATTCCAGCCCTGCTCGGTCGCGATGATGCCGACGTCCTTGCTCTGCGCTTCGGCGCATTCGCGCGCGCACCCGGAGACGGCCATCTTGATCTTGTGCGGAGCCCGCAGGCCCCGGTATCGCTTCTCGATCTCGACCGCCATGTTCACCGAATCCTGCTGGCCGTACCGGCACCAGGTGCTGCCCACGCAGCTCTTCACGGTGCGCAGCGACTTGCCGTAGGCGTGACCGGACTCCATGCCGCCCTCGACCAGGCGCGCCCAGATCTGCGGCAACTGCTCGACCCGCGCCCCGAACATGTCGATGCGCTGCCCGCCGGTGATCTTGGTGTACAGGTCGAAATCCCGTGCGATTTCCCCGATCAGGATCAACTGTTCGGGCGTGATCTCACCGCCGGGCGACCGGGGCACCACCGAGTAGCTGCCGTTCTTCTGGATGTTGGCCAGGAAGTGGTCGTTGGAATCCTGCAGTGAGGCCTGCTCGCCGGCCAGGATGTGGTCGGAACTGGTCGACGCCAGGATCGAGGCGATCGTCGGTTTGCAGATGTCGCAACCTTTTCCGGTTCCGAACCGCTCGATCAAGCCGGAGAAGGTCCGGATCTCGGTGGCGCTGATGATCTCGAAGAGTTCGGCCCGAGACTGGCTGAAGTGCTCACACAGCGACTTGGACTGCTCGACACCCTCGGCCTCCAGCAGCTGCTTGAGCAGCGGCACACAGGAACCACACGACGTGCCGGCCAGCGTGCACTTCTTGAGGCTGGGCACATCGTCGCAGCCGCCGCAGATCGCTTCTTTCAGATCACCTTTGGTGACGTTGTTGCACGAGCAGATCTGTGCGATATCGGGAAGGGCCGCCACGCCGAGCGCGGGTGCGTCGCCGTCGCTGACCGGAGCGATCAACGCCAGTGGGTCCCCGGGGAGTTCGCTGGCGACCATCGGCCGCAGCACCCCGTACGCCGACGCGTCACCGACCAGGATGCCGCCGAGCAGCGTCTTGGCGTCATCGGAGAGCACCAGCTTGGCGTACGTCTGCTTGACCGGGTCGTTGACGACCACCTCCAGGCAGTTGGGCGTAACCCCTTTGGCATCACCGAAACTGGCGACGTCGACGCCGAGCAGCTTGAGCTTGGTCGACATGTCCGCACCGGGGAACTCGGCCTCACCACCGAGCAGGCGGTCGGCCACCACCTCAGCGGTGGTGTATCCCGGCGCCACCAGGCCGTAGCAGCGGCCATCGATCGCTGCCACCTCACCGATCGCATAGATGTTGGGATCGCTTGTCACACAAGACAGATCGGTGAGGACGCCACCGCGCTGCGCCATGTCGAGGCCGGCCGCGCGGGCCAGCTCGTCACGCGGGCGCACACCGGCCGCGAAGACGACCAGCCCGGCATCGATCGTGCTGCCGTCGTTCAGCGAAATGCGCATCGAGTCATCCACGTCGGACTTCCGCAGCGGCTTGTGCCGCTGTACCGGCGCAATGCTGTCGGTGCCGACCGCGGTGTGCACCTCGATGCCGAGACCCCGCATCATCCGGTTCAGCAGGGTGCCACCGGCCTCGTCGAGCTGTGCCGACATCAGATGCGGCGACATCTCCAGAACGTGGGTCCTCAGGCCGAACTGCCGCAGCGCGTTGGCCGCTTCCAGGCCGAGCAGACCACCACCGATCACCACTCCGACCGGCGACTTCGAGTCCATCGCGCTCTTCGCGCTGGCGCGGATGGCGTCGAGGTCATCGAGGGTGCGGTAGACGTGCACGCCCGGCAGGTCACGCCCGGGCACCGGCGGCACGAACGCATACGAGCCGGTGGCCAGCACCAGCGCGTCGTACTCGAAGCTCTCGCCGGTGACGGTGTGCACCGTGCGGGCTTCCCGGTCGATCTCGGCGACCGCGCAGCCGAGCCGCAGCTCAACCTGGTCATCACCGGCGTAGTCATTTCCGGGCAGGGCCAGCTGGGCCCGGTCCCAGTGCTCGGTGTAGGCGGTGAGTCCGACCCGGTCATATGCGGCGTCAGCTTCCTCCGACAGCACGGTGACCCGCCAGGTCCCCGCGGCGTCACGCGACCGCAACGCCTCGACGAAGCGGTGGCCCACCATGCCGTGTCCGACGACCACGACGTTCTGTGTTGACGACATACGGCGAGGTTAGGAACTCGAAGTTGCCGAAATGTCGCCCTGTGTGAAGCGCCCGTCACGGTGTCCTCACGGCCTCCGCCGCGCACATGTGAGATCGGCCGACGGTGAGGTCGAGACGCTCCAGCTATCCCAATTGACGGTCAAGGGCACGGCCGATGACCTGGGCCCCCTCGGCGAAGCGTTGCGGATCGGGTCCGGAGTAGTTGAGCCGCAGGTACGGCCCGGATGGCTCGGCCGGGAACCACTCGTTGCCCGCCGCGACCAGCACCGACTCCGCCTCACAGTCGCGTACCAACCGCTGCAGATTCGTCGCGTCGGGCAGACGCAGCCACAGGTGCAACCCACCGCGGGGTATCTGTTCGAGCTGCGTACCCGGAGCATGTTCGGTCACCGCGGCAATCAGCAGGTCACGCCGGGCCCGTAACTGCTGGCGCAGATCACGCAGGTGCGTGCGCCAGGCCGGCTGGGTGACCACATCGAGCGCCGCGGCCTGCAACAACCCACTGACATACATCGACTCCGCACCCCGGTCTGCCAGAATCCGGTCGCGGGCCGGGCCCCTCGCCACCATCGCCCCCACCCGGATCGACGGCGACACGCTCTTGGTCAGCGACCTCAGATAGATGACGTGCCCGGCGTCATCGGATGCCGCCACCGGCCTTGGGCTGCTGTCGATCCCGAAATCATGCGCCCAGTCATCTTCGACCAGGAACGCGCCGTGCCGGCGCACCACTTCCAGGATCTCGGCGGCGAGCTCCGGCTCCCATTGGGCACCAGTTGGATTGGCGTAGTTGGGCTGGGCGTAGAACACCCGGGCACCACTTTCGGCGAAGGCGCGCGAAAGTTCCTCGGGTTCAGGCCCGCGCGGTCCACTGGGCACCGGTACCAGCCGCACGCCGCACTGGGCCGCGGCCAGAATGGCTCCCCAATAGCTCGGCGACTCGATCAGCATCGGCTGCCCGAATCCGACCAGTGCACGAAAGATCGAGCTCAGGCCGCTCTGGCTGCCCGGCAGCACGATCACCTCACGAGCCGTCGGGACGGTGACGCCCGCCCCGAAGGCCTCGGCCAACTCCTGCGCGAACCAGGCCTGCAGGTCCGGGCGGCCGGGCGCGGGAGCCGGGCTCAGTGCGGCGTCCCCGCGCCCGGCCCTGGCGCATGCGGTACGGACCAGTCGTTCGGGAAGTAGTTCGCGGACCGGATAACCGGAGTGAAACGCGATCACGTCGGGCGCGACGCTGCGCAGCGGCGTCGACAGCGCCGGGACGCGCGCCTGCGGGGAGCGCAAAGCCGCCGTCTGCCAGCCATAGTCGGGCAGACGGGCCGTGCGCACCGTTCGCACGAACGTCCCGACCCCCGGCCGGCTCTCGACCAGTCCCAGGCTGCGCAGGGTGCGCATCGCCTTGGCGACGGTGACCGGACTGGCCGCATATTCAGCCACCAGCGCCCGGTTGGACGGCAGCTGCGCGCCCGGTGGCGCGGTGCCGATCCACTTCCGCAGGCCGGACACGATCCGCTCAGTGCTATCGTTATCCATGTTGGTACAGAGTAGCGCTACTCGGAATAGTTCGTCTGCGCTATCCCACCCCGGACTGTGGTGGGGACTGTTGGGCGTGACGGCGTTCTCCTTCACCATCGTGTTCACCAAGGTGGCCATCGGCGGGCTGTCCGCACTGTTCATCGGCGCCGGGCGGGCCGTCGTCGCGGCCGCCATCGCCGCAGCGGCCCTGGCCCTGACCCGGCAGACTCTGCCCACCGGCCGGCAGTGGGCTCGGCTGGCCGTGGTGGCAGCCGGCGTCGTGGCGGGCTTTCCGCTACTGACCTCATATGCACTGACGGTGGTTCCGGCCAGCCACGGGGCCATCGTGGTCGCGTTGCTGCCGGCCGCCACCGCGGTGTGCGCGGTGCTGCGCGGGCACGAGCGTCCGCCGGCCGCTTTCTGGGTGATGGCGGCGGCCGGGGCGCTGGCCGCAGTCGTTTTCGCCATGCTGCACGGCGCCGGATTCGGCCACCTCAGCTGGCCCGACCTGTTGCTGTTCGGCGCGGTGCTCGCCGCGGCGATCGGATACGCCGAGGGCGGGCTACTGGCCAGAGAACTCGGTGCCTGGCAGACCGTGTCCTGGGCCCTGGTGGTCGCGGCGCCGGTGATGCTGGCCCTGACCGCACTGGCCGTCGTGCAACATCGCCCGCACGCGACCCCGGTGCAGTGGGCCGCGTTCGGCTACCTGGCGGCGGTCAGCATGTATCTGGGCTTCTTCGCCTGGTACCGAGGACTGGCCATCGGGCCGATGACCCAGGTGAGCCAGGTGCAGTTGATCCAGCCGGTGATGACCATCGGCTGGGCGGCGCTGTTGCTACACGAACAACTGACCTGGTCGACCGTGCTCGGTGGGGCCGTGGTGATCGGGTGCGCGGCCCTGGCGGTCCGCATCCGCCTTCGCTGATCACAGCGAAAGCCGCTGGAACCACTTGGCTCCAGCGGCTTTCGGATGAATCAGAGTTTTACCGGGAAGTCCGAACTGTAGACGTCACCGCGAACGCGTCCCGGTTTCGGTGGCCCCTCGACAACCACCCAGGCCTGCGTCGCGTCCGAACTCAGTGGCCCGGCGACCGTGACGGTCGCCGTCCCGCTGGCATCGGTGTGCAGCAGGGCGCCCGACACACCGGGATCCCCGAGGTTGCACGTCGCCACCGACGGCCGTGGCAGCTGGATGAGCCTGACCCGATATTCGGTGAAGGGAGTGGCCGACTGCAGCCTGACCTCGGCACCTACGTGCGAGCCATCGGCGCCGATGCTGGCCATGCCGGAGCCGGAACCCGAGCCCATACCCCCGAGGAACAACGCTTTCGTGAAATCACACCCCCGGATGGAATTCGACAACGGCACCATCGTCGTCGCCCCGGCCGGCGGTGCGCCGATCCCGCCGAGCACCCCACCGGCCGCCACCAACGTCACCATGCTTTTTGTGCGCCAATCCATCGCATGCATCCCGCCTGCTCGACGTATCAGTGCGTCATTATTGGCACACATCGCACGTCGAGAAGCGGGACTTTGCGCAAATCGCTGACGGCTACCTCCAGCGGCCGAGCACCTCTTTGGCCCGCGCGCTCAGCACGGCCTGCAGGAACGGCCCGAAGGTGATCCGTCCGACGCCGGCGGCCGTCAACTCCGCGAGGTCGGCGGTATCGGGCGGGACGGTCACACTGACCGGCAGCGGAACCTCGGACACCAAGCGCGCCAACGCTTCCGGGTCACGCAGCCCTGGCGGGAACAGCGAGTCGGCCCCGGCGGCCGCCGCCTCGGACAGCCTGGCGATCGCCCGGTCGACGCGATCGGCATCATCTCCGTCGTTGCGCAGGAACAGGTCGGTCCGTGCGTTGATCACGACGTGCACCCCGGCGGCATCGGCTGCCGCACGCAGCTGCCCCACCAGCTCGGCGTGCTCGGTCGAGCTACGCAGGCGCTTGCCCTCCTTGTGCACGGTGTCCTCGATGTTGAGCCCGACCGCCCCGGCGCCGAGCAGGCCCTCGATGAGCCGCTCCGGCCGCTCGCCGTAACCGGACTCGATGTCCACCGAGACCGGCACGTCGACCGCGTCGGTGATTTGCCGCACCCGGGTCAGCAGATCGTCGAACGACATCACCTCGCCGTCGGCCTTGCCGATCGAATCGGCCAGCGGGTGACTCCCCACGGTGAGCGCGGAGAAGCCCTCGCCGACCGCCAGTCGCGCCGACCAGGCATCCCACACCGTGGGCAACACAACGGGGTTGCCGGGTTGGTGCAGCGCCAGCAGCGCCGCCGCCCGCTCCTGCAACGTGGTCTCACTCATTGATCCTCCAGGTACTCAGAATGTGCTGCTCAGATGTCCTCCGGCCAGGCGCGATGCCGGCGAAAACAACACTACGACCCGGGCCCCGAGGGCTCACGACGAGCGGGGCGGGACGGCCGAGTCGACGTGATGCGCATCACGTCTCGATCGTGATGTGGCTAGCATTGGGTGTCGTACTGTGAGCCCTGACACCTTCAGCCCGAGGAGGTCACTTGTCCACCACCACTGAGTTCTCTGAACTTCACAACCTGATCGGCGACATGCGTCGCTGTGTCACCACGTTGGCGTCGAAGTACGGGGATTCCCCCGCCATGCGCCGCGTGATGAACGACGCCGAGCGGATCCTCAACGATATCGACCGGTTGGACATCGACGCCGAAGAGTTGGAGATGCGTCACGGCGTGACACGCCAACAACAGGCCCGCGAGAAGATCGGCATCCCCGACACCCAATACGGAAGCGAGTTCTGGCAGGACGTCGCGGACGAGGGTCTCGGCGGATATCGCTGAGCTCACGGGCGTTTGACGCCCGAGAAAACAACTGAACCTCAGAAAGGGAACCGTGAGCGCACCCACCGCTGACCGTCGCGCGACCGGGGTCTTCTCGCCCACACGAGCGCAGATCCCCCAACGCACCCTACGGACCGACCGGTGGTGGCAGGCACCACTGTTGACCAATCTGGGGCTCGCGGCGTTCGTCATCTATGCGACGGTCCGGGCGTTCTGGGGAAGCGCGTACTGGGTAGAGGACTACCACTACCTGACGCCCTTCTATTCACCGTGTATCAGCACGGCCTGCGCGCCCGGATCGAGCCATCTCGGTCAGTGGGTCGGCGAGCTGCCCTGGTTCATCCCGATGGCGTTCATCTCACTGCCGTTCCTGTTGGCCTTCCGGCTGACGTGCTACTACTACCGCAAGGCGTACTACCGGTCGGTGTGGCAGTCGCCGACCGCCTGCGCGGTGGCCGAGCCGCACGCGAAATACACCGGGGAGACCCGCCTTCCGCTGATCATGCAGAACCTGCACCGGTACTTCTTCTACGCCGCGGTACTCATCTCACTGCTCAACACCTACGACGCGATCGTGGCGTTCCACTCGCCTTCCGGCTTCGGATTCGGCCTCGGCAACGTCATTCTGGTCGGCAACGTCATCCTGCTGTGGATCTACACGGTGTCCTGCCACTCGTGCCGGCACGTCACCGGCGGCCGGCTGAAGCACTTCTCCAAACACCCTGTGCGCTACTGGATCTGGACACAGGTGAGCAAGCTCAACACCCGCCACATGCTCTTCGCCTGGATCACGCTGGGCACCCTGGTCCTCACCGACTTCTACATCATGTTGGTGGCCAGCGGCACCATCTCGGATCTCAGGTTCATCGGCTGAGTCGGCCAGCTGAATTCATTGGCCGGCAAGTACATACACGCGAAAGGGCGAGTGGGGAATTTCTATGGGTGAGCTGGAGCGGCACACTTACGACGTTGTCGTGATCGGTGCCGGTGGGGCAGGTCTGCGCGCGGTGATCGAGGCCCGCGAACGCGGCCTGCGGGTGGCCGTGGTGACCAAGTCGTTGTTCGGCAAGGCCCACACCGTGATGGCCGAGGGTGGCTGCGCGGCGGCCATGCGCAACGTCAACACCAAGGACTCCTGGCAGGTGCACTTCGGTGACACCATGCGCGGCGGCAAGTTCCTCAACAACTGGCGGATGGCCGAACTGCACGCCCAGGAAGCCCCCGACCGGGTGTGGGAGCTGGAAACCTACGGCGCCCTGTTCGACCGGACCAAGGACGGCCGGATCAGCCAGCGCAACTTCGGCGGGCACACCTACCCGCGGCTGGCCCACGTCGGCGACCGCACCGGCCTGGAGATCATCCGCACACTGCAGCAGAAGATCGTCTCGCTCCAGCAGGAGGACAAGAAGGAACTCGGCGACTACGAGGCCCGTATCAAGGTCTTCCACGAGTGCTCCATCACCGACCTGATCAAGGACGGCGACCGGATCGCCGGCGCCTTCGGCTACTACCGCGAGACCGGCAACTTCGTGCTGTTCGAAGCGCCCGCGATCGTGCTGGCCACCGGCGGTATCGGCAAGTCGTTCAAGGTGTCGTCGAACTCCTGGGAGTACACCGGCGACGGCCACGCCCTGGCGCTGCGCGCCGGGTCGGGCCTGATCAACATGGAGTTCATCCAGTTCCACCCGACCGGCATGGTGTGGCCGCTGTCGGTCAAGGGCATCCTGGTGACCGAGGGTGTCCGCGGGGACGGCGGAGTGCTCAAGAACTCCGAGGGCAAGCGGTTCATGTTCGACTACATCCCCGCGGTGTTCAAGGGTCAGTACGCCGAGACCGAGGAAGAAGCCGACCAGTGGCTCAAGGACAACGACTCCGCGCGGCGCACGCCTGACCTGCTCCCCCGCGACGAGGTGGCCCGGGCCATCAACTCCGAGGTCAAGGCCGGCCGCGGCTCGCCACACGGCGGCGTGTACCTCGACATCGCCTCGCGCATGCCGACCGAGGAGATCAAGCGTCGGCTGCCGTCGATGTACCACCAGTTCATGGAGCTGGCCGAGGTCGACATCACCAAGGACGAGATGGAAGTCGGCCCCACCTGTCACTACGTGATGGGCGGTATCGAGGTCGATCCGGACACCGGTGGCGCGGCCACCCCCGGGTTGTTCGCCGCGGGCGAGTGCTCAGGTGGTATGCACGGCTCCAATCGCCTTGGCGGCAACTCACTTTCGGATCTGCTGGTGTTCGGCCGACGCGCCGGGCTCGGCGCCGCCGACTATGTGGCGGCGCTGCCCGAGCGGCCCAAGGTCAGCGAAGCAGCGCTCATCGAGGCCACCGAGTTGGCGTTGGCGCCGTTCGAGTCTCACGCCAATCCGGAGAATCCGTACACGCTGCACGCCGAGTTGCAGCAGTGCATGAACGACCTGGTCGGCATCATCCGCAAGGAAGAGGAGATCCAGGAAGCCCTGGCCAAGCTGGCCGAGCTGCGGACCCGCGTGCACAACGTCAGCGTCGAGGGCGGTCGCGCCTTCAACCCGGGCTGGCACCTGGCCATCGACATGCGCAACATGCTGCTGGTCAGCGAGTGCGTGGCCAAGGCCGCGCTGGCCCGCACCGAAAGCCGGGGCGGGCACACCCGCGACGACTATCCGGACATGGATGCCAACTGGCGCAACACCCTGCTGGTGTGCCGGGCGGTCGGCGAGGACCAGGTGGTGCCGGACGTGACGGTGACGCCCGAGTCGCAGCTGCCGATGAGGGAGGACCTGCTGGCCACGTTCGAGCTGTCCGAACTCGAAAAGTACTACACCGCACAAGAACTGGCCGAGCACCCAGATCGGAAGGGCTGAGCATGAGTGCGTATAACGCGAACCTACGCGTCTGGCGCGGCGACGACACCGGAGGCGAGCTGCAGGACTACACCGTCGAGGTGAACGACGGCGAGGTGGTGCTCGACATCATCCACCGGCTGCAGGCCACCCAGACTCCCGACCTGGCGGTGCGGTGGAACTGCAAGGCCGGCAAGTGCGGGTCCTGCTCGGCCGAGATCAACGGCCGCCCGCGGCTGATGTGCATGACCCGGATGTCGACCTTCGATCCGTCCGAAACCGTCACAGTGACGCCGCTGCGGACGTTCCCGGTGATGCGCGATCTGGTGACCGATGTGTCGTTCAACTACGAAAAAGCCCGCCAGATCCCGTCTTTCACGCCGCCCAAGGAGCTGCAGCCCGGTGAGTACCGGATGCAGCAGGAGGATGTCGAGCGCAGCCAGGAATTCCGCAAGTGCATCGAGTGCTTCCTGTGCCAGAACGTCTGCCACGTGGTGCGCGACCACGAGGAGAACAAGGAGGCGTTCGCCGGGCCGCGGTTCCACATGCGGATCGCCGAGTTGGACATGCATCCCCTCGACGTCCTTGACCGCAAGGAGATGGCGCAGGACGAGTTCGGCCTTGGCTACTGCAACATCACCAAATGCTGCACCGAGGTGTGCCCGGAGAACATCAAGATCACCGACAACGCGCTGATCCCGATGAAGGAACGGGTTGCCGACCGCAAGTACGACCCGATCGTGTGGCTGGGCAACAAGCTGTTCAGGCGTAGCTAGTCAGCCGAGCGTGCGCTCAGATCGCAGGTCCGCCCCCAAACGCGATCTGAGCGCACATTCGAGGGCAAGAATTTGGTGCACCCGCTCCCCGGCAACCGTTGTTAGGCTCAACCGACATCAAGCGCGCTTCGACGGGGGATACGTATGCAGTTGTCCGGACCTCAGCTGTCCCATGAGGACCTCCAGCGCGTCGGCGGGACGATCCAGTACCTGCACAACGCGCTGTCAGCCAAGATCGTCGGCCAGAAAACCCTGCAACAGTCCCTGTTGATCGGACTCATCGCCTCGGGTCACGTCTTGCTGGAAAGCGTTCCGGGGCTGGCAAAGACGACGGCGGCGAAGACCCTCGCCGAAAGCCTGTCCGCACGTTTCCAGCGCATCCAGTGCACACCGGACCTGCTGCCCAGCGACATCACCGGCGGGCAGATCTGGGACCAGAAGAACGGTGAGTTCAAGGTCTCGTTCGGCCCGGTGCACGCCAATATCGTGCTGCTCGACGAGATCAACCGGTCATCGGCGAAAACCCAGAGCGCAATGCTGGAAGCCATGGAGGAACGCCAGACCACCATCGGCGGAACGGTCTACCCCCTGCCGAACCCGTTCCTGGTGCTCGCCACGCAGAACCCCATCGACCAAGAGGGCACGTATCAGCTCTCCGAGGCGCAGATGGACCGCTTCATGCTGAAGGACATCCTCACCTACCCCACGGCAGAGGATGAGGAGGAAGTCATCTCGCGGGTCGCCGGCGGGGTGTTCGAGACTCGGCCGGAGGCCGGCAACGGACAACTCGACATCCAGCGGGTGCTGTGGCTTCAAGCCATGTTCAAGCGGGTGTTCATCGACCGCTCGATCGTGAAGTACACGACCTACATCGTCAACGCGACCAGGCATCCCAAGAACTACCTGGAACCGCAGCTGGCCGATCTCATCCAGTTCGGTGCCAGCCCCCGGGCCACCATTTCTCTCTGCCGGGCGGCGTGCGCACACGCCCTGCTGGAAGGCCGGCCCTACGCAGTCCCCGACGATGTCAAGGCCGTTGCCAAACGTGTTCTGCGGCACCGGATCATACTGAAATTCCAGGCCTCTGCCCAAGGTGTCACCCCGGAATATCTCATCGACGGCATCCTGCACCGCGTTCCGACGCCGTAGCGAGCCACGATGGGGGACATTCTCAACCGGGTCCGCGCCCAACTCAATTTCGACCCTCGGGCCGTCGGGATGCGCCTGCGGTCACACCGGGTGTTGGAGGGCGGCCACACCTCGCTGCAGTTCGGCCGCAGCGACGATTTCGTCGACCTGCGCGAGTACGCCATCGGCGACGACGTCCGCGACATCGACTGGAAGGCGTCGGCCCGCAACACCCACCTGGTGGTCCGCCGGTACGTCGCGGAGAAGGCCCAGGAGTTCCTGCTGATCGCCGATACCGGTGCCAACCTGCTCGCCCACGCCCCGAGCGGAGAAAGCAAACGTGACCTGGCGATCTTGTCCCTCGGGGCGGTCGGGCTGGTCGCCTCGGCCCAGGCCGACAAGATCAGCCTGGTCTACGGGGACGACCGCGGATCGTCCATCGAGCCGGGCAAGACCGGCGAGGACCATCTCGAGCAGATGCTGACCCTGCTCAGCCACATCAACATCGAGGTCGGCAACCCGTCCAACATCGTCAGGCAGCTCGAGTTCGTGGCCGGCAATCTGGACAAGCGCTACGCCGTCTACATCGTCTGCGATCAGCCCGCTGTCACACCGGAACTCGTGGCAGCGGCGATGACGGTGCGGGGTCGCAACGCGATCCACTGGATCCTGATCGAGGACCTCGACATCCTCGGGCAACCGCACGCCGCCGACGAGGTGCTCGACGTGGCCACCGGCAAGGCCCTGCTCACCCCGTCGGTCCTGGGAGCCAGGGTGCTGGAGTCCTACCGCCGGGCCGAGGCGGCGCGCCGGGCTGAATGGGAGTCGTTCATCGCGCAACTCGACAGTCCGTGTGTCCGTATCTCGTCGCGGGCCGATATCGGCCCGGCCCTGTCCGTGCTGTCGGAGGGACGACGCTGATGCACGACGCGATCGACTTCCTGTTTCCCCCGATGTCCTACCCGGTGTGGTGGGTGATCGGCGCCGCGGTCCTCGTCCTTCTCGTCATCGGCTGGATCGTCGGGGTGATCGTGTGGACCCTGCCCATCGAGGTCCTGCGCCGAATCCCGGTCATCCGCGACATCAGCTACAAGGTGCTGCGGTTCAAATTCTCCCGGTCACTGACCAAGGTTGAGCAACTGCATCACGAAGGGCAGCTCTCCACCCGCCAGGCATTCCACGAGATCAGCCGAATCTTCCGGAATTTCATCGATTTCCGGACCGGATTCCAGGCGCGCAGGATGACTGCGACCGACGTCGCGCACAGCCCTCTGGCCGGCCCTGCGCTCAATGTCCTCGCGATGACCTATCCGGGCCAGTTCGACGACGCCGACCCGCGGAGCGTTCCCGTTGTCGTCGAGGCAGCACGGACGGCGGTGCTGACATGGGCTTGAAATGGCCTCTCCTTCTGCTGCCGATCGCGATCGCCATCGGCGTCGCGCTGTGGTACGCCACGCGGCGTACGCGCTTCGGCTGGCAGGGTGAATTGCCTTACCTCGCACGGTCGTTCCGGATCACCACGCTCCCCGAGTACCAGCGGGCCCTGCGGCTGCACGAACGCCTCTCCGTGGTGGCACTGGTAATGGCGGTGATCGCGGTGTTCATGCTCATCGGCGCCACACTCCGACCGACCAAGACATACGAACCGCAGCTGGCCGGGTCGGACACCCCGAACGTCGACATCATGTTGTGCTTCGGACCGCTCTACAACATCGGCATGACCGACAGCGTTGCCATATCCCAGTTGATGACCATCCTGGGGGAGAAGGTGGACGGGTTCGGCAATCAACGCATCGGGATGACCAAGGAGTTCTACCGCAACTTCCCGGTCACCTCGGATCTGCCGTGGGTGTCAGAACGTCTGGCCGAGATCGGCAAGGTCGCCGAGGCGGCCGGGTCCAAAGACAATCCGGCGGCGGCTTTTTCCTCCGACAGCGAGCTGTTCAACCGGTACGCCGACACCAGGTCGACGATCAACGACACGATCGCGATGTGCGCCATGGGCCTGCCCGCCGTCGGATCGGACAACGGCCGCGGCCGGGCGATCATCTACATCGGCGACACCAAGACCTATTCCGACACTCCCCCGACGTATTCCGACGCGATGCTGACCGGCATCGTCAAGGATTCGAAGATTCAGGTGAACACCATCGTCCCGGGGACTCACCCCGGGGAGTTCATCGACCAGCTGGTGAAGGATTCCGGTGGCAAGCAGTACCTCTACACCGAGGTCGGCGGTCTCATCGGTGACGACGCGACACCCAGGAAGATCGAGAACCAGAAGGAAGAGCTGTCGAGCGCGCTCGACAAGATCATGTCGAACCCACCGCCGTCGAAACTCGACGAAGAACGCCAGGAGGAGAAGCATCCGTTCCGGTGGGATGTTCCTGACCTGCTCCTGCAGATCGCGTTGATCGCGGCTGTCGCGCTGGCCGCAGCACGGCTGGGGATGCGGCTGTGAAACTCAGCGTCGCCCCGGTTTTCCCGATCTGGTTGATCGTCGCGTTCGTGCTCGTGGCGGTCGGCCTGCGAATTGCCGCCGCCATCGTCAGCACCCGCCGCCGAGGGCGGATGCCCGACGGCCGGGAGTGGCTGCGCATCGGCATGGCCCTGGTGGCCATCGTGTGTCTCGGCCTGGCCGCCACCCGCCTCGGCGACGAGTCCGATGCCGAGCGCCCGCCCCGGCTGACCACCACCGCCGAAGAATCCAACATCAACGTGTTCCTGGTGATCGATCGCTCGGCGGGCATGAATGCCAGCGGCTTCGGCCGTTCGGCGGGAACCAGCTACGGCGACAGTGAAACCCGTTTGGAGGGCGCCATGAAGGACGCCCAGGTGGTGCTGACGAAGTATCCGGATGCCCGGTTCAGCGTGATCTCCTACGCCGAGACCGCCCGCGTCGACTGGCCGATCTCGCGGGACGAGTGGAGCCTGGCCCCGTTCCTGCAGAACTTCAGACCCTACGGCGAGCGGTCGACCGATGGTGTGGTGAAAACCGATGTTGCGGCGGCGAATTCGCTTCTCAAAGACCAACTCAACGCAGCCTCACGCACGTACCCGGGGTCGGCGAATCTCGTCTTCATCTTCGGTGCGGGCAGCGACTCGGACAATCCGGAGTTCGACATCCCACTGGCCCAGGTATCCGGCGGGGCGGTGTTCGGCTACGGGACCAACGACACCAAACCACGCATCTACGCCGGCCCGAACTACGACACGGTCGACGTCCCGCTCAACGAAGAGGCCCTGACCACCGCGGCCGACAGTCTGGGTATTCCGTTCCAGAAGCGTGAGAGCGGGTTGGTCAGCGCCGACGAACTGCCCTCTGCGGTGCCCCAAGCTGCCCCCGCCGATCCGATCAATCCGAAAGTCCCGCATCCGGATCGCACCGAGTTCTACTGGTTCTTCGCCGCGATCGCCGCAGCGCTGTTCGGCGTCGAACTGTACGGGCTGGCCGGTCACTGGCTGCGACGCAGAAGGGGGACGGTACGGAAATGACGCAGACACTCCCGCCCGCCGAATCGCGCGAGGCACAGCAGACCGGACAGCAGAAACCGTCTGCTCCGCGGCCCAGCCGCCTGCAGTTGCGACGCAAACTTCTGCTCTGGTCGATTCCCGTGCTGGTACTGCTGCTCCTGCTGGCGGTCAAGATCGCCAGTGTGGGCATCCTCGGCAACAGGCTGCCCGGCCAGTTCGCGGCCCGCGACGATGCGGCCATGCAGAACACGCTCGAGTGGATCGATGTCGGCAACATCGGGCGCGGCTTCCGCGAAGAGTTCGCCCAAGGTGACCTGCTGATGCTCCGCGGCGACGTCCCCGGCGCCTTCGACCGATTCAAGGCCGCGCACGAGAAGGAACCGAGTGCCTGCCCGCCGCGCGGCAACTTCGCCCTGATCGCCGAGAAGCTCAGTGACAGTGAACTCAAACAGGGCAATTTCACCAAGGCGCGGGAAATCCTGACGCCCGCGGTGGAAGCCGCCAACGGCGACACCGGATGCTTCACCACGTTCCCGTCCGCGAGCCCCGACATCCGCGCGTTCGTCGGTGAAACGCCCGAGCGGCTGGCCAACAAGCTCGCAGCCCTCAAAGCCGGAGCGCTGACCAAGACGCCCGACGGCTACGACTACAAGCGTGCGCCCGGCGGCGGAATCGACTTCACCGAGTCCAAGACCGGTCCCTGCCCCTATCCCGACGACGAAGCCCGCATGAAGGAATGCATCACGCTCAAGGACCGGGAAGTGGCACAGAAGACGGAGGCAGCGCGCCAGGCTCAGCAACAGCAAGAACAGGCCCAGCAACCCCCGGCCGATCCCAACCAGCCACCGGCTCCCAATGCACCACCCCCACCCCCGCCGCCGACGCCGACGCCGACGCCGGCCCCAGGACCGGGGCCGGGGCCGGGTCAGGGCCCGGGGACCGAAGCGCCCCTGAAATACCCTGACCACGTGGAGCTTCGTCCAGCCGACGGTCCGGGTTTCTGCGACCCCGACGGAACCCCGCTCGGTCACTTGACCACAGCCCTGTGCAGCACGGCAGGACCCCAGCCGTGAGCGGGCCCAACGGGATGCCCGACCAGTGGTCATACTCGGCGCCGCCAGGTGCGACGAGTCCCCGAAAGCTGTCGCGGCGAACGATCATCCTCGGCAGCGTCGGCATCGGCGTCGCAGTGGTCCTGGTCGCGGCGCTCGTGGCCTGGCTGGCCTGGCCGCGGTCGGCGCCCATCGAGCACGCGGATGCGCCCGAAAAGGGCAGACCGCTGCTGAGCGACAAGCCACCCACGATGATCCTCAACGCGATCGACTTCGACTCGCTGTACCCGCCGGGCTACACCGAGTTCGACTACACAAAGATGAATCAGAGCGGGGGCTCCGGGTACGACCCCGACCGCGAATACAAATTCACGTCGGAGCCGCAGGGTTGTACGTCAGACGACGATCCGCTGTACACCGCCAAATGGGACTTCGGGGGCGACGACGATCCGGAGCGATACAAGGACGCCCGCATCTCACGCCTGATGTACCCGGTCGACGATCCCGGCGGCAACAAGGAAGACAGCAAGTCGTTCTCGCTCACGGTGTTCCCGTCGAAGGAACCGACCAGCCTCGACTTCGCCCGGCAGTGGTACGAGCGCTGCAAAGGCGCCAAGATCACCACCGTCATCAGCAAGCATGGCCAGGTCATCGAGACCAAGACCCGCTCACTTGACCATGTGGTGATCGCCGCACCCGAATCGGCCGCCGACGACTCCTTCGCGCTGACCAGCACGGAGCGGGAGGAGTGCGACTACTACGGCCTGGTCCGGGGAATGATCGTCAACGTGACCTGCCCGCCCGAACAGAAGGACGCCGGCGCGCAGTTGTTCCGCAAGGTCGTCATCGGGCTCCAGGAAGTTTGAGCCGCTCGGTGAGCTTCGGCGCGTAGGCTCGAGAAAGCAGCCAATCAGCGTCGAAAGGCAGCTTCATGAGCATGGCACACACTCACAGCATCAACGAGATCCGGACCGCGATCCGGGAACTGTCGGTCCGGGCCGATCTGGCCCGTAAAGAGGGCCGCGCGGGCGATGCCGGCGAGATCGAACAGCGCATCGCCAAATACCGGGACGAACTGGCCGCCCGGCCCTGAATCAGACGAGCCCGCGTGCGCAGGCCCCGCGCGATCAGGCGCCGAGCTTGCGGAACGTGCTGCGGTGGAAAACGATTGGTGCCACGTCAGCATTGACCGTGATGTCGCTGACGCGCAGCACCACGATGGTGTGATCGCCGGCCTCCACCAGCTGCTCGATGGTGCTCTCCAACCACACGCTGGTTCCGTGGATGAACACCGCCCCGGATTCGCGTGACTCGGTCTCCAGGCCGGCGAACCGATCCCCGGTCTTGGCCGCGAGTGTGCGGGCCGCCGCGTCGTGAGATTCGCCGAGCACGCTGATTCCCAGCGACGGCAGATCCTTGAGCTTGGGCCACGTGGTCGAAGAATTCTGCACGCAGAACGACACCAGCGGCGGGTCGAGCGACACCGGCACGAAAGTGCTGGCCGCCAGGCCGACGAGGGTGCCCTCCACCTCGGCAGCAATCGCGATGACACCGGACGGGAAGTGGCCGAACGCTTCACGCAGCGACGTCGGGCTCAATTCTGTTGCACTCATAACACCTCCATCTTCACACAGCGCCTTGTCACACCTGTTCCGCCCGCCCATAGCCATGAGCGGCGGCCACGTCCGGGTGCGCGCGCACCCGGCTCTTCCACGCATTGCGTCCGTACACCGGATAGATGCGGTCGTTGGACGGGTCGTTGCTCACGCCGCGGGCATGGCCGGCGAGTCCCTCGGGAAGCGTCAGCACAGGCAGACCGGCGTCGAGTCGGGGATTGAAGAAGTAGGGCACCGAGATGCGCTCAGCGGCGCTGACCTGCACCCGGTGCTCGGTGGCCCGCAGATAGCCGCCGCTGGCGACCTCCAGCATCTCGCCGATGTTGACGATGAAGGCCCCGGGCAGCGGATCGACGTCGATGAACGCGCCATCGCTGCCGCGAACCTGTAGACCACGGGATCCCGGTTCGGCGAGGAGCAGGGTCAGTACCCCGGCGTCGCGGTGCGCACCCACCCCCTGGTCGGTGTCGGCCTGGGCCGGATACCGCACGATCTTGATCAGGGTGGCCGGGGTGTCGGCGAACGCGGCGTCGAAGACACCGGGATCGGCGCCCAGACCGGTCGCCCAGCGCCGCAGCAGCACCCGCCCGACCCGGGCCAGTTCGGCGTCCCACTGCGCGATGACCTCGGGCAGCTCCGGCAGGCCGGCCGGCCACTGGTTGGGGCCCTGTAGCCGCAGGTAGTCCTGATCGGGATCGGCCAGCGGGGCGAGCTCCGGGCCGATGTCGAGCTGTTCCCGCCAATCCACGCGGCCACCGGTCAGTTCACCGCCCAGCCGGGTGTAGCCCCGGAAGTGCGGACTGTTGGTCATCGCCACCGCATCCTTGGCCGCCTGAGGCAAGGCGAACAGGCGGCGCGCAGCGGCCAGTAATCGGTCCGACAGCTCGGAGGGGACACCGTGGCCGGTGAGATAGAAGAAGCCCACGTCGTGCGCGACCTGGCGCAGCCGCTCAGGCGCGTCGTTCAGATCGACGACCGGCAGGGCCGTCTGCACAGACGTCACGCGGTCCATCATCGTCGCGACCGGCGGGATGGGCCAGGGTCGCGATCGCGGTGAACACAACCCGGCGGCTGGCCGGTAAGTTGGCGCCCATCATGTGGATTCCGCTTCTGGTGATGGCCGCCGCCGTCAGCCTGGAGCCCTTCCGCATCGGCATGACCGTTCTGATGCTCAACCGCCCGCGGCCGCTGCTGCAACTGCTGGCCTTCCTCATCGGCGGATTTGCCATGGGCACCACGGTGGGCATGGTGGTGCTGTTCCTCCTGCGGCCAGCCCTCGGGTCGGCCCATTTCACCCTGCCCAGGATGCAGCTGGTGGTGGGGGCACTGGCCCTCGTGACGGCAGCCGTCCTGGCCGTGGGATGGCCGACGCGTGTGGCGGGGCCGAAACCCGGCCGAGAGCCCGGGCCATTGATGGCACGCATCCGGCAACTGCTGGGCGGCCATTCGCTGTGGACCGCCGGCGTCGCGGGCCTGGGCATCGCGCTGCCCTCGGTCGACTATCTGGCCGCGCTGGCGCTCATCGTCGCCTCCGGTGCCGCGGCAGCCACCCAGATGGGTGCCCTGCTGCTGTTCAACGTGGTGGCGTTCGGCCTCGTGGAGATTCCGCTGATCTCCTACCTCGTGGCACCCGAACGCACCCGGGCCACGCTGGCAGCCCTGCACGACTGGCTGCAGACCCAGCGCCACCGCAAGGTCGCCGCCGTGCTGGCGATCGTCGGCTGCGTGCTGCTCGTCGTGGGATTCGCCGGCCTGTAGGCCGTCAGCCCTTTCCGGCAGGATGAGCTCAGACGTCCAAGCGCGTGAATTCGTCCTGCCGGTACTGCTCGACGCAGGCCGCGCGCCGGACCTTGCCGCTCGTCGTCGTCGGAATCGAGCCCGGAGACACCAGGACGAGATCCCCGACGTTCAACCCGTGCGCATTGGAGATCGCCGAAGTGACATCGCTCTTGATCTCCTTGAGCCAGTGCACCGCCTCCACGGTGGACTCTCCCCGCTTCTTGACCTCGATCACCGTCACCAGCTTCTCGGTGCTGTTCACCGGAACCGAGATCGCCGCGACCCGGCCGCCGGTGATCTGCTGGACCGTTGCCTCGATGTCCTCGGGATAGTGATTGCGACCGCGGATGATCAGTAGATCCTTGATGCGCCCGACGATGAACAGGTCGTCATCGGAGACGAAGCCCAGATCACCGGTTTTCAGCCACGGTCCGTCCGGCGTGCCCGGCGTCGGATCGACGAGGGTGGCGCCGAAGCACTGCTGCTCCTCGGGCGACCTGCTCCAGTAGCCGGCCGCGACGTTGTCGCCGTGCACCCAGATCTCGCCGACCACGTCCTGCGCACATTCCCGGTTCGTGTCGGAGTCGACGATCCGCACCACCGGTGACTGCGGCAGGTCGTATTTCACGAGCGCAGTGCCGGATCCGGCCGCGCAGCGCCGCACCCGGCCCGCAGACAACTCATCGACGTCGAAGTGACCCACCTCCGACGATTCCCGCCACGTGCCGGTGGCCACGAATACCGTTGCCTCGGCCAGCCCGTACGACGGACGCAGCATGTCCTCGCGAAAATCGAAGTGGGCGAAGCGATCTGCGAACCGTTCCAAGGTGGCCGGTTCCACCCGCTCGGCGCCGTTGATGATGCCGATCACCCCGCCGAGGTCCAGGCCGGCGAGGTCGGCATCCTTGGTCTTACGAGCCGCCAGGTCGAAGGCGAAATTCGGTGCCGCGGAAAAGGTCTGAGGACTCTCAGCGAGTGCGCGGATCCACCTGGACGGCCGCTCCAGGAACGCCAACGGGCTGGTCAGTACCGCGGGATAGCCGCTCAGGATGGGCGCGCAGACACCCAGCACCAGGCCCATGTCATGGTAGAAGGGCAACCACGACACGATCGTCGCCTTGGCGGATCTGAGCTGCGCATCCGCGAAGAAGCCCCGCATCAGCTGCTCGAAATTCGCCTGGACGTTGCGGTGCGAGATCATCACGCCCGTGGGCAGCCGGGTCGAACCCGAGCTGTACTGCAGGTACGCCGTGGCGGGGAATTCGGCGGGGCCACCGTCGGATTCGTCTGATACGTCGTCGGCGTCCAGATTCAGCGAATCGATCACGACGATCTTCGGAGCGGTGTTCATACGTGACTGATCCACGTAGTCTCCGACATCCTCGGCGACCGCGGATGTCGTCAGGACAACCGACGGTTTGGTGTCGACGAACACCGCACTCACCCGGTCATGGCTTGAGCCGCGATGCGGCAAGGGCAGCGGCACCGCAACGAACCCGGCCTGCATCGATCCCAGGAACGCCAAGATGTACTCGAGCCCCTGCGGCGCCAGGATCACCGCCCGGTCACCGACCGACCCGTGAAGCCCGATCTCGCGCGCCACACTCATCGTCCGGCGGGACAGCTCAGACCACGTCAGGGTCTCGGTGACGCCCGCGGGATCGTCGGCGTAATCGGTGAAGGTGAAGGCCACATCGTCGGGGCGCAGACTGGCGCGCCCATGCAGCATCGACAGAATTGATGACTGGGGGGTTGGCATCACATCACGTCCGTAACTCGTCGAATCCATTGGCTCGCAGTCGTTGTCAGCCCGCGCCCTGCGGGTTCAGCAGTGACAGGGCGGCGTTGGCCAGTTCCGACATCGGATCGGTGCCGCCGCCGAACGTCGCCTCGTTGGCCGGTGCGGTGACTTCGGCGGGATCGAAGCCGTTCACCGGGTCCACCGTGATCGGAGCGGTCGCCGGATCGTCGTTGCGCGAATAACCCGCATCCACCATGGGCAGCAGGATCGAGTCCAGGCGGTTCAGCGTGTGCTGGTCATAACCGAGATATTTGAAGGGCAACACCAGCGGCAGGTGTTCTTCAGGTACCAGGTACGTCGTCGTCGTCGCACCCTTGGAGTTCACCGTCGTCCGGATGTTCTGCGGCGGAACGTTGCTCGGGTTGGTGAACGCGATCGCGGTGTGACCGGTGGCCAGACCCGCGATCGCATTGATGACGCTCATCCAGTTGTCGGGCCGATCCGGCCAGTCGGCGATGCTGTCGTACGCCGAGATGAACTGGTCGGTGTGGTACTGGCTCTCCACGGGAGCCGGGATGCGGTAGTCCATGAACGGCACCACGCTGCCCACGGGAAAGTTCTGCGTCAGGAAGCTCTCACCGAAGGGGTGCTTGGCAATCGGGTCACCGAACGTCGCGAAGGACAGCTGATCCGGTGGCGGAGCAGTCGGGTCATTGGCCAGCCGCGCCTTGACGGCATTGAGCACGAGCGCGCCCTCGGACAGCCCCATCGCTGTTCCCTTGCCGCCGTTGCGGATGGCCGCGTCGAGGTTTCCCTCACCCTCGTCGACCGACTCACCGATGCTGGGCCCGTCGAGACCGATGCCGGGATAGATCTGCTCTCCGAGAGCACCGATACCGGGGAAGAGACGTTCCAGCGTGTGGCCCTGAACCTGACCTGCCGGGTAGTCGACCTTCGTCCGCTTCATCCCGGGGAACCAGTGCTCACCCGTCATCCGGATGTACTCGTCGTAGGGAATCCCGAGGACGTGGGCACCGCCGAGGGCGTACGCGGTTCCGGGGTTCGACGACCCGGTGCCCGGGCCTGCGGGCACCGGCGGACCGGGGGGCGGCGTGTCGTCGGCCGACGCACTCCCGAGCACGCCGAACGTTCCGGTGACGCCGGCAGTCATCAATACTGCAAGTCCTGCAAGGAGTTTCTTCATCTCCACTCCTGATCGCCCCGCTCAGTTCGTAGTTTCACACACATCACGCGTGCGCGCTCATCCGCCGTTGCGTCCGCAAATTCAAGATCGCTTTTCACGTGCGCCGGACCCGTCTCGCTCCTCACGTGCGCAGCCTCCCCCCGGCCACCCGCGATGGCCACCAGTTCGCCCTGCCGGCCAGCGCAGCGATGGCGGGCACCGTGATGGTGCGCACCACGAAGGTGTCCAGCAGGATGCCCACTCCGATCATGAAGCCGCCCTGCACCACTATGCCGATCGAGGAGAACATCAGGCCGGCCACCGAGGCGGCGAAGATCAGACCCGCTGCGGTAATGACGCCGCCTGTCGAACTCAGCGTACGGATCACGCCGTACCGCGTGCTGTGCGGAGACTCGTCCCGCAGTCTCGATACCAGCAGCATGTTGTAGTCGGCACCGACCGCGATCAGCACCACGAAGGCCAGTGGCGGAACGCTCCAGTGCAATTGCTGACCGAGGAAGGACTGGAACACCAAGACGCTGATGCCGAGGGCCGCGAAGTACGAGACGACCACGGACCCGACCAGGTACAGCGGTGCGATGATCGACCGCAACAGCAACATCAGGATCAGCAGCACCACGATGAGGGTCGCGGTCATGATGAACCTGATGTCCTGCTGGTAGTAATCACGCGTATCCCGCAGTGCGGCCGGGAATCCGCCCATCGAGATCGTGGCGTCGGCCAGCGTGGTGTTCGGCTGGGCACCCCGAGCGACATCCTGGATCTGGTTGACCTGATCCATCGCCTCGGCGCTGAACGGGTTGAGCTTGGTCTGCACCAGATACCGCACGGTGCGGCCATCCGGCGAAACGTATGCCGCCGAGGCCTTCTTGAACTCCGGCATGTTCAGCACCTCGGGCGGGATGTTGAATCCCGCCTGCGCCGGATCCGCGGCGTCGTTGCGCATCGTCAGCAGGAAGGACGAGGCCTGGTTCAGCCCGGCCGAGATCACCTTGATCTGCTTGACGAGTTCCTCGACGCCGCCCGCCACTTCCCGGCTTCCACCGGCCAGGCGGTTGGCGCCCTGCTGCAGATCCTTCAGGCCGGACTGCGGACCGCCCGGCTTGTTCAGCCCCATCGTCTTGACCGCCTTGTTGACGCTGGCGAGCGCGGCGTTCAGCTTGGTGACCGTGGAGTTGAGAGACTGCTTCTCGTCACCCGCGCCGTTCAGTTGATGCGCCAGGTCGTTGATCTGGTCGAGGCTGCCGTCCTTGTTCGCCTCGACGAGCCGCTGAAACTGGATACGGGTTTCGACGCAGGACGGGTTGTTGTCGCAGACCGCGTTGTTCTGCAGCGCCGCCAGGACCGGTTCGATCCAGCCGAAGATGTTCTTGACGGCCGACAGGTTGTACCCCATCGCATTGGAGAGCGCATTGACGCTCTGCACGAGCTTCGCCGCGGTTTCGACGTCCTTCACCAGTTTGTCGCCGCCGTATTCGGTGCGCACCGAGGAGAACGTGTCCACCAGGCTCTGCAGGCTGGGCGCGATCTGGTTGATCTGGGTGCGCACGTCGGCGAGGCTGCCGGCCAGCGTGTTGGCGCCGGCGGCCAGTCGGTTGAGATCGCCCGAGCGCTGATCGATCTGGGTGGAGCCGTCGGCCAGCCGAGTGCCGACGATGCCCGCCTGGAACGTGGCCCGGAATTCCGCGGGCACCTCGCCCAGCGGACGGGAGATGCCGCTGACCAGACCGACGTCGGGCAACTGGGCGACGCGCGAAGCCATCTGCTCAAGGTCCGCCATCCCCCTCGGCGTGCGCAGATCGTGCGGCGACTGGATGAGGATGTATTCGGGGATCGACTGGCTGATCGGGAAATGTCGTTCGACGGCGGCGTAGCCGATCGAGCTGGGCGCAGACGCCGCCACCACCTTGCGATCGTCGTAGTTGTACTGCGCGAAGATCGCGGCGCCGGCGAGCAGCGCCAGCACGAGAAGGCTGGCGACCAGATGTGGCACCGGACGGCGCACGATGCGGATGCCCGAACGCCGCCAGAACCGGGCGGTCAGCTCGCGTCGCGGCTTCACCCAGCCGCGCGGTCCGACCAGCACCAGGATGGCCGGCAAGAGAGTGAGCCCGGCGAGGTAGGCGACGGCGATACCGATCGCGGCTGCCACTCCGACCGTCTTGAACACGCCCATCTTGGTGAAGCTCAACAGCAGGAAGGTGACTCCCACCGTCGCCGCCGATGCGGTGATCACCTTCCCGATCGACATCATCGCCGCCCGGACCGCCTGGTCGAAGTCTTTGCCCGACCTCAGATAGTCGTGATAGCGGCTGATCAGGAACACCGCGTAATCCGTGCCTGCGCCGGCCATGATGGCACTGAGGAATACGACGGACTGGTTCGAGACACCGGCACCTGTCAGCTCCGAGAATCCCGCGACCAGTGACTGGGCGATGAGTAGGGACGAGCCGATCGTCAGCAACGGCAGCAGCATCGTCACCGGACTTCGGTAGACCACCAGCAGCACCGCCAGGACCAGGACCGCGATCGCGATCTCGATCGGAAGCCGGTCGTTCTCACCCGCGACGGTGAGGTCGGCGGCGGTGGCCGCGGGGCCCGTGAGATGCACTTGGAGGGGGCTGCCCGCGGTGTTGATTCTGACGATCTCGGAGACCCGGTTGAACGAGTCCATCGCCCGCGGTGTTCCCAGCTCACCCACCAGGCCCACCGGCAACACCCAGGTGGTCTTGTCCTTGCTGGTCAAGAACTGCCGTAGCTGTGGAGTGCCGATGAAGTCCTGGACGCTCTCGACATCGGTCACGTCGTCGCGCAGCGCGTCCACCAGCTTGCGGTAGGACGCCTCATCCCTTGGGCCGAGCCCGTCCTCGTTGATCAGGGCCACCAACAGCAGATTGTTGTTGCCCGATTCGTGGAACGCCTCGGTCATCTTTGCCGCGGTGACACTCGACGGTGCGTCGCCGGGCAGGATGGACAGCGGGTGCTTCTGGGCCATGTCGTTCAGCGACGGACATACCAGGGGCAGGGCAACAAGCAGCGCCGCCCAGATCCCTATCACCGCCCAGGGCCACCGGACTACGAAATCGGCCAGCCGTCGCATCTCGTCCTCACCCTCGCGCCGAAGTTGCGCATCGCATCGATTTGCTCGCCGCTACGCGACGCGCCCCCAGTGCCCGCTGTCAGCAACCCGCGAGGACACCGACCTCATCGCCTCCATGTAGCGGGTAACGGATTTCTCGGCAACGGCGTTGTCCGGATGCATGATCGCCATGACCGTGCCCTCGCCGTACCGGAATATGTAGATCGTCAATTGGTACGAGAACCGATTGTCCGGATACATCCCGATGTTGTTCGCGAGCCCCAAGTCGCCGGCCGCGAGGATAGCGTTGAGAGGCGCGGCGCCGCCATGCAGGAAATTGGAAACCGGGAAGTTCGGCTGCGGCCAGTTCAACCACGGGGCCAACTCGAGCACTCGATAATACGGTACCCGCGCCATGTCGAGGCCCGAATCGAAAGACGCCTGTGCGGCGCCCGCGGCGTCACTGAAAGAGGTCGCCGCGACCGGCACGATTATCGGTATGAGGCCGGTGAACCAACCCTGTGTCATGAAATTGTCGCCTGCGGTTCGGGAATCTCTCGGCGTCAGACCGTAATACGTCAGCGCACCGGTGAACTCATGCTCCACCAGCCCCAGGCAGGCGAACAAACCGCCGACGAAACGAGCGCCGGCCGCCGCGCAGGCGGCATCGAACCGCTCCGTCTGCGCCGTGTCCATCAGAACCATGGAGCTCCACGCACTGCTCAGAGACTTGTCCGGATTGCCAAGCGGCAGTGGAAATTCCGGGAAACCGTCCCGATTGTTCTCGGCGAAGTCGATCCACGCCTGCACGCCGGGCGACTCCAGGGTCAGCGCATCCGTGTACTCGCGTTCACGGATGCAGAAATCATCGAAGCTACCCGCCTCCGGAAGCACGAGCGCCTGGCCACTTCCGCTCATCGCCGAATACATGCCATTGGCTTCCATCATCGTCGTACCGATCAACGTTGCATCCCCGTGCACGTGATCCATCGCGGCGAAGAATGTGAAATGGTTCTCGCTTTGAATGATGCCGAAAGTGAAGCAGCCCCATTCCAAGGGATTCGGTATACCGACGACATGGTCGCGAATTTCCTCGACCGTCAATTCGCCCTGATCGACCGGGACGAACTCGATATCGGCCGGATCTTCGATAGCATGTCTAATAAATTTGCCGTCTTCGGCTCGCTTGAACCAGCTGCGGAATGTGTCGTGCCGCCGCAGGTAGGAGTTGACCGCGTGGTCCATCGCCGCGATATCACATTGGCCGGCCACCTCACAACTCGCGATGATCTGCCGTGAGAAGTTCAGTCCCGCGGCGGTTCTCTCGCAATAGTTTCTAAGGTGTTGGCTCTGCATGTAGCTAACTGGCACCGAACTCACAGGCGCCCGATTCGCAGTTTCCTGAGCCGCGGGCGTCGGATGCCAGGAAGTTACCGAGCCCGGACTCAACGCCCATTCCTCAAGTGCCCCAACAGTTATCTTGCCGATGCGCAAAGCTCGCCCTCCCAGTTTGGCCGGCTGTGGCCGTGATCACCCCGTGGGTGCCCAACATACCCTCGGTCCGCTGGCAACGGTCTACCCCACCTCAGGGCAGAACCTACGCCTCACGCGTCACAGGTTCTCGTGTAATAGTGCGTAGTGCCGTCGGGGGGCGGACAATTTTCGCGTGCGACAAATGTCCCGCGTAGTCACCGTGTGACCGCCGATGCAAGGAGGACAACGGCATGGGAACCGCTGAACATCCGACCGAAGACAACCCCCGCTTTGCCATAATCGGCTATGCGGCGCGTTTTCCCGGCGCGCAGGACGCCGACGGGTTCTGGGACGTGTTGCGCGAGGGGCGCGACGCAGTGTCGGAGATCCCCGAAGACCGCTGGGATGCCGACGAATTCTTCGATCCCGAACCAGGCTCACCCGGCAAGGTCGTGACCCGGCGCGCGGGTTTCGTCGACGACGTGACCGGGTTCGACGCCCCGTTCTTCGGGATGAGTACGCGCGAAGTCCGGTTGATGGACCCTCAACATCGACTTCTGCTTGAGACTGCGTGGCGCGCAGTGGAGCATTCAGGCACTGCACCAACGGCTTTGGCCGACACCAACACCGGTGTCTTCGTAGGTTTGGCCACCCACGACTACCTGGGAATGGCCTCTGACGAGCTGACGTACCCCGAGATCGAGGCCTACATGGCCATCGGGACATCGAACGCCGCCGCAGCGGGCCGCATCAGCTACCGGCTGGGCCTGCAGGGTCCCTCGGTCGCCGTCGACACGGCGTGCAGCTCGTCGCTGGTGGCGATCCACCAGGCCTGCCAGGCGCTGACCCTGGGCGAGTGCGACCTCGCGCTTGCCGGTGGGGCGAACGTCCTGCTCACCCCGGCCACGATGATCACGTTCTCCAGCGCTCACATGCTCGCCCCCGACGGCCGGTGCAAGACCTTCGACGCGGCCGCCGACGGCTACGTCCGCGGCGAAGGCTGCGGCGTCATCGTCATCAAGCGCCTCGAGGACGCGATCCGCGACGGTGATCAGATCCGGGCGGTGATTCGCGGCAGCGCCATCAACCAAGACGGCGCATCCGGTGGCCTGACAGTGCCGAACGGTGTGGCGCAGCAACGGGTTATCTCCGCAGCCCTCAAACGCGCGGGCGTCAAACCCAGCGAAGTCGGTTACCTCGAAGCACACGGCACGGGTACTTCGCTGGGTGACCCGATCGAGGCGCAGGCCGCAGGCGCGGTGCTGGGCGCCGGGCGCGCCGCCGACCGGCCACTGCTGATCGGCTCGGCAAAGACCAACATCGGGCACCTCGAAGCGGCCGCTGGGATCGCGGGCGTCATCAAGGTCATCCTGTCGCTCGAGAACGAGACGTTGCCGAAGCACCTGCACTTCGAGAACCCGTCGCCCCACATTCCGTGGGACCGGCTCGCAGTGGAGGTCGTCAAAGAGTCGATCCCCTGGGAACGCAACGGTGAACCGCGCATCGCGGGCGTCAGCTCGTTCGGCTTCGCCGGCACCAACGCACACGTCATCCTCGAAGAAGCGCCGGTGGCACCCGAGCCGGCGGTCCCCGCAGCCGCCCCGAAATCCGACGGCACCGCCGGCGCGGTAACGAGATTCAGCATTCTTCCGCTGTCCGCACGGACATCGACGGCCCTGGTCCAGCTCGCCGACCAGTACCGCAACTGGATGACCGCGCACCCGGAGGCCACTCTGGCGGATGTGTGCCACACGGCCGGGGTGGGGCGCGCGCACCTGGAGCACCGCGCCGCACTGGTGGTCAATTCCCGGGAAGCCGCCATCGAGCTCCTCGGGGCGCTCGCGGACGACCGTCCGGCCCCCGGTTTGGTCCGTGGCGAATCCCATGACACCCCGAAGACCGCGTGGCTGTTCACCGGCCAGGGCAGCCAGTACCCCGGCATGGCCCGCGAGCTGTACGACTCCGAGCCGGCGTTCGCCGAAACACTGAACCGTTGCGCGGCCGCAGTATCAGGTGTTCTCGAAAAGCCGCTGCTGGATGTGATTTTCGAGCTCGACAGCCCGGACGCCGAAGAGGCGTTGCGGCAGACCTCCTACGCACAGCCTGCCCTGTTCGCAGTGGAGATGGGCTTGGCCCACCTGTGGCAGTCGTGGGGCATCGAACCGGATGTGGTGCTGGGCCACAGCGTCGGTCAGTACTCGGCGGCCTGCGTGGCCGGCGTGTTCAGCCTGGAGGACGGCGCGCAGCTGATGGCCGAACGCGGCCGCCTCTTCGGCAGTCTGCCCGCCGGTGGCCGGATGGCGGCGGTGTTCGCCCCCGCCGAGCGCGTCGAGAATCTGACCGATGAGTTCCCGACCCTGTCGGTTGCGGCCTACAACGGCGCGAACACCGTATTGTCCGGGCCCGCAGAGGATCTCGAGAAGGCTCTGGCCGGCCTGAAGGCCGACGGTGTGCGATGCGACTGGCTGGAGACCAGCCACGCCTTCCACTCGGCGCTGCTGGAACCGATCCTCGACGAGTTCGAGGCGTACGCGAATCGGTTCACTTTCAACCCGCCGCAGCGGATCCTCATCGACAACCGGACCGGGGCGGCACTGGGCCGCAGCGTCAAGATGGACGGCGCCTACTGGCGCCGGCACGCCCGCCAGCCGGTGGAATTCGCCAAGAGTGTGCGCACCCTGGCGGACCTGAACTGCAAACTCTTGGTGGAAATCGGCCCACGGCCGGTACTCACCGCAGCGGCCCTGAGCGCATGGCCTGATCCGGCCACCGCACCGCGGGTGATCACGTCCCTGCGCCGGAACACCGCCGACCACCGGCAGATCACCGAAGCCGTCGCCGACGCGTACGTTCTCGGCCACCTGCCTGAGTTCGACGCCTTGCGGCGGGCACATGCGCGGAAACTCGACCTGCCCACCTATCCGTTCGAGCATCGCCAGTACTGGTACTCCGACAATCGCGAACAGCCCAATCAACAACAACACGTTGCCGCACGTACCCAGGCCGTCCGGCTTCTGGAGGACGGCCGGCTCGAGGAACTCGCGGGGTTGCTCGGCGGGGCGGGCGACGATCCGCACACCCTGCAGGTGCTGACGAAGCTTGCGGCGCAACACAACCAACAACGCTCGACCCAGTCGATCGCGGAAGACCGCTACGAGTTCCGCTGGGAGAAGGCCGTTACTCCCGTCTCCGGTGCGGATGCCGGGGAGAGTTCCTGGATTCTCATCGGCGACGAATCCGACGCCGTCAAGCCGCTGCTGGACACCCTCACCGCACGTGGGCAGCAGTACCGAATCCTCGGGTTGCCGGCGTCCGACGCCGACGAGGCGCAACTCGCCGACACGTTGCGCGCCGCGGCCATGGGCGATTCGACGCCGCGGATCGTGCACGTCGCCGCGCTGGACTCCGGCGAGACGCCGTCGATGCGGTCACTGCTGCGGATGCAGCACCAGGTCCTGGGCGGAACGCGACGGCTTCTGCGTGCCATGGTCGCCGCTGACCTGCGCACGCCCATCTGGCTCGTCACCCGCGGTGCACAACACGTCACCGATGCGGACACCGTGACACCGGAGCAGAGTGCCCTGTGGGGATTCGGTCGCGCCGCGGCCCTCGAGCTCCCCCAGGTTTGGGGTGGTCTGGCCGACCTCTCCGAGGGGACGACCGGCGAATGGTCCGGGCTGCTCAACCGGATCGCGACGGCATCCGAATCGGCCGTCAAGGAAGACCAGGTCGCGCTGCGCGGGCAAGACGTCTACGTTCCGCGGCTGGCCCGGCCCGAGGACCTGCCGAGCGGCAAGCCGCTCGAACTGCGGGGTGACGCAACCTATCTGGTGACCGGAGGCCTCGGGTCGATCGGGCTCGAGATCGCCGGGTACCTGGCTGCGCACGGCGCCAGGCAACTGGTGCTGACCAGCCGGCGCCAGCCCGGCGACGCCGTACAGAAGCGCATCGACACGCTGCGCGACCAGCACGGCTGCGCGATCCGGGTCGCCACGGCCGATGTCGCCGACGCGCACGACGTCGCCCGCCTCCTGGCCGGTATCCGGGCCGAGCTGCCCCCGCTGGCCGGTATCGTGCACGCCGCGGGCGAGATCGGCACCACACCGCTGAGTGAGCTCGATGACGCTGAAGTGGATCGGGTCTTCGCCGGGAAGGTCTGGGGCGCCTGGCATTTGAGCGAGGCAGCGGCCGACGAGAATCTCGACTTCTTCATCAGCACATCCTCGATCGCCTCGGTGTGGGGCGGGTTCGGCCAGACCGCCTACAGCGCGGCAAACGCCTTCTTGGACGGGCTGGCCTGGCGCCTGCGCAAGCAGGGCATCGCCGGGGCGAGCGTCAACTTCGGCCCCTGGTCGGCGGGCATGGCCGACGCGGCATCGCGGGCCCGGCTGGAGCAGCGCGGGATCAAGACCCTGTCGCCTTCCGATGCGCTGGCCGGTCTGGCCGATGTCGTGGCGGCCGCGTCGGCACACGGCCCTGCCCAGGGAGTGATCGCCCGGATCGACTGGGCCCGCTTCCTGCCGCTCTATCAGCAGGCGGGCCGACGGGCATTCCTGGCCGAGCTGGAGCGCGAACTGCCCGCCCAGCTGTCGGGAGCCGGATCCGGGGCCGCGGGCTCGGGCAAGACCAAGCTGGTCGAGCAACTCACGAATGCCCCTGTGCAGCAGCGCAAGAAGCTTCTGACCGATTACCTGCGCGAAGCCGTGGCAGAGGTGACGCGGGTGGACTCCGCGGAGATCCGTGAGGACGCCGGCTTCTTCGACCTCGGCATGGATTCGCTGATGGCCGTCGAGTTGCGCCGCCGCATGGAGCAGGGCGTGGGCGCCGAGATCCCCATCACCCTGGTGATGGATTACCCCCGCATCTCCGATGTGGCCGACTACCTGCTCGGCGACGTGCTCGGGCTCAGCGAGCAACCCAAGTCGGCACCCCAGGTGGCCTCCACGGCGGTCCGTACCGACGATCCGATCGCGATCGTCGCGGTGTCATGCCGCTTCCCCGGCGCGCCGAACCCGGAGGCTTTCTGGGATGTGCTGTCCGGTGGTATCGATGCCATCCGGGAGGTCCCGGAGGATCGATTCGACATCGACGAGTTCTTCGACCCGGATCCGGATGCACCCGGCAAGACCTACACGCGCTTCGGCGGATTCCTCGACGGTATCGACGGATTCGATCCCGAATTCTTCGGGATCTCCCCGCGCGAAGCGGTCTGGATCGAGCCGCAGCAGCGCCTGATGCTCGAAACGGTGTGGGAGGGCTTGGAAAGAGCGGGGTACGGGCCCGACTCGTTGCGCGGCAGCCGAACCGGCGTGTTCGTGGGTGTTGCGGCCAACGAGTACGCGCACCTGCTGTCGTCGGAGCCGATCGACAAGATCGAACCCCACTTCATCACCGGCAATGCCCTCAACGCCATCTCCGGTCGCGTCGCCTTCGCGCTCGGATTCGAGGGGCCGGCTGTGGCGGTCGACACCGCCTGCAGCTCGGCGCTGGTCGCCGTCCACCAGGCCTGCCAGGCACTGCAATCCGGTGACTGCGACATGGCGTTGGCCGGCGGTGTGAACGTCCTGCTGTCCCCGGTGACCGTCGTCGCCGCATCCCGCGCCCGGATGCTCTCCCCGGTCGGACGGTGCAAGACCTTCGACGCCTCCGCCGACGGCTACGTCCGCAGCGAAGGCTGCGGCATCCTGGTGCTCAAGAGGCTGAGCGACGCGCAACGCGACGGCGATCAGATCTGCGCGGTCATTCCCGGCAGCGCGGTCAACCAGGACGGCGCCTCAAGCGGGCTGACCGTGCCCAATGGTGGTGCACAGCAACGTCTCATCGGTTCCGTGCTGGCCCGTGCCGGCCTGACCGGTGGCGATGTGGACTACCTGGAGGCACACGGAACGGGCACCCCGCTGGGTGACCCCATCGAGGTGCAGGCGGCGGCCGCCGCCTACGGCGACTCGCGTGAGGCCGACCGGCCGTTGCTGATGGGATCGGTGAAGACCAACATCGGCCACACCGAATCCGCGTCGGGGGCTGCGGGCCTGATCAAGGTCGTGTTGTCGCTGCAACACGAGACGCTGCCGCAGAGCCTGCATTTCGACAATCCGTCACCGCACATCCCGTGGGATTCGCTGCCGGTACGCGTGGTCGACGAGGCGATGCCCTGGCAGCCCAACGGCAGGCCGCGGCGCGCCGGTGTGAGTTCCTTCGGGTTCACCGGGACCAACGCGCATGTGCTGGTCGAGGAGGCGCCGTCACAGCCTGCGCCGGTCGGGGACCATCTCACCGAGCCGGATCTCGCCGACGGTGCAGCGACAGAGTCGGCACCGCAAGCGCAGCCCGAACAGGTCGAGGTGCTGACGCTGTCCGCCCGGTCACCGGAAGCACTGGCGGTGTTGGCGAAACGATATGAGACCTGGCTGGGCGCCCACCCCGAGGTCGACCTCGCCGACCTGTGCCGCACTGCGGGGACGGGCCGTTCGCACTTCGAGCACCGAGCCGCTCTGGTGGTGGATTCCGTCGACAGTGCCCGCGCGGGCCTGGCGGATCTGGCCGAGAACCGGCTGCGACACGGTGTCGTGCGCGGTGAGCGCCCGCACCACCCGATGACGGCGTGGCTGTTCACCGGGCAGGGTAGCCAGTACCCGGGGATGGCGCGGGAGCTGTTCGACTCCGAACCGGTCTTCGCCGAAACCGTGCAACGCTGCGCGGACGCGGTCGGCGGGATGCTGTCCCGCCCGCTTCTGGAGGTCATGTTCGGGACCGACCGGGAGTCGGCAGAAACCCTGCGGCACACCTCTTTTGCCCAGCCGGCGATCTTCGCCGTGGAGATGGGCCTGGCCCGACTGTGGCAGTCGTGGGGCATCGAACCCGATGTGGTGCTCGGGCACAGCGTCGGCCAGTACGCCGCGGCATGTGTGGCCGGGGTGTTCAGCCTCGAGGACGGCGCCCGGCTGATGGCCGAGCGCGGCCGGTTGTTCGGCAGCCTGCCCGAAGGCGGGCGGATGGTGGCCGTATTCGCCGACCCCAAGCACGTCGAACAGATCGCCGGCGAGTTCCCCCGGGTTTCGGTGGGTGCCTACAACGGGCCCAACACCGTGCTCTCGGGTCCGGGCGACGATCTGGAACAGATCGTAGAAAAGTTCGGCGAGGAGGGGATCCGGTGCACCTGGCTGGAGACCAGCCACGCCTTCCACTCCGAGCTGCTGGATCCGGTACTCGACGAATTCGAGTCCTACGCAGCACAATTCCAGTTCGCGAAGCCGACAATGCCACTGGTCTGCAACCGGACCGGCACCGTGCTCACCGCACAGACAGCGCTCGACGCCCAGTACTGGCGACGGCACTCCCGCCAGCCGGTGCAGTTCGCCGAGAGTGTGCGGACCGTGGCTGCGCTGGGCTGCTCGATCCTGATGGAGATCGGTCCGCAACCGGTGCTGACCGGGGCAGCGGTGCAGGTCTGGCCGGAACATCTGGCGGCGCCGCGGGCGATCGTCTCGATGCGCAAGGGCGTCGGTGACCGGCGTCAGATCGCCGACGCGCTGGCGTCGGCCTACGTCGGCGGGCATCGACCCGATTTCACCGCGCTGCATCGCGGGACACGTCGCCGGCTCGAATTGCCGACATATCCCTTCCAGCGGCGTCGCTTCTGGCCCAAGGGATCCGGGATCAGCGCCGACCTCAACGGTGCCGTGGGATCAGGAATTCTGGGCAGCGGTAAGGATCTCGCCTCCGGCGATTCGGTGTACACCAGCCGGTTGTCGGTGAAGTCGCAGCCGTGGCTTTCCGACCACGTCATCTACGGCACCGTGGTCGTTCCCGGAGCGACGTATGCCGCGATGGCCCTGGCCGCGGTCGGTACGCCCGCCCATGCCAAGGACGTCTTCTTCTACGAGCCGATCATCCTGCCCGAGAAGAGTTCTCGCGAGGTGCAGCTGACGTTGCACCCGCTGGACGGCGGCGACGGGTGGAAGTTCCAGGTACACAGCCGGCCCTACGGCGAGCGCGGTGCCGACTGGTCGTTGAATGCCGAAGGCACGGTGATCGCCGGAATCTCCGATGACGAGATCCCCGAGCAGTCGGATCCCGTCGACGAGGCGATCGAGCGTCTGGAACGCATGCGGCCCCAGGAGTTGTTCGAGACCTTCGCCGATCTGGAACTGGCATGGGGCCCGACGTGGTCGGGTTCGCTGAAGTCGTTGTGGCTCGGTGAAGGCGAGGCGATCGGCGACATCCTGGTCGGTGCCGAACTTGCCGAACAGCTCGGAACCGAGCCGATGCACCCGGTGTTGATGGACCTGTGCACCGGTGTCGCCTTCCCCGCGTTCCCGGCTCTTCTCGCTGCCGAGCAGGGCGTGAATGACCTGTTCCTGCCACTGCGGTACGGGCAGGTGACGCTGAAGGAGAAGATGCCAAGGCGCTTCTACTGCCGTGCTCGGTGGCACGAGAGCGCCCTGGACAGCGAGACCCAGGTCTTCGATCTCGACTATCTAGACCGAGATGGCAGTTATCTGGGCGGCATTCGGGAGTTCACGGTCAAACGCGCGCCTCGCGAGGCGCTGTTGCGCGGCCTCGGCGGCGATGCCACCCGGCTGCTGTACACCCTCGGCTGGCACGAGGTCCCGGTGCCGCCGGCTGACGAGGACGCCGCCGAGAACACCAGCGGCACCTGGCTGATCGCCGGGTTCGATGAGCTGGCGGCCAAGGTGCCCGGCTGCATCCCGTTCGATCGGAACACCGATCCCGAACTGCTCGGCCAAGTGCTGGCCCAGGCCAAGGAACGTGGTCTGCCGTTCTCCGGTGTCGTCTGGCGCGCTGCCGCACCGGGCGCAGCGGAGTCCGGCACGGACAGTCAGGCCCGACTGGAGGCCGAGATCGCGAACCTGCTGAGCGCGGTGCACACCGTGCAAGGCGGTGAGGTCAAGCTGCCCGGCGGGCTCTGGGTCGTTACCGAGCGGGCCGTCGCCACCGAATCCGGTGAACCGGTCGACCCGGTACAGGCGGCGCTGTGGGGATTCGGGCGCACGACGATCAACGAGGAACCGGCACTACGTGCCAAGCTCATCGACACCGATGGGTCTCCGGAAGCCGTGCAGGCGCTGGCGAACCTGTTGGCCACGCCGGTTGAAGAGCCGGAAATCGCAGTGCGGCAAGGCAAGCTGTTGGCTTCGCGCTTGCTGCCGTGGGCGCGCAGCGGGCATCTCTCGGTGCCGCGCGGCAGCGATTACGTGCTGGCTCCCACCGAACGCGGCGCGATCGACAACCTGCGGATCACCGAGAAGGACGTGCCGGCTCCGGACGAGGGTTACGTGCAGGTCCGGGTTGAGGCCGCGGGCCTCAACTTCCGCGACGTGCTCAATGTGCTGGGCCTGTACCCGGGTGATCCAGGGCCGATCGGCGGTGACTTCGCCGGCGTCGTCACGCAATTGGGTGAGGGAGTCACCGGCGTCGAGGTCGGGCAGCGGGTCTACGGCTCGATGCAGGGTGCCTTCTCCAGCCGATTCAACGTGCCGGCCCAGTTCGTGGCGCCTATTCCCGCTCGCATCAGCGCGGTCGAGGCCGCCACCATTCCCGCCGCGGCGCTGACGGTCCGGCTGTCGTTCGACTGGGCGCAGCTCAAGCCGGGCGACAAGGTGCTCATCCACGCCGCCAGCGGTGGTGTGGGCCTGGCCGCCATACAGATGGCGCAGCAGTGCGGTGCGGAGGTCTACGCCACGGCGAGCACCTTCAAGCGGGCGACGCTGCGCAAGCTGGGCGTCAAGTACGTCTATGACTCGCGGACAACGGACTTCGCCGATCAGATCCTGGCGGATACCGACGGCGCCGGTGTGGACGTGGTGCTCAACTCGCTGACCAGCGAAGGGTTCATCGAGGCGACTCTGAAGGCCACCGCCCGCAACGGCCGCTTCGCCGAGATCGCCAAGCGCGACATCTGGTCAGCCGAGCAGATGGCAGAGGCACGTCCCGACATCGCCTACGAGATCGTCGCGTTGGACACGGTGATGTTCACCGAGCCCGATCGCATTCGCGACCTGCTGACCGAGGTTTCGGAGGGGTTGGCCAACGGTGAATGGACCCCGCTGCCCGCGGAGATCTACCCGCTGACGGAGGCCAGGACGGCCTTCCGGCGCATGCAGCAGGCTCGGCACATCGGCAAGATCGTCTGCCAGCTGCCGAATCCGCTTGCACCGCGGCCGGATCGGACCTACCTGATCACGGGTGGACTCGGCGCGATCGGTCTGCACACCGCGTCGTATCTGGCTCAGCTGGGTGCCGGTGACATCGTCTTGACCAGCCGGCGTGCGCCCGATGCGGACGCGCAACGGTTGATCGAGGAGATCACCGAGCGCAACAAGACCCGGGTCCACGTCTTCACCGCCGACATCGGCGAGGAGGCCGAGGTGGCAAAGCTCCTGGAGCGGATCCGTGCCGAGCTGCCGCCGCTCGCCGGTGTGGCACATCTGGCGGGTGTGCTCGATGACGCACTGTTGGGTCAGCAGAGTGTGGAGCGGTTCCGGACGACATTGGCGCCCAAGGCCTTCGGTGCCGGTTACCTGGACAGCTTGACCAAGGACGACGATCTGGACTTCTTCATCGTGTCCTCCTCGGTGTCCAGCTTGTTCGGTTCACCGGGTCAGTCCAACTACGCCACGGCCAATGCGTTGCTCGACGGTCTCATCGCGCAGCGCAGGGCGCAGGGTCTGCCGGCCACGGGCATCAACTTCGGTCCCTGGGGTCAGGGCGGCATGGCGTCCTCGGAGGCGGCGACCGCGAACATCAGTGCACAGGGCCTGATTCCGCTGGAGCCCTCGGCGGCGCTGGCCGCGCTGGCCGAGGTCGTCGCCAACGGCACCGGTCAGGCCACCGTCCTCAAGGCGAACTGGCAGCGGGCCGCGAAGGTGCTGGGCAGCTCCCGTCCACCGATCCTGGACCTGGTGTTGCCGAGTGCGGTCGGCGAGGTCGTCGGTGACAGCGAGGTTCTCAAGCAGCTGCTCGAGATCCCGGTGCCGCAGCGCGCCGGGTTTGTCACCGAGTTCCTGCAGAAGGAGGTGCAGAACTTCCTGCGGCTCGCCTCACCGCCGGCCGCGACCAGCCGTTTCCTGGATCTCGGCACAGACTCGCTGATGGCGATCGAACTCCGCAACCGGCTGCACAGTCAGTTCGGCGGCAGGTTCACGCTGAACGCGACCGCGGTGTTCGACTATCCGACGATCGGCGGGCTCGCCGAGTACCTCGTCGGTCAGCTGCCCGATGCGGAATCAGCTGAGGCACCGGCCGAATCTCAGGAATCGACGGAAGCGCCTACGGAGGAGACGCCTGTGGCGGAAGCACCGAAGCAAGCGGCTCGTGACGAACCGTCAGAGGTGCCGCAGCAAGGCTGAGACACCGCGGCCAGACCCGAAACTGCCCCAAATCGCTTGATTTGGGGCAGTTTCGTGTTCTGGGCAGGAAAACGTTGAACCTCAGGACATGCCGGCGGCCGCCCCGCGCTCGACGTGCACCGGTAGGTCATCAGCCCACGGCTGGCTGACCACCATGTCGTCGACGTCGACGTAGCCACGTTCGAACTCACCGGTGGCTGCGTCGACGAGCCGGTACTCCTGGCGCTTGACGTGAATCGGCTGCGAGTCCAGGATCACCACGCGGACCTCTCCCGGTTCGAATCCGCACCGTTGCTGCATCGCCTCGATCAGGCACTCGTTGTGCATGTGGCCGTCACCGAAGTTCCAGCCGAGCAGCATCGCGCAGACCTGCTCGCCCTCGCACAGGTTGTAGTCGGCCTCGTCCTGGTCGGCCATCGCTCGGTGCGTCAAGGTGAAAAGTGCGCGGCCGTGGGTGTTCATGCCGCGGAAGGCGTATCCGAGATACGTGACGATCTGGCGCGATTCGTCGTCACCGTACAACCGTTGCAGTTGCAGGTGATACATCGGGCCGAGCGCTCGCGATCCGGTCCGCAACTTCTCGTCGGCCGACGGCTTCACACACCACACGGTGGTATCCCAGTTGCCGGCGTAATACCGCATGCCCGGCAGGAAGGAAACCTTGCGCGGGAACAGGTTTCCGAATATCACGAGGCCCGCGAGCAGGACGAAGACAATAGCCACCGGCCACGGGTTGCCCAGGCCGGACAGCCCGATGTGGGCATGGCCGACGAACAGCCACAGGACGCCGAAGATCATGAAGACGTTCCATTCCAGCGGCACGCCCATCGGGAACGACAGCAGGATGTTCAGGTGGAACACCACCATCACGAACGCCGCGATCGCGGTGGGCCAGCCGCCGTGGGAGAAGAACAGAACCAGCGGAACCAGGCCTTCCACCGCCGTCGAGAAGTGAGCGATGAAGTCCGCGGTCCGACTGGGTCGCAGGTCGTCCGGATACCGCTTGAACATCGAGCGCTTCAGGAACCCGGGCGGGACGAACGGGTTGTTGGCCAGCATCGTCGAGATCACGAATGGGAAGTGCGCGTTGAGCTTGCTGGTCGCCGCGCCGAGCCAGATGACCAAGAAGACCGCCTTGGCGCCGACGACGATGTCGGCCCCGGTGAACAGGAACACCAATGCCAGCGGCGCGTACACCTCACCGCGGGCGGCCAGAAAGATCACCTTGTCCCGTAGACCGAGCACCGCCAGGACGGACAGCACCGCGACGGTCTGCCACCAGGGCAGCACGCCGATCGTGGTATTCAGCGCGGGAATCGGGCCGGTTCCGTCGGACAGCAGGGCCGTCAGCAACAACGCGAGCAGCCCGGCGTAGAGCACCGCGTCAATTGGAGATCTGTTGTTGCCCTTGGTGAATGGCAATCGGTCTGGCCACGGCGGCAGCCGGACCGTACCCGGCCGCAGCCAGTAGAGAATGGACCCCATCGGCGGGAAGTAGCGGCCTGCCATCGGTCCGAAACAGCAACCGAGTCCGACCACCTCGAACAACATCGTGTAGAGGACCGCCTTCTGGAAGACGATCGGCTCCGACCACCACGAAACGACGTTCGTGAATCCGTCGATTCCCCGTGTCGACAACGCGAACAACCACGCACCCAGGACGTACAGCACGATCTTGACGCCGTACATCAGCGGCATCACCAGCGGTGTGCCGAAACCGTTCTCGGCGATGTGCCGCGCCATCGGCACGATCCGCTCGGCGTGGGTGCCCTTGCTCCACTCGGCGACGTCGACCACCGGTAGGTTCGGCCGGAGAAACCCCATGCCGGAATGTTCCGCTTCAGCGCATGATCGCGTGGCACTTTGGGTTTGGGCGACGCCCCGATGCTTGCGTCAGCAAGCGCGTTGCGGCCGGTGCGTTCAGATCCAGCGCGTGGCCTCGACCTCCGGCGGCAACGGCGGATGCAGCGGCACGTCCAGGCCGTCATAGATTCCCGGCTTCTGGGTGGCCAGCCAGTCGATCGCACCGAGCAGGCGGTTGGCCGCGGTGGTGTTGCCGCCATCGGCGCGGGTGCCGCCCGGCACATCGGCGCGCACCACGATGCTCAGCTGCGGATCGCCGTCGACGATCACGCGATGGTCGCCGACGCCCTCGTCGGGCTGCGGCCAGTCCGGCGCGCAGGCCGGATCGATGCGGGTGATGTGTTCGATGACCACCCGTTCGACACCGTCGGCCCATCCGATGACCTGGAGCCGGAACGCGCCCTGAGTGCCGGCCTCGAACCGGCCCATGACGTTGTCGACGGACTCGGTCAGGGGCAGCCGTTCGACGGTCTCGGTGATGTCGTCGATCTCCAGGCCCAAGCCACGGCCGATCAACCGGACGTTGCCGCCCCACACCATGGTCGGGATGGAGGGCAACAACATCATCGGCGTCTCATCCATCGAGCCGCCGAAGCCGCAGAGCACCCGCACCGAGTGCGGCTGGTTGTAGGTGGAGTAGTCGAAGATCTCCTGGCACCGGATGGTCTTGATCCGGGTGCACAGTCCGGCCGCGATCACCGCGAGGGCGTCATTACCCCAGCCTGGATCGACACCACTGACCAGCAGGGCGGAGTTGCCGGCAACGGCGGCGTCGGTGAGCCGCTCCACCCACTCGGCGGGTGCCGAGGCCGGGTCGTAGAGCGAGTACAGCGACGGTGTCACCACCTGTTTGCCTGCCCGCAGGCACCGCTCGATCTCGGCGAGGGCCTCCTCGGGGCGGATGTCGCCGGACGACATATAGGCCACGGCATCGCACTGGGCGAGCGCCGCGTCCACGTCGGTGGTGGCGCCGACCCCGGTGAGGCCGTCGAGCTTGGCGAACGTCGCGGCGTCGCGACCAGCCTTGTCCTCGGAGGACGTGATGACCGCAACCAGTTCCAGGCCCGGGAACGCCGTGGCCGACCTGATGGCCGTCGCACCCATGTTCCCCGTGCCCCACACCGCTATTCGACGCATCCGCCCACCCTAGTGGGGTATTCGTGAGGATCGTCACAATATGGCAAAACTGCAGTTCAACGGCATTTTGGCGGGCCGGTACAGAGGTCGATCAACCGCTGGGTTGGTTAGCTCCCAGAAATTGCTCAGAGTCTCTTTGCGTTGAAGTTACCGAACGGTATAGTTGGCTGCAGTTACTGGTGGGTAACTTATCCAAAGTACCCAACCTCAGGTGGCATTCCACAAGGAGGAAAAGTGAGCCACTACAAGAGCAATGTCCGTGACCAGGTCTTTAACCTGTTCGACGTCTTCGGCCTCGACAAGGCCCTAGGCGCCGGTGACTACAGCGATCTGGACGCGGACACCGCCCGCGAGATGCTCAGCGAGATGGCTCGCCTGGCCGAGGGTCCGATCGCCGAGTCGTTCGCCGACGGTGACCGCAACCCGCCGGTGTTCGACCCGAAGACCCACACCGTCACGCTGCCCGAGTCCTTCAAGAAGTCGGTGCGCGCTGCGATCGACGGCGGCTGGGACAAGGTCGGCCTCTACGAGGACCTCGGCGGCGTGCCTGCTCCCAAGGCGCTGCTGTGGGCCCTCAACGAGCACATCCTCGGCGCCAACCCCGCCGTGTGGATGTACGCCGGCGGTGCCGCCTTCGCGCAGATCTTCTACGACAACGCCACTGAAGAGCAGAAGAAGTGGGCCGTGCTGGCCTCCGAGCGCGGCTGGGGCGCCACCATGGTGCTGACCGAGCCCGACGCCGGTTCTGATGTCGGCGCAGGCCGCACCAAGGCCGTCAAGCAGGAGGATGGCTCCTGGCACATCGACGGCGTGAAGCGGTTCATCACCTCCGCCGACTCCGATGACCTGTTCGAGAACATCTTCCACCTGGTGCTGGCCCGCCCCGAGGGCGCCGGCCCCGGCACCAAGGGTCTGTCGCTGTTCTTCGTACCGAAGTTCCTCTTCGACTTCGAGACCGGCGAGCTGGGCGAGCGCAACGGCGTCTACGTCACCAACGTCGAGCACAAGATGGGCCTGAAGGTTTCGGCCACCTGTGAGCTGACCTTCGGCCAGCACGACAAGCCTGCCGTGGGCTGGCTGGTCGGCGAGGTGCACAACGGCATCGCGCAGATGTTCGACGTCATCGAGCAGGCCCGAATGATGGTGGGCACCAAGGCCATCGCCACCCTGTCGACCGGTTACCTCAACGCTCTCGAGTACGCCAAGGAGCGCGTGCAGGGTGCCGACCTGACCCAGATGATGGACAAGACCGCCCCGCGCGTCACCATCACGCATCACCCCGACGTCCGTCGCAGCCTGATGACCCAGAAGTCCTACGCCGAGGGCATGCGCGCGCTGTACCTGTACACCGCGACCTTCCAGGACAAGGACGTCGCCAAGGCGCTGCACGGTGTCGAGCCCGAGCTCGCGCACAAGGTCAACGACCTGCTGCTGCCGGTGGTCAAGGGCTTCGGCTCGGAGCAGGCCTACGCCAAGCTGACCGAGAGCCTGCAGACCCTGGGTGGATCCGGCTTCCTGCAGGACTACCCGATCGAGCAGTACATCCGCGACGCCAAGATCGACTCGCTGTACGAGGGCACCACCGCCATCCAGGCGCAGGACTTCTTCTTCCGCAAGATCGTCCGCGACAAGGGCCAGGCGCTGGCGTTCGTGGCCGGCGAGATCGAGCAGTTCATCAAGAACGAGACCGGCAACGGCCGCCTCAAGACCGAGCGCGAGCTGCTCGGCACCGCGCTGGCCGACGTCCAGGGCATGGCCGCCAGCCTGACCGGCTACCTGATGGCCGCTCAGGAAGACGCCGCCAGCATCTACAAGGTGGGCCTCGGCTCGGTCCGGTTCCTGCTGTCGGTCGGCGACCTGCTGCTCGGCTGGCTGCTGGCCCGCCAGGCCGCGGTGGCGATCGAGAAGCTCGACGCCGGCGCCACCGGTGAGGACCGCACCTACCTCGAGGGCAAGATCGCCGCAGCTTCGTTCTTCGCCAAGAACATGCTGCCGCTGCTCACCAGCACCCGTCAGGTCATCGAGACCATCGACAACGAGGTGATGGAGCTCGACGAGGCCGCGTTCTAAGAACCACGAAGTCGAACGCCCCCGGGTCACCCCGGGGGCGTTCGTCTTTGATGCACCGGGTGAAGAGGCGACCGCCAACGGGTATTCCCGGACGGTGCCCGCAGAGTTGACGAATTGGTTCCTCACGACGGAGGAACGCGGCAATCCGGACACCGCGTTGCCGGACTGGTGCGCCGGCAACCGGGTCGAACCGCTGATCCACGGCGCGACCTACTTCGATCGGCTGGCCGCCGAGGTGACCGAGATGCGCCGAGGCGACCATCTGTTCTTCACCGACTGGCGCGGTGACCCCGACGAACGGATGCGCGACGACGGACCTACCATCGCCCAGCTGTTCTGCCAGGCTGCAGAACGAGGTGTCGTGGTCAAGGGCCTGATGTGGCGCTCGCACCTGGACCGATTCGCCTACAGCGAGGAGGAGAACCGGCATCTCGGTGACGTGATCGAGGCAGCGGGTGGGGAGGTGCTGCTCGACCAACGGGTGCGCATCGGCGGTTCCCATCACCAAAAGCTCGTCGTGCTGCGCCATCCCGGCGCACCCGAACGCGACGTCGCCTTCGCCGGCGGTATCGACCTGTGCCACTCGCGCCGCGACGACGCCGACCATCACGGGGACCCACAGCCGATGCGGATGGCCCGCCAGTACGGCGAACACCCACCGTGGCACGACGTCCAGCTGCGCATCCAGGGACCGGCGGTCGGCTCGCTGGACTTCACGTTCCGGGAGCGCTGGACCGACCCGGCACCGTTGGACATGCTGTCGCCGATCGCGTGGATCGCCGACAAACTTCGCCACTCCGACCTGAGCGCCGGCACATTGCCACCGCAGCCGCCCGATCCCCCACCGTGCGGCCGACAGGCGGTGCAAGTACTGCGGACCTATCCCGATGCCCACTTCGAGTACGCGTTTGCCCCGCGCGGCGAGCGCAGCGTGGCACGTGGCTACACGAAAGCCGTGCAGCGGGCCAGGAGCCTGATCTACCTCGAAGACCAGTACCTGTGGTCCAAGCAAGTTTCGCAGTTGTTCGCCGACGCGTTGGCGAACAACCCTGACCTGCACCTGATCGCGGTCGTGCCGCGACACCCCGATGTCGATGGCCGCTTGGCCCTGCCGCCCAACCAGGTGGGCCGCCAGCAGGCCATTGAGACCTGCCGCGCCGCAGCCCCTCGGCGGGTACATATCTTCGATATCGAAAACCACATGGGGACACCGGTTTACGTACACGCGAAAGTGTGTGTGATCGATGATGTCTGGGCCTGCGTGGGCAGCGACAACTTCAACCGGCGGTCCTGGACGCACGACACCGAGTTGTCGTGCGCAGTACTCGACGACACCCGCGACCAACGTGAACCCCGTGACCCAGCGGGCCGCGGTGATGGCGCACGGGTGTTCGCCCGCAATCTCCGGCTGGGGCTGCTCGCCGAACATCTCGACCTCGCCGACGACGACGTCGGCCTGATCGATCCGGCGGCAGCGGTCGAGGCCGTCACGGCGTCGGCGCAGGCGCTGCAGGCCTGGCACGACGGCGGGCGGACCGGCCCGCGCCCGCCCGGGCGCCTCCGGCCGCATCAACCCGAGCGTCTCGGCCGGCTCACCCAGGCATGGGCCAAACCGGTGTACCGCGCCGTCTACGACCCCGACGGGCGGTCTTACCGCGACCGGCTACGCCAGCGCTGGTAGAGCGATGACCAGCGCCCAACGTTGGGTTGTGTCTCACGTTCGGCCGAAATATGGGACACGAGCCGACATTCGGCGGATGACAGACTGAACGCATGACCGAAGCCCGCGGCATCTTGCTGGTCGTCTCACTGATGGCGACGACAGCGCTGACCCTCGCTCTGGGAATCACCGATCCGGCCGCACCGATGTCGTACCCAACCAAGTTCCTGATCTGGAATCTGGTGCTGGCGTGGATCCCGATGATCTTCGCGGTCGCCTTCGATCTGGTCGAGCGCCGGCTGTGGCTGGTGCCGCTGGGGGCCGGCTGGCTGGCGTTCCTGCCGAATGCGCCCTATCTGGTGACCGACCTGGTCCACCTCGGCGAGGGCTACGAATTGTGGCGGCATGTCCTGCAGTACGGGTTCGCGGCATGGACCGGGATCCTCCTGGGCGTGGTGTCACTGCTGCTGGTACATCAGCGTCTGGAGGATGAGTTCGGCTCATTCTGGGGCTGGCTGGCCGTCGTACTGTCCGTCGCGCTGTGCGCGGTCGGGGTGGTCATCGGCCGGTTCCAGCGCTGGAACTCCTGGGACCTGGTGACGCGGCCCGATGCGGTCGTCGCCGCGACGCTGGACTGGGTGCGCTCACCGCTGTCCTACGTGCAGTCGACGGGCGTGGCGGTAGCCGTCGCCGCGTTCTTCGGATTGGCCTATCTGACCATCTGGGCACTCAACGGCCTGAATGCGCGGGCATAGTGTTCCGATCGTTATGAAGGTTTATCCCATTTGCCACATGGGTAACTTCTGCATCAGCGGAGCAATCCCTGCGACCGCTTTGAAACAGAAAGAGGCGAATGGAACACCACCATGAACACCGTCCTGTATTTCAGCGTCAATGGCGCCATCTATGAAACCCAGGCCTACACCACCGCCGACATCGATCAGCTGGTCCACGACCACGGACTGCACTGCCTGACCTCTGCCGATCGGCAGTTCGACTTCTGGTTCAGCCCGTCGACGCACTCATGTCAGCGCCAGGTGAACCGTAAGGCAACCGAACTCCTGCTGGCCACCACAGCATTCACTCCCAAGACGGTTCCTTTGCTTCGCGGATGTGTCGTCGTCGCCACTCACGACGCCGACGGTGAACTCGACGGGCTGAGCTGGCGCCAATTGGATCTCCTGACCCACCGCGACCGCTCACTGACCAAGCAGCAGAAACGCGCGCTCAGCCGGCACATCAACCGCGTCGAGGGACGCCGCACCGAGCCGCTCACCCCGGTGGCGGGCTGCGACGGGCCGCACCACGTCGCCCTCAGCCGCGCCCGCGCAACGAGTCGACGGACCTGGGCCCGATGACCGAGCGCGTCGAAAGCGTTGAAGTGGAACATGTCCGCGCCGGAGACACCCTGTCGATGTCGGGTGACGACGACCCGCGCGCTCACGTCTTCCGCGTGGCGAAAGTCGAGCTGCGCAACAAGCTCACCACCGGCGAGCAACCACGAGTCGTACTGACCTCAGAGCCTGCGGGCGACGACGGTGAGCCCATGGTCTTGGACTATCCGACCGGCACGCGGCTACGCAAGATCGTCGGCCGGCCGTCCGGATAACCCGTCCGCTCAGACCGGCGATTCATGGGCCAGCGCTCGGTAGCCCTTGGCTCCCGCGCGGTCGACGGCGGCGCGGACCAAACCGAACACCAATCCCTGGATGGCTGCTGCTGTCAGAGCTTTGGCGGTGGACCGTTCGAGATCCTTCGGATCGGGCGGCTCCCGGTTCGGCTCGTCGAGGCGCTTCCAGATCTGGGTGAACAACGCGCCGGCCAACAGGCCTCCGCCCACACTCGTCGCCATCGACAGCGGCATGTACAACATCTTCGAGCGTCGGCTCACGGATCCTCCTTGCATCGTCAACCGCCCTGAAAGAAAAAGCCCGGGCTGACAGTGCGGATACCCCGAAAACGACCGGTTTAACGGGGCATGTGACGGCTCTAGGTTTTGCCCGGCCCCGCGTCGGGCACTGCTGTGAGAGCAGTAGTACGCCTGGGGAAAGGCCCACCGATGACTACCGAACCGAAATCCATCCATGACACGTCCACCGCGCAGCTCCTCGGCCAGCTTCAGGAGCAGACGACACGGCTCGTGCGCGACGAGTTGCGGCTGGCCCAGCGAGAGTTCCAAGAGTCCGCCCGCCACGCCGGAATCGGCGCCGGCCTGATCAGTGCCGCCGGCCTGCTCGCCGTGCTCGGCCTGATGACAGTCGTGGCGGCCGCGGTGGCGGCAATCTCACTGGCCCTTCCGGTCTGGGCCGCCGCGGTCATCGTCGCCGCGGTGCTGTTTGTCTGCGCCGGGATAGCCGCACTCGTCAGCCGCAACCAGGTCCGGCAGGTTCCGCCACCGGCCACCGAGTCGGTCGACAGCGTCAAGCACGACCTCGAGGAGATCAAGGAGGCACGACATGGCCAGCGCTGACCGTCTTCCGCCCGAACCGGGGCCGGACGCCGGGATCGACGAACTCCAGTCCGATATCGACAAGACGCGAAGCGAGCTGGGCGAGACGGTGGCCGCACTGTCCGACAAGCTCGACGTCAAGGGCCGCGCACAGGACAAGGCCGCCGAGACCAAGGCGGCCGTTCTCGATCGGGCCCATGCCGCGACCGACGCCGCGAAGTCCAGGCCCGCGGTGCCGGTGGCTGCCGTGGTCGCCGTGCTCGCGGCGGTCGGGCTTCTGTGGTGGTGGCGCCGCCGCTGACCGGAGTTCAGAACCTCGTCAGACTCGGCATCAAGACGTCGTCCACCAAGGCGCGCACTGTCGCCTCGGTCGGTGGGCGCCCGGGAATCAGGGACCGGAACACCAGATACCCCGGCATCACGTCCCACAGTTCATCGTGAATCGCGGCCGCATCGATCTCGCCCCGCTCCACCGCCTCGGCCAGCACGTCGGCCATCAGTTTCTTGCGTTGCAGCACGAACTGCCGCTGCAGGGCCGCACTCAATTCCGGGCTGTGCGCGATCTCGCTCATGATCGCGCTCATCGTGCTGCCGTGCTCACGCGCCTGGTTGCATACCGAGGCGCCGATGGTCAGCAGGTCGGTGCGTAATGAACCGGTGCGGGGCGGAACCAGCTGAACCCGTGTGCCTTCGATGAAGGCCGCCAGGACCAGCTCGGTCTTCGACGGCCACCGGCGGTAGATGGTGGCCTTGCTGGACTTGGCTTCGGTCGCCACGGCTTCCACCGTCAACCGGTCGTACCCGTGCTGCTGCAGCAACCGCAGGGTCACCGCCAACAGCTCAGCCTCCCGCTCGGTCCACTGCGCGGCCGGCGGTGAGACGTCACGGGTGGAGGCGGAAGGCACGCGGACAGACCTTTCGTAGAAAGCGGCCGAGCTGTCGACAACTATTGCCCGGTCCACGATAGTACCGTACGGTACCGTTCAGAACGCTTTTGCACGGCCAAAGACTCTCGCCTCAAGGTGCACCGCACCCGTTGTCGAAAGGCTCTGAGATGCAGGGGATCTCGGTAGGCAGCCTGGTCAGGCGGCGCTGGACGGTGATCGTGGCCGTGCTCGTGGTGGCCGTCGTCGCCTTCACCGTCAGTCGGCTGCACGGCATATTCGGTTCCGACAACGAGGTGTCACGGCCCAGCGCCGACACCCTGGAGAACACCGGATACAACCCCAAGCGAGTCCTGTTCGAAGTGTTCGGATCGCCCGGTTCGACCGCGACGGTCAACTACCTGGACATCGACGCCCAGCCACAACGGGCCGAGGACGTGACGCTGCCGTGGTCACAAACGCTCGTCACGGATGACCCGACACTGTTCGCCGACCTGCGCGCACAAGGCGACGGCGAGTACATCGGGTGCCGCATCACAGTCAATGGTGTGGTCAAGGACGAAAGGTCCACCGACAACGTGAACGGTTACATCGCCTGCTTGGACAAGTCCGCATGAACGCCCACAGCCCCGAGCCTGCCGAAGGTTCCAGGACAGCGCGAACCATCCGCCTGCTCGCGGTGCCGATCGTGCTGCTGTGGGTCGCCATCGCCGCGCTGACGAATATCCTTGTGCCACAACTGGAAGTCGTCGGCGCCGCCCGCTCGGTCGGATTGAACGCACCCGACGCCCCGTCGACCATGGCCATGCGCCACATCGGCCAGGTCTTCGACGAGTTCAACTCCGACAGTGCGGCCATGATCGTGCTGGAAGGCGATCAGCCGCTCGGCGACGACGCCCACCGCTTCTACGACACGCTCGTGAAGCGGCTGGCCGAGGACACCAAACACGTCGAGCACATTCAGGATTTCTGGGGAGATCCGCTCACCGCAGGCGGCTCCCAGAGCAAGGACGGCAAAGCCGCTCTGGTTCAGGTGTATCTGGCCGGCAACCAGGGCGAAGCGCTGTCGAACCAATCCGTCGACGCCATCCGCGAGATCGTGGCGAGCGTCCCGCCACCGCCCGGGGTCAAGGCCTACGTCACCGGCGCCGCACCACTGATCACCGACAACTTCGAGGTCGGTAGCGAGGGAACCGAAAAGGTCACCGGCATAACCTTCTTGGTCATCGCGGTGATGCTGCTCGTGGTCTACCGATCGCTGATCACGATGCTGCTCATGCTCGTGACGGTCCTCATCGAACTGGCCGCCGCACGTGGCATCGTCGCCGCGCTCGCGCACTCCGGGGTCATCGGCCTGTCCACCTATTCGACGAACCTGCTGACGCTGTTGGCGATCGCCGCGGGCACGGACTACGGCATCTTCATCGTCGGCCGCTATCACGAAGCACGTAGCCGCGGCATGGACCGAGAAGCCGCGTATCACGACATGTTTCGCGGCACCGTGCACGTCATCGTCGGTTCCGGGCTGACCATCGCCGGAGCCGTTGCCTGCCTGCACTTCACCCGGCTGCCCTACTTCCAGACGCTGGGCGTACCCGCCGCCATCGGCGTGCTCGTGACACTGGTCGCCGCGCTGACGCTGGGACCCGCGGTGCTGACCATCGGCAGCCGCTTCGGACTCCTTGAGCCGAAACGCAATCCACGCGCACCGCGATGGCGCCGCATCGGCACCGCGATCGTGCGGTGGCCCGGTCCCATCCTGGTGGTGTCGTGCCTGATCGCGCTCGTCGGCCTGCTCGCCCTGCCGGGCTACAAGACCAGCTACGACGGCCGGCCCTACCTCCCGGAATCGGCACCGGCCAACATCGGCTACACCGCCGCCACCCGCCACTTCTCCGAAGCCAGGCTGAACCCCGAGCTGCTGATGATCGAGACCGATCACGACATGCGCAACCCCGCGGACATGCTGGTGCTCGAACGCGTCGCCAAGGCCGTTCTGCACACCCGCGGCATCGCCCTGGTCCAGTCGATCACCCGGCCGCTGGGCACACCGATCAAGCACAGCTCCATCCCGTTTCAGATCAGTGCGCAGAGCGCCAGCCAGATCATGAACCTGGGCTACCAGCAGGACCGGGCCGCCGATCTGCTCAAGCAGGCCAACGAGCTGTCGAACACCATCAACATCCTCAAGCAGCAGGTCGCGCTGCAACAGGCCAGTGCTGCCGCCACCCATGAGCAGACCCAGGCTTTCCACGACACCGTCGCGATCGTGAACGACCTGCGCGACAAGATCGCCAACTTCGACGACCAGTTCCGGCCGCTGCGCAACTACTTCTACTGGGAACCGCACTGCTTCGACATCCCCATGTGCGCGGCGCTGCGATCGGTGTTCGACGCCCTCGACGGCATCGACAAACTCAGTGACCAGTTCGGACAGATCACCGCGAGCCTGGACAAGCTCGATGCGCTGCAACCGAAACTGGTGGCACTGCTCCCGCCGCAGATCGCCATCCAGGAGCGAAACCGTGACCTGACCCTGTCCAACTACGCCACCACGGCCGGGACCAACTCGCAGTCCGAGGAAGCGCTGCAGAATGCGACCGCCATGGGGCAGGCCTTCGACTCCGCCAAGAACGACGACTCGTTCTATCTGCCGCCGGAGGCCTTCGACAACCCCGACTTCAAACGCGGCCTGAAACTGTTCCTCTCACCCGACGGCAAGGCCGCCCGCATGATCATCACGCATGAGGGCACTCCCGCTACGCCAGAAGGCATCTCACACATCGACGCCCTCAAGGACTCCGCGTTCGACGCGATCAAGGCCACTCCCCTGTCGGACGCCAAGATCTACGTCGCCGGAACCGCCTCGGCGTACAAGGACATCCAGGACGGCGCCAAATACGACCTGCTCATCGCCGCACTGGCCGCGATCAGCCTCATCCTGCTCATCATGATGTTCATCACCCGCAGCCTGGTTGCCGCGATGGTCATCGTCGGGACGGTGGTGCTGTCGTTGGGTGCGTCGTTCGGCCTGTCGGTCCTGGTGTGGCAGTACATCTTCGGCATCCAGTTGTATTGGATCGTGCTGGCGCTGGCCATCATCCTGCTGCTGGCGGTGGGCGCCGACTACAACCTGCTGTTGATATCCCGGTTCCAGGAAGAGATCGGGGCCGGGCTCAAGACCGGCGTCATCCGCGCCATGGCCGGTACCGGCCGGGTGGTGACCGCGGCCGGCCTGGTGTTCGCCGCCACCATGTCCTCGTTCATCTTCAGCGACCTCATCGTCCTCGGACAGATCGGCACGACGATCGGACTCGGCCTGCTCTTCGACACCCTGATCGTGCGGTCGTTCATGACACCGTCCATCGCGGCCCTGCTCGGCCGGTGGTTCTGGTGGCCACAGATCGTGCGGCCACGCCCGGCCAGTCGGATGCTGCGCCCGTACGGATCTCGGACGTCGGTACGTCGACTGCTCGATCCGGAGCCAGAGGCTGGCGCAGGGGCAGGGGCAACCACATCGAGCTAGCCGCCGGGTCTCACACCAGGTTCGCTCGGGCCCATTCCTCGGCGGTCGTGGTGTTGATGCCGCGAACAGCGTTGTACGACTGGTCCTTCGGCCAGGCAACACCATTGGTGCGGGCGAACACCGCCCGGTACTTGCTCATCGTGTCGGCGGGACGCTGCCGTAGCTGGTCGGCCAGGAAGTCAGTGGTCCACAATGTTCGGGTGACCGAGGTCGCACGGACCCGGTCGACGATATCGGCGAGTTCGCGGTAGCTGATGGTGTCGCCGGCGAGATAGACGACGGTGTCGCGAATGCGAGGTTCGGCGAAGACGATGTCGGCAGTGAGTGCGCCGATGTCTTCGGGTGTGGTGAGGGTGACTCGGTTGTCCCAGCTTCCCAGCGCACGCACGGTATCGGCAGGCAGATCCACGACGCCGAACTCGGGTTCGAACAGGAAGCTGGTGAACATGCCGGTGGAGACGATGACCCACTCCGTGGTGTCCTGGTTGCGCAACAGATCGCGTACGTCGAGTTGCTCATCGAACAGCGCCTGCGCGCTACCGCGGCCTATTTCGTCGTAGTCGACGCCGAATTGCCATGGGAAGAATCGCGATACGCCGGCCGTGAGGGCCGATTGCGCGAGTTTGCGCTGTGTGCCCGGTCCGGCCGCGAAACCAACACAACTGATGACCGTGTGGTGGCGCCCCATTATGGCCGCAAGCTCGGCCACCGACGCCGTCGCGACGTCGGCATGTTCGATGGTGACACCCGCCTCGGTCAGCTCCTTGCTGCGCGCATCGCCTTTCGCATCGGCATCCGCCGGTGGCCGCAACAGCACCGCGATTTTTGCGGCACCTGGATGACCTGCGACATGACGGGTGAGAGCGGACAACACACTGGCGCCGAGCTCTCCTGCCCCGATGACGAGAATGCTCGGGCTGTCCGCCGGTGGTGGTGTTGCGGGCACCGCGGCCTCCGTTTCCTTGGTGATGCGTCAACAAGGTCTGCAACCGCCAGATCGGCGACATTCATCCCGCTGCTTAGGAGTTCAGATAGGTGACGACCGCGAGCACACGGCGGTGATGGGCCGTCGACGGCGGCAGATCGAGCTTGGTGAAGATGCTGCCGATATGTTTCTCCACGGCGCGTTCAGAGACCGAGAGGTGTTCGGCCAGGGCGCTGTTCGAGTGCCCCTCGGCCATCAGGGCGAGAACCTCGCGTTCGCGCGGCGTCAGCCGGGCCAGTGCATCGCCGCTGCGGCGGGTACCCATCAATTGGCGCACCACTTCGGGATCGAGCGCGGTGCCCCCGGCCGCCACACGCCGCACCGCGGCGTCGAACTCACCGATGTCGGCCACGCGGTCCTTCAGCAGATAGCCGACCCCTTCCGGGTTGCCGGCCAAAAGCTCAGCGGCATAGCGGGTTTCCACCCACTGCGAGAACACCAGGACACCGACATCGGGGTGCGAGCGCCGCAACGAGACCGCCTCGACAAGTCCCTCGTCGGTGAAGGTGGGCGGCATGCGGATATCGATGACGAACACTTCCGGCCGCAGCGTCTCGGCGATCTCCCGTATCTGGTCGGCCATGCCCACCTTGGCCACGACGTCGTGCCCACGCTCGACGAGCAACTGAGTCAGACCGTCACGCAGGATCGCGTTGTCCTCGGCGATCGCCAACCGGGTCATCGTTGCGTTCCCGACGGAACGACGACGGTGATCGTGGTGGGCCCACCGGCCGGACTGTCGATGTCGAGACGCCCGTCGACCATCCGCAATCGATCGGCCAGCCCCGTCAACCCCGAGCCGTTGGCCGGCTGCACGCCACCGGAACCGTTGTCCACCACAGTGATCCGCAGCCCATCGGCATCGCCGTGCAGCCGCACCGTGGCTTGAGTAGCGCCGGAGTGCCGGGACACGTTGGCCAACAACTCCGCCACGCAGAAGTACGCCAGCGTCTCCACACCCAGCGAGGGACGCACGGTGACCTCACCGACCAGTTCGACCGGAATCGGGTTGCGCGCCACCAATGTCTGCACCGCCGGCACGAGGCCGAGATCTAATGCGGGCGGACGGATTCCGCGGACCAGATCACGCAACTCGGCCAGGGTGTCCTTGGTGTTGGCCAGTGCGTCGGAGACCAGTTGCCGGGCGGGCCCGGCTTTGTCGGGGTCGGCCAGTTGTTCCTCGGCCCGCGCCAGCGTCATCGCCACCGCGATGAGCCTGGCTTGGGTTCCGTCATGCAGGTCCCGCTCGACGCGGCGCAGGGTCGCTGCCGAATCGTCGACCACATCGGCCCGAGCCTGCTCCAGTTCGCCGACCCGCCGTTCACGGCCGGTCGGCGCCAGCAGTGCGCCGGCCAACCACACATGGGCACGCCCGAGTCCGAGCATGACCCATGCCAACAGATACAGCGCGAGCAGTCCACCCGCCGACAGCAGCAGGTAGGTGCCCAGCGAGTCCACGGGTTCACCGAAGCTGACGATCGCTTCCCCCGTGACCGCCCAGATCACCGGGGAGACCACCAGGACCGCCGACATCGCGACTCCCAGCACCACCCCGTAACCGAGCGGTGTCATCACGACGCTCTGCAGGAGAAGGAATCCCAGGCTGCGCCAACCGACACCGTCTGTCAGCGCGGCGGCCACGGTGTGGGGCCAACTCGCCTGCCGGGTAAAGGGTGCCGGTGGGTCGATCGCGACGCCGACCAGCCGGGCCAGGGCCCGGTACAGCGCGTTCCACCGTCGACCCGACAGCACCACGAGCGCCAGCAGCGGTATGCCGACCAGGGTCACGAGCAACAGCCCCGAGGTCAGGCCGGTCACGAAGAGGTAGACGACACCGACCAGAGCGAGAACGCTCACCAGCAGGAAATAGAGATAGCCCCGGCAGGCCGCCGCGGTGAACGGAGTGCGCAACGTCGCGCGCCGGTCCTGGGATGTCGAGGTGGGTGCGATAGCGGTGGTGGTCACGCTCATCATCGTTGCCGGACCCGTCGGCACCGGGCGATGGTGCTGTCCGGCCAATTGACGGTGTGGCTGGCCACACCGTCAGCTGTCGAGGGAGCGCAGCAGTGTCCTGGTGCGAGCCCTGGTTTCAGGTGACGCGTCGAACACCACCCCGACATATTCGTCGACGCCGACGGCTCCGAGGGACCGGATACGTTCTGCCACAGTGCTTTCGTCGCCGATGATCGCGGCATCCTCGGGGCCGGCATATCCCTCCCTGTCGAGCATGGCCCGATAGGACGGCAGGTGCCCGTACATCGCGAACTGCTTGGCGGCCTGGGCACGGGCGCCGTCGACGTCATCGGTGACACTGACCGGAAGCGCGGCGACGACGCGGACCGGGCGGTCCCCGGCGGCCTCCCGCAGCGTCGGGGCGACATGCTCGGCCAGCGTGGTCGGGCCGGTCATCCAGGTGACGGTGCCGGCGGTGCGTCGGCCGGCGAGCTTGAGCAGCTGCGGGCCCAGCGCGGCGATGTACACATCAGGGGCCGACGCACCCGGGATCTGGAGTGCGCCGCGGGTGGTGACCGTCTCCCCCGGCGCGTCAGCGGGCTCGCCGGCCAGCAGCGGCTGCAGGCCGTCCAGATATTCCCGCAGGCGGCGGACCGGCTTGTCCCACGGGATGCCCCACATGCCCTCGGTCACCGCCGCGTGCGTCATACCGAGGCCGAGCAGGAACCGGCCGCCACTGATCAGGCTGAGCGTGAGCGCGCGCTGCGCCAGCAGCATCGGGTGCTGGTTCTGAATCGGGATGACACCGGTTCCCACCTCGATCCCGTCGACCTCACGGAACGCCACCGCCAGCACGGTCAGCAGATCCGGCTCGTAGGGCATCTGCGTCATCCAGACCCGCCGGAATCCCTCGTCGCGCAGTTGCGCAAGGTTCTCAACGGTGGCGTCGATCGGAGAGCGGCCGCCGGTTTCACTCAGTGAGGCGATGAGGCTGATCTGCATGCCACCACGCTATGCGGAGCGCGGGCCGCCCGAAACCAGAAGTGGCGGGCAATCAGACAAAAAGGGCGGGTTCGGGAGGACACTTGGGGGCGTTCCAATTCGTCTCACGCAGCCGGTCTTTCACCCCTGTACCGACTCTTTGGATCAGTCACTCCCGAACCCGTCGTAGGCTCGATCGTACGCCTCGGGTACCCCTCAAACCAGAGAAAAGTACGGCCGAATTTGCCGAGAATTTAGAAGCTGGGTCGCCCCGTGTTGCCGTCGGGTCGGGGGGTCAGACGGCAACACGGAGCTACCCGTGTATCGACCTCTATGCCGCCGCCGTTACACATCCCCAAAAGAAACTTTTCGGATGTTTTCGCGGCAGGCATTTGTAGAGGTCATGCCTCCAAGATGGCGGCGACACCCTGCCCACCGGCCGCACAGATCGAGATCAGGCCGCGCACCGGCTGACCCGTTACCTTCTTCTTGTGCGCCAGTTGCTTGGCCAGCTGCGCCACGATCCGGCCGCCGGTGGCCGCGAACGGATGGCCCGCGGCCAGGGAGGAACCGTTGACGTTGAGCTTGGCGCGGTCGATGGAGCCGAGCGCTTTGTCCAGGCCCAGGCGCTCTTTGCAGTACTCGTCGGATTCCCAGGCCGACAGGGTGGCCAGCACCACCGAGGCGAACGCCTCGTGGATCTCGTAGAAATCGAAATCCTGCAGGGTCAGCCCGTTGCGGGCCAGCAGCCTCGGCACTGCGTACGTCGGGGCCATCAGCAGGCCGTCGGGCCCGTTGACGTAATCGACGGCGGCGGTCTCCGAGTCGACGAAATAGGCCAGCGGCTCGTGGCCGTGCGCGGCAGCCCAGTCCTCGCTGGCCAGCAGCGCCACCGAGGCGCCGTCGGTCAGCGGGGTCGAGTTACCCGCGGTCATGGTCGCGTCGCCGGCCTTGACGCCGAACACCGGCTTGAGCTTGGCCAGCTTCTCCGGCGAGGAATCCGCGCGCAGATTGTTGTCGCGGTACAGGCCGAGGAACGGCGTCACCAGGTCGTCGAAGAAGCCGCTGTCATAGGCGGCGGCCATGTTGCGGTGGCTGGCGGCAGCCAGTTCGTCCTGGTCGACGCGCTTGACGCCCATCTTCTTGGCGGTGACGGCGGCGTGCTCGCCCATCGACATGCCGGTGCGGGGCTCGCTGTTCACCGGGATCTCCACACCGAGGGCGGCCGGCAGCTTGCCGACCAGCTTGAGCCGGTCCAGGTTGGACTTGGACCGCCGCAGGCCGAGCAGCACCTGCCGCAGGTCGTTGCCGAAGGCGATCGGCGCGTCCGAGGCGGTATCCACACCGCCCGCCGCCGCCGATTCGTACTGGCCCAGCGCGATCGCGTTGGCGGCCGCGGTGGCGGCCTGCAGACCGGTACCGCAGGCCTGCTGGATGTCGTACGCCGGCGTGTAAGGCGACAATGCGCTGCCCAGCACGCATTCACGCATGAGGTTGAAGTCGCGGCTGTGCTTGAGCACCGCCCCACCGATCACCGCGCCGAGGCGTTCACCGGCCAGATCGAAACGCTCGATCAGCCCGTCCAGGGCGGCGGTGAACATGTCCTGGTTGGAGGCGTTGGCATACGCGCCGTCGGACCGTGCGAACGGAATCCTGTTGCCACCCAATACGGCAACGCGGCGCCGGGTCGTGTTGTTGGCCATCTGTTTGCCCTCCACTGTCGGGTTGTCCGGGGCCATATTACCCACTGTTCTTACTCTGGAGTAAGTTCGGTGTTGACAACGCAGTACTGCGAAGCGAAAGGCAGCTGAAGTGGCTTCCGATCTGTTCTCCCAAGTGGTCAACTCCGGGCCGGGATCGTTCCTGGCCAAGCAGCTGGGCGTGCCGCAGCCCGAGACTCTGCGCCGCTATCGCCCCGGTCAGCCCCCGCTGGCCGGCTCCCTGCTGATCGGCGGTGAGGGCCGTGTCGTCGAGCCCCTGCGCGCCGCGCTGGCCGACGACTACGACGTCGTGTCCAACAACATCGGCGGCCGCTGGGCCGATTCGTTCGGTGGCGTGGTGCTCGATGCCACCAGCATCGCCGACGCCGCCGGGCTCAAGGAGCTCTACCAGTTCTTCACGCCGGTGCTGCGCAACCTCGCCTCGTGCGCCCGCGTGGTCGTCATCGGCACCACCCCGGACCAGGCCGGCAGCGTGCACGCCCAGATCGCGCAACGCGCCCTGGAGGGCTTCACCCGCTCACTCGGCAAGGAACTGCAGCGCGGCGCCACCGCGTCGCTGGTGTACCTGGCTGCCGACGCCAAGCCCGCTGTGACCGGCCTGGAGTCCACCCTTCGGTTCATCCTGTCGGCCAAGTCGGCCTACGTCGACGGGCAGGTGTACCGCGTGGGCGCCGCCGACTCGACCCCGCCGGCCGACTGGGACAAGCCGCTGGCCGGCAAGGTGGCCGTGGTGACCGGTGCGGCCCGCGGCATCGGCGCGACCATCGCCGAGGTGTTCGCGCGTGACGGCGCAACCGTGGTCGCGGTGGACGTTCCCCAGGCCGCCGAGGATCTGGGCAAGGTCGCCGAGAAGGTCGGCGGCAGTGCCCTGACGCTGGACGTCACCGCCGACGATGCCGTCGAGCAGATCGTCGCGCATGTCACCGCTCAGCACGGCGGCAAGGTCGATGTGCTGGTGAACAACGCCGGCATCACCCGCGACAAGCTGCTGGCCAACATGGACGAGAGCCGCTGGGACTCCGTGATCGCGGTGAACCTGCTTGCTCCGCAGCGCCTCACCGAGGGCCTGGTCGCCAGCGGCACGCTCGGCGAAGGCGGCCGGGTGATCGGACTGTCCTCGATGGCCGGCATCGCCGGTAACCGCGGGCAGACCAACTACGCCGCCACCAAGGCCGGCATGATCGGGCTGACCGAGGCCTTGGCACCGGTGCTCGCCGAGAAGGGCATCACGATCAACGCCGTGGCCCCCGGCTTCATCGAGACCAAGATGACCGACGCCATCCCGCTGGCCACCCGCGAGGTGGGCCGCCGGCTGAACTCGCTGTTCCAGGGCGGCAAGCCCGTGGACGTGGCCGAGTTGATCGCCTACTTCGCCAGCCCCGCATCGAATGCCGTCACCGGCAACACCATCCGGGTCTGCGGCCAGGCCATGCTGGGGGCGTGAGTACGTGAACAACATGCTGCGCGCCGTCGTCGGCGCCCTGCCGTTCATCCCGCGCGACGACACGCTGCCGGCTCGCACCGTCACGGTCGACAACCTACCCATCGACCCGGCCAACGTCGCGGCCTATGCACAGGTGACCGGGCTGCGATTCGGCGACACCCTGCCGCTGACCTACCCGTTCGCGCTGACCTTCCCGACGGTGATGTCGCTGGTCACCGGATTCGATTTTCCGTTCGCCGCAATGGGTTCGGTGCACATCGAAAACCACATCACCCAGTACCGGCCGATCAAGGTGACCGACGCCGTCAGCGCGGCCGTGCACGCGGAGAACCTGCGCGAGCACCGCAAGGGCCTGTTGGTGGACATCGTCACCGAGCTCAAGGTCGGCAACGATGTGGCGTGGCACCAGGTGACGACGTTCCTGCACCAGCAGAAGACCAGCCTGTCCGGTGAGCCCAAGCCCGAACCGCAGAAGCAGCCGAAGCTGCCGCCGCCCAACGCCGTTCTGAACATCACCGCGGGCCAGATCCGGAACTACGCGTCGATCGGCGGGGACCACAACCCCATCCACACCAATGGGGTCGCGGCCAAGCTGTTCGGCTTCCCGACCGTCATCGCGCACGGGATGTTCAGTGCCGCAGCCGTCCTGGCGAACATCGAAGGGCAGATCCCCGACGCGGTCAGGTACTCGGTGCGGTTCGCCAAGCCCGTGGTGCTGCCGGCCAAGGCCGGGCTCTACGTCGAGCGTGACGCCGACGGCTGGGAGCTGACCCTGCGGAACCTTTCGAAGGGCTACCCGCACCTGACCGCAACGGTCAGCCCGTTGCGCTGAGCCTCGAGTGTGCGTACAGATCGCACTTTCGCGCTAGATCGCGATCTGTACGCACGCTCGGCGAAACTCACGCGCTCGGGACGGCATCCCCGGAAGTCCGCCGCAGATCGGCGAATTCGGAGATCGATGCCGAGGTGACCGACGCGACCGGCCGGGCATTGGGTGCCGATGCATCAGACTTGGACACCATCACCACGTTGTCGATGTAGGGCTGGATCGTCGTGCTGTTCTGCACGGTCGACACGATCACCAACTGGAAACCGAACTTTCGGAACGCCGACAGCGCCTGCTGGGCGAACTGCGGGTCCGATTTGGAGAACGCCTCGTCGAGCATCAACTGGGCGAACAGCGGCCGGGTGTCATTGCTGTCCGGGCTGGCCAGGTTGAAGCTCAGCGCCCCGGCCAGACAGAACGCCATGAGCTTCTCCTGCTCACCACCGGAGTTGTCACCGGAGTTGCTGTAGGTCCGGATCACCTCACCGGTCTCGGCGTCGCGCTCCTCGCAATACAGCACGAACCGGTTACGCACATCCAGCGCGTCGCGGGTCCACTGCCGGTCCTCGGGTGTGTTGCCGGCCAACAACTTTCGCAGTTGCAGTATGTCGGTGTACTGCTCGAACATCGCGGTCTCATCACCGAAGCTCACCAGTGACACCCGCGCCGAGATGCGCTGCGCCTTCTCGTTCAGCTCGTCGACCGCCGCCAGGTGCCGGGTACCTGCGTGCAGGGTCAGCCGGGTGCCGCGGTTGAACTCCACCGCGCCCAGCCCGGTGTTAACCCGGGCGATCTGCTCGGTGATCCGCCGCGCCTCGTTGTCGGCGATCATGTGCAGGTTCAGGATCGCGCCCGGGGCCTGTTCGGTGATCAGGCGCTGCATGCGCTCGTAGGCGTCGGGCAGTTCCCGCTCGTCGATACGACGGCACAGCGCCACGTAGTCGTGCACCCGCTCGTCGAACACATCGCTGTCGTTCGGGATCGCGTCGGGGAACGAGCTGTCGTAGGCGGACATGATGCCGGCCAACTCGTCATGCGAGCGGTTGCGGTCCGCCCGCAGCCGGTCCCGCTCCCGGCTGATGACGCGGATCAGTTCGTTTCGGTAGGGCTCGGGTTCGAGCAACTCAAGGCTCAAGGCGATGTCGGCGGCATAGCCGTCGATCGTGTCGCGGGCATGCGACGGGAATTCGCCGGACCCGATCCGTTCGGTGAGGAGCTCACTGAGCTCAAGCAGCGCGGTGCGCCTGCGATCCAGCGTGGTCTCACGTTCGTTGAGCGAGCCGATCTGCTGGATGACCTTCTCGACGCGCTCCCAGCACTCGTCGGCCCGTTGTTGCAGCCGTTCGGCATCGGGATTGTCGGACACCAGCAGGTCGTGTTCGTCCTGCAGCCGCTCGAGCATCTCGTCGACCGAATCGGTGTCGATGTCGCTCCACTGCATGTACTGGTCGCACAGTGCCCGGCACGCCCGTTCCCGGGATTGCAGCTGGCCGCGGTGCTCGTCGAGCCGCTCGCGGGCGGTGCGCGCCACCTGGTACACATCCTGTGCAGCGGTCAGATCATCCTGCAGCGCTTCGACTTTGGCCGCGGTGCCACCGAGGAAGATGTAGTCCGAGGGCCGCAGCCGCGACCGGTCGTCCTTGATCGAGAGCCGGCCGCTGTCCTTGCGCAGACCCTGGTCGGTGACCGCACGGGACTGCTCGGTGAACTCCCCCGGCCCGTCCACACACACGTAGTCACCGACGCTTGCGATCACGTTGAGCGCCTCCACGGCACTGTCGTGTGTCGGGTCGGCGAGCTGCAGCTTGGTGGCCAGCGTGTTCGGGGGCGGCGTACGCAACTGCGAGCCGTGCTGGACGTGCTGCAACTGGATCCGCCCGCGCATGTCGTTCTCGTTGACGAAGCGCAGCGCCCGCTCCATGTAGGCATCGGGAACCAGCAGGCGTAATCCGGCCCCGCGCAACACCTTCTCGACGGCCAGCCGCCACCGCGACTCGTCCGGCTTCAGCTCCATCAGCTCGGCCACGTAGACCAGATCGCGCTCGGAGATGTCGAGCGCCCGGGCGATACGCGCCCGCATCTCGTACTCGGTCCGAGGCAGCGGCGAGCCCAGCCGCTGCACCCGCTCCAGCTCGGCCTCCACGCTCTCCCGCGCCTCACGAGCCCGGACTTCCTTGGCCGACGCCTCGACGTAAGGCTGGTTGCCGGTGAACAGTTCGCGGTGCAGCCGGTCGGCTTCCTCCATCAAAGTCTCACGCAGCGACCAGAACTCCTCGCCGTTGTCCGGCGGGGTCAGTCCAAGCGAGGTGACCTTGTCCTCGTAGGTGCTGCGCCGACGCGAGACTTCCTCGCTGATCCGCTCGGCCTCGGTCAGCCGTTGTTGCAGCGGCACCAGATCCACGGTGACGGTGTTGATCTGGGCCATCAGCGAGTTGTGCTCGTTCTTGAGCTGACGCTGCTGGGTACCGAACTCGTCGCGCTGGGCGCCGAGCTGGGTGATCTGATCGTCGAGATTGGCGATCTCCGGGCCGGCCTGGGCCAGGCGCAGGTGGTCGACGTAATCGCGGATCATGGCGTTGTCGATGGTGTCGATCACCCCGAACTTGGCCGCCTCGTCGGCGTAACGCGCCTGGACCGCGGCGATGTTGCCGAGCGTGTTGCGCTTGCGCCGGGCCACATCGAGCAGGCCGCGAGCCTCGACCAGCGGGTTTATCTGCTCCAGGGCCTCTTCCACCCCGCTGAGGCTGGCCGGCTCGTCGAGCATGAACTCCCGGACGAACTGCTCAAGACCGCCAACGCTTTTCAGCGACTTGGCCTTTCCGAGCAGCTGCTGTGCGGCCTCGGAGGCCCGGATGCCGATGCTGGAGTACAGCTGGGCCAGGTACTGGCTCTCGCTGCGGCCACCGGTCCAGCCGTCGTCGCGGAACACCGCGGCGTCATAGCCGTTGGACGCCCAGCGGTTGCACAAACCGAAGATGTCGCGGTCGTCGTCGATCAGGTAGTAGCGGCTGCCCGGATCCGAGGTCTTCTCTGCGGCCAGCCATTTGAGCACCAATCCGGTGACCGAACGCCCGGTGCGGTCGCTGTAGGTGACCGCGACGGCCGACCAGGCCGGACCCGTCCCGCGCAGGTACATGATCTGGCGGCTGGTGCCCTCGCGCCGCTCTCCCCAGGCGCCGCGGACGTACTTGTCGACGGTGCGCTTACCGGTGCCCGATCCCGCGGCGGTGGTATCGCCGGAGGCATTGAAGTTGCGGCGGTGCGACGGCAGGAAGGCCAGCGAAATCGCGTCCAGCAGCGAGGATTTGCCGCTCCCCGACGATCCCGTGATCAGTGTGCCGTGCTGGCTGAACGGGATCGAGTGATACCCGTCGAACACGCCCCAGTTGATGACCTGCAGACGCGACAGCGAGAACTGGTTGGTCGGTTCAGCCATGAGCATCCACTTCGTCGGAGAGCCGTTCGGACAGGTCGTCGATGTCGTCGTCCCCGGTGCCGGTGGCGGCCCGCTTCAACTGCTCGAACTGCTGCTGCAGTTCGGTGATCATCGAGGCCGTCATGATCGCGTTGACCACCGGGCTGATCGTGAAACTGTCCTCGTCTTCCCGGTTGCGGGAGAGCATCTCGATGTCGGTGAGCCGCTCGATCGCGTTGTCGATGCGCTTGTCGAACGAGGCGGTGTCCCGGTCGGTGTCGTTGTTCACCCCGGCGAACAGCTCGTGGATCTCGTCACGGCTGATCAGGACGTTCTCGTCGCGCGACGCGGCGCGCATGAGCTTGGCCAGGTGCAGGGCCAGGATCGAATCGTAGGTGTTGAGCGTTTCGCGGCGCAGCAGCCGGCGCCGCCACTGCGACTCGTAGTCGGCCTGCTCGACATAGGCGATGTCGTGATCGTCCGAGATGCACAGCCGCATATCGAGTTCCGACAGCCGAACGGTGAGCTCGCTACGGTACCGGGTGACCCATGACCACAGCTCCGAGTGGTTGTCCTTGCTGACGTAGCGACGCGACAACAGATGCTGCAATGCCCAGCAGGCGCGGTCGGGCAACTCACTGACGTCCCCGTCGAAGCGGGGCGCGCGGCGCTGATCGGTGGACCGTTCGACGGCGTCGATGCTCGGCAGGGCATCGAAATCGATCGTCGTATCCGGGACCGAAGAGGTGTCCGGGGTGTCGGTCATAGCATGCTCTCACTCGCAGTAGGGATCGGCTCGGTGAAAATCAGTCGGGGAATCTCGATTTCGCGGTCGGCGCCCTCCAGGGACCGGAACCGTACCCGAACGGATTCAGCACCGTCGGCGGCCGGTTGCTTGAGCGCCCAAGACCACAGCACGATCACGTGGCCCAGGTATGCCGAGTCCAGCATGCCGATCGCGTCGGGCAGCGACAACGGGCCGGCCGCCACCGCGCCGTTGACCAGGTCGGCCAACTCGGCGGCGTCCACCTGAGAGGCCAGGGCCGAGAACGCAGACAGGTTCACCTCGCCCTCTGCCGACTCGGCCTGCGACGGCGGAATGGCGTCACGGATCTTGAAGGCTACGGCGCCAATCGAATTGAAGTCGGTGCGCACCAGCGGGACCTCGATGCCGATCCGGCTGTCGGCGAGCGAGATGCTGAGCAGTTCGTGCGCACTGGCCAGTGCGTCGTTGAGCTGACGGGTGACACCACGGCTGTGTTCCAGCGTGCCGGACGCGACGAAGCGCTTGATCCGGCGGGCGCAGCGCTGCCGGGTCCGGCCCACCTCGGCCGTCTGCGCCGACACCAGGCTGAAGAATCCTGTCATCACCTCACGCAGGCCCGGGTCGAGGTGCGGGAGCTCGCGGGTCACCGCCTCGATGTCGGCCACCAGGGCAGCGCGCTGCTCGGGATCCTGAATCATCCGGGTAAAGGCGGTGTAGGAGGCGCTCTCACGGGACGCGAACAGCGACTCATAGTCGTCGAACAGCTGGCGCTGACGTTCCCGGTAGCCGAGATCGGTGTCGGCCGAGGTGTCCAGCAACCGGGTGGTGATGCGGTTGAGCATGCTTCCGTACTGCCCGATGTCGGAGACGATCTGCTCCATCTGCAAGGCGATGGCGCGGGCCTCGTCTTCGACGTCGATCAGGTCGGGTTCGGGCCGCTGCCCCTGGTCCAGCGCATCCAATTCGTCACGCAGCTTGGCGATCTCGGCCTCGATGTCGGCGCGGATACGATCCGGATCGTTGCTGACCTGTCCGGCCACCCGCCGCAACCCGGCGGCGATACCGGTGATCGAGCCGCCGGTGGCGATGGTGTCCTCGCGGCGCATCCGGCGGGCGAAATCCAGCACGGCGCGCGCCTCGTACGTGAGGTAGCAGACGTTCCGCTCGGTGTCGCCGGACTGCTCGGTGATCCGGTGCAGCCAGCCCTGGCTGGCCCAGTACTTGATCAGGGCCAGACCCGACTGCTCGGTCTCGGAGCCGAGCTCGGCCAGGTCACGTTCGAGCCGGACCACCAGCTCGATCTCGGTGAGCTTGGCGCCCCGGTCGAGGTGGCGTTCCATCAACGTGAGGTAGGTGGCCAGGTTGTTCGTCACCAGCAGCCGCGCCGACCGGGAATCGGCTACCTCGCGGTTGAGCTGGTACAGCTGGTCCAGCGACGAGCCACCGGTGCCTGCGTCAGGCATTACCGGGCTCTTCGGTCGCGATGAACATTCGCACCACTCTAGGCGGCTGACGCGACAGGTTCCGACTCCAGTTCCGTTTGCTGTTGGGTATCAGACCGGCGATAGTGACCGACACCTCGGCCCACCTGCCCTAGAGTCATCCGGTGACTCCCGCCAAGGTGCCGCCCGCCGGATTGGTTCGTGCGGTCGAACGCGTCCGCCATCATCTGCGTCGCCTGCATCAGCGCGCCGTCCCGCCGCCCGCGGCCATGCTGGAGATGATCCTGGGCGCCTGGGTCGCGCAGGGCATCACCGCCGCCGCACAACTCGGGGTGGCCGACGCACTGTCCGGCGGCCCGCTGCGCGCCGAGGAGCTGGCGCGCCGGGTCGAGGCCAACCCAGACGCCCTGGACCGGCTGATGCGCGCCCTGGTCAGCGAGGGCGTCTTCCGTCGCACCCGGGACGGTCGTTACGCACTCAACGCGCTGGGCGACACGCTGCGTAAAGACGCACCGGTCTCGATCGCGGGGATGGCGAAGTTCGTCGGCTCGCCGCAACATCGCGAGCACTGGAGCCACCTCACCGACGCGGTCCGCACCGGTGAGGCGATCATCCCGAAGCTGCGCGGCAAAGGCGCGTTCGACTACATGGGCTCCGAGCCGGAGCTGGGCGCGATCTTCAACGACGCCATGACCAGCATCTCCGAGCTGGCGATCGCCCCCGTGGTGGCCGCCTACGACTTCACCCGGTTCGGGACCATCGCCGATGTCGGCGGCGGCCACGGCCGGCTGCTGGCCGCGGTACTGACCGCGACGCCGACGGCCCGCGGGGTGCTCTACGACCTGCCACAGGTGGTCGACGGAGCACCGGCGATGTTGGACAAGTACGAAGTGACAGATCGCGTGCAAGTGGTTCCCGGGTCGTTCTTCGACAGTGTCCCCGCGGGCGCCGACGCCTACCTGCTGAAGAACATCATTCACGACTGGCCCGACGAAGAGGCGCTGGTCATCCTGCGCAACATCCGGGCGGCGGCCGCGCCGGGCACCACCCTGTTGCTGGTCGAGGGAGTGATCCCCGACCACGACCGCGAGTTCCTCGGCAAGTGGACCGACATGGAGATGCTGATCGGCATAGCCGCGCGAGAACGCAGCGCCGACGACTACCGAAAGCTGTACGAGCAGGCCGGTTTCCGGCTCACCCGCGTGGTGGAGACGGCGTCCCCGTTCAGCCTCGTGGAGGGTGTGGCCCTCTAATCCTCTTCCGCGCAGGGGGAGGTCGCGGACACATTGAGCCGGAAGACGCCGGCCGCCGTGGTTTCGGTCTTGACCGAGACGACGTACCCGCGGCTGTCCTCGTAAGCCTTGTTGTTCGGCGGTTCCGGCTCGGGCCGCGTCCACGGAACGGGCTTGAACCCCTGGCCGAGCAGCGTGTCGATGCGGGTGAGGGCCGCCGCGACGAGTTCGGGCGCCGGGTTGTCGATCACCGCCTTCCGGAACACCCGCCAGGGCGGACCGTCCGGCATCATCCCGGCGTTCGTGCGGCAGCCGTGCAGGGCCGCTTGGGCCGGATCCGGATCGACCGGCTTGTCGGCGACCATGGATACGTAGCCCGCGACCGCCCGGGCGGCCTCGGTGACGGTCAACGAAGTGGATTGCATCGCTGCCTCATTCTCGGTGTCGGGACGATCATCGTGGGAGAACCCGCAGGAGCTGGTGAATATCAGCAGCGTTGCCGCGAATACCGTTGTGAAAACTCTCATTTGACCTGTATCCGTGGACCGCTACCGGGATTGTCCGTCACTCGCGGATTGTCCCATGGATTTTGCCGCCGTTCGTAGGATCCGTCGTCATCCCAGGGGAATTCGGGGATCTTGGGTGCGGCGCCGGCCCGCGCCTGGTCACTGGCTTCGGCCTGGAAATTCCCGTCATCGCCGACATCGATGTCGACGTAGTTGGTCTCGATCCCGCGCTCCACATAGCCGGTGGCCTCGCCGCCGCTGATGACCGCGGCCATATTGTGGAACGCGTCTGAATCGGGGTCGTTCCAGTACTCCCCGTGCGCCTCCTGACCCACGATCACCTCCCCGTGGTGCCCGCCCTCACGCCCGTAGTAGCCGGTGTCCAGGCGCGTGACCCCGGGAATCTTGTCGGGATCGGTCGCCGAGGGCAGGCCACCCAGCGGGTTGCCGAGCTGCCCTTCGACGGTCTGCGGAACCCATGACGGCAAGTCGAACCCTCCGTTGTCGACGACGTCGCGCGGCAGGGACTGCACCAGCGAGATCGGATCCCCCGGTGCGGTCATCGAGTAGCGCTGCACATTCGGGTTCGGGTTGGTGTACTCCCCAGGAAGGATGCCGGTACCCGCCGACGAGGCGTGCAGGATGCGGTCGGCGCGCAATCCCATCTGTTCGGCCGTCCCGACGATGGCGCCGCCGTAGGAATGGCCGATGTAGGTGACCGGTGTGCCCGGGGCGCCCGCACCCACCGCGCGGTCGATCTCGTGACCGAAGGACACCAGCTTGGGGGCCATCGACGCGGCGTAGGACGGGTCGGAGGCCTTCCCGAGATCCTGTGGGAAATCGTCACCCATATAGAGAAACACCGGCGATCCGGATTGGTCCGCCAATTCGACCGCCGCCTTGTGGTTGGAGGCGCTGCCGTTCAGGTTGGTGCTCGTGCCGGGGACCACCACCCCGACGCCCTTGATGCCGGGCTTGATCTCGCCGATCATCTCGATCATCCGCCCGTTGCCCTCGGTGGAGAACCCGACGAACTTGCGTGGCACCATCTGTCCACTGCCCGGGGGGAATTCGATCGGGGTGAGCATGGCCTGCAGCTGCTTGACCCGGGCATCGTCAGGTGGCTGCTTGCTCAGCTCCGCGTCGAGCGCGTTGCGGATGTTGATGTTGTTGGCTTCGATCCTGGTGTCGAACGGCACACCGTCGGTATTGCCCATCACCTGAGGGTCGGCGAGCACCATGTCGTGCAGGGTTTCCGGGCTGAGGCCGGCCAGGAACGCCGCGCGCTCGTCCGGGGTCATCCCGGCCAGCCGGTCGACCAAGGCCTTGGGGCTGTTCGGATCCGGTGCCTGTTTGGGATCCGGCGTGCTCAGTGCCGCCGCGGCGTCACGGACCTGCTGACCGACCTTGTTGTCGGTGGTTTCGAACTGCGCCAGTTGGGCTTTCAGTTGTGCCGACGCTTTCGCCGCCAGGGCCTGCAGCAGCATCCGGTTCACCGGACTCAACCTGGAGAAGATGTCGAGAGCGCTGCCGGGACGGATCGACACGGTTCCGTCGTCGGCGACCTGCCATCCCTGACCGCGTAGCTGCTCGACGGAGCTCAGGATGGCCGAGCGTTGCTGCACCAACTCGGCGCCACCGGCCTGTAACGCGGACTGCAGTTTGGTCAGACTCTCGTGGAGTCGTTGCATGCGCTCCAATGACGCTGTGGCGCTGGCGATCGCAGCGTCCGACGATGTGCCGGTCCAACTGGCCCGAAGCTTGTCGATGATCGCCCGCTGCTGATCCATCTGAGCTGACAACGTGGCCGCACGGGCGCCGATGTCGGCACCGCTCGACACCAAAGCCTCAGGATTGGAACTTTCCACCTGAGAGATCGATACCGGCATGTCAGCCCGCTGGTTTGGCCGAGTTCAGCCGGTGCGCGTATTCGTCATCGGTGCGCTGGTAGGCGCTGGCGGCGTCGGTCAGTTTTCCGGCATGGGCGCCGACCTCGCTGCTGACGGCCTGAACCGCGCCGTCGACGACCGACGACACCTGGCCACAAGCCGCCCCGCTCTGCAGGCCCGGCATGGCGGAGGCCGCTGTACCGAGCACTTCCCCCACGCCGAGGCCGGCAATCGCCTGACTGACGGCAGTTTCGCCCGCGGCGGCCGCCCGCAGTCCTGCCGGAGTGACCTTCAGTTCAGACCCCATAGTGGGAGCGTAATGCCACTTTCATGGGGTCTCGGACACTAATTTTTTTGCGCCGACGGTGCGCCCAGATCGCTGATTTCGGCCGGACCGTGATCTGAGTGCACGCTCGGAGCACCCTCCGAAGGGGTGCCCTTGAGGCCGCGCCAGAACAGGTTGATCATCAACTCAGCGGCTTCGTTGACGTCGGCATCGCCCGTGCTGACCCGGCTGGCGATCGCCTCACCGGCACCCACCAGGGCGACCGCCATCATCTCGAAGTCACTGTCGGGCTGAGGATTTCGCGTGCCGGTGCTGAGCAACCGGGCCACCAGGTCGATGATCCGGTCGCGGCCCTCACGGACGGTGTGTGCAAACGCCTGCGAGCTGGTGGCCTGCGTGTAGAGCACCATCCACGAGGCCCGGTTGGCATCGATGTAGGTCAGGAACGCGAGCACGGCACTGCGCAGCAGGTCCTTGGGGCTCTGGGTGAAGTCGATCTCGCCGCGCACCACATCCACGAATCGGGTCAGCTCGCGGTCCAGGCAGGCACCGAACAGCTCCTCCTTGGAGCCGTAGTAGAGGTACAGCATCGGCTTGGAGATCTCGGCCTCCGCGGCGATCGCGTCCATCGACGTCTCGTGGTAGCCGTTGACCGAGAAAATCTGCACCGCAGCGTCGAGCATCTGCTGTTCCCGCACGGCCCGCGGCAGCCGCTTCGTTCCACCTGCCATCCGAACAGGATAAGCGTCCGGTTGACGGTCAGGGCAGCGGCTCAGTACGCCGGTGCACCCGATGGGCCAGATCAGCCGCAGTGCGCTGGTGGCGGTGGTGTACTACGTCGGAGGCAATGTCGTAGGAGATCACCCCGCCGCAGGGGGGTCGAAGGAGGTCGGACGGCTATGCCCGATGGGGACATCACCGGCCCGACGATCGACGTGTTCGACGGGATACGCGATGCGGTACCCGCGGCCCTCGCCGAGCATCTGCGCACCGTCCGGCTGATCGATCATCACGTGCACGGCGCGTTCCACAAGCCCGTCGACCGGGCCGCCTTCGAGGCGTCGCTCAACGAGGGGTCCACCGACCCGATACCGGACTTCATGACGCAGTTCGACTCGCCGCTCGGCCTGTCGATCCGGCGTTGGTGCGCACCAGTTCTAGGGCTACCCGCCCGCGCGGACACCGAGGACTACTGGAAGCGCCGCAGCGAGCTCAGCCCTGACGAGTTGGCGGCACTGATGCTGCCGGCGGCCGGAGTCGACCGCTGGATCGTCGACACCGGATTCCAGGGTGACCTCATCACCACACCGCAACGACTCACCGAACTCAGCGGCCGCCCGTCCTCCGAGATCCTGCGGCTGGAGCGGCTGGCCCAGACCCTCCTGGAGTCCGGCACCAGCCCCGAGGACTTCCCCGCGGCGTTCCGGGCCACCCTGTCGGATGCCGTGGATTCACCGGAAACAGTGGGCACCAAGACAATTGCCGCCTACCGCACGTCGTTCGACATCGACTGGTCGCGTCCGGACGACCAGCGGGTGATCGAGGCCGCCCGGGAGCTGGCGGCCCGGGATTCACAGCGGGTGGACAGCCCGGTGCTGATCGCGTTCGGGGTGCACGAGGCCGCCGACCACGGGCTGCCCATCCAGGTCCACGTCGGGTTCGGCGACCGCGACCTGGATCTGCACCGCACCGACCCGATGTTGTTGCTGCCCTTGTTGCGCACCATGGCACCGGTCGGAGTGCTGCTGCTGCACTGCTATCCGTTCCACCGCCAGGCCGGTTATCTGGCGCAGGCATTCGATCACGTGAATTTCGATGTGGGCCTGGCCATCAACCATCTCGGGGCGCGATCGGGCGCCGTGGTGGCCGAGGCTCTGGAGACCGCGCCCTTCGCCAAACAGCTCTATTCCTCGGATGCCTTCGGGCCACCCGAATTGCACCTGCTGGGTTCGGTGTTGTGGCGCCGCACCATGGGTTTGGCCCTGGGCGAATGGGTCCGCACCGGGGACTGCAGCGAGTCCGACGCGATCCGGATCGTCGACATGATCGGCGTGCACAACGCCACTCGGGTCTACGCCCTGTGAACCATGACCGCTAGCAGTGCACCCCGCCCTTGGCGTCGACGTTGCGCTGCACCGCGGCATCCACGGCCGCCTGGTTGAGCTGGCCATCGGCCAGCGCCTTCTCCAGCCCGTCGAGCACCGCGGGAACCTCGTCGGTGGTGATCCACAGCGCGTTGTCGGCCCCGGCCTGCAGCGCCAGCAGCACCGCGCTGGCCACGCCGTACCGCTGGTTGATCGCGGCCATGCTCGACAGGTCGTCGGTGTACACCAGGCCGTTGAAGCCCGGGCCGCCGTAGTTGCCCGAGCGCAGCAGCTGGTAGGCGGCGGCGCTGAGGCTGGCCGGGTCGGAGCCGGTCAGGCCCGGGACCTGCAGATGGCCGATCATGACCGCGACCGGCGCGGCAGTGGTCAGGGTCCGGTACGGCACGAGGTCGTTGTTCTGTAGATCAGCCAGCGGCGGGGTGGTCACCGAGCCGGTGTGAGAGTCACCCGAACCGTGGCCATGCCCGGGGAAATGCTTGAGCACGGGAAGCACCCCCGCATCGCGCAGTCCGCGGGCGTAGGCACCGGCGTAGTCGGTGACCTTCACCGGGTCGTCGCCGAAGGACCGGTCGCCGATGACGGTGTCGTCGGCGTCGGTGGTGACGTCGACGACGGGCGCGAAGTCGACGGTGATCCCGAGGTTGCGCATCTTCTGCCCGCGATCCAGCGCGATGCCGTACACCTCGTCGACGGACTTGGTCTGTGCCAGCACGCGCGCCGACGGCTGCTCACCGATCAACGAGGACAACCGCGACACCCGGCCGCCTTCCTCGTCCACGGTGACCGCGAGCGGCAGGGGGCCGGCGGCCGAGATATCGGGCAACGAACCGTCGGTGAGCATCGACAGATCGGTCCAGCTGCCGATCATGATGCCGCCGACGTGCTGTTCGGACACCACAGCACGGGCGTCGGCCGCGTCTTTGACCCCGACCGTCAGCAGCTGGGCGAGCTTGTCCCGCGGCGAAAGGGCGGCCACATCACAGACCGGCGCTGCCGGCAGCGGCGCGTTGGTGGACATCGGCTTCGTGTCCTGCGATTGGGACTCCGGTGCCGGGGTGCTCGGGGAGCAGGCCAGCAACAGCCCGGACAACGCTGCGAAAGTTGCGACGAGACGCGGTGAAGCCATGGGCCCCGACCTTAGCCGCTGAACAAGCGGTAATCGATTCTCCGCGTGTCGACCCAGGTCCACCTCGCACGGATCGGGGGTGTCGCCATGCTAGGTTGGCCGGGTGAACCGGTTCGTCGTACCCTCCGCGGCCAGCATTGTCGTCGGCCTGCTGTTGGGAGCGGCCGCCGTTTTCGGTGTGACGTTGATGGTGCAGCAGGACACGAAGCCTCCGCTGCAAGCGGGCGACCCGGCGTCATCGGTGCTCAACCGGGTCGAGTACGGCGACCGGTCCTAGCTTGGATGTGCCGCTGACGCGGCGGGCACCTGACTCGCCGCTGTCGCGGCGCTGGCTGTGGGTGGTCGCCGCCGCGACACTTCTCCTGACTTTCGTCCAGTCGCCCGGAGAGATCTCACCCGATACCAAGCTCGACCTCACCGCGAATCCGCTGCGGTTCCTGGCGCGCGCATTCAATCTGTGGAACAGCGACCTGCCGTTCGGGCAGGCGCAGAACCAGGCCTACGGCTATCTCTTCCCGCACGGCACCTTCTTCCTGGCCGGTGACCTGCTCGGCATTCCGGGCTGGGTGACCCAGCGATTGTGGTGGGCACTGCTGCTGACCGTCGGCTTCTGGGGCGTGCTACGGGTCGCCGAAGCCCTGGGTATCGGCAGCACCAGTTCACGTGTGCTCGGTGCGCTCGCGTTCACGCTGTCACCGCGGGCGCTGACCACCCTCGGCGCGATCTCGTCGGAGACGCTACCGATGATGCTGGCGCCGTGGGTGCTGCTGCCGATCATCCGGGTGTTCCGCGGCGACCGGAATGTGCGGCTCATGGCCGCCCGGTCGGCGGGCGCGGTGGCGCTGATGGGTGCGGTCAACGCCGTCGCCACCCTCACCGGCTGCCTGGTCGCGATCATCTGGTGGGCCTGCCACCGGCCGAACCGGTTGTGGTGGCGATTCACCGCGTGGTGGGTGCTGTGCGGGGCGCTGGCCGTCACCTGGTGGGTGGTGGCCCTGTTCATGCTGGGCCGGATCAGCCCACCGTTCCTGGACTTCATCGAATCCTCGGGTGTCACCACCCAGTGGATGTCGCTGACCGAGATGCTGCGCGGCACCCACACCTGGACCCCGTTCGTGGCGTCAACGGCGACCGCGGCCGCCTCGCTCGTGACGAGCACGGTGGCGGTGCTGGCCACCACACTGGTGGCCGCCGCCGGGCTGGCCGGGCTGGCGCTGCGCTCGATGCCGGCACGGGGCCGGCTGATCACCATGCTGTTGATCGGTGTGGTGCTGCTGGCGCTGGGCTATTCCGGGGGTCTGGGGTCTCCGGTGGGAGCGGCCGTCCAGGACTTCCTGGACGGCACCGGCACGCCGCTGCGCAACCTGGCCAAGCTCGATCCGGTGTTGCGCCTCCCACTGGCGCTGGGCCTGGCGCATCTTCTGGGGCGGATTCCGTTGCCGGGCAGTGCGCCCCGGGCGGTGTGGGTGCATGCCTTCTCCCGGCCCGAACGCGACAAGCGCGTCGCGGTGGCGATCGTGGTGCTCGCCGCGCTGGCGGCCGGAACGTCGATCGCCTGGACGGGCCGCGTCGCCCCGGCCGGAACGTTCACCGCGATCCCGCAGTACTGGCACGACACCGCGGACTGGCTGGATGCGCACAACACCGAGCGGGGCCGGGTCCTCGTCGCCCCGGGCGCCCCGTTCGCCACCCAGACATGGGGCAACAGCCACGACGAACCACTGCAGGTGCTCGGGTCCAGCCCGTGGGGTGTGCGGGATTCCATCCCGCTGACCCCACCTGAGACGATCCGCGCCCTCGATTCCGTGCAGCGGTTGTTCGCCGCCGGACGGCCGTCCGCCGGCCTGGCCGATACCCTTGCCCGGCAAGGTATTTCCTACGTCGTGGTGCGCAACGACCTGGATCCGGACGTGTCCCGGTCGGCCCGCCCGGTACTGGTGCACCGTGCTGTCGAAGGCTCACCCGGATTGGCCAAGGTCGCCGAGTTCGGCGAGGCGGTGGGACCTGGGACGCTGGAAGGCTTCGTCGCCGACAGCGGCCTGCGGCCGCGCTATCCGGCGGTCGAGATCTACCGGGTCGACACGGGCGGCACCAACCCGGCCGCGCCTTATCTCGTCGACGCCGACACGATGACCCGGGTGGCCGGCGCGCCCGAGGCGCTGCTGCGCCTGGACGAGCGGCGCCGCCTCGACGGCAAGCCCCCGCTGGGGCCGATGCTGCTCACCGCCGACGCCGAGCGGGCCGGGCTGCCGGTAGAACCGGACGGATCCGCCGGTGTGATCGTCACCGACACCCCGACGGCGCGGGAGGTCGACTACGGCCGCGTCGACGATCACGCCTCGGCGATCCGCACCCCCGACGATGCCCGCCACACCCACAACCGGGTGCCCGACTATCCGTCCGACGGCGCCGCACCGGTCTACGGCAAGTGGAACGGCGGACGGGTCTCGGTGTCCAGTTCAGCGGCCGACTCGACCGCGCTGCCCAACGTGGCACCGGCCACCGGGCCCGCCGCCGCCATCGACAGCGACGGCTCGACCTCGTGGGTGTCCAACGCCCTGCAGGCTGCCGTCGGCCAATGGCTCCAGGTCGATTTCGATCACCCGGTCACCAATGCCACGCTGACCATCACCCCCAGCGCGACCGCCGTCGGCGCCCAGGTGCGCCGCATCGAGGTGGCCACCGCGACCGGCACCAGCAGCCTGCGGTTCGACACCGCGGGACAACAGCTGACCGTGCCGCTGCCGGTCGGCGAGACACCTTGGGTGCGGGTCACCGCGGTCGCCACCGACGACGGTTCTGCCGGTGTGCAATTCGGTATCACGGATCTTTCCGTGACCCAGTACGACGCATCGGGCTTCGCCCACCCCATCAACCTGCGGCACACCGTCGAGGTCCCCGCCCCGCCCGCGGGTTCTGCTGTCGCGCAATGGGATCTGGGTACCGAGCTGCTGGGCCGCTCGGGATGTGCCGACAGTCCGGTCGGGGTGCGGTGCGCAGCGGCGCTGGCGCTGGCCTCCGAGGAGCCGGTCAACCTGAGTCGCACGCTGTCGGTGCCGGCTGCCACCGCTGTCGAACCGACGGTGTGGATCCGGTCGCGGCAAGGCCCCAAGCTGGCCGATCTGGTCGCCCAACCGGGGACCACACGCGCCTCCGGTGACGCCGACCCGATCGACGTCCTCGGGTCGTCGTACGCCGCCACCGACGGCGACCCGCGGACTTCCTGGACCGCGCCGCAACGCGTTGTTCAGTTCAAGGCACCGCCCACGCTGACGCTGAAACTGCCCGCACCGACGGAAGTAGGTGCCCTGCGGATCGATCCGGGCGCCAACCAGCCACCCGCACACCCGACGCTGGTGGCGATCGACCTCGGCGACGGGCCGCAGATGCACAAGCTTCCCGGCAACGGTGACGTCCAGACGGCGAAGCTCAAACCGCGGGTGACGGACACCATCACCGTGTCGCTGCTCGCGTGGAACGACATCATCGACCGCACCTCGCTGGGCTTCGATCAGCTCAAGCCGCCCGGATTGGCCGAACTGACCGCACTCGATGTCCGCGGCAAGCCCATTGCGGCGGCCGACTCGGCCGCCAATCGCAAACGGACAGTGACACTTCCGTGCGGTCAGGGTCCGATCATCGGTGTGGCCGGGCAATTCGTCCAGACCTCGGTGCGCACCACGGTGGGAGCCCTGCTCGACGGCGATCCGATCCCGGCCCACCCCTGCCGGACCGGACCGATCGCACTGCCTGCGGGTCAACAGGAACTCCTCGTCAGCCCCGGGGCGGCGTTCGTCGTCGACGGCGTGGTGCTGAACACCCCGTCGGCCGGCCGGCTACGCACGGCGACAACGACTCCCGTCGACACCCCGGTGTGGACACCGGACCGGCGTCAGGTCCAGGTGACCGCCGCCCCCACCACGCGGCTGCTGGTGGTGCCCGAAAGTGTCAACCCGGGCTGGATCGCGCGCGACGCCGGCGGTGTCGAGTTGACCTCGGTGAAGATCAACGGCTGGCAGCAGGGCTGGGTGGTCCCGGCCGGCGCAACGGGGCCGGTGACGCTGGGCTTCCCCTCGAACCGTCCGTACCGCATCGGGTTGATCGCCGGACTCGCGCTGCTGCCGGTGCTGGCCCTGCTGGCGCTGTGGCCGGCCCGGCGCCGCACTCCGGATCTCGAGCCGGTGCAGCCGTGGCGGCCGGCCCCGGTGCTCACCGGCATCGCAGTGCTCGCGGTGGGGACGGCCATCTCCGGCCTGCCGGGGCTACTGGTGGCCGGTGGCGCGCTCGGGCTGCGCTATCTGCTGCGCGGTCACGACCGGCTGCGCGAGAGGGTGACCGTGACGGTCGCCGCGGGCGGTCTCATCCTGGCCGGCGCCGCGCTGAGCCAGTACCCGTGGCGGTCGGTCGACGGCTATGTCGGGCACTCCCCCTGGGTCCAGCTGCTGGCGCTGCTGTCGGTCGCCTTCGTCGCGGCATCCACGGTCACGCCTCAGCGAACTTCGAACCCGGGCTGAACAGGGCTTGCACCGAACCATCCGGCCGAGCTGTTGACAACACGGGTATCCGGTACTTACGGTACCGGCACGCGTGGCGCAGTCCCGGACATCGCTTTGCTGCGTGGGGGATCGCAGGTTGTGGACCAGGATTGCGCCCGACTGGATGCAGTAACTACGCAGTCAGTTGACGGCTTGCCGGCGGGCTTAGCTGTGTTCGCGTGGCTGCGCACAAAGCAGTGCGCAGGGCGGGCGGTGTCGGCGGCTGAGGGGTTCGCCGACACCGCACTGCCCGGGAATCAGGCCGTGGCCGCCAGGGCCTTCGCGTCCTCGTCGGCGAACGTGTCCTCCAGTGTCAGCGGCGAGTAGTCGAGGTCGATCTCCTCCAGCGGCCGCCCCCGGGCGCTGCTGATGGTGCCGAAGCGCCGCATGCCCTTGTCGGCCGAGTACTGCATGAACTCGTCCTGCACCAGGCCGAACGGGATGTCCGGTGCGTAGAGGGCGAAGCCCTCCTCGGTGAGCCGCAGCGCCAGTGGGATGAGGTCGTTCATCCGGCCTTCGAACACCGCCCAGTTGGCGTCATCGGCGGCCACGTGACGGCGGCAGGTGAAGGTGCCCCACGCCATGTGGCGACGTTCGTCGTCCCCGATCCGCCGGACCAGCTCCTGCATCCCGGGCAGGATCCCCCGGTCGACGCAAATCTTGTGCCACGCATAGTATCCCGTGAGCGCCAGCATGCCTTCGACGATGTGGTTGTAGGTCACCGACGCCCGGACCTGGGCGGCCGGTGTGGGATCGGTGTACAACGCGTCGAGGGACTCGGGCAGCTCCTCGTTGAACACCTGCCGGTAGGCCGGGAGATCATCGAAGTAGTTGTGCAGGTCGTCGGTGATCCCGACGGCGTCCAGCCACATCCGGAACACCTGCGTGTGTTTGGCTTCCTCGAAGGCGAACTGGGTCAGGTACATCTCGTCGCCCAGTCGACCCTCTGCGCGCATCGCGCTCATGAACGGCTGGATGTCCGTGGTGACGGCTTCCTCACCCGCGATGAACTGGGCACACAGCCGGGTGGCGTACTCACGTTCCCGATCCGTCAGCGCCTCCCAGTCCGCACGGTCGCGGGAGAAGTCGATATCGGCCGGATTCCAGAACTTCGCGTTTCCACCCGCGAACAAGCGCAACGGCACACCGTCCCAATTGAGACCGCCCTTGGCCAGCGAACCGAACTTTGTGTGCGACATGGGAATTGACCTCCTCAGATCTGACGCGCTGGTTGGTTGGCCGCCGGGAGACCGGGTACCGCAAATGCGGCGCTCAATACCCCGACGAGTCTGCGCACGGCCAGTGCCGGCTGTTCCGGGGTCGGCTCGTCCAGACCGAGAACCGGGTCCATCCCGCGTACATAGGGCGCCAGAGCCAGGTGCGGGAAGATCATCAACAGCAGCGACAACAACGCGTCGGTGTCGGCGTCCGCCCGCAGATCGCCCCGGACCTGCGCATCGCGCACGAGGGGGCGGAGCACCTCCAGATAGTGACGGTGGATGACGTTCCGAACGCTGACCCGGGCGTCGGTGTCCACCTCGAAGCTCGCCGCGGCATGCAACGACCGGTCCTGCGGATGGTCGGCGAAGTAGGCCACCCAATCGTCGAGCAGATCGGTGAGGAACTCGAAGAACGGGCGGCTCGGATCGAGCGCGCGGATGCGGTCCTCCATGTACACCCGCACACGCTGGCTGCCGATGTCGGCGATGAAGGCAAACAGATCGCGCTTGTCCGCGAAGTACTGGAACAGGCTGCCCTTGGCCACTCCGGCGCGCCGCGCGATGACGTTCAAGCTGCCGCGGGAAAACCCGTGCGCGCCGAACTCCGCCTCCGCGGCTTCGATCACCGCCGCACGCCGCGCCGGATCGACCCGGCCCCAAGTCACCGTTGGCATGAGCCCTCCCGGGGAGTGAATGACCACTGGTCATTCTAGTGTGAGCGGCCTCACAGTCAAGGAGTCTTTACGGCGATCAGGTGGTGGGACACCGGCTCACCCTCGACCCAGCGCTCGACCGCCTGCTCGATGAGCAGGTCGTTTCCGGTCAGCCGGGTGCGGTGCTGCCGCACGTGCTCATCCCACGACCGCACCACGAACGCCTCGACGAACACGCGGTCGCGCTCGACGGCGCGGAACAACCGCCACTGGGTGGCTCCGGTGCGCTGACGGGACCGGCCGAGCACACCCATGGCGGCAAAGAACTCCTTTTCGTGTTCGGGCTCCACCCGGTAGGAGGTCAGTACCAGGACCGGACCGTCGGGCGGTTCCGGCTCGAACACCAGGGCGGGTTCGGGCCAGTGTGCCGACGGGGTCAGATCCAGATCGCCGGTACGTGCGTGCAACGGCCACCACCACGCCGAGACCGCACAGAACACCAGCAGCCCGGCGCTGATCAGCAGCGCCGTGACGGTGTTCGTCGCACCGGCGACCAAGCCCCACACCAGCGAACCGATGGCCTGGCCGCCCATGAAGGTCAACTGGTACACCGACAGCCCGCGGGCCCGCACCCAGGCCGGCAGGCTCAACTGCATCGAGGCGTTGAGCGTGGACAACGCCAGCAGCCAGGACGTACCGCCGATGACGAGCGCCGCCAGGACGATGCCGAAATTGTGTACCAGCGCCAGAACCGCAGTGGCCCCGGCGAATCCGAACGCGGCGACGATCAGCAAGGTGTTCAACCCGAAGGCGAACTGCAGGCGGCCCAGGACGAGCGCGCCGAGCACCGCCCCGACCCCGAGCGCACCCAGCAACAGCCCGTAGCCGGACGAGGACAATCCCAGTTGCCTCTCGGCGATGACCGCGAGCAGGCCCCACAGTGCGCTGCCCGGCGCGATGAACAACACCGCCCGCAGCAGAATCCGCCGGATGATCGGTGACCTGCGGATGAACCGGCCGCCGGCGCCGAGGGCGGCCAGCGGCCGCTCGGCCGGCAGGAACTGCTCGGCGGCGGGGCGGCGCCACAGCAACAGCACCACGACGATCCCGGCGAACGACACCGCGTTCAGCGCGAACACCAGTGTCGGACCCGACAGCGACACCAGCGTCCCGGCGATCGCCGGCCCGATCGCCCTGGCACCGTTCATGCTCATGCTGCCCAGCGCGGCGGCAGCCGGAATCTGCTCGCGGGGAACGAGATCCGGCTGGATCGCCTGCCAGGCCGGTGCGGTCAACGCCTGCCCGCAGCCGACCAGGAACAACAGGGTCAGCAGCACCGTCGGCGTGGCCAGCCCGGCGCCGGTCAGCGTCGCGAGCGCGGCCACCCCGGCCGCCATCGCCCCCTGGGTGGCGAGCAACAGCCGACGCCGGTCGACCAGGTCGGCGAGCACACCCGACGGCAGGGCCAGCAGCATCACCGGCAGCGTCGTCGCGGTCTGCACCAACGGCACCAGCACCGGGGCCCGCGGGTCCCCGACCAGCATCCACTGCGCGCCCACCGTCTGCATCCACGTCCCCAGATTGGAGACGAACTGGGCAATCCACAGCGCCCGGTAGATCGGCGACGCCAACGGCGCCCACGTCGACGTTGCTCGGTCCGCCATCTCACCGATCGTGCCAGTGCCTCTGCGGCATAGTGGGGTCATGGCTGAAGTCCGCAACAATCCCGAAGCGCGCCATTACGAGATCACTGTCGACGGCGAGCATGCCGGCCTGGTGGCCTATGTCGACTCCGGCGACCAGCGCATCTTCTACCACACCGAAATCGACGACAAGTTCGGCGGCCGTGGGCTGGCAGGCGAACTGGTGTCGGCGGCACTGACCGACACCCGCGCGGCCGGCAAGCGCATCGTCCCGGTCTGCCCATACGTCGCCAAGTACGTGCAGAAGCATCACGACTTCGACGACATCCTCGACCCGGTCACCCCGGAGGCGCTGGCCGTCGTCGAGGCGGCCAACTAGACCTTGCTGGCGGTCACCAGGAATCCGGGCAGCTGTGTGCGGCCGTCCGGCATCACCGCGTGCAACTGGGCCGGGCGGATCTCCTCGACCTGCCACTGCCGCGAAACCACTTCACGCAACTGGTCTTCGGTGAACTGAGTGGGGCCCGGCCCGTTGTGCTCGCCGAATGCGCCGGTGCCGAACGCCAGGATGTAGAACCGTGCCCCGGTGGCGGCCGATCGATGCATCGAGCGCAGGTAGCCGTCGCGAAGTTCGTCCGGCAGCGCATGTAGCAGCCCGCTGTCGAAGATCGTGGTGAACCGCCCGTCGTACCCGGTGAGCGACGAGATGTCGGCGGCCGCGAACGTGACGTTGGTGAGCCCCCGCTGCTCGGCGGCCGATGCCGCGGCGGCCACCGCCGTCGGGCTCAGGTCGATACCGACGACGGAGTGGCCGCGCGCCGCCAAGGCCAGCGCGAGTTCGGCATGGCCGCAGCCGGCGTCGAGCACTTCACCGCGAACGGCACCGTCGGTGTCGATCAGCGCGGCGTATTCCGGTTGCGGCGCACCGATACTCCAAGCCGGCGTCTCTTCGGCCCGGTAGGCCTGGTCCCAGTCGATGCGATGTGTCATCGTGTTACTCCTTGTCGTAGGCGAACTGAATGCCGGCGGTGCCGCCGGTCTCGATGAAGAGGTTCATGAACTCCGGAACCGTCTCAGTTCGCGCCTAATCCCGTTGCAGCTCGCAGAACAACTGCGGGACGCTGATCAGCTTCGCTCCAGCCTGTTCGATCCGGCGAAGGGCAGCCTTCATGGCAGTTTCCTTTCCCGGTGAATCCGGCCTCACTTGGCGGCGGCCAGTTGTCGTTCGGCGTCGGCGCCGGCGCCGCCGGTAGCTTCGGCCTGGGCCCGGCCGTACGACTCGATCAGCAGCTGGTAGTTGGTCATTACGCCGGAGTACAGCTCGGCGAACTCGGCGGCGTCCGGACGATTCCAGCTGCGCTGCACCTCGCTGGCCACCGCCGCGGTGTCGATCGGGATGGCTCCGGCCTGGACCAGGCGGGCCACCGCGGTCTGCTGCGACACCTTCGAGTACGTGCCGGAGGCGTCGATCACCGCATACACCTGATAGCCGTCGGCCAGTGCGCTCAGCGCCGGCTCAACCAGGCAGACCGAGGTGATCACCGCGGCGACGATGAGCGTCTTGCGTCCGGTGGCGGCGACGGCCTCCCGGAACGCCGGGGTGTCCCATGCGTTGATCTCGCCGTTGCGGTGGACGTAGGTGGCGTCGGGAACGATCTGGTGAATCTCGGGCATCAGCGGACCGTTGGGGCCCTGGGGCACCGACGCGGTGGTGATCACCGGGATACCGGCGATCTTCGCGAGCTTGGCCAGGGCCACCGCGTTGCGGCGTACCTGGCCGAACGGCTGGTCGTTGACGACCTGGAACAGGCCGGACTGATGGTCGATCAGCAGCATGACGGCGTCATCGGGATCGATCAGGCCAAAGGTGGTGGACATCTCCGCTCCTTCATGTAGTTAAAATTTGTACTATTGGAAACTACGGAGATTCCAGGTTTATTTCAAGCAACGAGAGAAACAGGTTAAAGTTCGAACCAACTAGAGGAGGTGAGAGCCCTGGCAACCCAACTGTCCGCAGCACAGCAACGCGCCTGGCGTCCCTACATCGAGGCCAGCCTGCGGCTGGAGACCCTGCTCGATGAACGACTCCGCGAGTCCACGGGCCTCACCCTGATCGACTATCACCTGCTCATGCTGCTGTCCGACGCCCCAGAACACCGGCTACGCATGAGCGAGCTGGCGGAGAAGATGGTGTTCTCCCGCAGCCGCATCACCTATCAGATCAACTCCATGGCCAAGCGCGGCCTGGTACTTCGCGAGCCGGTGCCGGAGGACCGCCGCGGCTATCGCGCCGTGCTGACCGCCACGGGTCTCGACGCGCTGCACGACGCCGCACCGCTGCACTCCGAGTCGGTGCGCGAACTGTTCTTCGACCACATCCGCACCGACGAACTCGATTGTGTCGAGAGGGTATTCGCCCGCCTGCACGCGAACCTGCAACACGATGAAAGCGAGCAGTCCCCATGACATTCACCGAGGCAGAGCTGGCCTACTTGCGGGAGCAACCCATCGGGCGGCTGTGCACGATCGGCCGCAACGGCGACCCGCAGATCCGGCCCGTCGGTGTCCACCTGGGCCCCGGCGAGACCGGCATCGACGTCGTCGGCCACGCCCTGGCGTCAACGCAGAAGTGGCGCAACGTGCTTCGCAACTCTCAGGTGGCGTTCATCGTCGACACCGTCCTCTCGGTGCGTCCGCCTGACGCTCGCGGAATCGAGATCAGGGGCACGGCAACGGCGATGCCCGGTGCCGGCACCACTGACGGCGGACTGAGCGGCGACATCATCCGGATCGTGCCGCGCCGGATCGTCAGCTGGGGCCTCGACGGCCCGGGCACGACCGCCAGAGACTGGCCTGAATCCCAGCGCGCCAACGACTGATCGGCCTAGCATCGGCACCGTGCCGACTGTGAACACCGCGCGTGGCGCCATCGATACCACCGACCTCGGCACCACGCTGATGCACGAGCACGTCTTCATCATGACGACCGAGCTCACCCAGAACTACCCGGAGTCCTGGGGCGATGACGCCAGCCGCGAGGCCGATGCGATCGCGCGGCTCACCGAGCTCAAAGCCAACGGTATCGACACCATCGTCGACCTCACGGTGATCGGGCTGGGCCGCTACATCCCGCGGATCGCCCGGATCGCCGCGGCGACCGACCTCAACATCGTCGTCGCCACCGGCTTCTACACCTACAACGACCTGCCGCTGACCTTCCACTTCAACGGGCCCAAACCGGGCCGCCCTGATCCGATGACCGAGATGTTCGTCCGCGACATCGAAAAAGGCATTGCCGACACCGGAATCAAGGCCGCGATCCTCAAGTGCGCCACCGACGAACCCGGCGTCACCTCCGGCGTCGAGCGGGTGCTCCGAGCGGTCGCCCAGGCCCACCGGCAGACCGGGGTGCCGATCTCCACCCACACCCACGCCGCCAGCCGACGCGGCCTCGAACAGCAGCGCATCTTCGCCGAGGAGGGAGTCGACCTGTCCCGGGTGGTCATCGGCCACTGCGGCGACACCACCGACATCGATTACCTCGAGGAGTTGATCGGCAACGGCTCCTACATCGGCATGGATCGCTTCGGCGTGGACGTCTTTCTCCCCTTCGAGGAGAGGGTCGCGACGGTGGCCACCATGTGCGAGCGCGGCCACGCCGAGAAGATGGTGCTCTCGCACGACACCTGGTGCTACTTCGACGCGCTGCCCGACGAACTGACCGCCCAGGCCCTTCCGAACAGCCACTACCTGCACATCCACAACGACGTGCTGCCCGCGCTTCGTGAGCGCGGGGTCACCGACGAGCAGATGACCACGATGCTGGTGGACAACCCACGCCGGATCTTCGAGCACAAGGGCGGCTACTGAGATGACCGACGCCATTCCCACGATCCCCGCTCAGGTCACCGAGCTGGCGGTCACCGGCCCCAACCGACCGGCGGTAACCTGCCAGGGCATCACCCTGACCCGGGCCGAACTGGACCGCTCCACCAATCGCCTGGCCCGCGCCTATGCCGAACACGGTGTGCGCCAAGGTGATTACGTCACCATTTGTTTGCCCAACTCGATCGAATGGGTACAGGCCACGCTGGCCGCCTGGAAGCTCGGCGCGGTGCCGCAGCCTCTCTCACCCCGGCTGCCGGACTCCGAATTCGCCGGAATCCTCGGGTTGCGCCCGCGGGCGCTGGTGGTCGGCCGCGACGCCGGTGAAACACCTTGGGTACCGGCCGGTTTCACCCCTGACGCGGGCCTGTCCGATGCCCCGCTTCCCGAAGCGGTCGCACCCACGTGGAAGTCGATGGCTTCGGGCGGCAGCACCGGACGCCCGAAGCTGATCGAGGCGGGCAGCGACAGCCGGGTGCCGGCCCTGATCGGCGTCCCACTGGGCGCCCAACCCGACGACGTCACGCTGATGTCGGTACCGATGAGCCACAACACCGGCTTCACCACGTTCGCGATCACCTTGTTGCAGGGCCACCATCTGGTGCTGATGCCGCGTTTCGACCCGGCCGAGTTCCTGCGGCTGGTCACCGACCACCGCGTGACCTTCCTGACCACGGTGCCCACCATCATGCAACGACTGCTGCCGGTGTACCGCGCCGACCCGAAAGCCTATGACCTGTCGAGCATTCGGCGGTTCTGGCACGTCGGCGCCCCCTGCCCGCCCGCGGTCAAACAGGCGTGGATCGACCTGCTCGGCCCCGAAGCACTGTGGGAGCTCTACGGCGGCACCGAACTGCAGGCGCTGACCTTCATCTCCGGCGAGCAGTGGCTGAGACATCCGGGGTCGGTCGGCGTGGTGGTGGCCGGCGAGATGAAGGTGCTCGACGACGACGGACAGGAATGCCCGCCGGGCGTGACCGGTGAGATCTACATGCGCCCCGGCCCCGGCAGCGCACCTACCTACCGTTACGTCGGCAGCACCGCCAAGAGCCGCGACGGGTGGGACTCACTCGGAGACCTGGGGTATTACGTGGACGACGGGGCCGAGCGGTTCTTCTATCTCAACGACCGGCGCGTGGACATGTTCACCGTCGGCGGCAAGAACGTGTACCCGGCCGAGATCGAGGCCGCGCTGGCCGAACATCCCGACGTGCTGTCCTGCCTCGTCGTCGGGGTACCGCACGAGGACCTGGGCCAGGTGCCGTACGCACTGCTGCAGGCCGCCGGCTCAGAGCTTGACGCCGCGGCGGTGCAGGCCTTCCTCGGCGAGCGCCTGTCGGGCTACAAGGTGCCCGAGCACGTGGAGTTCGTCGACACCCCGCTGCGCGACGACGCAGGCAAGGCGCGTCGCACCGCGGTGCGGGACGAGGTCATCGCGCGGCTGGCGCAGGCTCAGGCTCGTCGGTGATCGAGCTGTCCAGAGGCGGCACCGGCCGCTCATTGCGGTACTCCCAGCGCCGCAACGCCTCCCGGCACGGTGACTCCACCAGCGCGTAACTCACCGCGGCCAGCGCGAAGCCGAACACCAGGGTCAGCACCAGCACGATCAGCATCTGCCCGTTGAACAGGAACTCCCCGATCATCGGGAACACCATGGCCAACGCCGCCAGATGCCAGACGAACAGTCCGTAAGACCAGCGGCCCAGCGTGACCATCACCCGGTTGCCCAGGATCGGGTGCGCGGTGTCGGGGTGATCGAGGACCAGTGGAGCCAGCAGGGCGCCCGCGACGATCGCGCCCATCGCGGTCTTCAGCGTGACCTGGCCGACCGAGCCCGGGCGCAGCCCTTCCAGGCCGGCCAGCGGCGAGGCCGCGATCCCGAACGCCACCGCGGCGATGACTGCCATCAGCACCCGGCGCCGGGCCAGCCGGTGCACCCAGCCGAATGGGCTCACCGTGAGTTCAGCCAGCACCATGCCCGCGGCGAACCAGGAGAAGAATGCCGGCGGCCAGTTCCACGGATTGAGCCCGGTGGTGCCGTCGAACGGGATGCGCACCCACAACAGGCTCAGCGCCGCCAGCGCCATGATCACGCCGATGCGGGCGCGCACCGGCAGGCGTCGCGCCAACAGAGCCAGCACCGGCAACGCCAGATAGAAACTGACCTCGACCGACAGGCTCCACATCTGGGTCAGCCCGGCGGTCAGCGTCAACGGCACATAGATCTGGGTCAGGGTCAGGTTCGCCAGCCAGACCGTCAGATCGGCCTTGGCCTCCGGAAGCAACAGGATGATCACCACCACGGCCACCACGTAGCCGGGCATGATGCGCACGATGCGGGATCGCAGGTAGTGGCCGGTGCGCGGGCGGGGGCGCAGCCCGCGGGCGGCCGCGGCGTGACCCCGCCACAGCAGAAAACCCGAGAGCGCGAAGAACACCGCGACCGCCAGGTCGAACCGGCCGAAGAACCGGCCGGTCACCCCGGTGGTGTGCCCGGTCTGGAAGGCGACGTGGGTGAGCACCACACCCATGGCCGCGCAGGCGCGCATGCCTTCGACGGCCGGGAGAAAACTGCGTGTTCCCCCGACTTGCTCCGAACCGGTGTCCGGGTCCGATGCTCCGGTCGCCACGGCGACCAGTGTGCCGCGCCGTGGCAACCCCGCCAAACTGCGGGTCAACGCACCCGCGCGATGTCACCGGAGTAAGTGATGGCCTTAAATAGTGCTGTTAGGGTCGAACGGGTTTGCCTCACGACGAGTTGGCCCACACTGAAGGAGGCCCGGTTTGAACCGCGCAGTGGCGCTGCGTATCGCGGCATGCGGACTGATGGGGCTGGGAGCAGCCCTGCTGATTGCCGCACTGTTGCTGACCACCTATACCAAGGGCAAGATCGCCAAGATCCCGCTCAACCTGGATGCGAGCCTGGTCAGCGAGGGGACCGCGACCGCTTTCGATCCGGAATCGCTGGTGGCCGAGAAGTTCTCTGTGGACCGCAACGTGCCGGTGGCACTGCAGCAGCAGGTCAGCGTGGAGTCTCCGTCGAACGCCGAGGTGGTGACGCTGCAGGTGGGCAGCACGCTGAAGCGCACCGACCGGCAGAAGGACTCCGGCCTGCTGTTGGCGATGGTCGACACCGTCACCATGGACCGCAGCACGGCGCTGGCCGTGTCCAGCGACAACAACCCGGGCGGGGCGCTGCAGAAGCCCCGGGCCATCGAGGACGAGAAGCCGCCGACGAATGTCGCGCTGCCGCACGAGGGCCTGACCTACCGGTTCCCGTTCGACACCGAGAAGAAGACGTACCCGTTCTTCGACCCGATCGCGCAGAAGCCGTTCGACGCAAACTACGACGGTGAAGAAGACGTCAACGGATTGACCACCTACCGGTTCATCCAGAACGTGGGCTATGACTCCGACGGCAAGCTGGCCGAGCCCGTGAAGTACTCCTCGCTCTACGAGGACGACGCCGACAGCTCGGTCACCGCAAGCGCGGCGATGTGGGGTGTGCCCGGCGAACCCGACGAGCGGATCACGATGGACCGCTTCTACGCCGCGCAGCGCACCTTCTGGGTGGACCCGATGTCGGGCACCATCGTCAAGGCGCAGGACCACGGCTATCAGTACTACGCACGGGACGCTCTCAAGCCCGAGGTGACCTACGTCGACTACAAGGTCACCTACAACGAGGAGACCGTGGAATCCCAGGTCGCGGCTGCTCAGGACGAGCGTGACCGGGTGTCGCTGTGGACCCGCGTCCTGCCGATCACGTTCACCGCGCTGGGCCTGCTGGCCTTGGTCGGTGGCGCGGTGGTGGGTTCGTTCGCGGTGCGCGCCGAGTCCACGCTGATCGATCCCGGCCTCGACACCGCCGACCACGGCTTCTTCAACACCCAGGGCTTCCAAGTGCCCGGCGCCGAGGCCAAGACCGAGAAACTACCGGCTCAACGGCCGTCCGACCTACCACCGGACCGGTAGATCTGCGTCTTCGCTCCGCCCTGCTGCCGGCCTACGCGCTGGCACTGTCGTTACTGGTAACCGGGCCCCTGCTGGGGCCCGGTTATCTGCTTTTGCGCGACGCGGTCTCCACCCCGCGCTCGTATCTGACCGATGCGGCGCTGGGACTGACCGAGGCCGCGCCGCGGGCGCTGCCCCAGGACTTCTTCGTGGCGCTGACCTCCGCCGTGCTCGACGGCGGGGTGGTCGTCAAGGTGTTGTTGGTGGCGGGCCTCTGGCTGGCCGGCTGGGGCGCCGCGCGGCTCGCCTCGACAGTCCTTGGGTCCGGTCCACCCGGCCAGTTCCTCGCGGCGACTCTGGCCATCTGGAATCCGTATGTGGCCGAACGACTGCTGCAGGGGCACTGGAGCCTGCTGGTCGGCTATGGCTGCCTGCCCTGGGTGGCGGTCTGTGTGCTGCGGCTGCGCACGATGCCGGGCGCTGCGGCGGCGTGGGGCCTGCTGTTCTGGATCGCGTTGGCCGGGTTGACGCCGACGGGCCTGATGCTGGCCGCCACGGTCGCGCTCGTGTGCGTCGCGGCCCCCGGCGCCGGATGGACGCGGCTGCGGGCCTGCGCCCTCGCACTCGGGGCCGCTGTCCTTGCCGCGACACCCTGGCTGGTGTCCGCAGCCGTCGGTGGAACAGTGTCCTCGCCGGAGTCGGCGGCCGGCGTCCACGCCTTCGCCGCCAGAGCCGAACCCGGCCTGGCCACCCTTGGCAGCCTGGCCGGCCTGGGCGGCATCTGGAACGGCGAAGCGGTACCCGATTCGCGCACAACGCTTTTCGCGGTAGTGGCGACTGCCGTGCTGCTCGGCATCGTGGCGCTGGGTCTGCCGGTGGTGGCGCGCGACCGCGCGGTGCTACCGCTGCTGGTGCTGGCCGCGGTGGCGGTTCTGATCCCGGCGGCGATGGCCACCGGCCCCGGGCTCGCGTTCGTCGATGCGACGATCCGCGCCGTTCCCGGCCTCGGCGTGCTGCGCGACGGGCAGAAGTGGGTAGCCCTGGCCATGCCCGGCTACACACTGGCCGCGGCTGCCGCTCCGGTGACGCTGCGCCGGTTGCGGGTGCCGTTGGCGGCTTCGGCCGCGGTGGGTTGTGCGGCGCTGATCGCGGTGTTGCCCGACTTGGCCTGGGGTGTGGGCAATCAGATGCGCGCGGTGCAGTACCCGGCAGGCTGGGCGGCCGCGGCCGCCCACATCAACGCCGACCCCCGACCGGTGGTGGCCCTCCCACCGGACAGCATGAGGTTGTTCTACTGGACCGGTGCCGCACCGGTGCTCGATCCGCTGCCCCGGTGCCTGCGCGCCGAGGTGCTCTCGACCGGCGATCTGGTGATCGGCGGTCAGGTGGTACCCGGCGAGGGAACACGCGCCCGCGAAGTCCAGGATCTGCTGCGTTCGGGCGCCGATCGCCGGACAATGGCCGACGCCGGTGTCGGCTGGCTGGTGGTCGAAACCAATGGTGTGCCTGCCGAACTGGATCTTCCGGTGGCATATCGGGATGGCGATATCGCCGTGTACCGGATCGGCGGCGACCACCCCGCCTCACCTCACCGAGGGGTGTTGATCGCGGCGCATCTGGTCTGGCTGCTGGCCCTGATCGGCGGGGCGGTGGGGATGGCGGTCAGCTTCTGGCGGGGACGCCGGCGGCGTGGATCGCGCGAGACCTTACCGTGGCAAAGGAAACCGAGACGGACGTAACTGGTGATCCAGCGGGAGGCGCCCCGTTCATCCGTGATAGCTTTCAGATCGCGTTGCCTTCTGATTTGCTGGTTTGATGTAGCGCAGCAAACGACTCTTTAGGAGTCCTTCGGCCAGTATCCCAAGCCTCGAGCGCCTGCTCCGGAGAAATGTAGGACGCGAAGAATAACGGCCTTGGCTTGCAAGCGTTCACCGACGAACGTGTCGGCCTGAACAAGCCCGTCGGCATATCAGCGAAAGTCCTCGGCGTGCTCCGCAGCGGCCTTGTTCCGCTCGACGATCGTGGTGATGTCCCACCTACGGGCGTCGGTCACCAAAAGGTCTTCGTCGACGTTGAACCCGGCATCCTCGGCCGCTTTGATCGCGGTGACTACCTCGGACCGGGCGGTGGTGACGTCGCGGCGGCCGTTCTCGGCGATATCGGCGGCCTCCCGCAGGACAGTGCTCTGATTGCCGACCACCACGCAATCAGCGGTCACCCGATCCAGGGCCGCGTCTTTCGCATCACCCTCCCAGGTGGTGCCACCCGGTGAAGCGATGTTGGTGCGGTGCTGAGCGAACGCACCCTCAGAACGAGTGGCTGCCTGCCGCCACTCGGTCGCCGCGGTGTCCAGATAGGAGGTGTCCCAGTTCTCGATCTTCGACCGGGTCAACCCTGCGCTGTCATCGGAGGAAGCTGGACTCACACGGTCACCGTGATCGCATCGTGCCCGTCGGAGTCGGTGCTGTCATAACGGGCACTGCTGACCGAGAGGTCGCCGGCCTGACCCCTCATCAGCTCCCGCTGACGCTCCCGCATTCGGGTGAGCGCCGCGTTGACCGCGGCGACTCCGGCCGCGCTGGATTGCGAGGATGCTGGGCTGCAGGCCTGTGCGCCGCTCAGTTCGGTCGCCGCGACGACATCGCTGCTGGTGGCCGCGACCCGCAGGCCGCCAGCATCGACTTCGAGTTCGTTTGCCATGCCAATCCCCCAACCGGCTAACACGCTGATCGCGAGGTTACCGCATCGTGCGTACCCGGTTAGAAGCGATGCCGCCCTACCCACCTGTTAACCGAGTGAAATTCGTTAGATTGGTTTCTGCTCCATCTCTCCGCTCAGATTGGACAGTCAGCGTTGGCGAAGCTCGGTATCGACAAGGACTTTCTGCTGGAATTCGCAAAACTCGATCGCCCGGTTGCGGCGAAAGTTCGCGACGTCTTCGGCAAATTCGCCGAGGCGACACACACTGGAATCCACCTGGAGCCGATCAAGGCTGCCCGGGACAAGCGGTTGCACTCAATCCGGATTGACAAGTACTGGCGCGGGGTGGTTCTGAAACTCGACGACGGAGATTTCTACATCCTGCTGACGGTGCGCGGGCATGATGAGGCTTACGACTGGGCCGCCAGACGGACAGTGGCGGTGAACCCTGCAACAGGCGTCATCGAACTGCGGGACGTCACAGCCCTGCAAGAGCTCACGGAACGCCAACCCGAGTCCACTGATTCCGCGCCGCTTTTAGTTCACGTCAAGGACAGCACACTCACCCGGCTCGGAGTCGATGAATCGGTGCTGCAACTTGCCCGCACCCTAACTGATACAGCTCAGCTCGAAGCCGCGAAACCATTCGTGCCACAGTCGCAATGGGATGTTCTCTATGGACTTGCCGCCGGCCTTTCCCCAGACGAGGTATGGGCAGAGGTTGCGGCGCTTACCCCGCAGTCAGTGGATACCACGGATCTGAACGCAGCGGCTGAACGCACTCATAGCCGCATCGTCGTCGTGGACGGGCCGGAGGAGTTGCTGTCCGTGTTTGATCGCCCGCTCGACTGGTGGCGGGTCTTTCTCCACCCGTCTCAGCAACTGCTTGCCGAGAAATCGTTCTCCGGCCCGGCTCGGGTAACCGGAGGACCCGGGACAGGCAAGACCGTGGTTGCACTGCACCGTGCGTTCCGACTGGCCGAGCGCAACGACGGGCGCGTACTCTTCACCACCTTCACGTCAACACTGTCAGCGGCGCTGGATGCCGGGCTGGTCCTGTTGTCGGATTCACCCGGACGTGAATCGAACGTGCGCAACCGGATTGACGTGGTCCACGTCGACAAGCTGGCCAACCAGATTGTGCGTGACGAGCATGGGTATCTCACCATCCTGGACGAACAGCAGCAGTCGGAACTATGGCAGGAACTGATCAACCAGCGCGGCGCCGGGTTCACCGCGACGTTCCTCGGCCTGGAATGGCGCGACGTAGTGCTCGCACAGAACATCGAATCCCTTGAACAGTATCTTGATTCGCAACGGTCCGGCCGAGGACTCGCCCTCTCAGGCCGCCAACGTCAGGCGGTGTGGGCACTGATCGAGGACTTCGAATCAGCGCTCCGTGAGCGGAAGCTATGGACGCATGAGTCGGTTCTCCGTGAGGCCTATCGGATTTCAGCGCGGAATGGCACCAAGCCATTCCGCCATGTTGTCATCGACGAAGCTCAAGATCTGAGTCCAATGCAATGGCGACTGCTGCGCGCGATCGTGCCGCAAGGACCAGACGACATGTTCATCGCGGGCGACTCGCACCAGCGGATCTATAACAACTACGTGAGCCTGCGAACGCTCAACATTCGGATTTCAGGGCGATCCAGCCGATTGAAGATCAACTACCGAACAACCGCCGAAATCCTTGCCTGGAGTCTCGGCATGATGCGCGGCGAACAGATCGACGACCTCGATGACGGGCTCGACACCCTGGCGGGTTGCCGCTCGGATGTACACGGTGCCCCGCCGACACTGCGTGGCTTCACGACGAGCAAGCAAGAGTTGTCCTACATCGGCGACACCGTCCAAGGCTGGCTCGACGGCGGGGTGGCGGCGAACGAGATCGGAATTGCCGCCCGTACCAACTCCTATGCCGACCGAATCGCCGAGGAGTTGACGGCAGCGAACATCGCTGTTCAGACACTGCCGAACTCTGATCAGGCCGCAGTGGCGGTGGGAACGATGCACCGGATGAAGGGCCTGGAATTCCGATGTGTTCTCGCCGCCGGAGTCAGCGATAGAGCTGTTCCGCTGCCTAAGGCAGTCCGGTCCTCTGACCTCGACAAGCGAGCGTACGCCATGGATCTGCTCCGTGAGCGCAGCCTGCTGTTCGTTGCCTGCACCCGTGCGCGGGAGGACCTGGTGGTGACATGGAACGGTAAGCCGAGCCCGTTCCTGGATGGCCACTTGTAACGGCGCGTGCGACCGAGCGCCAACTCAGACCCTCGGTGTCAATTCCCGCTCGCGCAACGCATTCCAGGCGGTCTCGATATGCTCGGCGGTGAACGTCAGTTTCTTCCTGGGTGTCCACCGGTGTACCTGCTCGACGGCTTCGCGCCAGTCGCCTGCAGCAGCCGCATCGTGTGAGGTCACCCAGTGCACCGATGCCAGGAGCTCCATGCCATAGCGTGACTCGAATCCGTCGATCATCTGCATCACCCGATCGACCCGTTCGCCGGTCTGCACATGGTCGGCGAGAACGCGGTCGGCTTCCTCCTCGGCGCCAGGCAAGGTCTTCATCGCCTCGGCTTCCAGAACGGGCGCACTTGCATCACCGTACCCAGTGATGAAATGCCCTTCGACTGTGGACAATACGTGCCGTAGGCTGTCGGCGTACGGACCGTAACGGCCCGGCTCGAACTTGAGATTCAACGGCTCGCCAGCTTCCTGCAGGAAGTACATCAGCTTTTGCATCTCGACCGGCGTAGCCCCGACCGCCAAGCGCGAGTACTGCGCCAGCAATGACACCAGCGATGCGCGGCCGACAGTCATCTTTGGCCGCACAGTTGCGTTGGGCATTTCCGATGCGGCCGGTGCGCCGTGTGGCGGATAGATCTTGACGTCGACGCCAGGCAGGTCTGCGAATGCGTTGACGATGAGCGGCTTCACGTCCGTCCAGTTCAGTCCGCCGTTGCCGCAGCCGAGTGGTGGAATCGCAATGGACGTGATCTCACGTTTCTGCACCACCGCAACCAGGTCGGCAAGGCCCGCGACAACGTCCGGCAGCTTCGAGGGCGCACGCCAGTGGCCTTTGGTCGGGAAATTGATGATGAACCGCGGCCCGTCCAGGGCACCTGTTTCCCAGATGTGCATGTGCCCGAGTTGCACGTCCCCGGCTTTGCAGGCCCGCGCATACTCCTTGAACATCGCGGGGTAGGCCTTCTTGAACTGCAGCGCGATGCCTTTTCCCATCACGCCGACGGTGTTAACCGTGTTCACCAGGGCATCGGCATCTGCTTGCAGCAGGTTGCCTTCCTCGCTGGTGATCATGGCGGTATCTCCACGTGGTTAAAAGTAGAACTCGGGTCTGACATTAATGGGTGGGCTGTCAATGGCCACACTATCGAGGATATGGCGGGCGCGAGCCGCCCGGGCGGCATCGAATACCGCGATCCCGCTGAGGGCTGACCATGGCACGGCGCGGTGCGCCAAACATTCAGCCATCCGACGCTCTTTGCGGTCCGGGTCGTCATCGGTGTTGGACCAATAGGTCGCCTTCATCAACGTCCAGTCGACCAACGTGTCGAGGTCGGATACCTGAACGCTGTGTCGAGCCAGTTCGAGCACCGCGTTGCGGTCAGTGAAGACGAGCGACAACCCGGCCGCCTGAAGCTTCTCAACCGTCGTCATGAGATAGACGACGTCGTGTGAGTCGCCGGTGAACGACGGAACCCCACCCGCGTGGATCGAGAAGAGCATCGGGCTGCGAGAGGCGAAGTAGAACGGCACGTAATCGGCCACGACTCCTCCCGGAGCTACCTTGATGGCGCGATGCCTGCGCCTGGCCTTGATCGACGGTTCCCCCACCTCGGTGACGCACACCCCGTCGTCCGCGTCCGAATCGCACCGCAGGCCTTCTGTTGCGATTCGAGCCAGGTTGTCGAGGTGGGTGAAGTGGGCAACCGTGGTGGGGACCGGGCGGGGCATCGTTCAATCCACCGGTAGCGTGGGCAGCATCGTTTACAGCTCCGCGGTCTCGACGGGATTGTCGATGCTCAACCCGGCCGCCGACAGCCGATCGAACTTCTCCAGGATCATCTCCTTCGATCGATACCGCCCGTACTTGGCGATTTCGTTGTTCTTCAGCCCACCGGACTCGGTCCTGAAGGAATCCATGATGTACTCGACGTCCTCGCGTGCCACTCCGTAGAGGATGAACATGTACGCGTCGAGTTCTGCACGGAGCGTTGCGCGCCGATCCTCGTCCCATGCCAAAGGACCGTCATAGCCGAGATCGACCGCCAAATCCGCCATGTCTGTTGCCGTGCAGGCAAGTTCGGCAACCCGCGGCACGATGAAGCCAGCGTGAGCTTGGGCGACACCCACAGATACCAGCGGTAGCTGCTTGAGGGTCATGACAGCGAGGTGGATACCGCCAATCTTCTGCCTGCATGCGAAATCCACGGGGAATGACGTTAATGCCGCGACCAGAGACGCCGTCAGTGTCGGTGACATTTCCGAGAAGAGCAGCGGCTCTGTGTGGCCTGCACCCGCACGAGGGATGAAGCCTGCGATGGCCGTCCGCTCATCGGTTGCGCGGCACACATCCCGCCAGCCCAGCAACCAGCCCCGGCCCCACTGGACCTCCGCCAGCCTCGCGCTCACGCCCTTGTCGTATGCCGGTAGCCCACGCCGATCGACTTTTCCTGTCAGAACGTCGAATTCGGGTACCCAGTACCGCGGGAGTGCGACATAGTCGGGGTCGGATTTCTCCGACAACGTCAGCTCGCGGGGCTCCTCACTGTCAGGATCGCTGAAAGTGGCCCAGCGATGGTCATAGTGGTGCGCCATCTTGCCCTCATACAACGGCAGCATCCGCTTGCCGTCGAGTTCGAAGACGTTGCCGTTCAGCGTCCAGCCCTCATCTTCGAGCACGGCACGGGTCCGGAACAGGTGGGAGTCGTCGGTCATGTCGTACAGGCGCTTAGTCGTGATCTGCCACGGATTGCCCGTGGGGTCGTCATCGACAACCAGGACCGGAACGCGGCGGTAGATGCCCAGGGTGATGTCGGCGTCACGGCGGGTCTGGAAGGTCGGCAGGGTGCCGGTGTTCGGGTTGAGGAGCTGGATCTCCTCCGGGGTCAGCTCGAAGATGCGATTGCCGGTGAGTTGTTTCACGTTGCGCAGGCCGAACGCGAGCCGCATCGACGGCTCACGAGCACCGCGACCCGACGCGGCGATCATGCAGAAGTTGTAGCTGCGATGGATTTTGAACAGTTCCTCGGCATTCTCGAAGTCGAAGATCGCCGAGATGGCCGCCCGATCAACCAGGCTTTTGAACAGGTGTTGCGCGCCGGCGCCATTGGCAATGGTCGTCGGAATCAGCGCACCAAAGTGCCCTTGTGGGTGGGTGATCGATGTCATCTGTTCGGCGAACAGATGATCGAGCTGGATCGAGTTGACCCCCTTGACCGGTTTGGCCATCTCGGGAAACACGCCAGATCTCTTGGCGAAGTGGAGTGTTCCCTTCACCTTCCGGCGCGCGGCTCGGTAACGCGCTCCGGCTGCGGAGTTTGCGAGAATCCATTGTTCGATCTTGGCCTTGCGGGCAGTCCCGGTGGTGTTCGCGATCTCGGGGTTGACGCTGTCGAAGTATTTCTTGTCTTCGAAATCGACCTTGTCCCACGGTGGGTTCGCGCAGATCGCGGTGAAACCGCCGCCCCAGCCGGCGACCGAATGGAGGTCACCTGATCCTTGCGTGGAGAATATGTGCGGAAACTCCAGGTGCCAGTGGAAGAACCGGTATTCCGCCGTCAGCCGCTGCACCTCGTCGCGCTGCTCGGGTTTCAGCGCGTCGGGGTCGCCCAGGAGGTCACGGAACTGGCGTTCGGTCACCGCCGTCGGGGCATCCGGCGTCTTCGGCCATACGAACGCGGCACACCAGGTGTCGGCGATCAATTTCTGGTGCTGATACTCCCGCGACTCCGAGTAACTTGCCAGCCGCTGGCGCTGCACCGCAACATCGGCAAGCGACAAGGCGGAAACACCAAGCACCGCCCGCATCTGCGTCGCAAGCGTGGAGTTGCTCAATGCTGGCGAGGTAACTCCGCCGAACAGGTCGTCCTGCAGCGGCTGGTCACGCTCCAGCTTGTTCCGCCGTTCCAGCGAGGCCGCGGTCTTCTTGTCATCCCCCTCGATCGCCGCGAACGCCTCGTTGGGGATGCCGTCGGCCAACACGGCCGGGGTGGCGCCGATCAGCGCGTTGCCGAACTTGACCTGGGCGTCGAGGAACGCCAGCGGCCTGCCGGGTTCCACCGCCTCCAGCCACAGCGACACCTTCGCCAACTCCGCCGCCAGCGGGTTCACGTCCACCCCGTACACGCACCGATCGACGACATCCCGCAACGCGGCGCGTACCTGCTTCGGCGGGGGCTCGGATTCACCGCTTCGGTGCGCGGCAAGACATTTCGCGATCCGCCGGGCCGCCGCCACCAGGAAGTGGCCCGAGCCGCAGGCCGGGTCGCACACCGTGATCGCGAGCAGTGCCTCCTCGGGGTCGGTTGCCGCGGCCGCGCGGTCGAGCACCGGCTCCAGTGCCGAATCAAGTAGACATTCCACCAAAGATGTTGGCGTGTAGTACGAGCCGGTCCCCTTACGCTCGTTGCCCGCGGCTTCCAGCAGAGAGTAGCTGCGCTCCACCGGATTCCATACCGGATGGAACTCCAACAGCGACTCATAGATGCTGCCGAGTTCTTCCGCGTCGAGGTTTCGATAGTCGGCCTTCCACAATCGGTCCGACTTCCCCTTGACCACCGACATCGACCGCACCGCACTCAGGAAATCTGCATTGCGGATCCTGCAGTCCAGCGCGAAGTCCAGTGGGCCGTTCTCGAAGAGGCCGCCGAGCGCGGGCAGGCCGAGTTCCGGCATGCCGTCCGGGCTGGCCAGGCCGCGCCAAACCAACACCTGTGCCTGCCAGCGATCGGTGTGCCGGTCCCCGAGCCGCCGACGTGCGACGTCGCGGAGTCGATCCGTCGAGAAGAACCGCGCATAGCGTTCCCGTGCGCCGGGCTCCGCGTCGGCAGTGTGCAGTACGCCGCGGTCCTCGGCGACGAAGGTGAACAGCAACCGATACACCACCCGCAGCAGGGCATGGTGGAAGTCGCTCACCGCCAGTTCGCCCGAGCCGATCCGCTCGCGCAGATGCTGGTTGTCCGGGTGGGTGAGGAACCCGTTGCCCAACGTTTCCAACGCCGCCACCACGCCGTCCCGCAACTGGTCCAGCATTCGGGTGCCGGTCTGCGCGGCGGCCTCACGCCAGCGTTCCATCCAGCATGAGGCCTGTCCTATCTCGGCATCCAGCGAAACCAGCCTCGACTGGTGGCACATCCGGAACAGCAGCAGGAAATCGGAGAACAACTCGCCGCTGAAGATCGCGTCCAGGTCGAACTCGATGTACGCCGAGCCGGTCAGCGAAGTCGAATCGCGCAGCAGCCGCAGGGTCCGACCGTTGGAGAGGATCGACCACAGGTGCGTGTCGGCGCGGTTCAGATACTCCTGCACCATCGACTGCGGCGCAGACTTCGCCGCACCCGCCGTCCCGGCCGACCGCTTGTCCAGGTCCACCCCGGCGCCGAGCAGGTGGATCGCAATGGCGTCGCCCCACAGGTGCGATATCGGGTAACGCTTGTCGGGGTCGGCATCGACCGCGAGCCCGCCGACGGGTGCGGGTGGAACACGGCCGTAGTCAAGCTGATTCAGCAGCGGCAGCAGGAACCGGTCGCGGGTGAGTCCGGTTGCGGCATCGTCACCGAGCTCGTCCTGGAACCGCGTCCACACCCCCCGCATGTAGGCCCACACCCGGTTCGCGGCGTCGCGTACCGACTCCCCGCCGGCCAGATGGTAGTCGGCCGGCGCCGAGCCATCCATGTCACCGGTGGCGATACGGGTCAGCGCTCCGGCCGGCATCAGGCCGCCCTGCACCCGGACCCCAACGAACGCATCGGTCACGCCACTACCTCCGGGAGGTAGATGTACACGCCGAGGATGTCGGCATTGGGCTCGGCCGTCACCTTCAGGCCTCGGACCAACTCCTGGCCGGCCTGGCGCACCCGGCGGTGCGATTCGTACGTGTCGCTCGCCAACCGCTCACCCACCTTCACCAGGTGAGCCGACAGCTGATCGAGCTCGGACAGTGTTCTGGCGGCCGCCGAACGCGCCTGCTGCTCAGGGATGTTCTGCGACGGCGCGGCGGCGAACAACTCCTCCGGGTCGTCCAACCATTGCGGATTGGCCGGTGATCCCACGTACGCCAGCGGCAGCAAGTCTTCAGCCACCAACCGGCGCAGACCCGTTCTGGACGGCAGCTCCATGTGAAAGCGGTAGCGGACCAGCAGTAGTGCGGTGCGTTTGGACACGTCGCGGGTACGGATGACGGCGCAGCGGCGTGCCGGCCGGTGCTTGGCGGGCAGCATCGGGTCCAGCGCCGATTGCAGCACATAGTCCGCAACGGCCGCCACCGTCTCGTCCGTGCGCAGCAGCACGGCGTCTCCCCTGCCTGCCGGCAGGTCGTCGGCGAAGAACAGCGGATCGGACTTGCCGAGCGGCAACGCATTTCGCAAGCCGAGCGGAAGGCTTCCGGTGGTCGCCTCGAATCCGTCAGCTCGGTCGACGATCGTCGACCCGAGTTCGGCCAGCGCCGTCCGGGTCAGATCCTTGACCTCGGCATGGCTGCCCAGCCCGGCGCGGGCATCGTCGAGTTCCGTTTGAACCTCGGTCTCTTTGATCGCCGCCTGCGCGTACTTCGTCATCGACTGCTTCTCAGTCTCACGCTGGGCGGCGCTGTCCCATTCGGCGTACAGCGAGTCGCGCTGCTGCGACACCTCCAGGTCGAGGGAGAGCTGTTCGGCCGCCGTGCCGCGCAGCAGCAGGCCCTCCATCAGCGCCTCCACCACGGCATCGCTGTTGTCCGGCACCGGCACCGAGACACCTGTGGCGTTGCGGATGCGCTCATGCTTGCGCAGCAGCACCTCCAGCACGATGCCGTCAATGTGATTGTCCTTGCCGTACAGCGTGACTGCCCGCACCACGTCGTGCTGCTGGCCGAACCGGTCGACCCGGCCTTCACGTTGCTCGTGGCGGGTCGGGTTCCAGGCCAGGTCGTAATGCACCACCGCCTGGAAGTCGTTCTGCAGGTTGACGCCCTCGGCCAGGCAGTCAGTGGCGACCAGGACGTGATGCCCCTCGATCGCCGTCAGCTCGTCAATCCGAGCGATGCGTTCCTCGGGTGGGAGCGTTCCGGTCACGGCCTGAACCATCACCTTTCGTCCAAGTTTCGCGGACAGAACTTCGGCGACATACTCGGCGGTGTCGATGAAGCGACAGAAGACGATCGGGTTGTAGTCGTCGGCAAGGAGTTTCTTGACCACCTTGACCAGTTCGGCGGCCTTGGTGTCCTTGTCTTCCAGCATTTGGGCGGCTTTGCGGAACACGGTGAGCCTGCGAGCCAGCGGCGATCCGGAGTCGGCACCGGGGGTCGAGTCCGCCGATTCCAGCGTGTCCAAGTCCGGCAAGTCCAGAACGGCAGCCCGGCCGATCCGATCCGCATCAGCAAGGTTCTGTGCCTCCAGTGCGGCGGCCCGGGTGCGCAGAGTCTGCACCGCAGCACGCGGTGAGGACGCCAACGCCCGCAGGAGTGCCAACGCTGACCACCAGTTGACCCGGCGCGCCACGCCGCCGTCGCCGGTGCGAACCGTTTCGCGGGCATAGTCGAGAACCTGGTCGAAGAGTGCTCGATATTCGGGGCTCAGTGCGTATGCAATCTCGGCTGCCTTGCGTTCCTTGGGAAACGGAGTCTCCTGGTCGAGGTACTTCCTGATGTCGCCGCGCCGGCGTTGCACGAAATGCCGAGCCAGCTTCTCCCGGCCTTTGGCGGTGTCCAACTCAGCAAGGTTGAAGCCCTTGTCCAGCAGCTTGATCAGATTCTCAAAGGTCTCGTCCTTGCCGCTGTGCGGGGTTGCGCTCACCAGGATCAAATGCCGGCGCGGATCGTCGGCGAGGTCCCGCACCAGGTCGTACCTCAGGGTGCGGCCGCTACGCGACAGCCCGGACGCGGCAACACAGGTGTGCACCTCATCCACGATGACCAAATCGGGGCAGGTGCGGAGAAACTCGTGACGGTGCCGCGGCGATTTGATGAAGTCGGTCGATACCACCACGTGCCGGTAGCGGTCGAACAGCGACTCGGTGCCGATCAGTCCGCGTTCCAAGCGGGTCACGGTGGATGACAACACCAACTCGGCTTCGATACCGAACTTGTGCCGCAGCTCGGTCTGCCACTGTTCGGCCAACGCCGGGCTGCACAGCACCGCGAGGCCTTGTGCGGCACCGGTTTCCAGTAGTTCGGCAGCGATCAGCGCCGCCTCGACGGTCTTGCCGATGCCGACGTCGTCGGAAATGAGCAGCCGCACCACGTCCTGACGCAACGCCATCATGAGGGGCACCAACTGGTAGGCGCGCGGTTCGACGTTGATCGACGCCAAACAACGGAACGGCCCGGTGGTGGAACGGAATCCGACCTTGACCGCGTCTCTGAGCAAGGTGGCACTGTGGTGGTCACCCAGATCGTCCGGCGACGGTGCGGGGAACGTCGCGGATTGAACGCCCTCGGAGAGGAACACCCCGGCGATATCGTCGTCGCGCCCACCAAGCGGGCGCAGCACCAGGAAGTCCTCGGAGCTGTCCGGCTGCACCACCCAGTCCCGGCCCCGTGCAGTGACCAGGGCTCCCGGCGCAAAACTCACTGTGCAGTCTCCTTGAGCTTGCCGAACACCCATTCATGACCACGCACAATCGCATCCCAGTCATCGTCGTAGCGGAATCGGACTATTTCCCAACCAGCATCCAGCAGACGTTCCTCGGCGGCCGCATCTCGTTCGACCACCGACTCAGCGTCGTGCACCGGGCCATCAAGGAAAACCGCAACGGCCAGTCCGTTGTCCAGGCGGTAGGCGAAATCCGGGCGGACCTTGAGCGCGTCGATCTTGCGTTGGGCTTCGGTCGGCAGCCGAAGCCCTCGTGTCTTGGCGTACTCCAGAAAGTCCCGCTCAAGGATCGAGGTGGACTGCCGCTCCAGGTCTTCTGCCTTTGCCCGCGGTTTCTGAGTGGTGGCCGCGCCTGCCAGTCGCATAAGAATCTCGCGAACCAGATGACGGTCAATCTGCTCGTGGTGCGGCTGATTTCCATAGGACAGCAGGCAGTCGTAGCAGGCCTGCACACAGTCAACATTCGTGTCGGTGCCATCCGGATCGAAGTGGCATATGTCCAATGCCTTGCGCGCCGCCCGCGCCAGCGCGTCGGGTTCGGACACGATTCGGCGCAGGATCCCCGCTCCGCCCTCGGCGGACTCGGTGAACAATGTCCGTCCATGCTCTTGAGGGTCGGGCAACAGCTCGGACGACAGCTCTGAATCCTCAAGTTGGAACACCGCCTCGATGCCGCGCTCCAACGCGTACTGCAGCGTCACTGCCATCTCGTCGCTGATCGGGCCCGCCACCCGAAACAACATGATGTTGCGGGTGTCCTCCACGTACGGGATGACCCTGTCCTTCAGCTTCACCTTCCCGACGTCCTCGTAGTCGCTGTCATCGTCATCGAGATCACCGGCAGCCTTTTCCGATAGCCAGGTTCCGCGAGCCAGGTCAAGCCAGAATCCCTGCTCACCTGTCTTCTTGCGGCGGCGACGACCCAGGTTCGTGCGGCGGATCAACGCCGTATCGCCATAGGCCAGTTCTGCGATCAGACCATTCGCATCAGCGACCGTGGCGTCATCCCGATTGTGATTGGGGGTGAACCGGAACGAGGTGGCGATCTCGAATCCTGCACGCCGGCGTTCCTCCTCGTCCGAGGAAATACGTTCGCGACGGCGGGTGAAGACGGTCTCCATCCGCATGAGCCCCGGTTTGGCCAACGGGAGAACGCTGCCGCAGTACTCACATAGTTCCAACCCCGAGCCGCGGTCGTGGTGATACCCACACGCCTCGCAGGTACGCGCCGAGCTGGTGACCAGATTCCCCTCGCTCGAAGAATCCATCGGCAGCTGGATACGGACCACTTCGTAGCGCGAACCCTCATGGTAAATAAGGGCATTGGGGCCGAATTCGTTGATTGCAAGGAACCGAGGTCGCTGAATGTAATCGCCGTCTTTCGGACCGGAGCGTCCGGGGATAAAAGCTGCCAGCGGCAACCGCGGAAAGCTGTAACCAGGCAGGAACCCTTCGGCCGCGAAGTAGCGGTAGGTGTAGAAGTCGGAGAAGAGCTGGCCGGTGTCCTCATTGACGAGCAGCCGCAGCTGGTTCTCCGCCTGGGCGCGGCGGAGTTTCGCACCCTCGATCTCCTTGGTATTGGCGCTGTGGTTACCGACGATCGCGTGGAACTTCGCCCGGTCGGCCTGCGCTGCCCGGTAGAGGGCGCGCCACCGATCGCACGCCTCGTCGAACTTTCGGTATGCCGATCGCATCGTGCGCTCGACCCAGTCGTCGGTCCACCAGGTGGTCTCACGCAGACCGGGCTTCAGCGGTTCGATCACCTGCTCCGCCCGTGCGGTCGCCCGCGCCACCGCACCATCCTTTGTCAGGAACTCCTTAATATCGTGCTTGATCGGAAATCCCGGCGCATCCAGATCGAGCACACCCCGCATGCTCGAATTCAGATGCTCGTCCGTCTCCGCCAGCCAGATCGCGTGCAGGTGCGAGCGCAGCAACGCCTCGTTCGCCAGGTCGAGCCGCGGTGGCGCGACCGAACCGGCCACCATGTCTTCGGAACGCCGGAAGTAATAGTGGTCATGGGAGTTGCCGCTGGCGCAGTAGGTCACCACGAGGGCGGGCTGCCCGCTTCGGCCCGCTCGGCCGCTGCGCTGAGCGTAATTCGCCGGCGTCGGTGGCACATTGCGCAACCCGACGGCGTTCAGCCCCTTGATGTCCACGCCCAATTCCATGGTCGGCGAGCAGAACAGCAACGGAAGCTCGGCCTCCTTGAACTCGCCTTCGCGCCGTTCCCGGTCCACGGTCGAAACCTGGGCGGTGTGCTCCTTCGAGCGCAACCCCCGCAGTGTCACCGCGGTGTCGCGGTACAGATCGTGGAAGAACCGGTTGACCCGTCCACCGTCGCCGCCGACCCGTTTGCGGGTGGCATCCACAACACCGGCCGTCCCGTCACCGGCTTTCCAGATCAATGCCGCCGCACGCACCCGATAGCCAAGTCCCGGGCGCACCTCATCCATCGCATCGACGAGGAGGCCCGCCTTCTCCAGCCTTGAAAGCAGCTGCCCGAGAACCAGTCCGGTGTCTGCTTCACTCAACCGGAGCCCGTCGTGGTCACGCAGCTTCTCCCGCACATAACGCCCAATCGCCGAGCGCGGGGTTATCCGGGGCGCCAAGGTACGGGTGCGCGGGTCGGAAGTGTCGGTGATCCCGATCTTGCTGTTGTGTCCCAGCTTGTCCGAGGAGGTCAGCTGCCACAGCTCGACGAGATGCTGAGTGGATTGGTTGAACACCCGCTCGAAGCCGTACTCGGAGAGGCACTCGACGTCGATCGCAAGCTCGCGTCGCATCTGCTCGAGCAAGTTGAAACACACGTCGTGGCGAGTCACGCTATCTGCGTCCCTAATCGCGGGATGTGTTTCAGCCCACAACTTCTCGCTGGCCGCGATTTCCTGCAGAGAATCGTACTCAATGTGCAGCAGGCCGGTCTGTTCAAGGTTCGGCATCGTGACGCGCCAGCCGCGTTGCAAGTCCGCGTACAGACGAAACTCCACAACCGCGCGCAGAGCCGACTCGGCCTTACGTCGCATGCCGAATTCCGCTTCGGCACTCGACGCATACTCGGCGAAGTCCAGTCCGAGCGCCTGGGTAACCCTGCGGGCGACGTCCTCGTGAGTGAGGCCGTCAGATTCGTCGGCAACCGCTCGATACAGGGCGCCCCGCAACTGCGTCACCTGAACGAAATCGTTGAAATGTCCGGCTTGCAGGCTCGCATCCTGGCGGTTGTCGACAAAGGTCAGCAGTTTCCGCGCATCGTTCGGCAGCGCATCTTCAGGAAGGCCTTTGAGGCTGCGCACGATCGATGAACTGATCATCGTCATCGCCGACGACCGGCCCTCCGCATCCAGCGGCGCCAACCGGGCGAAATCCGTCGTACCGGCCCGCTGGTATGCGACCGCACAACGCAGGCAGAAACGGAACGGCCCGGAAATGAACGCCGCTTCGGTGCCACCGGAATTCGTTTCAGTGCCGTCAGCCAAGACCCGCACCCGCCGGGGCTGGTACTTGACCATATTGGGTTTGAGCTGCCCCTGCTCCAGCCAGGATTCTGGGTAGCGTTCCTCAGCTTCAGGGTCCTGTGGCCATCCGAAATCAGAAGAGACATAGAGATAGCCGTCGCCGTCACTATCGGCGACCTCCCGATCGTTTCGCGACCGGTAGACGGTTCGGTCCCCGCGGTTGATCCGGGTGACCACGATGTATTCCTGACCGCATTCACGGCAGAAACTCACCGGCAACAGCAAGTGGTCAGGTTTACCTGGGACTTTCACCTGATAGGACGTCGAGATATGGCGTTGCCCTTCAGGTTCCAATGACACCAGGACGCCCTCACCTTTCGAGAGGAACTGGTGGAGCCGGAATCCGAACAGTGGTCGTTTTGTGGCTGGGTCGATCGCGTTCGAGCCGACCAGCAGCACGTTCCGGATTGCCGCGGAAGCGTCAGCCTCGCTCACCTGAACACGTTTCGCCAGTTCCCGGGCCACCTCCGAGACCCTTTGCGGCCGCTGGCGTACGAGTTGGCCTTCTTGAACCTTCAAGCCAAACGCGTCCTCAATCCAACCGGCGAAAGAGTGGTTCGCCAGGTGCTCGTACGACGATTCGGACAGGTTCACGTCCGTCAGCTCACCTGCGGCTGTTGCACGGGTGAGGGTTTCTCCGATGACGCGGTCTGGCGTCACCTCATCCCCGAATATCTGCGTGGCAACCTGGGCCACGGCCTCCTTCTGCTCGGCGATCGAATCGCCGGAGGCCATCGTCGCCGACGTACCGATGCACTGCAGATCGCCCGATCCGCATGCGTCGCGCACCCGGCGAACCAGCATGCCAACGTCAGCGCCCTGCCGGCCACGATAGGTATGCAACTCGTCAAGCACCAGGAATTTCAGTGTGTGCGCCGCACCGATCAACGCTTTGCGTTCGTTGGGACGAGTGAGCAGAAGTTCCAGCATCACGTAGTTGGTCAGCAGAATGTCCGGTGGGTTGGCGAGGGTCCTCTCACGGTCATCGTCGTCGTCCTGACCGGTATAGCGGGCGAAAGTGACGGGCTCATTGCCATCGCCAAAGCCATGCACCAGGAACTTGCGGAGCTCATCGCGTTGACTGTTGGCGAGGGCATTCATCGGATAGACGATGATGGCCTTGACACCCTTCGGTCGGTTGCTGCCGAGCCGAAGCACGTGATCCACGATCGGCACGATGTACGCCAGGGACTTTCCCGATCCCGTGCCGGTGGTCAAGACATAAGACTTGCCTGTGCGCGCGGTTTCAACGGCATCGCGCTGGTGCTTGTGCAAGGTGATCGGGCCCGAGCCCCGGTCCTCGACCGTCTGCTTCTCGCGGAAGATGTACGAGCATCCCTTGTCGAGAAGCCCCTCGGTGACCAGTTCGTCGATGGTGCCACCCGAGGCGAACATGGGGTTGAGCGAGACCCACGGCTCGGGCCATTGACGGCCGTCGGCGAGGCCCTGCTCGACGACTTCGCGAATCCGCTCGTCGCGGATGTCGACCCCGCCGGTCGTAAATGCGCGGTAGTCATCGATCAGCTTGCGATGAACCTCGAAGATATCCACTCTGTGCCCCCTCAAGGCAGCATCATTCCAAATCAGCGCGATCCCAGGGCACAGTCCGAGGAGCTAACTGATAGCCAGCCGATCAGAATACGACTTGCGGCAGACAACTGCCCCGCAAAATCGCGGGACTGCTTTCGGCCCTGGCTGCACTCCAGACGCATTCCGGCTACCGTGACGGCATGGTTGCGATCACCATTCGCGACGTACCGGACGAGGTGCGAGACACGCTTACCGCCCGCGCCGCGCGCAACGGCAGGTCGCTCCAGGAGTATCTGCTCGCAATGCTCATCGACGCAGCGACGAAACCAACCGTCGACGAGGTGCTTCAGCGAGCACGTGGACGAGTTGAAGCAACGGGCACCCGGCTGGACATCCCCAGCATCCTTACTACTAAGAATGCCGATGAGTGATGACTGCGGCGCCGATTACACCAGTCCGCTGACGTACTGGCCGTCGTGCACCGATCCCAACACGGTGCGCATCGCGTCCGCACTGAGCCGCCAGGAGAATTCGTCGCTGCGGGTCTGCGCCTTGCTTCCCAGCTGCACGCGCATCACCGGGTCGCTCAACAGCTGGCGGATGCCCGCGACCAGGGCTTCGCGATCCTCGACCAACAGCCCGGTGACCCCGTCGACGATCGAATCGGTCAACCCGCCGGATGCGCGGTAGCCGATGGTCGGCACGCCGTGCTGGGCTGCCTCGGTGACGGCGAGTCCCCAACCTTCTTTGCGGGACGGTAGGACATGCACCCAGCTCTGCTGCAGCACGCGATGTTTGGTCTCTTCATCGACGTGACCGTGGAACGTCACCGAATCGGTGATACCGAGCAGCTCGGCGTGCTCGATCAACCGCTGCTGCCACCAGCCACCGCCGAGGATGTCCAGGTGCAGCCCCGGCACCTCGGTGCGCAGTGCCGCGACGGCCTCCAGGGCGTCTTCGATCTGCTTGTGCGGCACCAGCCGCGACAGCACCACGAGGCGCGGGCTGGTCGACCGCGGCAGCTCGAGAGTGCGACCGGGAGCCTCGTCAAGCCCGTTGCGTACCACCGCAATCCGGCCGGAATCGACCCCGAGTTCATTGAGATCACGGGCCGAGGGCAAGGATACGGTGACGTACTGGTTGCGGCGGTGCAGCCGAGGGGAAAGCTTGGATTCGACGAACCAGCCGATGCGGCCCTTCATCGGTCCGGCCACCGGCCACAGTTCCCGGTGGCAGTGGTGGACGAGCACCGCGACCCGGCGGCCGAAGGCCAGCCGGGCCAGGAACGGCAGCCCGTTCTGGGTGTCGACAACCACGTCGGGCCGGACCTTGCGCAACGGCCCGAGGCCGACGCGGGAGGCCACCATGGCCAGGCCGGCCCAGATGTACACGCTGTAGGGCCCGCCGGCTCGGTTGATCCGCACGCCGTCGACCACTTCTCGCCGGGCCGCCCCGGGGTAGCGCGCGGTGCGCAGCGTGACGTCGACGCCGTCGTCGGCCAGACAGGCGCCGATGCGCTGTAGATAGGCCTCGCTACCGCCGCCCTGGGGATGCCCGGTGTCACGCCAGCACAGGAGCAGGACGCTCCGAAGGCGTGGGTCAGGACGGGCAGACATCGTGTTGAGGGTACCGGTCAGTAAGTTGGGCGGGTGCAGCCCAGCGACATCTCGGCGCGCTTCGCCCGCCGGGCGACCCTGCGCCGGTCGGTGCGCCTGTTGGCGCAGTTCCGGTTCGAGCAGACCGAACCGGCGCGTTTCTACGGGGCGCTGGCCGCCGACACCGTCGCCATGACCACCGATCTGTGGACAGCGGCCACCGGTGAATCCGCAGCTGGACGCACGGTGCTCGACGTGGGCGGCGGGCCGGGCTACTTCGCCTCGGCGTTCGACGCCGCAGGCCTGCGTTACATCGGAGTGGAGCCGGATCCTCGGGAAATGCACGCGGGCCCGGCGGCGGACGCGACCGAGGGCACTTTCGTCCGGGCCTCCGGAATGGCCCTGCCCTTCGCCGACGACAGTGTCGACATCTGCCTGTCGTCCAACGTCGCCGAGCATGTGCGGCATCCATGGCGGCTCGGCAACGAGATGTTGCGCGTGACGAAGCCCGGTGGGCTGGCGGTGCTGTCCTACACGGTGTGGCTCGGCCCGTTCGGCGGCCACGAGATGGGGCTGACGCACTATCTGGGCGGCGCCCGGGCCGCCGAACGCTACACCCGCAAACACGGCCATCGACCCAAGAACGACTACGGCTCGTCGTTGTTCGCCGTTTCAGCGACCGACGGTCTGCAGTGGGCGGCCGGCACCGGCGCGCTGATTGCCGCATTTCCCCGCTACCACCCACGATGGGCCTGGTGGATGACATCGGTGCCTGGGTTGCGGGAGTTCCTGGTGAGCAATCTGGTGCTAGTTCTCCGGCCGTCCTAACCCATTCACTGGAACAGGTTCTCGTTTTTCTAGGAAATCTAGGTAATGTGACGCTCATGACACAGAGCGCAACTGTCGCCAAGACCGAATACGACAAGCTGTTCATCGGTGGCCAGTGGGTCGAACCCTCGACCTCCGAGGTCATCGAGGTCTTCTCCCCCGCGACCGGCGAGAAGGTCGGCCAGGTTCCGTTGGCGGCCGAAGCCGATGTGAACGCCGCGTGCGCCGCCGCCCGTAAGGCATTCGACGAGGGTCCCTGGCCCCACATGTCGCCCGAGGAGCGCCAGGCCGTGCTGGCCAAGGCCGTCGAGCTGATCAACGCGCGGGCCGAGGAGTTCAAGCACCTGCTGAAGCTGGAGACCGGCCAGCCGCCGACCATCGTCGACATGATGCAGTTCGGCGCGGGTGTGTCCAGCCTGCAGTACTACGCCGGCGCTGCCGACAAGTACGACTGGAAAGACATCCGCGACGGCATCTACGGCCAGACCCTGGTCATCAAGGAGCCGATCGGCGTCGTGGGCGCCGTCATCGCCTGGAACGTGCCGTTCTTCCTGGCCTGCAACAAGCTGGGCCCGGCCCTGCTCGCCGGCTGCACCGTGGTGCTCAAGCCGGCCGGTGAGACCCCGCTGACCACCAACCTGTTCGCCGAGGTGCTCGCCGACGCCGGCCTGCCCGAAGGCGTGCTCTCGGTGGTGCCGGGTGGCCCCGAAACCGGTCGCGCCCTGACGGCCAACCCCGAGCTGGACAAGTTCACCTTCACCGGCTCCAGCGGCGTCGGCAAGGAGATCGGCAAGATCGCCGCCGAGAAGCTCAAGCCCTGCACGCTGGAGCTGGGCGGCAAGTCCGCGGCGATCATCCTCGAGGACGCCGACGTGGACTCCACGCTGCCGATGCTGGTGTTCTCCGGCCTGATGAACTGCGGCCAGGCCTGTGTGGGCCAGACCCGCATCCTGGCGCCGCGGTCGCGCTACGACGAGATCGTCGAGAAGCTCTCGGCAGCCGTCGCCGCCATGCAGGTCGGTCTGCCCGACGACCCGGCATCGATGATCGGCCCGCTGATCTCCGAGAAGCAGCGCGACCGTGTCGAGGGCTACATCAAGAAAGGCCTCGAGGAGGGCGCGCGCATCGTCACCGGCGGCGGCCGTCCCGAGGGCCTGGATTCGGGCTGGTTCGTGCAGCCGACCGTGTTCGCCGACGTCGACAACTCGATGACCATCGCCCAGGAGGAGATCTTCGGGCCGGTGCTCGTGGTGATCCCGTTCGACACCGAGGACGACGCGGTGCGCATCGCCAACGACTCGCCGTACGGCCTGGCCGGCAGCGTCTACACCACGGACTTCCCGAAGGCCGTCCAGATCGCGTCGAAGATCCGTACCGGCACCTACGCGGTGAACATGTACGCCTTCGATCCGGGCGCCCCGTTCGGCGGGTACAAGAACTCCGGCATCGGCCGCGAGAACGGTCCGGAGGGCATCGACGCCTACACCCAGGCCAAGAGCGTGCTGCTGCCGTTTGGCTACACGCCGGAGTAGAACTCACCAAGAGACGCGAATGTCCCGGAAGACCACGGTTTTCCGGGACATTCGCGTCTGTTCGCGCCGAAACTCAGCGGCCCTGGAAGCTCGCCGCACGCCGTTCGACGAAGGACTGAACGCCTTCGGCGGCATCGGCGGTGCCGAAGAGCTCGGCAACCACCGGACGGAGTCGCTCGATCGCCACCGCGTCCCCTTCGCGGTGTGCGGTGTGCGCCGAGGCCAGGGTGGCCCGAACCCCGAGCGGCGCGGCGCGATCGGCAATCGTGTGCGCGATCGTGCGAGCTCGGCCGAGGGCCGCACCGGCGTCTGACGCGACTTCCTGGATCAGCCCGATGCGGTACGCCTCGGTCGCGTCGAACTCGTCCCCGGTCAGCAGCCATCGCATCGCGTTGCCCCAGCCGGTCTGCCGTGGCAGCCGCAGGGTGGCGCCGCCGAACGGATAGATGCCGCGCAGCACCTCGATCTGGGCGAACCGGGTGTCCTGCGCTGCGATCCGAATGTCGGCGGCCAGGAGCAGTTCGATACCGAGGGTCAGGCACCGGCCCTGAGCGGCAGCGACGACCGGCTTGGTCCAGTCGCCGTCGAGTCGCCACGGATCACGTCCGCCGTCGGGTATGGGCAGGTCTCCCCTGGCCACATACGGTGCGACGTCGACGAGATCGAGGCCCGCGGTGAAATGGGCGCCATGGGCGAACAGCACGCCGACACGCAGGTCCTCGTCGGATTCGAGCAGCCCGTAGGCGAGCGAGAGGTCGGTGAGCATGGCGACGTTGAATGCGTTGCGTTTCGCCGGACGGTTCAGTCCGATCAGCAGGACGTGGCCGTCCCGCTGCAGCGTGAGGGTTTCCAGGGCCGGATCGGAGGTCATACGGGCAGTCAACGCCCGCTCGCCAAATTATGCAAGGCATCATAATTTTGCACCGCTGCACCACGGGACGGTGGACCTGTTCAGGAGCAGTTAACCTGCTAGTATTTTGCCCGCAGGCACGTTCGTTAGATACTCGACAACAACCGAGGATTCCATCGTTTCTATGGTGGAGGTCATAGAAGGGCGGTGCGCGATGTGGGTCGTTGAACTCAACCTCGCCGGTCACCGGTTCACCCGTCGGGTCCGCACCCCACACACCCCGGTGCGCACCATCACCCCCCGGATGCTTCTTCGCTGTTCCTCGCAGTTCCTTCATGACCGGGTCGCCTGACACCGTCACCAGGCCACGGAACAAGCGTGGCTCCACCCGCGCCCGCATGCTGCGCAGCGCGGTCGAGGTGCTCCGTGAACGCGGCGCCTCCGGCGTCACGATCGATGAGGTACTCGCCCGCAGCGGCGCGCCGCGCGGATCGGTGTATCACCACTTTCCCGGAGGGCGGCGCCAGATCCTGATCGATGCGCTCCAGTTCGCCGCGGACACGATCGGTGGCGTCATCGGCACCGAAACCTCGGACAGCGCATGGGATCTGGTGCACCGGTTCATCGAATTCTGGGACCGCGTGCTCACCGGTAGCGACTTCACCGCCGGCTGCCCGGTGGTTGCGGTGGCGATCGCCGCACCGGATGAGGAGCCCGACCTCGCCGAGGCCGCCGCCGCCATCTTCGATCGTTGGCGCACCTCCTTGACCGCGGCGTTCACCGCCGACGGCTTCGACGACTCGGACGCGTCCTCACTGGCGGTGATGTGTATCGCCGCCCTGGAGGGTGCCGTGGTGCTGTGCCGGTCGTCGAAGACGGCCGAACCGTTGCACGATGTCGCCCGTCAGCTCGAATTCCTAGTTAAATCAAGGGAATTCGTCCGCCGCAACGGCGTGCCGAGGCTCAGCCGGGCGTCTGCGCCCTGACCCAGCGGGCACAGAGGAAATCACCGTTGGGGGCCGATTCGGCGAGCGCCCATTCGGAACGAACCGGAAGGACCGGCGAACCCGCCCCCAACGTGCAGGGCGCATAGGAGACGATCATCTCGTCGATCAGCCCGGCCGCCACATACTGCGCGGCGACCTCTCCTCCACCGACCACCCAGACGTCCTTGCCCGACGCGGCCTCGACCGTCTTCGGATGCAGTTCGGCGACCTCGCCGGAGAACACCTGAACCGGATGCCCGTCGGCGATGATCTGCGGCCGGTGGGTCAGCACCCACGCCGGCTGGTCGTACATCCACTCGTCGGGTTGGTTCTTCACGATCCACTCGTAGGTCGCCGCGCCCATCACCAGTGCGCCAACGGATTCGATGAATTCGTCGTAGCCGAACGGGCCTTGCTGGTCGATGTTCCGCGTGATCAGCCAGTCGAGACTGTCGTCGGTATCCACAATGAAGCCGTCCAGGCTCGATGCGGTGTAGTACACGGTCTTCACCGGTCAGTCCTTCCTCATCCATTCCAATGGGTCACCCCGGTCGACTTCGGCACCATGACGGGCCAGCATGCTCCGCACCAGCGCACGCCGGTGCGCCGAGTAGGTCAGCACGTGCGCGATGATCCCGTACAGCTGAAAGGATTCCGGTGGGTCACACAGCGCGTCGATCACGGTGTCGCCCAGCCGACCCGCGGCCGAGTACTCCGATATCAGTGTGGTCCAGCGCTTCCCGATGACCCGGTGGTGCGCGGCGAGGTGCTCGGCCGCCGCCTGACTGGTGGTGGCCCGCGAGGGAAAATCCCGGCCCTCGATCGTGGCCAGCCAGACCTCTTTGGTCCACACGATCGCGCCGAGCACGGCCGCAACGCTGGCCTCCGGCCCATCCCAGTCCAACACCACCTGTCCTGGTGAGATCTCCTGGGTCCATTGCTGTTCGGACAACCTCGCGGCGGCACCGATCAGGTACTCGGTGTCGGCGACATCGTGCACGAGCATGAACTGGGCGATATCCGGACCGGCCGCCTCCCCCGGATCCGCATCGCACCACAGCGCCTGTGGCGGATGGAAGTGCACCCCGTTGGGAGCGCTCAAGCGGAACCCCACGTCGTCGGCACGCGACGGCGGAACACCGAACGCGCGGCGGAACGCCCGGGAGAACACCTCGGCCGAAGACCAGCCCTCGCTCTCGGCCACCTCGGCGACCCCGGCACCCTGCTGCAGCCGCCAGGCCGCGCGCTCCAGCATGACCCGTCGGCGCAGTGCCGCAGGCGGTTCGCCGGTGAGCCTGCGCACCTGGCGGGAGAAATGAAACTCCGACGCGTAACTGCTGCGGGCCATGTCGCCGACCCCCGCGTTCTCGTCGTCGACAACGGCGTCGAGCAATTCGCGCAGCCGGTCGCGCCCGTTCGGTTGTTCCTCCACGTTCACCGAGTATGGTCGGCCGCCGAGCGCAGGAACATGACTTTTCCTGCTGTGGTTGCCCGGCCGGCTCAGCTGTCGAGCACTTGCGCCACCCGCGCCTCGACGTCGACACCGTCGAGATCGGACAGGTTCACCCCGAACCGCTCGGTGAGCGCATCGAGCACCTGCGTGGCGGTGTCGAAGCGGATCTTCTCCGTCCCGTCGCGGTGGTGGACGGCCAGGTTCCGGCCGCGCAGGTTGATCCTGGCCTCGTCGGTGACCAGGGCCGCGGTCAGGCCCACGACGAAGATGCCGCCGGGATGCGTTGACACATACCAGCTTCCGACTTCCAGGTCGATGCGCGGTTGCGGCACCGCGGAGAAGTGGTACAGCGGCTGCCACTGCCCGCGGACCTGTGCGGCCAGTTCGTATTCCGGTGCGCCCTGAGTGGGCAGCTCAGTCAGCCGATAGGGCTCGTGGCGGGTCTGCTGCACCGCACCGGTCTGCAGCCGGATGGGCGACGACAACGTCTGTCCGCCGAAACCGACGTCGACCAGGAAACGGCCGGCCTCTCCGGGAACCGTCACGGCGAGCACGTTGTGGGTGAGCGCGGGCAACGGCGCGCCGGGTTGCTTCATCCAGACCACCCGCCCGGCCAGCCGCTCGACGCCATAGCCAAGCTCGTCCAGGACGTAACCGAGCAGGCCATTGTGCTCATAGCAGTAACCACCGCGGCGCCGGGTGATCAGCTTGTCCGCCAACGCCTCTGCACCCAGATCGGCGACCGGGATGCCCAGCAGTGGGTCGAGGTTCTCGAACGGGATCGAACGGCCGTGCGCGGCGACGACATTGTGCAGCGCGTCGACATCGGCTGCCACCGGACCCTGCAGGCCGATCCGGTCGAAGTACGCGGTGAGGTCTGGTCCCATGATCGCCAATGATGGTGCCTCAACGGTGGTTGAGGTCAAACTCGGAGGACACTGGCCCCATGGCTGCACATCTCACCGAGCGACTACGGGAAGACCTGCTGGCCCGCTGGTCCGAACCGCACCGCAAGCACCACAACGTCGCGCACCTGCGCGAAGTGCTCGACGCGATCGGCATCCTTGCCGAGGACGGTCTGCAGTTCGACCGGGAGGCCGTCGAACTCGCGGCGTGGTTCCACGACGCGATCTACGAGATCGGTCGTGACGACAACGAGGACCGCTCCGCCGCGTTGGCCCGCCAACTGCTGGCCGAATCCCCTGACCGCGACGAAGTCGCTCGACTGGTGCTGGCCACGAAGTCACACAAGGTCGACGCCGACGACGTCAACGCGGCGGTGCTCAGCGATGCCGACCTGTCGGTGCTCGGGGCGCCGGCGCTGCGCTACCGGCAGTACGTCGACGCTGTCCGCGAGGAGTACGCGTCGGTCCCCGACGACGTGTTCCGGCCGGCGCGGGCCGGGGTACTCGAGGCATTGCTCGACGGACCGATCTTCCACACCGAGGAGGGCCGGGAGCGGTGGGAAGAGCAGGCCCGGCGCAATGTCGGCGACGAGGTCAGGGAGCTGAACTCATAGCGACGCCACGCGACCTGTGGTTTTGAGAGGATTGACCGCAGCTACTCATCGGTAGGTAGGCGAACCTGTGAAGCGAATGGGTTTTTCTACCTCGACCTGGGTACACTAGCAAAACTAGAACACGTTCCAATCCACATAGGGGGACCCTGTGGCCGCGACCGACATCGACCCGTCCGAAATCACCAAATGGGATCCGGGCCTGACCGAGAAGGTCATGGGCTTACTGCGGCCGCTGATCAAGGGCTATCACCGCGCGGAGGTGCGCGGGCTGGACAGCTTCCCCAACGGCGGAGCCCTGGTGGTCTCGAACCATTCCGGCGGTCTGTTCGCGCTGGACGTGCCGGTGTTCGCGACGGGCTTCTACGAGAAGTTCGGTTTCGAGCGCCCGGTGTACACCCTCAGCCACGACATGCTGATGACCGGCCCGACCGCGGCCTTCTTCAAGAAGACCGGATTCATCCGGGCCAACCACGAGAACGCCGACGAGGCATTGCGCTCGGGCGGTGTGGTCGTGGTGTTCCCTGGCGGCGACTATGACGTGTACCGACCGACCTTGTCGGCGAACAAGATCGACTTCGCCGGGCGCACCGGTTACATCAAGGCCGCGATCAACGCCGGCGTGCCGATCGTGCCGATGGTCGGGATCGGCGGCCAGGAGACCCAGCTGTTCCTGTCCCGCGGCACCGAGATCGCCAAGGCCCTCGGCCCGATCGCCCGGATGGCCCGCACCAAGATCGTGCCGGTGTCGTTCGGCTTCCCATTCGGCCTGTCGGCGGTTCTGCCGCTCAATGTGCCGTTGCCGTCCAAGATCGTGATGACGACGCTGCCACCGATCGACATCGCCGCCGAATACGGCGAGAACCCCGATATCGACGAGGTCGACGCGCACGTCCGCCGGGTGATGCAGCGCGCGCTGGACGAGCTGGCCGACGAGCGCCGCTTCCCGGTGATCGGCTGAGCGCCGGTGAACCCGCTCGATCTGCTGACCGGACCGCTGGACCGAGTCACCGACACCGCCGGTCTGGTGGCCACCATGCGCCGCGCCGGAATCATCACGGTGATGCGCCCGGACAAGTACCTGCGCATCGCCGCGGCCATGGCCCGCGAGAACATGAGCGTCACTTCGGGTTTCGCGGCCGCGGCGCAGCGCTGCCCGAACCGGCCCGGCCTGGTCGATGAGCTCGGAACGCTGACCTGGCAGCAGGTCGACCAGCAAGCCGACGCCCTGGCGGCCGGCCTGCAGGCACTGCCCGGTGGTGAGCCGAAGGTGCTCGGCATCATGGCCCGCAATCACCGCGGCTTCGTGCTGTCCCTGATCGCGGCCAACCGCATCGGTGCCGACGTACTGCTGCTCAACACGTCGTTCGCCGCCCCGGCGCTGGCCGAGGTGGTCAACCGCGAAGCGGTCGACGCCGTCATCTACGACGAGGAATTCACCGGCACCGCCGCCTCGGCCCTCTCCGACCGGCCCAGCGCCGCGCGGATCGTGGCCTGGACCGACACCCACGCCCACGATCTCACCGTCGCGAAACTGGTCGAGCAGCATCGCGGTGCCCAGCCGCGCCGCGCATCCGAGAAGAGCAAGGTGATCTTGCTGACCTCGGGTACCACCGGTACTCCCAAGGGCGCCAAGCATTCCGGCGGCGGACCCGAGGTGCTCAAGGCGATCCTGGACCGCACCCCGTGGCACACCGAAGAACGGGTTGTGATCGTGGCGCCGATGTTCCACGCTTGGGGTTTCTCCCAGCTGGCCTTCGCGGCGTCGATGGCCTGCACCATCGTCACCCGGCGCAAGTTCGATCCCGAGGCCACGCTCGAGCTCGTCGACCGGCACCGAGCCAAGGGCCTGTGCGTGGTGCCGGTGATGTTCGACCGGATCATGGAACTGCCCGAGAACGTGCTGCGTCGCTATGACGGGCGCTCGCTGCGGTTCGCCGCGGCCTCCGGTTCGCGGATGCGTCCCGACGTCGTCATCGCGTTCATGGACCGCTTCGGCGACATCATCTACAACAACTACAACGCCACCGAGGCCGGCATGATCGCCACCGCGACACCGGCCGATCTGCGTGCCGCGCCCGACACCGCGGGTAAACCCGCCGAAGGCACCGAGATTCGCATTCTCGACAGCGACTTCCGCCAGGTCCCCACCGGCGAGGTGGGCACCATCTACGTGCGCAACTCGACCCAGTTCGACGGCTACACATCCGGCACGACAAAAGATTTCCACGAGGGGTTCATGTCCTCGGGCGATGTCGGCTACCTCGATGAGGCCGGCCGGTTGTTCGTGGTGGGCCGCGACGACGAGATGATCGTCTCCGGCGGCGAGAACGTCTACCCGATCGAGGTGGAGAAGGTCCTGGCCGGCCATCCCGAGGTCGGCGAGGCCGCGGTGATCGGCGTCGACGACGCGCAATACGGGCAGCGGCTCGTCGCATTCGTGGTGCCCTCCGGCTCCGATAGCCAGGCCACTCCCGACGATTTGAAAGCGTATGTTCGAGAGAACCTCGCCAATTACAAAGTGCCGCGGGAGATCACCGTGCTCGATGAGTTGCCCCGCAACAGCACCGGCAAGATCGACCGACGCCAGCTCCAGGAGAAGGTGAATGGCTGACCGCCATCTTGGACTAAGAAGGCGGCTGCTCCTTGCCGCTGTCGAGCTGCTCAACGCTGCCAACGCAGTGAAACCGATCGGACGCAGGGGCTACAGCACCGTGCTGGCCTTCGCTTTCGGCTGGCCGACCTCGGAGAACGCACCGCTGGTGATCAGCGGTTCGGCCCTCGATGCACTGCGCCGGGCCATCCGTGGTGACTATCGGTCGGCGAGCGGCCGAATCTCCTTGCTTCTCAAGGTGATTTCCTGGGCACTGCTGGTGCTGGTGCATCGTCGCAACGTGCAGTCGCGCTCGTACTTCGAGGATCCGGTACGCGAGGCGCTCGCCGACGAGTACCCGTCAGCCCTGCGCCCCCTGCGGCGCGGCGAGGTGTACTCCACCTCGATGAGCCGACGCCGCTACGTGCGCAAGACGGTGCATTACGGCCCGCATCGGGCCAACCTCGCCGACATCTGGATGCGCCCGGACCTGCCGCGGGACGGCAAGGCGCCGGTGCTGCTGCAGGTGCCGGGCGGGGCCTGGATGATCGGCATGCGCCGGCCGCAGTCCTATCCACTGATGAGCCACCTGGCCGAGCAAGGCTGGATCTGCGTGTCGATCGGCTACCGGATCAGCCCGCGCCACCCGTGGCCGAACCACATCATCGACGTGAAGCAGGCGCTGGCCTGGGTGAAGGCCAACATCGCGGAGTACGGCGGCGACCCTGACGCGGTGTGCATCACCGGCGGATCGGCCGGCGGACACCTGACCGCGCTGGCCGCGCTGACCCCGAACGACCCCAAGTGGCAGCCAGGCTTCGAGGACGCCGACACCTCGGTGGCCGCCGCGGTGCCCGTATACGGCCGTTACGACTGGTTCAGCACCACCGGTGCCGGACGCCAGGAGTTCGTCGAGATCCTCGAGCGGCTCATCGTCAAGCTGCCGCTGGACGGCAACGATCAGGTCTACAAGGACGCCTCACCGATCACGCTGGTACACCCCGATGCGCCACCGTTCTTCGTGCTGCACGGGGTCAACGACTCGCTGATCCCGGTGCGTGAAGGCCGTGAGTTCGTCAAGGCACTGCGGGAAGTGTCGAACTCCCCGGTGATCTACGCCGAGATTCCGCACGCCCAGCACGCATTCGACGTCTTCGGCTCACCACGTGGGCACTACACCGCCGATGCCGTCTCCGAATTCCTGAACTGGGCCCGGGTCAGGGCCCAGAGCACCACTGTCCTCGGAGAGGACGAATTGGACGACGACGTCGCTTCGGCTTACTAGAATTTCTCAGATGTCCACGCCGGACACCGAGATCGCCGCCCTGGTCGCCGAACTGCCTGACCATGCGGTGATCACCGATCCCGCCGTGATCGAGGGCTATCGACGCGACGCCGCCCTCGACCCCGAAGCCGGCCGACCACGCGCCGTGGTCCGGGCCGGCAGCACCGAAGATGTCCAGGCCGTGCTGCGGTGGGCAAGTGCGCACGGCGTTCCAGTGGTGCCCCGGGGCGCGGGATCCGGGCTGGCCGGCGGCGCCAACGGGGTCGACGGCGGGCTGATCCTCAGCACCGAACGGATGCGCGACATCCACATCGACACCGCGAGCCGCACCGCGGTGGTGCAACCCGGTTTGATGAACTCCGAGGTGAAGAAGGCGGCCGCCGAGTACGGGCTGTGGTACCCACCCGACCCGGGCTCGGTCGAGATCTCCTCGATCGGCGGGAACGCGGCGACCAATGCCGGCGGGTTGTGCTGTGTGAAGTACGGGGTCACCAGTGATTACGTGCTCGGCATGCAGGTGGTGCTGGCCGACGGCGCCGCCGTACGGTTGGGCGGCCCACGATTGAAAGACGTTGCCGGCCTGTCGTTGACGAAATTGTTCGTCGGTTCCGAGGGCATCCTGGGAGTGATCACCGAACTCACCTTGCGGCTGATCCCGGCCCAACCCCCGGCTTCGACGGCGGTCGCGCTGTTCAGTTCGGTGGAGGATGCCGCCGACGCGGTGGTGGCCATCACCGACAAGGTGCGGCCGTCCATGTTGGAGTTGATGGACCACGCCACCATCAACGCCGTCGAGGACTACCGCCGCATGGGTCTGGACCGCTCGGCACAGGCGATGCTGCTGGTGCAATCAGATGCACCCGGCGCCGCCGCCGAGGAGATCGCCCACATCGTGGCGGCCTGCGAGAAGTCCGGGGCCACCGAGGTTTACGCAACCGACGACGCCGAAGAGGGCGCCGCATTCACCGCGGCCCGCCGGCTGGTGGGCCTGGCCCTGATGCAACTGGGCACGTTCTACCTCGAGGACGTCACCGTCCCGATCCCGGATCTGCCGGAATTGGTGGCCGGCATCAAACGCATCGCCGAGGACTGCGACGTGCTGATCTGCGTCGTCGCGCATGCCGGCGACGGAAACACCCACCCGGTGGTGGTGTTCGACGCCGAAGATCCCGATATGAGCGAACGTGCCCGGCAGGCATTCGCCCGGGTCATGGAACTGGCGATCGCCATGGGCGGCACCATCACCGGTGAGCACGGCATCGGCCGGCTCAAAAGGGATTGGCTGCCATTACAACTCGGCGACGACGTGATGGCGTTGACCCGCCGGATCAAGAATGCCCTGGACCCGCAGGGCATCCTCAACCCGGGTGCGGTACTGCGCTGATCTGGGGACGGTTCACCGCGGCTTCGGAGCGGCCAGCTCGGCCAGCGCGGACTGGAACAGCTCATCCATCCGCGGGCTCAGCTCGGACAGCGTCGCGGCGCCGGCGTGACTGGCCGGTCCGAAGACGCGGTCGAGTGCGTCGGCATCACCGTCGGTACCGATCGACAGACACAGGCACGCCACGCCGTCTGCGCGCAACTCTTCGAGCGCCTTGGCGGTGTCGGCCTGGGCGTACCGACCTTCATAGCCGTCGTCGTACGGGTAGCCGTCGGAGAGCACGATCAACAGCCGATGTGGCGTTCCCGCTTGGGTTTTGAGGATCTCACCGGCGCCGCGGATTCCGGCGCCCAGGCGGGTATAGCCGAACGGCTGCAGCTGGCTGAGCCGGGCCCGTTCGCGAGCGCCGAAGCCCTGCCCGAAGGTCTTGACGGCGAGCAGGTGCACCGCGCGGCGGCCCTGTGAACGAAAGCCGTAGACAGCCACCCGATCACCGAGTTCCTCGAGCGTCACCGCCAGCGTCGCCGCCGCGCGGCGTTGGTGATCGTGGACGGCAAGGCCTTCGCCGTCGGCGTCGGTCGCCGACCCCGATGCGTCGACGAGGATGAGCACACCGAGGTTACGCGCGAGCCGGCGGCGCTCGGTGTACACATGCTCGGGCGGGGAATGACCTGAGCGCAAATCGACGGACAGGCCGATCACGGCCTCGATGTCCACGTCGTCACCATCGGCACGGGCACGCAACACTTTGGGCCCGAGTCCGACTCGTGCCAGCCTGCGACGCAGCACCGCATCGCGCGCCACCCGAACGGTGGAGACGTCCGCCGGGGCGGTGATCGGATAATCGATCACGCGGCACCAGTTCTCCCGATACCGCCTGCCGAAGGCGTCCCATTCCGGATACAGGGCGCCGCCGACCGTGAGCGCCGCACCGGGCCTGTCAGCATCGACGAAGCGAATCGGGGTCGGCATCGGCCGCGCGTTCACCCCGACGCGCGAGGTCCGTCGTATCGAGCCCACCCCCACCTCGCCGCCGGCGCCCTCGCTTCCGGTGGAGTGCGAGCTGCCGAAGAGGGTGCGCAAGAATTTCACGGGAGCCTGCATACCGATGGGAGCCTCGAACAGTTTGAGGATCCAACTCTTCTCTGCCGGTCCGGCGTCGTCATCGTCCTCATCCATTTCGGACGGGTCGGTGTACGCGACGTTCATCCCGACGTCGGCATCGGCCGCCGGTGAACCCGGTTCGCCGCGAGCGCGGATCAGTTTGGACGGTTTGATCGTGCCGAACCAATCCGGCGGCGCATCGAGTTCGGTTCTCCCCAACGCGATCTGCAACGATTCCTCGCAACTGGCCGACTGCGTCGCCGAGGCGGGGGCGACCGATGCCGCCAGGGCGATCCGCGGGCCGAGTTCGGCCAGGACACGATGGCCTTCGAGCCCCAGATAGCGGCGCGCAAGCGAGGGCCGAGCCCGCAGCCGCTTGATGTACTGACCGTCGAGGCTCCCGGCTCCGAGGAGTGCGCTCTGGACAAGTACCTCGCGACGCTGCCGATCCCGGTCGGCATTCGCCGAAACGAAGACGACCCGCCCGTCGGTGTACGCGGGCTCGTCCGCGGGCCCCACGGCCACGTCGACCGGGCGCCCGGCGAGGAAACCGGCCAGCAGACAGAAGTGGTGCGGTTCCGGGAGGCCGGTGCTCACGGCCGCGGCAGGACTGCGTCGACGAGTTCTCCGAGGCTTCGGATGATGTCGGGATCGTCCGACAGTACCTCCACCACGGCGGACTGCACAGCGTCGCGCAGGCTGAGTCCCTCGGCTACGAGACCGCCGGCGAGAATCAGCATGCGCGTCGAGGCCACCTCGCTCAGTGCGGAGCCGTCGAGACGGCGGATTGCGTTTCCGAGGGCGACCAGCGATCCAGCGGTAGCCGAATCGATTCGCGCCTCCCAAGCGACGATCTCGGTCTCGATCTCGGCAGTCGGGAAGTCCAGACTGATCGCGACGAACCGCTGACGGGTCGAATCTTTGAGACTCTTCAGGATGCTTTGGTAGCCGGGGTTGTATGAGATCACCAATTGAAAGCCGGGCGCCGCGGGCAAACTGGTGCCCAGCCGGTCGATGGGCAACTCACGCCGGTGGTCGGCGAGCGGATGGATGACCACCGTCGTGTCCTGACGTGCCTCCACGATCTCGTCGAGATAGCAGATGGCGCCCTCTCGCACCGCTCTGGTCAACGGGCCGTCCACCCAGACGGTTTCGCCGCCCTTGAGCAGGAAGCGTCCCACCAGATCAGCCGATGTCATGTCCTCGTGACCGGCGACCGTGATGAGCTCACGACCGAGTTCGTGCGCCATCGCCTCGACGAAACGAGTCTTTCCGCACCCGGTGGGCCCCTTGAGCAGCACCGGGGCGCCGCGACGGGCGGCCGCGTGGAAGGTCTCGACCTCCCGGCCCGCCGTCCGGTAGAACGGTGGCTGTGTGCCCGATTCGGTGACCGGCCGAAACTTACTGACCGTCATCGCTGTTCGCCCTGAATGATCGGCACGACGGGTGGGATGCTCACCCCATCCGGCAGCACGAGCTCACCGTCATGGTTGACGTACCCCGAACGATGGGTCGGTAACGGCAGATCAGGGTTCGGACATGGTCGGTCAGTTCCCTCGCCGCAGATGCCGGGGTTGAAGTACGAGCGCTTCTGCACGTCTTCGGGCCACGCATCGGCCTGCGTGCCGAGCCACGTGGCCGGAACGTTGTAGAAGAGGAAGAAGCACGCGCTGACACCGCCGAAGATCGCCAGGAATCGGACGAACTGTTGCTTGACGAAACCCCCTCGGAGTCGGTCGATTCCGCGTTCCACCACGGTATGCCCCCGGTCATCGGTGAAGAAGCGCAAGCAGCACAGCGCCGCCTGGACGCCGCCCCACATGAGGCCCTCGTAGATCGGCCACTGGTAGTAGGTGCCGGCGTTGAACGAGAGCGACTGGATGGCACCGGGATAGGAGTAGAACCCGATCGGCAGCATGACCAGCGCCTCCATCACGAAGTCGAAGACGAAGGCGATGCCATAGGTGACCAGGATCAGGCGCAGGTTGCTGATCCCGGGCCAGCGGTTCTTGATCTTGCGCATGAGCCAGCAGCCGACGATGGTGATCAGCAAGACACCGTAGGCGTAGCCGGGGATGTTGGTCAGCAGCGGCTCGGGCACGGTATGCCCCGGCTCTTCGTTGGCCACCCAGCCGGGAATGTAGGGCGCCCATGAACCCCGGTTGAACAGCCAGGCGTTGTACGTGCACCAGGTGCTGTAGTAGTTGAGCATCGGGTCCTGGAACATCATCAACCCCATCGACACCAGCAGCATGCCGTCGAGGGTGATTCGCCTCTCCCGCACCCAGGGCCTGATGATGAAGTACCACAAGGCAACTGGCAGGCCGACCCAGAGCACCACCGCGTTGGCCATCAGCGGGATCTTCATGTACAGCGGCGGCTCGCTCGGGCCGCCCGACACCGGCTCGAAATAGGGGCCGGTGACCCATCGGACGAACAGATACAGCGTCAGCGCGAGAACCAAACCGCCGACGGTGGCCCAGATCTTGAACGCGTTGGATGACGACGGGCCTTGCTTTTCGAGTGCAGCGATCCCGCTGACGTCCTCGGTGATGACGGGCTTCTTCGACAGATCACTCATGATCGGTTTCCCCTTGACGATCGTGGATGCAGTCGGCGGCGCGGAGCCGACCAACTGTGCAAAATATACTCACTGGTATCTGAGATTCCAATAGGTCACTCAGATTCTGTGGCAGAATTTGGCCATGGCGGAGCGCTGGACCCGGGAACGCAGACTTGAGCACACCCGCTCAGTGCTGCTCGATGCCGCTGAGGAGGTGTTCGCCGAGAAAGGTTTCGCACCAGCCACACTCGATGACATCGCCCGCGCCGCCGGTTACACCAAGGGAGCCATCTACAAGCACTTCGCCACCAAGGACGATCTCTTCCTCGCCGTCAGCGACAGATACTGGCGGCGGTATTTCGACAACTTCGCCGAGGTGATGTCCGGTGCGACCCAGGTCGGGCCGGCCGAGCTCGACGAGGTTGCCAAACGCTGGCGCGAGCTGAGCCGTGACCGGGGTGCCGACCACGCCGCGCTCGGCCACGAATTCACGCTCTACCTGCGCCGCAATCCCGATGCCCGGGAGCGGGTGGCGGCCAAGCGCGCCGAAGTCGTCGAGGCGCTGGGCAAGTTCATCGCCTCCGGGATGGAGCGCTGGGGAGCAACCTTGCGGATTCCGGCCTCGACCTTCGCCCAAGTACTCATCGCCACCAGCGACGCCGTCGTGCTGGGCAGCGAGCTCGACGACGTCGACCTCTACCGGCCGATCGTCGACATGTATGTGTCGGCGATCAAGCTGCCCTAGAAGACCCGGACCTGTCCCTCGAGCACCGGCACCGTGTCGGGCAGCTTGTAGGTCGCAATCCCGTTGCGGAACATCACGTTTTCCCGCGCGTGCTCGGGTAGGTGCTTGACCAGCCAGCGGGGGTCGTCGAAGGTCCAGTGCGGGTAGTCGCTGGAGAACAGCAGGATCTTGTCGCACTCCATCCACTCGAAGGCGCGCGACAGTTCGGTCTTGTCCTCGGGGTAGTCCAGCGGCTGGGTGGTGAACTTGATGTGGTCCTTGACGTACTCACTCGGCTTGCGCTTGATGTCCATCCAGCTCTTGCGCTTCTCGTAGATGGCATCCATGCGCCACATCAGCGGCAGGATCCAGGTGAAGGCGTGCTCGACGAACACGATGCGCAGCGTCGGGAAGCGGTCGAAGACGCCGTCGAAGATCAGGCTCATCACCTGGTTGGCCGCCAGCAGTGAGTAGGTGACCATGAAATCGTGGTTGTAGCTGGGTAATCCGACCGGCGGTAGCGGCAGCTCGTCGTATTCACCGCGGGACAGGTGGCAGCTCACGGTGATGTCGTGCTTGGTGGCCGCGGCCCAGATCGGGTCGTACTTCGGGTCGCCCCACGACGGCCGCGGCTCGGCCTTGATCAGGATCTGCGCCATGTAGGGATGCCCGGCCCACCGTTCGATCTCCCGCGCCCCGAGCTCCGGCGCCTCGACGGCCAGGCAGATGGAACCGCGCCACCGCTCATGCCAGTTGTTGTGACTGTCCAGCCAGTGGTTGGCCTGCCAGTCGTTGAGCGCGCAGTTCATTGCGTGATTGGCCTCGGGAATGTGAGCCGAGTACGCCGCGGGCTCCAGGATCGCGATGTCGGCGCCGGCCTCCATGATCAGTTGCCGGAAGGCCAGATCCGGGTCGCTGCCAGCGAATTCACCGTCGGCGGGAAAGGTGTCGGTGCGCATCGCGTAGGCGTGCGCGTAGTCGGGCGCGTCGTAATAGATCAGCTCCCCGACATCGTGGGTCCCGAAATACCTGCTGCGCCACGGCTCCGGGATGTACTCCCCCAGCACGCCGCGGCGGGGCACGGGGTGCACATCGGAATCGACGCAGCGCACCGCGATGCGTTCGGCGGCGGGCTTTCGCTCGGCCGACGTGGTCGACACTGTTGCGGTCATGTTCGTCCCCTCAACGTGCGGTTGCGACGGCGATGGACTTTGTCTCGAGATAGCCCTCAAGGCCTTCGCGGCCGAGTTCCCGGCCGTATCCGCTGTCCTTGATGCCGCCGAACGGTGCGAACGGATCCATTGTGTACCCCTGGTTTACCCCGAAAGTGCCGGTTTGTACACGTTCGGCGACGCGGACGCCGCGGTCGGCGTCGGCCGTCCACACCGAGCCGGCCAAGCCGTAGTCGGAGTCGTTGGCGATCGCGACCGCTTCGTCCTCGTCCCGATACCCGATCACGGTGAGCACGGGGCCGAAGATCTCCTCGCGCGCTATCCGCATCGAATTGTTCGCGCTGGTGAACAGCGTGGGCGGCACATACCAGCCGGTGTCGAGACCGTCGGGCACATCGGACCCCCCGCACGCCAGCCGGGCGCCCTCACGTCGCCCGAGGTCGATGTAGTCGCGGACGCGTTGCTGCTGCCGCCGCGAGACGAGCGGCCCCAGCTCCGTGGCGGGATCGGCGGGATCACCGACGACGAGTGCGGTCATCCGGGCGGCCAGGGCTTCGACGAACTCCTGCTCGCGCGCCGCGGGAACCAGGATGCGGGTCAGCGCATTGCAGATCTGGCCGCTGTTGGACAGGCTGGCCGAGCAGACGCCGGCGGCAACGGTTTCGGGGTCGGCTTCATCGAGGACGATGGCTGCCGACTTACCGCCGAGCTCGAGGCTCACCTTGGTCAGATTGGCCGCGGCCGCGGCGGCGACGGCGCGGCCCGCCGAACTGGAGCCGGTGAACGAGACCTTGTCGACGCCGGGATGGCCCACCAGGTGGGCACCGACGCCCGCGTCTCCCGGTACCACCGTGACAACGCCGTCCGGTAGACCGACCTCCTTGAGCATGTCTGCCAAAAGCAGGGCATCCAAAGGGGATTCAGGTGCCGGCTTGAGCACCACCGCACATCCGGCGAGCAGAGCGGGCACCAGCTTGGCGATGATCAGGAACTGCGGCATGTTCCAGGGCACGACGGCCGCAACGACGCCCACCGGCTCCTTGCGTATGTGGACGTCGGATCCGAAGAAGCCGGGCCGGGCTTCGCGCCACGGGTACGCCTCGGCGAGGTCGCAGAACGCCGGCATCATCATCACCGGAAGTCCGACCTGTGCGCGCTGGGCAAAACTGATCGGCGCACCCATCTCGGCCGAGATCAGTTGAGCCATCTCGCCGCGTCGCTGCGCATAGAGATCGGCCAGGCGGCGCACCACGGCGATCCGTTCCGCCGGATCCAGACGTGGCCAGGGCCCCTGGTCGATGGCCGCGCGGGCGGCGGCCACCGCCGCGTCGACATCGGCCGGCCGGCTCGCCACCACGCGGGCGATGGGATGTCCCGTATGCGGCGAGATCACCTCGATCGTGTCGCCGGGATCGCCGTCCAACGACCAGTCGGCCTCTACTCCGAGGTACTCGCCAAGATGCTGATCCATTCGGATCCTTCCGCCTCAGTTCCCCCACAGTATCAACTACTTGTCATTGAGGGAACCGCCGTCTACCGTCGAGCCTGAGGCCCTGGTCGGCGTCCGCAGCCCATGTCGGAATCGCCGGTCGAATCACATCGCAGAGGAGCGGGCATGGCTCGGTTTCCCAAGCCGGCTGAAGGCAGCTGGACTCAGCACTACCCGGAGCTGGGCACCGGCCCGGTGTCGTACGAGGACTGCATCAGCCCCGAGATCTATGAACTGGAGCGCAAGGCGATCTTCAAACGCGCCTGGCTGAATGTCGGACGCGTTGAACAGCTTTCACGCAAGGGCAGTTACTTCACCCGGGAGATGAAGGCAGCCAACACCTCGATCATCGTGGTGCGCGCCAAGTCCGGCGAGGTCAAGGCCTTCCACAACGTCTGCCGCCACCGCGGCAACAAGCTGGTGTGGGATGACATGCCGCTGGAGGAGACCAGCGGGGTGTGCCGGCAGTTCACCTGCAAGTACCACGCCTGGCGTTACGACCTGGACGGTGAGCTGACCTTCGTCCAGCAGGAAGGCGAATTCTTCGACCTCGACAAGAGCCGCTACGGCCTGGTCCCGGTGCACTGCGACGTGTGGGAAGGGTTCATCTTCGTCAACTTCGCCAAGACTCCCGAGCAGTCCCTGCGTGAATTCCTTGGCCCGATGATCACCGATCTGGAGGGCTATCCGTTCGACAAGATGACTTCGCGGTTCACGTATCGCTCTGAGGTGAAGGCGAATTGGAAGCTCTACATGGACGCTTTCCAGGAGTTCTACCACGCCCCGATCCTGCACGCGAACCAATCGCCGACCGCTTACTCGAAGGCCGCCGCGGAGGCCGGCTTCGAAGCACCGCACTACCGCCTTGAGGGTCCGCACCGGCTGGTCAGCACCTCAGGTGTGCGGGCCTGGGAGATGGCCGACGAAATGCGCAAGCCCATCGAAGACATCTGCCAGAGCGGGCTTTTCGGGCCATGGGACAAACCGGATCTCGGTGAGATGCCGGCCGGGCTCAACCCGGCCAAGTGTGATCCGTGGGGGCTGGACTCGTTCCAGCTGTTCCCCAACTTCGTCATGTTGTTCTGGGGCCAGGGCTGGTATCTGACCTATCACTACTGGCCGACGTCGTTCAACACGCACACCTTCGAATGCACGCTGTACTTCCCACAGCCGCGCACACCGCGCGAGCGGTTGGCCCAGGAACTGGCCGCGGTCTCCTTCAAGGAGTACGGCCTGCAGGACGCCAACACCCTGGAGGCGACCCAGAGCTCGATCGAGACCCGCGTGGTCGACGAGTTCCTGCTCTGCGATCAGGAGATCCTGCTCCGCCACCTGCACAAGGAGACGGCGGCATGGATCGAGGACTACCAGCGCAAGACCGCAGGAGTGTGAAATCGATGAGCGCCAAACTGCCGGCCGAATTCGCCGACCTCGAACAGTTTTCAGACTGGTGCCTGTCCAGTGAGCCGCAGCGCTACGGCAAGCGGATGGACAGCACCATGACCGAGATGCAGGCGTTCTATGACGCGATCACGCCGCGAGCCGAGGAAGCGATCAGCTTCTGCGACAAGTTCAGCCTCGACGACCTGCCCGAGGATGTGCTCAACCTGATGCACCTGCTGTATTCGATGGTGACGGTGTCGTTCCCGGTGGAGTGCTGGAAACAGCCACGGGTCCCGGATTCCGGTGCGACTTCGCTGGACTGCGTCGCCGAGCCGGTGCCGTGACGCAGGCTGAAACCGGGACGACGGTTCTGCGCGCCGCCCGCTGGGTGGACGCGGCCGCCGGGCAGGTCCGTTCTCCGGCGGTCGTGGTCGTCGAGGGCAACCGCATCGCGGCGATCAATCCGGGAGGCCCACTGCCCGATTCGGCCACGATCATCGACCTGGGCGATGTCACCCTGCTGCCCGGGCTGATGGACATGGAACTCAACCTGCTCATCGGCGGGCCGGGCAATCCCGGCGGGCTGCCCACCCCGATGCACGGTGTACAGGACGATCCGGCCTACCGGACGCTGCGTGGTGCGGTGAACGCCCGCACCACGCTAGACGCCGGGTTCACCACCGTGCGCAACCTGGGCCTGATGGTCAAAACCGGCGGCTATCTCCTCGACGTCGCACTGCAGCGGGCCATCGACCAGGGCTGGCATCAAGGGCCGCGCATCTATCCGGCCGGCCACGCCGTCACCCCGTACGGCGGGCACCTCGATCCCACCGTGTTCCAGCGACTGGCCCCGGGCATCATGCCGCTGTCGGTGGCCGAGGGTATCGCCAACGGGGTACCGGACGTCATCGCGTGTGTGCGCTACCAGATCCGCCACGGCGCCAAGCTGATCAAGGTGTCGGCCTCGGGCGGCGTGATGTCGCACAGCACCGCACCGGGTGCCCAGCAGTACTCCGACGCCGAGTTCGCCGCGATCGCCGACGAGGCCCACCGGGCCGGTGTCAAGGTCGCCGCGCACGCCGTGGGGGACACCGCTATCCAGGCGTGCATCCGCGCCGGCATCGACTGCATCGAACACGGATTCCTGGCGAGCGACGAGACGATTCAGATGATGGTCGACCACGGCACGTTCCTGGTGTCCACCACCTATCTGACCGATGCGATGGCGATCGACCGAATCGCACCCGAGTTGCGCAAGAAGGCGCTCGACGTGTTCCCACGGGCGAAATCGATGCTGCCCAAGGCGATTGCCGCCGGAGTTCGGATCGCCTGCGGCACCGACGCCCCGGCGATCCCGCACGGCGAGAACGCCAAGGAGTTGTGCGCGCTCGTCGAACGCGGCATGACCCCGATGCAGGCGTTGCAGGCCGCGACGACGGTGTCCGCGGACCTGGTCGATGCCGCCGACGAACTGGGACAGCTGGCGCCGGGATACCTGGCCGACGTCATCGCCGTCGCGGGTGATCCCGGCGTGGACATCGCGACCACCCTCGATGTCCGGTTCGTGATGAAGGACGGAAACATCGTCAAACACGCGGGTGCGCTAGCGTCGAGGTGACGCGTGTGGCAGGAGACGAGGATGGATCTGACCGAGAACACCTTGTGGTGGCTCAAACAGGCCTTCTACTTCTCGCTCACCGAGGTCAACGAGTCGGTGAAAGAACATGGGGTCACCACCGCCCAGATCGGTGTCCTGCGCCAGTTGAGCAACCAACCGGGCCTCTCCGGTGCGGAGTTGGCCCGTCGGCTGCTGATCACCCCGCAAGGTGTACAGCTCGCGCTCACCGCGCTGGAAAAGCGCGGCCTGATCGAACGCAAGCAGGACCCCCAGCATGGGCGCATCCTGCAGGTCTTCCTGACCGACGAAGGCCGGGCGGTGGCCTCGGCCGTTGTCGCCGACGCGGTCGCCGCCCATGAGCGGGTGTTCGGCGTACTCAGCGACGAGGAGCAGGAGCAGCTGAAGACCCTCCTGCGTCGGGTGATCGAACAGGGCACCGGCCACACACCGCACTCCGACCACATCGACCCGTAGATCTTCGTCTCCGGACAGGGCGAACGCCTAATTGCGGCGGCGCCGGCCGATGCTCAGCATCCAGTCGGGAAACGCCAACCCGTGGATGATCCGTTGCGTCCGGAAATACTGGCGCGGAAGCGATGCGGTGTTGTAGGGCAGGTCGTACTTCTCGCACAGTTCCCGGACGCGAACGCTGATCTGCGGTAGGCGGTTGCTCGGCAGGTCGGGGAACAGGTGGTGCTCGATCTGATAGCACAGGTGACCGCCCGAGACCGCCAGCAGCGGGCCCGCGTTGAAGTTTGCGGTCCCGACCATTTGCCGGAGATACCATTCGCCTTTGGTCTCGTCCTTGACCACCGCCGGGTCGAAAGTCTCGGTGCCGTCGGGAATGTGCCCGCAGATGATGTTCACGTACACCCACAGGTTCCGGAGCACATTCGCGGTGATGTTGGCTGCCAGAGTCCGACGCCACCGGCGCAGGCTCAGGGCGGGCAGGAACACATAGTCCTTGGCGAGCTGCCGCACGATCTTGTCGCGGAAGTTCCGCTTCTCCACGGCGAGGCCGTCTGGCGTCTCGTGCCGGAGACGCTCGGAGTGCAGGCCATGCAGAGCGATGCCCCACTCGAACATCGCGGCCAGCACCAGGTTTCGCACCGGAGTCGCGAGATGGACCCAGCGCCACGGTTGGTCGGTGGTGACCCGGTGCAGGCGGTAACCGATGTCCTCGTCCATGCCGAGGACATTGCTGTACACGTGATGCCGGTAGTTGTGCGAGTATCGCCACTGCGCGGACTGCCCGACCATGTCCCACTCCCAGGTAGTGGAGTGGATTTCGGGGTCGTTCATCCAGTCCCACTGGCCATGGGAGATGTTGTGGCCGAGTTCCATGTTCTCGATGGACTTCGCATATGCCAGCGCGCACGTTCCCACCAACCAACCGGTCTTCGACCGACTGCCGGCGATCATCAGGCGCGCCGCGACATCGACCGCGCGCTGGAAATGGATCACCCGCCGGATGTAGGCCGCGTCCTTCGCCCCGAGCGATTCCTCGATGTCTCGGCGGATCACGTCGAGTTCATAGGCGATCTCTTCGACGTCTGCGCTGCTGAGATGCAAGTAGGTGGAGACATCGGCGATCGCCATCAAGGGTGTCCTCGGGTGGGTGCAACGTTGGAGCGGTGCAATCCGGGCCACCGCGAGGGCCAGAGCGCAGCCTAGAGGCTGGGACTTGACGACAGCTAATCGAGCCCGCCCACCAGGCGAAATGCCGGCGCTGTCGTATCGTCTGCGCGGCTTTACCGGAGTTGGCCATGCCCCCACGCCGCCGCGCGTATCTACCACTTGAGATTAATGACAAGTACTTGATATTGTCGGAAGCGATGGAGACGTCGACGACACCCCTGGATCGCTCGGCCCGCGCGACGGACGCCGACGGGTTCACGCCCGCGCAGGTGAAACGGGTGATCCGGGAAACCACCGACGCGGTGTCACTGGTGCTCGACGTACCGGATCAAGCCAGAGACCGATTCCATTATCTGGCAGGGCAATTCGTCACCATTCGGGTAGATCTCGGCGGTGCGCAGCATCGCCGCTGCTATTCGATGTCCTCGTCCCCCGCCGTCGAAACCGATTTGCGGATCACCGTCAAACGCGATCGGGACGGCCTGGTCTCCAACTGGATCAACGACGCGGTCGGCATCGGCGATGAACTGCACATCGCACCGCCCGAAGGGCGCTTCGTCCTGACCGGCGCCACCCGCGACGTCGTCACCTTCGCCGGCGGCAGCGGCATCACCCCGGTGTTCTCATTGGTGCACTCGACGCTGGCAGCCACCGCCCACAAGGCCCGGTTGTTCTACGCCAACCGCAACCTCGAATCGGTGATCTTCCGGGATGCCCTGGCCGAGCTCGCCGATATCCACCCCGGGCGCTTCGAGGTGCACCACCATCTCGACGACCGCGACGGGATCGTCTCACCGCAACGGATCGCCGACTTCATCGCCGGCGGAAACCTCACCGGCACCGACTACTACATCTGCGGTCCCACACCGTTCATGGACACCGTCGAACGAGTGCTGCTCGACGCCGGGGTTCCCAAGCAGCAGATGCATCTGGAGCGCTTCACCGTCGCGGCGATCCCGCCTCCCGACCCGGCCGAACCCACGGTCACCGAAGAGGTGACCATCGAACTCGACCGCCGGACCGTCACAGTGCCCTACCGGGCCGGCAACACGCTGCTGCAGACCGCACGGCTGGCCGGCCTGAAGGCCCCGTCGTCGTGCGAAACCGGCTCCTGCGGAACATGTATGGCGCAGGTGGTCGAGGGCCGCGCACGAATGCTGAACAACGACGCCCTCGATGACGACGAGGTCGCCGAGGGCTGGGTGGTGACCTGCCAGGCGCTGCCCACCAGTCGCACAGTAAAGGTGGTGTACGAATGAGCAGGGTGGCCGTGGTGACCGGTGGCGCATCGGGCATGGGCGAGGCGACGTGTCACGAGCTCGGGCGGCGTGGCCACCGGGTCGCCGTGCTCGACGTGAATGCCGATGCCGCGCAACGCGTCACAGACGATCTGCGGTCGGCCGGCGTCACCGCCTTCGCGGTGGGAGCCGACATCACCGATCGCGCAGCGGTGGAGGAGGCCTTCGGCAAGGTCCGCAGCGAGCTCGGACCGGTCGGCATCCTGGTGACCAGCGCGGGAATGTTCGGGTACGCGTCGTTCGCCGAGATCACCGAACAATCCTGGGCACAGATGCTCGAGGTGAACCTGAGCGGGACGTTCCGGTGCGCTCAGGTGGCCCTGCCGGACATGGTCGATGCCGGCTGGGGCCGCATCGTGATGATCTCCTCTTCCAGCGCCCAGCGCGGCACGCCGTTCGCGGCTCATTACGCCGCCTCCAAAGGCGCGCTGTTGACCTTGACCAAATCACTGGCCCGCGAGTACGCCGCGCACGGCATCACGGTCAACAACATCCCCCCATCGGGTATCGAGACCCCGATGCAGCACCAGTCGCAGGCGGCAGGTTACCTGCCGTCCAATGAGACGATCGCTGCCAACATCCCCCTCGGTCGCCTCGGCACGGGAGCCGATATCGCTGCCGCCGTGGGATTCCTGTGCTCCGAGGAGGCCGGTTTCATCACCGGACAAACGCTCGGTGTCAACGGCGGCGCCGTGATGTAGCGATGAACAGCCACCCGATAAGCCCCAAAACGCACTAGTCGCATGGAGGTTCGCATGGCAACCAAGTGGCCCAAGCCGGCTGAGGGCTCCTGGACCCAGCACTACCCCGATCTGGGCACCGGCCCGATCCCGTTCCAGGACTCCATCTCCGCCGAGTTCTACGCCATGGAACGGGAGGCGATCTTCAAGCGGGCCTGGCTCAACATCAGCCGGATCGAGGAGACGCCCGAGGCCGGTAGTTTCATCACCCGCCAGATCGAGGCCGCCGATGCGTCGCTGCTGCTGGTGAAAACCCACGACGGCGACATCCGCGCCTTTCACAATCTGTGCCGTAGGCGTGGGCACCCGGTGGTGTCAACAGACTTCCGGGCGACCGAATTGCGCAACACCGGCGGCGAATTGGAATGTCGGCACTGCGGGTGGCGGTACGGCCTCGACGGGCGGCTGCTCTCGCGGCCCGACGAGGACAGCTTCATCGGCCTGGACGCCGCCGACTACGGCCTGGTCCCGGTGCACTGCGACGTCTGGGCCGGTTTCGTGTTCGTCAACTTCGACCGCGAGCCGGCCCAAACCCTCCGCGACTTCCTCGGCCCCATGGTCACCGCACTCGACGACTACCCCTTCGGCAAACTCACCGAGCGATACGACTGGGTCGCGCACAACAACAGCAACTGGAAGATCTTCGCCGACGCCTTCCAGGAGTACTACCACGTGCCGTCGCTGCACACCCAGCAAGTGCCGCCGGAGGTCCGGGATCCCAACGCCGGCTTCACCTGTGGGCACTTTCAGCTCGACGGCCCGCACCGACTGGTCTCGACGGCCGGTACCCGGCGCTGGCTGCTGGCACCGGAGTACATGTACCCGATCGAGCGGGCCACCCAGAGCGGGCTGGTGGGCCCGTGGCGCACTCCGGACATCGGCGAACTGCCGGCGGGGCTCAACCCCGGCAACATCGAACCGTGGGGTATCAGCAACTTCCAGATCTTCCCCAACCTGGAGATCCTGATCTACGGCGGCTGGTACCTGCTGTATCGCTACTGGCCGACCTCGCACAACACCCACCGGTTCGAGGCGTTCACCTATTTCCATCCGGCCCGCACCGTGCGTGAGCGCATCGAACACGAGGTGGCCGCGGTGGTACTCAAAGAGTTCGCCCTGCAGGACGCCGGCATGCTGGGCGGAACCCAGGCCGCGCTCGAGTACGACGTCATCGACGACTTCCCGCTCAACGATCAGGAGATCCTGGTACGCCACCTGCACAAGATGGCGGTCGACTGGGTCGAGGACTACCAGCGTGAACGCACACCGGCGGGAGCATCGCGATGACGTCGCCCCGACTGCCCAGCGCCTTCGCCGAGCTGGAGCCCTATGCCGAGACCTGGTGTCTGCCAACAGAGACCGAGCGGTGGGAGCGTCGCCTCGCCAGCACCATGCCTGAAATGCACGAGTTCTACGACGCTTTCTTCCCACGGCTCGAAGAGGCCATCGAGTACTGCGACAAGTTCCCGATCGACGACGTGCCCGACGATGCGCTCAACCTGTTGCACCTGATCTATTCGCTGATCATGGTCGCGATGTCGGTGGAGATCATGCACCAACCCGCCCCGACCGACTCCGCCGACGCCGTCATGATCCGCACCGGAGAACCACGGCCGTGATTGCCACCGATCCAGAGAGGACACACGGATGAGTGTGCTGACCATCAACAAGCTGACGACCTCGGTGGGGGCCGAGGTGGTCGGCGTCGACCCGGAACTCCTGGGCGCCGACGACAGCCTGGGTACCGCAATCCTGGACGCGCTGGAAGACAACGGTGTCCTGGTCTTCCACGGCCTGCACCTGAATCCCGAAGCCCAGGTGGCCTTCTGCCAACGTCTCGGCGAGATCGACCGCTCTGCTGACGGCCATCACCCCGTCTCCGGTATCTACCCGATCACCCTTGACCGGACGAAGAACAAGGCCGCCGAATACCTCAAGGCCACCTTCGACTGGCACATCGACGGCTGCACCCCCATGCACGACGAATGCCCGCAGAAGGCGACCGTGCTGTCCGCGGTCGAGGTCGCCGCCAGCGGTGGGGAAACGGAGTTCGCCAACGCGTATGCGGCGTACGACTCGCTCACCGAGGCCGAGAAGCAGCGCTACGGCTCGCTGCGGGTGGTGCATTCCCTGGAGGCGTCACAGCGTCGGGTCTACCCCGACCCGACGCCGGAACAACGGCAACGGTGGGCTGCACGCCCGACCCACGAGAATCCGCTGGTATGGACGCACCGCAGTGGGCGAAAGTCATTGGTGCTGGGCGCCTCCGCGGATTACATCGTCGGGATGGATCGCGACGAAGGACGCGCACTGCTGGCAGAGCTCCTCGACCATGCCACCACGCCGGACAAGGTGTACCGGCACAAGTGGTCCGTCGGCGACACCGTGATCTGGGACAACCAGGGTGTCCTGCACCGGGCCGCGCCATATGAACCCAACTCACCGCGACACATGCTGCGCACCACCGTGCTCGGTGACGAACCGATCCAATAGGAGTCCGCACCGCGAATTTTCGATACCGGGGTTAGGTGTTCACCCGTTAGCTTGGCGTCATGATCCGACTCGATGTCCGCCAGTGGTTTCCGGTGGAACGACTGGCCCTGCTGTCCATGCTGGAAAGCCTGCAGCCGACGGACTGGGCCAGGCCCACGGTGTGCCCCGGGTGGACGGTGCACGACATCGTGGCGCACATACTCAACGACTACCTGCGGCGCCTGTCGGGCAGCCGCGACGGGTACGGCGGTGCGGTGTTCGCCGATGACGAAACGCTGCCGGCCTACCTGGCCCGGGTCAACGACGAGTTCGTCCGGGCGATGCGTCAGTGCAGCCCAGCCACCATGATCGACCTGCTGTCCCACCTGGGGCCGCAACTGGACGCGGTGTGGGCGGACATCGACTTGGACGGGCCGGCGCACCTCAACGTTTCCTGGGCCGGGGCTGCGACGAGCCCGGCCTGGCTCGACATCGCGCGGGACTACACCGAGTACTGGGTGCATCAACAACAGATTCGCGATGCGGTGTCCGCCCCGGGCGCTGACGAACCCCGCCTGCTCAATCCGGTTCTGGTCGCGTTCCTGCATGCGGTGCCCTTCGCGTTGCGCGAGCATCCGCGGCCGGCCGGCACGGCGGTCGGGTTCGACATCACCGGTCCGGCCGGCGGACACTGGGCACTGATCTCAGACGGCTCGCGGTGGGACCTGGTTGCCGGATCGGTACCCGATCCGGCAGCGGCGGTGCGAATGGATCAGGACACGCTGTGGCGACTGGCCAGCCGCGGGATCTCTGCGGAGCAGGGACGCCAACGTGCCGAATTGCATGGCGACAGCCAACTTGCCGAAGCCGCGGCATCGCTACTCGCCGTGGTTCTCTGACATCGGCCCGTCAGCCGCCGTCGACGACCCGGATGATCGTCTTGCCCGCGGCCCGCTTCCCCGGGTCGAATGCCGACACCGCATCCGCCAGCGGGGTCACCGCTCCGACGGACGGCCGCAGTCGCCCCTTGCGAAGTCTGCGCTCCAGCATGACGAGCTGTGACCGGTCGGGCTCGACGACGAAAAAGACCGCGCGAGCGTCTGCCGGCTGAATTCGCGGCGGTTCCGCGATGGTGACCAAGGTCCCGCCCGGCCGCACCACCTGTGCTGAGCGATCCAGGATCTCACCGCCGAGGACATCGAAGACCAGGTCGACCTGGCCGACGGCCTCGGGCCAGCCTTGCTCGAGTGCCACGAAAACGTCGGCGCCCAGATCGAGCGCGGTATCGCGCTGCGCCGCACGACCGGTACCGATCACCCGGGCTCCGCATGCGCGTGCCAGCTGCACCGCGATCGATCCGACGGCGCCGGCCACACCGTGGATCAGCACCGTCTGCCCCGCGGAGAGCCGTCCGTGAACGAAGAATCCCTGCCAGGCCGTCAAGCCCGAGATCGGAAGCGCCGCTGCGACAACATGATCGACATCGGCCGACAACGGGGCAAGATTGCGCGCCTCGACCGCGACATACTCGGCGAGCGTGCCGTCACGAGCCCAGTCGGTGATCCCGAACACCCGCTGTCCGATCGTCAGGCCCGTTGTGCCGTAGCCGAGTTCGACGACGGTTCCGGAGACTTCGTGACCCGGTACGGCCGGCGTGCGGTCCCGGCCGGCCCGGTCGGTCCACGTTCCCGGCCAGTCGAGTTCGCCAGGCGTGAACGACGCCGCGTGTACCCGCACGACGACGTCGTTTTCGGCCGCGTGCGGGTACGGCACCTCGGACAGTGACAGTCCGGCGAAGCCCGCCGCCCGGTCACCGGTGATCACTGCTTGCACGGTTGTCTCCTCGTTTCTGGGTTCAACGACTCGTGGTTTGACGTGCGCTCGGGTGACGCAGATGATCGCGGGCCTTGATCTCCTCGGGGTCCAGCATGGTGATCATGTCGACGCCCGGCGCACAGATGCAGACCGCAAGGAACACGCTGCGGTTGTGCTGGTCCAGGTTCGCGACCTGGTAATGGACCACATCCCCACCGGGCTCCCAAAAGGCTTCGCCTGCGACAATTTTCCGCGGAGCTTCGCCTTCCAGTTCGAACAGGATCGAACCCTCCAGGACGTAGCCGAAAACGGGCCCGGAATGGCGGTGCGGTTGCACTCCCTCGTCGGCCGGCGGGATCTCGACGATCTGTGTCATCGCGTGCGCGCCTTCGGGAATCCTCGGCGGGGTGACGCACAGAAGATCGGTGACCGTGACGTTGCCTGCAGCCAGCATTGCTCATCCTTCGTTCAAATCGTTCGTCCTTCCATCAGACCAACGCAGCTCTATCAAGTCCAACGAACAATATTGATCTTCTCTATCGCGGAACGCGATACTGCAAACCATGGAACTTCGCCAGCTTGAGTACTTCATCGCGGTCGCCGGCGAGATGAGTTTCTCCCGGGCCGCGAACCAGACCCATGTGGTCCAGTCGGCCCTGTCGACGGCGGTCGCGAAGCTGGAGAAGGAGCTCGGAGTGGAGCTGTTCGACCGCTCCAAACATCAGATCAGAATCACGCCGGCGGGCGAGTTGTTCCGGGAGCACGCGCGTCAGGTGGTCCAGGCCGCCCGGCTGGCCAAGGATGCGGTGACCGCGTATCACGGGGAGCTCACGGGCACGGTCGATCTCGGGTCCCTGATCTCGTTCGGCACGCTCGACGTGCCGAAGGTGCTCGGCGACTTTCACCACGACTATCCATTCGTCCGAATCAGATTGCGGCAGAGTCAAATTGGTTCTATCGCTTACCTCTCGGCGATCGCGGACGGGTCACTCGACCTGGCTCTCATATCAGCCCCCGACCGGTTCCCCGCCCGGGTGGACATGCGGCTGCTGTGTCAAGAGCCGATGGTGTTCGTCTGCCGTACCGATCATCGACTTGCGCGCCGCGAGGCAGTCGGTGTCACCGAGCTCTGCGATGAGGATCTGATCGGCTTCCCCTCCGAGTTCGGGCTCAGACGTCTCGTCGATGGCGCATTCACTGCCGCAGGAGTTTCGGCGCGGGTGTCCCATGAGGTGGCCCTCGAGTATGCGATCGCCGGGCGCCTCGTCCGACACGGCCTGGGCACCATCGTCATGCCGGCCAGTGAAGCGGCCCACTATCCAGACCTGCGTGCCATCGACATCCGACCGGCCATCGTGTGGGAGATCTACCTCGCTTCGGCAGAACGGTCGCGCCTCGGGCCCGCCAGCGCAAAGCTGGCGGAATTCCTGCTCGCGTCCGCCCCCTCCTCGGCGACCTGAATCAGGCGCCGCGCAGTGCGAGATCGGCGGCGCGGTGCGCGATCATCATGGTCCGCGAGGCCGTGAGCGTGCGGAAACTGTCACTGTTGCCCGGTGCGTCGGCGACAGACACGCACGCTCGCGGTGCGGGGGCTACCCCCTACCTACCCATTCCTACTGCGGCATCGCGGACTCGACGACGGTCAGCTTGTCGGAAAGCCCTGCCACCCTGCGGATCTCGCGAAACTCCTCGAGCATGCCGTCGGTGACTTCATGCGGATCGTCGACCGTGGCATCGTCGGAGAGCACCGAGATGTTGAGTTGATCGACATAGCTCCACACGGTGATGTTGAGCCCGCTGCCGGTCGTGATCGGCCCCACCGAATAGATCTCGGTGACCGTGGCCCCGCCGACCTTGCCGCGCTCCCGCGGACCCGGCACGTTCGAGATGTTGAGATTGAGCACCTTGTTCTGACCGTCTTGGTGGGACAGCCATTTGAACGCCGCCTCCACCGGGGCGGGCGGCATGTACGCGGCCCAGCGCGCGATCAGTTCCGGGCCGATGAGTTGATGACTTTCCTTGGCCAGCGCGGCCGCGTCATGAGCGCGACGCACCCGCTCGGCAGTGTCGGCGACGTCCACCGGCAGCGCCACCAGCACACCGCTGAACCGGTTCCCCGAGATGCGGTCCGGCGAGAAGTCGAAACTCATCGGCACCGAGGCCAGCAGCGGATGGTCGGCCTTGCCGTCGTATTTCAGCGACAACGCGCGCAGCGCTCCGGACGACATGGCCAGCACCAGGTCGTTGATCGTCACCCCGAGCGCCTTGCTGGTCTCCTTGACGTCGGCCAATGCCAGTGTGGCCGTGGCGAACCGGCGCTTCTCGTCGAGGATGTGGTTCATGAAGCTGGGCGGCGGGGTGAAGGGCCGGGTCAGCTCGGGCGACAGCTTGCGGCTGCTGCGCCGCACCCGGCCGAACCCCTTGGCCGTGTAGCGCACGGTCCCGGGCAACCGGCCGAGCTGGCGCATGTGGTCGGCGAATGCCGAGCGCACCAGTTCAGTCTTGCTGGGCGCGGGATCGGTGGCATACGAATCGTCGTCGCGATCCGGACCGTCGCGCAGATCCATGCCGCGGGCGAGCAGATTCGCCGAGGCGACCCCATCGGCGAGTGCGTGGTGGATCTTTCCGACCACCGCAATACGCCCGTTGGCCAGGCCTTCGACGAAGTACATCTCCCACAGCGGCCGGCTGCGGTCCAGCGGGGTGCTGCCGATCTCCCCGATGGCCTCGTCGAGTTCGCGGCGGCCCCCCGGCGCGCGCACCCGCCACGGCCGGACGTGGTACTCCAGGTCGACGTCGCAGTTCTCCCGCCACATCGGGTGGTGGAACTTGAACGGGATGTCGACGAGCTGATACCGGAACGGGTCCAGCTTGTGCAGCCGTCCGCGGATCACCTCCCGGAATTCGTCGATGCCGAACGTCCGATCCCCCATGTCTTCGAGCGCGATGACCGCGATCTTCAACGTGTGCATGTGCACATTCGGCGTCTCGGTGTACAGCAAGAACGCGTCCCACCCACTCAGCCGTTTCACGGCGTCCCTCCCCTGCGGTGGTGGAGGCGACTATATGACCGCTTTAGCCTGGTCAATCGCCCGGTTTCGGTGAATCTGCTTGAGGAACAAGCCAATTGCAGTGGCCATCGCCCCCGTTCGGGCACCATCGGTCATATCGAACGCGTGCCCCGCCCCCGGAAGTTCAATGTAGCCGACCACCGACCGCGACACGGCCTTGAGGCGGTCGACGAAACCGCGGGCCTGGGCCACCGGAATGACACTGTCGCCGGTGCCGTGAATGACGAGGAATGGCGGAGCGTCGGGATGGACCTGAGCGATCGGCGAGGCCTGCCGGTAGATCTCCGGGTGGCGATCCATCTTGCGGCCCACCACGATCCGTTCCAGGAAGTCGACGAAGCGGACCCGCTCCTCGGTCGACCGGTCCTCCCAGTCGTAGCGCCCGTAGATGCCGACCACGGCGTCGACCGAGGTGTCGGCCCCCTCTGGCAGATCTCCCTGCACGTCCGGGTCATTCGGCGTGAGGCCGGCGAGTGCGGCCAGGTGGCCACCGGCCGAGCAACCCGCGACTGCCACGAAATTACGGTCGCCACCGAACTTGTCGACGTTGGCCCGCGCCCAGGCGATCGCGGCTTTGACGTCGGTGATGTGCCGCGGCCAGCGGTGGTGCGGGGCAACGCGGTAATCGATCGACAGACACACCCAGCCCTGCCGGGCCAGATGCGACAACAGCGCATAGCCCTGCAGGATCCGGCCGCCGTGCACCCAGGCACCGCCGGGGACGAACAGCAGCACCGGCGCGGGCTCGGCGGGCAGGTGCTTGGGCCTCCACACATCGAGCAGTTGCGCCGGGTCGTCGCCGTAGCGCACCGAGGTGCGGTAGACGTCGCGCCGGTACGCCATGGTGTGCCAGAGGGGCGGCATGGCGTCCGGGGCCGGCCAGTCGACGGCCAGATCAGCGGATGAGACCACGCCGCGCAGTGCCTCCTGGGCAACCGTGGTGGTCTGCTCCCGCTCCGCCTTGCGAATCTCGCCGTTGTCCGGGGCGAGCAAGGATTTCGCCGAGGACGCGACGAAGTCGGGCAGGTGACGGAATCCCCATACGCTCATCGCGGTAAGGGCGCCGAAGGGTTCCAGATGCTTGCCCACGACTGGTAGCGAAGCCGATGCCACGCTGAGTGCCAGGATGTGGTCGGCCGGCGTGGCGCGCAGCAACCATCGGGCCCGATCGGCGAGCGTCGGTGCGGGGTACCGGTTATCCGGTCGTGCCGTCATTGCGCGAGCGTACCCCGCACGGGATTGACGGACGGGACAACTTCGCCGACTTGTTCAGCTGGCGCACAAATGTGACCTGGATCACGTCGACGGCCCGCTGAGTTCCCGTTAGCTTCGCTAACCATGACTAAGTCTGCGCTGGCCATCACTGAAGAGCATCAGGACCTCGCCGACTCGGCGCTCGGACAGTTGAACCGTCTCCACAGCCGCGCAGCCGCCCGCGCCACCCTGGAGAACCCCGGCGCTTATCCCGATGAGATCTGGTCCGCCGGCGCCGAACTCGGCTGGAACGGGCTGGCCATCTCCGAACAGTACGGCGGCTCCGGGTTCGGCCTGCCCGAACTGGCGGTGGTGGCCGAGGTCGCCGGCCGCGAACTGTGCCCGGGCCCGTTCCTGCCCACCGTCTCGGCGGCCGTGGTCATCGACCGCTACGCCCCGGATGCCGTGCGGGCCGAACTGCTCCCCGGACTCGCCGCGGGCACGACCGTCGCCGCCCTCGGGCTGGCCGGCTCGGTGCACATCGGCTCCGACGGCCTCCTCGGCGGGCAGGCACGCGCGGTGCTGGGCGCGCCCGACGCACATGTGCTCGTGCTGGCTGCCGGCGACGACATCGTCATCCTGGATGCCACCGCCGACGGGATCACCGTCACCGCACAGGATTCCCTCGATACCACCCGCAGCATCGGCGCGGTGGACCTGCGCGCGGCGGCCCTCGACGAGAGCCGGATCCTGCGTGGGGCAGCGCGGGCGGCCCGCACGGTGTTCCGCATCCTCGGCTCGGCGGAGGCGGTCGGCGTGTCCTGGGCCGCGCTCGACATGGCCGTCGAATACGCCAAGGTACGAGAGCAGTTCGGCCGCACCATCGGCACATTCCAGGCCGTCAAGCACCACGCGGCCAACATGCTCGTCGACGCCGAACAGACCACCGCCGCGGTGTGGGACGCCGCCCGCGCCGACAGTCTCGACGGCGCCTGGTTCGCCGCCGCGGTGGCCGCCGCACACGCCATCCGGGCCCAGATCTTCTGTGCGCAGAACAACGTTCAGCTCCATGGCGGCATCGCCTTCACCTGGGAGCACGACGCGCACCTGTACCTGCGCCGGGCCCGCACCCTGGCCGCGGTGCTCGGCGACGGTGCCGATCCGCTGATCGACGTGGTCGACGGACAACGCACCGGTCAGGCGCACGGGGCGTCCTTCGCCCTGCCGGAGGAGGCCGAGCAGTACCGGCAGGATGCCCAGGCCGCGGCAGCGGCCGTAAGGTCCCTGCCCGAGGACCAGCGCCGCGATTACCTGGTGGACTCCGGCTACCTGGTGCCGCACTGGCCCAAGCCCTACGGCCGGGCGGCGAATGTGTTGGAACAATTGGTGATCGAGGAGGAGTTCGCCGGCATCGAGCGGGCGGACATGGGCATCACCGGCTGGGTGACCCTGACCATCGCCCAGGCCGGCACCGACGATCAGCGCGAACGCTGGGTGGAACCCGTGCTGCGCGGGCAGGTGATGTGGTGCCAGCTGTTCTCCGAGCCGGGCGCCGGTTCGGACGCGGCCGCCGTGCGTACCGCCGCCAAGAAGGTCGACGGCGGCTGGCGGGTCACCGGTCAGAAAGTGTGGACCAGCCTGGCTCAGCACTGCCAGTGGGGCCTGGCCACCGTGCGCACCGACCCCGACGCTCCCAAGCACGCCGGCGTCACCATGATGGCGATCGACATGAAAGCCCCTGGCGTGACGGTGAATCCGCTGCGCGGTCTGACCGGTGACGCACACTTCAACGAGGTGTTCTTCGACGACGTGTTCGTTCCGGACGCCGATGTGGTCGGCGATGTGAACAAGGGCTGGCTCGTCGCGCGCGCCACCCTCGGCAATGAACGCATCTCGATCGGTGGCGGCTCGGCGGCGCCGACCGGATTCGATGCCGACGAGTTGGTGGCCCTGATCGACTCCGATCCCGACGGTGCCCGCTATGTGCGCCGCGCCGGCGAGGTGATCGCCGTGGGCCACACGCTGCGGCTGCTGAACCTGCGGCGGATCAGCCGCGCGATCGCCGGTGCCGAACCCGGCCCCGAGGGCAATGTCACCAAGTTGCTGGTCGCCGAGCATTCCCAGCACCTGACCGAATTGGGCATGGATCTGGTCGGATCGGCCGGGGTCACCGGGCAGACGCCGAAGCTCACCCGCGCCTACCTCGGGAACCGGGCCATGACGATCGCCGGGGGAACCTCGGAGATCACCCGCAACACCATCGCCGAGCGCATCCTGGGCCTGCCCCGCGACCCGCTCTTGAAGTAGCCCGGCGGGGAGGTCTACAGCGTCGGGACGGTGCCGCCGTCGACAACCAGATCAGCGCCCACGATCGACGACGCGGCATCGGACACCAGAAACCCCACCACCTCAGCGACCTCAGCGGGCTGGGCGGGCCTGCCCAGCGGGATGCCACCGAGAGCCGACATCAACGATTCGAGGGCGTCCGCGCGGGATCCGTCGGCGGCCGTGGCGATGCGATCGATCAGAGCGTCGGCGGCCGTGGTCTGGATGAAGCCCGGCGACACCGTATTGACCCGAATACCCTTGGGTGCCAGTTCATTCGCCAGCCCCTTGCTGTAGGCGCGCAGCGCCGCCTTGGCGGCGGCGTACCCGAGGGTGCCGTCATAGAGCGGCATCCGGCTCTGGATCGATCCGACATGCACCACCGCGCCCGAGCCGTTCTCGATCATCATCGGCAGCAACGCGCGGTCGAGTCGGACCGCCGCCAGCAGGTTCAGGTCCAGCTCGTCGGCCCAGTCCTGATCGCTCAGCGCCGCGAACCCTCCCGATGGCGCACCGGAACCGCCCGCCGTGTGGACCAGGATCTGGGCGCCGCCGTTACGACGAATGCGCGAGGCCACATCGGCGACGTCGGACACCGAGGTGAGGTCCGCGGCGAGAAAATCATCGGCCGCCGAGACACCGTCACCGGCGGGCTGACGCGCCACGGCGGTCACGTGGGCCCCGGCGCCCCGCAGCCGGGCGACGATGGCGGCACCGGCTCCCTTGGTGCCGCCGGTGACCACGGCCCGCCGACCTTCGAGCCCGCTCATGCGTCCGCCCGAAACACCGGCCAGCACAACGTAGTCCTCCACTGCGCGGAATCATCTGTGTCCCAGTCGAACTTCTCGTAGTACTCCCGCAGCGGGCCCTCGACGCTGATCTCCCGCCTCGTCGCGTACTCCCCGAGGGCGCTGTATGCCACGTCCACATCGTCGTGCGGGCCACGATGGCTGATGGTCGCGAGTTCGGCCGCCGGGATGATGTGCGGCTCGACCCGGCCGACCGGGCGAACCTGACCATCGACCGGGATGAACACCGTCGCGGCGCCGCGATCAGCGGTGAAGATCTCGAAGCCGAACAACGCCGCCGGCACACCGGTCGTCACCAGCCCGGTGTCGGCGAGGACTGTGGCACGTAGCTCCCCGACCGCACCCTGCCACCAGGCCGGCAGGTCGTCGCGATCCACCGTCGCCGTGATGGCGGCAGCGGGAACCGCTGGGACGGTGCGGTATTCGATACTCACGGTCTCCTCCGGGGGTTCCAGGATGGCTCGCAACGACTCGACGGCGCTCTGGGTGGCGCTGAGCCGGTCTTCCAGCCGCCGCAGATGGTCACTGATCAGCGCGTTGCGTTCGGCCGGAGCGCCGGCCATCACGGCACGTACATCGGCGATCGGCATATCGAGCTGACGCAGCCGGCGCACCACTTGGGCGGTGGCCACCTGGTCGAGGTTGTAGTAGCGGTAGCCGGAGGAAGAGTCGATACGGTCGGGTACGAGCAGCCCCACCTCGTGGTAGTGCCGCAGCGTCTTGACCGGCAGTTGCGTCATCCGCGAGAAGTCGCCGATCGACAGGTCGATGCTCACGTGCCCAGTGTGACGGCTCCCCCAGGGGGAGACTCAAGCACAACGCCGGGGTTGACTCTCCCGCCACCGACGACGCGAGCCTTACGTCATGTCTGGTGATATTTCAGGTCAGCTTCCCGCAGTCGTGCAGCGCTATGTCGACGCCGTCAACGCCTTCGACACCGACGCCGTGCTGGCCACCTTTGCCGCGGACGCCGTGGTCAACGACAACCACCGCGAGTTCGCCGACCGGACCGCCATCCGCACCTGGATCGCCGGGGAGATCACCGGGGACCGGGTCACCATGGAGGTCACCGAGGCCGACGTGCGTCCAGGGGTCATCGTCCTGCGTGCCCGCTACGACGGCGAGTTCGACAAGACAGATCTGCCCGCTGAACTGATCCTGACCAGCTACATCGTGGTCCGTGACGACGCGATCGCGGCACTGTTCATAGCCTTCGACACCGGCGACGAGACCGGCACGGTAGAACTGACGGTGTGACCGCCCACACAGATTTCCATCCGGATCTCGAACGTATGGCCCGTTTCATCCCGCGCAAGCTGGTCTCCAGGCGCACGCTGCCGGTGCTGCAGCGTCTCACGATGCTGCAGAACCGGCAGACGCCCAAGGACGTCGAGGTGCTCACCCTGAGCTCAGGTGTGGGGGTGCGACTGTTCCGTCCCACCGGTGTCACCGAACCGACGCCGGCACTGTTGTGGATCCACGGCGGCGGCTACGTGCTGGGCAGCCCAGCACAGGACGACGCGCTGTGCCGGCGCTTCGCCAAGGAACTCGGCGCGACGGTGGCGGCGGTCAAGTACCGGCTGGCACCGCAGAACCCCTACCCGGCCGGGCTTGAAGACTGTTACGCGGCGCTCAAATGGCTCGCGGCGCTTCCCGCGGTCGATGCGTCGCGGGTGGCGGTCGCCGGTGCCAGCGCGGGTGGCGGGCTGGCCGCGTCCCTGGCCCTGCTGGCGCGTGATCGCGGTGAGGTGTCGCTGGCCGCCCAGATACTCGTCTACCCGATGCTCGACGACCGCTCGGTAGGCCCTGAGCTGGAGAATCCGGGCCACCGGCTGTGGACCCAGGGCAGCAACAAATTCGGCTGGTCGGCCTACCTCGGCGGCGCCGATCCGGCCGTCGCGGTGCCGGGCCGTCGTGACGACCTGGCCGGGCTGCCGCCGGCCTGGATCGGCGTCGGAACCCTGGACCTGTTCCACGACGAGGACATGGCCTACGCCGAACGACTGCGCGCCGCCGGGGTCGAATGCCAGGTCGAAGAGGTGTACGGGGCGTTCCACGGATTCGACCAGATCGCGGCGAAAACACCGGTGGCTCAAGCCTTCATGGCCAGCCAGGTCGCGAATCTACGGGCGGCGTTCGGCTGATTCGCGCTGGTGCCGGAGGTACCGGCAGGCGCGTCCCAGCAGGCAACGGTCAGCCGCCGACAAGGCCCTGGCCCGCGGCACCAGACTCGCGACGATCCCGGCGAACCGGGCGCACAGCTGCTCGGCGGTCATACCGAATTCGAGCCAGACATCGTCCTCGCGTGGACCCCCGTAGGGAGCCCACGCGAGGACGAACTTCAACAACACACGTTCGAAGGTGTCCATCTAGTCTCGAACAGCGTTGTCCTCGAACACGATCCGGCCGATCAGTTCGTACCGGCGCGGGTCACGCAGCTTGAAGTACGTGGCCATGCCCGCTCCCAGGACGAAGATGCCCACCACGATCCACGGTGTCAGTTTGAACAGCAGGGTGCCCGACGCGGTACCGGCCGCGGCGTCTTTGTGCTCCCACAGCAGGTACACGACGTAGAGCATGCCGATCCCGCCCAGACCGGGGGCGATCAGTGTCTTGAACCAGTGCTTGGACACCGGGTGGTTCTTGCGGATGTGGAAGTAGCTGATCACCGAGAAGGCGCACAGCGACTGCACGATCAGGATCGCCATGGTGCCCAGGATCGCCAGCAGCGTGTACATGTGCACGTAGGGGTCCATCCCGGCGAACAGGAAGGCCAGGATGATCACCAGGGCGATCGCGCTCTGCACGAACGAGGCGATGTACGGCGAGCCGTGCGTGGGATGTGTTGCGCCGATGGTCTTCTGCAGACCCTTCGACAGGCCTTCGCGGCCAAGTGCGTACAGGTACCTCGAGGCGCAGTTGTGGAACGCCATGCCGCAGGCGAACGATCCGGTGACCAGCAGGATGTTGAACACCGTGATCGCCCACTCGCCGTAGGTGCTGCGCACCGGGCCGAAGAAGATCTCCGAGGACGTCGCGGCATCCTGCGCGAGTTCGACGGAATGCTGCGGACCGGTGCCCGCGATCGCCATCCAGGAGACGAACACGTAGAACGCGCCGACGCCGAGCACGCTGAGCATGGTGGCCCGGGGAATGATCTTCTTGGGGTTACGCGACTCCTCGCCGTACATCGCGGTCGATTCGAAGCCGACCCACGACCAGAAGGCGAAGAACAGGCCCAAACCAGCACTGGCACCGGCGATTCCGGCGGCCGGGGAGAACGCACCGATGGGGTTGATGGTCTCGGCCACCGCGAAGCCCTGCGGGCCGCCGCCCTTGAACAGCACCGCCAGCGCACCGAGCGCGAGCATGACGATCTCGGTCACCAGGAACACGCCGAGCACCTTGGCGGTCAGGTTGACGTCGAAGTACGTCAGGATCGCGTTTATCACCAGCATCAGCAGAGCCGGTATCACCCAGTGGATGTGGATACCCAGTTGGGACTGCATGAAGTTCTGGAAGAAGAACGAGAAGATACCGATCAGCGAGGCCTCGAACACCACGTAGGCCATCGTGATCAGTCCGCCGCTGGCCATCCCGACGATACGGCCGAGGCCGTGGGAGATGTAGCCGTAGAAGGCGCCGGTGGTGGTGATGTGCTTGGCCATGGTCGCGTAGCCCACGGCGAAGAGGCCGAGGACCACGGTCGCCACGATGTAGCCGGCCGGCGCGTGTGAACCATTTCCGAAGCCGACGGCAATCGGAACGTTGCCGACCATTGCCGTGATCGGGGCGGCGGTCGCCACCGCCATGAAGATCACGCCGACGGTTCCTACGGCGTTGCGTTTGAGTCTTTGGACGTCGTGAGCTGTGTCTTCACTCCCGGCGACAGCTTGATCGGTCATCTAGCGGGATACCTTCCAAGTAACAGTGGGATACCCGATGTGGCCTGTGCCACAGCTGGGACCTACGTATATTGGCACTACCAAAATCGATTCGCAAGCACTTCCTGCAACCATTGACACAAATGGTTGCGACCGTTTACGGTGAGGCCCATCACAGCTACCGGATAGCTGAAGAGGGAGCCGCATGTACGACTACGGCACGTTCACGTTCGAATCCAAAGCCGAAGTGCTGGATAAGGCGAAGACGTTCTGGAATCCAGACAAGACACAGTTCTGGACTGATACCGGTGTCGATCTGGTGATCGACCGCCGCGAGGGATATTTCCTGTGGGATATGGGCGGCCGCCGCCTGATCGATTTGCATCTGAACGGTGGCACCTACAACCTCGGACACCGCAACCCCGAAGTGATGCAAGCGATCACCGACGGCATGGCGCACTTCGACGTCGGAAACCACCATTTTCCGTCGGTGGCCCGCACCGCCCTGGCGCAGCGCCTGGTCGAGACCGCGCCGGCGTCGATCACGAAGGTGGCGTACGGGTCCGGCGGCGGTGAGGCGATCGACATCGCGCTCAAGAGCGCCCGCCACGCCACCAAACGCCGCAAGATCGTCTCGATCGTCAAGGCCTACCATGGCCACACCGGCCTGGCCGTGGCCACCGGCGACGACCGGTTCGCCAAGTTCTTCCTGGCCGACCAGCCAGACGAGTTCCTCCAGGTGCCGTTCAACGACATCGAGGCCATGGAACGCGTGCTGGCCCCCGGCGATGTGGCCGCGGTCATCATGGAGACCATTCCGGCCACCTACGGATTCCCGCTTCCCGCACCGGGTTACCTCGAGGCGGTCAAGGCCATCACCGAGAAGCACGGGACCCTGTACATCGCCGACGAGGTGCAGACCGGTCTGATGCGCACCGGTGAACTGTGGTGCATCACCAAACACGGCATCGAGCCCGACATCCTGGTCACCGGCAAGGGCCTGTCCGGCGGCATGTACCCGATCACCGCCGCGCTGCTCAGCGACCGGGCCGCGAAGTGGCTCGACGAGGACGGCTTCGGCCACATCTCCACCTTCGGCGGTGCCGAGCTGGGCTGTGTGGCGGCGCTGAAGACGCTGGAGATCTCCACCCGCCCCGAGGTGCGCTCGATGGTGCACTACATCGCCGACATCTTCGAACAGGGACTGCAGCGCATCCAGGCCGACCATCCGGACTGGTTCGTCGGCATCCGGCAGAACGGTGTGGTGATCGGACTGGAGTTCGATCACCCCGAAGGCGCCAAGTTCGTGATGCGGGAGCTCTACGAGAACGGAGTGTGGGCGATCTTCTCGACGCTGGATCCCCGTGTCCTGCAATTCAAACCGGGTCTGCTGCTCTCGCGCGAGCTATGCGAGGACGTCCTGGACCGCCTCGCTGTCGCGGTGTCCAGGGCCGAGACCGTCGTGAGAGGACGTAAAGCATCATGACCAGTACCGCACAGGCCGGCCACATGCTGGAGCGGGCCCGCTGGGCCGCGAGTGCGTACTCCGACTATGACGGAGCCGCGGTGTCTGCAATCGTCGACGCCGTGGCCGACGCCGCCAACGCCGCGGCCGAACGGTTCGCCGCCGAGGCGGTCGCCGAAACCGGGATGGGTGTCGTGGCCGACAAGGTCACCAAGAACCGGGCCTGCTCCCGCGGCATCGTGGACTACTACCGAGGCGACGACTATGTGTCGCCGCGCGTCGACGAGGCACGCAAGATCGTCGAGCTGCCCCGGCCCGCAGGTGTGGTGCTGGCCCTGACACCGACCACCAATCCCGTTGCCACGGTGTACTTCAAGGTGATCCTGGCGCTGATGACCCGCAACGCCGTCGTCGTCGCCCCGCACCCGCGGGCCAAGCAGTGCTCGGCCGATGCGGCCCGGCTGCTCGCCGAGGCCGCGGTGTCGGCCGGCGCGCCCGACGGCATCGTCCAGGTGGTCGAGGAACCGTCCATCCCACTGGTGCAGGCACTGATGGCCGACGAGCGCACCGACGTCATCGTGGCGACGGGCGGCACCGGCGTAGTACGGGCCGCGTACTCGTCGGGCAACCCCGCGCTGGGCGTCGGGCCGGGCAATGTCCCGGTGTTCGTCGAGGCCAGCGCCGACATCAATGCTGCGGCCAAACGCATCGTGGACAGCAAGGCCTTCGACAACTCGGTGCTGTGCACCAACGAATCCGTCCTGATCGCCGAAGACGTGATCGCCGGCAAGCTCAGCGGCGCACTGACCCGCGCCGGCGCGCACATCCTCGACGAGGACGGGGCGCGGCGCCTGCGGGCCTACATGTTCGCCGACGGGCACCTCAACACCGACGTGGTCGGGCGCGACGCCGCCTGGATCGCCGGGCAGGCCGGACTGCGGGTCACCCCCAAGACCCGGGTCCTGATCGCGCCGTTCGACGATGTGATCACCGAGGAGATGCTGGCCCACGAGAAGCTCTCACCGGTGCTCGGCATGACCACCGCAACCGATGCCGCACGGGGGATCCGGGCGGCCCGGGCTGTGGTGCGGATCGGCGGCGCCGGCCACTCCGCGGCCATCCACAGCGAAAATGCATCGGTAATAACCGATTTCGCGGCACAGGTGCCCGTGCTACGAGTGTCGGTCAACGTGGGCAACAGCACCGGCAGTTCCGGGCTGGAAACCAACCTGGCGCCGTCGATGACCATCGGGACCGGGTTCGTCGGGCGCAGCTCGATCGGTGAGAATCTGCAGCCGCAGAACCTGATCAACTGGGCCCGCATCGCCTACAACAGCAATACCGCCGTACCCATGGGCAATTTCGCGGGTGTGAACCCGTGGCGCTCCCCCGCCGGTCCGGTGCCGGCATATCCGTACGCCTCCAACGACCGCCACGGCGCGCCTTCCGGGGTGAGCACCGCGCCCCGCCGGTCCACATCGACCCGCTCGACCGACCTGGGCCTGGACGCACTGCGCGCGGAGTTGCGTGCACTGGTGGCCGAAGAACTCGCACAACTGATCAAGAGGTAGGGCTGTGGCTGAACTTCGTTCCTTCATCTTCATCGACCGGCTGCAACCGCAGACCATGTCGTACCTGGGGACCTGGATCAAGGGTGCGCTGCCGCGCGCCAACCAGGCTGCCCAGATCATCGAGGTGGCCCCCGGCCTGGACATCGAGGGCGTCACCGATGTCGCGCTCAAGCATGCCGAGGTCAAGGCCGGAATCCTGGTGGTAGAGCGGCAATTCGGCTACCTGGAGTTCCACGGTGAGACCGGTGCGGTCAAGGCTGCCGCCGACGCCGCATTGGACGAGCTGGGAGGAGACACCGGAAGCGCGGTGCAGCCGAACGTGCTGGCCTCACGCATCATCTCCAGCGTCGACCACCAACACGCATTCCTGATCAACCGCAACAAGATCGGCTCGATGGTGCTGCCGGGAGAGTCGTTGTTCGTCCTCGAGGTGGCCCCCGCGTCCTACGCCATCCTGGCCACCAACGAGGCCGAGAAGGCCGCCGACATCAAGGTCGTCGATTTCCGGATGATCGGTGCGACGGGCCGCGTCTACCTGTCCGGCACCGAGGCCGACGTCCGCACGGCGGCCGAGGCAGCCCAGGATGCGCTGGCAAGGGCCACTACATGAGCATCAACCGGGACGAACTGCGCGCCCTGGTGCGTGAGGTGGTACGCGATGCCGTCCGAGATATCGGAGCGGCCGCCAAGACTCCGGGGCCGGTGGCCATCCCCCCATCACAGCCACCGGCCCCGGCTCCAGCCCCACCGACGGTCGCCGACCAGTTCGGCGTGGATCCGACCGGTCCCCGCGCCGTCGACGGCAGGAACCGCACGGAGACAGTGCAGCTGAGCAACGACCGGGATCTCGACAACTTCGTCCGGAAGCTGTTGCGGCTCTTCGAAAGCCCGAAGACCCGAGCCGACCTCAAGGCCGGCCGGTTGAGCTTCCGGCTGGCGGGCAGGGCCTCGGCCGGCGGACCCGGGACCATCCACCGCATCGACACCGGCGCGGTGACCGAACGCCACATCGCCGACCTGGCCGGCGGCACGCTGGTGCTCGGCCGCAAGGCGGTGCTCACCCCCTTGGCCCGCGAAAAGGCCCGCACCCTGGGGATCACGATTCAGAAGGAGCGCAAATGATATCTGCGACCGTGACCGGCAACGTGTGGTCGACCCGTCGGATCGACGGCATCCCGGCCGGCGCGTTCCTTGAGGTCGAGATCGACGGCACCGGGTCGAAGCTGGTCGCCTTCGATGTCCTCGGTACCGGTGTGGGTGAGCGGGTCCTGGTGGCCCAGGGCTCGGTGGCCTCGGGCTGGTTCACCGGCACCCCGCCCCCGGTCGACGCACTCATCATCGGATCCATCGATTCCAAGCCTGATACCAACCCCAACAAATAAGGAGAAACACCTATGTCCAGCAACGCAATCGGACTGATCGAGACCAAGGGCTTCGTGGCTGCGCTGGCCGCCGCCGACGCCATGGTCAAGGCCGCCAACGTCACCATCACCGATCGTCAGCAGGTCGGCGACGGTCTGGTCGCCGTCATCGTCACCGGCGAGGTGGGCGCGGTCAAGGCTGCCACCGAGGCCGGCGCGGAGACCGCCTCGCAGGTCGGCGAACTGGTCAGCGTGCACGTCATCCCGCGTCCGCACAATGAGCTCGGCGCGCACTTCTCGGTCGCCAGCAAGTAGCCATGCCGACCGAAGCGGAGGAGAGCACGCGGATTCGCACCCAGATCCGCGTCTACCTGTTGGTGGAGGACCTGCAGCGTCAGTTCGCCGCCTACCTCGGAACACCGACCCGGGCCCGCGGTTATCCGCCGTACGAGGGTGAGCACGCGCTGATCGTCGAGGTGTCCCCCGCCTTGGCGATCGAGCGGGTGATCGATCTTGCCCTGCGCGAGGTCCCCGGTATCCAGCCCGGAATCCTCTACGTGGAACGGCAATTCGGTGTGCTCGAGATCCACTCGGCCAACCTGGAGGACGTGCAGCGCGCCGGCGAGGCGATCCTGGCCGGCACCGGCAACAAGGCCTCCGATCAGCTGCGGCCGCGGGTGCTCTACCACGACATCATCGAGAACATCACCGATCAGCACGCGGTGATCCTCAACCGCAACCGGCAGGCATCGATGATCCTGCCCGGGCAGTCTCTGCTGGTGTACGAGATGACCCCGGCGCTGTTCGCAGCGGTGGCGGCCAATGAGGCGGAGCGGGCCGCACCCGGGCTTACTGTGGTCGACGTGCAGATGATCGGAGCCGCTGGGAGGCTCTACATCGGCGGCAGCACCGCTGAGGTCACCGTGGCCCGGGATCGGATCACGGCGGTGCTGGACGGTATTGAAGGCAGGGAGCACTAGATGGTCATCACCGACGAGATCGATGTCGCCCAACTGGCGCTGCGCCAGTACGACATCGGGGCGGATGCAACGCTGCGGTTGCTCAACCTGTCCGAGAATGCCACCTATCTCGTCGAGGATGCCGGTACCCAGTCCATCCTGCGGGTGCACCGGCAGGACTACCACCAGCCCCACGAGATCGAATCCGAACTGGACTGGTTGCAGGCGTTGCGGACCGACAGCGATGTCACGGTGCCCACCGTGCTGCCGGCCCGCGACGGCCGGCGGCTGGTCACCGTCGACGGTGCCGAAACCGGTGGGGTCGCCCGCCACGTCGTTCACTTCGGCATGGTCGCCGGGGCCGAGCCCGACGAAGGAAAGTTGACGCTCGACGACTTCCGCACGCTGGGCCGGATCACCGCTGCGCTGCACGATCATTCGCAGCGGTGGGAACGCCCGGCCGGGTTCGGCAGGTTCTCCTGGGACTGGGAGCACAGCCTGGGCGCGGCACCGCGGTGGGGCCGCTGGCACGACGCCGAGGGCGTCGGCCCGGCCGAACAGCAGGTGCTCGAACGCGCCCAGCAGTTGCTGCACGACCGGCTACATGCCTACGGCACGGGACCCGAGGTCTACGGCCTGATCCACGCCGACCTGCGGCTGGCCAATCTGCTGGTTGACCCGGACCCCGCTGGATCGGGCATCACCGTCATCGACTTCGATGATTGTGGGTTCGGTTGGTATTTCTACGATTTCGGCACCGCGGTGTCGTTCATCGAAGACGACCCGGCGTTGCCGGAATGGCAGGATGCCTGGGTGAGCGGCTACCGCACCCGACGCGAACTGCCGTCCTCCGACGAGGACATGCTGGCCTCGTTCGTGCTGCTCCGCAGGTTGCTGCTGCTGGCCTGGATGGGCAGCCACAGCCACTCCAGGGAATCGGCCACCAAGGCCATCAGCTATGCCGCCGGCAGCTGTGAACTCGCCGAGCGCTACCTGCGCTCCAACGGCCTCAACTTGACCTGACATTCAAAGGATCCCAATCATGTTCGCATCGCTTCAGGGCCGCTCGGCCATCGTCACCGGCGGCAGCAAGGGCATCGGCCGCGGCATCGCCCAGACGTTCGCCAATGCCGGCGTGGACGTCCTCGTCACCGGACGCAATCAAGCCGACCTGGATGACGCGGTCGCCGCACTCGCCGACGCCCCGGGCCGGGTCAGCGCCCTGCGCGCGGACGTGACCAGCCCCGAAGACGCCCGCCAGGTGGTCAGCGCCGCCGTCGAGCGGCACGGCGGCCTGGACATCGTCTGCGCCAATGCCGGCATCTTCCCCTCCGGCCGTCTGGAAGACCTCACCCCCGACGACATCGACCAGGTCCTGGCGGTGAACTTCAAGGGCACCGTGTACATCGTGCAGGCCGCGCTCGCGGCGCTGACCGCAAGCGGGCGCGGACGCGTCGTCATCACGTCGTCGATCACCGGCCCGGTCACCGGCTACCCCGGCTGGTCGCACTACGGTGCGTCCAAGGCCGCCCAGCTGGGCTTCCTGCGGACCGCGGCAATGGAACTGGCCCCGAAGAAAATCACCGTCAACGCTGTGCTGCCCGGCAACATCATCACCGAGGGCCTGGTCGAAATGGGCCAGGACTACATGGACCAAATGGCCTCGGCGGTGCCGGCCGGCCGACTCGGATCGGTCGCCGACATCGGCAACGCCGCGCTGTTCTTCGCCACCGACGAAGCCGCCTACATCACCGGGCAGTCGCTGGTCGTGGACGGCGGACAGATTCTGCCCGAATCTCATATGGCGATCGCTGAACTCTAGTTCAACCTGGATAGAATTGGCTGTACCAATACACGGGCAGGGGGCCGGGGTGGCAGTTCACAGCGAGGAGTTACGCAGGCGCATCGTCGCCGACATCAACGCGGGCACCCCCGGCGCCAAACTGGGCAGTGAACGTGACCTAGCCGAGCAGTACGGCACCAGCCGCTCCAGCCTGCGCCAGGTGCTGGCCGCCCTGGAGGAAGCCGGGCTGGTGCACCGAGTGATCGGCCGGGCCGGGGGGATCTTCATCAGCCACGGGCAGGTGGAGCGACACCTCTCCGACGTCGTCGGCGTGCCGGCCTTCCTGGCCAACCAGGGCTACGTCGCGGGCACCCGCGTGCTCTCGACGCGCATCACCACCCCCGACGAAGCCACCCGTACCGCCTTGCGGCTGGATCCCGGCGACTACGTCATCGAGATCCAGCGGGTGCGGTTGGCCGACGGCTCCCCCATCTCGCTCGAGCACGCCCAGTTCCCCGCAGATGCCTTCCCCGGCCTGCTCGATCAGCAACTGGGCGGCTCCCTCTACGAAATCCTGGAATCCCACTACGGTTTGGTCACCGGCCGGGCCGATGAGCGCATCGAGGCGGTCAGTGCCACCAGTAGCGAAGCCACCCTGCTGGGCATCAAACCCAAAGCCGCGCTGCTGTTGATCACCCGGGTCACCTACGACCAGAACGGTTCTCCGTGCGAGTTCTCCCGGGACTTGTTCCGCGGGGACCGCACGGCACTGGCCGTCACGGCCAAGGGCAGCGGCATCGCCACCCACGCCGATGCCAACACCGCATCGGTGACCCTGCAACGCCAGGCCGGCTGAGCCGGCTCAACGGACCACCGAGTAGAACGAGTCATCCCCCTGGTCTCCGTCGTCAGGGTTCTCGCGCTGCTCGGCAGTGCGCTTCGGTTGCTCAGGCTCTTCTGCGGCGAGCTTTCGCTCCAGTGTCTCCTCGGTATCGGCGCGGTCGGCGCCATGCCATTCCTCTGGCGGATCCACCACCTCATCGCCGTCGGCGTTGCCGACCTCGTCGGAATCGGTCGACTCACTCGGCGACAGGGTGTCATCCGGGCCGTTGTCGATATCGCTCATGGTGATGGGATGCCCGCAGCGTCACGCCCGGAAACCCGTCGGGACACCGATCAGGCCGCGCCCTCGGCAGTCGCGGCGGTGACCCCTTTGACGAAGTCGCCCACGTAACCGATGGCCCTCCGGCCTTCGGGCAAGATGTCGGCCGCGAGCGGGAAGTCATGCACCTGGCCGCTCCAGACGTGCAGCTCGCAGCGCGCGTGTGCGTCGGCCAGCCGCTCGGCCACCAGTTCCGAGTCCGCCAACAGCAATTCGTCGGCACCCACGTGGATCATCACCGGTGGCATGCCGGTGAGATCGGCGGTGGCCGGGTCGATCAGCGGCTCGGCATCACACCGATCCGGTTGACATTGGCTGCGGCGCACACATCGGGCGAACGCCGACAACGCCGCCCCGGTGAACATCGAGCATCGAGAGACGTTGCGATGAACCAGTTTTCGCGCAGGGTCGAGATCGATCAGCGGGGAGATGGCGGCCAGACCGGCGGCCGGAACCACACCGTGGGCCAAGGACCTCAGCGCCGTCCCGAAGGCCAGGTATCCGCCGGCCGAGTCGCCCGCGATCACCGTCCGCTCCGCGCCATACCCCCGCCGCCGGAGCCAGGACAACCCGGCCAGGGCATCCTCGACGGCGTCGGCAAGACCGCACACGGGCAACATCCGGTATCCGACGTTGAGCACCAGTGCGTCTGCCGCAGCGGACAATCGAGCAGCCAGAGCACGGTGGGTGTTGAGCCCACAGGTAAGAAACGCCCCACCGTGCAAGTACAGAATCGCGTTTCGCCCTGACGTTCCCGGTGCGCGCACCAGTTCGGCCGGACAGTTGGGCAGTGCCACGGGGCGCACCGAAGCGGACGAACGCGCCGGAACCAGACCGAAAACACGATCGATGGAGTTGAGCGGCCACGCCAGGTCCGGCTGCAGTGCCCAGGCCCGGATCACGTTCTTCACCGCCAACCGACAGCCGAACTCCAGGGCCGCGGCCTCAAGGCTGCTTCTGCGATGCAATACCCGTTTAGCCGCGTACGCCCCGGTCATGTCGATCATCTCCTGTTGTTGCCCGCCGAATACCCGCGCTGCGCGTGGCAAAACGATCGATATGGGTATCCACAGGAAATGAACAGCGCAGCGCCGTTCGTGCCCGAAACACATCAGCTGTCCGAGCTGGCCAAGGCGGCACGGCACTGTAAGGGATGTCCGTTGTATCAGGACGCCACGCAAACCGTTTTCGGGTCAGGGCGGCCATCGGCCCGCATGATGTTGATCGGTGAGCAGCCGGGCGACCGGGAGGACCGGGCCGGAGCCCCCTTCGTCGGTCCTGCCGGGCGCGTCTTGGACAAAGCCTTGGCCGCAGCCGAAATCGACCGCGCCGAGCTTTACCTGACCAACGCCGTCAAGCATTTCAAGTTCACCACCAACGAACGGGGCAAGCGCCGTATCCACAAGACGCCCAGCCGAACTGAGGTGGAGGCATGCCGGCCGTGGATCCTGGCCGAATTGGACACCATCGCCCCGGAAGTCGTCGTCCTGCTGGGCGCGACCGCCGCCAAATCCCTTCTCGGAAACGACTTTCGGGTGACGCGCCATCGGGGAGAGGTCCTGCACTCCACAGGCTTGGTGTCCGAGGGGGATCCGGCACTGGTCGCCACGATTCACCCGTCGGCTGTGTTGCGCGGACCGTCAGAGAGCCGTGACGAAGCCTTCGACGGACTGGTCGCCGACCTTCGCATCGCCTACGCGACGACGCGAACCGTGCGCAGCGAAGGATCGGCGGGGTCCGGTACGTTCATCCCGGCCGAAAGCCCCGTCCGTAGGTAGTCCAGGACCGGCTGGTTGATCCGTTCCCCGGGCACCACCGCGGGAATCCCCGGTGGGTACGGGGTGATCTGCTCGGCGGAAATCCGGCCGGATGCCTGCTCGACCGGTATGTCCTCGACCGGCCCGAAAAACGCGTCCCGGGGCGCCATCACGCTCTCCAGTTCCAGCTCGTCGGGGGTGGGAAGGTCGACGCGTGGCGGCGGGTCGAAATCGTGGGCGGCCTTGCGCCACAGCTTGAGTGCCTCGACCAATCGCCCCGCGGTGTCCGAACCATCGGCCAGCGACATGGTGGCCAGGACCCGGCGATGGTCGGTCATCCCCAGATCGAGCTGGCAGTACTCCCGCAACCAGTCCGAGGCCTGGTATCCCGAGGTGCCCGTCGCCGACACGTCGATCAGTACCTGCAGGCGATCCAGGTCGTGTGAGGCCTGATTACCCAGCAGTTCCTCGTCGAGGACCTCGATGTCGTCGATCTCCTCGATCTCCCGCCGGGTGGCGTCGGCCAAATCCAGTGCAGCACCCATCAACTCATGCCCGTGCTGGACCATCTGCCGCCGCCAGCCGTCGATAGCGCTGTACACCAGCACATTCGGGCTGGTCGTCATGAGCAGGTCGGCGCACGCGGACAACCGGTTCTCGTCCACCAGATCGCCCTGCAGATGAAACACCGAACCCTGCTCGAAACCGGCACCCATCTTGTGGACGCTCACCACGCACACGTCCGCGCCGGCATTCATCGCCCAGGTCGGCAGGTCTTCGTGGAAGGGCAGGTGGGCACCCCAGGCTTCGTCGACGATCAGCGGCTTGCCCCGGGCGTGGCAGACATCGGCGATGCCCTTGATGTCGGCACACGTGCCGTATGGGCTGGGGCTGACGATCAGCGCCGCCGCGGCGTCCGGGTGGCGCTGCCAGGCCTGCTCGACCTGCTGCGGGGACGGCGGGTGCGAGACGTGCCGCTCGGCGTCCCACTGCGGAGTGATCCAGCGCGGCGTCAAACCCGAGAAGATCAGCCCGGCCACCACCGATTTGTGGCTGTCCCGGCTGAGCAGCAGGCTGCCGTCGCACCCGGCGACGGCCATCATCGCGGCCTTTACCGACAGCGAACTGCCGCACGTCGAGAACCACGCCACCCTCGCGCCCACCGCCTCGGCCATCAAATCCTCGGCCTTCCTGAGGTAGCCGTTGCTCATCCGCCGGTCGTCGAGCCCGCCGCTGGCCAGGATGTCGCTGAGGAACGGCTCGCGCCCCAGTACCTGCAGCACCCGCTCATCGACACCACGGCCCTGTCTATGCCCCGGCGGCGAGAAGCCGTACCGGTTCGAATTGTGGTACTCGTGCAGCGCGTCAAGCAGCGGTGCCGCGCCCTGATCGCCCGTCATGCCGGGTGAGTACCCACATCAGCGCGATGCCCACACACGCGGCCGTCATCACACCGAAGGCTGTCGAGAACGAGAACGATGTGGCCAGGGCACCGACGGCCAGAGAACCCAGGCCGGTACCCGCATCGAACCCGACGTTCCAGGCCACACTGACCGCGCCGCGCGCATGCTCGCCGGTCGCGGCGAACGCCTGGACCAGGGTGAGATTCTGCAGCGCACCATAGGCGGTGCCGAGCAGTGCACAGCCGATCACCACGACGTATCCGCCGACGCCGATACCCGCGGCGATGACCGCCAGACCGACCGCACCCACCGCCAGCATCGGCGCGATGAACCTCGCCGCACCGTGACGATCGGCAACCCCGCCGACCAGCCAGCGGGCCAGCGCCGCCGTGCCGGTCATCGCCAGCAGCGCCCCCAGCGCTGTCGTCGCACCACCCAGCTGGGGTGCGAACGTGAGGATTCCACCGCCGGCCGCGGTGATCACCACGAGCGCAGCGATCGGACCGACCAGCCCGCGCGCCCCGTCGAGACGATCCGAATGCGGCTCGTGTACCAGAGTCGGCGCCGGCCGGGTGAACGCCAGCGGGACCGCCAGCAGAGGGACGCCGGCCAACACGAACACCCACTGATACCCGACGTTCTCGGCCAGCCACGGCGCCAGCGGCGTCAACACGAATTGCGGTGCCGCGATGGACAACCCGTACGCTCCGATCGCACGTCCGCGACGCTCCTGCGGAATCAGGGCAGCGATACCCCGGACACTGCATACCGTGAGGATGCCGAAACCCAACCCCCGCAGCGCCGCCAGAAGCAATACCTGCCACAGGGATCCGGTCGGCAAGTGCAGCAGCGCCGGTATCCCCAGTAGCACGAGCCCGAGCGCCTGCGTGGCCGCCCAACCGGCCCGCCGCAGCAGCCGTCCGACCAACAGTTGCGCGATGACGGTGAACAGCATGAGCACGCTGTTGACCGCTCCGGCGCCCAGGTTGTCGGCACCGATCTGCACCGCCCACATCGGAGCCACCGGCAGCAGCAGCGAAAAGCCGGCGAAACCCAATGCCGCACACGCCAACAACGCCGGCATGCCCGGCACCCGCCACACACTCACCGTTCGAACACCACCGAACCGCCGACGATGGTGGCGGCCACCAGATCAGCGTCGAGGGCATCGACCACCCGCTGTGGCGAACCCGCCAGCAGGCACAGGTCACCGGGCTCACCGCAGGCGATGCGCCGTGGCCTGGACGGATTTTCGGCGCTGCCCAGGAACATGGCCAGTGCACGCCGCCCCGATATCCGCTCGACCGGGTTGAGCACCACACCACGCGGCGTACGACGGTGCACCGCCGCCCGCATCGCGGCCCACGGGTCAGGGGCGCCGAACGGCGCATCGGTGGACAACGCAACCGGCACCCCCGCGGCGAGCAGGGTGGCCAGCCGCCACAACTGACCATGCTCGGCGGCGGGCACGTCCGTGCGGTACTGGTCACCCCGCTCGGCCACGAAGTTGGGCTGGGTTACCACCGTGACGCCGAGGGCGACGAGATCGGCGATGCAGTCCTGCGGCACGATCGCCGCATGCTCGATCCGGTCTGCGGGATGGCCGCCCGCCGCGCCCAGTGCGGCGATGGTGACGACGAGTTGTGCCGCGGTCACGCAGTGCACGGCCACCGGTTCACCAGCGCGGTGCCGCTGCGCGATCCAGGCCGTCAACGCGTCCAGGTCGAGCGCGTCATCGTGCAGGATCCGTTTGCCCGGGGCCAGGCAGTGCACGCGTTGGAGCAAGCCTTCGGGCCGGTCAGCGGGCTGCAGGTCAGGCGTGGCGTCGGTGAGACCGGTGACGCCGTATCCGGCGAGCCGGGCGCTGAACTCCCTGACCGCTGCGGGCCGGCGCTCCAGGGCCTCCGACCACGTCCGGTCCGCGCTGCGCAGACGCCCGTCGGGATGGTCGCGCAGACCCAGGGCCGCCAGGCCCGCCGAGTTCACCGTCCACAACACGCCGCTCCGGTGTTGCACGCGCACCGGGACATCGGGGACCAATCGATCCAGTGCGTGCCGGTCCAGCGGACCGGCCACCGCTTCGTGATAGCCGACGGCGCGGATCCAACCGTCGCTTCCGGTGACCGCGGCGGTCAACACGCCGGCAAGCGCGGCCTCATCGGCCACCTCGGCGGGGCCGACCCGGATCGAATCCTGTTCAGCTGCAGCCGAGTACACGTGCAGATGATGATCGTGCAACCCGGGTATCACCGTGCCGAAGGCCGCATCGAGTACCTGCTCGCCGGGTTTGGCCGACAGTGATTCCGCGACGTCCTCGATGGTGGCGCCGACGCGGATGTCGGACACCGTCCCGTCGAGCATCGTCGCGCGGCGGATCAGCATGGCGCATCGATCCGTTTCGTCACCAGCCGGCGGACAACCTCGTTGTCGGCTCCGAGTTCCCGGCCACGCAGGCCCACAGCGGGTCGCACCGGGATCACATCGGCATCTTCTCCGTCCTGGGAGCGGTATCCGGCGGCCACGGCCGCCATCGCGAATTCGATGAGCTCCCCCCCGCCGTGTTCACGCGAGGCCGCCACGGCCGCTGCGGCATGAAGCCCGGTCAGCGGGTCGGCGATGGCGTCGCCCATGAACACCGGTGCGGCCGTTCGATATCCGACCAGGCCGCCCGACACCGCGGCGTCGTCGCCGAAGGCCACCCAGTCCGCCTTCTCCCCCGCGGCGCCGTGTCCGGTGATGCGCACCCAGATCTGCCCGGGCCGTGTTCCGACGGTGTCGGGGCCGAGCCCGCGGCGGCTCAGCGCCGCCGGCCGGGAGGACTCGATCACCACATCGGCCACCTGGATCAGCGCAGCCAGATCGTCCGGCTCGTCGAAATCGACCGCATACGAGAGCTTCCCGCCGTTCATCCAGTCGAAGAACTCCGGCGCCCCGGCGCGGGTCCCGTCCGGACGGCCCCCGCTCTCCACCTTGACGACGGTCGCCCCCGCCCGGGCCAGCAGCTGTCCGCACAGGGGCCCAGCCCACATCGACGACAGGTCGGCCACCAGAGCCCCGGCCAAGGATCCGGTCCGGGCCGGTCCGAGTGGGCTCACCACCGGAGTCGCGGGCGCGGTCTCACCGAGCACGGCGACCGGCAGGCCCAGCAGCCGGGCTCGCCCGGCCACCTCCGCAGCGGTGCGCATCGCCGCCCAGTCCAAGACCGCGGGCCATGGGTCGTTGCCCACCGAATCCACCTGCAGCAGAGCCGGAATCACGGCGATGTCGTCGGCACGCGACAGGGTCAGGGCACACCATCCGTCATCGGTGGCCAGCAGTCGCGTCGCCCCACCCGCCGAGACCTGTGCCCGCGGTGCGATGTCCAACTGGGCCGCACGTCCGGTGAGCAGTTCGGTGGCGTCGACCGTGATCCCGGTGCGCGCCGTGAAGTCGTCGGCGACCTGCTGGGCCTGCCTCAGCAGGGCCATCGGAATCGCCAACGGTGTCATCAGAAGTGCAACGCGCTGAACCGCCAGTCCAGCACCTGGCGGTCGTCGCCACCATCGGGTCCACCGGCCGCGTAGACCAGTGAGCGCAATTGCAACACCCCCGCGTCGGCCGCTTCCACGTGCAGCTCACTGAACAGGGTGTCGCCCTCGTGCACCGGACCGGTGTGGTCGCAGGATTCCCACCCCAGCACCGTGGCCAGGTTCGGCAACAACCGGCTCGCCTGGGCCAGGGCCAGCCCGATGGTGTGCCCGCCGTACACCAGGCGCTCGCCGCCGGCACGCCAGTCATGGTGGGTCGCAGCGATGTTCAGGGTCAGCCGGGCCAGCTCCGGCGCGCTGCTGACCACATCGGCGGTGCTGTGCAGCACCGTGCCGGCCAGGCCCGGGTCGAAGTGAGGTCCGGGCACCCGGGCGCGGAAGGCGTCCGCGTCCCAACCGGCGGTGGGGTCCGGGGCTGTTGCGCCGGCACCGATCATCGACAGGTCATCGGCGTGCCCGGTGTCGATGTCATCTGCGGACAGCGGCAGCATCGCGCAGCGGTAGAAGTCGAGAACCTTGCGGTCCTGCTGGTCGACAGTGGTCATCCGCAGTGCCGCCAGGCCGGTGGGCGCCCGTCCAGGCTTTGCCGAATTCTGTTTGAGTCCAACCACTTCGGTGCGGGTATACAGGGTGTCCCCGATCACCGGGCAGCGATGGAACGCCAGCCCGCGGTAGAAGAGATTGGCCTTGACCCGCTGAGTGACCAGGGTGCTCTGGCCGATCGCGACATCGCACACCAGCGCCGGATGCGCCAGCGGCCCTGGCTCGCCGGTCACCGCAGCGGCGAGTTCGGTATCCAACGCGAGCCGCAGCCGGTCACCGAGGATCGCCTGGTGCGTCGCGGCCGCACCGGCGGTCAAAGTCATCGACGGCGCGGAATCAAAAACCTGACCGACCTGCAGGTCGTCGAAATGCGGGCCACCAGTCACAACTCGCACTGTAGAGCAGGGGGCGGCAGCTCAGGTGCCCGGCAGGTGCAACCTGGTGAGTTCGACGAGATGCCGGCCGACATCATCGAGCGCATCGGTCTTCTGAGCCGCAATCGCCATGATGATCGCACCTTCGATGGCGGCGATCGACATGGTCGCCAGCGAACTGGCTGTTGCGGCGTCCGTACCGGAGCGCATCATCCGCTCGGTGAGGATCGCGTGCCAGTCCTCGAACGTTTCGGCGGCCACCTCGGCGGCCTTGGGTGCCTCACAACGACCCAGGACGGCCGCGACGATCGGGCAGCCGGCCTGCAACTCCGTCTCCGCAAGCTGCAATTTCCACTGGTCGATGAATGCCTGTACGGCCTCGGCCGGGTCGCGCCCGTCGTCGGTCGCCCGGATCAACGTCGTCAGCGTCTGCCCGGCGATCCGGGTCGCCTCCGCGACGAGTTCCTCCTTGCCGCCCGGGAAGTTCAGGTAGATGGTCCGCCGGGAGACGCCACTGTCCTGAAGCAGGGCGTTGACGCCGGTTCCGGCGACACCTCTGCGCCGCAACAGCCCGGTCACACTCGTGATCAAGGTGTCTCGTGCTGACATCGCGTCCGTCGCCTCCGTAGTCTCCAGCACCCCCCACCACGCACTAGACCAATCAGTCTACCCGCACGGGTTTCCCGATCAGCGCCATTGCCACTAGACCGATCGTTGCACTAGACCGATCGGTGTACTAGCGTCGCGGAGGCATCCCCTGGCGCCATTTCGAGGAGACCGCCATGCCAGACATTCACGACCCACTGCCGCTTGCCAGTGGCCAGGTCCTGCGCAACCGGCTGATGAAGTCGGCCCTCAGCGAAGGCTTGGGCGACGCCGGCCACGGTCCGGACCATCGGCTGGTCGAGCTATACCGGCGTTGGGGAACGGGTGGGTACGGGCTCGTGATCACCGGGAACGTCATGGTCGACCACGATCATCTGGGTGAGCCCGGCAACGTCGTCATCGAAGACGACCGGCACCTGGACGGACTCTCCAGATGGGCCAAGGCCACCAAAGACGGCGGAGCGCTGATCTGGATGCAGGTGAACCACCCCGGGAGGCAAGCCAATCCGTTGGCCACCCGGTCTCAGCCGGTGGCACCCTCACCGATCCGGATGAGCGTGCCCGGCTGGCAGGCGCCACGTGCCCTCACTGACGACGAGATCGAAGCCACGATCGACAGATACGCACGGACCGCGGCTATCGCCGACGCAGCCGGCTTCGACGGAGTCCAGATACACGGTGCGCACGGGTATCTCGTCGCCCAGTTCCTGTCACCACGCACCAATCAGCGGACCGATCGATGGGGCGGCGATGCAGAACGCCGGATGCGCTTCGCGCTCGAGGTGGTGCGGCGGACCCGCGCTGCCGTCAGCCCCGGCTTTGCGGTATCCATCAAGCTCAACTCTGCCGACTTCCAGCGTGGTGGCTTCACCGAGGAAGAGTCGCGCGCCGTCATCGCCGCGCTGAGCGCCGAGGAGGTCGACATGATCGAAATCAGCGGTGGCACATACGAATCACCCGCCATGGAAGGCAGACCCGCGGTGCAATCGGCCTCCACAAAGGCCCGCGAGGCGTACTTCATCGAGTACGCCTCAGCCGCCCGGGAGGTCGCCGGGGACGTGCCTCTGGCCGTGACCGGCGGTTTCCGCACGCAGGCCGCGATGAGTGAGGCCGTCCGGTCGGGAGCCACTGACGTCATCGGGTTGGGTAGACCCACCACGGTCAATCCGGCGGCAGCCGACAACCTACTGGTGGCGCGCCACGAGCGCCTCCGAGTTCCGGACGTCTCACTTCCGCTGCCCGCTCGGCTGTCGAACACCGCCCGGGCCAAGACCTTTCTCAGCGCGCTGGAACTGCAGTGGCATGCCACCCAATTGCACCGGTTGGGCGCCGGCCGCGATCCCGACCCGGCGATCGGGCCCCTGATCACCGCACTGCGCCTGCTGAAGGGCAACGGGTTGGACGCCTTTCGCGCAAGGAGGAGCTCATGACCGGAACTCGATCCGACAAGTCCCTGAGCAAGTTCCGCAGGGAGCGGGCGCTCGGACGCTATCTGCTGAACCCCGCTGTCACGGTGTTGAGCAAGCTGGGCCTGCGCACCGCCCTGGCCTCCGAATTGGAGACCACCGGCCGCAAGACAGGCCAGTTGCGGAGAGTTCCCGTCTCCGCCCAGTTCGATGCCACCGGCGCCTGGGTGATCTGCCAGCACGGCACCCGATCGGGCTGGGGCAGCAATATCGCCGCGAACCCGAACGTCCGGCTGCGGCAAGGGTCCCGATGGCGCACCGGCATCGCGCAGTTCCGGCCCGACGACGACGTCGTCGCGCGGGGCCGCAAGTTCGGCGCGATCGGTGCGCGCGTCGTCAAGGCCCTGGAGACCACCCCCGTCTCGGTGCGCATCGACTTCACCGACTGATGCCGACCTCGTCGATCAGGCCCCACGCCAGTGCTGTCGCGGCGCCGATGGTGCGCCCGGAGAGCACGAGATAGGCGGTGCGCCACCGGCCGATGCGTCGCGTGATGCTGACCGTGCCGCCGGCCCCGGGGATCAGACCGAGCGCGAGCTCAGGCAATCCGAGCGTGGCATCCGGATGGCAGCTGACCCACCCGCAGTAACAGGCCATTTCGAGTCCGCTGCCCAACACCTGGCCGTGCACGTCGGCCCGACAGCGCCGTCCCAGCCTGGCCGCGAGTTCATCGAGCACCAGGGCCGGGCTGTGGCGGGTACGGGCCAGATGTGCGCTGGCCGGATCGGCGAATGAGCCGAACTCGGCCAGATCGCCGCCGCTGCAGAATGATCGGCCGTTGCCGCCGAGCACCACCTCGTTTACCGACGGGTCGAGCCGGGCCACCTCGAGGGCTTCCAGCAGGGCGCCGCGGGCGTCGGTGGAGAACGCGTTGTGCCGCTGCGGCCGGTTGAATCGGACGTGAAGCGTGTTCCCGTCGCGATGTGCCTGCACCGGCTCGGGCAGCAGCGGCGCGGTGGCCGGGCCACGTCCGGCCAGCCACCGGGCGAACTCGGGTCCGGACTGCAACGTCGAATACGCAAGCGACTCGGTGATCAACCCGGACCGGGTCGGCCCGGCCGGGTCGAGGGATCGGAGCACGTCGTCACAGACCGCCGCGGCCTGCGGCCAGGTGCGGCACCGCTCGGTCAGCTCGCTCAGCGCCCGCTCCACCGAGTCGACGGTGACGGCGCGCCGGTCTCCGGTGGGCCGTTCCGTCAGCGTGAACGTCGCGTCCTCCGTCGGGGTCTCGACCCCGACGCGGATTCCCGCGGGCAGCTCGACGGTGCTCTCCTCTGTCACGAGTACTTGTTTATCAGCCCTTGCTTGTAGAGCTTGCCGGTGTCGGTGCGGGGCAGTTCGGCCTCGAACGAGATCGTCCGCGGGCACTTGTAGTGCGTCAGGCGCTCGCGCAGCCAGGTGAGGAGCTCTTCTGCGAATTCCGGGGTGGCATCGGCCGGATCCACGGTCTGCACCACACCCTTGACGCTCTGACCCATCTCCTCGTCCGGGATGCCGAACACCGCGGCGTCCATCACCTTGGGGTGGACGACGAGCATGTTCTCGGCCTCCTGCGGGTAGATGTTCACGCCGCCGGAGATGATCATGTGGTGGCGCCGGTCGGTGAGGTAGAGGTAGCCGTCCTCATCGACATAGCCGATGTCGCCCACTGTCTTCCAGCCGTGAGACTCACGTGATGAGGCGGTCTTCTCGGCGTCGTTGAGGTACTCGAAATCGGCGCCGCCCTCGAAGAAGATCTCGCCGGCCTCACCGGGTGGCAGTTCCTTGCCGTCCTCGTCGAGGATGTGCACCACCCCGTTCATCGGCTTGCCGACCGAACCCGGGTGCGTCAGCCAGTCCTCGGCGAAGATCACGGTCGCGCCGATCGCTTCCGAAGACGCGTAGTACTCGTCGACGATCGGCCCCCACCAGTCGATCATCTGCTTCTTGATCTCGACCGGGCACGGCGCGGCGGCGTGCATGACGCGTCGCAGGCTCGACAGATCGTACGAATTGCGCACGCTCTCAGGGAGTTTCAACATGCGCGTGAACATCACCGGAACGAACTGACCCTGCGTCACTCCGTACTTCTGGATCGCGTCGAGCGTGCCCTCGGCGTCGAACTTCTCCAGCACCACCGTGGTGATTCCGGCGGCGTGGGTCTGCATGGACCACACCGAGGGCGCGGTGTGATAGAGCGGCGCGGGGCTCAGATACACCGAATCCGGCTGCATCCAGAACCCCACCAACGCCGACATCATGCCGGGGGTCTCCGAGGGTGGCACGTGCGGCAATTCCCGCTTGATGCCCTTGGGCCGTCCCGTCGTGCCCGACGAGTACTGCAGCAGGTCCCCGTCCATCTCGTCGTCGATCGGGGTGGCCGGCAGGTGCGCGACGGCCTCCGGGTACCGCTGCCACCCGTCGAGCTCGCCGTCGGCGATCAGCAGGATCTCCGGCAGGCCGTTGGGCAGCTCCTTGTCCAGACCGCTCAGGATGTCCTTGAGCACGGCAGAGCCGACGATGGCCTTGGCTCCACTGTTGTCGATGATGTACGCGGCTTCGGCTGCAGTCAGGTGCGTGTTGATCGGCACGTAGTACAGGCCGCTGCGGCGCGCCGCCCACATCACCGCGTGGATGTGCTCGTTGTTCTCCATGAGGATCGCGACCACGTCGCCCTCTTGCAGCCCGTGTTGACGGAAGTAATGGGCCAGGCGATTCGCGCGGGCTTCGAGCTCACCGAACGTGACGACGGTGCCCGACGGGTGGAGGATGATCGCCGGCTTCTCAGGGTTGGCCTCGGCATGCTCGCGGATCTGCATAGGGCACTGTAACCGGCGCCACTTGACAGGTGTCAAGTGGCGCCGTGGCACGCGGCTTCAGTCGGCGCCGATTCCACGCAGCAGGATCATCAGCCCCGCGCTGGCGTCATCGAGCGGCCGAAGCGAGCGGGCGCTGCGGCACTGGATGATCGCCCCTTCCAACGAGCTGACGATGAAGCTCCCGAGCGAGACCGCGGTGGCGGCGTCGACGCCCTTGGACTCGATCGACTCGCCGATCACCCTGGACCAATCAGCAAACACCGTTGCCGAAGCGTCGCGCACCACGAGCGCATCCGGCCCCGCCTGGGCGGCCGACATGATGGGACATCCCGCGGTGAAATCACTATCGGTGAGGTTCTGTTTCCACCCGTCGACGAAAGCGCGGATCACGTCCTCGGCAGGCAGAACCTGCGTCAACTCCAGAATCCTGGCGGTGATGATCCGCCCGGCCTCCAACGTCGCCTGCTGCATCAACTCCGTCTTGCCGGCCGGAAAGTGCTGGTAGATCGATCCACGAGCGGTGTTGCTCCGCTCCAGCAGATCACTGAGCCCGGTCGCGTGCACGCCGTGCTCACGCATCAGCTCGATGGCGCTCCGAATCAGACGCTCCCGTGGGCCCGCCACTGTCGCCACACTCCCTGTCACCGAAATAGACCAGTCGGTTCATCCTAGTCGACCATCCATAGACCGATTGGTCTACGATGCCGCAATGCACAATCTTGCGATCTTCGGCAAACTCACCAGAGTCTGCGCGAAGCATGCGTGGTTGATCCTCGGAGCCTGGCTGGCCCTGGCCGGTGTGCTCAACCTGGCCATTCCCCAGCTCGAACGCACGGTGGCCGAACACTCCGCGCCGTTCACCCCGGAAAGCCCGACGACCGAGACCCTGCGGCAGATGTCCCGCGACTTCGGCGTCCCCGACACCACCGCCATCGGCAGCATCGTGGTGTCCAGCGACCGAGTCCTCGGTGACGCCGACAAGGCCTACTACCGCGATCTGGTGACCCGATTGGTGGCCGACCACGATGACGTCGCCTATGTGCTCGACACGTACGGCACGCCCGGCCTGGAGGGAATCGGGCTGAGCCCGGACGGAAAGGCCATCCACCTGATCGTCGCCACCACCGGCGACGTCGGCTCCACCCGGGCGCACCGGTCCACCGAGAACGTCCGCGCCGCGGTCGAGGACCTACCCCGCCCATCGGGCGTCGACGTGAACTTCACCGGAGCCGCGCCGACCCTGTCGGATCTGTTCTCCGCGATCGACACCTCACTGGCCATCATCACGGTGGTCTCGGTGGTGCTGATCACGCTGCTTCTGCTGGCCGTCTACCGGTCCCTGATCACCTCGATGATTCCCCTTCTCACCGTTGGTATTTCACTCGCGGTAGCTCGGCCGGTGATCTCGTGGCTGGGCGGCAACGAGCTACTCACGGTCTCGAACTTCACCATCGCGCTGGTGACCGCGATGGTGCTGGGAGCCGGCACCGACTACGGCATCTTCATGCTCGCCAACTACCACGAGGGCCGGCGCCGCGGGCTGGTGGTCGACGACGCAGTCGCCGGGTCCGGTGCACACACCGCGGGAATCATCATCGCCTCCGCGCTGACCATCGCCGGCGCCGGAATGGCCATGGTGTTCACCGAGATCGGGATGTTCCGCACCGCGGGGCCGCCGATCGCGCTGTCCATCGCGATCACCATGGCGGTCAGCCTGACCCTGACACCTGCCATCATGGCGCTGTGGGGCCGGCGCGGATACGCCGAACCGCGGCCTCTCGACGAACGGCGCTGGCGCAAGCGCGGCGCGGCTATCATCCGCCGGGCGCCGGCCCTGGTCGCCGCGTCCCTGGCGTTCCTCATCGCCATGAGCTCGGTGCTGTTCACCTTCGAACCGAACATCGACGAGAACGCCATGCAGCTGCGTGCCACCGACAGCAAGCGCGGCTACGAGGCCGTCTACCGGCACTGGGGGGTCAACGAGGCGGCGCCGGAGTTCATCACGATCCGGGCGGACCACGACATGCGCAACACCAACGACCTGGCGGCGCTGGATCTGATCGCCATGTCGATCGGCAACCTTCCCGAGGTCGCCTATGTCCGCTCGATCACCCGCCCTGAAGGAAAACCGCTGCCCGAGACGGCCATCGGCTCACAGACCGCGCAAGTCGGTGCCGGGCTCGAGGACGCGCACGACCGCGTCGAACAGGCCATACCGCAACTCAAACGTCTGGCCAGCGGCGTGACCCAATTGCACGACGGCTCCGCGGATGCGGCGGCCCGGCTGCCCGAACTGACCGACGGCGCCCGCTCCCTGGTCGAGTTGGCACGCAATCTCCTCGGGACCCTGGAATCCGCCGATCGGGTGGTGGACCGCCTCTCGGGCGGTTCATTGGATGTGGTGACCGCGGTGCACAGCATCTCCGCCGCCACCGACTCCCTCGACCAGGTGGTCAACGAAATCACCTCCGCACAAGAACGATTGGCCGCCCCCACCGCGGCATTGCACGCAGTGTTCGATCCGCTCACCGGCGCCGAGCCGTCGCCGGCCTGCGCAGCGGACAGCTCCTGCCTGCGCGCCAGGCAGGCCTTCGCCGACCTCAACGCAGCCACCGGCGGACGCGCGCTGCTGGCGGTCAACGGACTGACTCTCGCCGCGCCGCTCGTCCCGCAAGGCCCCGTGACAACCGCACTCGACGCGCTGCCCGACCTACGTGCCGGCGTCAAGAAACTACGGGCCATGCTCGATCAGCTCGGTACCCGCACCCCTGAGCAGACGCGTCAGGAACTGGGCCGGCTCCTGACCGGGATCAACGAACTCACAACAGGTCTGGGCCGTCTCACCGCGGGTCTGGGTCAGGTGAAGACCGGCACCGACACGATGGTCACCCTGACCACCGAACTCAGTGCGGGCCTCGACCGCGCCTCGGATTTCCTGCATCGGATGTCGGCCGATACCAGCACCGGCGCCGGGCGGGGCTTCTACCTGCCCGCCGAAGGCCGGACCGACCGCCGCTTCACCGCAGGTGAGCAGCTGCTGATCTCCCCTGACGGACGCAGTGCCCGGATGATGGTGGTCTGGGCGGTGAACCCCTACGGCGCCGAGGCGATGGGTGCGGTGCCCGACGTCATCGCCGCGGCCAACAATGCCGCGACCGGAACCGTCCTGGAGCACGCGCAGATCGAGTCGACCGGGCTGGCCTCGCTGTCCCAGCGTCACATCGACCAAACCTGGCGGGATTTCGCCCTTTTCGGTGTCGTGGCGGTGGTGGCAGTGCTGCTGGTGCTCGTCGTGATGCTGCGCAGCCTGGTGGCCCCGCTGCTGATGATCGCCGCGGTGGTGCTGTCCTTCGGGGCGGCGGCGGGGATGTCCACCTTGATCTGGCAACACCTGATCGGCATCAGCCTGGACTGGTCGGTGTTCCCGGTGTCGTTCATGGCGCTGGTGGCGGTCGGCGCCGACTACAGCATGCTGTTCGCCGCACGCATCCGCGAGGAATCCCACAGTGGGGTGATCAGCGGCATCATCCGCGGATTCGGCAGCACCGGCAGCGTGATCACCACCGCCGGGGTGGTTTTCGCGATCACGATGTTCGCCCTGACGAGTGGGACCGTGCTCAACCTGGTGCAGATCGGATCGACGGTCGGCATCGGGCTGCTGCTCGACATCACCGTCGTGCGCACCTACCTGGTGCCTGCCGCGATGAGCCTGCTGGGCGAGCGCATGTGGTGGCCGGCCCGCGCGTAAGACCTCGGGCCCCAACGCAAACGTGCACCCTCGTCGATGACGAGGGTGCACGTTTTGCTGGCGCGTGGCGGCGTGTCTACCGGCAGACACGCACGCTCGCGGTGCTGGCTAGGCGCTCAGGACTCTTCGGCCAGGCGGTGCTTGAGGGCGTCGAACTCGTCCTTGATGCCGGTGGGCAGCTTCTCGCCGACGAACTCGAACCACTCTTCGATCAGCGGCAGCTCGGCCCGCCACTCCTCGGCGTTGACAGCCAGGGCCTCGTCGACGTCGGCCGGATCCACATCGAGCCCGGACAGGTCCAGGTCCGCCGCGGTCGGCACGATGCCGATCGGGGTGCTCTTGCCGTCGGCCTTGTGCTCGATGCGCTCGATCGCCCACTTCAGCACGCGGCTGTTCTCGCCGAAGCCCGGCCACAGGAAGCGGCCGTCCTCGCCACGGCGGAACCAGTTGACGAAGAACACCGCCGGCAGCTTGGACTCGTCGGCGTTCTTGCCGATGTTGATCCAGTGCTGGAAGTAGTCGCCGACGTTGTAGCCCAGGAACGGCAGCATGGCCATCGGGTCGCGGCGCACGGTGCCGACCTTGCCCTCGGCGGCCGCGGTCTGCTCGGAACCGAGGGTGGCACCGATGAACACGCCGTGCTGCCAGTCGCGGGCCTGGGTCACCAGCGGGACCGTGGTCTTGCGGCGGCCACCGAACAGGATCGCCGAGATCGGCACACCCTGCGGGTCATCCCACTCCGGGGCCAGCGTCGGGCACTGCGAGATCGGGGTGCAGTAGCGCGAATTCGGGTGCGCCGCCTTGTCTTCCGACTCGCGGTACCAGTCGTGACCCTTCCAGTCGATCAGGTGGTCGGGGTCGCCCTCCAGGCCTTCCCACCACACGTCGTCGTCGTCGGTCTTGGCCACGTTGGTGAAGACGGTGTTGCCCGCGGCGATGGTCTTCATCGCGTTCGGGTTGGAGTCCCAGTTGGTGCCCGGCGCGACGCCGAAGAAACCGAACTCGGGGTTGACGGCGTAGAGGCGGCCGTCCTTGCCGAACCGCATCCAGGCGATGTCGTCACCGACAGTCTCGGCACGCCAGCCCGGGATGGTGGGCTGCAGCATCGCGAGGTTGGTCTTACCGCAGGCCGACGGGAACGCCGCGGCGATGAAGTAGGACTTGTTCTCCGGGGAGATCAGCTTGACGATCAGCATGTGCTCGGCGAGCCAACCCTCGTCGTGGGCCATCGCCGAGGCGATGCGCAGCGAGTAGCACTTCTTGCCCAGCAGCGCGTTGCCGCCGTAGCCGGAGCCGAAGCTCCAGATCTCGCGGGTCTCCGGGAAGTGGGTGATGTACTTGGTGTCGTTGCACGGCCACGGGACGTCCTTCTGCCCGGGCTCAAGCGGCGCGCCGATCGAGTGCAGCGCCTTGACGAAGAAGCCGTCGTCGCCGATCTTGTCGAGTGCGGCCTGACCCATCCGGGTCATCGTGCGCATCGAGACCACGACGTACTCGGAGTCGGTGATCTCCACACCCAGCTTGGGATCCTCGGCATCCAGCGGACCCATGCAGAAGGGCACGACCCACATGGTGCGGCCGCGCATCGAGCCGCGGTACAGGTCGGTCATGATCCCGCGCATCTTGGCGGGTTCCATCCAGTTGTTGGTGGGGCCGGCGTCGATCTCGCGCTCGGAGCAGATGAAGGTGCGCGATTCCACCCGCGCGACGTCCGAGGGATCCGAGAGCGCCAGGTACGAGTTCGGCTGCTTCTCGTCGTTGAGCTTCTGGAAGGTGCCCTGCTCGACCAGGTGGGCGGCCAGGCGGTCGTACTCCTCGGCGGACCCGTCGGCGAAGACCACGCGGTCGGGTTGGGTCAGTTCTGCGACCTCCTGGACCCAGGCGAGCAGACCCTGATGTTTCGTCGGTGCGGTGTCCAGACCCGGAATGGTCGCTGAGGTCATCAAAATTCTCCTGCGTAGGTTTGTGGAACCCAAGCCACGTCACGACGCGGTTACGGCTACCCCTTGGGTAGAGGTTAACGCGGGTCACATACCCACGGTGAACCAGTGGTATGTCCGATCACTCACAGGAACGATTCAGATCGACGTTATCAGCTGGTTACTCGTCAGTAGCATCGCTGTTGCCGTACAGATCGGCCCGGACGGCGTTCAGCGCCCGCTGTAACGGCGGGATCCGCCGGTCCCGCTGAGCCGCCGCCCGCGCGGTCGCGATGGCATGCTCCCGCAGCTCGGCGTCCATGGCGGCGGTCTTCTCGGCCGCCACGGCCGCCTCGGCTTCCGCACGGGCCGCCAGCTCGCTGGTGAGTGCGGTCTCCGCGGCCAGCACCCGCGTCGCGACCAGCTCCTCGACCGCCGAACGCAGCGTGGTGGTGATCTCCCCGACCCAGCGGTCCAGTACCGCCCGGTCGTGCAACAAGCCGCGGGTGCCGACCACCCAGACCGCCAGCAGCAGACCCACCACCGCACCGACCACCAGGCCGGCCACGGCCAGGCGCGGAGCCGCGCCGGCCAACACCCTGCTGACCGCCACGGCTACACCCAGCCCGAAGCCTGCGCCCAGAACCAGCATCAGCCGGGTCTCGGGGGTCCGCGACTTCAGCCGCGGTGAGGGCAGGTCGGGCACCTGCGCCGGGGCCGGCGACTCAGGCGAGGACAGCTCGAGTTCGGCGGCGACACCGCGCAGGTGTGCGGTGACACCCTCGTCGACCTCGCCGACGACCTCGTGCGCGCGGTGCCGGGCGTACTCCTCGAACGTCTCGATCCGGCGCCGGCCGATGCCCGCGACATCCTCCTGCAGTTCGGTGCGCACCGAGTTGGACCGGTTGCGGGCGAAGTAGCCGAGTTGGACCCTGGCCTGCTGCATCTGGCTGCGCAACGCGATGCTGCGCTCGGTGCGGGTCAGCCTGCGGGCCCTGGCCACCTCGGCGCGACGCTCTTTCAACACGTCCACCCGCGCCTGCCGGTCGGCACCGGACCCGTCGGCCTCATACCGCAGGATGACCGCTTCCAGGCGAGTTTCCCAGGCGCGCAACCTGTTCCGGCGCGTCACCTCGGGGTCGGCCAGCCGGCCGGTGAGCAGTTCGACAAGCTCGTCGAGCTGCGGCTCACCGAGATCGGGTGCAGCCGCCACCCCGACCCACGGCATGCGCGCATAGCGCTCGTCGCGCTCGCTCAGGATCGCCGCATCAGCGTCGCGGACCTCCCGCCAGTCGCGGTACGCATCGATCTTCGACACCACGCCGACCACCAGATCGGTGTACCGCGACGCCAAATCGACCAGGGCACAATCTGATTCAGTGAGCGGAGCCGCAGCAGAAACCACGAACACCACCGCCGCCGGCGCCTCCCCGGCAACCAACTCGGTGGATTCCACGAAGGTGATGTGCGGCATCCGCTCCCGCAACGCCGCCATCACGCTCGTCGACCCGGCCAGCCACGGCCCCGCTACCAGCACCGCGTCGCGGGTTTCGACCCCCGGCGAGTTCAGGCCCGCATCGATCGCGGCCACCACGGCGTCGGCGGCGGCGATCTGTTCTTCCCGCGACCTCGCGCTCACCGCATCATCCGGAGGTGTCTCCACGTCGGTCATCGTCGCCTCCCCGCCGCACCCAGCAGCCGCAGCGACCCTCGCACGATGTCGTCACCGCAGCTGCGGTGCAGGGCGTTCACCGGACCGTCGCGGTAGCACCGCCAGCGCCGCGCGCGACACAGATGGGCATCGCGGTCGTCACCGGGATCAACGGCCAGGCCTTCGCCCTGCACCACTTCGACGGCCGCGGCCATCACCGCGAGCACCGTGTCATCGGCAGCCAGGAAACGTCCCACCGCACCGCCGCCGACCGCGCGCAGCTCGGCAAGCGCCCTTCTCACCCGCCGGTAGCGGGCTCCGGCCGCCGCAGCAGCCACTGCCGCCGCCACCCGGTCGACCTCGCTGAGCCGTCGCAGCAGACCCGGCAAGGCCTCGGCGGCCACACCTGCGCTCAACGCCAGGGTGGTGTGCGCGATCCCGAACCGGTCGAGCTGTTCGAGCAGCTCAGCGCGCACCGCGGGCCGCACCCGGTGCGGGCCGGCCACGAAGGCGTCCGCCGAAGTCAGATCGGCCGGCTCGCCGGCCAGCAGCCGCAGCGCGTCCAGCAGATGCGGCGGAAGTGCGGGGGTCGACGCCAGCAGGGCCACCATCGGCACGACCGGCACTGCGGCCAGGTGCTGCAGGCCCCGGGCCCTGCGGTGGGCGGTCGCGATCGGCCCGCCCGGACCGGAGCCGGCCAGATCCGCCTTGTTGAGCACCACCACCACCGACCGGCCAGACCGGGTCAGTTCCGCCAGCAGAGCCTGGTCCTCAGGCTTGAGGACCTCGGCGATCACCAGCACCGTCACTTCACCGGCCTCGGCGATCTCAAGGCCCACACCGGCCAGGGCGGAGCTCACCGTGCTCACGCCGACACCGCGCCGCCCGCGCACGTCGATACGAAGGGGAGCCGATACCCGCGCACTGATCGCCGCCAACCGCGCATCGCCGTCACGGTCGGCAAAGCGTGAGAGCTCGTCTGCGAAAATCTGGCAGCCTTCCCTGCGTCGTGACGGGCGCAACCCCGGTGCCCACGAAAAATCGTGACACGGCCCCGGCGGACTCGCGAACAGAGGTTTAAGTCCTAACAGCTTGAGGCAACTGTTGGGTATCAATCTGTACCACGATGCGGGCACAACGCCGGAGATAAGAGACCATGGACGGATGCACCCGTCCAGGTCCGATCTCGGTGGGCCGGCGCCGGCAGATGAAGTGGCCGACGTGCCGCCCGCCCAGCCGCACCGGTTTCCCCGGGTGACCAGCTTTCGCACCCGGCGGTCCACGCTGTCACCGGCCCAGCAACAAACCTGGGACCGGCTGTGGCCCGAGCTGGGCATGCAGGCCCGTGACGAGGACTCCAATCCCGTCGTCGGCCTCGACACCGCGGCGTGGTTCGGCCGCTCGGCCCCGCTGATCCTGGAGATCGGCTCGGGAACCGGCACCTCCACGCTTGCCATGGCCCAGGCCGAACCCGATCTCGACGTGATCGCCGTGGAGGTCTACCGCAAGGGGCTGGCCCAACTGCTCAGCGCCATCGACCGCACTGCCGAGACCGGATCGCCGGTCACCAACATCCGCATGGTCCGCGGCGACGGCGTCGACGTGCTGGAGCACATGTTCGGCCACGAGACCCTGACCGGCGTGCGGGTGTTCTTCCCGGATCCCTGGCCCAAGGCCCGCCACCACAAGCGTCGCCTGCTGCAGCCGGCCACGGTCGCCCTGATCGCCGACCGCCTGCGGCCCGGCGGAATCCTGCACGCGGCCACCGACCACGCCGGGTATGCCGAGCACATCGCCGAGGTCGGTGACGCCGAGCCGCTGTTGCGCCGGGTCGAGCCGGGTGCGCAGTTGCCGATCTCGGTCGAGCGACCGGTCACCAAATACGAGCGCAAGGCGCTGGCCGGACCCGACGTCACCGAGCTGGTCTGGGAGAAACGGCCATGAGTGTGACCGAGGACATGCAGGACGAGACCACGCAGGTCAGCGCCGGTTCCGGCGCAGTGGCCGAAACGCCGGTCGGGACGCCTGCCCGCCGCGTGTTGCTCGTGTGGGACGCCCCCAATCTGGACATGGGACTGGGCGCGATCCTGGGCGGACGCCCGACCGCCGCGCACCGTCCACGGTTCGACGCGCTGGGCCGCTGGCTGCTGGCGTACACGTCGGATCTGGTCGCTGAGGCCGGCGACGACGCCGACGTCTCGCTGGAGCCGGAAGCCACCGTCTTCACCAACATCGCCCCTGGTAGCGCGGATGTGGTGCGTCCATGGGTGGAAGCGTTGCGTAACGTGGGTTTCGCCGTCTTCGCCAAGCCGAAGGTCGACGAGGACAGCGATGTCGACAGCGACATGCTCGAGCACATCGCACTGCGTCGCAGCGAAGGGCTGGCGGCAGTTCTGGTGGCGTCTGCAGACGGGCAGGCGTTCCGGCAACCGCTGGAAGAAATCGCCCGTGAGGGCACCCCAGTGCAGGTGCTTGGATTTCGCGAACATGCGAGCTGGGCGTTAGCGTCGGATACCTTGGAGTTTGTCGATCTGGAGGACATTCCCGGTGTTTTCCGGGAACCGCTGCCACGGATCGGACTGGACTCGCTGCCCGAGCAGGGAGCATGGCTGCAGCCGTTCCGGCCGCTGTCATCGCTGCTGACCGCACGTGTGTAACAACTGAAGACTCAGTCTAAGCGCGGGTCACCACAAGTTTTAGAGCGAAGTATCAAAGCGTTAGGAGCCTAAGTGTTCGCCTGGTGGGGTCGAACGGTGTACCAGTTCAGGTACATCGTCATCGGTGTCATGGTGGCGCTGTGCCTAGGTGGCGGCGTCTACGGCGCAAGTCTCGGACAGCACGTCACGCAGAGTGGTTTCTACGACGAGGGCAGCCAGTCGGTGCAGGCCTCGCTGTTGGGCGACGAGGTCTACGGCCGTGACCGAACCAGCCACGTCGTGGCCATCCTGACGCCGCCGGATGACAAGAAGGTCACCGACAAGGCGTGGCAGAAGGAGGTCACCGGCGAGCTCGACCAGGTGGTCAAGGATCACCCGGACCAGGTCGTCGGGTGGGTCGGCTGGCTCAAGGCCCCCGACACCACTGACCCGACCGTCAGCCAGATGAAGACGCAGGATCTGCGGCACACCTTCATCAGCGTGCCCCTCAAGGGCGATGACGACGACGCGATCCTCAAGAACTACCAGGCCGTCGAGGACGCTCTGCAACAGGTCAACGGCGGCGACATCAAGCTGGCCGGCCTGAACCCGCTGGCCAGTGAGCTCACCGGCACCATCGGCACCGACCAGAAGCGCGCCGAGCTCGCGATCGTGCCGCTCGTGGCCGTGGTGCTGTTCTTCGTGTTCGGCGGTGCGGTCGCCGCCGCCCTGCCCGCGATCATCGGTGGCCTGACCATCGGCGGCGCGCTGGGCATCCTGCGGTTCACCGCCGAGTTCGGGCCCGTGCACTTCTTCGCCCAACCTGTCGTGACGATGATGGGCTTCGGTATCGCCATCGACTACGGCCTGTTCATAGTGAGCCGGTTCCGAGAAGAACTCGCCGAGGGCTATGACACCGAGGCCGCGGTACGAAGATCGGTGATGACCTCGGGCCGGACCGTGGCCTTCTCCGCCGTGATCATCGTCGCCTCGTCGTTGCCGCTGCTGCTCATCCCGCTCGGGTTCCTGAAATCGATCACCTACGCGATCATCGCCTCGGTCATGCTGGCGGCGTTCCTGTCGATCACCGTGCTTCCCGCCGTCCTGGCCATCCTGGGACCCCGCGTCGACGCGCTCGGCGTGACCACGCTGCTGAAGGTGCCGTTCCTGGCCAACTGGCCGTTCTCCCGCCGGATCATCGACTGGTTCGCCGAGAAGACCCAGAAGACCAAGACCCGTGAAGAGGTCGAGCAAGGCTTCTGGGGCCGTCTGGTCAACATCGTGATGAAGCGGCCCATCGCCTTCGCCACGCCGATCCTGGTCGTCATGACGCTGCTGGTCCTCCCGATCGGCTCGCTCACACTCGCGGGTATCAGCGAGAAGTACCTGCCGCCGGACAACGCCGTGCGCCAGTCCCAGGAGCAGTTCGACAAGCTATTCCCCGGTTTCCGAACCGAGCAGATCACCCTGGTGATGAAGCGTGAAGACGGTGAGCCGATCACCGACGCCCAGATCGCCGACATGCGCGCCAAGGCGATGACCGTCAAGGGCTTCACCGATCCGGACAACAATCCGGACGCCATGTGGAAGGAACGCCCGGCCACCGACAGCGGATCGAAGGACAAATCGGTCCGGGTGATCCAGAACGGCCTGGTCAACCGCGGCGACGCGGCACAGAACATCGCCGACCTGCGGGCCCTGCAACCACCACACGGCATCGACGTGTTCGTCGGCGGCACCCCGGCGCTGGAACAGGACTCGATCCACAGCCTGTTCTCCCGGCTGCCGCTGATGGTGACGATCCTGGTCATCACCACCACGGTGCTGATGTTCCTGGCCTTCGGTTCGATCGTGCTGCCGGTCAAGGCGGCGTTGATGAGCGCCCTGACACTCGGCTCGACGATGGGCATCCTGACCTGGATGTTCGTCGACGGTCACGGGTCAGGCCTGATGAACTACACACCACAGCCACTCATGGCACCGATGATCGGTCTGATCATCGCGGTCATCTGGGGTCTGTCCACCGACTACGAGGTGTTCCTGGTCTCCCGCATGGTGGAGGCCCGCGAACGGGGCATGTCGACCGCAGAAGCCATCCGTATCGGTACCGCGACCACCGGCCGCCTCATCACCGGCGCGGCCCTGGTCCTGGCCGTGGTGGCCGGCGCGTTCGCGTTCTCCGATCTGGTGATGATGAAGTACCTGGCGTTCGGCCTGCTCATCGCCCTGCTGCTGGACGCCACCGTCATCCGTATGTTCCTGGTGCCGGCCATCATGAAGCTCCTCGGCGACGATTGCTGGTGGGCTCCGCACTGGATGAAGCGCGTGCAGCAGAAGATGGGCCTGGGCGAGACCGAACTGCCCGACGAGCGCAAGCGCCCGATGGGCCCGGAGTCCGCTGAGGACCCGCGCGCCCTGGCCGGTGTCGGCGCCCTGCCCGCACCGCGGCCGCACGATCCGACCCACCCGGCTGCCGAGCCGATGCGTCCGCAGATGCCGCGGACCAATGCCCCCTCGGCGTTGGGCACGGCACGGATCACGCCTCCTCAGGCGCAGCCGCCGCAGGCGCAGCCCCGGCAGCAGCAGCCCAACCAGGAACCGGCCACCACGCGGTTCGCGATGGCCCGCAACGCCGTGCGCAACGCGGTGAACACGGCGGTCAACACGGTGAACACCGCGACCGGCAACACCAACGCGAACAACGAGCGCACACCGCAGCCGACCGCACGTCCCACCGGAGGTCCGGCCGCTCCCCCCAAGCGTGAAGACCGCGAGATCGAATCGTGGTTGGGTGCGCTGCGTGGCGGCCCGGCCAAGGGCGGTCCGGCCAATGGCGCGCCGCCTCCCGGCCCGGCACCTGCACCGCGCCCGTCTGCCGCAGCCGCAGCCACAGCCACGTCCTCCCGCCGGCGGTGGGAGTGCGCCGACGACAGCGTTCAACGCGCAGCGTCCCGGCCAGGGGCCGGGGCCGGGTCCGAATCCGCGCCAGCGTGAGCAGGACCCGTCGACCCAGAAGTTCAAGCCCCAGGACGAGCCTCCGCGTCGTGGCGGCGGGATGAGCGCACAGGATCTGCTGCGCCGCGAGGGCCGGCTGTAAGAGCTCGCTGATCGAACGTTGGCTTGTGCTCGAAGATTCGCTGAAATCTCGACCACAAGCCGACGTTCGACGTTATTCCTCGACGACGACGCCCTCCGACTCCGACAGTTCGGCCTCCTCGGCCTCGGGATTCTCCGCTAGCAGCACCCGTGTCGAGCTGTTGATGAACGCCACCGTGGGCACCGCGAGCAGGGCCCCGACGATGCCGGCCAGCACGCCACCGCCGGCGATTGCCAACACCACCGCCAGCGGGTGGATCGACACCGCACGGCCCATCACCAGTGGTTGCAGCACATGGCCCTCCAGCTGCTGCACCGCGATGATCAGGCCGAGCGTGATCAGGGCGTAGACGAAGCCCTTGGCCAGCAGTGCCACCACCACCGCCACGAATCCGGCGACGACCGCACCGACCAGCGGGACGAAGGCGCCCATGAACACCAGCGAGGCCAGCGGCAGGGCCAGCGGGATACCCATGATCGCCAGGCCGGTACCGATGCCCACCGCATCGACCAGGGCCACCAGGAACGTCGCCCGCATGTAACCGCCCAGCGAGTGGAAGCCGGCCCGGCCGGCGTCACGGACCCGTTCGCGCACATGGGTCGGAAACACCTTGGTGACGAACGCGAAGATGTTGCGCCCGCCCTGCAGCAGGAAGATCAGCGTGAACAGCACCAGCAGCGCGCCGGTGAGCAGTTCGGTGAGGGTGCCCGCGGTGGACAACGCACCGGTGGTGAGCTTCTCCTGGTTGCGCTGCAGCGCATCGATCGCGGTGTTGCCGGCCTGGTCGATCTGCTCCTTGCTCAGTTGCAGCGGACCGTTGATCAGCCAGTTGCGCAGCCCGTCGATGCTTCGGGTCACCTGTTCCACCAGTTGCGGTGCACCCTCGATGAATTGGGAGATGACGAAGCTCAGGATGCCGCCCACCACCGCGAAACTGGCGAGCAACACCAGCGCCACGGCGGCGCCGCGCGGCGCGCCGCGGCGGTCCATGAAGTCGACGGCGGGCAGCAGCAACGCCGCCACCATGGTGGCCAGCGCCACCGGCACCACGATGACCTCAAGGTGTTTGATCAGCCATAGCAATGCCACGACGGCGCCCAGGATGACCAGCAGGCGCCATGACCAGGCAGCGACCTTGCGGACGAACGGCGTGACGGCCTCATCAGCAACAGGATCCGGTGACATGTCGGTAGCCTAATGCGGCGCGCCGCCGTAACCGGCGATGTCGTCACTACCTGCGCGGTTACCCTGTAGGGCGTGTCACAGGACGCGCCGGCCGATACGGCCCGGGAGCGGGCCGGCTCCACGCGCGGCAAGTACTGGTGGGTGCGGTGGGTGATCATCGCCCTCGCGGTCGTCGTGCTCGCCGTCGAGGTGACCCTGGTCTGGGACCAGCTGGCGAAGGCGTGGCGCAGCCTGCTGAGCGCCAACGGATGGTGGGTGCTGGCGGCGGTGGGCGCCGCGATGGCCTCGATGCACAGTTTCGCGCAGATCCAGCGGACCTTGCTGCGCTCGGCCGGAGTGCCCGTGCGGCAGTGGCGTTCCGAAGCCGCGTTCTACGCCGGCAACGCACTGTCGACCACCATGCCCGGCGGGCCGGTGCTCTCGGCGACGTTCGTCTACCGCCAACAACGCATCTGGGGCGCCTCCCCGCTGGTGGCGTCGTGGCAGCTGGTGATGTCGGGCGTGCTGCAGATCGTGGGCCTGGCACTGCTCGGCCTCGGTGGGGCGCTCATGCTCGGCGCCAGCAAGAACCCGCTGTCGCTGATCTTCTCTCTCGGCGCGTTCCTGGCGATCATCCTGCTGGCCCAGGCCGTGGCCACCAGACCCGAACTGATCGACGGGATCGGCGCCAAGGTGCTGTCCTGGGTCAACTCGTTGCGCGGCAAGCCCTCGGACACCGGGCTGGCCAAGTGGCGCGAGATCCTGCAGCAACTGGAGTCGGTCAGCCTGGGCCGTCGGGAACTCTCGGTGGCATTCGGCTGGTCGATGTTCAACTGGGTCGCCGACGTCGCCTGCCTGGCGTTCGCCTGCTATGCCGCGGGAGGTCACCCCTCGCTGGCCGGGGTGACCGTTGCCTACGCCGCGGCCCGCGCGGTGGGGTCCATCCCGCTGATGCCCGGCGGTCTGCTGGTGGTGGAGGCCGTGCTGGTGCCCGGCCTGGTCTCGTCCGGGATGACGCTGGCCTCGGCCATCTCGGCGATGCTCATCTACCGGCTGGTGAGCTGGATCTTCATCTCCACGATCGGTTGGGTGGTGTTCTTCTTCATGTTCCGTACCGAGAAGGACATCGACCCCGACGCCGGTGAGCCGGCAGATGAGCCGCGGGCCAACCCGAACCCCGACCCCGAGCACTAGGAGACGTCCATGCGCATGCGGTATCCGATCGCGGTGCTCGCCCTGACCTTGGCCGGATGCTCCTCGGCGCAGGCTCCGGAGTCCGAATCCCCCACAACCACCACCCCGCCTCCGGCGGTCACGCCGGTGGTGGGATCGGTTCTGGCCGAACCGGTCCCGGTCGCGGCCACCGATGGCCGCACACATCTGGCCTACGAACTGATGCTGACCAACACCTCGCCCGCCAACGTCACCCTCAACTCGCTGAGCGCCGCGACCGGTGATCGCAAGCTGCTCACCCTGACCGGGGACAGCCTCAAGTACTGGACCAGGGCCGTGGGCAATTCCGCCGTAGGGACCAATGTGCTGGGCCCCGGCCAAAGCGCCTACGTGTGGCTGGATGTGGTCGCCGACGATCCGGCGCAGGTGCCCACCCAACTCACCCACGAACTCGCGATCACCGTGGCCAAGCCGATGCCGCCACTCGTCCCGCCGACACTGACCGAGTCGGTGGCCCCGGTCTCGGTGCAGACCCGCAAACCGGTGTCCATCGCCCCGCCACTGACCGGCGACAACTGGGTGGACGCCAACAGCTGCTGCGATATGACCCCGCACCGCATGGCGCTCAACCCGATCAACGGAAAGGTTTGGGCGGCAGAACGATTCGCGATCGACTATGTGCAGCTCGGCGCCGACGGGCGGCTGTTCACCGGCAACCGGGCCCAGGTGTCGAGCTACCCGTATTTCGGCGCCGAGATCCACGCGGTGGCCGACGGACCGGTGGTGGCGGTGCTCGACGGACTCACCGAGCAGGTCCCCGGGGTCACACCGAGCGGCCTCACCCTGCAGCAGTACGGCGGCAACCACATCGTTCAGGACATCGGCGACGGCAACTTCGCCTTCTACGCGCACCTGCAGCCGAACAGCCTCAAGGTCAAGCCCGGTGACAAACTCAGCGCGGGTCAGGTCATCGGCGGCTTGGGCAATTCCGGCAACTCAGATGCGCCACACCTGCACTTCCACGTGATGGACGGCCCGGATCCGTTGGCGTCCAATGGTTTACCATTTACCTTCAAATCGTTCCGGCTCGATTCCCGGCTCACTTCGCTGGCCGCCGCCGACGCACTGTTCGACGGCAAGCCGGCCGCACGGCAACCGGGCTTCGCCGAGCGCGACCAAACCGACGTCAGCCCACTGGTATTGGATGTGATGACCTATGCGACGAGCTAGCGGCGCGGCGTTCGTGACCGACCTGATCTGCGTGGTGGTGTTCTGCACGATCGGACGGCGCAGCCATGCCGAGGGCATCACGGTGGCCGGGGTGGCCGAGACGGCCTGGCCGTTTCTGACCGGCACCGTGGTGGGCTGGGCGCTCTCCCGCGGCTGGCAGCGCCCGACGTCGTTGGCGCCCACCGGGGTCGTGGTGTGGGTCAGCACCGTGGTGGTGGGCATGGTGCTGCGCAAGCTGACCTCGGCCGGTGTGGCGGTCAGCTTCATCGTGGTCGCCTCCCTGGTGACCGCGGTGCTGCTGTTGGGCTGGCGCGGGGCGCTGGCCGCCGTGCGCCGCCGTCAATCCGCCTGAGCCGCATCCCCGCTCGGTGAGATGGACACCGTCAGGATGGCACGCAGACCGCCCAGCGGCCCGTCGGACAAGGTGATCTCGCCGCCGTGCAACTGAGCCTGCTGCGCCACCAAAGCCAGCCCCAGCCCGGAGCCGCCCGCCATCGCGGTACTACCCCGGCGGAACCGGCCCAGAACGGTCTGGTGCTCCTCGACCGGTAACCCGCGCCCGTTGTCGTCGACGGTGATGATCAGGTGGTTGCCGCTGCGGTGAGCGGTCAGCACGATCCGGCCGGCCTCGCCGTGGACGATCGCGTTGCGCACCAGGTTGTCCACCGCGATGCGCAGCCCACCGGGCCACCCCAGCACCAGGCCGATGTCATCGGCCACCTGTACCTCGATCCGGACAGTACCGCCGGGGCGGGAGTTCTCCCTGGCCACCCGGTCGAGGAGATCGGTGATGTCGATCAGTTCACGGTCCTCGGCCTGGGCGAGCTGGCCCGACGCGAGCTGGCCGAGCGCGGTGATGATCGCCTCGACGCGGCGCTGTGCACGGGACAGGTCGGCCACCACTTCGTCACGTTCGGACTCGGGCAGGTTGTGGATTCGCAGGGTGTCCAGATCGGCGCGCATCGCGGTGAGCGGGGTACGCAGTTCGTGCGCGGCATTGGCGGCAAAATCCTGTGCGGCCTGAAGCGAATTGGTGGTGGCCCGCTGCGCGGCTGCCAGCCGGGTGAGCATCCCGGCCATGGCCTCCGACAGATCCTCGGCCTCCCGCACGCCGCGCACCTTCGGCATCGTGTCGGTGCCGCTGTCCAGTTTCGAGGTGTGCTCGGTGAGCTTGCGCAACGGCCGGATCGCCGGCCCGGCCAGCAGCCAGCCCAATCCCCCGGCCACCAGCACCGTGACCACACCGAATCCGACGTACAGCGGAATTCGGTTGGGATTCAGCAAGATACTGTCGGCCCGGATGCCGATGGACATCAGCACCCCGCCGTGCTGGTCCACGTGGACGGTGCGCACCCGGTAGTCGACTCCGTTGACCTGTACGGTCTCGGTGCCCGGCGGCAGCGCAGGCAACTGGAAGCCGCGCTGGAACACCACCTGCCCCGTCGACCGCGACCGGCCGGTGGTCAGCACCCCTCGGGTCGGGTCCTGCAGATGTTCGGGGCTGATGCTCGCGTCGACGATCGCATCGAGCCTGCGGTCCAGCTGCGCGGAGTCGTTGTTCGCCAGCACCACCGAGGTCAGGATCGTGAACACGGCGACGACCGCCGCTGCCGCCAACGCCGAGGCCACTGCGACCCTGGTGCGCAATGACGCGGAACGGAAGATGCCGAAGATCCGCACCTACCGGTAGTTCCTCACGGCTCTTCCCGCAGCACGTAACCGATCCCGCGAACGGTGTGGATGACGCGGGGGACGTCCGGCCGCTCGAGCTTGCGCCGCAGATACGAGATGAAGACGTCGGCCACGTTGGTGTCGACGTCGAAGTCGTATCCCCAGACCAGCTCGAGGAGCCGCTGCCGGGACAACACCACACCGGTGTTCTCCGCCAACACGGCCAGCAGGTCGAATTCCCGCTTGGTCAGGTCGACGCGGTCGCCGCCGACGAACACCAGCCGGCGGGCGGTGTCGATGGTCAACGCCCCGACGGTCATGGTGTCCGAGGCACGCTCGGCATGGCTGGCGCGGCGCAACAGCGCGTTGAGCCGTGCCACGAGCTCGCCGAGGTCGAACGGTTTCGTCAGGTAATCGTCCGCGCCGGCTTCCAGCCCCGCGATGCGGTCGTTGACCGTGTCGCGGGCCGAGAGCACGCAGATCGGGATCTCGTTTCCCAATGCCCGCAGCGCGGTGACCACGGCGACACCGTCGAGTTCGGGCATCTGGACGTCGAGAACGAGCGCATCGTGCGACTCGTTGGACAACAAGCGCAGCGCCTCTTTGCCGGACGCCGCGACCCGGACGTCGAACCCCGAATGCCGCAGTCCGCGGGCTACGGAGGTACGCACATCCGGGTCGTCGTCGACCATCAGCACCGTGCGGTGCACGCTCTCGGGCGTCACGAGTCCTTCGCCGCTGGCGGGGGTTGCTTCCACCCGCACTCGGTTACGGGATGGAGGGAGCCGGAGCTTCGCCGCAGCGGTTCTTCAGGTCTACCAGCGGCTGGCGGATTCCGGTCAGCTCGGCCTTCGTCTGCGGGTTCGCTTCGAGGTAGTCGTGCACCTTGGTGCGGACCTCCTCACGCGGCAGGCCTTCCAGGCTGGTGAAGAAATTGTTCACATCGGGATGGGTGAACAGGTACGCCGAGGTCGATGCCGACACACCCGAAGCCACGCCGGCCAGATCGGCAGCGGTGCAGTTGGGGGGGTTGTTCGCCGGGTCGGCCAGCGCCGACGGGATGGCGCCGAACAGCATCGCACCGGCTACCGCGCCGGCGCCGGCCACGCCAGCTACCACGCGCCGCGCATTTCGGGCCGAGAGCAACATGGTCAAGCTCCTTCTTCGCATGTGGAAGGCCGTAACCCCAAGCGGTTAACGGCTGAAGGAAAGCTAAGCAGAATCCGTCACGACTTTCTTGCCTTGCGCGCAAACCGGCCCGTCGCCTGGTGAACCCGCAGTTCAGCGGGCCCATCATCGGCGACGCGGAGCCGGCCGGACTAGCGCGTCGAGGACGTTGCGGGGCCCGGAAGCGGACCGTAGCCCGATGTCACCGACGAGGCCGGTGACGATTGAGCCGGCACCGAGGCGCTGGGGACCCCGACGTTCTGCGCCGACGGCAGCCCGCCAGGCAAACCACCGGTGGCGGTTCCGCCGCCCTGCTGCGTGGCCTGCGCCAGCCCCATGAGTTGCGGCAGGGTGACCGGCAACTTGCATCGGCTGCCCAGGCTGGCCAGCGGCTGCTGCAACTGCTGGATGTCCTTGGCCGCCTGCGGGTTGGCATCGAAGTAGGTCTTGAGGGCGGCGATCGACTGGGCACCACCCTGCTGCTGGCTGATCGTGGTCAGCGCCTGATTGGTCTGCGGATGCGTGTCCAGGTAGTTGCCGATGTTGGTGGCCACACTGCCCGCGGTGCGGGCGACCTCGCTGGCGGCACACGGATCGGTCGCAGCCGTGGCGGACGGAACCATGAGCGCGGCCACCATCGCACCGCCTGCGCCGGTCACCGCGAGGGCGGCGGCCAGACCGCGGCGCAAACCACCGTTGGTCGGTTGCATGGAGTACTCCTTCAGCGTGGGCCCCGGCGCACACGTCAGCCGGGGTCGTCGGAAGCTATGTCGCCGGAGAGGGCCGTTCTGTTAGCACTGCCGGCGCAGCGGTGGCCTCAACGCTACGGATGTCAGCTGTGAGATGTCTCAGCGTGATCTCAGAACTGCAAGAGAGCGAGCCACATTACACCGGTGGAGGTACGCTCTCGCTGGTACGAGCCAGGACACGCCCAGCCAGGTTGGGGGGAGAAAGCGGGGAAGTCGCATCCAGCAGTTCATGATGCGCTTGAGCAGCTATCTGCGCAGATTCCGCTGGGCGGTTTTCGCGACATGGTTGTTGCTTCTGGTGCCCTCGATCTACCTCGCGATCAACCAGTCGTCCAATCTCACCGGCGGCGGTTTCGACGTCGAAGGTTCACAGTCGCTCCACGTCCAGCGACAGCTCGAGGAACATTTCCCGGATCAGGGCGCGTCCCCGCTTGCCCTGATCGCCTCGCCCCGCGCGGATGCCTCGTTCCAGGACATGAACGCCGCGGTGGCCACGCTGGAGAAGATCGCCGGCGAGGTGCCCAGCGTCAAGATCGTGCCGAATCCGCAACAGCCGGCGCCGCAACCGGACCGGCCGTACGTGATCACGCTGCAACTGGACTTCAACAACACCGGCGCGGTGGATGTGGCCAAGCAGCTGCGCCAGAAGGTCGGTGTGCACGGCGAGGAGCCGGGCGAGAGCGAGAACGGCAAGGTCAAGTTCTACGTCATCGGGCAGGGCGCACTCGGTGCCGCCGCCACCCAGGCCACCAAGCACGACATCGCCGCGGCCGAGAAGTGGAACATGCCGATCGTCCTGATCGTGCTGCTTGCGGTGTTCGGCTCACTGGCCGCCGCGGCGCTGCCGCTGGTGCTCGGCATCTGCACGGTCGTGGTGACCATGGGCCTGGTCTATCTGCTGTCGATGTACACCCAGATGAGCGTGTTCGTCACGTCGACGGTGTCGATGTTCGGCATCGCACTGGCCATCGACTACTCGCTGTTCATCCTGATGCGCTACCGCGAGGAGTTGCGCGCAGGCCGTGACCCGGCCGACGCGGCCGACGCCGCGATGGCCACCTCCGGCCTGGCGGTGGCCCTGTCCGGACTCACCGTCATCGCCTCGGTCACCGGCATCTACATCATCAACACCCCGGTGCTGGTGTCGATGGCCACCGGCGCGATCCTGGCCGTCGCGGTCGCGGTGCTCACCTCCACCACCCTGACCCCGGCCGTGCTGGCAACGTTCGGCCAGGCCGCCGCCAAGCGTTCGTCGTACCTGCACTGGTCCCGGCGCGCCGAGGCGAGTCAGTCGCGGTTCTGGACCCGGTGGACAGGTGCGGTGATGCGCCGTCCGTGGGCCTCGGCCGTGGGCGCGACGATCCTGTTGTTGGTCCTGGCCGCGCCGGCGTTCGGCATGGTGCTGGGCAACAGCATGCAGCGCCAGTTCGAGCCCACCCACGAGATCCGCGGCGGGGTCAACGCGGCCGCCGACGCGCTGGGCCCCGGAGCGCTCGGCCCCGTGCGGGTGCTGGTGACGTTCCCCGACGGCGCCGCTGACAGTGCCAAGGGCACCGCCACGCTCGACGCGGTGCGCCAGGAGATGACCCGCGCGCCCCAGGTGCAGACCGTGCAGCCGCCGGTGTTCGCCGACAACAACACCAGTGCGCTGTTGTCGGCCGTGCTGGCGGTGGACCCCGAGGACATGGCCGCCCGCGAGTCGATCGACTGGATGCGCGACAAGCTGCCGCAGGCCGCGGGCTCGAACGCACGCGTCGACGTGGGTGGTCCGACCGCGCTGATCAAGGACTTCGACGACCGGGTCTCCAGTACCCAGCCGCTGGTGTTCCTGTTCGTCGCCTTGATCGCCTTCGTGATGCTGCTGGTGTCGATCCGATCGGTGTTCCTGGCCCTCAAGGGCGTGCTGATGACCGTGCTGTCGGTCGCCGCGGCTTACGGCAGCCTGGTGGTCGTCTTCCAGTGGGGCTGGTTCGAGGGGCTGGGTTTCGAGAAGATCAGCTCGCTCGACAGCACCGTGCCGCCGCTCGTCCTGGCGATGACCTTCGGTCTGTCGATGGACTACGAGATCTTTCTGCTCACCCGGATTCGGGAACGGTTCCTGCAGACCAACAGCACCCGGGACGCGGTTGCCTACGGGGTGAGCACGAGCGCGCGCACCATCACCAGCGCCGCGCTGATCATGATCGCGGTGTTCATCGGTTTCGCTTTTGCCGGTATGCCGCTGGTGGCGCAGCTCGGTGTGGCGTGCGCGGTGGCCATCGCGGTCGACGCGACGGTGGTCCGGCTGATCCTGGTGCCGGCCCTGATGGCCATGTTCGACGAATGGAACTGGTGGCTGCCGCACTGGCTGGATCGCCTGCTGCCCGAAGTCGATTTCGAGAAGCCGTTGCCCAAGGTCGAGGTCACCGATCTGGTGATCATCCCCGACGACATCTCCGCGCTGGGTCCGAGCGGATCAGACCTCCGCATGATGGTGCGCACGGCCGCACGGATGAAAACCCTTGCCCCGCAAACGATCATCGTGACCGACCCGTTGGCGTTCAGCGGTTGCAGCAAACCGTCCTCTCGGCTGGCGGCGCGACGGCCCGGTGGCCCGAAACGGTGCCCCGGCGTGCACCCGGTGACGATGTGGCGGGGCAGGCTCTCGGTCGCGGTGGACGCGCTGGAGACCGAGGCCGACGCGCAGCTCACCCAGATGGAGCGACTCGGCCCGGTGGAGACCACGAATGTGCAACTGCCGACCGGTGATCGGCTGCAGATCCCGACCGGTGCCGAAACGCTGCGGCTGAAAAGTTATCTGATCATGTGCCGTAACAGCACCAAAGACTTTGAGGAGTTTGCTGAACTCGTCGATTCGGTCGAAACCGAGACGGCAGCTCTGGTGTTGTCGGGCATGGACCGGTATTACTGTGGGCAGAACCCGAAGAGCAGGTGGGTGGCCACGCAGCTGGTGCGCCGGCTGGCCGACCCGCAACCGTCCGATGAACACGATTTCGTGATGTCGGACCCGGATGCGGCTGCCGAATGGGAGAAGGTCAGGCAGCGCTGCCTGTCGGTTGCGGTAGCAATGCTGGAGGAGGCGAAGTGACGTTGGCCCCCGACGTCCGGGATCCGAGGGATGCGCGGATGGCGCGCCGCGACGAGGTTCAGCCGGTCCAATCGTCAACCCGGCGTCCCCCGAGTCAGCGCACCCAAGTTCCCCAGGCGCAACGCACCTCGGCTCAGCGGACCGCGACCCCACGCGCCGCTGCGACCCAGCGGACGTCGACCACACCGCGCGCGGCCACCCCGCGAACCACGACCCCGCGCACTTCGGCGCAACGCAGTTCCGCACAACGCCCCCAGAACGCGCCCACCCAGGTACAACGGACACAGGAGCATCGCGCTTCTGGGCAGGACACCAAGGCACAGCGCACACAGGGGCAAAGCACGCAGACACCACGCACACCGGTACAGCGCTCGCAGCAGCCGGCACCGCCGCGACAGTCACGTCCGGCGAAGGCCGCACCGCCGCAGCGTCAACCCGCATTCGACGAGCGGCCGGTCGAGTATTGGCCGACCGCGGCGATCCGTGCGGCGTTGGAGACCGACGACATGGCGGTCTGGCAGCGCATCGTCGCCGCCATCAAGCGTGACCCGTACGGCCGGACCGCCCGGCAGGTCGAGGAAGTGCTGCAGACCGCCCGCCCCTACGGGGTCTCGAAGGCGCTCTCGGAAGTGCTGGTACGCACGCGTGAGCACCTGGAGGCCACCGAGCGTGCCGAGGTGGCCCGCCAGATCCAGGCCATGCTGCGCCGCTCCGAACTGCAGGCACCCGAGTTCGCTTCGCGCGTCGGCGTATCCAACGAGTCGTTCGCCGACTATCTGGAAGGCACCACCAGCCCGCCGGCCTCGCTCCTGCTGCGCATGCAACGGCTCTCGGACCGGTTCGCCAAGCTGTCCGCGCAGCGTTCCGCGAAATAGTCCGGGTCTCCTACCCCCTCGCCTGACGCGCTGAGCGCGCCTAGCGCGAGTGCAGCGGGGTGACGTTGTCGACGAGCCAGCGGCCGTCGGTCTTGCTCAGGGCGACCCGCAGTGCCATCACCGCGTTGTCGGTCGGCTTGCCCGGCGCGCTCTGTGTCCCGCGCAGCACCACGGCCACACTGGCCACCTGCGGACCCAGCGCCTCCACCCCGGCCGAGATCGTGGCGGCGGTCGCCGACACGTTCTTGCTGGTCAATTCCTTTGCCACATTGGCGAATTCGTTCTTGAACTGCTCGGCCTGCTGCGGCGACATCATCGCGGTGGCGCGGTCGATCGAGGCCGTCGGGCTCTGCGGGCTGAACGTGGCGGTGGCCTCCGAGACGCTGCTGGCGATGCGCACCACCTCGTCACGGTCGTTGTTGAAGGTGCGGTCGGGCACGGTCCAGCGCAGGTAACCCACCGTCACCGCGGCCACCACGGCGGCGGCGGCCACGCCGGCCACCGCGAGCCGCAGCCCCGGGGCATCGTCGTCGGTGCCCAGCGTCACGCCGTCGCGACGGGCCAGCACGACGTTGACGATCACGCCCTGCACGATCAGCAGGCACAGCACCGAACACAATGAGACCCACCACAGCGGCCAGGACAACGCCAACCCGATGTAGAGCAGAGCGGCGATCGCGGCCAGCGGGGCGGCGATGTCGAACGCCAGGACGCGCAACCGGTTTCTCATCGGATCGGCTCCAATCGCGAGACCATCAGGGTGCCGTCGACGTCGGAGACGTCCAGCCGCAGGGTCCAGCGCACGGTCTGAGGTTTGTCGGTGCCGGCGTTCTCGCTGACCGAGGTGGCCACCACGAGCACGGTGTCGGTGCGCGAGACCATCCCGGCCAGGTCGGTCTTGGGTGCGGGCAGCGGGCGACCGTCCGGGCCCGGCGGCGGGTGGTACAGCGATTCGATGGACACCGAGTCGATCTGGCCGGTGGTGCGGGCCTGCAGCCGCTGCACCAGGTCGCGGTAGGGCGCCACGGCGGCGTCGAAGTCGGCGTTGAGCTGACCGACGGTGCCCTCGCGCAGCTTCTGCATACCGGTCTCGACGGTGTCCTTGTTGATGTTGATCAGGACATTGGTCCAGTCGGCGGCTGTCCGCAGCACCCGGGTCTGATAGGCGCGCTCGTCGGTCTCGCTGCGGTGTCCGTTCCACACCATGGTGGCCAGGATCACCGCGACGACGGCGATCAGGCCTGCGACCGCCGAGGCGAAGCCGAAGCCGGTGATAACGCCATTGGGGTGATCCGCTGTGCTGTCCTTGCTCGGCGCCTCGGGCATGGCCGTGAGGGTACCGGCAGCGAAACTCGCCCAGCGCACCCGCGGCCTTCTGGAAGAATGTCGGGGTGACGGTAGAAGCGATCAAGTCGGGTATCGACCTGAGCCATGTCGACCCGCAGGCCCGCCCACAAGATGACCTGTTCGGCCATGTCAACGGCCGCTGGTTGACCGACTACGAGATTCCGGCCGACCGTGCCACCGACGGCGCCTTCCGGCTGCTGCACGACCGCGCCGAGGAGCAGATCCGCGATCTGATCACTCAGGCCAGTGAAAAGGCTGCAGCCTCCGGGTCCACGTCGCCTTCCGACGAGCAGCGCATCGGCGATCTGTACGCCAGCTTCATGGACGAGGAGGGCATCGCCTCGCGCGGCCTGGCGCCGCTGCTGGCCGAGCTCGCCCTGATCGACGGCGCTGCCGACAGTGACGCGCTCGCCACGGTGCTGGGCGGCCTGGAGCGCACCGGGGTGTCCGGCGGGGCCGGGGTGTACGTCGACACCGATTCCAAGGACTCGACGCGGTACCTGCTGCACATGAGCCAGTCCGGCCTCGGTCTGCCCGACGAGTCCTACTACCGCGACGAGCAGCACGCCGAGATCCTGGCCGCCTACCCCGGCCATATCGCCCGCATGTTCGGTCTCGTGTACGGCGGTGACCAGGCGGAGACGGCGGCGCGGATCGTGGCGCTGGAATCCAAGCTGGCCGCTGCGCACTGGGACGTGGTCAAGCGCCGCGACGCGGACCTGACCTACAACCTGCGCCGGTTCGCCGACCTGTCCGGCGACGCTCCGGGATTCGACTGGACCGGCTGGCTGGGCGCGCTCGGCACCACGCCCGAGAAGGTATCCGAGCTGGTGCTGCGTCAGCCCGACTACATCTCGGCGTTCGCCGCGCTGTGGGCGAGCGAGGACCTGGAGGACTGGAAGGCCTGGACCCGCTGGCGTGTCATCCATTCGCGGGCCGGGCTGCTGACCGATGACCTGGTGGCCGAGAACTTCGACTTCTACGGCCGCACGCTGAGCGGCACCGAGCAGAACCGCGACCGCTGGAAGCGGGGCGTCTCGCTGGTGGAGGGCCTGATGGGCGATGCCCTGGGCAAGCTCTACGTCGAGCGGCATTTCCCGCCGGAGGCCAAGGCCCGGATGGACGAGTTGGTGGCCAACCTGCGCGAGGCCTACCGGGTCAGCATCAACGAGCTGGACTGGATGACCCCGGAGACCCGGGCCAAGGCCCTGGTGAAGCTCGACAAGTTCACACCCAAGATCGGCTATCCGGCCCGCTGGCGCGACTACTCGGCCCTGGTGGTCGAGCGTGACGACCTGTACGGCAACTACCGCCGGGGTCACGTCGTGAACTCCGACCGCGAGCTGGCCAAGCTGGGCGGGCCCGTGGACCGAGACGAGTGGTTCATGACGCCGCAGACGGTCAATGCCTACTACAACCCGGGGATGAACGAAATCGTCTTTCCCGCAGCCATTTTGCAGCCGCCGTTCTTCGACGCCGAGGCTGACGACGCGGCCAACTACGGCGGTATCGGCGCGGTGATCGGACACGAGATCGGCCACGGTTTCGACGACCAGGGCGCCAAGTACGACGGCGACGGCAACCTGGTCGACTGGTGGACCGACGCCGACCGAGCCGAATTCGGAGTCCGCACAAAGGCTTTGATCGATCAGTACGAGAGGTTCACCCCTCGCGGGCTGGACGGCTCCCACCACGTGAACGGCGCGTTCACTGTCGGCGAGAACATCGGTGACCTCGGCGGGCTGTCCATCGCCCTGCTGGCCTATCAGCTGTCGCTGAAGGGCCAGGAGGCGCCGGTGATCGACGGACTCACCGGCGTTCAGCGCGTCTACTTCGGCTGGGCACAGGTGTGGCGGACCAAATCCCGTGATGCCGAGGCGATCCGGCGCCTGGCGGTGGATCCCCACTCACCGCCGGAATTCCGCTGCAACGGCGTCATCCGCAACATCGACTCCTTCTACGAGGCGTTCGAGGTGGCCGACACCGACGAGCTGTACCTGGAACCGGCTCTGCGCGTGCGCATCTGGAACTAGCCCGGATACGACAAAACCCCTGCCTTCGGGCAGGGGTTTTGTCGTATCGAGGTTGTCTTAGAACATCTGCCAGTCGGACGCACCGTCCGGCGTGTTGTACCAGCCACCACCGGTGTTCTTGATCACCACCGGGTCGCCGCTGCCGAAGTTGTCGTAGAACCACTTGGCGTTCTCGGCGCTGAGGTTGATGCAACCGTGACTCACGTTGCGCTTGCCCTGGTCGCCAACCGACCACGGCGCGCTGTGCACGAACACGCCGCTGTTGTCGATGCGGACGGCGTCCTTCACCTTGAGCTTGTAGCCCTCCTTGGAGTCCACGGGAACGCCGTAGGTGGACGAATCCATGACGATGTCGGGGAACTTCTCCAGCACGTAGTAAGTGCCGTTCTTGGTCTCATGCTTGCCGTCGGGCTTGCCCATCGACACCGGGAAGGTCTTCTCCAGCTTCCCGTTGCGCATGATCTCCATCTGGTGAGCCTTGTCATCGACCGTGGCCACCAGGTAGTCGCCCACCCGGAAGCTGGACTTGGTGCCGGCCGCGTCGATGTTCACCACGGTGTTGGACGGCCAGAAGTCCTGCGGCCGCCAGCGCAGCTGGGTGTCGGTGACCCAGTAGAAGCGGCCCGCCACCGGCGGGTTGGAGGTGATCCGGATGGCGTCCTGGGCCATCTGCCGGTTGGCGATCGGCCGCTGGAAGTTGATGTAGATGGGCTTGGCCACACCCACCATCGACCCGTTGACCGGGTTGAACGACGGCGGCAGGAACGGCGCCTCGCCGGTGAAGGGCTCGGAGTTCTGCCCGGGTGCGTTGCCTTCGGTGAACGGGACGGTCGGGGAGCCGTAGTTGATGATCGGCGCGGGTGTCGTCGGAGCGCCCGGATCGGCGGCGGCCGGAGCCGCCGGGTCGGCCGGCAGCGGGGGGATGTACGCGCCCGGCGGGGGGCCCGGGACGACGGGGTCGACGGGTGCCGGCGGCACCTCGGGGTCCGCGTAGGCGGATGGGCTGAGCACCATTGCACCGACCACTCCGGCGGCCATGAATGCGGTGATCAGTCGATGCTTTGCCGATTTCGGCATGAGTTACCTCCAGACAGCACAACTCGCTCCAGTGTCTCACAACGCAACCACCAGCTACTGCCGCGAGAGCGTGTCATTCCCCGACAGCGACCGATACGACGGCGCTGAACTGCGGTGTTTATCGACTGTGAGCGTGCTCGCGTTACTTTTCGGTGGCAGGGCAGGAAACTGCGAATACGCCGCGAGACAACGCAACGCCGCCCATCGCCACGATGATCAGGGCCGCGGCGGCGCTGACGGTCGGTGCCGCACCGCCGTAGTCGTAGATCGCGCCGCCGAGCAGCGCGCCGCCCATGATGCCGACCTGGAAGGCCGCGACGTAGCGACCCGAGGCGCCGTCGGGATCGTCCGGAGCGGTGCGCATCGCCGACGCCTGCAACATCGGCGGCAAGGCCGTGGACGTCGCGCCCCAGACCACCACCGCCACCGCCCCGAGCACCACCGCGGCCACTCCGGACCACGATGCGACGGCCAGCACCGACAGGGCCAGCAGCGCGGCGGCCAGCACGGCCAGACAGCTCAGGACCGAGGCCTTGGGCCACAGGTCCAGGGGCCGGGCCATGGCGGCCATCCCGGCCAGACCGGCGACGCCGTAGGCGGCCAGCAGCCAGGCCAGGTGCGGCCCGTGGATCCCGACCACGTCCCGGATGATGACGACGATGAAGGTGTAGGCGATGAAGTGCCCGGTGACCCCGATCAGGGTGAGCACCGACAGGGTGACCAGACGGCCGTTGCGCCGGTGCGCGCGTGGCGCCGCGGAAGCCTTGGCAGTACCCGGAGCGAGCGGCGGCAGCATGGCCCACGCGGCAACGGCCACGACGGCCGCGGCCCCGGCGATGACCGTCACGGCGGTCCGCCAGCCCCACATCTCGCTGAGCGCCGCGGCGAGTGGATTGCCCACCACCAGGGCCAGGCCCGTGCCCACATAGACCGCGGCGGTGGCCCGGCCGGCGTGGCTGGCCGGAACCAGGCGGGCACCGATCGGCGCGATCACCGACCACATCAGCCCGTGGGCCAGCGCGCACAGCACCCGGCCGCCGGCCAGCACCGCGAAGTTCGGGGCCAGCGCCGAGATCACCTGGGACACCGTCAGGCACACCAGTGTCGCGACCAGGGTCCGGCGTCGCGGCCAGCGCGCCGTCAACCGCACCAGGGCGACCGTGGTCAGCGCGGCGACCAGGGCATAGCTGGCCATCAGCGTGGCGACCAGGCCCTCGCTGACGTCAAGGTCGGTGGCAATCGCCGGAAGCGCACCGACCGGCAGCATCTCGGCGGTGACGTAGACGAACGCCGCCGCCGCGAGTACGGCGAGTTGCGTGGCAACGCGCGGTGTCCACGGGTTGGTGTGGGCGGGGAGTGATTCGCCGGTGACGCTGAAGGTCATGCTGGAATGCCACGGTAGTGCCATAACGTTGCCGTGCGTGGTTGCCGACCCGAGAGGATGCGCAATGGTTGCAGTGCGGGCATTCCGACGCTCTGACCGCCACAGCGTTACAAACGCGAGCGCACAATCGTTTCTGTGATTGTCGCGTTCAGCATCAGCCCGACGGGCGGGGATGAAACCGGAAGTGTCAGCGCCGCGGTCGCCGAGGCGGTGCGGGTGGTGCGGGCTTCGGGTCTGCCCAACGAGACCAACGCCATGTTCACCAATATCGAAGGTGAATGGGATGAGGTGATGGCCGTGGTGAAACTGGCCGTCGACGCGGTGGCCGCGGTGTCCTCACGTGTCAGCCTGGTGTTGAAAGCCGACATCCGGCCCGGCTACACCGGGCAGCTCACCGCGAAGGTCGAGCGGATCGAACAGGCGCTGGGCGACTAGGAGCGGACCAGGCGGGCGATGGCCGCCGACGCCTCGGCCAGCTTGGCCTCGGCCTGATCGCCGCCTTCGGATACCGCCTGTGTCACGCAGTGCCCGAGGTGCTCGTCGAGCAGGCCGAGAGCAACGGACTGCAGCGCACTGTTGACGGCGCTGATCTGGGTGAGGACGTCGATGCAGTACTTGTCCTCGTCGATCATCTTGGCGATGCCCCTGACCTGGCCTTCGATCCGGCGCAGCCGTTTGGCGTAGTTCTCCTTCTGCGCCGAGTAGCCATGTGCACCCGAGTTGTCAGCCGCGTCCATGCCTCAAGTATACGGGTACCCCACCGGGGTATGCATATCGTTTTGGCCGGGCGAAATGGTGCCGACCATCCACCGCCGGGGCCGATACGCTCGATGCGATGTCACAGCCTCCCTGGCCTGGCCCTCCGGGCTATCCGCCGCCGGGCTATCCGCCACCGGCGAACGCCGCAGCCCGCTCCGGGCTCGGCACGACGGTCACCGTTGCCACCGTCGTGCTCGCGGTCATGCTCTGGATCGTCGCGGTCCTCGGTGCCGCCGCCGGCGCGTGGCTGTCGTTGTTCTTCGCCATGTCGACAGACACCTGCCATGCGACCTGCGGCCCGACCCCCTACGACGACCAGGTCTACCCGACGACCTTCGGCTGGATCGGCGGCGGGCTGGCCGTCGGCCTGATCGGAAGCATCGTCATGGTCTTCTTCACCCGGCGCTGGCTGTGGATCTGGCCCGTGGTGTCGATTGTGTGCACCCTGGTGGGTTTCCTCAGCGGACTCGACCTGACCGTCAAGTCCACCGAGTGGACCGGCTGACCTATGCCCCCTACCAGTATCGATAAGAATTTGGGCGGCTAACTAACCCGGGGGCATACTTACCTGCATGTCTTCCGACCAGCCCGATATCAAGCCCCGCAGCCGTGACGTCACCGACGGCCTGGAGAAGGCCGCTGCCCGCGGAATGCTCCGCGCGGTAGGCATGGGGGACGAGGACTGGGTCAAGCCGCAGATCGGCGTCGGGTCGTCGTGGAACGAGATCACGCCCTGCAACATGTCGCTGCAGCGCCTGGCCCAGGACGTCAAGGCCGGCGTGCACGAGGCCGGCGGCTACCCGCTGGAGTTCGGCACCATCTCGGTGTCCGACGGCATCTCGATGGGCCACGAGGGCATGCACTTCTCGCTGGTCTCGCGTGAGGTGATCGCCGACAGCGTCGAGACCGTGGTGCAGGCCGAGCGCCTGGACGGCACCGTGCTGCTGGCCGGCTGCGACAAGTCCATCCCCGGCATGCTGATGGCCGCGGCCCGCCTGGACCTGGCCAGCGTCTTCTTCTACAACGGGTCGATCATGCCCGGCGTCGCCAAGCTGACCGACGGCACCGAGAAGGAAGTCACGATCATCGACGCCTTCGAGGCGGTCGGCGCCTGCGTGCGCGGGCTGATGTCGCGTGAGGACGTCGACATCATCGAGCGAGCGATCTGTCCGGGTGAGGGCGCCTGTGGCGGCATGTACACCGCCAACACCATGGCGTCGGCGGCCGAGGCACTCGGGATGTCGTTGCCGGGCAGCGCATCTCCGGTGGCCGTGGACAAGCGGCGCGGCGAGTACGCCCGCAAGTCGGGCGAGGCCGTCGTGGAGATGCTGCGCCGCGGCATCACCGCCCGCGACATCCTCACCAAGGAGGCCTTCGAGAACGCCATCGCCGTGGTGATGGCGTTCGGTGGGTCCACCAACGCGGTGCTGCACCTGCTGGCGATCGCCCGTGAGGCCGAGGTCGAGCTGACGCTGGCCGACTTCACCCGGATCGGCAACAAGGTGCCGCACCTGGCCGACGTGAAGCCCTTCGGCCGCCACGTCATGAAGGACGTCGACGAGATCGGCGGCGTCCCGGTGGTCATGCGCGCGCTGCTGGATGCCGGTCTGCTGCACGGTGATTGCCTCACCGTCACCGGCAAGACCATGGCCGAGAACCTCGCCCACATCGCGCCGCCCGACCCGGACGGCAAGGTGCTGCGCGCGATGAACAACCCGATCCACCCGACGGGCGGCATCACCATCCTGCACGGCTCGCTGGCTCCCGAAGGCGCCGTCGTGAAGTCGGCCGGCTTCGAGTCCGACGTTTTCGAAGGCACCGCAAGGGTTTTCGAGCGCGAGCGGGCGGCACTGGATGCGCTGGAGGACGGCACCATCACGCACGGCGACGTCGTCGTCATCCGTTACGAGGGCCCCAAGGGCGGCCCGGGCATGCGCGAGATGCTGGCCATCACCGGCGCCATCAAGGGTGCCGGGCTGGGCAAGGACGTGCTGCTCATGACCGACGGCCGCTTCTCTGGCGGGACGACGGGTCTGTGCGTCGGGCACATCGCCCCCGAGGCGGTCGACGGCGGGCCGATCGCGTTCGTCCGCGACGGTGACCGCATCCGTCTCGACGTCGCCAACGGCACGCTCGACGTGCTGGTCGACGAGGCCGAGTTCGAGGCGCGCAAGGCCGGTTTCGAACCGCTGCCGCCGCGGTACAAGACCGGCGTGCTGGCCAAGTACACCAAGCTGGTCCAGTCGGCCGCCGTCGGCGCTGTCTGCACGTAGTTCCTCCGTTCCCCTGCACCGCGAGCGTGCGTGTTTGTCGGCCGACACACCGCAAAACGTCGACATTCCACGCACTCTCGCGGAGCGGTAGAGTGACGTCGGGCGTGCAGGAACGCCCGACGTCCGCTCGAAGGGGCTCAGCCTCCCTGCCGGTTAGTCGACCTGTGACCGACCTCTTCTCAGCCCGATCGCGGACGCGGGTATGTGAGAGGAGGCCGTCATGGCCAGCCGTCTGCCGAGCAATCCCTCGATCGACCATCTGCGTGGGCAAGCCCGCAAGCTGCAGCGCGCGAAGCGCATTCCGCTGCACGATGCGCAGTTCGCCGTCGCCCGCGACTACGGTTTCAGCAGCTGGCCCCGGCTCGTGCACTACCTGCGCGACGCGGCGACGCTCAGCGTCGACCCCGGTGCCCTCGACGAGGATGCCCTTGGCGCTGCCGACCGGTTCTGTTCGTGGGCATCGTTGCGCTACAACGAGACCGACGCACCGCCACGCTGGGAAGCCGCCGCGACCCTGCTCGCGACCGAGCCCGACCTCGTCGATCGGCACATCTGGGCCGCCGCGTCGGCTTCAGATCCGGCGGCACTGGCCCGGCACCTGACCACCAGGCCCGCGTCGGCGAACTCCGGCGGCGGGCCGTTCGGCTGGGTTCCGCTGATGTACCTGGCCTATTCCCGAGTTCCGCTGGGCCACAACGGTAACGACGTACTCACTGCCGCGGCCCTGCTGCTCGATGCCGGTGCCGATCCGAACGCCGGCTACCTCTGGTGCGGGTTGTCCACACCGTTCACGGTCCTGACCGGGGTTTTCGGCGAGGGCGAGCAGGGCCCGCGTCGTCAGCCCAGGCATCCGATCGCAGCCGAGCTGGCCAGCCTGCTGTTGACCAGAGGCGCCCATCCGGTCGACCAGCAGACGCTGTACAACCGGATGTTCCGCGCCGACAACTCGCACCTGGAACTGCTGTTCGGGCACGGACTGGCCGACGCCGGACCCAGCCCGTGGGAGCTGCGCCTCGGCGAGGCCATGGAATCCCGCGACGAGATGTGGCGGCGGCAGGTCGGCTGGGCCGCCGAACACGGGTTCACCGATCGACTCGAGCTGCTCGCCCGGCACGGGATCGACGTATCCGGAGTGGACGTGGTCGCGCCGGTGTTCCCGGACGATCCGAACGCGCTCGACGACGAAGGCGCGACGGCACTGCACCATGCCGCCTGGTCCGGCGATATCGAGCTGATCCGGCGTCTGCTCGACGCCGGGGCCGATGCGACGATCACGGATCGTCGCTTCGGCACTACGCCGCTGGAGTGGGCCGAGCACGCCTACCAGAGCGAGGCCGCGGACATGCTGCGCCCGCACATCATGCCGGCCCCGTCGGACCACGACGGATGATGGCGGCGAGCTGCTCACGTGAACTGGCACCCACCCGCTGACAGGCCCGGTACAGGTGACCTTCCACGCTGCGCACGGACATCACCAGCCGCTCGGCGATCTGCTTGTTGGACAGGCCCGCGACGACGAGTTCGACGATCTCGCGCTGTCGGCCGGTCAACGGCTGGCCGGCCGGGTTACGCAGCGCCGGGGTGCACAGCCCGCCGCATTCGTCGGCGCCCTCCTGCGCGAGGGCCGCCGCATAGGCGCTGCGCTTGCCCTGACCGTGGCGACCGAACGCGACCGCGGCCTGTGCCGTGGCGTCGGTGGCGGTGGCCCGGTCCCCGATGGCACGGTATTCCGCTGCCACAGCGAGTAATTGGTCACCGTCGTCGGCAACCAGGGCCTCGATATGACGCGCCACCGTTTGGGCCAGCGGCAGTCTCAGCGTGTCGGCGAGTTCCCGTGAGCGTGCCAGACCCGCGGTGTCTCCCCACTGTGCGGCGGTCTGCAGACACTGCAGTTCATGCGTCGGCTGTTCACGTTGCGCCGCGGCGCGGCCCGCGGCGCGCACGAGCTCGACCGCATCGGTCAGCGCGCCACCGGCGGCCAGCGTCCAACCCTTGGCCACCGACATCGCGGTGTGCATGAACACGTAGTCGTCCGGTACCCGCTCGGCGGCCCGGGCCAGCGCCTCCTCCGCGGCGGTGGCGTGGCCGAGTTTGGCGTGGGCCTCAGCGAGGGAGAAGCAGCTGGCAACCCGCAAACCTGTAGTTATTGCGTGTGTTTCGGCACCGGCATAGGCCTCGTGCAGGTGTTTGACGGCGGCGCCGAGATCGGCCCGGACGAGCTCGGCGTGGCCGAGCAGGTAGGCGAGGTTGGCATACGCGACACCGGGCACATCGCGCGCCGACTCCTCCAGCCGGGCTGCCATCGCCGTCATCGCATCGATGCGGCCCGTCAGGCGGCAAGCCCGGGCGTGCACGGCGCCGAACCAGAACCGCATGGGCGAGGATTCGAACGAGGTATTGGCACGCTCGATGGCCTGCTCGGCGACGGCGTTGATGTCGTCGGCATGCCCCAGCGCACCCAGCGCCATCACCAACGCGATCGAGGCCATCATCGCGTGAAAGTCGGACAAGCCGCCGGAATCCAAAGCCGCGCCGGCCTTTTCCTCGGCACTGGCGCAGCAACCGAGGATGGCTTCGACGCAGGCCTGGATTGCCCGACGTTCCATCTGCTGTGCATCTGATTCGGTTGTGCCGGAGAGATTTTCCAAGATCACGCCGGCGTCGCACGGGCGGCCGAGCATCCACGCCAGGTTGGCTGCCCGCACGGTCGCCCAGTGGTGACGGTCCGGCCTGCCGTCGGTACTGATATCGCGCAGGACCGCCTCGGCCTCATCACCGCGGCTCAGCAGAACCAGCGTCATCGCCCGCATCGGCGCGGCGTCGGGGGCACCGCATGCGGCTGCGGCAGCGGCGAACCGGTCGGCGGCATCGGGGTCGAGCAGGACCGCCGCACACCGTGCCGCGGTCAGATACAGCTCCGGATCCGGAGGCAGGTCGGAGTGCAGCGCCAGCAGCGCCCGGCGCACGGTGGCGCGCATGTCGCCGTCGGGCTCGGCGGCCAGCCGCCGTGCGAGCTTTCCGCGGATGCTCGACAGATGCATCTCACCGGCAGTGGCCCTTCGCAATTCGCCGTACAGCGGATGCGCAAGGGTGGCCATCAGATCCCGCCCGGCACGTTCAACCGTCACCAGATGCATCTCCTCGGCAGCCTCCAAGTCGGCGCGATCGACGAGATCCCCCAGGATGTCGACGCTCAGCGGCTCACACTGCGAGAGCGTGTCGAGCACCAGGGCCATACCGGGGCTGAGTTCACCCAGGCGGCGCCCGACCATGTCGGTGATGCTCTGGGATACGGCCACATCGCCGTCCCACATCCACACCCCGGCGGATTTGTGCATCCGCCCTGCGGCGATCTGGTCCTTCACCAGCTGTAGCAGGTACAGCGCGTTACCTCCGGTGAGTTTCCAGAAACGGCGCGTGCTGCGGCTGTCGACCGGTCCGGCAACGGCCGATTCGACCAGGGCCGCGGCCGCGGTGGCCGACAACGGTTCGAGGTCGATCCGGTCGAGGAGGCTGTCTTTCCACAGTGCGGTCACCGCGTCGGGTTCCGGGCCGCCCGAACGCGCGGTGACGACCAGACGGACGCCCTGCGTCTGTGCCAGTTGGTGCACGACGTGCGCGGACAGCGGGTCGAGCAGATGGGCGTCGTCGATTCCGATGACAACCTTGCCCATGCGCTGTTGGGCGACGAAGGAATCGATCACTCGGCGAACGTCCGGCAGCGGGTCGCACATGCTCTGGGTGATCGATCCGGTGAATGCTCCCAGCGGGATGGCCCGCGCGGATTCCGTCCCGACGAACCAACTGGTCCGGTGTCCGGACGCCGACGCGTGGCTGAGGGCCTCCCGGGCCAGGCGGGTCTTGCCGACGCCGGCGCTGCCGACGATCAGCACACCGTGATGGGTTCCCGGCCCACCAAGGGAGCGACGGATCGTCGCCAGTTCTTCGTCCCGCCCCGCGAGCTTCATCTCAGCAGTTGGTACCCGCCATCACCGTCGTCCGAGTCCTGCGATTGCCCACGATATGGGGCAAGACCCGGCCCGGGGCACGATTTGACCCATCCTCTGATTGGCCGGGCCCCCGGAACACAGGTATCCCCACCAGCCGGAGTCCGGCTGGTCCACCGGTTGCGCCTACCGGCCGGTGTGCCGGTCAGGCGTCCCGGTCAGGCGTGCCGCGCTTCGGAATTGCGTACCCGCATCCCGAAGTACATCGCGTTGAAGCCCAGCAGCATGACGAGCGCACCGCTGACCACGTGCGACCAGATCATGCCGGTGGTCGGTCCACTGACAAACACCCACGGCGAGACGATCAGCCACACACCGAAGATCGGCAGTGTCCAGGTCATGCCGTGCGCGCGGTCCAGCGCGAAGCTGAAACACATTGACAGGAACGCGATCGCCCCTCCGACGATCAGATCGTTGACCGTCAGCCTGTTGAAGGCATCGAAGCCGACGATCCACGGGGACAGCGCGACATACATCGCCGTCAGCAACGTCAGGCCGAAGGTGACCTGCGCGGCCATCGACTCTGCCACCCGGTCATAACCCGCCCTAAGGGCCATGATGTCCGGGTGTAGGTCGATTGATGAATGGACCGTACTCATTTCTGATCCTTTCCGTTACACGGCAAGGCGTTTGGACCCTACCGCACCCATCCATCGCTTCTCAGATTACGCCGAAACCGGCGCGACGGCGGCGGTTCCCGCAGGTGACCGGCAGCCCTTGCCGGCCGGCAAGTACAGTGTTCTCAATGCGCCGGCGCAGCAACGTCCGAACGGATGACCCCACCGGCGCACGGCAGCAACTGGGCTGGTTCGCAACGCTCTTCGCGATGGCGTTGGTCTTCCACTACTCCGACAGCCAGCCCCAAGCGGTCGTCCCGGCCCTGCTCGCCGGCCTGCCCGCGCTCATATTTCCCGGCTCGGTGGCGGCGGCCGGTCTGGCCGTGGCGGCCGGTGCCACCGTGGCCGTGCTGAACCTGCCTGCCGCCTCGAACCATCTGGTGCTGAGCCTGCTCGTCGCCGTCGCGCTCGCCACCGCGGCGTTGTGGGCACTGGCCGTGCGAAACCGGCCTGATGTGCCGGGCAGCTTCGTCGAGCGCTGGCTGGAGGCGGCCCGCAGCCCGGTCGGCCTGGTGTTGCTCGTGGTCTATCTGTTCACCGTCTTCGACAAGTTGAACACCGCCTACCTCACCCCGGCGACGTCGTGCGGCGCAGACCTGTTCGGGCAGCTGATCTGGCTCAACGGCTTCGATGATGTGGTGCCGGGCCCGGCTGTCGGGCAGGTCGTCGCCATCGTCGCGGTCGTGATCGAGGCCGCCATTCTCGGGTTGCTGGCCGTGCCCCGGCTGCGTTTCTGGGGCGTGCTGCTCGGGGTGTGCTTCCACTCGATCCTGGCGATGGCCTCGTTCTATGACTTCGCCACGGTCGTCTTCGCGGTGTACGTGCTGTTGATCCCCGCCGAGGTGTTCGTGGCCTGCCGCTCGGTGGCACTGCGAGTCGTCACTCTCACGGGTTTCGCGGCCCATGTGACGCTCAGTGTGGTGTCGAGTCCGGCCGACTCGCCGGCCGGCCCGATCGGCCTGCCGTGGCACACGCTGCTCGTGCTCACCTGGTTCGTCGCCGTGCTCCCGTTCATGGTCACGATGCTGCGCGCATACCGCGTGGCGACGGTGGCCGGCGTGCCCAGCCCGAACTGGCGCCTGCGTCCCCTGGTGTTGCTCGTCGCCCCGCTGCTGGCGTTCGCCAACGGCGCCACGCCCTATGCGGGGCTCAAGACCGTGGCCAACTATTCGATGTTCAGCAATCTGCACACCGAGGAGGGCGCCACCAACCACGTGCTGCCGGGTGTCACGGCGCTCCAGCTGGCCGACTACCAGCGTGACACCGTCACCGTGGTGGGCCTGGAGTTGCCCCGGCCGTCGTCCGACATGACAGCCCTGCGCCGGCAGACCCGCTGGATGAGCGAGGATCCCCCGGTTCGCATCCCCTGGCTCGAGCTGCGGCGCACCGTGCTGCTGTGGCAGGGCGCCGGCATCACCGGCGTCCGGATCGCGTATCTGCACGACGGACCGCCGCGCGTGGTGGACGACGCGACGAATGATCCAGTCCTCGCAGCGCCACTGCCCTGGTGGCAACGGCATCTGCTCGCCTTCCGCGCGGTCGGCTCGGGTTCGGGTCCTGACGTCTGCCGGTGGTAACCCCGCACCGTAACCCCCGCCCCGGTAACCCCGCACCGCGAGCGTGCGTGTCTGCCGACGCCACGCCGTGAATCACCGACATTCTGCGCACACTCGCGGCAGCCGAAGTGACACAGAATTGCGGAATGGACCTCGCAGACCGCCTGAAACTCGATGTACCGGTAGCCCAGGCCGGCATGGGCGGCGGCATCGTGGGCGCAGCACTGGCCGCCGCGGTGTCGGCGGCCGGCGGACTGGGCACCTTGGGACTCCTGCCGCCCCGGCAGCTTCAGACAGCCATCGCGACGGTCCGCGAACGGGTTCCCGACCGTGCGGTTGCGGTCAATCTGTTGATGCCGTTCACGCGGCGCCCTCACATCGAGGTCTGCCTCCAGGCCCGGATTGACATTGCGGTGATGGCCTTCGCAATCGATCGAGCGCTGATCCGGCGACTCTCCGAAGGAGGAATATTCGTCATGGTGATGGTCGGCACGGAGAAGCAGGCGGCCGAGGCGCTGGCCTACGGAGCCGACGGACTGATCGCCCAGGGCCGTGAAGCCGGCGGACACCTGGTCGGCACCGTGGATCAGGCTGATTTCCTGCCAAAGGCATTGGCATTGGCAGGTTCTCGACCGGTATTCGCCGCGGGCGGCATCGCCACGGCAGCCGATACCCGCGCCGCGCTCGGCGCCGGGGCCGCGGGTGTGGTGGCGGGCACCCGGTTCCTGCTCACCCACGAGTCCGGCGCCCACCCGGTCTATCGCCAGCGGATCATCGACGCGGACAAGACAATTGAGACGACGGCGTTCGGGCTGTCGTGGCCGGCGCGACACCGGGTCATCCCCAACGCCGCTACCCGCCACTGGTGTCACGCCGACGGCAGCGCCCGCGGACTGCCCGCGGCCATCAACAAGTACAGCGCGCCACTCTCGCGGATTCCCGACCGCGGCGACGGCGCACTGCTTCGACTGCAGCACCCGGCGCTGCCGTTTCTCACGCCGATCACGCTCACCGCCCACATGCCGGCCGAGTGGGCCGACCGTGCCGCTCTCTACGCCGGTGAGACCGCGTTGCGGTTGGACCGGGTCACCTCGGCCGCGCAGGCCGTCGCGGACCTCGCCCCGTAGGGGCGCACTCTCACGCGCGACGCGCGTGCGCAGAATGCCGATGAAATGCGGCGTGGCGCCGGCAGACACGCACGCTCGCGGTGCAACGGGGGGCAAGGAGGGGGCATGGGGGCAAGGGGGCGTGCAAGGGGTCAGGCGCTGACCCGGTCCGGGTTGCGGTAGGTCTCGGCCTGGGCGGCGATCTCCTCGGGTGTCGGTAGCGGCTCGGCACTGTCCACATACACGCCGCCGGCCCGCAGGGTGTCGTCGACCAGCAGCCAGATCCACCGGACCAGGTCGGCCACCAGCCGGTCCTGCTCGGTCGAGCCGGGCTGATCGAGCCACCGGCCGGTCGTCGATTCGACCAGGCCCACGATCGCGAACGCCAGCGGTTGCGGATCGCTGGTGACACCAAAAGCGTTGAGGTACACCGTGAACAACGCACCGAGCTGGGTCCCGATGGTCAGCCTGATGTCAGCGATGGCGTCGGGAGTCGAGCCGTCCTCGCCGAGTGAGCACCGGGCCAGGTAGCGGTACAGGTTGCGGTGCTCGACCAGGAATCCGACGTGGGCGCCGACGCTGGCCCCGATGATCTGGGTCATCGACCCGTGGGGCGTCCACAGCGGGGCCAGTTCGGCGTTGAGCATCTCGGCGGCGCGCTGGGCGATCGCCCGTTGCAGATCGGCGGCGCCGGCGAAGTGCCGGTAGAGCTTGGTGCGCGTGACGCCGACGTGCGCGGCGATCTGCTCGGTCGAGGTCTGCGGTCCGTGTTCGGCGATCGCGGACAACGCGGCGTCGACGAACTCTGCGCGACGACGCTCGCGCTGTCCGGCCCATCGAGTGCTCACGAATCTCACCCTAGCCAATCAAGTGGTACATGACGTACCATTCCCCACAACTGGTACGTCATGTACCACTTGATTTTGAAGGGAACGACGCAGATGGACGCGTTAATCGCACTTCGCAAGGCCGCAGGACTTCCGGCCGTCGCCGAGCCATTGGCGCCGGCCGAGGACTACGGCTTCTTCGGCCCGGATTCGGTCACCTGGAAGGTGTGGAGCTATCCCACTTCGCTGCTGATCGGCTTCTCCCGGGCGGTGACCATCGAGCACCTCGACCCGTTCCTGGCCGCCGCGGTCGACGCCACCGGACAGGTCTACGCACGCACCCGGCTGCGCTACGACCGGACCATGCAGTACTTCGCCCTGGTGGCCTTCGGCGACGCCAAATCGGTCCTGGACGCCTCCGAGATCCTGGTCAAGATCCACTCGAAGGCCATCGGCACCGAGCCCATCACCAAGCGCCCGTTCGATGCCAACGATCCGCACTCGCAGTTGTGGATCCACCTCACCGCATGGCACTCGATCCTCTACAGCTACGAGATGTTCGGCCCGGGCAAGCTGTCGCCGGCCGAGGAGAGCCAGTACTGGCAGGAATGCGCGCGGGCCGCGGAGTTCCAGACCATCAACCCCGACGACGTGCCGCGCACCCGCGAGGGTGTCCGCGAGTACTTCGAGAGCTTCCGGGCCGATCTGGTGGGCTCGGAGGTGGCTCAGCGGATGATGGATTACCTGGTCGACCTGGGTTATCACATCCTGCCCGAGCGGATGCCCCGCTGGCTGCGCAAGGCGTTCAACGTCCCGATGCGCGCCGCCATCATCTCCACCATGCCGCAGTGGATGCGCCTGTTGGGCGGCATCCCGCAGCGCCGGTTCGCCGACGTCGCGGCGCGTGCCGTGGTGCGGCCGTTCCTGAAGGCCATCGCCGCCAACCCGCGGCTCGAGCTGGCGCTGCTGGACCTGACCACCCCGCACACCACCGCGATCGTCGGGCCCACCCTGATGGGTATCCCGGCCAAGAACACGGTGACCTACACCCCGGCCGAGGCCAGGGCCAATTGGAACCGGACCACGCCGTTCGAGCAGTACGCTGCGATCGTGGCCAAACGTGAGGTGGGCGAAGGCCCCACACCGTATGCCCACAATCACCACGACGCACTGGTGCAATTCGACAAGAGCGCGAGCTGACATGACCGAAACGCAGATCGACGAGCTCCTGGAGGAACTCGTCGAGGGCGAAAAGACCTGGGCTTCCCTGTCATTGGCGGCCCGACGAGGATTGCTCGACGAGGTGCGCGCCCTGACCGCGCGCCATGCCGCCGAGTGGGTGGACGCGGCCGTCGGCATCAAGCAACTCGATCCCGCCTCGCCGCTGGTCGGCGAGGAATGGATGTCCGGCCCGTACTCGCTGGCGGCCGGGCTGGCCGCCCTCTCGGACAGTCTGGCCAAGCTGGAAGCGGGCCGCAGCCCGCTCGACGGCGCGGAGTTCGGTTACGCCCCCGGCGGCCGGACCACGGTAAAAGCCCTGCCGCTCAATACCTTCGATCAGCTGCTGTTGTCCGGTTTCAGCGCTGAGGTGTGGCTGCAGCCCGGCATCGAGAAGGCCGAGGCCATCCGGTCGGCCGGCCTGGCCCAGCGTGATCCCGCCCGCACCAACGGCGTGGGAGCGGTACTGGGCGCGGGCAACATCTTCTCGATCGCGCCGCTGGACACCATCTACGAGCTGTACGCCAACAACCGCGTGGTGGCCCTCAAGCTCAACCCGATCACCGATCCGTTGCTCCCCGTTCTCACCAAGGTGCTGGCTCCGTTCATCGCCGTGGGCGCCGTGCGCATCCTGACCGGCGGGGCCGAGGCCGGCACATACCTGGTGCGGCACAAGCTGGTCGACCATGTGCACATGACCGGCAGCGCCCTGACCTACGACGCCATCGTGTTCGGCACCGGCGAGGAGGGCGCCCGGCGCAAGGCGGCTGACGAGCCGGTGCTCGACAAGGAGATGACGGCCGAGCTCGGCGGGGTTTCCCCGACGATCGTGCTGCCGGGCACCTGGAGCAAGGCGGACATCGAGTTCCAGGCCAATCACGTTGCCACACAACGGCTTCACAACAACGGTTACAACTGTGTGGCCGCGCAGGTGGTGGTGCTGCCCAAGCACTGGGCGCAACGCGACGAGTTCATCGCCGCCCTTCGCAAGGCCTTCGACGACGCACCGGCACGGCCCGCCTACTACCCCGGCTCCGATGTCAGGGTCGCCAGCGCCGACGCGTCGTACCCGGACGCACAGCACTTGGGCTCGAGGGGTGCCCGGGTCCTGGTCCTCGACCCGGCCGACCGCGCGGCACTGTTGTGCACCGAGTACTTCGGTCCGGTGCTCGGGGTGATCGAGCTCGATACCGAAGACGACAATTCCGCTGAACAATTCTTCAGGGAGGCTGTCCGCGTCGCCAACGACGAGTTCGTCGGCACCCTCGGGGTGAACATCATCGCCCATCCCGACACCATCTCGGGCCTGGGTGACAAGTTCGACCATCTCATCGAGCGGCTGCGCTACGGCACCATCGCCATCAACGCCTGGACCGGCGTCGGCTATCTGACACCGTCGGCCACCTGGGGCGCCTTTCCCGGACACCAGCGCAATGACATCCAGAGCGGAGTCGGCGTGGTGCACAACGCATTTCTGCTCGACCGCCCGGAGCGCACCGTAGTCCGCGGCCCGTTCCGGCCCGCGCCGCGTTCGGTGTTCCGTGGCGAATGGTCGTTGTCGCCTAAGCCGCCGTGGTTCGTCAACAACCGCACCGCGGCGACGACGGGCCGGCTGCTCGTGGACTTCGCCGCGGCGCCCGGATGGGGCAAGCTGCCGGCGATCTTCGCCTCAGCGCTGCGCGGATAGTTGCGGGTCAGCCGGAGACGGCGGGTGCGGCCGGGGTGCGCAGCAACCGCTGCGCACAATCCAGCAGCACCCGGTGCAGTTCCTCGTCGGTGACGTCGGTGAGGGTGGGATCGGTGGCGCTGCCGTAGACCCCGGAGGCGAGCACCGACATGCAGATCCGGTCGGCGACATCGGGATCGGGGCCCAGCAGGATCCCGGTGAGCCGCTCGATCGTGTCCTGAAGTTCGTCCCGGCTGTGCACGAGGCTGTCGATGACGGGATCTCCGTGGAACACCGCGGTCACGCGGCGGTGGCGCACCGCCATCTCCACCATCCCGCTGACGGCGGCCTCCCGTCGGGCCTCCGGGGTGGACATCGCCTCGGCGATGCGGACCAGACGCATCATGTCGTCGAAGACGGGTTGAATGACCGCGAGCGCGATGTCGTCCTTGGAATGGAATTGGTAGTAGACGGCGGCCTTGCTGACACCGAGGCGGTCGGCGATCATCTGCAGCGACGTGCCGTTGACGCCGTGCTCGGCGAACAGGCTCAGCGCCGCTTCCAGCACCCGCTCGCGCGCAAAGCCACGCGGCGCAACAGCCTTCGCCACACCCCGTCCCTTCGTCGCGCTGAGCGTACCCAAACGCGGGCTAGATCACAGTGTCAATAGTCGAACTAACTTGATTGAAGTTAGCCGACTGTATAGGTTTCACTTTACATCCGGCAAGGAAATCGCGAGGAGGGGTGCTGATGCCGAGCTCGTGCGTGGCGCATCAAGCAGACCTCCTCGACACCTATCTGTTGTCTGCCGTCGAGTCAGGCATCGAACAGGTGGTTTTCCTGGCCTCTGACCTGGATCCCCGGCCTTACCAACTCCCCTGGCCGGCAGGTGTCACGGTCTACGTCGTCGACGATCCGGCGATCCTCGACGTCAAGACCCATGCCGTGACCGGTATCACGCCGACTGCCGCCGTATGCGGTGTGCCCGCCGCCATCAGCGGCAACTGGGCCGCCGCGCTCATCCGGGCCGGATTCGACGCCGACCGGGCCGCCCTGTGGAGCGTGGAAGGCGTATTACCCTTCATCCCATTGGATGAGCAGCGTCGGCTCGTCGCCGACATGACCGTCATGAGCGCACCGGGCAGCAGGCTGGTCTCGGAGGTCTCGGTGAGTCCGTTCCGGGACGAATCCGACGGGGATGTCGACGCGGATAACTGTTGGCGGGAAACCGCCGACGCCGACATGATCACGAAGTGGCAATGGAGCTTCGCAGCTAGCCGGTACGTCACCGCGTACCTGACCTCCGAAAGGCCGACCAGCGAATATGAAGCTGTTGAGACGGTTCTGGATCCCGTTGATCATCGCCGCGGTGGTGTTGGTCGGCGGATTCACGGTGATGCGGGTCCGCACGTTCTTCGGCGCCGGCGACGGAACCGGTATCGCCAGCGCCAAAGTCGATGACACCAAACCGTTCGACCCCAAGGTCGTGGTCTACGAGATCTACGGCGAGCCCGGCGCCACCGCCGACGTGAACTACCTCGATCTGGACGCCCAGCCCCAGCGCATCGACGGGGTGACCCTGCCGTGGACGCTGCGGCTGGAATCCACCGCCCCGTCGGTGTTCCCCAACATCGTGGCCCAGGGCAACGGCAGCACGATCAGCTGCCGCATCACCGTCGATGACGAACTCAAGGACGAGAGAACCTCCAACGGCGTGAACGCCCAGACCTTCTGCTTGGTGAAATCTGCATGAGCAATTACGACACCCCGACCGACTCGATCCCGGTCTCCCCCGCACCGCAGCACAGCAACCACGGCGGGATCGCCAAGTGGATCCGGCGCCTGGCAGTGCCGATCATCATCGCCTGGATCGCCCTCATCGCGCTTCTGAACGTGATCGTCCCCCAGCTCGAAGAGGTGGGGAAGATGCGCTCGGTGTCGATGACGCCGGACGACGCGCCCTCGATGATCGCGATGAAGCGCGTCGGCGAGGTGTTCCAGGAGTTCAAGTCCAACAGCTCGGTGATGGTCGTGCTCGAGGGCGATCAGCCCCTGGGCGATGACGCGCACAAGTACTACGACGAGATCATCGACAAGCTCGAGGCCGACAAGAAGCACATCGAGCACGTCCAGGATTTCTGGGGCGATCCGCTCACTGCCTCGGGCGCCCAGAGCTCCGACGGGCATGCCGCCTACGTGCAGGTCTACACCGCCGGTAACCAGGGCGAGGCGCTGGCCAACGAATCGGTCGAGGCCACCGAGAAGATCGTCCAGAGTGTGCAGGCCCCACCAGGGGTCAAGGCCTATGTGACCGGACCCGCCGCGATGGCGGCCGATCAGGAGATCGCCGGTAACCGCAGCCTCGAGATGATCACCGCCCTGACGTTCGTGGTCATCATCGTCATGCTGCTGTCGGTCTACCGCTCCGTCGTGACCGTGCTGCTCACCCTGTTCATGGTGGTGCTGTCCCTGTCGGCAGCCCGCGGCCTGGTGGCTTTCCTGGGCTACTACAACATCATCGGACTCTCGACCTTCGCCACGAACCTGTTGGTGATGCTGGCCATCGCGGCATCCACGGACTACGCGATCTTCCTGATAGGCCGATATCAAGAGGCCCGAAGTGTCGGCGAAGACCGAGAGTCGGCCTACTACACGATGTTCCACGGCACTGCCCACGTCATCCTGGGTTCGGGCCTGACCATCGCCGGCGCCACGTTCTGTCTGCACTTCACCCGCCTGCCCTACTTCCAGTCCCTGGGTATCCCGCTGGCCATCGGCATGGTCATGGTGGTGGTGGTCGCGCTGACCCTCGGCTCGGCGATCATCACGGTGGCCACCAAGTTCGGCAAAACGCTGGAACCCAAGCGGGCCATGCGCACCCGCGGGTGGCGCAAGATCGGTGCCGCGGTGGTGCGCTGGCCCGGACCGATCCTGATCGCCACCATCGCCATCTCACTGGTCGGCCTGTTGACCCTGCCCGGGTACAAGACCAACTACAACGACCGCAAGTACCTGCCCGCCGATCTGCCGGCCAACACCGGCTACGCCGCGGCGGACCGGCACTTCTCCCAGGCCCGCATGAACCCCGAATTGCTGTTGATCGAAAGCGATCACGATCTGCGCAACTCGGCCGACTTCCTGGTCATCGAGCGGATCGCCAAGCGCGTCATCGGCGTGCCGGGTGTCTCGCGGGTGCAGGCCATCACGCGCCCGCAGGGAACGCCGATCGAGCACACCTCGATCCCGTTCAACATCAGCATGCAGGGCACGACCCAGACCATGAATCAGAAGTACATGCAGGACCGTATGGCCGACATGCTCAAGCAGGCCGACGAAATGCAGGTCACGATCGACACGATGGACAAGATGATCGCGCTCATGGAGCAGATGCGCGACGTCATGAACAGCATGGTCGGCAAGATGCACGTCATGGTCGAGGACGTCAAGGAACTCCGCGACCACATCTCGGATTTCGACGATTTCTTCCGCCCGATCCGCAACTACCTGTACTGGGAACCGCACTGCTACAACATCCCGATGTGCTGGGCGATGCGCTCGGTGTTCGACACCCTTGACGGAGTCGACACCATGACAGCCGATTTCGAGCAGATCGTGCCGGACATGGACAAGATGAACGCCCTGATCCCGGTGATGATCGCGAACATGCAGCCGATGATCGCGACCATGAAGACGATGAAGACCATGATGCTGACCATGCAGTCCACCCAGGGCGGTCTGCAGGATCAGATGGCGGCGATGCAGGACAACTCCACCGCCATGGGTCAGGCCTTCGACGCCGCCAAGAACGACGACTCGTTCTATCTGCCACCGGAGACCTTCGAGAATCCGGACTTCAAGCGCGGCATGAAGATGTTCCTGTCCCCCGACGGGCACGCCGTGCGGTTCATCATCAGCCATGAGGGCGACCCGATGAGCCCCGAAGGGGTCGCTCACGTCGAACCCATCAAGCTGGCCGCCAAGGAGGCGATCAAGGGCACCCCGCTGGAGGGCTCCAAGATCTACCTCGGCGGTACCGCGGCCATGTTCAAGGACATGCAGGAAGGTGCCAACTACGACCTGCTGATCGCCGGAATCGCCTCGCTGTGCCTGATTTTCATCATCATGCTGATCCTCACGCGCAGCGTGGTGGCCGCGGCGGTGATCGTGGGCACCGTGGTGCTGTCCCTCGGCGCGTCCTTCGGTCTGTCGGTGCTGATCTGGCAGCACCTGATCGGCCTGGAACTGCACTGGATGGTGCTGGCCATGTCGGTGATCATCCTGTTGGCCGTGGGTGCGGACTACAACCTGCTACTGGTCTCCCGGTTCAAAGAGGAGATACATGCGGGCTTGAACACCGGCATCATCCGCGCCATGGGCGGCACCGGCTCGGTGGTCACCTCCGCGGGCCTGGTGTTCGCCTTCACCATGATGTCGATGGCGATCAGCGAGCTGGCGGTGATCGGCCAGGTCGGCACCACGATCGGCCTGGGTCTGCTGTTCGACACCCTGGTCATCCGGTCCTTCATGACCCCGTCCATCGCGGCCTTGATGGGCAAGTGGTTCTGGTGGCCGCAGTTGGTGCGTCAGCGGCCCAAGCCGGAACCTTGGCCCAAGCCGATCCAGCGCGAGCCGCAGGACGCTCTCTCTTAAGCCCTGCACCGTTGGTGCCGGTTTACCCAACCAGCGCGACGGCGAAGCCGTCCCAGCCCTTGGTGCCCACGGTTTGGATGGCCGCCGTGTCGAGTCGCGGATGGCCGCCCATCATCTCCAGCATGTCGCGTACTCCTCGCGCCTGTGCGTCGTCGGCCGCCGGTGCGAGCACCCGCCCGAAGCGGGTGACGTTGTCCACCACGATGATCGAGCCCGGCCGGCCCAGCTCGATCGCCCACTCGACGTAGCGGACGTTGTTCTCCTTGTCGGCATCGATGAACACCAGGTCGAACACGTCACCGCGCTCGGCCAACCGCGGCAGCGTGTCGAGGGCGGAGCCGACGATCACCTCGACCCGCTCGGCGACACCGGCGCGGGTCAGGTTCGCCCGCGCCACCTCGGCATGACGCGGCTCGTACTCGAGCGTGACGACGCTGCCGTCGGGGCCCACACCGCGAGCCAGGTTGATGGTGCTGTATCCGGCCAGCGTGCCGATCTCCAGCACCCGGCGCGCCCCCGAGATCCTGGCGAGCAGCGACAGCAGCTTGCCGTGCTGGGCCGACACCTCGATGGCCGGCATGTCGGCGTCCTGCGCGGATCGACGCGCCGCGATCAGCGCCTCGTCCTCGGTACGCAGCACCTCGTTGAACATGGTGTCGACATCGGCGGGCTCGGTCACCTGCGCCAGGCTAACGCAGTTTCAGTGCACACCTTCTTTTCCGTAGACCATCCGCAGCACCAGCCCTACTTCCGGCCCCATGACGGTTGCGCACAGTTCGCAGTAGGCGGCGACGAAGGCCGGCCCGTGCGGCGGGTCGGCCAGGCTGAGGTGGTGGGCCAGTTCGTGTAAAACCACCAACTCGCGCAATGCCCAGGTGTCCCGCTCGGGGACGGCGATGACGGCGTTGCCGTCGACCAGCTCGTAGTGCGCGGCGGTGACGCCCCGCCGGGCCCGTACCGCGACCGGTTGCCCGCCGACGCGGCCGATCACGTCGTCGACGTACCGCTGCACCGATTCGACGGATCCGAACTTCGCCTCCGGAGGCAAGGTGAGCGACGTGCCGAAGAAGTCGATGGCGCGCGAACTGTGTTGGGCGGCACGGTCGAACATGGTGCGCACGAATTGTTCGGCGGCGTACACCCTGGCGCGCTGGGTGTCCCGCGCGCTCACTGCTCCAGGGCGCCGCGCGCGCCGGAGATCTCCTGCTGCGGCCCGAGCCTGGCGTTGCGGCCGGCCCGGTCCCCCGCCCGGCGGGCGGCCGACGAGTACCCGGCCGAGGAGCTCGTCGCCCGCCATGTCCCACGGGCCTGCGAGGCCTGCCGGTAGAAGCTGCGAAGTTCGATATCCTTGTCCCGCAATGCGATAGCTGTTCCCGGCCGATCTGCCGCGTCGGCCTCGCGTTGCGCCTCTTCCCGGGCCTGGGTCAGGCGCTGGCCGATGCGGGCACCGAAGGCCAGCTGGAAGTTGAGCCGGGCAGTGATCGTCGGCGTCGGCCGGTGGGCGCCCGAGGCGATGTAGCCCTCCGACGCCTTGACCATCTGCAGCAGCAGGCTGGTGTAGAGCGCGTGGGTGGTGTCGATGTCCTCGGGGAACCCGTAGGCGTAGACGAACGTCGAGTTGGACGCCACATCACATTTCACATCGTTGGCCTGCCCGATCACCACGAACAGCTGCACATAGGTGCGCAGCCCCCTGGCCCCGGCCTGGCCGATGGTGATGGTGCGTTGCACCGGCATCTGCGCCTTGGTCCGCTCGGCCGAGTGGGCGCGGGCCAGCGCCAGGTCGATCGAGGTGGCGGTGGCCAGGCGCTGGGCCGCGGCCATGAACGCCTCGGCCTCGTGCAGGTTGTCGGTGCCCTCAGCCTGACGTAGCAGTGCCGCGATCCGCGCCAGCATCTTGTCGTCGGTCATGACGCGATCCTAGAAATCCACTCCGACATCACTTTCCGGCGAAGCCTTCCACCGCGTTCACCACCTGCGGAGACAACGGTCCGGGCTTGCCGTAGTTGGCGATGCTGTCGGTCGGATCGTCGCGCAGTACATGGTTGACGCCCTTGAGCTCGACGAGGGTCAGTGCGGTGTGCTTGAGCGCGTCGATCAGCGGACGCTCGACCTCGCAGCTGGCCTGGGAGTCGGAGTCCGAGCAGGTGAGCAACACCGGCATGCCGTCGGGCAGCGCCGCGGCCAGCTCGAGCGGGTCGATCTTGTCGGCCGCGACGATGGCGTTGAGGTTGTCTTTGTTGACGATCGCGCTCAGGCCTTCAGGCAGGTTGGCGGGCACGGTCCCCTTGGTGCGGATCTCCTCGACCGCGCCGAGCCAGGCGGTCAGCACCTCGGGGGTGGCCCCGGAGCGCACCCGGTTGGTGATGATGTCCAGGTAGCGGCCGGACAACGGTTGAAACAAGGCCAGCGAGTGCACCTTCGGATCGCCGGCACTGGCCAGGGTCATGGCGTGGATGGCGCCCTCACCGACCGCGTAGATCGACAGTTTGGCCGCGTCGGTGTCAGGCCGGCCGGCCAGGAACCGCAGCGCGGCGGCTGCCCCGCCGGTGTAGACGCCGCTGACCACCTCGGCGGGTTTCTTCTCGTAGGGGCCGAGCTTGGTGGCGCCGGTGCCGATCTTGTCGTAGCGCAGGCTGGCAACGCCCTTGTTCGACAACGTTTCCGCGAGTTGGCGCATGTTGCCGACCGGGCCGACGACCTTGTTGTCGCCGTTGCGGTCGGTGGGGCCGCTCTCGGAGATCAGCAGTGCCGCCGGACCGGCGCCCTCCTGATGCCGGTAGGTCCCGTGGATGGTGAGGCCGTCGGCGTCGAACGTGACATCGGTGTCGGTCCACGACGGCTGCTGCGCCTCGTCCGCGGCCTTCTCCGAGCCGCAGCCGGCCACCAGAAGCGCCGAAACCAGGACGGCGACAAACTTTCTCACAGGTGCGTCTCGATCCAGGCCGTCACGTCGTCGAGGACCAGCTCCTTCTCGGGCTCGTTGAACACCTCGTGGAACAGGCCCGGATACACCTTGAGGTGCACGTCCTGCGACCCCACGCATTCGACGAGGTGGCGACTGCCGTCGGCGGCCACCAGGCGGTCCTTCTCACCGTGCACCACCAGCAGCGGCGCGGTCAGGGCCGAGGCCCGCTGCGGCATCGTCTCACCCACGATGATCAGCGCCCGGGCGATGCCCGCGGGGACCTTGCCGTGCCATACCAGCGGGTCGGCGTTGTAGGCCGCCACCACCTCGGGGTCGCGCGACACCGCATTGGCGTCGAGGTTCTCCACCGGCAGCCCGGGGGCGATCTTGCCGAGCACCTTGGCCACGGCCGCCAGCACCGGTGAGACCGCCGCCTGCGCGGCCACCGCGGGCCCGGACAGCACCATCGCGGTGTATTCGTCGGGGTATTCGACGCCGTAGGTGAACACGATGCCGCCGCCCATGCTGTGACCCAGTACGAGTCGCGGGAGCGCCGGATACTCGGTGGCGGCGATGCCGACCAGGGTGTGGAAGTCGCCGACGTACTCGGACATGTCGCGCAGGTACACCCGCTTGCCGCCGGAGCGGCCGTGACCGCGATGGTCCAGGGCGTAGACGACCAGCCCCGCCTTCCCGAACCGCTGCGCGACGTGGTGGTAGCGGCCGGCGTGCTCACCGAGACCGTGGGAGAGGACGACGACGCCTCGGGGCGCGATGTCCGGAGTCCACACGTCGTAGACGATGCGGACCCCTCCGACGCCCTCGAAGGTCTGTTCACTGCGCGTGCTGGTCACCCTGGCGAGCGTATTCGATCGAAGTTGTCGGGGGTGCTGCGTAAGCTCGCGAATGTGACGGTCCTCGCTCACCGCCTAGATGACGACAGCCCGGCCGATGCCTTCCTGGCCGACGCCCAGCGCTACCGCCGTGAGCTGCTGGCGCACTGCTACCGGATGACCGGTTCGCTGCACGATGCCGAGGATCTGGTGCAGGAGACCTACCTGCGCGCCTGGAAGTCCTACGGCGGTTTCGAGGGCAAATCCTCGGTCCGGACCTGGCTGTACCGCATCGCGACCAACACGTGCCTGACGGCACTGGAGGGCCGGCAACGCCGCCCGCTGCCGTCGGGTCTGGGCAACCCGAGCTCGTCGCCCACCGACGAGATCTCCGAACACCACGAGATCCCGTGGCTGCAGCCACTGCCGGATTCCACCGACGACCCGGCGGATCCCAGCACGATCGTGGGGACCCGGGATTCGGTGCGGCTCGCTTTCGTCGCGGCGCTGCAGCATCTGTCCGCCCGGCAACGCGCGGTGCTGGTGATGCGTGAGGTACTGCAGTGGAAAGCCGCCGAGGTGGGTGAGGCGATCGGGGCGTCGACAGCCGCCGTCAACAGCCTCCTGCAGCGCGCCCGTGCCCAGCTCGACGCGGTGGGCCCCAGCCAGGACGACGAGATCGACGCGCCGGACTCCCCGCACGCCCAGAACCTGCTGCGCAACTACATGGCCGCGTTCGAGGCCTATGACATCGACAAGCTGGTCGAGTTGTTCACCGCCGAGGCGATCTGGGAGATGCCACCGTTCGACAGCTGGTACCGGGGGCCGGAGGCCATCGGCGACCTGTCCCGGTACAAGTGCCCGGCCGAAGAGCCCGGGGACATGCGGTTCATCGCCACGAGCGCCAACGGCCAGCCCGCCGCGGCGATGTACATGCTGAACCGCGAGACCGGCCGGCACGATGCGTTTCAGCTGCACGTCCTCGAGGTGCGCCCCGAGGGCATCTCGCACGTGGTGGCGTTCATGGAGCTGTCGTTGTTCGAGAAGTTCGGACTGCCGGCCTCACTCTGACCACCGAACGCTCAGATGGCGTCGTAGTCGGCGGTGCGGTCGTAGACGACTTCGAAGTCGACGTGAACACCGCACAGGTCACCGTCGGCGTTTCGGGTGGCGAACACCGAATAACTCCCGTCGCCCCAGCCGGACCGGCAGATCACGTAATTCTCACCCGCGCGGGCATCGAACAGCGTGACACTGTGGGGCGCGACGTGATCCTCGGTGGTTTCGTAGGGCCGGTCGGCCCAGACCTCGTTGTCGAACCAGTCCGAGGTTTCTTCGTACGTCAGGTCACTGACCCGCCTGGCCTCGGCCGCGTCGGCCACTCCGACACTCGCGCAGTCCACCGGGACGACGTACGACATGCCGGGCTCGGGTGCCGGCTTCCCGTCCGGCACCACGCCTTCCACGCTGACGGGTGCGTCGTCGCGCATGCACACGCTCAGATACGCCACCCGCAGGTGGCTACCGTCCAACCCTTCCGACACATCGGCCAGGGTCAACCGCACCGGGTGCGCGCCGGCACCGATGGAGGTGACGAAACCTGCCCCGAAGTTGATCGGATCGGCGATCTCGATCTGCCCGGAAGTCACGGTGAGCAGTCCGGCGTCGCGAACCGTGAGCAGGCAGGCCCGCTCGTTGAGCGGGGCCACCCCGGTACGCAATGCGTAGAGTTCCGAGAGCCTCATGCGTGCAGCATCTTGGTTGCCGCCCTGCCGAATTCGACGAGCCTGGCGATGTGTTCAGGGCCGCCGTCATGTATCGACTTGGAGAATTTGAGCTCCGCCGGATAGAACTCCGTCTTCTTGGTGCCCCGGGTTCGCTTGGCATGGTCGTTGATGCCGAGGGTTATGCACACCTCGGCGCCGTAGAGGATCCGCCGGCCATTGTCGATTCGAAAATTCTCGTCGATCGAGATGTCGTAGATCCAGGATCGCGGGATCACCCGCAACCCGGACTCGAACTGCGGGGTGCCCGGATCCGGGTCGTCGTCGGCACGGACGTCGTCACCCATCCAGAGGATCAACCGCTCACCGTCGAGCACCGCGACCTCCTGATAGAGGGCCGGCCCCCAATCGTGCCGCTTGATGAAGCGCTCGACCGTAAAGGCTTGTACCGCATCGAAATCCACGATGCCGCGCAGCGCTTCCAGCGCTATCGCCGGGTCCCGCAGACAGGCCGGCAGTGCCGTTTCCAGCCGGCGGTGCGGCGTCCAGTCTCCGTAGGGTTCGAGCTCGGTGATCAGCTGGGTAACGGTGGCATGTGCCGAGGCCTCCAGATCGGAATCCGCCCACAAGAGTGACCATTCGGAGTCGGGGCGGACGACCTCGCGCAATGCCGCCACCGCGCGGTTGCGCAGCTCCTCGGTGACGACGATTCTCGGCTCCTCGTCGAGCGTTTCGGGTCCCATGGCAGTGTCGAGCGGGGTTCCACCCGGCATCAGTGCGACGACAGCCGCGGCGGCGGCGATGACCTGTTCACATTCACGATTGTCGAGGAAATCGGTGTCGTGGGCTTTGGCGAACGTGTGCTCGAGGAATGCCACGCGGCCCTCGAGGGGGGTGTCGTCGAAGTCGTTGGCCCAATCAGCGGCAGTGTCGTTGCCGTAGGCGTCGACTCCCCAGGCACCCATTCGATTTACCTCCCACGTTTCCGAGATCCGATCCGGTGCAGGCACCCCGGGTGGCAGCCAGACGCTGGGTGGATGGTCGCGGATCGGCAGCCACATCATCGGCTGCCGATCGGCGAAGTACTCATCGAAACCCGGTTCGCCGGGGTAACGGCCGGCACCGTCCGGCCACACCACCTGAAGAAAGTCCACGGGGTTGGCGGCATTGAAATGCAGAGCCATGCCGAACTGGCTGGGGCACCAGCTCGAATGGATCGGCATCAGCTTGACCCAGTAGTCATCGGGCTCGGTGTCACGCAATCCCAACACACCCGAGAACCGCGCCTGGGGCACCAGGGCGCGGCCGGCGGACCGGGCTTCCGCCACGACCGTGTTCAGCACCCTTGTCATCAGGCCGAAATCGCCGACACCGTAGATCGCGAGTTCGGGTTGCCGGTGGGTGTGCCACAACCCCGCGGTGAAGACGTAGGGCGGCGGTTCCTCGGGTTTGGTCGGCCCTATCCCCACACAGTGGTGGCCGTGGCGTTCGACGTCGTCGAGCATCCGGCGGACGACAGGGTCATTGGCGTCACGCTGGCCGTCGTCGACACAGGCGATGCACAGACACTGTTTGCTGTCCATGGGCAATATATCTACCACATGGCGCTATATATAGATCCACCCTTTGCTCCGGGCCGAACGTCAACCGTTGTAGGCCGCCTGCAGTTTGGCGATGTCGAACTTGCCGACAGTGCTCAACACCGCGGACATCAACCGAGCGTCAGCTTCGGAATCGCCCTTGCCCAACAAGTCGTAGTACTCGGTCGGCGTGATCTGCCACGCCAGCCCGTACTTGTCCTTGAGCCAGCCGCACGGCAGTTCCTCGCCGCCCTCGACCAGCGCGGCCCAGAGCTGGTCCAGCTGCTCCTGGCCGGTGACGCGCGCTTCCAGCGAGATGGCCTCGTTGAAGGTGAACTGCGGGCCACCGTTGATGCCGACCAGGCGCTGACCGGCCAGCTCGAACTCCACCACCACCGGTACATCCTGCGGAGAGGGTGAATCAGGATGCGAGGCGATGGTGGTGATGATGCGGCCGTTGCCGCCGAACGCGGCGATGTAGTGCTGCGCGGCCTGCTCGGCCTCCCGGTCGAACCACAGGTTGGGGACGATGTTGGCTTTGATTTCAGTCATGGCATGTAGACCCGCGGCGAGCCGCTAGTTCATCGGCGCATCCCATTACAACGAAATCAAGCTTGTATATACGCAGGTCATAGGGCCATTACCCGGCAGTACTGCAACCTGTTCTATTATCGCCTTCCATGAAGACCAAAGGCGCCCTGCTGTGGGAACTCAACTCGCCCTTCAAGGTCGACGAGATCGACCTCGGCGACCCCGTCGCCGACGAAGTACAGATCCGGATGCACGCCGCGGGCATGTGCCACTCGGACTACCACCTGACCACCGGCGCCACCCCGATGGCGCTGCCCGCGCTCGGCGGCCATGAGGGCGCCGGCGTTGTCACCAAGGTCGGCAAGAACGTCACCGGCATCGAGGAGGGCGACCACGTCATCCTCGCCTTCATCCCGGCCTGTGGTGAGTGCCCGCCGTGTCTGAAGGGCTTCCGCTCGCTGTGCGACCGTGGCGCCGTGCTGCTGGGCGGCAAGGCCATCGCCGACGGCACCAACCGCATCCACGCCGGCGGCCATGAGGTGTCGCCGATGAACCTGCTGGGCACGTTCGCGCCGTACATGACCGTGCACAAGGACTCCGTCGTCAAGATCGACAGGGACATCCCGTTCGAGACCGCGGCCATCATGGGTTGCGCGGTGCCGACCGGCTTCGGCTCGGCCACCAATGTCGCCGACGTCAAGCCCGGCGAGACCGTCATCGTCGTCGGCGTCGGCGGTATCGGCATGAGCGCGCTGCAGGGTGCGGTGATCTCGGGTGCCAAGCACGTCATCGCGATCGACCCGAACGAATGGAAGCGGGAGCAGGCCATCAAGTTCGGCGCCACGCACGTCTACCCGTCGATGGCCGAGGCCATCGCGCCGGTGATGGAGACGACCTGGGGCCTGATGGCCGACAAGGTCATCATCGCCGTGGGCGAGATGAAGGGCGAGTACATCGAAGAGGCGATGATCCTCACCGCCAAGACCGGCACCTGCGTGGTGACGGGCATGGGGTCGATGATGGATGCCGACGTCAAGCTCAACCTGTTCCTGTTCACGATGTTGCAGAAGACGTTGAAGGGCAACATCTTCGGTGGCGGCAGCTCGCACGTGGAGACCCCGCGGCTGACCGCGCTGTACAAGTCGGGCCTGCTCAACATCGACGACATGATCACCCGGACCTACAAGCTCGAGGACATCAACCAGGGCTACCAGGACATGTTGGACGGCAACAACATTCGTGGTGTCATCAAGTTCGACGAGTCGGACTGGTAACCCTTCCCCGCTGAGCGGTTCCCGGCCAGGGACCGCTCAGCGGGAGAGCCCGGTCAACCGCGCCAGCGCATCGAACCCGTCGTCGGTACCCGGCCAGTGCGCCCGCACGGCTTCCAAACCGGCATGACGCACGACGCTGCGAAGCACCAGGGTGACGATGATGGCGTCGTCGGCGTACCCGAGCACCGGGACGAAGTCGGGGATCAGATCGATCGGCAGCGCCAGATAGACGACCAGCAGGGCCAGCCGCAGGCGCACGCCCCGGGGCAACGACTTGTCGGCGGCCAGCCGCGGGATGAGCCGCAAAAGATCGGGAAGCATCCGCAGCGCCTCGGTGAGCAGGTTTCCGCGGGGCCGCATGACGAGCAGCGCGACGATCAGGATCAGCCAGCTCAGCAGCAGTGCGACACCGAGACCGATCAGCGCGTTACCCCACCAGGTGTCGACCACCTGACAATTGTCCAGCAGACGCAAAACTGCCCCTTTTCAGGTGAAAAGGGGCAGTTCTGTGTCTGTTCGCGAGAGTTACTTGGGTGGCATCCGGATGCCGCCGTCGACGCGCACGACCTCGGCGTTCATGTACGAGTTGGTCAGCAGCTCGACGACCATCGAGGCCAGCTCCTCGGGCTTGCCGAGGCGGTGCGGGAACAGCACCGACTCGCCCAGCTTGGCCTTGAATGCCTCCGACGCCTCGCCCTCGCCGTAGATCGGGGTGTCGATCAGGCCGGGTGCCACGGTGTTCACCCGAATCCCAGCTGCCGACAAATCCCTCGCCACGGGCAGGGTCAGGCCGACCACGCCGCCCTTGGACGACGAGTAGGCCGCCTGGCCGATCTGACCGTCGAAGGCCGCGACGCTGGTCATGTTGACGATCGCACCGCGCTCGCCGGTGTCGGTCAGCTCGTTGCGGCTCATCGCGGTGGCGGCCAACCGGATGCAGTCGAAGGTGCCGACCAGGTTGATGGCCAGGACCTTCTTGTAGGCGTCCAGGTTGTGCGCGGAGGCGAACTCGCCGTCCTTGCCGATGGTGCGCTGGGCCCAGCCGATGCCGGCCGAGTTCACCAGGGCGCGCAGCGGGCCGAGCTCGCCGGCCTTGTTGACCGCGGCCTCGATCTGCTCGGTGTTGGTGACGTCGACGCTGACGAAGGCGCCGCCGATCTCCTCGGCGAGGGCCTCACCCTTATCCGCCTGCAGGTCAGCCACGACAACGCGGGCTCCCTTGGCGGCCAACTGGCGGGCGGTCGCCGCGCCGATACCTGATGCGCCACCGGTGACGATGGCGCTTGCTCCGTTGAGTTCCACGCCCAACACACTAAGCCCCTGCCGAGCCCGATCCACCGGTTGGTCAGCGAAGCCCGTCGGTAGGCTGGCGCCATGGCTTCCGGGACGTCCAAGGTCGATATCCGGCGCGCAGACGAGCGTGGCGCCAGCACGACCGACTGGCTCCGGTCACGGCATTCGTTCTCCTTCGCCGACTACTACGACCCGGCCAACACCCACCACGGGCTGTTGCTGGTCAACAACGACGACATCGTGGCACCGGGCGCCGGTTTCGATACCCACCCGCACCGGGACATGGAGATCGTCACCTGGGTCCTGTCAGGTCAGTTGGCCCACGCGGATTCGATGGGTAACTCCGGGGTGATCTATCCGGGTCTGGCGCAGCGGATGTCGGCGGGCACGGGTGTGCAGCATTCCGAGAAGAACGGGTCTGCCAGTGAGCCCGTGCATTTCGTGCAGATGTGGGTGCTGCCCGATACGGCCGGGGTGACACCGAGCTATCAACAGCAGGAGATCGAGTTGGCGGACACGTTGACGCCGATCGCCTCCGGCGCGGTCGACGCCGCCGTCACCCTGCACAACCGCGATGCCACGTTGTACGGCGCCCGCCTGCGGCGCGGCGGTTCGGTCGCACTGCCGCAGGCCCGCTACGTCCACCTGTTCGTCGCGCGCGGGTCGGTCACATTGGACGGATCTGAATCGCTCGGCGAGGGAGACGCCGCCCGGCTCACCGATTCGGGCGGGCAGGTCACCGCCGATACCGAAGCCGAGATCCTGGTCTGGGAGATGAATGCGGGTTTGGGCGGGGCGTAGCGCGATCGCACTGATCACCGCGGCCGCCCTGGCCGCGTGTGGGACGCAGCCCGAAACCGGACCGCCCCCACCGTCCGCGTCGAGCGCTGCGCCCGCCGGGCTGGCAACGGCGCCCCTGCACGTACCCGCCGGCCTCGACCAGGCCCCGCTCGACGAACCGCGTCAGGCCCTGATTCCCTCCGGCTGGACCATCGAGGTGATCGCCCGGGTGCCCAAGGCCAGGATGGCCGTATTCGCCCCGGACGGCGCCCTGCTGGTGTCTGTCCCGGCCACCGGGCAGGTGCTGACGGTGCTCCCCGACCGGCACACCCTGCTCGAAGGCCTGGAACAGCCACACGGACTCTTCTTCGCCGGGCCGACGCTCTATGTGGCCGAGAGCAACCGCGTCGACGCCTATGACTACGTCGACGGCCGCGCGGTCAACCGCCGCACCGTCGCCGGCGGTCTGCCCGACGCCAAGAGCCCGGACCTGCACGGCGCCTATTCCCATGCGCTCAAGAGCGTGGTCGTGGGATCCGATGGCGCGGTGTATTTCTCGATCGGATCGACGGGCAACGTCTCGGCCGAGGACCGCAGTGCCACGCCGCCGCGGGCGACGATCATGCGGGTGCCGCCCGGTGGTGGCCCGGCAGCACTGTTCGCCACCGGGGTGCGCAACGGCACGGGCCTGGCCCTCGCGCCGGATGGCTCGCTGTGGACAGCGGTGAACAACCGCGACAACGTGCCCGATCCGCAAGGTCGGGTGCGGCAGGACTATGTGGACGACCACCCACCGGAGTCGGTGGCCAAGCTGACCCCGGGCCGCGAATTGGGTTGGCCGTACTGCAATCCCGATGGCGCGCCACCGGCCGGGTTCATCCGCGACATGGAGACCAACGCCGACGGCAGCGAGATGGACTGTGCGGTGCTGGCACCGGTGGAGCAGACGTTGGGAGCGCATTCGGCGCCGCTGGGGATGAGCTTCGCCGAACTGCCGGAACCCTATGGCCCGGGAGCGCTCGTCGGGGTGCACGGATCCTGGAACCGGCAGTCACCGCAGGCGCCCGAGGTGTCGTTCTTCGGTTGGCGCAACGGCGCATTGGGCGCACAGCAGACCCTGGTCGGCGGGTTCCAGGCCGATGACGGCACCCGGTGGGGCCGCCCGGTGGCCGCGGTCACCGGACCGGACGGCGCGGTGTACATCACCGACGACTACGCCGGCGCGGTGTATCGGCTGGCCCCCTAGAGGTACGATCGCCAGCCGTAAGATCGCTGATGTGGCCGACCAACAGCTAGGCGATCTCAAGCTGCTGCGCCGGGTCCGGGACCGGATCGACCGCGAGTATTCGCAGCCGCTGAACGTCGAAGCGCTTGCCCGCGGGGTGAACATGTCGGCCGGGCACCTGTCCAGACAGTTCAAGATCGCCTATGGCGAGTCACCGTATTCGTACCTGATGACACGTCGTATCGAGCGCGCGATGGCGCTGCTGCGCCGCGGCGACATGTCTGTCACCGAGGTCTGCTTCGCCGTCGGCTGCTCCTCGCTCGGCACGTTCAGCACCCGGTTCACCGAGCTCGTCGGCATCCCGCCCAGTGCGTATCGGCAACAGACCGCCGGAGTGACCTCCGGCATGCCGTCCTGCGTCGAGAAACAGGTCACCAAACCGATCAGGAATCGAGAAGCGCCCGCCACCCGCCTCCACCTAGCGTGACAAACATGGAACTCACCATTCACTCAAGCATGCTGCCGCTCGACGACCCGGAAGAATCTCTCGCGTTCTATCGCGACATCCTCGGCTTCGAGGTCCGTCTCGACGTCGGCAAGGACAAGATGCGTTGGATCACGGTCGGTCCACCCAACCAGCCCGACACATCCGTCGTCCTGTACCCGCCTTTCGCCACTCCCGGCCTGACCGACGACGAGCGCCGCATGATCGGCGAGATGATGGCCAAGGGCACCTTCGGCACGCTCCTGCTCGCCACCAAAGATCTCGACGGGACGTTTGAAAAAGTCCAGGCCGGGGACGTCGAGGTGGTTCAGGAACCCACCGAGCAGCCGTACGGTGTGCGGGACTGCGCCCTTCGCGATCCCGCCGGAAACATGGTCCGAATCCAGGAGCTGCCCTAACCGATGAGCACCGCCACGACCCACCCCGCCGACAGCCATGATCTGATCCGGGTCACCGGAGCCCGGGAGAACAACCTCAAGGACGTCGACATCGAGCTGCCCAAGCGCCGGTTGACGGTGTTCACGGGTGTATCGGGGTCGGGCAAGAGCTCACTGGTGTTCGACACGATCGCCGCCGAATCCCAGCGGTTGATCAACGAGACGTACAGCGCCTTCGTGCAGGGGTTCATGCCCAACCTGGCGCGCCCGGAGGTCGACATCCTAGAGGGGCTGACCACCGCGATCATCGTCGACCAGCAGCGGATGGGTGCCGACCCGCGTTCCACCGTCGGCACCGCCACCGACACCGGCGCGATGCTGCGCATCCTGTTCAGCCGGATCGGCAAACCGCATATCGGGTCGCCACAGGCGTTTTCGTTCAACGTGGCCTCGATCAGCGGGGCGGGTGCGGTGACGCTCGAGAAGGGCGGACGCACGGTCAAGGAACGCCGCGAGTTCAACATCGTCGGCGGCATGTGTCCGCGGTGCGAGGGTCGTGGCGCGGTCAACGACATCGACCTGACCGCGTTGTACGACGACACCAAATCGCTGAACGAGGGCGCGCTGACCATCCCGGGCTTCAGCATGGACGGCTGGTACGGCCGGATCTTCCGGGGCTGCGGCTTCTTCGATCCGGACAAGCCGATCAACAAGTTCACCAAGAAGGAACTCGACGCGCTGCTGTACAAGGAGGCGACGAAACTCAAGGTCGACGGGGTCAACCTGACCTACCTCGGGTTGATCCCGCAGATCCAGAAGTCGTTCCTGTCCAAGGACGTCGAGGGCATGCAGCCGCACATCCGGACATTCGTCGAGCGGGCGGTCACGTTCACCACCTGCCCCGAGTGTGATGGCACCCGCCTGTCGGAGACGGCGCGCTCGGTGCAGGTGGCTGGTATCAACATCGCCGAGGCCTGCGCGATGCAGATCACCGACCTGGCGGCCTGGCTCGGCACCGTCAAAGAAAAATCCGTGGCCCCGCTGCTGGCCGCATTGCAGCACACGCTGGACTCGTTCGTCGAGATCGGGTTGGGCTATCTGTCCCTGGACCGGCCCGCCGGCACCCTGTCCGGCGGAGAAGCCCAGCGCGTCAAGATGATCCGTCACCTGGGCTCGTCCCTGACCGATGTCACGTACGTGTTCGACGAGCCGACGATCGGGCTGCACCCGCACGACATCGCCCGGATGAACAACCTGTTGCTGGCCCTACGGGACAAGGGCAACACCGTGCTGGTCGTCGAGCACAAGCCCGAGACGATCACGATCGCCGACCACGTCGTCGACCTGGGCCCGGGCGCCGGATCGGCCGGCGGCGAGGTGGTGTTCGAAGGTGACGTGGCCGGCCTGCAGGCCAGCGACACCGTGACCGGACGGCACCTGGGGTACCGCGCAACCCTGAAGAATGAGGTGCGGAAAGCCAACGGCGCGTTGGAGATCCGTGGCGCCGACACCCACAATCTGCGTGACGTGGATGTCGACATCCCGCTGGGTGCTTTGGTGGTGATCACCGGGGTCGCGGGCTCGGGTAAGAGTTCGTTGATCGACGGCTCGGTGGCCGGCCGCGACGGTGTGGTGGTCGTCGATCAGAGTCCGATCCGGGGTTCGCGGCGCAGCAATCCGGCGACCTACACCGGGCTGCTGGAGCCGATCCGTAAGGCTTTCGCGAAGGCCAACAACGTCAAACCCGCACTGTTCAGCTCGAATTCGGAGGGCGCCTGCCCGACGTGCAACGGCGCCGGGGTGATCTACACCGATCTCGGGGTGATGGCCACCGTCGAGACCACGTGCGAGGAGTGCGAGGGCAAGCGGTTCGGCGCCTCGGTGCTGCAGTACACCCTCGGTGGACGCGACATCGCCGAGGTGCTGGCCATGCCGGTCAGCGAGGCGGAGCGGTACTTCGCCGAGGGCGAGTCCAAAGTTCCCGCCGCACAGAAGATCCTATCCCGGATGGCCGATGTGGGCCTGGGCTATCTGACGCTGGGGCAGCCGCTGACCACGTTGTCGGGCGGAGAGCGGCAGCGGTTGAAACTTGCCGCGCAGATGGGCGAGAAGGGTGACACCTACATCCTCGACGAGCCGACGACAGGCCTGCACCTGGCCGATGTCGAGCAACTGCTCGGGCTACTGGACCGGCTGGTGGATTCGGGCAAGTCGGTGATCGTGATCGAGCACCATCAGGCGGTGATGGCGCACGCCGATTGGATCATCGACCTGGGCCCCGGGGCCGGACATGACGGCGGTCGCGTCGTATTCGAGGGCACCCCGGCCGACCTGGTCGCCGGGCGCGCCACGCTGACCGGTCAGCACCTCGCCGAATATGTGGGCAACTGAACCGACTTTGTCAGGGCGCCCGAACTTTCTCGTGTCGATGCCCAAACTTATTGTCGAATAAGCACTTTCGGGCGGGACGGTTTGCGCCGCCCCCTCCCGGATGCGTATGGTGGTGGACAGCGAAGGGGAGTAGCCCCCAATCGGATATTCGACATACTGGCCGTACAGCGTTGCGATAACGGCCCGGTTATCCGAACCGGTCACGGCCGGTGGGCGAGACCTTCGGCCGTAGACCATTTGGTTGCCGGCCGGAGGCGTCTGATCAAGCCCCCGACGGCAGCCAACAACCGAGGAGTTGTTGCGTGCTCGCTGCTCTGGCCTTGAGTTTCGCTGTCATCTTCGTCGCCGAACTCGGTGACAAGTCGCAGTTGATGGCCATGACGTTTGCGCTGCGCTACCGCTGGTGGGTGGTGCTGGGCGGCATCACCGCAGCCACGACCGGTGTGCACCTGATCTCCGTCGCGGTCGGCCATTACCTGGGCGCGGCCCTTCCGACCCATCTGCTCGGCATCCTCGCCGGTGTGGCGTTCGTCTTCTTCGGGCTGTGGACGCTGCGTGGCGACAAGCTGTCCGACGACGAGGCGACGCGTGCCCAGCGCTCGACCGCCCCGGCGTTCTTGACCGTCACCTCGGCCTTCCTGCTTGCCGAGCTCGGCGACAAGACCATGCTCGCCACGATCACGCTGGCTGCCGACAACGACTGGGTGGGGGTGTGGATCGGCTCGACCATCGGCATGGTGGCCGCCGACGCGCTGGCCATCGTGGTCGGGGCGATCGCGGGTAGGCACCTGCCGGAGCGGGCGATCCAGCTGGGCGCCGCGGCCCTGTTCGTCATCTTCGGTGTGGCGATGCTGCTGGATGCGGCCTTCCCGACCGCCCCGGCGATGCTGACCACCGCGGGCGCGGTGGCCGTGACCGCACTGTGCGCGGCATGCCTGCGCGCACTGCCGGAGAATTTGCGGCCGGCGGCGCTGCGCAAGCCCGATGCGGCGGATCCAGCTAACACCGATCAACCGGGTGCGATCCCGTCTTGATCCAACCGTGACCAGGCTGTTACGCATGTTGACAGAGTTACCTGTGTGATTATTGTGTAGTTCGTGCCAGCCCTGGCAAAACTCTTCCGGCGTGCGGTCGCCACTGCGTCCGCGGTTGCCGTCTGCGCCGCCCTGGCCACCACCGGCTCCCCCGTTGCGCGTGCCGAGGACGCCCGGACACTGCTTCTCGGGGCGATCGCGAACACCAAGGGCTCATACCTCGTCTACAACTTCGGCGGCCAGTTCGCCGCGCCGTTCCTGGCTGCCGACGGTCGGGCCTACACGCTGAACAACGGCGGCCACCTGATGGCGATGAAGAACGCCTCCACACGGCTGAACCCCAAGCTGCTGGTCGACAGTCACCAGGGTTATCAGTCGCGATGCGAGCGCACCCCCGGCGCCCGGACCGGGGAAGGACTTTGGCAGGCCTCCGAAACCTATGCACCCCTTTCGGCGTGGCAGGTCCTGGGGCAACCGACCATCGCGGTCAATGCCAACTTCTTCGACGTCCGCGGGCAGAAGGGCGGCTCGTGGCGTGACACGAAGTGCTCCTCGCCGTTGGGCGCCTACGTGGACAACACGCGCGGACAGGGCCGGGCCAACGCCGCGGTCACCGGCACGCTGGCCTACGCCGGCAAGCAGGGCCTGTCCGGCGGGAACGAGCACTGGTCGGCCCTGGCCACCATGATCCTTCCGATGGGCGGCGCACCGTATGTGGTGATGCCCAAGAGCAAGGACGACTACGACTCGGCCACCCCGGTGATCCAGCGCCTGCTGGATCAGAACGCCCGGTTCGTCGCGGTGGCCGGCATCGGGCTGCTCGCCCCGGGCGACACCGGTCAGCTCAACGACAACGGCCCCAGCGCGGCGCGCACCGCCGTCGGTTACAACCGGGCCACCGACCAGCTCTACGTGTTCCAGGGCGGCAGCTATACGCCGGACAACATCCAGGACCTGTTCCGCGGTCTGGGTGCCGACAACGCGGTGCTGCTCGACGGCGGCGGCTCGTCGGCCATCGTATTGCGCCGCGACACCGGCGGCATGTGGAGCGGGGCCGGTTCGCCCCGCGGGAACTGCGACACCCGTCAGGTGTTGTGCGATTCGCGCGAACGGGCGCTGCCCAGCTGGCTTGCCTTCAACTGAGCAGCCGCTAGTTCACCAGGATTTCGGCGAGCACGGCGTTCGGCATTCGCAAGGGCTGCAGGTACTTCCGCAATCCTGGATGACACAGCTGTAGAAGCCGTTCCTGGGCCCCGGTATCACCCATACGTTGGTCGCCAAGGTATTTCAGCGATGCGCCGGCGGGTAGATCGCCGGCCACCGACGACGCCGTCGTGCCCGAGATCAGCGTCTGCCCGGCATGGGCGATGTCGCGCAACCGCCCCGTGCCGGTGCGCGCGCTGTGTACGCCGATACACAGTTCGAAGGGATCCAACGGCGTCAGTTGCAGGTACAGCGCGCACGACACCGCGTCCGACGCCCGGTCGAAGGTGGCCGCGAAACCGTCGCAGGAGGACTGTCTCGCCGACAGCGTGCCGCCGTGGAGCGCGACGAGGTGGGTCATCGTGGCTCGAAAGTACGGAAGCGCGGCGATCATGTCGCCGGGTTGCGTTTGCCATAGGTGCGCGGATCCCTCGGTGCGGGCCATCACCCACGTCGTCTCGGTAGACAGCTCTTCGGTCACGCGCGCGTTGCTCCTGCCAGTTCTCGCCAGCCACCCCGCGCCAGACAGCACGCAGAACGCCAGCGTAACCACTTTTCGAAGGTGCCGTGCCCACGGTCAACGACGTTGCCGCGCAAGCGTGTTGCCAATCCGCGGCCGCAGCGCCGATGCCCCCGTCGGACGCGCGTAAGTCGTTCTCAGCCAGATTTGCTGAGGTCGGTCAGTTCTCCAGCCACAGGTCGACTCCCTCGGTGGCGAAGATCGACAGCACGGTGCTCCAGGTGTCTTGTCCGAGTGCCTCTTTGATGTTCCGGTATGACGTCATCACGAACCGGAACTTGCGATTGTCCGGGGTGCCGAAGCCACCGCGCAGACAGTCGGCCAACGCATCCAGATTGGAGCCGAAGTAGCCCTCGTCGCCGTTGACCGCGCGGCCGATCTCGGTGAAGAAGTCCGCTTTGGTGGCCACCTTGGCCCCGTCGATCCGATACGTCTTCACGTGCCTCCGATCAGACAGAAGGATTCGTAGTGGTCGCCGGTGTAGTAGTACTCGGGCGGGTCGTTCTGCGGCGCTCCCCCGGTGACGATGCGCCGCTTGCCGCGGTGCTTGGTGCCGGGTGTCGGGACCGTGTACTCGTGGTAATAGCCGCGCTCATGTTTGGGCAGCCGGCCCTCGTAGTTGCCGAAGACGACGCCGTCGTTGCGCGGGTAGGGAAATGGGCCGCCGGCTTGGATGAGGTCGACGGTCTTGTCCGCCTCCGGTGGAAGGCCACTCAGATCGCACGTGCCGTCCGCGGCCGCTGACTTGGTCGATGCTGCCGACGGCGGCGGCGCCGCCGGGGCCGACGTCGATTGAGTCGGAGCGCAGCACCCCGAGAGCAGGCCGCACAGCACTGCCAGTGCCGCAATGCGTGATCGTCCCATCGGGATGAGGCTAGCAACAGGCCCCGCAAATCCAGGGTCAACAGCGCTTGTCGTGCGACCATCGTTACTCGAGTGAACAGAGTGAACACCCTCGCGGGGCCCACGGCCCGCCGCGGCAGCACCGCGAGCGGTCGGAAAGCCCTGCCGAACAAGCAGTTTCGCCCTGACATCGAAGGGCTTCGGGCGGTGGCGGTTCTGGCGGTGGTGCTGTTTCACGCCGGGGTGCCCGGTTTCGGTGGCGGGTTCATCGGCGTCGACGTGTTCTTCGTTGTGTCGGGATTCCTGATCACCGGCCTGTTGTGGCGGGAGGCCTCGGGCACCGGGACGGTCCGGATGGCGCAGTTCTACGCCGGGCGGGCCCGACGGCTGTTGCCCGCCGCCGCGCTTGTCCTGGTTGCGACATCGATGGCGGCCACCCTCCTGCTGCCTCCGCTGCAGGCCCGTTCGGTGCTGGCCGACGCGATCGCAAGTGCCCTTTATGTCGGTAACTACCGCTTCGCGGCGGAGGGCACCGACTATCTGGCAGCCGAGACGGCGGCGTCTCCGCTGCAGCACTACTGGTCTCTCGGGGTGGAGGAGCAGTTCTACCTGTTGTGGCCGGCGCTGATCCTGGCGACCGCATGGGTGCTGACCCGCTGCGGCCGGGGCACCCGCTCGGCCGCCCCGTACGCCTGCGTGTTGGCGGTGGTGGCCGGCGCGTCGCTCGCGGTGTCGCTGGCGTGGACCGAGACGATGCCGCCGTGGGCGTTCTTCTCCCTGCCGACCCGCGCCTGGGAGTTGGCCGCCGGTGGGCTGATCGCGTTGACCGCGGCGCACTGGCGCAACCTGCCGCCGGTCTGCGCAGCCCTGGTCGGCTGGGGTGGGCTGGTCCTGATCCTGGTGACGTGCACACAGCTCGGTACCACCACTCCCTATCCGGGCTCCGCGGCGTTGCTCCCGGTGATGGGTACCGCGCTGGTGATCGGGGCGGGTTGTGCGATACCCGGTCTCGGTGTGGGGCGCCTGCTGTCGAAGCCGGCGCTGCGCGGCATCGGCCGGCTGTCCTATTCGTGGTACCTGTGGCACTGGCCGGTATTGCTGCTGGCGCCCGCGCTGTTCGGCCATGGCCTGGGGCTGGCCGGCCGACTGGCGATGATGGTGATGTCGCTGGGCCTGGCGATCCTGACCCTGCATCTGGTCGAGAACCCGGCCAGGTTCGCGACGGCGCTGCGGGGCTCATCGTGGCGCAGCCTGGCCGTCGGCGCGACCGCCACCGGGGTGGCCGTCTGCGCGGGGCTGGTGCTGTTGGCGGTGCGTCCGGTACCGACGGGATCCGGACCGGCAGCGGTTCCGGTCGCCGTGGTCGGCCCTTCTCGCGCGGCCGTCCCGACGCAGACACCCGAACAACGGGTGCAGGCGGCCGTCGCCGCGTCGGCCGATCTGCGCGCGGTGCCGTCGAATCTCTCACCGCCGCTGGGCAATATCACCAAGCCCGAGGCGTTCGTCAACGGTTGCGTACTGTCCTGGCAGGACGTCGCAGTCCCGGACTGCGTATCCGGCGACACCGCCTCGGCCACCCGGGTGGCCCTGGTCGGCGATTCCCACGCCGGGATGTGGCATCCGGCCCTGGAGGCCGCCGCGCAGCAACAACGTTGGCGGCTGGAGACTTTCGCGAAAGTCACCTGCCCACCGATGAAGCTGCCGATCCTCAGTCCCTACCTCGGTCGTGAGTTCACCGAATGCAAGCAGTGGCGGGCCGATGTGCTGACCCGAATCGCCAAGGAGCGCCCGGCACTCATCGTGCTGGACATGGTGCGCCGCTACGGCGCGGATTTCGGCTTCGTCAGCTACGACCCGGCCTGGCTGGACGGGTTGACGCGGCTGGTGTCGCAGTTGCGCGGCACCGGGGCACGGGTCCTGGTGCTCGGGCCGGTACCCGACCCGCACACCACGGTGCCGACCTGCTTGTCGGCGCACATGGACGACGCGACCGCCTGTACGCCGGACCGCTCGATTGCCGTGAACGACACGGGTATTGCCGCCGAGGCCGCAGCGGTACAGGCCGGCGGCGGACAGTACGCGCGGCTCGACCAATACTTCTGCACCGGCTCACGCTGCCCGGTGATCGTCGGCAACACCCTGGTTTTCCGCGACGACAACCACATCACCGCCGAATACGCCCAGTTGCTGTCGCCGGTGATCGCGCGCCTGACCGAGAGTGCGCTGGCCCCCAACTAGCGTTCTAGAACCTGGCCACCCGTTCAGTGAACGCACCGTGATAGCTCATGGGCAGGTGGAACGGCAGCCAGGCTTCGGCGATCGGTCCGGCGTCGATGCGCGGGGCATCGAACACCATGAGCCGGCTGCGGTGCTGGGTCTCGTCGTAGCCCACCGTCAGCACCCACCCGTCGTCCTCGGCGGTGCTGCCCGGGCGGGGCACGAAGATGGGCTCGACGAGCTTGTGGCCGGTCGGGCAGTAGGTCTGCACGCTGCCGTCGGTGTGGTTGAAGCGGCCGATCCCTTCCCCGCTCCCCTCCCCGTCGCTGGGGGCTGTCACATAGGTGACCGAGTGCGGTTGAGTCGACCGCCGCTGGTCGATCTGCGGGAATTCACAACCCATCTGCGCCAGCGGTTCAGCTATGACGCGGTCATCGGCGGTGATACGAAAGCGGGTGAGGCGCACTGAATCCGGCGCCTTCTCCGGGACGACGTCCGCGTACATCCGGGCCATGTCGGTGCGACTGTCGGAGGCCCAGGCCTGCATGCCGCCGAAGGTTTCGGGGGCGAACCGCGGCAACTCCACCACCACATCGGCGCCGTCCTCGTAGGCGTTGGCGTAGTGCCACATGTAGAAGGGGTCGGTCTCGATCGTGCGGACCTTACCGCCGTCGCGCGGGGCGAGGATGAAGTAGGAGGGTTCGTTCTGCTTGAACTGCATGGCATCCCAATAGCTTTGCCGCCCCAGCAAGGCCCAGGGATTGATCCGAACCGGTGACATCATGAATACGGCGTAGCGCGGGGTCAGTGCCATGTCATGGAGCAACCCCATGCCGGGCAGCGGTACCGCCCGCAGGTACCGGGTTTCGCCGCGGCTGTCGGTCTCGTACAGGCGTAACCGGACCCGGGGAATCGCCTCACCGGCGAGTTCCCGCAGCCGCCTGATCTTCTCATCCCGGTTGGGGGCACTGCGGATGTGTCGTAGGTCCACGCGGGGGAAGTACGGCTCGAATCCGAAGTTGACGCGTGAATCCGTCGTCGCATCGTAGGTGTAGTGCGCCGAGTACGCCCCGACCGGACCCTTGAGCACGCCGTCGAGGCTGCACATTCCGATGGTGTTGAGGGTGTCGAGGTCCATGCCGTGCGGACGGCCACCCTCCCACAGGGCGAGCAGTTGGTCCTGACCGATCATCACATTGGTGTTGGCAGTGTTGGCCGGTAGGCGGAAGGCGTTGGCCCGCATGCCACCTGGGCGCTGGAAGGCGAAGCCGCGTTTCACCATCCGGCCGGCCGCGGTGGTGGTCAGGTAGTGCTCGGTGCGCACGAAGCGGTTCTTGAACCGGACACCGTTGCCGTCGATGGCGAAGGCGACCACCATGCCGTCGGCGTCGAACAGGCTGTCCACGCGTGACGCACCGATGTTCCAGCGGCCCGAGCCGTTGCGGTAGAGCGTGCCGGTCAGTCCCTGCGGGATCGCGCCGGTGATCTCAGTCAGTTGCAAGTCGTATTCGCCGGGGACGTCCTCCCAGTACCGCGAAGGACCGTCGACCTGTGGTGAGGCGGGAGCAGCCATAAAAGACATGGTGTCTTTTATTACGTACCGCTGTCAATAGCCGAGACATCGAATGGACTGAACGGAAGGGCCGAGCCGCCGTCCCAGCACAGCGTGGTCAGGTGTTCGACGAGTTCAGCGCGGGGCATCGACGAATCCCGGAGCCACCATTGCGCGCTGATCATCGCCGACCCGACGATGGCCCGGGCCCACGGAGCCGCGGCCGCGGTATCGGTGCCACCGGCGGCCATCGACGCCGCCAGCATCGCTTCGACCGCGGCGGCGAGCTCATCGAAGATTCCCGGCATCTCATGGCCGCCGGCGGCATGCACACTCAGTGCCCGGTAGAGGTTCGGATCGTCCTGCATCCAGCCGCAGATGACGTCGAAGAACAGTGACATCCGCTGCCGCAGATCAGTCGACCCCGATGCGCGCCTGGTGATCTCACTCAGCAGCCGATGCGCCTGACGCTCGCCGAGCGCCGACAAGATGGCCGCCTTGTTCGGGAACACCGCGTAGACGGCCGAGCGCACGAAGCCGGCCTCCTTGGCCACCTCCGCGATCCCCACATCGGGCCCATGGGTACGGATCGCACGCTCGGCCGCGGCGAGCAGGTCCGAGCGCCGCTGCTCGACATCGACGCCAGGCCCGGCGGGCCTACCGCGCCCACGCCTCGCTGAAGTCACAGGCCAATCGTAGTTAGGCGGCGTCCTTCTTCTCGGCCTTCTTGGCGGGCTTCACCGAGTCGCCGGCCTTCTTCACGTTGTCCTTCACGTCGTTGACCGCCTTCTGCGCACCCTTCTGGATACCTTCCGCGGCAGACTTGATCTGCTTGCGTCCATCCTCGGCGAGCTTGTTCACCCGGTCCTGGGCATCCTTGACGGCCTTGGCCGTCCGCTCACGAGCTTTCTCAGCCGAGACCTTGGCACGCTCCCCGGCGTCCTTGACCGTTTTCTCGACCTCTTGGCGGGCATCGTCGGCCGCGGCGGTGAGCTTCTTGGCTCCGTCGTCGTCCCCAAAAGGTTCGTCCACCACCGATTTCAGATTCACCGTGTCGGTACCCACATTGGTCTGGGTGATGGCCTGCGGCTCGAAGCTCGTCGTCGCATTGCTCTGCGTCCCAGCAGCGTTGAGGGCATCGGTCAGGCTTGAGAGGTCCAGTCCGGGCCCTCCTGTCGTCAGCGTGTTACCCACACCCAGGAGGCCCAGCAGCTGCTGGATCGGGCTCGGCACGGGGTTCTGGTTGATCAAGCCATCGCTGATCGCCTTCTGAATGCCAGTGACGAGGTTGTTCGCCAGGTGCCCGGGAACCTGCCCCCAGTCGACATCCGCCGGCAGCGTGCCGAATGCCGTTGGGATGTCGGCTTCGTCGAGCGTGCGGTCATAGATGCCGGTCTGCTCGTCGTAGTACACGTCGGTGTAGCCGAGGTTCACCAGGCTGGTGAGCACCGGTGTCAGCGCCGTCCCGATCGGGTTGTTGAAGTTCGCCCCGGTCAGCAGGTTGATCACGTCGACCGCCAGATACGTCGGCTCCAGCAGCGGCAGGCTGTTGGCCGGGATCGTGACGTAGATGTTGAGCTTGGGGCCCAGCTGCGGGTCATCACCTGGATCGGCCAGATAGTCGGTGATGTCGGCACCGAGCTGGGACACGATCTGATCGACCAGGACCGTGGTAAGCGTGTCGAGCGACTGGTTGCGCAGGATGTAGGTCGGGAACAGGCCGGCTGCAACGTTGTTCGCCATGGTGAACGGATTGGGCCATGCCGCGAAATCCGAGAGCGGAAGGTATTCGGCCGTCGCGTCGATCTTGATCGGGATCAGGTTGGCGCCACCCGGGGTGAGGCCGAACAATGGGATGTCCTCGACCACGGGGATACCCTCAAGAATGCTGGTCCCGCTGCTCTGCACCTGGGTATCGGGAGTCACCGTGTCGATCCCCAGCAGCCCGAACAACGGATACGCGCGAGCCAGGATGCCGCCGTTCGCCCGTCCGGGGTTGTCGATCAGGATCATCGGCAGGATCGTGTAGCTGCCGAGCAGCGGATTGGTTCCGGTATAGGCCGCCCCGCCAGGCTGATTCGGCAGATCGTCGACCACCTGTTGATACGCCGCACCCGCGGCGAAGGCGCCGAATCCCCATCCCGCGACGATCGGGATCCGCACATCGGCGGCGTTGGTGCTGAGGGGCGGCAGTTCAATGCCGGTGAGGGTCTTGATCGTTGCTTTGAGAGCGTCGAACGCAAGGCCACTCGTGGGTAGACCGACTGCCTCGAAGATCGACTCGAGGCTGATCTCAAGGTATTCGGTGTTGTTGATCTCGTCGGCCACCGAATTCGGGAAGGACGGCACCCACCCGAGGTCAACGCCGAGCAGGCGCAGCAGGGTGAACACCCCGCCGGTCGTGATCACGTTGATCCCGACCGACGAGAGTGGATCCTCGAGGTCGATACCGAGAAGTTCGCTCACGTCGATGGGCAGTCCGCTCAAGGCATTGCCCAGCGCGTCGCCCAACGCGTCGTTGAGTGCGCCATTGATCGCGGCGGACGGATCCAAACCGGCCGCTTGGAGCAGGACTGCCAGGTTGAAGTTCTCGACGAACGCGGTTTCCAGCTGCGCCCCAACAGTCTGGAACTGGTTGTAGACCTGCGTCCCGAAACCACCCGTCAGATCCGGGATCTGATCCGGCGGCGGGAAGATGTGCACTCCGGCTTGCAGCCGGAGGTCGTGCTGAACCGCTGCGGCCTGAGCCGGTGGCGGAGCTACGCCCACCGTAAGCGCGGTGACTGTTGCGGTTGCCGCACCGAGGGTTGCAGCCCTCTTGATACGCCTCCGCTGCTTACGGTGTTTGACTGCCATCTGACCAGTCCTTTCGGCCGCCTTCTCAGGTTGATCTCAGGCAACGTAACACTAATGTGACCTCCATCACTGGATTGCTGAAAAGAATTCACTGTTCGCGGACGCAAACTGTCGCAAACTGTTCACGAGGATGGCCATGACCGCTGCGCTGGGTGTTAATCAATTAACGCTTGCGTCAGGCAAGCCGCAGTTTCATCGCGGCCCGATCATCATGATGTTGCTGCGGTCCGAACGCGTACCACTTGCCGTTGTCAATCAACGACCGATGTGTCAACCGATTCAAATCCGCCCCGAAACCACCTCAACCAGCATCAGATGACCGTGCCGGACTCACACCCATGGGCCGGGCTACTCGATCCGTAGTTTGCTGAACTTTGTCAGGACCCGCCGGGCCGCCGACTCGGTCTGGCCGGCGTAGCTCGCGCCGAAGAGCACGACATGAGCCAGCAGCGGATAGAGCTGATGCAGATCGACCCGGTCTTGCCGGCCTCCACGCAGTGGTCGTACCGACTCATACGCCGCCAACATCTCATCCAGAAACGGAAACCCGAACAACTCCAGCATCGCCAGATCCGTCTCGCGGTGGCCGCCGTGCGCAGCGGGGTCGATCAGGACAGCGCCATCCGCGGTCCACATCACGTTGCCGCTCCACAGATCGCCATGGAGCCGGGCCGGTCCATCGTCGTCGTCGAACGTGCCGGCACGGCACAGTTCTGCCACGGCCACCACGGCGGCCCGCGCCGTCGCATCGAGCCCGGCTGCGGCCAGCTCCGCCATCGGCACCAGCCGCTCATCGGCGTAGAAGGCACCCCAAGAATCGCGGTGGGCCAACGACATTGGCAACGGCTGCGACATCGGTCCGAAGAACCCGTCCCCGTCATAGCCCTCTGGTCCTGCCCCGTAGGCCGGCGCTCCGGCATCGTGGGTATGTGCCAGTTGCTCACCGAAGTCCCGCGCGGCCTGCGCAGTCGGCGCTACCGGGTGCAGTCGCTGCAAGGTCAATGAGGTTGCGTCGTAATCGATTACCGGGACACACGGCACGCCACCCTCGACCACCAGCCAGTTCAGTCCGGCGGCCTCCGCGGCGAAGAATCCCGTCGGCGCCATTACGTTGCGCTTGACATAGACGTCGCCCCGAGTCGCGGCATTGGGCATACTCGTCAGGCTACCGACGGGCGTTTCCCCCCAGTACTACGCGGCTTCCGGTGGTGGTTGGGGTTGGAAGGGTTGGTACCACCACCAGTGTGCGCGTTCGCCGGTCGGTCCGGGACACGGTGGAACGTCGGGCGGGGGTGTGATCGGTGGGCGGGCCAGTGATCCGCCGTGCAACGGTCGCCCCGTGTGGTCGGTGACGCTGAGATGGCCGGCGGGTCCGGTGATGGTGATCAGGCGCCGGTGGTGCAGGCGATGGTGATACGGGCACACCAGCACCAGGTTGTCCAGGTCGGTGGCCCCGCCCTCCTCCCAATGAACGATGTGATGGGCATGCAAACCGCGGGTAGACCCGCAGCCAGGCACCACACAGCACCGGTCACGATGTTCCAGGGCCCGGCGCAACCGACGGCTGATCGCTCGAGTCGTACGCCCAGCGCCGATCGGTTGCCCGTGGCGTTCGAACCACGCCTCGAAGGTGGCATCACACAGCAGGTAGCGTCGCTCATCCTCGGCGAGGACCGGGCCCAGATGTAGTGCGGCGACCGGTTTCTCAACATCGACATGCACCACCACGGTGGTGTGCTGGCCATGCGGGCGATGCGCGGCCTCGGCATCCCAGCCGGTCTCGACCAGGCTCATGAACGCATTCACACTGTCGGGAAACGGCGGCGCCTGTTGTGAGGTGTCACCGTCGCCATCGCTGTCGTCGGTGTCATGATCGCGTTTCCAGTCCGCGACCAGCCCATCGTGATGCGCTTGGCGGGCAGCGTCGAATTTCGCTGCCTCCAGACGCGGCAGGGTGATCCGATAAGTCGTGTACCCGTCGCCCTCGACTCGGGTGAAGGACCGCTGCGGTTCAGGCTTCGGATCAGGTTCCGGGCGCGGCTCGAGCTTGATCGCGGTGCGCAGTTGGGTCACGGTGGCTACCGCGGCCAACTCCGCGTAATGCTCATCGGATCCGTCGGCGGCTTTCTCGGCGATCACACCGACTTGGTCCAGCGAGAGCCGGCCTTCGCGCAGGTCTTGCGTGCAGCGGGGGAATTCCTCAACCCGCCGTGCCACCGCCACCATGGTCTCGGCATTACGCGGGGTGACACCGGTCTTCCAGGCCACCAACGCCTCGATCGAACGAGCACCGGTGGCCCCGCACAACTCGTCACGGTCCAACTCAGCGACGATCTCCACGATGCGGCCATCGATCGCATTGCGCTGGCCGGTCAGCTCCGACAACTCGGCGAACAACACCTCAGTGCGCTGCGCAGGGCTCACCTCCGAATCGAAAGTGGCTGCCGCCGAGGACATGAACCCATCATCGCAAAGGGGTACGACAAATTCTGGACCGGAACGACGACAACCGTGCGCATCCGGCAAGATAGCTGCGGTGGGGATAAGCCTGTTGCCATTCACTCGCCTCTCGGACGCCGACGTCGCGGGTGCGCTCGAAAATGCGGTGGCCGTCATCAACCCGGCACTGGACATCTTCAGCCGGTTCGACCCCCTCGGCCTGAGACGGCGAACCCACCGCGAGCAACCCGCCGAGGGCGCCATAGGCAAATCCCTCGACATCGCGGCCGCATTGCTCAACTTCGCCGAACTGCCGGGTACCAAGGCCTGGACCGAGATGGATCAAGACGGGCATGTGAAGTGGTGGGTACACCGTGCCGGCGCGGTGACCACCATCCTCGTCGCATTCCCGGGCGCATTCGGGGTCATCGCCAATCGGCTGGGTATTCAAGACCTCCTCGGATTCACCAATCAGGCGATCGTGCTGTGCGCCGTGGCCCGGGAAGACGGCGTCACCGAGCACGGCGAGCAAGCCCAACTGCTGGGCGCGGTCCTCTGTGACCGCCGGCTGAGCAGCAGTCCACCTGATGCCCCTGAAACTCCGCCGCAATCATTGCCCATGAGGCTCTGGGAGTTCGCCGGGACCCTGCGTGCCGCGGGTGAGGAACTCACGAAAAGACCACACCCGCAGCAGTTTTACCGCTACCTCGGGATGCTGCCCGGTGTCGGCGCGGTGGCCGCCTACTTCGGCGAGTTCGGTGCCCTGCGACTCGCGGCGCACGAAGGTGAAAGTTGGATCAGCGAGCATTCTCCGCAGGAGCCGGATCTGGAGCCGGCCCGAACTTGAAGATCAGCGCACTGATCGCCACCACCACCGCCGCCAGCCCGATCACCGGCGCGACGGTGAACCGCGACAGCGTCGCGCCCAAGATCGCACCACCGCACATCGTCAACACCACGCCGTAGCGCAACTTCTCGCGGTCGCCGGTGCCACCGGCCAGTCGGCTGTCGAACCCGATGCCGACGATCGTCTGCGTCAGCACCGTGGTGCTCAGCTCCTGGATACCGAACTGGCGCGCCGTCGCGTTCTGGATCCCGAAGGTCATCGCCAGAACGATCAGGATGAACTTGCGGTTGTCCTGATAGTTCAGCACCCCTGTTCCGCACAGGATCGAAAGCACGGTCAACAGAACGACTTCCACGCCCAACGCGGTGGTCAACCAGTTGCGCACGTGACTGTCGAGATGACGGCGGAGCCGTCCGCCCACCACGGTGCCCAGCACGAACCCGATGAACGCCACCAGCGCGCCCGTCACGTCCACTCCGGAGTGCGGTACGAACCAGAACCCCAAAAAGATCACGTTCCCGGTCATGTTCGCGACGAACACATGCCCCAACACCAGCACACTGACCGCGTCGACGATCCCGGTGGCGCACGTCAACAACAAGAGCGCCACAACGGTCGACCGCTGCGTCACCGGTGAGGCGATGGCCATGCCTACATCCTCGCCGCTACAGCTGTGGAGACAGGTCCAGTTGCGTCAATGCCGGCATCTGGGTGATCAACCAATCCCCGTCCGTGCGCTGCAATATCAGCCGATACGACATGTACCGAAGCGACGGGACGTTCTTGGTGACGGGGCTCGTCGACACGGTGTTGGTGTAGACGATCGCGGTGGCCTCGTCGGGGCCGATGGTCTCCACCGCGGTACCCATCACCTCGGTGTTGTTGGTGACCTGGGCCTGCTTGTTCGTGGGCACGATGGAATCGATCAGCTGCCGGTACTGGTTGGCGAAGTCACTCGACAGGTACTTCGCGGCCCGGTCCGGCAGGGTTTCGATGTTGTCCGGGTTGTAGGTCCACAACGTGGTGATGGCATCGGCAGAGGTCTGCGCCACTTGGAGTTTGGTCGCCACCAGTGCGCGGTCGGCCAGGTACGGCTGCAGCATCGCGCCACCGAACGCCCCGGCCACCACGAACACCGCCGCGGCGCCGACCGCGCAGTACGTCAGCCGCTTGCCTGCCTCGCGGTGCGGAACCAGGACCACGTCATCGGCCTGTTCTGCCTCGGCGGCCTCGGCGTCCGCCTCCGGTTCGGCCTCACCTTCGGTTTCGGCCGCAGGTTCGACATCGCCTTCGGGTTCGACATCGCCTGCAGGTTCGACCTCGCCTTCGGGTTCGACATCGCCTTCGGGTTCGGCAGCCACCTTGCGGCCCGCCTTGCCGGTCGGGGTGCGACGTTCCGGAGCGGCAGCCTCCGACTCGGCCGGAGTCTCGACCGATTCCTCAACCACCGCCTCGGCACGGCGTCGCCGCCCGAAAAGCAGTCTGCGGCGCGGCTTGTCGGGCTCGCCGGTGGTCAGATCACCTGAATCAGCTGGCTGATCTTCCACTGCTGTCCTTCCCAAATCGTCGTCGCAATCCAACGGCTGCCGCTTTCGATCACGGACTTCCCGTCAGGGGTTCGGGTGCTGATCTTTGTCGCGACCAGAACGTCGGCACTTCCGTTGTCATTCCACCGCTGGATGCCGGCATCGAGTACCGCCCCCTCGGTGGGTTCGGCCCGAGCCACCTGAACGACGATCTCGTTCTGCTTCTCGGAGAACATCTTTCGGAAATCACCGGTCGCCTGTCCCGCGACGCGGTCCGCATAGTCGTTGGCGTGGAACGGATCCAGCGTCGTGTACATCGTCATAAACTCACGCACGTAGTCCAACGCGCCTGCGCTCTTGATCTCCGCACGACGATCCGACTCGTGCCGCACCAGAATCAGCGTGCTGCCGACGATGGCGGCGGCGATGAGCAGCGCTGAGATCATTCCGACGATCGGCAGTCCCCAACGGATCGGCTCCTTGGGTTCGACCGCGAAATAGTCACGTTCATTCGGCTCGATCCGGCGGCGCGGGCTCACTGTCCGCCCCCGTTCAACACCGGCCGCTTGAGCACCATCAGGTTGTCGACGAGCCAGCGGTCGTCTGACTTCACGAACTCCACCCGCACCGTCGCGGTGATGAACTTCAGTTCCTGAGGGTTGGTGCCACGCTGGCCCTGCAGCGCCACCAGCATGGAGGCGGCGTCTTCGGTCACCCCCGGCAGCACCGCGCTGCTCACGGCCCAGTAGTCGTTGGTGGTCGGCCCGGCCTTACGGACCGCGTCCTGCTGGGCGACCAACTGCTGCCGGTAGTTCTCGGTGGTCAGCGACTGTGCCTTGGTGAAATCCGCATCGACGGAATCGACCCCGTAGCTCAGCAGCTCCTCGACGATCCGCGGACCCTGCTCGGCGATCTGCGTGCGGGCCTGATCCACGGCCCGATCCTCGCGATACACCGCCAGATACCCCAGCCCGCCCGCGATACCGCTCAGCACCGCGAGGGCCAGCAGTACCGCTCCGGCGCGACGGCGGACGTCATGCTCAGGCCGATCGACGCGACGCACCTCGGTGCGGGTGAGCAGATCGGCGAAAGTGCGATTACGTGAATCCCACAACGGCCACAGCCAGCCCAGGAACACCGCCGCGGTGTCCAGCAGGTGCGCCAGGTCGCGCAGCAGCAGGCGCACCAGACCGGCATCGCCGGCCGTGGACACCACCCGGATACCGAACACGGACCGGCCCAGCGTCCAGCCGGTGTAGGCAGGCAGACCGATCCGATTGATCAGCATCGCGACGACCACCAGGGCCGCCGTCACCGTGCACACCCACCAGAACCAGCCGTACAGCGGGGCCGACCAAGCCAGCAGCGCCAGCGTCACGATCAACCCGGCGGGCGCCAACACATCGACGGCGAACGCTCCGGCGCGAGCCGGCCACGACGCCAGCCGGGTCTGGTCCGCCCCGGCGCCCGCAGCGGAGACCGGGTCGGCGTTGTCCAGCACAGCGGTCACGACGTGACCTGGTCGAGCCGAGCAACCTTGTAGGTGCCGTCATCGCCGCGGGCCATCTTCACCCGCAGCCGGTAGCCCTGTTCTTCGTCGGACTTCTCGCTGTTGGTGACCAGCACCCGCACCGCGACCAACAGGTCCATCGATCCGTCGTCGTTGTGCTTCTCCACCGCCGCGCGCAGGTCCGAAACCTTCACCTGCACGTTGGCGGCCTGGTAGGCGTCCAGCAGCATGCCGCTGTAGAGGCCGGCCTGCGCCCCGAAGTCACCGGTCGCGCATTCGATGATCTTGGTCTGGGCCGCGATCATCGCCTGGGTATCGGGCGCCTGCGTCGCGGTCACACAGTCCTTGGCCGCAGCCAAGGCCTCGGCCTCATCGCCGGCGATCCGTTCACTGTCCTGATGCGCACGCAGTGCCAGGTAGCCGCCGACGCCGACGGCCGCCGCAAGGACCAGCAGGCCGGCGAGAATCGCCGCCACCCAGCCGCGCCCCAACCGTGACGGCCGGGACGTGGACGCCTCAGGAGCCTCCTCGGCGTCCGCGGCTGAGATCGGATCAGAGATCTCGGTGACGGCCTCCGCTTGCGGTTCAGGGGTGTGGGGGTCCTGCTGGTCGGCGAGGTTCAGCTGGCTGGCGCCAGCATCTCCTTCCATCCGTCATCTCCTGGTTTATTCGAGTTGGTGACGGAGTACTTCACACCGCCGGGACCGACCACCTCGCCGCTGGACGGGCTATAGGTAGCGGTCGAACCTGCTGCCGGAGTGTAGATGCAGGGGTTCGGCTGCTGTCCACTACAACTCACACTGCCACCCCGCGGCGCGGTCAGCGGATCGCTGCGCATCGCCGTTGATTCCGGTGGTGGAAGCTGACTTGCCGGCAACGGGTTCAACCCATTATTCACCGACGGCGCGGGGATCACCCGGCCCGGATCGACCGGCTGATCGCAGCGCGCGGCCGGGGCCGGGCAGTTGCGGATCTGGTTCGGATCGCCGTACCACGGGTTGGTGCCCAGCGGCTGGTAGGGCTCCTGGCTGCGGCACTCCGCCGGTGATGCGGCTCGCTTACCCGGCACGTCGGCGCACGGATAGTTACGGGCACCGCGCACCGCGTTCGGCGCGTCCTTGGGGATCTTGCAGTACAGGCCCTCCGGCAGCGGCGCCAACGACGTGTCCGCAGGCGAACGCCACTGGGAGGCGGGCAGGAAGCCGGTCAGGCACGGCGGCGGCATGTTGATGCCGAGACCGAAGTGCAGCAGGCCCTTGGGCGCGAAGATCGTCGCGGTCTGGGCGACGGCACCGCCCTGGGGCAACGCCACCAGCACCTGCTCGACGTTCTTGTTGTAGCGCTTGAGCATGTCGATGACGATTTCCAGGTTCGCCAGCGTCTGCGGCAGGGACTCCTGGACATCGCTGAACACCGAGTTCAGCTGATCGGCCGTCGGTGCCGCCTGCTGGATACCGCTGCGTAGTTCCGCGTCGTTCTGAGCGCTCTGCGCCGCCAGCGTGTTCAGGTTCTTGGCCCACCGCGAGATCGCGTCACCCGAGTTCACCTGGCTGTCGATGATCGGCCCGGAGTTTTCGACGATGTCGTTGATCGGATCGAGGTTGTCCTTGAAGTCGCCGGCGATCGCCTGCGTGGAATCGACCAGGCGCTGCAGCGACGGCCCGAGCCCGCCGACGGCCTGAGCCGTCTCGTCGAGCAGGACCGCGATCTTCTCCTTCGGCAACGCCGCCAGACCCTGCTGTGCGGCGTCGAGCGACGGGCCGACCTCGGCCGGCACCGTGCCCTTCTCGATGGTGTCGCCGTCGCGGAAGTACTTTCCGTCACTGCCGCCCTCGGACACCAGGTCGATGAACTGCTCACCGACCGCCGACACCGAGTGCACGTTGGCACTGGAGTCCAGCGGCACCCGGTACCGGTCGTAGATGTTCATCTCGACCCGGGCACCCTGCTCGGTGGGCTCGACGGAGGTGACCTTGCCGATCGTGGTTCCGCGATAGGTGACGTTCGCCGTCGCGTACAAGCCGCCCGAGTTCGGGAGGTTGGCGTTCAGCTTGTACATCCCGACCCCGGCCCAGGTCGGCAGCCGCAGGTAGAACAGCGCCAACACGACCAGCGCTATGGCCGTCAGCGTCGCGAACAAGATGAGCTGCATCTTGATGAAGCGGGTCAGCAACATGTCTCACTCCCCCCTTTCCACAAGCGGGCCACCAGGTGCATCGTGCGGGTTCGGCGTGAACCGGACATCCGGGATCATCGTCGCCGGATCGCGGCCCCATGCCTGCTCCAGCGCGCGGAGCATGCCCGAGAGGCCGGTACCGGACAGGAACGCGTTGTCCACCGAGCTCAACGTCAGGTCGATCGTCAGCGACACGTTGATGTAGTCGCCGCGCACCGCCTTCGGGATGTTCTCGATGTTGAACGGCACCGTGAGGATCAGCTTGAGCGCCTCCACCAGATACGGGGCCGAACGTGCCAGCTGCTTGAGCGGCCGCTGCAGGTTCTGCAGGTTGGTGTGCAGATTCGCGTTGCTGTTCGACAACGTGTCGTCGGCAGCCTTGGACAACCGGCCCAGCGACGTCACCGCATCGGCGAACAAGTCGCGGGTGTCGGCGAAATGCTGGATCAGCGGCGGGAACTCGGTGAGCACCCGGTCCAACGTGTCGTTACGGGCCGCAACGATGTTCAACAGCCGATTGGTCGAATCGATCGCCCGGGTGATGTCGTTGCGCTGCTGGTTGAGTTCATCGGTGAACGTATCGAGCCGGCCCAGGAAGTCGCGGATCTGATCGGCGCGACCGTTGAGGATGTTGAACACCTCGGTCTGGATGGTCTCGATGTTCGGGATGCCACCGCCGGTCAGGATGCCCGAGATACCGGCCAGCGTCCGCTCGATCGTCGGGTACGCCGACGACTGTGCCAACGGGATGGTGTCCCCGCTACGCAGCATCTCCTTGGACGGGTCCTTGTCCGGCGGGTTGAGCTCGACGTGCTGCGAACCCAGCAAGCTGGTCTGGCCGATCTTGGCCAGGGTGTTCTTGGGCAGCTCGATGCCCGGCTCCAGATCGACGGTCAACGTGGGCACCCAGTTGATCAGCTCGATCTTGCGGACCCGGCCCACGAACACGTCGCGCACCCGCACCCGGCTGTTGGCGTTGAGCGCCAACGTCTCCGGCATCTGCACGTACAGCGTGGTGCGGCCGGACTCGGTGCCCGGCCCACCCGGCAGCGGCACGTTGGCCACACCGCGCCACTGCCCACACGAGGTGAGGATCAGCGCGGAGGCCGACAACACCGCGACGCGTCGACCGACGCGACCCCAGTTGCGTGTCTTCATTAGCCCTGTCCTCCGACCTCGGCAGGCAGCGCAGGCCCGGCGGGAGCCGGAGCCGGAGCGGCCGGTGCGGGACCCGACATCGGGTCACCCGGGATCACACCCGGCGCGGGCGCCGGCGGCGGTCCGGGCTGCGGGTACCACGGGGGCGGCAGCGGATTGGTCTCGTCGTACGAGTTCGGCGGTCCGGGCAGGTTGCCACCCGGCGGGACTCCGAACGCCGGCGGGGCCGGCGGGGCCACGATGTCCGGGCCACCCATCAACTCGGACAACGACTCCGGCGTCAGCATCTGCTGAGTGGCCGGCTGCACCTGGACGCCCTGCATACCCGGCGCCACCGTCCAGCCCGGCTCATGGTTGCCGTGCGAGAACAAGGTGTCACGCGACCAGATACCGGGGACGGTGGTGTCCTTGTAGCCCCCTGGCGGCTGCAGGCGCGGCTCCGAGTAGGAGATCTGCTTGGGCAGCGTCATCGCGGTGTTGGCCAGGTTCTGGCCGAACGGCAGGTAGTTGAACTTGATCGCGTCCAGGATCGGCGCCAGGTACTGCGCACACAGCTCGGCCGAATCCTGGTACCCCAACCGGCTGCCCGCCTGAATCGAACTGCAGACGAACTGCAGCGGGTTGGAGAAGTTGGTCAGACCCGGCAGAACCGGCAGACCCACGATGCCACCCTGGTTGGGCGAGACGATGTTCAGCACGTTGGCGGCCAGGTTCGGGTAGGCATGCAGACCCGTCTCCAGACCGTTGCGCGGTTCGGGCTGCAGGATCGCCGTCGTCGCCTCCGACAAGTTGTTGACGTCGTGAGCCAGCACGCCGCCGTTCTTGTCGAGGAACTCGCGGGTGGTCTTGAGGACCCGGTTGAGATCCTGCAGGGCCGTTGCCAATTCCTGATCGGTGTTGGTGAACGAGTTGGTGAACTGCGCCAGATCGTTGTTGAGCGCCACGAACTGCTGATCGCTCTTGTGCAGGGCGTTGACGAACAACGCCAGGCTCTTGACCACCTGGAAGAAATCACCGCGGCCCTGGTTGAGCGTGGTCAGCGCCTCCGACAACCCGTTGAGGGTGCGGTTGAGCTGCTCGCCCTTGCCTTGGAAACCGTCGGCGAAGGAGTCGATGATGTCGCCGAACGGACCCTTGGGCTGTTCGGCGGTCGGGCCCAGATCGTCGAGCAGGCGAGTGATCTGGTTGCGCAGCTCGTCGTACTCGACCGGGATCTGGGTGTTCTCGATCGGGATCACGGCGTTGTTCTGCAACCGCGGCCCACCCGTGTAGGGCGGGGACAGCTGGATGACGCGCGAGGCCACCAGGCTCGGGTTCAGCACGGACGCCGTGACGTTCTCCGGCACCTTGTACTTGTTGTTGACGTGGAAGACGACCTTCATCTTGTCGCCGTCGGTCTCGATGCTGTCGATCGCACCGACCTTGACGCCCATGATGAGGACCTTGTCACCGGGGTACAGCGCGAGCACTTCGGGGAAGTACGCGGTGACCGTGGTGTTGGTCATCTTCTTGTACAGGCTGATGCCGAAGTAACCCAGCACCAGGGCTGCTGCCACCGCCAGCGCAGCGACGATGACAGCTGCCCGGGAAGCCTTGGGCAACTTGATGTTTCGAACGTTGAATACGGTTGACATGTCTCTGTATCTCCCCCTGGCCTATCCCTGCGACCCGGGCGGAAGGAACGGCGGATTACCTGGAAGCGGCGGTGTACCCACCGGCCCCGCATCCGGCCCCGGTCCCGGTGGTGCCGGAGGAGCGTTCACCGGCGCCGGGTGCGGTGCATAACCCGGCAGGGGTCCCGGCGCCACCGGCAACGGGGCGATCGGAACGGTACGGGCTCCCGGCGGACCGGGCGCCAGCTCCACCGGGGCGCCCGGCTGATCCGGCGGCATCTGACCGGGGATGGCCGCACTGGGCACACCCGGCGAATGCGCGATGCCGTCAGGATTCGGTGCCGACGTCGCCAGGTCCGGGGGACCGTACTCCGGGCCACCGAAGGGGCCCTGGGTAGCCGCGGCGCACGGCATCGGGTTGCCCGGCGACGGGATCCCGGCCGCGGTCGGAGTGTACGAGCATGGCGATCCGGGCGGGACGGCAGGTCCCGGATGCTCCGGGGTACCTTCCAGCGGCGTCGGGGCCGGCGGCGGGGCGCCGTTCTCGAAACGCTGGCCGTTGGGATCGGGGAAGCGAGCCGACGGCAGACCGGCGTTACGCCAGAACTCCTCGGGGTCGATGCCGCGCTTCTTGAAGGCGGAGTCGACGAACGGCTGCAGGATCTGCGGCGGGATCAGGTTGACGAGCATCACCTTGAAGTAGGGGCCGGAGGCCAGTGCCTCGGCCAGTGAGGTGATGAACTTGCCCGCCACGGTGAGCGTGTCCGCGAGGTCCTGCTTGCGCTCGACCAGCAGGTCGCTGACCGTACGCAGCTGCTCCAGCACGTGGTTGAGGTTCGGGTTGTCGTTGATCAGGCCCTCGACCTGATGCGACACCGACGACACCCGCTCCAGCAGCATGCTGACGGCCTGGCCGCGCTCGTTCACCGCGGCCAGCAGGGTCTGGGCGTTCACCAGCAGCTGGTTGACCTGAGTGCTGCGATCACCGAGCACCGTGGCGATCTTGTTCGCGTTGGCCAGCAGCTTCTTGACGTCCTCGTCGCGCTTGCCGATGGTCTCGGAGAACTTGGCCACGCCGTCCAGCGCGGCGCTCAGGTGCGGCGAGGTCTGATCGACCGTCTCCGACAACACATTCAGCGAGTCCTTGACCGACTTCGTGTCCCAGCCCGCCGCGTTGCGCGTGACGTCCAGGAACGCGTCATAGATCTGGTACGGCGTCGTCGTCTGTCCCAGCGGCAGCATCCCGCGCGGGGGCAGGGTCTGGCTGCCCCGCGGCTGGATCTCGATGTTCTTGCGACCCAGGATCGTGTCGGTACGGATCGCCGCGCGACTCTCGGTGCCGATCGTCTTCCCACCCAGGGTGTAGCCGATCTCGACCTTGTCGCCGTTGATGTCCATGCTCTTGACCGTGCCGACATCCATACCTGCGATGCGCACCTTGTCGCCCAGGTTCAGGCCACCGGTATCGGAGAACTGGCCGTAGTACGTGGGCACCGCGAACAGCATCGGCACGCTCGTCAGCGTCGAGCCGACGCCGATGACCAGCGCCACCACCACAACGCCCATCAGGCCTTTGCGGAAACGGTCGGAACCTTGCAGTGTCCTCATCGCGGCGTGCACCTACCCGACGGCTGTGAGCTGAGTCTGACGGTTCGGACGGGACCGCCCGGCTGCAACCCGTTGAGCTTCAACGAGAGGTCGCAGGCATAGAAGTTGAAGAAGTCACCGTAGATGCCACCGGCACGGCCGATGATCTTCAACGCCTGGGGGAACTGCACCAGGATGTCGTTGAGCTGCTGCTTCTGGTCGATCAGCGGCTGCTGGATGACCTCGAGTTGACCGATGGTGTCCTTGAGCAGCGGACGGTTGTCCGACAACAGGTCGGCCAGCGAGCCGGCCGCGTTGCTGATGTTGGCCACCGACGATCCGATCGGATCGGCACGGTTCTTCAGCCCGGTGATCAGCGTCTCGAAGTTCTTGAGGGTGTCATCGAACTGCTGCTGATGCGCGACGGTGGTGTCCAGAACGATGTTGAGGTTCCGGATCACCTCGCCGATCGCCTGGTCCCGGTCGGCGATGCTCTGGGTGAGCTGCGCAGTCTGGTCCAGGATGTCGTTGATGGTGCCGCCCTGGCCCTGGAAGATCGTGATGATCGACTTGGAGATGGTGTTGACCTTCTCCGGGCTCAGCGACTGGAACAGCGGGCGGAAGCCGCCGACGAGTGCGTCGAGGTCGAGCGCGGGCTCGGTGCGTTCCAGCGGAATGGTGCTGCCCGGCGCGATCTTCGTGTTGCTCTCCCCGCGCTTGAGCTCGAGGTAGCGGTTACCGATCAGGTCCTGGTAGCGGATCGCAGCCGTGGTCTGGTCGAACAACGGCAACGACTTCTCGACGTTGAACGTGACCTCGGCCTGCTGGCCGCCGTTGATCAGCTTGACGCCCGAGACCTTGCCGACCTCGACACCGGACGCACGGACGAACTGCCCGGTGCGCAGACCGCTGACGTTGTTGAAGATCGCCGAGTACTCGGCCGTCCGGTTGAACCGGATCTGACCGAAGACCACGAAGATGATCGCGGTGAAGGTGAGCAGCACCAGTGAGAAGATGCCGAGCTTGATAAGCGTGCCCTTGATGCTCATGGGTTGATCGTGTTCTCCCCCACTTGGCGGCCCCACACGTACTCGGCCACGAGCGGTTGACCCATCTCGAGGTGGTTGTACGGGGCGATCGATGCACCGGTATCCATCACCAGGTACGGCATGGGCCACAGGTCCTTGGTGACCGGCTGCCAGCAGCCGGGGCGGCCTTCCGGCCCACCCTTGGCGTTGACCCGCGGCAGGTTGTCGGGAAAGACGTACGGGTTGCCGACGCCGACCACCAGCGAGTGGGTCTGCAGCGAGTAACCGTTACCGCCAAGTGCGCCGGCGAGTTTCGGGCCGGCGTCGTGGTAGTTGCGGATCGTGCAGAACAGCGCCGGGCTGTACTTGTCGAGCAGCGCCGAGGTGGGCAGCAGGTCCTGGGCGCCGCGGACCAGGTACGGCCCGCCGCGTTCGAAGATGTCACCGCCGGTGTTGCCGAAGCCGACCGCGGCCACCAGGGCCTGGTCCAGATTGCCCCGCTGGTCATTGAGCGTGCGGGCGGTGGTGACGGCGTTGGTCAGGCCGTCGAACAGGTCCGGGCCCGCGTTCGCATACACCTCGCCGAGGTCGGCCAGTCCGGCGATGTCGCGGCGGATCTCGGGCATCCGCGGGTTCAGGTCGGCCAGGATGTCGTTGCCGTTGACGATGGACTGGCCGAACTTGTCGCCCAGGCCGTCGAGCGCCTGGGCGGTGGCCGTCAGCGTCTGGTTCAGCTTGATCGGGTCGATCTGCTCGGAGATCGCGGTGATCGTCTCGAACAGCGTGTTGAACTCGGTCGTCACGCCCTGCGCGCGGATCGGCGTATCGGGCGTCAGGCGCTTTGCCGACGGATTCTCCGGCGAGAGGAACGAGATGTACTTGTTGCCGAACACCGTGGTGGCCCGCAGTTCAGCGGTCACGTTCTCCGGGATCAGCTTCAGGTACTGCGGCTTGACGTCCAGGGTCAGCTTGGCCTCCGGGTTGTCGTCGACGGTGACGACGTCGATGGAGGCCAACCGGCCGATCGGCACACCGTTGAAGGTGACCTTCGAACCCGGGTCCATCGACAGACCGGCCCGACCGGACAGCACGGTCAGCTGCGTCTTCTTCTCGAAGGTGCCGCGGAACTGCATCCACGTCAGCGCCACGACCACTGCGGTGACGAGCGCGAGCACCAATCCGGCCAGTTTGTATGGCGGGATCTTCGGCTTGTTGAGGGCTGCTTGGGGCGCCATGCCGCTACACCGTGAGGTTGAAGTTGGGGTCGGTGCCGTAGAGCGCCAACGATGCCAACAGGACCACCAACACGATTGCGATCAACGAGGTTCGCATCGACCTCCCTACTGCCTCACCCACACCGACGGCACCGCCACTGGCGTAGTAGCCGAAGTAGCAGTGGTTCAACATGACCACGACGGACATGATGATGACCTGAAGGAAGGACCACATCACGTCGTCGACGCGCAGGAACGTATGGAAGTAGTGCTCATACGTACCGACTGACTGCGAGTAGAAGATCGTCGTGACGAACTGCGCAGACAGGAAGGACAGCAGGATCGCCATCGCGTACAGCGGGATGATGACGATCGACCCGGCGATGATCCGGGTGGACACCAGGTACGAGATCGACCTGATGCCCATGACTTCGAGTGCGTCGACCTCTTCGCTGATGCGCATGGCGCCCAGTTCGGCGGTGGCGCCGGCGCCGACTGTGGACGCCAGGGCCTGACCCGTGACGACCGGGGCAACGACGCGGATGTTTGCCAGGGCGGCGAAGAAGCCGGTGAACGCCTCGACGCCGATGTTTCCCAGCGACGCGAAGCCCTGGATGGCGATCAGGGAGCCGGCCGACAGCGTGACGAAACCGATGATGGCCACGGTGCCGCCGATGACGGCCATGGCACCGGTGCCCATGCCGATCTCGGCGACCAGCCGCAGTGCCTCACGGCGGTAGTGCCGGAACGCATGCGGGATCGAACCGAGGGCCTGGACCACGAACCACGCGACGTGGCCCATGCTGTCGAGGAACCGGCCCGGCGTGCCCGCGATGTCTGAGGTGCGCGAGAACGCCCGGGGGAACCGGGAGCGGAGGACTGTTGCGGTACTCATGTCAATGCCCTGTTCCGAACCGCACACCGATGGTGGTGAGCACGACGTTGACTGCGAACAATGCCACCACGCACAGCACCAGGGTCTCGTTCACCGCGGTGCCGACGCCCTTGGAGCCACCGGCCACCGTCAGGCCCCGGTAGCAGCCCACGAGTCCGGCGATCAGGCCGAACAGGGTTGCCTTGACGACCGAGATCATCACCTCGGGGAATCCGGTGAGCAGGGTCAGGGTGGACACGTAGGCGCCGGCGGACACGTTCTGGACATAGACGCCGAAGAAGAAGCCACCGATCAGGCCGATGGTGATCACGGCGCCGTTGAGCATGAAGGCCACGAAGGTAGAGGCGACCACGCGGGGAACGACCAGCCGCTCGATCGGGTCGATGCCCAGCACCTCGAGCGCGTCGATCTCCTCACGCACGGTACGGGCGCCGAGGTCCGCGCAAATCGCGGTCGATCCGGCACCGGCCACCACGAGCACCGTCACCAGCGGACCGAGCTGCGTCACCGCACCCAGTGCGGCACCGGCGCCCGAGACGTCGGCCGCACCGAACTCCGCCAACAGGATGTTGAGCGTGAAGATGATGAGCACGGTCAGCGGGATCGATACCGCGAGCGTGGGCAGGAAGGCCACCCGGATCAGGAACCAGCTCTGCAGCACGAACTCTTTCCACTGGAATGGCCGTGTGAGAAAGGCCTTTCCGGTGAGCACTGTCATCTTGAAGAAGCCACCGACCATAGCCAGCGGCTTCTCCAATTGACCACGTACGTAGCCGACGAGCCCGTCGGCGGGCGCCGTCACCGGTGCGCCCCCTGGACGTGTCGCACGCCCCCTCCTCGTCGCCTATCAGCTTGTGTGATCCGTCTCTCCCTACTCGCGAGTAGTAATTGAGACCACCGGACTGTACCCGATGGAAACCGGGCCGTGCACCGCATCGGGTGGATTGTGCCATCAACTGTTAGCGACAGCATGCAATGACAGCAAACTTTCGCCGCGACCTGCAGAAACCGTTGAAGCGGAGATACTTTCGCAAACGTCAGCGCTACTGGGCGTTGATCGGAGATCCGAACCGTTCCCGGAGTTCCGTCTTGAGCACCTTGCCCGAGGGATTGCGGGGCAGCGCGTCGACGATTTCGAGCGCCTTCGGGTGCTTGTAACGCGCAAGACGTTCGGTGAGGAAGCCGTCGAGATCTCCGAGATCCAGGGCGTCGCCTCGGCTGAGGGCGACCACCGCAACCGGGACCTCGCCCCACTTTTCGTCGTGCCGGCCGATGACCGCCACCTCGGTGATGGCCGGATGAGCGGCCAGGACGTTCTCCACCTCGGCGCAGTAGATGTTCTCGCCGCCGGAGATGATCATGTCCTTCTTGCGGTCGACGACCCAGATGTAGCCTTCCTCGTCCTGGCGGACCAGATCGCCCGAGTGGAACCAGCCGCCGGCGAACGCCTCGGCGGTGGCTTTGGGGTTGTTCCAGTAGCCCGCCATCAAAGTTGGGGCGCGGTAGACGATCTCGCCGACGTCACCGACCGGGACGTCGTTCATGTTCTCGTCCACGATGCGGGCGGAAACGGTGGGGATCACCTGCCCGACGGAACCGAGCTTGCGAATCGCGTCGTCTGCCAACAACATGCAGGTGACCGGAGACATCTCGGTCTGCCCGAACGCGGCGAGGATCTGGCTACCCGGGAACGTCTCCGCCATGGCCCGGAGCAACGTGTCCGAGGCCGGCGCGGCACCCCATGACAGGGACCGCAGGCAAAGATCGCGCGGATTGGCTTTCTGCTCAGCGCAAACCGCCTGCCACTGCGCAGGCACCAGGAAGATGGCGGTCACCTTCTCGGCCGCCAGCACGTCGAGCAGCGCGCCCGGATCGAACGCCCCGAGCGGATAGATCACCGTCGGGAGGCCGAGCGTCATACCGGTGTTCACGTTTCCGGCGACACCGGCGATGTGGAACAGCGGGACGCCGATGAAGCCGACGTCGTTGTTGATGTCGACTCCGGTGGTGAACAGGTTGGTCATGCCCTGCCCGACCAGATTGTTGTGGGTCAGGACCGCGCCCTTGGGCCGGCCGGTGGTGCCCGAGGTGTACATGATCAGCGCGGGGGCGTCGCTGGGGATGTCAACCGGCGGCGCGGGCTCGCCGTCCTCGGCGATCAGGTCCTCGTAGCCCAGTACACCGTCTTCGGTCGGGGCATCGGCCACGATGACCGTCGACAGCGTGGCGTCGAGATCGCGTACCGCCGTGGCGACTCCGGCGAGCACCGGCTCGGTGACAATGACGCGGGCTTCGCAGTCGCTGACGAGGAAGGCGACCTCGGGCGGGGTCATCCGGAAGTTCACCGGGACCGCGATGGCACCGAGCTTGTTGGCCGCCAGCATCGCCTCGATGAACTCGGGGCGGTTCAGCATCAGGATCAGCACCCGGTCGCCGAAGCCGATTCCACGCCGGCTCAGCGCACCGGCCAGCTTGGTCACCCGGCGGTCGAGTTCGCGCCACGTGGTGGTGTGGCCCAGGAACCGCAGGGCGGTCTTTTCGGGCTGCATCATGGCGTGCCGGGTCAGTTGGTTGGCCCAGTTCTGACGACGGGCCAGGTATGGCTGCTCAGTGGGGAACGGCTCGGCAGTCAACGGATCTGTACTCCATCGGTATCGAGTTGCACGAATTTTATATTTGATCAAACATGGGGTTGCCCCGGTCACACTATGGCCTCGGCGCCTCGGCGACAAGCCCACCAGAAAGGCGACCGGATTCGCGTGAATGCACCTGCCAGAGTGGCCGTGCAACGCCGTCGCGGAGGACGGCGCGAGCAACTTTCCGACGAGGTCGCCGCACAGCTGCGCGCCGAGATCATGACCGGTGTTCTGAGGCCCGGGACATTCATCCGGCTCGACGAGACCGCCGCAGCACTCGGGGTGAGCATCACACCGGTGCGGGAGGCCCTGCGCACACTGCGCGGCGAAGGCATGGTGCAGTTGGAGCCGAATCGCGGACACGTCGTCGTGCCGCTGACCCGCGCCGACGTCGAAGACATCTTCTGGCTACAGGCCACCATCGCGCGTGAGCTGGCCGCCACGGCCACGACGCGCATCACCGGGGCCCAGATCGACGAGCTGGAGCAGCTCAACGCCGAACTCGCGGCCGCCGTGAAGGATCACGATCCGGTGGCCATCTCGTCCGCAGAATTCACGTTCCACCGGGCCTTCAACCACGCCAGCGGCCGGATCAAGCTGGCGTGGTTTCTGCTGCATGTCGCGCGTTACCTGCCCGCGCTGATCTATTCGACAGATCCGAAGTGGGGCACCGAAGCCGTCGAGAACCACCGGCTGCTGATCGACGCGTTGCGCCGGCGGGATACGGCGGCCGCCGTCGAGCTCAACGCAAACCAGTTCACCGATGCCGCCCAACGGCTGATCGCGCGCCTCGACCAGATCGGGATGTGGGACTGAGCTGACCCGGATACGGTGAGCCCACCACCTCGGCCACATCGCATGCCCCAGAAGTCACTTCAACACCGATCTCGCGGTGGGTGCCGACGTGCCCGACTGTCAGCGACTATCGAGCGACAATCGCCTCATCGGCATCGTGCGCATCGCCGGTCACGTTGCTTGTTCATACTCAGGCAACTCTGGTCAACAGCAGCCTCGTATGCACCAGATTTCGGCTTGCCCACCTATGAGCGACAGTGTCGCTCATAGGTGGGCAGTGGACTGACGAGGCTGACGGGGCCAGAGATGCCGGAGTGGGAGAACTGGCCAGCGACAATGGGATGGACGTGGCCTATGTGACCGTAGTGGCGGTTGTCGCTGACTTGTCGCTGGCAGCCGGGCACATCGGACATGCGTCCGGAATTCGTGACTGGCGTGACTGTCGGACCCCCTGGCACCGTGACGCCATGGCGGACAAACTCCTGCTGCGGGGCACCAATCTCCGCTACGTGCTCACGATGCAGCTGGTGCAGAACGGCGACCGCTGGGCGCCCATCGAAGGCGATCTCCGACGCCTTGCGGTGGGAGATGAACCACGGCCGGGTCTTGCGGGTCAGGCACGGCCGATATCGCCCAGCCGAGATGCCACGGGCCACCGAGTACCGCATCCGCAATCGCGTACTGGAGCTGCGGGCTGCCGCCGCCGACCGCGCGGCCTAGGCGGACAGCTGCTGCACCCTGCCGACGAGGGCGTTGGACAGGTGGTCCAGGGTGTCGCCGATGAGCTTCTTGACCATCATGGCCGGGATCGGCAGCTTCACCTCGACCTCGAGGTCAACCTGAAGCAGCGTGCTGTTCGGGCCGAGTGGCACGACCGAGAAGCGCTGCTCCTGCTTGGTGAAGTGATCACCCTGCTGCAGCACGGTGAAGATCTGGTTCTCCGCCGGGTAGTAGACCGCGTTGATGAAGACGCCGGACTGACCCTGGATCTCGACGTCGAGCCGCAACTGGCTGGGGCGGCCGTCGTCGTAGCGGGCCAGGATCCAGCAGCCCTTGATCTCGGGGTTCCACTGCGGATAGGCCTCGAAATCGGCGACGATCGCCATGATCTGCTCGGCAGGGGCTTCAACCTCGACGGTCTTGCTCACGAGTGGCATCCGGCGAGCATATCGACTGCAGCAGGTCGCGGATCACGTCGGGAATCGGTACCGGGCGGCGCGTGGACCGGTCGACGTACACGTGCACCCAGTGGCCGACGGCCGCGACCGGCCCGTCCGGTTCGAACAGTCCGAGCCGATAGGTCACGCTGCTGTTGCCCAGCCGGGTCACTGCCAGACCGACCACCAGTGGATCGGGAAACTTCAACTCGGCGTAGTAGCGGCACCCGGACTCGGCGACCACGCCGAGCCAGGGTGCGTTGACCGGATCGACGTCGCAGTTGGTGTTGATCCAGGCGTTGATCGCCGTGTCGAACAGCTCGTAGTACACCGCGTTGTTGAGGTGGCCGAACATGTCGTTGTCGGTCCATCGGGTCAGTACTGGCCAGTGCAACGGAAAGTCTGCGCGGGTCAATTCAGCTCCGTCGGTCATTCCGGAAGTCTGACAGGCTGGTCGACATGTTGATCCGCGGAGCCGTCCTCGAGCACATCGGCCTAGCCCGCCCGTACGCCGCGTCGCAGCCGATCCAGGTGAGCGACCTTGAGCTGGCCGGCCCTGGTCCGGGTGAACTGCTGGTGCGCATCGAGGCCGCCGGCCTGTGCCATTCCGATCTGTCGGTGGTGGATGGCAACCGGGTGCGGCCGGTCCCGATGCTGCTGGGCCACGAGGCCGCCGGAATCATCCAGGCGGGTGACACCGATCTGCCGGTGGGACAACGGGTGGTCATGACGTTCCTGCCGCGGTGCGGACACTGCTCCGCATGTGCCACCGACGGGCTGACGCCGTGCGGCCCAGGATCGGCCGCCAACGGAGCGGGCACCCTGATGAACGGCGACATCCGGCTGACCCGTGACGGCGAGCCGGTGTTCCATCACCTCGGGGTGTCCGGTTTCGCCACCCACGCCGTCGTCGACCGCCGGTCGGTGGTGCCCGTCCCCGGCGATGTGCCCGCGACGGTGGCCTCGCTGTTGGGTTGCGCGGTGCTCACCGGCGGCGGCGCCGTGCTCAATGTGGGCAAACCACATCCCGGCCAGACCGTGGCGGTCGTCGGCCTGGGTGGTGTCGGCATGGCGGCGGCCATGACCGCGCTGGCCCACGACGACGTCCGTGTCATCGGCGTGGACCAGTTGCCCGACAAACTCGACCGGGCCCGTGAACTCGGCGTCCACGAGACCTACACGCCCGAGCAGGCAGCCGACCTCAAGGCCGACGTGGTGATCGAGGCCGCCGGCCACCCCGCCGCGCTGGAAACCGCGATCGCGCTCACCGGCCCCGGCGGCCGCACGATCACCGTGGGACTGCCCCGTCCGGACGCCCGGATCTCGGTGTCGCCGTTGGGTTTCGTGGCCGAAGGCCGGTCACTGATCGGCAGCTACCTGGGCTCGGCGGTGCCGTCACGCGACATCCCGCGGTTTGTCGAACTCTGGCGGGCCGGCCGGCTGCCCGTCGAGCAGCTGGTGTCCTCCACCATCACCCTCGACCAGATCAACACCGGCATGGACGAGCTGGCCGACGGACGGGCCGTACGCCAGATCATCGAGTTCGATTAGAACCAGCTGTCCCGCATCTGCAGCGTGGTGCGGTCGAGGCTCTCCAGCAAGTCCAATTGTGGTGCGGTCTTGGGTAGTTCGTAGCGGAAGAAAAACCGGGCCGCCTGTCGCTTGCCGTCATAGAAATCCCCGGCCCGGCCTTCGGCGGCAAGCAACTGCTCCAGCCAGATCCAGGCCACCACGATGTGCCCGAACGCCTCCAGGTACACGGCGCTGTTCGCCATCGCGGCCTCGACGTCACCGGAGGTGAACATCGCGCCGGTGACCTCGACCAGCCGCCGCCAGGCGGCGTCGAGCTGATCTGCCAATTCCGGGGCCGCCTCGCGGGCAGCCGTCACGGTGGCAGCGACGCGCTCCCCCAGCGCCGCCAAACTGGCCCCGCCGTTTTGGGTCACCTTGCGGCCCAACAGGTCCAGGCTCTGGATGCCGTGCGTGCCCTCGTGGATCGGGTTGAGCCGGTTGTCGCGGTAGTGCTGTTCAACGTCGTATTCGCGGGTGTAGCCGTAGCCGCCGTGCACCTGGATCGCCAGGCTGTTGGCTTCCACGCACCATTGCGACGGCCAGCTCTTGGCGACCGGGGTGAGAATGTCGAGCACCGCGGCGTCATCGGCGGACCCAATATCGACCAGCTTGGCGCAGTACAGTGCCAGCGCGAGCCCGCCCTCGACATATGCCTTCTGCGCCAAGAGCATTCGCTTGACATCGGCGTGCTCGATGATCGGCACCTGAGGCGTCGACGGATCCTTGACGCCCATGGGCCGGCCCTGCGGACGCTCCCGCGCATACTCCAGCGACTTGAGATAACCCGTGTAACCCAGCGCCACGGCGCCCATCCCCACGCCGAGGCGGGCCTCGTTCATCATGTGGAACATGTAGACGATGCCGCGGTGCGGCTCCCCGACCAGGTAACCGACCGCGCCGTCGAAGTTCAGCACGGTGTTGGTGATACCGCGTTGTCCCATCTTGTGATTGAGCCCCGAGATGGCCACCCCGTTGCGGGAGCCGTCGGCCAGGAACTTCGGCACGATGAACAGCGATATGCCCTTGGTGCCGGCCGGGCCGCCGGGGATCTTGGCCAGCACCAGGTTGACGATGTTCTCGGTCATTTCGTGTTCGGCGCCCGAGATCCACATCTTCGACCCGAACAGCCGGTAACTGCCGTCGGGCTGCGGTTCGGCACGCGTGGTGATGTCGGCCAGTGATGATCCGGCCTGCGTCTCCGACAGCGCCATCGTCCCCGAGAAGCGGCCCGCCAGCATGGGTTTGACGAACTGTTCGATCTGCTCGGGCGAGCCGAAGCGGGCCAGCAGATTGGCATTGGCGATGGTCAGCATCAGATAGCCCGACGTCGACACGTTGGCCGCGGAGATCCACGCGAACGCGGCCTGCGCGACGGTGGCGGGCAGCTGCGCCCCACCGAGTTCGTCGTCGAAACCCATGGCCAGCAGGTCGGCCGCGGCGAAGGCATCCCACGCCTCTTTCACCTCAGGGATCAGCGTGACGGCCTCCCCGTCGAACGTGGGCTCGTTGGCGTCGCTGAGCTTGTTGTGCGGCGCGAAGTAGCGGGTCGCGAGTTGCTCGCACAGATCGAGCACGCCGTCGAAGGTTTCGCGGGAGTGTTCGGTGAATCGGTCCAGCGTCGTGAGCTTTTCGACGTCCAGCCACTCGTAGAGCAGGAAATCCAGGTCTCGGCGGGAGAGGATCGTCGACTTCATGCGGCCAGGTTAATCGGCAGCGGGCGGCTCGGGCAGGGACATCCGGGCCAGCCGTCGTGGATCGAGGATCGACACGATCCCGACCAGTCGGCCCCCGTCGACGACGCACGCCATCACGCTGAGCGGACGACCGCTCGGCCCCCACGCCAGGATCCCCGGCTCGCCGTTCACCGACACGCGCCGGGCCACGACGTGGGTCCCCTGGCCGCGCCGGACCGCGGCGATGACGGCGTCGGATCCGGTCCCGACGGTTACGCCGGCGGCGGTGTACCGCTGCCAGGTGACGTCGGGATCGAGCACGCGCAGCAGTGCGTCGAAGTCGCCGTCGCGGGCGGCGGCCAGGAAGGCGTCGACGACCGCACGTTGCTCCTGTTTCCGGCGGCGGCTGCCGGCGGGCGGCGGCACGTCCTGAACCTTGCGGCGCGCGCGGCTGGCCATCATCTTGACGGCGTCGCTGGACCTGTCGAGGATCTGCCCGATCTCGGCGAACGGCACAGCGAACATGTCGTGCAGGACGAACGCGAGGCGTTCGTCGGGGCGTAACGAGCCCAGCACGACGAGCATCGCCAGCCCGACCGAGTCCGCGAGCACCGCGGCATCCTCCGGGGTGTCGACGTCCTCGGTGACGACGAGTTCCGGAAAGTCGGCAGCCGGCGACACCTCGGCGCGGCTGCTGCGCGAACGCAGCGTGTCGATACAGATACGACCCACCACGGTCGTCAGCCAACCGGCGATGTTCTCGATCGAGTCCGTGTCCTGGCGGGACAGGCGTAGCCACGCTTCCTGGACGGCGTCCTCGGCGTCGGCCTGGGAGCCGAGGACGCGGTGGGCCACCGCAAGCAGCCGCGGGCGCTGTTCTTCGAATGTCTCGGCCAGTGATGCGTCGGACATCGTCTGTTACCTCTCCTCGCGCGGATCCGTCATATAGGTGACGAGTCGGCAGGGCCCGACGTAACCACGAAACGGAGCGAGCAATGCACACCACCCTCTGGATCATCACCATCGTCGCGGCAGTGGCCTACGTGATCGGTGGCGCCAGCCTGCTGTTCATGTCGCGGGAGAAGTACCGGTCGCTGGGCAGCAATCAGCATTGGGTCGACGACTTCGGTGACGGCCACCTGAAGGCGATCGCGCTCATCAAACTGACCGGCGGGATCGGCCTGGTACTCCCCGTTGCGACGGGTATCGCACCGGTGCTGACCCCGGTGGCCGCCTGCGGCCTGGCGCTTTTCATGGCCGGTGCGGCGACGACCAGATTCCGCCGCAGCGAGTGGCCTTACATGGCCGGCGACATGGTCTTCATCGGCGTGTTCGCCTTCTTGGCCTGGGGCTGGTTCACCCTGCCCGTCACCTGATGGTGCTCACACCGCCGTCGACCGGGATGACCGCGCCGGTGATGTAGGCGCTGGCCCGGCTGGCCAGGAACACCGAGATACCGGCGATGTCGTCGGGTTGCCCGATACGCCCGAGTGGCAGGGCCGACCCGACGGCATCGGACCCGGCGCGCAACATCTCCTTGGTCATCCGCGATTCGAACAGGCCCGGCGCGATCGCGTTGACGAGGATCTTCGGGGCGAGCTCACCGGCGAGATGCTTGGTCAGCATGTGCACGGCGGCCTTGCTGGCGCTGTAGGAGAAGTTGTCGCGGCCCTTGCCCGGCGCGACGATGCCGTCGATGCTGCCGGTGTTGATCACGCGGGCCGGATCGTCCTCGGCGGCAGCGGCATTCAACAACGGCGTGAGCGCTCGCGTCAGCAGGAACACGCCTTTGACGTTGACGTCGTAGACCTTGTCGAACCCGGACTCCGGGAACTCGTCGTACGGCGCGCCCCAGGCGGCGCCGGCGTTGTTGAACAGCGCGTGGATCTTGTCCTCGCGTCCGGTCACCGCCGCGGTGAGTGCGGCGACGCCTTCTGCCGTTCCCAGGTCGGCCGGCACCGCGGAGACGCGGCCCAACGGGGACAACGCATCCACGGCGGCGGCCAGTTCGGCCTCCTTGCGGCTGGAGAGGTACACCGACGCCCCGGCCTGCAGCAGGCCACGGGCCATCATCAGGCCGATACCGCGGCCGCCGCCGGTGACGACGGCGACCTTGCCGTCCAGTCGGAACAGATCAGTCATGGGTTCTAGGCCTTTTCTTCGATCTCGACACCCAGCGGGGATTCGTTGCGGATCCCGTCATCGCGGATCAGTCCGCGCAGCAGCGCGGTGCTGAACTCCACGGCGATCTCCTTGGCGGTACGTCGGCCGTGCGGTCGCAACCAGCGGTAGGAGCCGAGCGTCATCCCGATGTAGCCGAGGGCAAGGACATGCGAATCGCAGTCGTAGAACTCGCCGCTGGCGATGCCGCGGTCGATCACGTCACGGACATGCTCGTAGACCTGAGTCTCGGCCCGCCGGATGTAGGCCACCTGCTCCTCGGTGAACCACTCGGTGATGTAGGGGCCCTCCTGGAAGTACACCGCGGCCTTCTCGAGGTCGTTGGCGATACCGGTGAGCAGCCGCCGGGTGAAGTGGTACAGGGTTTCGCGCGCCGATGCGGTCGGGTCGTCGTGCAGCGCCTCCACGGTGAAGTCCGCCGTGCTCTTGTACAGGTCGTAGAGGATCAACGACTTACTGGCGTAATAGTGGTAGACCGTGGCCTTGTTCAGCCCGACGGCCTCGGCGACGTCGTCCATCCGGGTGCCGTGGTACCCGCGGGCGGCGAACAGTTTGGCCGCAACGGTCAGCAGTTCATCGCGGCGGGATGTCCCGTTGGCAGCCGCGCCTCCGCGGCTCCGGCCGCCCTCTGCATCGGATGACATAGCACACTCACTATCAGCATCGCCCGGACCTTGCCCAGGAAATCAATCAACTAGATGGTTGAAGAGTGTAGGCAATTCCCGTCGCGACCCTGTTCCGGCCTTGCCATATACGTCTAGACTCCGGGCATGGATCCGAATCCTGACTACGACCTCAGCGACGAGAGCGACTTCTTCTTTCCGTGGCTGGCCTGGGGTCTGCGTGGCGTCTACCCGCCGCCGGCCTACCCCCCGGTGTGATCAGGGCAGTCCGTCAGTCTTCGCAGACTTCACGCGCTGGTGATGCCGGCGCGCCTTCATACGATTTCCGCAGGTAGCCATCGAGCACCAGCGAGCGGTGTTCGGCTTGCTGCGGTCGATCAGAAACAACCGGCAGTCCGGATTTCCGCACGCGCGTAACCGGCCCGGATTCGTCGCGCGCACAGCGTCCCAGGCCAGGATCGCCCGCACGGCGCCGCGCCTGCCGTGGTCGGCATCGATGTCCCACCTCAAACCGTTCTCGGTCGCGTGTGCCCGCAATGCCGCCTCATCGAGAAACGACTCCACAGCGACCGCCGACCCGGTCCCGCGCACCACGGCCTGAAGCACGTTCCGGGCCGCGATCAACTCTGCCAGTTCGGCTTCGGCCATCCCGTGCTCGTCGAGCCAGGCCCGTGCCTGCGCCGGTTCGGCGAGCACGTCGCGCTGCCTTCCATCGACCACCGGCGTGGTGTTGAGCAGATCGAGCAGCAAGACCTCGTCGTGCAGGCCCACCTCCAGAAGCTCCATATCTAACCTCCAAATGACTATTGACAGGTTATGCCGTCCGGCGTTAGATGTCACTAACCACTAAAACTAGTTAAAGGAGTTAGACATGACCGTCCACCATCGCTACACCACCGTCGACGGGCAGCGGCTGTTCTACCGCGAGGCCGGCGCCCCGGATGCCCCGGTGATCGTGCTGCTGCACGGCTTCCCGACGAGCTCGTACATGTTCCGCGACCTCATCCCGCGACTGGCCGAGCGCTACCACGTCATCGCCCCCGACCACCTGGGCTACGGGCACTCCGACGCCCCGGCGGCCACCGAGTTCGACTACACCTTCGACGCACTGGCCGACCTCACCGAAGGCCTGCTCGGCCAGCTCGGGGTGTCCCGCTATGCGATCTACGTCCAGGACTACGGCGCGCCGATCGGCTGGCGCCTGGCCCTGCGGCATCCGGAGGCCATCACCGCGATCGTCAGCCAGAACGGCAACGGCTACGACGAAGGTTTCGTCGAGAGCTTCTGGAACGGCGTGTGGGCCTACCAGCGTGAGCAGACCCCCGAGACCGAGGCCGGAGTGCGGACCGCGCTGAGCGTCGACGGCATCAAATGGCAGTACCTGACCGGCGTCGCCGACGAGACCCTGGTCAGCCCGGACACCTGGGTGCACGACGCGGCGATGGTCTCCCGCCCGGGCAATGATCTGGTGCAGCTCAAGCTGTTCCGCGACTACGCGACCAACGCGCCGCTGTACCCCACGCTGCACGAATACCTGCGCAGCAGCGGCGTTCCCGTGCTCGCGGTGTGGGGTGAGGGCGATCCGATCTTCGGCCCCGACGGGGCGCGGGCCTTCGCCAAGGACGCCGTCGACGCGGAGATCCACCTGCTCGACGGCGGGCACTTCCTGCTGGAGACGCACGGTGAGCAGGTCGCCGCATTGATCGACGAGTTCCTGCAGCGACGCGCCTGACGCGAGAGTGACGCCAGGGTCGTTACCCGTGAGGTTTACGACCATGGCGTCACTTTCGGCATCAATACCTATGCGGCGGCCAGCTTGACCGCCTCACTGACATCGGTCCGCAACTTGAGGTACTCCGGCGAGCGGCGCAGTTCATGCGCGTCGACGCCGGTGCGCGGCAGTTCCACCGGCAGGTCCAGCGCGATCTTGCCCGGCCGCCGCGTCAACACCACGATCCGGGAGCCTAGGAACGCGGCCTCGTCGGCGCTGTGCGTCACGAAAACCGTTGTGCGACCGGACTCAGCGCTCACCTGTCGCACATCCTCCTGCAACCGCTCGCGGGTCAGCGCATCCAGAGCCGCGAACGGCTCGTCCAGCAGGAACAGCGGGGTCTCGGCGGCCAGCGCCCGCGCGATCGCCACACGCTGCTGTTGGCCGCCACTGATCTCCCAGATCTTGCGTTTGGCGGTGCCCTCCAGCCCGACACGTTCCAGCAGTTCCTCACGCCGCTCGGCCCGCCGCTCACGCGGTACCTTGGCGTACTTGAGCGCCAGGTCGACATTGCCGCCGACGGTGCGCCACGGGAACAGCCGGGGCTGCTGGAACACCACGCCCGAGGTCACCCCGGGCGTCGGCGGTGTACCCGCCACGTGAACCTCACCCTCGGAAGGGGTTTCGAACCCGGCGATCAGACGCAGCAGGGTGCTCTTGCCACAGCCCGACGCCCCCACCAGGACCAGGAACGAGCCCGGCTCGACGTGCAGATCCAGCGGACCGAGCGCGGTCACCTCATCCGCGCCACGGCCGTAGCGATGTGCGACATTGCTGATCTTCAGGCCGCCGGGGGCGTCACTGCGCGGCGATGACATCCGGCAGCCCCTTGGTGTATATGGCGTCCTTGAACGTCTGCAGCGGCGCGGCCGCCGGGATCTGCTTCTGATCCGCCAGGAACTGCGATGCGCTCTGCAGGTTGGCCGCGAGGTTGCCCGGTGCGCCGTCGGTTCCCAGCCACTCGGGTGAGGCCACCTCGGCGGGCGTCAGGTAGACGCCCTGCTTGAGCTGTCCCGCAACGTCTTCCGGGCTGAGCCCGACCTCAGCCGCGATTGCCTTGGCCGCGGCCTGCGGGTCGTTCTTGATCACGTTCAGCGCGCGGGCCTGCTGCTGGCGCCAGATGTCGACGACCTCGGGATGGGCGGAGGAGAACTCGTCGGAGACGGCGGCCAGATCGAGCGTGGGCTTGCCGTCCTTGGCCAGCTGCCGGCTGGTGATCAGGTCCTTGCCGGTCTTGCGCAGCTGGTCCAGCGTCGGAAGCCAGCTGTACGCCGCGGCGATGTCTCCCCGCTCCCAGGCCGCCAGGATGGCCTGCGGCTGGAGGTCGATCAGCTGAACATCACTGGGCGACAAGCCGTTCTGCGCCAGGGCCGCCAGCAGACTGTAATGCGCGGTGGACGCGAACGGGGTGGCGACGCGCTTGCCGCGCAAGTCGGCGATCGAGTTGACGCCGGCGCCGTCACGGGCCACCAGGGCCTCGTTGTCACCGGCGACGTCCAGCACGAAGGCCACCTGGTACGGAATGTTCAGCGGGGCCGACAATCCGCGGGCCACCGGGCTGGAGCCCAGGGCACCGAAGTCCAGCTCCTTGGCGATGAACGCGGTGTTCACGTCGGCCCCGGAGTCGAACTTGGTCCACTTGATGTTGTAGTCCGGCAGTGCCTCTTCGAGCCACTTGTTGTTCTTGACGATCAGATCCCCACTCGGAAAGGATTGGTAGCCAAGGCGAATGGTGGGCTTGGCAGGATCGTTGCCGTTCCCCCCGTCCTGGCCCACCGCGCAGCCGGCCAGGGCCAGCGTTGCGGCAGCCAGCACTGTGAGCAGCTTCGTCAGTCTCATATCTTCCCTCTCCATGGGACGGCCCGTCGCTCGACAGCCCGCAAACCTCCGTCGATGACCAGTCCCGAGATCCCGATGGCGAAGATCCCGACCAGCACGACCGGCGTGTTGTTGTAATTGCTTGCGTCCTTGACCAATCCGCCGATGCCGGGGATGCCGTTGAACAGTTCGGCAGCCACCACCGACGAGTACGCCATCCCGACGGCCAGCCGGATTCCGGTGAAGGTTTCCGGCAGCGCCGATGGCACCACGACGTCGCGGATGACCTGTGCCCGTGACGCTCCCAATGCCCGGGCCGCCTCCTGCAGCCCGATGGGAGCGGCGACCACAGCGGCCGTCGTGGCCACCGCGGCCGGCGGCAGGGCGGCCAGCGCGAGCAGCGTGATCTTGGGTGCCTCGTCGATGCCGAGCCAGATCACCAGCAGAAAGAAGTAGGCCAGCGGGGGCAGGGCGCGCAGGAATGTCAGCCATGGTTCGAGCACGCTGCGCAGCCAAGCGACCGAACCCATCAACAGGCCCAGCAGAACTCCGACCACCACGCCGATGACGACACCGGCCAGCACTCGGCGCAGCGTCATATAGAGGTGCTCGTAGAGGAGGTATCCGGCGTACCCGCGGGCGCCGTCATGGGTGGTCGAGACGTCGACGAAGGCGCGCCAGACCGCGGACGGATACGGCACGAATGTCTGGTTCCAGATGCCGGCCAAGGCGACCAGCTGCCACACCACGAAGAACACCACGACCGACAGCAGCGGCAAGGCGGATCGGGTCAGCCGGGCGCGCCAGGGGTTGGTGGACGGTGCGGGACGTGGCGGACCGGTTTCGGTCTCACCCGGGACGATGTCGACGAACACAGACACTGTGGGCAGCTTTCTGTTGCTGAAGGCAGGGGGTGGCGATTGGCTTCAGCGACAACAGCAACCGGGCAGCGTTGGGTTCACCCGGGTATTGGTACCGACATCAGCCCGGTGCGAGAAGGGCTGAAATCGCGGTGAGTTTATTGGCCGGTCAGGTCACCGAGCGAGGCAGTGCCCGGATGGCGTACCGGGCACTGAGCAGGACCAGCGTGGTGGTGACGACGAAAAGCGGCCAGCCCATCGCCAGCCGCGCCACCGCGAGCAGCCCGTCCTGCCCCGTGTCGTAAAGGTAGTTCTGCACCAGGAACCGCGACCAGGACACCGTCGCCAAGACCGCGGTGACGATGTTGAAGACCAGGCGCACCCCGGGAACCTGGCGCCAGGTGCTGTCGCGACCGGTGGCCCAGGCCCAGATGACGCCGACCAGCGGACGCCGGACCAGGATCGAGCCGGTCATGACGATGGCGGAGGCCAGCGACATCCAGATGCCCGGTAGGTAGAAGTCCTTGGCCTGACCGGTGACCAGCGCCAGCAGCGCGCAGGCCGCCACCCCGACGAACCCCCACAGCGCGGGCCGGACCGATTCACGGCGCAGCAGCTGCCAGCCGAACACGGCGGCCGCTGTCACCAGGGCGGCGACGATCGCGGGCACCCGCCCGGAGAGGGCCGAGACCGTCGCGTACACGGTCACCGGTAGCGCCGAATAAACCATGCCGCTGACACCGCCGACACGCGCCATTAGTCCGTCGAGTGGGGAATCCGTCATGGGGGTGTGGGCCTCGCGTTCAAGATCTGGCAGGTCCCCACCGAGAGTACCCAGCTCAGCAGACCAGCCCGGCCGGCTCGGTGCGCCGGGTCCCCAGCAGGGCCGGCAGCTTCACATAGCCATGCAGGTTGACCAGCCCGCGCGGGCGCGGTGTCTCGGTCAGCCGCAGGTCGGGGTATGCCTCGAACAGTGCGCGCAGTGCGGTGGCGCCTTCGATCCGGGCCAGCGCCGCGCCCAGGCAGACATGGATGCCCGAGGCGAAGGCCAGGTGGTCACGGGCGTTGGGCCGGGTGACGTCGAAGCGCGTCGGGTCACTGAATACGCGCGGATCCCGGTTGGCGCCGCCCAACAGCACTGCGACCATGGCGCCCGCCGGCACCCGCTGCCCGGCGATCTCGACGTCGCATTGCGCTGTGCGCGCAGTCATCTGCACCGGGCTCTCGATACGCAGGATCTCTTCCACCGCCGCCGGCCACAAGTCCGGGTTATCGCGCAGCAGGGCGAGCTGATCGGGATGCTGCTGCAACAGCACGATCCCGTTGCCGATCAGGTTTACCGTGGTTTCGAAGCCGGCACCGATGAGAAGCGCTGCGTTGGCGGAGAGTTCGTGGTCGGTGAGGCTGTGGTCGGCGGCCATCTTCGTGAACGGGTTGTCGTCGGCGGCCCCGGCGCGAACCTGGTCGAAATGGTCGGCGAGGAAGCCGCCGAGTCCACGCATCCCGTCGATCCCGCGGCGGTAGGTCCGCCATGGGATCCCGATATCGAGCAGTGGCGCCCCGTCGTGCCCCCACTCCAGTAGTTGCGCATGGGATTCGCCCGACAGGCCGAGGATCTCGGCGATCATGGCGACCGGAAGAACAGCGGCGAAATCCGCGATCAGGTCCGGTCGAGACGCGCCGGCGAGCCGGTCGATGAGGTCAGCGGTGACCTCGGCGACCCTGGCATCGAGTTTCTCGATCGCGCGCGGGGTGAAGCTTTGCGCCACCAGCTGCCGGTACTGCGTGTGCGCCGGCGGGTCGACGATGACCATCGCCGGCGGCTCGACCGGATTGGCCACTTTCGGATCGGTCCGGTCCAGCAGCAGCTGCACCGGCTTCGGCATTCCCATCCCGGTGGGTGGCGTGACGCCGAACCGTTTGTCCCGCAGGACGTCCCGAGCCACTTCGTGGTCGACGGTGACCCAGACGAACGGGGTCTTCACCAGTGGGCCGCGACGGCGGATCTGTTCCATCAGCGGATAGGGGTCGATGCCCTTGCCGTGACTGGAGATCAGCGCGCCCATCGGATTGCGCATTCGGCCTTGAATCGACATGAACGCCTTCGGTACGGCGTGCAGCGCCAGCCAGCGGGTCTTCAATCCGATGCTCATAACGCCCTCCCTCGTCGGCCCGGACCACTATGGTGAGACAGTGAGACATAGATACATTAAACGTCTCGCTAGTCTCGATCGCTAGGCTACGGCCAACAGGACGTGCGGGCAAGGAGGGAATTGGTGACTTCCACGCGAACAGCGGACTTCGTGCGGCGCCTGGCCGAACCGGATCCCGCGGTGCTGGCCCGTGTCCGCGATCCCGACCCGATCAGCACCCGGATCTTGTCCGCCACCCTCGAGCAGGCGGAACTGGTCGGAATCCGGCGAACGACGATGGAGGACGTGGCCCGCCGCAGCGGCGTCGGGCGCGCCACGCTCTATCGGCGGTTTCCGACGAAGGACGCCCTCATCGATGCCCTCGTGCTCTCGGAGGCGCGCCGCTACCTCGAGGGCAGCGCGGCGGCGCGGGCCCACGCCGAAAACCTGGAAGACCGCCTCGTCTATGGCACCGTCTTCACGGTGACCTTCCTGCGGGACCACGCGCTGCTGAAGAAGCTGCTGCGCACCGAACCTGAGACGATCCTGCCGAGCCTGACCGTCGACGCCGGAGCCATCATCGATTTCGCCACCGACTACTCGGCCGGACAATTACGCACCGACCTGTACGGGGACAACGAGACCACCCCGGCGCAGGAACGCCACATCCGCACCGTGGCTGAGTTGCACACCCGACTTACGTTGTCGTTCATCGTGACTCCGCACACCGGCATCAAACTCGCCAGCCTGGAGGACACCCGCGACTATGTCCGCTCCTACCTGCTGCCGATGGTGACCGGCTCGTGAAACAGGTGCGGGGCCGCGTATGGCGATCCGGACAGCCGGTCGACGACGGTTTCACGTTCTCGGCCATCTCCGACTGCCTGGCCGATGAGGACACCTTGGTGTGGGCCGACATCTACGACCCGGACCACGATGCACTTCGCGACCTGGCCAAGGAGCTCGGGCTCAACATCTGGGCCGTCGAGGACGCGGTCGCCCCCAAGGAACGCACGAAAGTCTCGGTCTACCACACACATACGTTCTTCACGGTGTACGCCGTGGACACCCGCGAGCCCCATCAGGGCGCGGCACCCAACACGTCCCTGTTGGTGAAGCACCGGATCTCGGCATTCGTCCTGCCGCGCGGCCTGATCACCGTCCGGCTGCCCAGCGTCAACGGCGATGCCACCGAATTCGATATGAACCAGGTGTCCCAACGCTTCGATGATCTCGGCGGCCAGCGATACGGCGTCGGTTCGTTGGTGCACGGCCTGCTCGACGTCGTGGTGGACGGGCACTTCGAGGCCGTCGAGGCGCTCGACGAGGCGATCGAAGGACTCGAGGACGAACTGTTCGACGACGGTGGTCCGCGGCGCGGCCTGCAACGTCGGACCTTCCAGCTGCGCAAGGATCTGGTCGAGCTGCGCCGGGTGGTGCTGCCGATGCGCGAGGTGGTCAGCACCATCCAGCATCGCCGGCTCGATTCGCCCACCTCGCCCGAACTCGACCCGCTCTACGCCGACCTGTACGACCACGTACTGCGTGCCTCGGAGTGGACCGAATCGCTGCGCGACATGGTCACCACCGTGTTCGAGACCAACTTGTCGCTGCAGGACGCGCGGCTCAACACCGTGATGAAGAAACTCACCGGCTGGGCCGCGATCATCGCGGTGCCGACCGCCATCACGGGCTTCTACGGCCAGAACGTCATGTATCCGGGGATCAACACCGTCGTCGGCTTCATCGCGAGCACCGCGCTGATCGTCGTGCTGGTGATTTTGCTGTACGTGATGTTCAAACGCCGAGACTGGCTGTGACGGACTGACCGGATATCCCCCATTTGTGTGATCTTCTCGGCCGGCTCGAACCCATCTGAGCAGGTCAGACGCTATGCCACACCATGAGCACACCGCTTATCGACATGGGGGGTCCTCAGGGATTCCACATGCAATGCGACACTCTTCCATGCCCAACCAACTAGATCGGACCGGAAATCGATGATCATCGGGATACCGCGCGAGTCCCTGACTGGTGAAACGCGCGTCGCCGCCACGCCGCAGACTGTCGGACAGATTATCAAGCTCGGCTATGAGGTAGTCGTAGAAAACGGCGCCGGTGCTGCCTCGAGCTTCTCCGACGCCGCCTATGTAGAGGCCGGTGCCGAGATCGGCACGCCGTGGGACGCCGACGTCGTGCTGAAGGTCAACGCGCCTGATGATGCCGAGGTCGGCAAGCTGCGCGACGGAGCGACGCTGGTGAGCTTGATCTCACCCGCGCTCAAGCCCGAGCTTGTCGAGAAGCTGTCCACCCGGCCCATCACGGTGCTGGCGATGGACGCGGTGCCGCGTATCTCCCGCGCCCAGTCCCTGGACGTGCTGTCCTCGATGGCCAATATCGCCGGCTACCGCGCCGTGGTCGAGGCCGCGCACGCGTTCGGCCGGTTCTTCACCGGCCAGGTCACCGCCGCGGGCAAGGTGCCCCCGGCCAAGGTGCTCGTGGTCGGCGCGGGTGTGGCCGGTCTGGCCGCCATCGGCGCGGCAGGCAGCCTGGGTGCCATCGTGCGGGCCACCGACCCGCGGCCCGAGGTCGCCGATCAGGTCGCCTCGCTCGGCGGCGAATACCTGTCCGTGGCGAACGAGAACGCCGAAGTCTCGGCCACCGGCTACGCCAAGGAGATGGACGACGACTACAAGGCCCGCGAGGCCGCGTTGTACGCCGAGCAGTGCAAGGACGTCGACATCATCGTCACGACCGCACTGATCCCCGGCAAGCCCGCGCCGCGCATCATCACCGCCGAGATGGTCGCCTCGATGAAGGCCGGCAGCGTCATCGTCGACATGGCCGCGGCCAACGGCGGCAACGTCGAGGGCACCGTCAAGGACCAGGCGATCGTCACCGACAACGGTGTGACGATCATCGGCTACACCGACCTGGCCGGCCGCCTGCCTGCGCAGGCCTCACAGCTCTACGGCACCAACCTGGTGAACCTGCTCAAGCTGCTGACCCCGGAGAAGGACGGCAAGGTCGTCCTCGACTGGGACGACGTGGTGCAGCGCTCGATGACCGTGGTGCGCGACGGCGAGACCACCTGGCCCCCGCCGCCGGTGCAGGTCTCGGCCGCCCCGGCCGCACAGCCCGCCGCGGCGGCCCCGGTGGTAAAGGAAGAGAAGCAGCCGATGTCGACGGGACGCCGGTTGGCCGTCACGTTCGCCGCGGCGGCCGCGATCTTCGCCCTGATCGCGATCTCCCCGGCCGCATTGCAGGTCCACCTGACCGTGTTCGCGCTGGCGATCGTGATCGGCTACTACGTGATCGGCAACGTGCACCACGCGCTGCACACCCCGCTGATGTCGGTGACCAACGCGATCTCCGGAATCATCGTGGTGGGTGCCCTGCTTCAGGTCGGCCACGGCAACGCGCTGGTAACCGCGATCGCGACCTGCGCGATCCTGCTGGCCAGCATCAACGTATTCGGCGGCTTCGCGGTGACGCGTCGCATGCTCGCGATGTTCTCCCGCAGCTAGAACCTGCGTGCCCACAAAGACTTTGGAATGGATTCCATGTTCACCCTAGAAAACGTTGCCACGGCCGCCTACGTCGTCGCGGCCCTGCTGTTCATCCTGGCGCTGGCCGGGCTCTCCAAGCACGAGACCTCCCGAGCCGGCAACACTTTCGGCATCGTCGGCATGGCGGTCGCGCTGGTCGCGACCATCGCGCTGGCTTTCGAGCACAAGATCGAACCGCTGGGCCTGGCCCTGCTGGTCGGCGCCATGATCGTCGGCGCCGCGATCGGTCTGTGGCGCGCCAAGGTCGTCGAGATGACCGGCATGCCCGAACTGATCGCGCTCCTGCACAGCTTCGTCGGTCTGGCTGCCGTCCTGGTCGGCTGGAACGGCTACCTGCACGTGGAGGGCGACGCGGCCGGCGCCGAAGCCGCCGCGCTGGCCCGTGACGGCATGCTCGGCATCCACTCGGCTGAGGTGTTCATCGGCGTCTTCATCGGTGCGGTCACCTTCACCGGTTCGATCGTGGCCAACCTGAAGCTCTCGGCCCGCATGAAGTCCGCGCCGCTGATGCTGCCGGGCAAGAACTTCCTCAACATCGGCGCGCTCGTGGTGTTCGCCGCGCTGACCGTGTGGTTCGTCATCGAGCCGCACCTGTGGCTGCTCATCGTCGTGACCGTGCTCGCGCTGCTGCTGGGCTGGCACCTGGTGGCCTCCATCGGCGGCGGCGACATGCCCGTCGTGGTGTCGATGCTCAACAGCTACTCCGGTTGGGCCGCAGCCGCTTCCGGCTTCCTGCTCGGTAACGATCTGCTGATCATCACCGGCGCCCTCGTCGGCTCCTCCGGTGCCTACCTGTCCTACATCATGTGCAAGGCCATGAACCGGTCGTTCATCTCGGTGATCGCCGGCGGCTTCGGCATCGAGGCCGGCCCGGCCGAGGACAAGGACTACGGCGAGCACCGCGAGATCAACGCCGAGGGTGCGGCCGAGCTGCTGGCCCACGCCGACTCGGTGATCATCACGCCGGGTTACGGCATGGCCGTGGCCCAGGCCCAGTACGGCGTGGCCGACCTGACCCGCAAGCTGCGTGAGCGCGGCGTCAACGTCCGCTTCGGTATCCACCCGGTCGCCGGCCGCCTGCCCGGGCACATGAACGTGCTGCTGGCCGAGGCCAAGGTGCCCTACGACATCGTGCTGGAGATGGACGAGATCAACGACGACTTCGACGGCACCTCCGTCGTGCTCGTCATCGGCGCCAACGACACCGTCAACCCGGCCGCCGCCGAAGATCCTGGCAGCCCGATCGCCGGCATGCCGGTGCTCACGGTGTGGAACGCCGACCACGTCATCGTGTTCAAGCGATCCATGGCCTCGGGCTACGCCGGTGTGCAGAATCCGCTGTTCTTCCGCGAGAACACCCAGATGCTGTTCGGCGACGCCCGGGACCGCGTCAACGACATCCTCGCGGCCCTGCCCGTGGCTGAGCACGTGTAACCCTCTCTGCCCAGCAGACGTCAAAGCCCCCTATTTCTCCGGAAATAGGGGGCTTTCGCGTCCGGTCCGCACCAGGACACCGCCTACATGCCCGCCGACGGCCCGCACCTGCTCAACATCTGGATCCCACGCCGGAGTCCAGTACGACGGCACGACATACACCGATCCGGCCGACCCCACCAAGCCGCTGTGGCCCGATTCGGATTGGCCCCGGCTGCCGGACATCGAGGCGGACCGGGCCAAGGATCCGGCGTCCTGGGACGTCATCTCCCGGGACCTGAACCCGGCGGCGCCCCGGTGTCCCCCGACTGTCCCGACCGCCATACGCTGGTGCTCCGGTTCTTCGGCGATCAGCTGTTCTACCGGCCGGTGCCCGACGCGAGACCCGAGTTCGCCCACGACGTCAGCGCACTCAACGATCCCTCGCAGACACCGGGCGAGCCCTACCATCCCGAGTACTTCGCGCAGCTGCGCTGAACGAGGAGTCGCAGATGAAAATAGTTGTCCCACAGTGGATGCAACCGATGTACTACGCCCACCACTTCGCACCCGCGGTGATCGACGGCGATCACCTGCGCTGCTCGGGGATGATCGGCATCCGCCCCGACATGAGCGTGGCCGAGGATCCACGGGCGCAGTTCACGCAGGCTTTCGAGAACCTGAGCGGCTTGCTCACCGAGGCGGGGCTGACGTTCGCCGACGTCACCGACATCACCAGCTACCACGTCGGCCTGCAACAACACGTGCAGGTGTTCGGCGAGGTCAAAGATGAGTTCGTGGCCGAACCGTACCCGGCATGGACCGCGGTCGGCGTGACCGAGCTGGCCGTGCCGGGTGCGCTGGTCGAGATCCAGATCATCGCCCGAATGCGCTGAACGCCGACCGCTCCGACACCCTCGCCGTGAGGTGAGCGGGCCGGAGCGGTCGGTGTGTTCAGAGCTGTTCAGGGACTACATGTTTGCCCGGTCCTCGTCGATCCTGTCCTGATCGTTGACGCTCTGCACGTCACCGTCCAGGTCGGAGGTGATGTGGCCGGTCATGGTCCGCTGAAGCTTGTTGATGGTGGCATCGGCGTCGAGGTAGCCGGTGTGCGTACCCGTGACGGTGATGTCGGCGACGTAGTGGATGCTGGACTGGCTGGCAGTCGTGTCCGTGGACTCGCTGCCGTTGAGGATCATTCCCTGCTCATTGACGTAATCGGTGTAGGTGACGGTGCGGACGATGTGACCCGTCGTCGGGTCGCTGACCTCGGTGACCACCGCTGTGCCGCCACCGGCACCGGCGTAGGTTCCGGTGGGCGGCAGCGGTGCCGTGCTCGGCACGTAGGTCTTGAGTTCGGGAGCCCACGTCGGATCCGGGGTGGTGCGATCACCCTGCACCGGGCCGACACTGGTGGTGTAGTTCAGCTTGGCGATGACCAACCGGGTGTCTGTCTCATCAGCACCGCTGGCCTCCCAGAATGCCACCGCATCTCCGGTGTTGTTCCAGCTCGCCATGCTCCGGGCGGTGTATCCGTCGCCGTCGACGAACACCGGAATCCCGTTCTCGCCCTCGAGGTCATCCTCGATTGCGATGACCCACTCCTGGTTCGTGATATTGGTGGAATCCCCGGTTCCCCGGTACTTCTCGTACACCGCACCTTGGATGTCCGCCGGCAGGAATGCCGGCCGCACGATCCGCGACATCGGCGTCAGCGCGTCATACCCACGGGTGCTGCCTACCGCGATCCATTGCCCGTTGGGGGACATGTCGATGTCCTCGTCGTAATCGAGGTTGCCGGTCAGCCGGGTGACCTCCCCGGTCTCCAGGTCGACCACGATGTCATCGACATTGCCTGCCTCATAGCGGCCGCCGAGGATGATCACGCCCTTACCGTCGGGGGTCCACTGCTTGCCTTCACCGACGGGGTAAACCACACGGGCGTCTGCGATTTCATATCCGGCGTCCGTGCGCTCCAGCCGGCCCACCACCGGTACCGCCGTGATGAGACCCGTCGAGGTCATCTGGATCTGGCTGAACAACACGTGCGTGCCGTCCGGCGAGATTCTCATCTCACGTTGCGGATCGATGGCACGTGCACCAGAAGGTGGCGTGATGACGGGTACCAGCTGTTTGCCGTCCGCTGTCTCTTCGTAGACGACGTAGGAGTTCGGACTCGTCGTCACCTGGATCATCAACCGGCCCGAACCATCCTGGAAGGGAACGACTCTCGACAGACCCGCGGTGACTTCCGGGGACACACCGCAGGTGATGCACTCGACATTTGAGCCATCGACGCTGATCCGGTAGATCTCCTGGCGACCGCCGTCGGCGGGTGTGGCCCCGAAGTAGATGGACTGACCGTCCTCCGAGAAGCGTGGCGTGTTCGGGTTCCTGATGCCGTCGGGGAGGTCAAGGATGACGCGCTCGACGGTGGGATTGAGCACCGTGACGTCGATGTCGTTCTGAGCGGTGCGTGGCTTGAACAGGCTCAGCAGATTGATCCTGTTGCCGTCGGTGACCGATATCGTGAATGAATCCGTCTGCGCTGCTTCGTAGTTGATGTCGTCGGGCGTGTAGGTGAACTCACCTGTTTCCTGGTTGATCGTCAGGGTGCCGTGCTCGGGCGCTTTGGTGACCGTGTAGGTCAACGCGTCACCCTCGGCGTCGGTGACGCCGATGTTGCCGGTCACCGTCTGCCCGGTCTGCACCGTTGTGGTGGGGCTGCTGACCACTGGCGCCTGATTGAACGCGTTACGCCGGACCCAGGCCAGTGCGGCCCACATGATCGGCGTGAACGGCTCCGGCGATTCCGGCGCCGGCGCGAGGAACGGATTCAGCACCGTGGTGACGATGTTGTTCAACACCCCCAGAGCACCTTCGGCCGGGTTCTCGGCCCGGAGCGCGGGTGTGGGAACGGCCTCGGCCGTGGTACGGATATCGCTCGCGGCAGCGATGGACGCAGAATCGGCCTTCGTCGTAGCCAAACCCGCGTTGCCGATCTTCTCGGAGACCTTTTCTGTCACCCGCTCGCCGATCGTGCCGGTCACCTGCTCGACCCGGTCGGTGACCTCCCTGGCTTTCGCCAGCGACCGCTCGAGGGTGTCACCGAGCTTGAGCGGCCCGACCGGAACGCCGGTTTTCGCATCGAGATCCGACACGACCTCCGGCGCGCGCGGCGACGCAACGTCCGGCAACGAGATTTCCGGAAGCGAGAGCGTCGGCAGTGACAGCACCGGCTTCTCCGGGCCGTCATTGCGAGTCAGCACACTCTCGCGCACCTGGTCCGGTATCGACGACAACGCCTTCAGGCGCGCCTCGACCGCTCCGGGGAGACCTTCAGGTTTGCCAGAGTCCTTCTGCGCCCCGCCACTGCTGCTGACCGTCACGCCCGGCGCCAACTCCTTGGTCGATGACGTCTTGCCCGACCGCTTCGGCTTGAGCGACTTCTTGGCCCAGCTCTTGCCGGGACCGTCCGACGGGGAGTTCGCGCCCGGAGCACCGCCGGCGGTTGGCCCAGCTGCGGTTTCACCACCCGTCGCATTCGCGGAGGTCGACGTGGACGAGTCCGGGGAGGATGTATCGGTGGGGTCCGCGGCGGCCACGCCGTATCCGGAAGCGAGTGCGGCGACCAGCCATCCCGTCACCACGATGCCGCTGTAGGCACCTACACGACCGGTAGCTTGAAGTGTCCGGCGAGATGGATGGGCGTCGAACTGCGGATTGATGAGCGGATTGACAACAGTCATGGGGAACTCCAGTTGCCTTGCGGGCAGGTTTAATTGGATTGACAAATTTAATAAAGCACGTTTCGGCGCCGCCGTGGGCCGATTGGCAGAATTGCGAGAATTTCAGAAGGACACCGGATCGATGACTCAAATCCGTTGCACGCCAACACCTCCCACCGGACCACGGGGGCGATCCGGTGAGAGGTGCGTTTCGAGGGCGTCAGCGTTGGCCGCTACACGTTCCGCCCGTCCGCCCCGGCATCAGAGTTGACGGAGCCGATGTAGGTCTGCCGGTAATGTCCGGTGAGATACGGCCGGGCCACACGATTGCCCGAAGGAGTGGAGGGGAACTGCGGATGGATGAGCGGGTTGACAGCAGTCATGGCGCGGCTCCGATGCCCTAGGCCGATTTAATTTCTGTGACGAACTTAATAGCAGCATATTGTTGAGACCGTCAAGGAGGTTCTGCTGAAACGGTCAGAATCGGCGCGGCAGGAAAAGCAGGTGTTGCACCTGTTGCATCGCCAACGCGTCGTCCACCTGCTTCGGACCGAGGGTCCGCTGGCCCGGGCCGACTTGGCCGATCGGCTCGGACTGAGCCGTCCCTCGATCACCGCAATAGTCGGCGAGTTGATCGATGACGGAACCCTGATCGAACTGGACGACCGGGTCGAAGGTCCGGGTTACCGTGGCCGTCCGCGCAAGCTGCTGGGCTGCAACCCGCAGGCACGACGGGTACTCGGCATCTGGATCGACGAGCGTCGGGCACGCATCGCCCTCGCCGACGCAACCGGCAACATCTCACGCGAGGAAGAGACCCCGACTGCCGGCCGCACCCCCGCTTCCGTGATCCGCTCGATCATCCGGATCGGCAAGCAGGTGATCGAGGAGGCCACGGACAGCTCAGTGGCCGCCGCCGGGATTTGTCTTCCTGGATTCGTCGACAGCACAAGAGGATTCGTCATCGAATCGAAAGCGCTCGGCTGGTCCGAGGTGGAACTGGGCAAGCCGGTCTCCGATGCGCTGGGTGTCCCGACCGCCGTCCAGGACACCACCCAGGCCATGACGCTGGCCGAGACGATCGCCGGCGAGGCCAGAGAGGTGCGTTCCGCCGTGCTACTCAATTGCGGCGGACACTTCAACGTCGGCCTGATCATCGGCGGACGTCCGTACCCGGGGGCGAGTGGCGTCGCCGGCGCGATCGGTCACATGCCTGTGGCCGGCAGCCAAGCCAAATGCGCATGCGGGCGCATCGGCTGCGTCAACGCCGGCATGTCGCTGCACGCCATGCAATCGGTCGCACCGCACACCGAGGGCATGCCGCTCAAGGAGATCGACCTCGACGCGGTGGCGCAGGAAACAGCCCGAAACCCGCACTCCCAGAAGATCATCGGCGACGTCATCGACCAGATGGCCCGCACGGCGATCCTGATCGAAGCGGTGCTCGATCCGGAAATCCTCATCCTGTCCGGGCTCATCACCGAGTTCGAAGAACTCATCGTCGCCCTCGAAGCGCGCATCGAAGAAATCCGCCCACCCGAGCGGCGGGGACGCACCACCACCGTGCGCTCGCAGATCGGGCGTGACTACCGGGTCGCTGTCATCGTCGCGCTGCAACAACTCGATCCCGATATCGCCGGACTGCTGCACACCCCCAGCCCATGACCTGCCTCCGGAAAACTAGGATGTGCAAGTATGCCTGTTGACCGCCTGCTCCCTTCCGATGAGGCGCGCGCGCTCATCGAGCTCACTCGCGACATCGCCGACAAGGTGCTCGACCCGATCGTCGACGAGCACGAGAAGGCCGAGACGTATCCCGAGGGCGTCTTCGCGCAGCTCGGCGCGGCCGGGTTGTTGAGCCTGCCCCAGCCCGAGGAGTGGGGTGGGGCAGGGCAGCCGTACGAGGTGTACCTGCAGGTCCTCGAAGAGATCGCGGCACGTTGGGCCGCCGTCGGGGTCGCGGTCAGCGTGCACAGCCTCTCATCGCACCCGCTGCTGGCCTACGGCACCGAGGAGCAGAAGCAGCGCTGGCTGCCGGGCATGCTCTCCGGTGAGCAGATCGGTGCCTACAGCCTGTCCGAGCCGCAGGCCGGCTCCGACGCCGCCGCACTGAGCTGCAAGGCCACCCGCGACGGCGACGCGTACGTACTCAATGGCTCCAAGGCCTGGATCACCCATGGCGGCAAGGCCGATTTCTACACCCTGTTCGCGCGCACCGGCGAGGGCAGCAAGGGCATCTCCTGTTTCCTGGTCCCCGCCGATCTCGACGGGCTGAGCTTCGGCAAGCCCGAGGAGAAGATGGGCCTGCACGCGGTGCCCACCACCTCGGCGTTCTACGATAATGCCCGCCTGGACGCCGACCGATTGATCGGCCAAGAGGGACAAGGCCTTTCGATCGCCTTCTCCGCACTGGACTCCGGCCGGCTCGGTATCGCCGCCGTGGCGGTCGGCATCGCCCAGGCGGCCCTGGACGAGGCTGTGCGCTACGCAGGTGAACGAACGACCTTCGGCCGCAAGATTCTCGACCACCAGGGCCTGGGTTTCCTGCTGGCCGACATGGCCGCCGCTGTGGTCAGCGCGCGGGCCACCTACCTGGACGCTGCCCGCCGGCGCGATCTCGGCTTGCCCTACTCGACACAGGCCAGCGTCGCCAAGCTGATCGCCACCGACGCCGCCATGAAGGTCACCACCGATGCCGTGCAGGTGTTCGGCGGCGTCGGCTATACCCGCGACTTCCGGGTGGAGCGTTACATGCGGGAAGCCAAGATCACCCAGATCTTCGAGGGCACCAACCAGATTCAGCGCCTGGTCATCTCCCGGGGGCTGGGTTCTTGACGAAGTCGGTCACCGCGGCCAGGAACTGCTCGGGCTGCTCGACCATCGGGGTATGGCCGGAACCTTTGATCACCACGGGCACCAGCCCGGCCGCGGTGTAACGCTCGACGTTGGGAGCCGTCGGGGTCAGCACATCCTGGTCTCCCCACAGCACCAACACCGGCTTGTGCAGTGCGGCAAGGGTTTCGACTACCGGATGTGGCCCCTCGGTGGAGTCACAGACCCCGGCATAGGTGAGGCGTTCCAACGAGCGGTGGGCGTAATCGGGCACCGGGTAGTCGGCGGCGAATCCGGTCTGCAGCGAACTCTCGGTAATGGCATCCACGGTGCGAAACCGGTCCAGCGCCGGCCCGATCACCGGCCAGCACACCATCTTTCCGAGCAACGGCATGCTGACCAGGTCATCGGCCGCCGGGGTATCGGACACCACGACCCGGTCCACCAGATCCGGATACTGCCGGGCCAGCTCCGCCGAGACGGCTCCGCCCATCGAATGCCCGATCAGTACCGCGCGCCGCACACCGAGCCGCACCAGCGCATTGTGCACCGCCTTGGCCTGCTCGGCCGACTGATAGGGAGCAGCCTCGCCGGGCGCCTCCGAGCCGCCGTGGCCGACCAGATCGATCGCGATCACCCGCTGATCGCGGGCCAGCTGCGGGGCCACCTGCTCCCACCATTCGATCGAGGCCGAATACCCGTGCAGCAACACCACGGCACGCTCCCCCGAAGGCCCGTACTCCCGCACGTTGAGATCGGGACCGTCCAGCTCCAGCACGTGCCCGCCGGCCAGCGGCTCGGCCTGGCGATGCGTCTTGGTCACCACAAGTTCGTTCAGCAGCAACGCCAGGACAGCCAGCACCAGCACGCCCACGGCGATGCGCAATTTCATGCTGCGCACGCTAATGCCGAGACGTCGGTGTTGACCAGCCGTTTTCCCCGGTGGACGCGGCCTCAGCGAACGGCCCCATAATGGCAGGTGCCATGAACGCACCCGCCCACACCGCCAGCGCGCCCCGGCACCGTATGCCGCGCCGCGGCGTGCGGGCTGCCCGTCGCGCGGCCATCGGCCTCGTGGCGGTAACGGTGCTGGCCGGAACCGGTACCGGCTGGGTGTCCTACCACGGCGCCCTCGACGGCATCACCACGTCGAATGCGCTGGAAGGCGGCCCGGTTTCCTCCGGGGACACCGAGAACATCCTCATCATGGGGCTGGACAGCCGGCTGGATCAGCACGGCAACCCGCTGCCGGAGGACGTCTACCAGGCGCTGCACGCAGGTGACGAGACCGTCGGCGGCTATAACGCCAACGTGCTGATCGTGGTGCACCTGCCCGGCAACGGCGGCCCGGCGACCGCGTTCTCCATCCCCCGCGACGACTACGTCGAGCTGGCCGGCTGCGACGTGAACCCGTGCAAGGGCAAGGTCAAACAGGCCTACGGCTGGGCGTATCAGCGCGAGATGGAATCGCTGGAGTCTTCGTCCGAAGACACGTCGATGAACGAGCAGCAGGCCCGTGAGGCCGGACGCAGGGCCCAGATCGCCACGGTGCGCAACCTGCTCGGCATTCCGATCGACCATTTCGTCGAGGTCACCCTCGGCGCGTTCTTCCAGATCGCCAAGGCTGTGGCGCCGATCACGGTATGCCTCAACGCCGACACCGCCGACCCGTACTCCGGTGCCGACTTCCACAAGGGCGTGCAGCAGATCGACGCCGCCCAGGCAATGGCCTTCGTGCGTCAGCGCCGCGACATCAACGACGAGAATTTCACCGACCTCGACCGCACCCGCCGCCAGCAGGCGTTCATCGCCGCGCTGGTATCGGCGCTGGGCCAGAGCGGCGCGTTGTCCAGCCCCACCATGCTGCGCGATCTGCTCAACGTCACCAAGCAGAACGTCGCGCTGGATTCCGGGTTCGACCTGGCCAGCTTCGCCAGCCGGGCCTCGGCACTGACCGGCTCACCACCGACCCTGTACACGTTGCCCATCAAGGAATTCGGCCAGAACTCCATGGGCGAGGACATCAACATCGTCGACATCCCCACCATCCGGGCCATCGTGCGTGACCTGGTGGCCGAACCGGGCGCCACCACCAACGCCCCGGCGGCACCGGCGCACGTCCTCGAAGGTCATGGCGCCGTGCTCGACGTGGTCAATGCCTCCACCTACACCGGACTGGCCGCCCAGCTCGAAACCACCTTCTCCGCAAACGGATTCACTCCCGGGCAGATCGGCGACGCCGAGTCTCTGGCCGCCGTCACCACCATCGACTACGGCACCGGCGCCGAGGCGGCCGCCCAGTCACTGGCCGATGAACTGGGCGTGATCGCCACCCCGTCATCCGAGGTGCTGCCCGGCACGGTGCAGCTCACGCTCGGCACCGACTTTCCCGGCGAGGACTACCTGACCGGGTCGAGCGAGTCCTCGTCGGCGGAGAGCTCGTCAGACTCCGCTTCGGATTCGACGTGGGATTCCTCCGGCGAGACCACGGAGGAAACCACGGCCAGTACTCCGGTGACCACCGTGGCCGCCACCGAGAGCGGCACCAAGTCCGCGGCACCCACCGACCTGAGCCAGATGAAGGTCTCCGGCGTACCCTGCGTGAAATAGTCGCGGCTACAGCGTGACCCGGACCTGGGTACCGAATCCGGGCTCCGAGCTGATGGCCATCGAGCCACCCATGGCCTCGATGCGCACCTGGAGCGAAGCCAGGCCGATATGCCCCTCGGCGACGGACTGGGCCACCATCGACGGGTCGAAACCCTTGCCGTCGTCGGCGACGGTGAGCACCACGCGGTCCCCCGCACGGAAGAGTCCGACCGAAATCGTGCTCGCCCCGGCGTGTTTGTTGATGTTGGCCAGCAGCTCGCGCGCGGCCCGGTACAACAGGGCCTGACCTTCGGGATGCCCGACGTCCTCCAGATCGGCCCGCACCGTGATATCTGGCCGGGTTTCATACTGGCGCAACAATTCCCGGACGGCTGGGGTGAGCCCCAGCTGGGCCAGCACCTGCGGATGCAGCGCGGTCACCGTGGAACGCAGCCCGGCCGCGGTCTCCTGCAGGGCCGCGTGCACCCGGTCCAGCCCGGGATCCGGGATGCGTTCCCGGATCTCGTCGAGGTCCAGACGTGCGGCCAGCAGGATCTGCAGCGGCCCGTCGTGGAGGTGTTCGGCCAGCTCGGCATTGCGCAGGTCGTCGGCCCGGGTGGACTCCGACACCAGCTGGCGCCGCACCTCCATCAGTGACCGCACCCGCGCCGAACGCCGCGCCAGCACAAACGACAACGCGGCCGACGCGACCGCCAGCCAGGCCAGGAAACCCACGTGCATGTAGACGATGTCGGGCAATCCGACATTGTCATCGCGCTCCGAGTACAGGATCCACACCGCCAGATAGCCCAGGGCGGTACTGCCGCCCAGCAGTGCCGTCAGCCACGGACGATCTTGGAACGCAACGGATATGGGCAACAGGAAGAACACCGGCAACAGCGCCGCGGTGGCCCCGCCCGACACCGCGCACAGAGCGACCAGCACCAGCACATCGACTGCGGTGGAGGCCCACTCGGCCCACGGCGGCATGGGCCCGCGGAACACCACCACCAGCCACAGCACGGCCACGGCGGCATACACGCTCAGGATCACCGCGTACAGCATCGGTAACCAGTGGTCGACATCCCACACCGAGACCAGCACCACGATCAGGCCGATCAGCGGCAGCCGCAGCAGCGCGGAGACCCGGACCGGTTGGGTGGTGAAGAATTCGACGACGCGCCCGCTGGCCATGTCAGTCCAGCAGCCGACGGCGCATCGCCTCCGCGACCGCCGCCCCCCGATCGCTCACGCCCAGCTTCTCGTACAAGCGTTGCACGTGGGTCTTCACCGTCGAAGGGGCCAGGAACAGTTCCTTGGCCATCGCCGGGATGGAGTGGCCCTTGGCGATCAGGTCGAGCACCTCGCGTTCCCGTGGACTGAGCACCGGGACATCGGGTTCGTTGCGACGACGGATCTCCCCGGCCAGGCCCGCCGCCAGGTTCGGGTCGAGCACGTCGCGGCCCTTGGCGCACGACAGCACGGCATTCACCAGCTCGCTACGGGTGGATTCCTTGGACAGGAACCCGGCCGCGCCCTGCTGCAGCGCGGTATAGACGATCGCCGACTCGTCGTGTGCGGAAACCAGTAACACGCGGGTGGGCAGCTCGTCGCGGCTCACCGCGGCCGCCACCTGGGCCCCGTCGAGCTGCGGCATGCGGTAATCCAGGAGGGCCACCTGCGGCTGGTGCGTCCGAATCAATTCCAGTGCGTCGGCGCCATTGTCGGCTTCGGCCACCACGTCGATCTCCCCGCTGGAGGTCAAGGCGCGCACCACGCCTTCGCGGAACATCGGGTGGTCGTCGCCCACCACCACCCGAACCTTTTCGGCCATGCGCCACAGCATGGCACAGCGCGGGTAGGTGATCAGCGCGTTTAGAGTCGGCAGTATGCATCTGGACGAGCTGCAGTGGTTCGTGGTGCTGGCCGAAACCGAGCATGTCACCGATGCCGCAGCCGAACTCGGCATCAGCCAGCCCACGTTGTCGCGCGCACTGGCCCGGATCGAGGAACAGGTCGGGGTGCCGCTGTTCGACCGGGTCAACCGGCGGCTGCGTCTCAACGCCTACGGACACATCCTGTTGGAGCACGCCCGCCGGAGTATCGCCGAAATGCGCTCGGCCACTGAACAGATCGCGGAGTTGCGCGACCCGGATACCGGCACCGTGCGGCTGGCGTTCCTACACTCGCAGGCCGGCTGGTTCGTACCGGATCTGTTGCGACGGTTTCGTGCCGAGGCGCCGTTGGTGCGCTTCGAGCTGTACCAGGGCCCTGCCCACCACATCGTCGAGCGGCTGGCCAACGGCGAAGCCGACCTCGCGATCACCTCGCCGCGTCCGGACGGCTTCCGCTGGCGCGGGCTGTACATGGAACGACTTTGCCTGGCGGTCCCGCGCGACCATCGTTTCGCCCGGCGGTCCCGGATCCGGCTGGCCGACGCCGGTAACGAGCCCTTCGTCGCGCTGGCACCCGATTTCGGATTGCGCCAACTCACCGACGAGCTGTGGGCCGAGGCCGGGATATCACCGCCGGTGGTGTTCGAGGCCATGGAGATCCCGACCATGGAAGGCCTGGTGGCTGCGGGTTTCGGGGTGGCCGTGGTGCCGGTACCGCGGCCCGAACGTGCCGAGCCGGGCGCCGCGTATGTGCCGCTGTCGGAGAGTTCTGCCAAGCGTCAGATCGGTCTGACCTGGCACGCCGACCGCCAGCTGCCGCCCGCCGCGGCACGCCTGGCACAGTTCGTCATGCGCAGTGTGCATGAACTTGAGTAATTTGATGCATTGGACACATCTTTGCCGGCATCCTACCGTCGGTTGAGTGTCCGCCTCCCTGACCTCCGTTGACTGGCAGGGGCATACACGCGGCTCGAGCGAGTACCGGCGCCTGCTGGCCGCATTGTTCTGCGCCGGGGTCGCGACGTTCGCCCAGTTGTACTCACCCCAGGCCGTACTGCCGCTGATCGCCCGCGACCTGGGCACCGGCGCCGCCCATGCCGCATTGACGATTTCGGCGGCCACGGTGGGCCTGGCATTGGGCGTGATCCCGTGGTCGGCCCTGGCCGACCGCATCGGCCGGGTCCAGGCCATGACGATATCCATCACGGCGGCAACGGTTCTCGGACTGATCGTGCCGTTGGCCCCCAGTACGGAACTTCTGCTGTCGGGCCGGGTTGTCGAAGGTCTGATGCTGGGCGGAGTGCCCGCGGTGGCCATCGCCTACCTCACCGAGGAGATCGAAGCCGGACATGCCGCCCGCGCGGCAGGCACCTACGTCGCCGGCACCACGATCGGCGGGCTGGCCGGCCGACTGGTCACCGGGCCGATCGCTGAGTTCGCCGGATGGCGCGTCGGCGTGCTGGTGGTCGCGGTGCTGTGCGGGCTGTCGGCGTTCGCGTTCGTCAAACTCGCGCCGCCCGCGCGCGGCTTCACCCCGACCCGCAGCCGCAACCTGGGCCGGCGGTTGGCGCAGAACCTGCGCTCACTGCGTCAGCTGGTGCTCTACAGCCAGGGCTTCCTGCTGATGGGCGGGTTCGTGGCGATGTACAACTTCCTCGGCTTCCGGCTGATGGACGCCCCGTTCAGCCTGCCGCAGACCGTGGTCAGCCTGGTGTTCCTGGCCTACCTGTCAGGCACGTGGGCCTCGGCGAGGGCCGGCGCGGAGGCCACCCGGTTCGGCCGCAAGACCGTGCTGCTCGGCTCGATCGCCACGATGGTTGCCGGCGTCGCGATCACCCTGGCCGGCAACGTCATCGTGGTGCTCATCGGACTGGTGATCGCCACCGCAGGATTCTTCGGCGCGCATGCGATCGCCTCGGGCTGGGTCGGCGCCGACGCCGGTGACGGCAAGGCGCAGGCGTCCTCGCTGTACAACCTCTTCTACTACGCGGGTTCCAGCGTCATCGGCTGGGCCGGTGGACTGGCGTTCGACCACGCCGGGTGGCCGGCCTTGGCCGGCACCGTAATGGGTCTGGCGGTGCTGGCCGGGGTGCTGGCCTGCACGCTCACCAACAGGCGGGACCGGTAGGCGGGTCCCGACCGCGAGGCTTGCGGTCATGCCACCTGTCAACCTGTCTAACCATGTGGCTATCGTGGCTGGCATGGACTTCGCGCTGTCGGCCAAGGCGGCTGATTACCACTCCCGGCTCACCGACTTCATGACCGGGCACGTGCTGCCGGCTGAGGCCTCCTACCACGCGTATCGCGAGGAGAAGGGCCCGAAGGATCACACGGTTCCGCCGGTGGTCGAGGAACTCAAGGTCAAGGCCAAGGACGCGGGCCTGTGGAACCTGTTCCTGCCCTCGGAGTCCGGGCTGACCAACCTGGAGTACGCGCCGCTGGCCGAGCTGTCGGGCTGGAGCATGGAGATCGCCCCCGAGGCGCTCAACTGTGCGGCGCCGGACACCGGGAACATGGAGACCTTGCACCTGTTCGCCAACGAGGTCCAGCGCAAGCAGTGGCTGGAACCGCTGCTGGCCGGCGAGATCCGCAGCGCCTTCGCGATGACCGAGCCCGCCGTGGCGTCCTCGGATGCCCGCAACATCGAGACCACGATGCTGCGCGACGGGGCCGACTACGTGATCAACGGCCGCAAGTGGTGGATCACCGGGGCGGCCGATCCGCGCTGCAAGATCCTGATCGTGATGGGCCGCACCAATCCCGATGCCGCTTCGCATGCCCAGCAGTCGATGATCCTGGTGCCTGTCGATACCCCCGGGGTGGACATTCAGCGTTCACTGCCGGTGTTCGGCTGGCAGGACCAGCACGGGCACTGCGAGATCGTGTTCGACAACGTGCGGGTGCCCGCCGAGAACCTGCTGCACGAAGAGGGCAGCGGCTTCGCGATCGCCCAGGCCCGGCTGGGCCCGGGCCGGATCCACCACTGCATGCGAGCGCTCGGCGCCGCCGAGCGGGCCCTGGCCCTGATGGTCGACCGGGTGCAGAAGCGCGTCGCGTTCGGCAGGCCACTGGCCGAGCAGGGTGTGGTGCGCGAGTCGATCGCCAAGTCCCGCAATGAGATCGACCAGGCCCGCCTGCTGTGTGAGAAGGCCGCCTGGACGATCGACCAGGAAGGCAACAAGGCCGCCCACGTCCTGGTCTCCCAGATCAAGTCGGTGGCCCCGCAGATCGCCTGCAACGTCATCGACCGGGCCATCCAGGTGCACGGCGCGGCAGGTGTCAGCGACGACTTCCCGCTGGCCCGGCTGTACTCCTGGCACCGCGCGATGCGCCTGTTCGACGGACCCGACGAGGTCCACATGCGCACCATCGCCCGTGCGGAGCTGGGCCGGGAGAAATCGCCTCTCGCTGCGGCGGTGATCGCGCAGTGACCACCGGACTGGGAGAACTGTCGGGGGCGTGGAACTTTCGGGACGTCGCCGACATCGCCGGAATTCGGCCGGGCCTGCTCTACCGCTCCAGTCAGCTCAGCCAGCTCTCGGATGACGGCCGGGCGGTGTTCCGTCGGCTCCGTATCACCGACGTCGCCGACCTGCGGTCGCACCAGGAAGTGCAGCGGCAAGGCACCGGACAGGTGCCCGACGGAGTGGCGGTCCATCTGCTGCCGTTCCATCCCGACGACCCGTCGAATGACGCGCCGCACGAAAGCACCTTCCAGCGGGTGATGGCGGAGTCCGTCGAGGGCGAGGACCCCGCCATCGCGGCCCGCCGGTACATGACCGAGGTGTACGAGGAATTCCCGACCCTGCCGGGTGCGCACAGCGCAGTACGCGAGGTGATTTCTCTTCTGGGACAGGAACGTCCGGTGCTCGCGCACTGCTTCGCCGGCAAGGACCGGACCGGTTTCACCGTGGCCACAGTGCTGGAGGCGGTCGGGGTCGACCGCGACCGCATCTTCGAGGATTTTCTGGCCAGCAACGGCGCGATCCCGTCCCTGCGGAACCGGATCATGGAATCGGTACGGGCGCGGGCGCAGGAAGCCCCGGAGATGATCACCTATGCCGAGGCGCGGTTGACCGACGAAGTGCTCGGTGTGCGCGAGGAGTATCTGGCTGCGGCCTGGACCAAGCTCGACGAGGCCTACGGCTCGGTCGGTGGCTTCCTCGACGCGGCCGGGGTGTCGGGCAACGACATCGCGGCGCTGCGGGCCAAGCTCGTCGGGTAGCCCTCGGCGGGCGTCAGGCGTCCTCCAATGCCTCACCCACCTCTTGGATCACCCGGTTGTGCTCGTTCTGCATCAGCAGGTGCCCGGCCCCGAGCAGCACCGCAACGGGCCAGTCGATGATCTCGACCGCCGCCAGGATGCCCAGCGCGCCGTAATAGGCCAGTTGCTCTGGGTGCGGCACCTTCACCCGTCCCACGACCGGCAGTGTCACGGCGAATCCGCGCGCGCTCCGCACGGCATGCACCGCATCGCGGTGGCCCTTGGCTTGTTTCGAGTTTTCGGCCATTGGTCACCTTTCCGTCACGTCGACTTCGATTTCTCGAGATCTCGGCTTCGCACCGTGAGACGCGTGAGAACTTTCGGTTCCGGCGCTCCTTCCGATCCGTTGACCGACGCCGTGTCCCGCGTGCTGGTTCTCCCGTTGCGGGAGCTGTACGCGGTGCTGTGGCGCTGCGGTGTGCTCGACATCGACGACTGAGACGGCGACTGCACCGCCTGAACGATCCTCGGCACCAGTCGCGGCGCGACGGCGGCAACGCCGGTGGCCACACCGGCCGCGCATCGCCACGGTCCGCCACAGCTCGGCCTGGTCGGGTCCGTGACCGGCCCCCGCTGCCGAATGTGCGGTCGGACTCACCGCCAGCGCAGCTGCCGGAAGGGCATCGGTCATCATGTTGACCAGCAGCAGCTGGCGGGTGTTGAGCGGTGACCGTCCGGTGAGTGCACTGCCCATGATGGAGAACGCCACTTCGCCCGCGTTGCCGCCGAGCAAGACCGCCACCGCGGCCTGCACGCGCCGCCACAACTGGTGTCCCTCGTCCAGCGCGTCGGTCAGGGCACCGATGCGCCCGTCCAGCAGCAGCACGTCGGCCGAACTTCGGGCCGGGTCGCTCCCGCGCGCGGCCACCCCGATCCCCACCGTGGCCGCCCGGATCGCGGCGGCATCGTTGGCGCCGTCGCCGACCATGGCGCACACCTGCCCGGTGCGTTCCAGGGTCTGCACGATCTGCACCTTGTGCTCAGGGGACATCCGCGCGAACACCAGCCGTTCGGCGACCGCCCGCTCCTGACTGCGGCGTGGCATCGCCACCCATTCCTCGCCACTCATCACCTGCTCGGCGGTGACCGGCATACCTAACTCCGCGGCGATCGCCTTGGCGGTCACGGGATGATCCCCGGTGATCAGGCGGACGCCGATCCCGTTGCGTCGCAAGCCGTCCAAAACGTGGGCGGACTCGGGGCGCGGGGTGTCGGACAGGCCCACGAGACCCACGAACTTCAGCTTGTCCGTGCACATTTCGGCGAACTCGTCAGCGTCCGCACGGGCACGGCGGGCCTGCCCGCCGGTCACCGGCCTGCGGGCTACCGCGAGCACCCGCAAGCCGTTGCGGGCCATCTCGTCGACCGTGCGCCCGACCGCAGGCGCCAACTCGTCGCAGGCCGCCAACACCACCTCGGGCGCCCCCTTGATGACCAGCTCGTCGTCGAGCAACGCGGCCGAGAACTTGCGGCCGGAGCGGAATGGCAGATAGACGCCGGCTCCCTCGAAGCTGTTGGCGCCGGCAGCCGCCTCGACCACGGCCGCATCGGTGGCGTGCTCATACTGCTCGCCGTTCTTGGGCGGGGTGGCGCGGGCGGCACATTCGAGCACCTCCCGCTCGGAAACCTCTCCGCCCACGGTCCGGACCTGCGACACCCGCAGGCGGTTCTCGCTGAGCGTGCCGGTCTTGTCGAAGCACACGACATCGACGCGGCCGAGCGCCTCCACCGACCGCGGACTGCGCACCAACGCCCCGGAGCGGGTCAGCCGCCGCGCCGAGGCCTGCTGGGCCAACGTCGCCACCAACGGCAGCCCCTCGGGCACGGCTGCCACCGCCACCGCGACCCCGCTGGCCACCGCACCGTGCAACGGCAACTTGCGGAGCAGGCCGAACCCGGTGACCAGGGCACCGCCGGCCAGGCTGTAGGGCAGGGCCCGGTTGGTGAGTTCGCGCAGCTGCGCCTGCAGACCGACCGCCGGGCCGGTGCTGTGGCCCAAGTCCGCGGCACGCCGAGCCTGCGTCGCCGCACCCACCTCGGTCACCACCGCGACGACTGTCCCGGCCACCAATGTGGTTGTGGCATAAAGCATGCAGTGCCGTTCGGCCAGAATGGCGCCGGGGGTGGCCGCAACCTGTTTGGGCACCGGCAGTGATTCCCCGGTGAGCGACGCCTCGTCGGCTTCGGCATCGACCGCCTCAAGGATGCGCGCATCGGCCGGCACGACTTCCCCGGGGCGCACCTCGATGACGTCGCCGGGACGCAGCAGCTTGGCCGCCACCCTTTCGTACTTCCCGCGATCACGGTCCCGCCCGACCCGGCGGGCCGGCGGATCCTGTACGGCCAGTAGCCGGCTCAGCAACCGTTCTGCCCGAACCTGTTGGGTGGCAGCCAGAATCGCGTTGCCGGTCAGTACCGATCCGACAAGTACCGCATCCACCGGGGAACCCAGCATCGCGCTGGCCGCCGATCCGACCGCCAGCACCGGGGTCAGCGGGTCGGACAACTGCGTCCGCAGGGCACTCACGAGTTCGCCGACCTGCCGGGGAAGAAGACCGCCACGTCCACCGTCGGGCTCCGGTGGACCGGCCCGTTGTTGGGCGCGAACTGTTTCGGCGATCCGCTCCTGTACCTGTTCCGGTGTCATGGCGTGCCAGTCCTCGAAGGAGGCCGCCTTGGGCGCCGGATCGCTCAGAACACGGTGAGCCAGCCAGTATCCCGAAGCCAGGCCCGCAGCGGCGCCGGCGGTGACCGGGCCTGGGCCGCGGCCACGAACCCCGGGGACCATCAGCAAGGCGCCCAACAGCGTGCTGCCGGTCGCGAGTTCCACCCCGCGCTCGCTGGCCCGTCGCGCGGCGGGCACGGCGTGCAGCAGGCGCCAGACCGCGGCCAGGTCGTCGGTGAGGACGTCGGCATGCCAGGGGATCCCGGCACCGGCATGCCCGTTGAGCACCCCGACCGCGAAGTCGGCGGCATCGATGGCCCGGACCGCATCCAGCGACAGCACCGCCACGGTGCGGCCATCACGCTGCAGGGCGTCGACCGCGGCCGCCAACGCCGCATCGACGTCGCTGCCGGCCTGATAGAGATCGTCGAAGGAGGACCGCAGATCGCCGAGGTCGTCGATGTCGAGAGACACCGCGTGTGCGTCGGCCCGGCGGATCTCGGTCAGCACGCTGTGGGCCAGCGGGTGATGGCTGTTGCGCACCAAGACCTTGCCGCGGCTCCTGCCGTTGCGCTCGGCCCCGGCGAAGGCCGGTGCCACGCGGTGCCAACCGGCACTGAGCGCACCGGCGTCGAGGCGGCCCTGGGCCCACTGCCACACCGCGGCGCGGTCGGATTCGACCACGTCGCGAAACTGCCCCACCCGCAACTCGTCGGTGACCAGTATCCGGGGATCCACCACCACCGCGTCCACCCGGTCGAGCAGGCGTAACGAGTTGGAGCGCAACGGAAGAACACCGTACCGATCAGCCACGCCCCGGCCCAGAGTGCTGGCGAACGCCTCGCGGGAGTTGCGGGCCGCCTTGGGCGCGGTGACGACGGCGGAGGTGGCTGCGGCACCGGCGCTGCCCGACAACAGCCCGACCGATGCGGCCGCCGCGGCCTGGGCCCGTCCGCAACGCTCGGCGTGCCGCTCCACGGGGCCGTGAGGCAGGGAGCACGGGCGCGGCGCCACCGCGGGGACGGCTTCGCATTCGGCTTGCGCCGCAAGCTTGGGTTCGTGGGCCTGCCAGGCATTGGCCGCTGCGGCGGTCTCGGCGAACTGGGACAGGTGGCGAAGGAATTCGACGGCGACGGTGGCGGGCGCCTGGGTGAGCGCGTAGACGGTGGCGGCGCAGACACCGAGCGCAGCGTCGGCCGCCTGCGGGCCGAGCCGAGCCTCCACCAGCGCCCGCACCTTCGGTTGGTAGTCGACGGCGCTGACGACGGCCATCAGACCCACCGGCAGCCGGGGCAGCATCATCGTCCGGCCCACTGCCGCGACACCGACCCCGACGCCGTTGGCCGCCGCCGCTACCCCCTTGAGGGCCAGCACGATTCCGTCTCCCGGCAGATCAATGGGCCGCGTCGCCGGCCCAGACCTCGGCTCCCCGGCTTCGGCCCGGGCCACCGCCTCGCACAGCCGGGGCAGATCGATCAGGGCGGGCTCACTGTCGTCGATTTCGACGATCACGCGGGACAGCGGGTAGTTCAGCTGTACCGTCCGCACCCCGGGTTGGTCTCGGATCTCCCGCAGGACCGCGGCACCGATCTTCCGGCCCCCGTCGGCCGACAAGCCGCGCACCTCGATCCAGCACCGGCCGTTACCGCGCCAACACCGGCGCGCGGGGGTGCCGCCGACCATCTCCACCGCTGCCGACAGCGCGGTCTGCACCGGCGCCGCAGCCACGGCGGCTGCGCCGTTGACGAGCCGGCCGAGCGCGCTGATCACTTAGCGCGAGAGGTCGCGCCGGTGCGTCGAGCTGTTGACCGGCGGCCCGACGCCTTGGCGGTACTGCTCTTCGAGGAGCGCGCCGGAGATCGCTTGGCCGGCGACGACCGCCGAGACGGCGCCGCGGCGGAAGGAGTCTCCGCGGCCTGGCCGTCGCCAGTGCGCTGATTCAGTTGGTGGACCACCAGCGCCGCGCCACCGACAGTCAGCAACAGCGGCCACTCGACGAGGCCCGCTGCCCCCACCGCGGCGAGGGTGAGGGCGGCCGCGGCCGGCGATCTGCTGCCTTGGCTCACCCCGTCGCGGATCCCCGCGCCTACTCCTTTGATTCCTCCCACCACACCGTTGACGGCTGCGCCGCCGACCGCACCCGCGGCGGCTGTGGTGGCATCTGCGGTGCGGCTGACTGCCTGCACGGCACCTGAGACGATGTTCACGACCGGACTCCTCACGTTCACCGAACAGCGGCTACCCCGTTACCCGGCGTTCTACACGCGATGGAGCCACTCGCTAGTGGTCGTCCTTTTCCACGGTGGCCGCGAGCGTCACCCGTACCTCGTCTGCCACCTTCATCGCACCCATGAGCATCGAGTACTGCTTGATGCCGAAGTCGGTGTGCCGCACGCGCGCCTCGCCAGAGATGCGCCAGCAGTCACCGAGATCTTCAGCCCGTACCTGCACGGCCTGCGCCGCGGTGCGCCCGTTCAGGTCGAGCGTGCCGGAGACCCGCAGCGCGTCCTGATCCCGGTCGATCTCCTGCGACACGAAGTGGGCCTGGGGAAATCGCTTCGCCTGCAGCGTCTTCGACGCATTGGACCGGATCAGCGCCTTCTCGGCCCCCGACAAGGGGGTCATGCCGCCCTCACCGCGCAGCACGTCGAGGGAATCGAGATCGACCGTCACCTCGACCGCCGACGGCTGGTCTCCGTCCCATTCCACGACCGCCTGCCATGAGGTGACGGCGATGGTCAACCGATGACCCATCCGTGACGCGCTGCCCGTCACACCGGTATGCAGCAACAGTTCGCCCGAGTCGGGAGCCAGCGCCCACTGCGTCACGACGCGATCACCAGACCCGCTACCCAGGTGATGGTCGCCAGTAGCGCCCCGGTCAGCTCGACGCCCACCGACAGCGCAACCCCCTTGAGCGCGTGCACAGTTGACACCCAGGCTCGCCGATAGTCGCGGCGTACGGCCAGCTCGGCCAGGTAGACACCCGCGACGAAACCGATGACGAGCCCGATCACCGGAATGACGAAGAACCCGATCAGGCCGAGGATTCCACCGGCCACCAGGCTCCAGATCCCCACCTCGGCGGCCCGCATCCGGCGTACCGGCCACACGTACTTGATCACCTCGGCAGTCACGAAGAACACGGCCGCGATACCGAACGTCACCCACGACACCGCCGTCTGCTCGACGATGGCCCACACCGCGATCGCGGCGAAGACCAGAAACCCGCCGCCGGGCAGGACGGGCAGCACGATGCCCACGAGCCCGATGGCGATCACCAATGCGACGAGAACGACCCCGAGTGTGCTCACGGTTTCTGCCCACGCACCCACTGCATGGTGCCGACGCTCTTGGACCGCACCCGTTCCAGGCCGAGCCCCTCGAACCGGTCAGCGAGCTCGTCCTCGGAGAAGAAGCGGGCGCCGCCCTTCGACAGCAGCCGCGCCGGTCCCCGGCCGGCCACCGTCGGCACCATGATGGCCATGCGGCGGCCGGGGCGCAGCACCCGCACCATCTCCGCCAGCGCCGCCTCGGCGTCGGGAATCAACTGCAGCACCGCGATCGATGTCACGGCGTCGAAGACCGCGTCGCGGAACGGGAGTTTCTGCGCGTCGGCGCGCAGGAAACCGACCTGGCGGCCCGCCTCGGCCTCGACCGCGCGGGCCAGCATGGGCTCGGAGATGTCGACGCCGAACGCAAATCCGTCCAGGCCCGCCGCCCGCGCCAGCGCGGCCGTCACGTTGCCTGGACCGCTGCCGACATCGAGGGCGATTCCGCCGGGTGGGATGTCGAGCCATTCGGTGGGCTCCTGCCACGCCGTCATCAGTTTGCGGCCGATTCCCTGGGCGTTGTCGTAGAGCATCGACCCGAGCGGTGATGCCCACACCTTCTGGATGAACCCGGCATTCTTCGGTGCGTCACTGCCGTCGCCCAACAGATCGAGGTACCCCTTGCCGACGTCCGGCTCGGCCGGTGGATCGATCAGGAGATCCAGTGCCTTGCTGAGTGCGGTGTCCACAGCTCTACGCTACGCACCGAGCTGGTCGGCGAGGTCGACAAAATCCGTCGCGGTGATGTCGAAATCGTCGGCCGCGACATCGTGCGGAGCCCGGCCGGGCCCATACTCCAAGGGCCGGGCCACATACGCGGTCCCGAGCCCGGCCGCCCGGGCCGCGCGCAGGTCGGAGGGATGAGCGGCGACCAGCGTCAGCTCCTCGGGCTCGACGTCGAGCAGCTCGGCACACCCCAGGTATGCCTGCGGGTCCGGTTTGTAATGCCGGAACAGTTCTGCCGAGATCACGCAATCCCAGGGCAGCCCGGCGTGTTTGGCCATGTTGGTGAGCAGGGAGACGTTGCCGTTCGACAGCGTCGTGATGAGGTAGCGCTGCTTGAGCCGGGCCAGCCCGGCCACCGAGTCCGGCCACGGATCGAGCCGGTGCCAGGCGCGGTTGAGGTGGTCGATCTCGGCATCGGAAACCGGGATGTCCGCGGTGCCGAGCAGGTCGACCAGGATCGCCCGATGCAGATCGTCGATCCTGGTCCACGGCAGCTCACCGCGGCGCACCCGGTCCATCGCCGGGGCATAACCGGCCCGCCAGCTGTCGGCGAATGCCGGCCAATCCCGTTGCAGCCCTCGGTGTTTGCCGAAGGCTTCCAGCTCAGCGATGATGCTGGCCCGCCAGTCCACGACGGTCCCGAACACATCGAAGGCCAGCGCTCGCATTACGGCTCCAGGACTAGCTTCCCGCGCACCTGCCCACTGGCCAACGCCTCGAGGGCGGCCGCACCGTCGGACAACGCGAACCGCACCGGTGGCGGCGGACGCAATCCGGCATCCACAAGCTTCGTCAACTCAGCCCCGACCTGTGCCTGGGCTTCGGGGTGGCGGCGCACGAACTCGCCCCACCCAACACCGACCACGCTGACGTTGCGCAGCAACAACCGGTTGACCTTGACCGTGGGGATTCCGCCGCCGGCAGCGAATCCGATGACCAGCAGCCGGCCTTCGGGCGCGAGCACCCGGATCGCGTCGTCGAACGCCGGGCCGCCGATCGGGTCGACGACCAGGTCGACGCCCTGCCCGCCGGTCGCCTCCATCACGGCTTCGCGCCAGCCATCGGCCAGCGGCAACACCACGTCGGCGCCGAGTGACGATACGAACTCCTCGGCGCCGGACCGGTGCACCATCGCGATGACCTTGGCGCCCATGGCTTTGGCGAGTTGGATCGACGCCGCGCCGATTCCGCCCGCCGAGCCGAGAACCAGCACCGTCTCCCCAGCCACCAGTCCGCCGCGGCGGGCCAGGGCGAACTGCATCGTGTAGTAGTTGCCCAGCAGCGATGCCGCCTCGCCGTCGTCGAGCCCGTCGGCGGTGGGGATCACGTTGGCCGGTACGGCCGCCACCTGCTCGGCATACCCACCGATCATCGAGAACGCCGAAACCCGCTGCCCCGGCGTGAACCCCGAATCCTCGGGCGCCGAGCGCACGGTGCCGGCCACCTCCATGCCCGGCGTGAACGGCGGCTCCAGCCGCAGCTGGTACTCACCGCGCAGCAACAGCAGATCGGGGAAGCAGACGCCGGCGGCGCCGACGTCGATGACCACCGCACCCGCGTACGCGGGATTTCCGGCCAGATCATCGACGTCGACGTACGCCAGCCCGGACGTACCGGTAAGTGCCTGCGCTACAAGCGCTTTCACCCGTTCTAGCCCAGCTTGAAGCTGGCTTGCTGAGCGGCGGACAGATCGGTGATCTCGCCCCACTTGGCGGCGATGTCATCGACCGAAGGCACCTCGGTGAAGGTGATGCCGTCGTTCTGGAACAGCGCGGTGCGCTGCACCTTGCCGCCGCCGACGATGAACACCGAGTCCGTGTCGGGCAGTTCCTCGGTCATCAGGTAGGCCACGACCGGGGCGACGTACTCGGGGGTGAGCTTCTCGAACACCTCGGGCGGCAGGATGTCCTGGGTCATGCGGGTGGCAGCGATGGGGGCGACCGCGTTGGTCTTGATGTTGTACTTGGCGCCTTCCTGGGCCAGCGTGTTGATCAGGCCGACCAGGCCGAGCTTGGCGGCACCGTAGTTGGCCTGACCGAAGTTGCCGAACAGGCCGCTGGTGGAGGTGGCGACGACGACGCGGCCGAAGCTCTGCTCGCGGAAGTGCGGCCAGGCGGCGCGGATGACGTTGTAGCCGCCGTAGAGGTGCACCTTCAGCACCGCGTCCCACTGCTCGAAGGTCATCTTGTGGAAGGTTCCGTCGCGCAGGATGCCGGCGTTGGACACCACACCGTCGACCTTGCCGAACTCGTCGATGGCGGTCTTGATGATGTTCTCGGCGCCCTCGGGCTCGGCGACGGAGTCGTAGTTGGCTACCGCACGCCCGCCGGCGGCCTTGATCTCGTTGACGACCTCGTCGGCCATGTTGTGGCCGGCGCCGGTGCCGTCGCGCGCGCCACCCAGATCGTTGACGACGACGCTGGCGCCCTCACGGGCGAGCGTCAGGGCGTACTCGCGGCCCAGACCTCCACCGGCTCCGGTGACGACGACGACGCGGTCCTGCACTCCTGGCATGGGGAATCCTCCTCGATAACGGGCCGCAAAACGGCTCAACTCCCCTCCTGTATACGGCGGGCGGATAACTGCCGGTTAACCGGGTCGGTCACGGCCCGGGCTGGCGCATTCCTGCCACCGAACGGTCAATTGCCGCCAACGTCGCCGATCAGGAATCAACGGCCGCTGCCTTTAGTTGAACCAATCAAGAAAGCAAGAGAAGGAAAGAGGCAGAGGAAATGAAGAAGTTCGGATTTACCGCAATGATCGCAAGTGGTCTGGCCGCCGCCGTCCTGGGTCTCGCCGGCCCCGCCTCGGCCGACGTGTCCCACCACAGCTGGCTCGACCAGATCGGCCCGCACGTGACCGTGCCGCACGTCGACACCACCGTTCACCAGAGCCACTGACCGGACGACAGAAAACGGGGCGCTCCTGACGGGAGCGCCCCGTTTGTCTTTGTGGATCAGAGTTTTTCAGCGGTGACGAACGTGGAGAACGCACGCGTGTCGTCGTGCTCGATCTCGACGTAGCGGCCCAGCCGGCGCATCTCGTCCAGTGAGTGCACCCCGCCGGCCCGCCACCCGTGAGCGCCCAGCCACTCGGCGACGTCGGCACGGTCGGGATCCTCATAGATCAGGTCCTGGATGTTGAGCGCCTGCTCCATGTTGAACTGCGCCGCAAAGCGCTCGAAACGCTCACGCATCTCCTCTCGCCGCTCGCCGGCCGAAACCCCGGCGGTCTCCGCGGCGATCCGGCTGCCCGGCGCCGACAACTCGGTGACGAGCTCGAACAGCCGGTCCTGGGCGTCGGCCGGCAGGTACATCAGCAAGCCCTCGGCCAGCCACGCGGTCGGCTGCCCATCATCAAAGCCCGCGTCCCGCAGTGCCTTCGGCCAATCCTGGCGCAGGTCGATGGGCACCTCGCGGCGCTGCGCGGACGGCTGCGCACCGTGTGCGGCCAGGGTTTCGGCCTTGTACTCCAGCACCTTGGGCTGGTCGATCTCGTACACCGTGGACCCGGCCGGCCACTCGAGGCGGTACGCGCGAGAATCCAGACCCGAGGCCAGGATCACGATCTGGCGGATGCCGGCCTTGGCGGCCTCGGCGAAGTACTCGTCGAAGAAGTGCGTACGCACCGCCTGGTAACTGCCCATGTGCTCGAAGATCTTGGCGGCGTCTTCGTCCACCTCCGCGATCTTGGCGGCGACATCCTGATCGAGCAGCGTCTCCCAGAAGCCGGTTCCGGCGCCGGCGACCAAGATCGCCGCGTACGGATCGCGGATCAACGGGTTCTCCCGGCCGGTCTCTCCGGCCCGGGCGGCGGCGACCATGACGGCCGTCGAGCCCACGCTGGTGGCGATGTCCCAGGTGTCGTCGTGGCTGCGCAGTGAGCTCATCGGGTTTCTCCGTCCAATCGGGCGCGCAACAGCACGCTGTCCAAGCCGAGTTCTTCCAAGTCGTCGGCAACGGCCGGCCGGCCCAACCGGGCCATCTCGTCGGCGCTGTCCACCGCGTCCACGTCCCAGCCGTGTGCCGCAAGCCATTGGGCGGCGTCGGCCCGCTCGACATCGGTGTACATCAGGGCGTCAGCGTCGATGTCCAGCCCCAGCGAGGTGCGCATGTGCTCGCCCCGGGCCCGGCGGGCAGCCCGCTTCTCCGGGGTATAGCGGGCGGGGTCCAGGGCGAAGTCCTCGACGGCGAGGCGGCTGCCCGGTGCGCTGTGGGCGCCGACCAGTTCGAACAGCCGGTCTTGGGCCTCGGCCGGCAGGTACGGCAGCAGACCCTCGGCGAGCCATGCGGTGGGCTGCGCCGGGTCGAAACCGGCGTCGATCAGGGCTGCGGGCCAGTCGTCTCGCAGGTCGACCGGCACCGGGACGTGCTCTGCGCGCGCGACGGCTCCGTGCGCCTGCAACGTCGCGGTCTTGTACTCGAGCACCTTGGGCTGGTCGATCTCATAGACCGTCGTGCCGGCCGGCCAGTCGAGCCGGAACGCCCGCGAGTCCAGCCCCGCGGCCAGGATGACGACCTGACGGATGCCGTCGTGGGCGACCTCGGAGAAGTAGTCGTCGAAGTAGTGGGTCCGCACGGCCTGGTAGTTGCGGGCCATGACGTGGATGCGGTGGGCTTCGGCGTTGTCGCCGATCCAGTGCGGTTCGCTGCCGGCCAACTGTGCCCACGCCGGTCCGGCCGCCGCCACCAGGAGGAAGGCGAACTCGTCGCGAATCAGGGAATCGGGTTGTGCGGTCTCGGCGGCACGGGCGGCAGCCACCGCCAGCGCGGTTGCCCCGACGCTCTCGGTGACGTTCCAACTGTCGCCCTCGGCCCGACCCGGCCGCACATCGCTCAGATCAGTCATTTGCCAAGCAATGCTACCGAATAACTTAGCCTAGCTATACGGTGATGTGGGGCACCTCACGGCCCCGATGCGTCAGTCGCGCAGGTGCCAGAGCTTGTTCGCCATCAACAGTTCAAACTTGTCGACGATGACCGCCACATCGTCGCGATGCCCCACGTAACCGGCGTAAAAGCCCATACCCCACATCACCGCGACCAGCATCTCCACGATCGCCGGGATGTCGGTGTCGGTGCTCAGCTCGCCGCCCTGGATCGCCTCGTCGACCGCCCACTTGACGAACTCCCGGGAGCTACGCAATGCGTCGTGCTCCTCGGAGATCAGTTCGGGATGTCGCTGGGCCTCCAGCACCGACGTGACCAGGAACGCCGCCGCCGAGCGGTCGGTGGACTCCGCATCCATCGCCGCGGCGAAGAACGCCGAGATCCGGTTCAGCAGCGTGGAGGCTTCCCGCGCCTTGGCAATGCCCGCGGCGATCACCTTGGCGTTGGTCTGCTCGACTACATCGCGGTACAGGACCCGTTTGCTGCTGAAGTAATGGTTGATTGCTGGGCGGGTGAGATCAGCACGGATCGCGATCGCCTGGAATGTAGCTGCGTCGTAGCCAAGTTCGCTGAAAACTTCACGGGCAGCACGCACGATGCGTTCTCGGGTCTCCGCCGCCTTTGCTGCGGGAGGACGTCCCGGTCCTCGGCTCGCTGTGTGGGCCACGTTCAAATTGTGCCACACGTCACCTAGGAGTCCCCATGCCGTCATGTTCGTGTGCGTTAAATGCGGCTGACCAGCAAAGCCCCGCCGCGCCCGGGAACCGGCCACGAACTAGCGTGGTGCCTCATGGCGGGGGTTGTTTCACGGGAGTCGTACTTCGAAACCGGTCTGGATGTGTTGTCCGACCTGGGGTACGGGGGCCTCAAACTCGCCGAGGTGTGCAACCGGTTGGGCGTCACGACCGGATCCTTCTACCACTACTTTCCGAATTGGGCCGCCTACACCCGGGAACTGATCGCCCACTGGCGCGAGGCCCGCACCTTGCGCGTGGTCGAGGCGATTCGCGCCGACCAGGATCCGCATCACCGCATCGAGTCCCTGATCGGCGAGGCACTCGCGCTGCCGCACGGCGCCGAAGCCGCCATCCGAGTGTGGAGCTCGTTGGATCCCTACGTCTACGACGTGCAGGCGGTGGTGGACCGGCTGCGTTTCGACATCATTTTCGAATCCGCCTACGAGATCATCGGTGACGAACGCAACGCCCGGTATTTCGCGGCGTGGAGTTTGTACCTGGTCGTCGGTTATGAGCAGACGACCCTGCCCCGCGAACCCGACACTCTGGAGTGGATCACCGGCCAGATGCGCGACGCGCTGGAATCGGGCCGGTTCACTCCGCCGCCGAGACCGGACCAACCGGTCTAACATCGGCGATCATGCTGACCCCGGCCGAGATCTGGCACCGGGCAGCTGATCGCCTGCGTAATTCACTACGCGCCAGAGATCCCGAGTACGACGCCCTGCGCCGCGCCCTGCGGGCCGCCATCGTCCTGCCCATCGCCGCTGCGGTGGGCTTCGCCGTCGGTGGTGACTCCCAGACCCCGCTGTTCGCCATCTTCGGCGCGGTCTCGCTGCTCATCACCGCCGACTTCCCCGGCAACCGGCCCGCGCGCGCGGTGGCCTACGGCGGCCTGGCCGTCAACGGCGCCATGCTGATCGTGCTGGGCACCGTACTGGCGCCCTATCCATGGCTGAGCGTTGCGGCGATGTTCGTCGTCGGCGTGGTGGTGTCCTTCTCCGGGGTGCTCAGCGAGATCGTCGCAGCCGGGCAGCGCGCCACACTGCTGCTGTTCGTCCTGCCGCTGTGCACGCCCGTCGGACCGATACCCGACCGGCTGCTCGGCTGGCTGATCGCCCTCGTGATCTGCGTGCCCGCCGCGCTGTTCCTGTTCCGGCCAAAGCATCACGACGAGCTGCGCCGCTACTCGGCGCGGGTGTGCCGCCTGCTGGCCGACCGGCTCGAAGGCCAAGCCTCGGCCCGCGACGTCACCCGCGCGATGAACAAGCTCTACGAGAGCTTCCTCGGCGCCGACTACCGACCCGTCGCGCTCAGCGCAGGCAGCCGGGCGCTGGTCCGCGTCGTCGACGACCTCGGCTGGATCTGCGACCAGGTCACCGATGACACCGGTGAACTGCTCGGCGCCATGCGTGACCCCGCGGTGCGGGTCCTGCGCGACAGCGCCGCGCTGCTGCGGATCCACGATCGCGCCGAACGTGCCGCGCGCGGAATCGATCTGCGGGCGGCACTGGCCGAACAGCGCACCGTGGCACAGAGCAGCTACCGCGACGACATCACCCGGATCCTGGATACCGCCGACGACGCGGCCGCCGTCGAACTCGGACGGGGCCTGCTGATCCGACGCACCATCTCAGCCACCATCGCGGTCACCGGAAGGGTTATCGGCAATGCGGCGCTGGCCGACGCGCGCCCGGTCTGGGCTCGGGTGTTGGGCCGGCGCCTGCCCGAAACCGGCGCTGCCGACTGGGTGATGCCCGAGGCCGTCGCTGTCGCGGCCATCGCCAAGGGCCTGGTGGCCACCCGGGCCGTCGTGCTGCGCAACAGCCTGCGTACCGGACTCGGATTGGCCGTGGCCGTCGCCGTCACTCACGTGTTCCCGGTGCAGCACGGCTTCTGGGTGGTTCTTGGCGCGATGTCGGTGCTGCGCAGCAGCGCGCTGACCACCGGGACCCGCGTGCTGCGGGCCGTGGCCGGCACCGCCATCGGCTTCGTGCTCGGCGCGGTGCTCATCGAGTTCGTCGGCGTCGACCCCGTGGTGCTGTGGATCCTCTTGCCGCTGGTGGCATTCGGGTCCGCCTATGTACCCGAAGTCGGGTCGTTCATCGCCGGACAGGCCGCGTTCACGATGATGGTGCTGATCAACTTCAACCTGATAGTCCCGACGGGCTGGCGGGTGGGCCTGGTCCGCGTCGAGGACGTCGTGGTCGGCGCACTGGTCGGCATCGTGGTGTCACTGCTGTTGTGGCCGCGAGGCGCGACAGCGTCGGTGTCGAAGGCCATCGACCAGGCCCGCGCCGTGGGTGCACAGTTCCTCAAGTTCGCCGTCCTGCGCGTCACCCGAGGTGCATCCGAGCAGGCCACCGACCGCGTCGTCGCGCTGGGCCACGACGCGCTGTCAGCATCCCGCACCCTCGATGACGCTGTCCGCCAATATCTTTCGGAGAACGGCGGGCCCAGCGACCAGCGCGCACCGGTGGTGCGAGCAGCAAACCGGGCCAACCGGGTTCGCGCCGCAGCCGAGCTGATCGCCGATGTCGTGCCTCCGCCGCTGGGCGTCTACGACCAGACCCGCTCGGTGATCGAGGAACATGCCGCAGCCATCTGCGCCCGGCTCACCGGCGACCACGCCACCTCGGTACTGGTGCCGATCGGAGAGAGCTTCGTCGTGTCGTTGCGCGCCGAGGCCGCTGGGACGGATCTCGCCGTTTCGGCGGCCCTGCCACTGGTGACGGCGGCCGCGCATCTCGGTGAGCTGGAGTTGTTGTACCCGCAGCCCGCCGAGTCGGTGGGTTAGCGCTGTCCGGCGTACTCGGATGCAGTCAGCTGAGTGCAGGGCGAGTCGTAGTCGATCCCGCGGGCGGTCTCACTCTCCCGTTCGGGCGTCAGATTGTGGGTGAGCTTGGCGCACAACAGGTTCGGATCGGGCTCGAGAACCGGCCAGACACGCAGCGTGCCGTCCCCACTGGACGACAGCAGTTTCTTTCCATCCGAACTGAAATGGAGACTCGTCACTGACGCCGAATGACCCGTGAGCGGCGCGCCGAGCTGCTTTTGGCCGTCTACATCCCAGAGCTGAATATTGCCGTCATCGCCACCCGATGCGATCGTGCGATTGTCGGGGCTCAGCGCCACGACAGCTGGGAGGGTGACCTGTGGCATGTCTTCGCCTTTGGGCTCGAAGGTGCCGGTATCCCACAACCGGAGTCGGTAATTGGCATACCCAACCGCCATCAAACTGCCGTCGTTGCTGAACACGATGCTCGCCACCCAGCTGTCACCCTTCATCGGCCGACCGATCCGCTCGCCGGTGTCCGAGTCCCACAGCTCAACCGTTCCTTGGACGCTGCCAGTGGCAACGATCTCACCGTCGTGGCTGAAGTTGAAGGTCGCGACCTCTTCCGTCGGCCGGATCAATGCTCCGACCGGCCGCATGGTGTCGGACTTGTATACCTGCAAAACGCTGGGTTCCAGCTTGACAGCGATTCGGGGGTTGGTTGTGTCATCGGCAACAACCTCCCGGTTGGGGCCAGGCGGGAGACTCAGCGCTTCGCCGATCGGTTTTCCGCTTCGCGCATCCCATAGCTGCGCGACGGTATTGGCCGTGTCGTGTGACAACGACAGGAGGCGGTTCTGGTCGACCGGGAACAGGTAACCCACGTCGGGGCCGTCCACGCGCAACGGCTCTCCGATCGGCTGCCCCGTCTCCGCGTCCCACCAGCGCACTGTCTTGTCGTCCCCGCCGCTGCCCGAACCGATACGGCGACCACCATCGAAGTATCCGGCCCAAGCCGCGTCTGAATGGCCCCGCATGGGTTGCCAACTGGTGGCATCCCACAGCCGGATACTCCCATCGTCACCGCCTGCTGAAACCAGCTCGCGGCTGTCTGGGCTGAACGCCAAGGTCCACACCGGAGATTCATGTCCGAGCAGGACGCTGGGCTCACTGCCGCCGGCCGCAACATCCCAAAGTTGAATCGCGTTGTCGTAGCTGGCCGAGGCGATGCGGGCCCCATCTGGGCTGAACGCCACACTCATCACAGCGGCATCGTGGCGCATCGGCTGGCCGACGGCCCGCCCGCTGACCGCATCCCACATCTGCACGGTCTTATCGGCGCTGCCGGAGGCGATGTGGGCACCGTCCGGACCGAACGCCACACTCATCACCCGGTCGCCGTGTGTCATCGGCGCCCCCACCGGCCTCCCGCTGACCGCATCCCACACCCGCACCGTCTTGTCGTAACCGCCCGAGACGATGTGTGAACCATCCGGGCTGAACGCCACACTCGCCACTGTGTCGCTGTGTCGCATCGGCGCCCCGACAGGCTTTCCACTCGCGGTGTCCCACACCCGCACCGTCTTATCCGCACCACCGGACACGATGCGAGAACCAGCCGGGCTGAACGCCACACTCATCACAGCGGCGTCGTGACGCATCGGCTCTCCCGCAGATTGCCCAGTGACGGCATCCCACACCCGCACACTGTTGTCTGCGCTACCCGACACGATGCGAGAACCATCCGGGCTGAACGCCACACTCGTGACCCGGTCGCCGTGTCTCATCGGCGTCCCGACCGGCTGCCCACTGACGGCATCCCATACCTGCACAACGCTGTCGGCGCTGCCGGACACGATGCGAGAACCATCCGGGCTGAACGCCACACTCCTGACGACGAACGGAAGGTCGATGACCTTGAGAAGGTTGCGCTCTTCGTTGAGCACCGTCAACAGATCGTAGTTGCGGCCGGCCTCTGTCGACGGTATGGCATACGCGGCCAGCAGCATCTGCATTGCATCAAAATCGTTGCTGCCCAGCGGCGATCGTCCCGCCAGCATCAGCAGCGACTCCCCGTACAACCGCTCCGCGGTCGCAGCCCGAAAGTGCTCCTGCGCCTCATTGCGTTGGCGAATGGCCCACACCCATAAGCTGGCGGCAACTACCGCGACGACCACGGCAGCAGCCAGCACCGCACGGAGCTGCCGCGTGCGCTTGAGAAGCGCCTGGGTCTGGCGCTGGGCCTCGATCTTGGCGCGTTCCTCCACCGCCAGTTGGGCCTGGGCAGCGCGCTCACGTTCGCGAGCACGCTCCGCGGCCTCCGCGAGCGCAGCCTTCTCCTTCTCTTTCTCCTCTTCCGCGAGCCGTCGGGACCTTTCCGCGTTCCGCTGATCGCGGTGGGACCGTACGGTGCCCGTGAGCACATCATGAATCAGCTCAATCCGTTGCGTGCCGTGGTATTCCGCGAGGCGGACCAGCCGTGAGTCGATCAGCTGATCGAGTTCCTCGCGCGTGAGGTGCGACGGAACCGCGTCCTCGACAGCCTCGAAGTCACGAAACCCGGTGGTCGTAATCAATTGGTTCTCAATGAATTCGGCCACCTCCGGCCGCATGCCACTCACGCACGAGGTGTAATAGTTCGGAATCGTCGAGCGACCATGCTCCTCGACGAGTTGCTCGTCGAATGCGGCTTTCCCGAGGCGCTTACGTTCCTCGTTGAGCTCGCGGCAGACCAAGCTGAGCAAGGTGGGTTCGACGTCGGTCGCGCCACGACGGTTGACACGAACATCGACATCGTGCGGTAAGACACCGGCACCGGTATGCAGACCCGCTCCGGCGATGATGTCCACCACCTGATGCGCGAGTTCGGGTGTCATCAGATGTTCGGCCGGTTTGTACACCGCCTCGAATGCCTCGTCAATACCCAAGGGAAGCAGCCGCATTCGCGAGCGGCCCAGCGCGGGACTGAAGCGGCACCAGTCCTCAAGGTGGGCAAGAAAATCTTCGCGCAGACTGATCAGCAGCTTGCAGTTGTGCGACCGCAAGTTGAAGCGCCGCGCCTCCGCCGGATCATCTTTGATTCGGGTGGCCAGGTCCGCGGGTATCCGGTTCTCGGCGAGGTCGGCAAGGTCGTACTTGAATGCCTCCACCTGATCGGGTACGCCCTCACCGAGCGTGAACAGCTCTTCGAACTGGTCGAGGACGAGCACCGGTGTCAGTAGGTAGTTCCGCGTACTCCACAGCTCGAGGTCCGCCCGATGCAGGTATTCCCAGAGTGATTCGTCGTCCCGGGGAAGCGTCGCATCGGGCGCTTCCGCTTGTAAGGCATGGCGGACCGCGTCGTGGAGCTGACAGCTGAGTGAGGCCGCGCCCGGCTTGAGGTCGAACCTGACATAGATCGGCAGATAGTTTTCGTTGCGCAACAACGGGAACAGGCCCGCGTGCAGCAATGATGTCTTACCCAGCCCTGAGCGTCCGAACAACACCGTGACGGGAGCGTCGAGAACCCTTTTGAGAAGCTTTTCGCATTCACGGACACGGCCGTAGAAAAAGCCTTGCGCGTCTTCGCAATACGACTCCAGCCCGGGCCACGGATTATCGGCGTCCAGTCTCGTCGTGATCGTTGCGTGCGTCATGCTGCATCATTACGTCGAATTTCCCGGATCGCGGAGATCAAATCCCTGGTCAGGTCCGCGTCGGGCTCGCCCCCTGGCGCGTGACCGAACTGGAAGTTCTTGAACTCCCGCGGTACTTGCTTGAACCGAGTCGCGTCACCGTCATAGTCATCGTCGATGACCACCGGCATGATGAAGCGCTGCCCGAGGATGCCGCGCGTTCGGTCGACGGCCTCGTTCCATTCCTTGAAGACGTAGCTTTCTTTCTTCCGCTCGGTGTTGGCGGAGATCACCGGGACGAACAGGCGGACGGTTTGACGAATGCAGCTGAGAATCTCCTCCTCCCAGGCGTCACCGGTGCGCAGTTCCCGCTCGTCGAGCCAGGCCACCCCGCCGAGTGCGGTGATCGCGTCATACAGTCGCCGTGCCGCTGCCACATCCTCGTGCTTGTAGCTGATGAAGATTTCCGCGTTGTCCAGCGACGGCGGTTCGATGTCTTGAGCTCCACCCCGAATTGGGCCGGGTGCGGCGGATGCGCGAGATTTCGGTTGCTTCGCCTCCCACCGTGTACGCAACTCCGCTACGAACTCGGTCGGCTCCATGTCCAACTGCTTGACCATCGTTCGCCGGCAGTATGTCGAGAAGAAGCTCGACAGCGACGGCTCACGGGAGTTTGCGGCGAAGAAGAACGGTTTACCGCCGAGTGCCAGTCGTTTGTCGCTGGACAGCCGAACGAGAAACCGCCCGAACCAGTCGGGGATCTGGCATCCGATGAACAACATCGGCTGATGCTTCAGCGGATAGTCGAGCCAGTCGGGGAGGCTGGCCTTCTCGGTCAGCAATGCATGGATCCACTCCAGGCGGTCCTCCTCGTGGATCGCGTACTCCGGCATCGCCGCGGTTTGACCGAACAGGCTGAGAACAACCGTGTCGGCCGGCGAAGGCTCCTTGGCATTGCGCTCTTGGTCGGGGGTGGACTTGTTCGGGGCGAACGAAATCTCACGTACGGGCCGGCCGCGAACAGTGCTCAACGCTTTTGCCAGCAATCGGTCAGGCGTTGTCGTCACGAACAACCGCAGATCGTCGATGGCCGCGAGGTCACTCAGCGCATCACCGGGCTCCGGATCGAGCTCCATCGTGATTTCGTCGATCACGCCATACAGGTCATCGACCTCGTCTCGACCACGCTCACGCAGAAACGCCGCCACAGCCTGATCGGTGGTCATGGTCCGGGGCGGAACGTTGAGGTCGAACCGCTCGGTCAGACGTTGACCCACCAGCGTGGTCAGGCTGTGCTCCGAGCCGTCGACCTTGACCATAGTTACGTCGGGCCCCACAACCGGTATCAGCAACCGGTGTCGGATATGCGAGAGAAGACTGCCCCAGAATTCCTCGTTCATGTCGAATAGCTCGATTCACATTGCGCCAGACAGCTGCCGGCGTCGCTGGGGGTGGCGCAGCACCAGCGCGGGTGTCCAGGGAACGCTCCAGGCACAGACCAATCGTCCTAGTCCGTGCGACGGCCGCGTAGCGTAGTCAACTACTCGAATTTGGCGGGACCGGGCGCGGTCAACTCACGTTGCGGCCGTCACCCAAAACAGTCTCGAGCAATTCAACGAGCCTTTCCGGAGCGTCCGCCGGAATCGAACGGATCAGCCCGGATCGGACCAGCGCCGCAGTCCGTTCATCTGTCGGCTGACCCGCCAACGCGCGCGCGAACGTGTCGGCTGTTCGCCCCGACCCGGCAATCGCCACCACGGGCCGTCCGGCTCGCACGCTCAGCTCAGCGTCGGAGTAGGCGATGTCGCCGCCGTTGATCAACACCGTGATCGACGGCGCGCTGTCGGCGAGAATCGTTGTGACCTCGGCGATCCAGGGAGTTTCGGCGCCCCAGTGGTCACCGGGCACGATCAGGAAGTGGGTGTGCCGCGGCTCCAGCTCGTAGCCCTGCGCATGGTCGGGCGCGGAGGCGTCGGGCAACTTCACCGTGCCGGCGGCAGCCACACCCAGGAGCGGAAACGCCGCTGCCGCGCGGGCCTCGCCGAACAGTTGCATGACCCCGGCCAGCGTTCCGCCGTCCACGCCGACTGCCCCGTACTTCTGCATCACGGGCGCTATGCCGGAATCGAACAGTGGACGGAGCCGGTCCATGCCGGTGGCGTCGAAGCCGCCGGCCCCACCCACCACCACTACGGTGGGCCGGGGCGGGATAAGCCCCAAAGCCGAGAGCGCCGATGGTAATTCCGTAGTTTCGGTGACCCGCACCGCAGCTGCTTCGCCCGCATTCGGAAACTGCAGCCGGAACGGTGACGTCACGAGCGGGCCGTCCTCTCCTCGCCGCTGCACACCGCGCGAAAGTAATCGTGCAAATTCGAGTACCCGACTACTCACGACCCCTCCGCGTCACGTGCACATACTGCAATTGCCCACCTGACGTGTCGTCGGTCTCAGGAGAGGATACTGCGATGCCCCACCAGGCCTGCTGCTTCTCCGGACCGGAATTTCATCAATCCTGACCGAGGCCTAATGCAAAGGAGAGCACCATGGCCAAGAAAGCGGTGCTCATCGGAGTCAATCGTTACCGAGTCCCGGGAAATGACCTACGCGGTTGCGTTCCCGATGTGAAGAACATGGCCAAACTGCTTCAGCGACAGTATGAATTCGAGTCCGACGATATTTCCTTGATCACGGACTTCAAGGCCACCAAGGAAGCGATCGAGGAAGCCATCACGGGGCTGATCCGCGGGGCCCGGCGCGGCGACGTACTGCTCGTGCACTACTCCGGTCACGGCTCCAATGTGCCCGACGACAACGGGGATGAGTCCGACAAGCGCGACGAGATCCTGTGCCCGACCGACCTCGACTGGGACGACCCACTGCGCGACGACTGGCTGCGCAGTGTCTTCGACGGACTGGCTGCCGGGGTGAGCCTCACGGTGATCACCGACTCGTGCCATTCCGGCACCGTCACGCGCGCCCTCGAACCGCCCGACGCCCCGGTCATCGAGCGATACCTGCCGAGCCCGTGGGACCTGGCGGCGGTGGAGTCAGGCCGCGCCCTGACCGGGACGACGCGGGGACTACGCCGTCACAAGCCGGGGGCCGACGTCGTCCACGTCGACATCCCCGAGGTACTCATCTCGGGCTGCCGCGCCGACCAGACCTCGGCCGACGCCGCCCTCGGCGGCGGCTACGCCGGAGCCTTGACCTACCACCTGGTCGAGGCCGTGACCGAATCCCGGACACCGCTGTCGTATCGGGAACTACACGACCAGACCTGTACGAAACTGAAACGCGGCCGCTACGAGCAGGTTCCGCAACTCGAAGGCAACGAAGCCCGCCTCGAGCAACCCTTCCTGTCGCCCCTCGACTAGCACCGTCGAAACGATGACCGTCAAGCTGCAGCTCTCCGGCCTCCAGGACAAGACTGACATCCACTCGACACGCGGAGGCATGCCCGGCGTCGACGCCGACACTCCCGGCACCGGCCTGCTCGACGCGGTCGAGGTGGTCGGCTCCTACAACCTGTCCCCATCGGCACGCGAGCAGAGCCCGAAGCCGCGTGCCATCAAGGTCGCCGACGACGCCATCCTCGAAATCGAGATCGAAGGCGGGTTCACCACCTGGGTTTCGGCCAAGCGGTACTACGAGGAAGCGCCGCTGCTCAAACCCGAAGCGATGGTCGGCGACGCCGTCAGCGTCGACACGCTCCCGCGCGCCTCGGAACGAGGTGTCAAGGAGTGGCTGACCACTCGGCTACGGGTGCTGCGACTGGATTCCGACGCCATCACCGACAAGGTCACCGATCCCGCACAGTGGCCGATCGACCTCATCGACGAGGCCAAGGACCTCGGAATCAACCTGCTGGCGAAGGTCCCCGCCTGGTTCGCCACCAAAGCGTTGATCCGGATGATCGAGAACAATCTCAGACCCGGCCCCGGCCTGTACAAGTGGGAGGACGCCACCCGCGAGGCCGTGACGCCGGCGCCCGCCCCCGTCGATTTCACGGGATTCGACGTCGACAAGCCTCTGCTGGTGTTCATCCACGGCACCGCTTCGTCCACCCGCGGCAGCTTCGGTTCCTTCCTGAACAACGAAGCGCAACCACAATGGCAAGAGTTGCAGCGGCTGTTCGGCGGCAACATCTACGCCTTCGAGCACCGCACTTTGAGCGAGAGCCCGATCGACAACGCCATCGAGCTGCTCACCGCGCTGCCCCGCAATGCCCGGGTCAGCATCGTGTCGCATTCCCGCGGCGGGCTCGTCGGCGATCTGGTCACGCTGACGTCGATCAACACCGAGCTCGTGGCGAACTTCAAACGTGGCAATTCCGATCTGGACCTGGCAGACCTGCATGACCGTAGGCAACTCGGCCGCCTCGCCGAACTCGTTGCGCACAAACAACTTCGAGTCGAACGGTTCGTGCGTTGCGCTTCGCCGTCGCGCGGCACCCTGCTGGCGGGCGAGAACATCGACGTCTTCCTGTCGGTGCTGACCAACCTCATCGGTTTCATTCCGGGTGTCGGCGGAACACCGCTTTACGAGGTGATCAAGCGGATCGCCCTCGAAATCGTCAAGAACCGGACCCTGCCGTCACTGGTGCCCGGGCTCGAAGCAATGATGCCGCAGTCACCGCTGGTCGCCCTGCTCAACAATCTGACCGATCCGGCGCTCGGCGCGATGGGCGTCATCGCCGGCGATATCCAGGCAGGCAACTGGCTCAAGAAGATAGGGGTGTTCGCCAGCGATCACGTCATCTACGAAGGCCGGGACAACGACCTCGTCGTCAACACCGACGCCATGTTCCACGGGGCCCGGCGGACCGCCGCCCGCTACGTATTCGACCAGGGCGCCGACGTCAGCCACTTCAACTACTTCGCCAATCCGAGCACGCGCGGGGCGCTTGTCGAGTGGCTCGCAGCACCCGCCGACAAGCCTCCAGCCATCTTCCGAGACATCGTGGCGAGCGAGCTCGATCCGGTGCCGATGCTGCGGTCGCTGCAGACCCGCGCCAACGCGGACCAGCCGATTGTCTTTGTCCTACCGGGCATCATGGGGTCGCACCTCAATATCGGCGAGCGCGAGGTCTGGATGCGCTACCTCGCCCTGCTGCGCGGCGGGCTCGGCGATCTCGCCGACGTCGCCGCGGCGAATGTACGTCCCGTCGCCCTGGTCGGCGACGGCTATCGCGAGCTGTGCGAGTTCCTACAGAACACTCACGAAGTCGTCCCGTTCGCCTACGACTGGCGCCGGTCGGTGACCGAGGCGGCCCGGCTGCTGATCGTCGAGCTCGAGAATGCCCTACGGCGAACGAAGCAGCCGGTTCGGATCATCGCTCACAGCATGGGCGGGTTGGTGGTCCGCGCGATGATTGCGCAAGCGCCCGACCTGTGGGACCGCATCTGTGACCGCGACGGCGGGCGCCTGGTCATGCTCGGCACGCCGAACCGCGGCTCGCACGACATCGTCGAATCATTGCTCGGCAGTGCTGCGACCGTCCAGAAACTCGCGCTGCTGGACCTGACGCACGACATGGCGGAGGTCGTCGACATCATCGGGAAGTTCCCGGGTGTGCTCGAGCTGCTGCCCGATGACGAGCGTTATTTCACGGTGTCGCACTGGCGTGATTGCCGGACCCAACGCGGCGGGGCGGCCGTCCCGGGCGAAGCCCTGCTGGATGGCGCACGAGAGACGCACGACGCCATCAAGGGCCACCTGTCGGGTCTGCCCCACCCGGATCGGGTGCACTACGTGGCGGGAACCTCGCCCCGCACGGTGAAGGGCGTCGACATCATCGACGGGCGGGTCGTCCTGGACTGCACGACGGAAGGCGACGGTCGGGTCACGTATCTCTCGGGCCGCCTGCCCGGCGTCCGGACCTGGTACATGGACGCGGTGCACGGCGACCTGGCCTCTCACGCACCGAGCTTCCCCGCGCTACAGGATCTGCTCGATTCGGGTACCACCTCACGGCTCTCGGACAGCCCACTCAGCGCGGCACGCGGCGGCGCGCACGAATTCCGGGCGCTGCCCGAACCGGTGCTCTATCCGACCGAGACCTCGCTGGCCGCCGACCTCCTGGGAAAGTCCGCGCGCAAGCCGTATCAAGAAGGCGCGCAGCCCAGCTTCCGGGTGTCAGTGGTGCACGACGACCTGCGCTACGCGCGGTACCCCATCGTGGTCGGGCATTACGAGGGCGACACCATCATCGGCGCCGAAGCCCAACTGGACGGGCTGCTGCGGGGTGCGCTGACGGAGCGCTATGCGCTGGGGCTCTACCCCGGCGAATTCGGATCCGTGGCGGTGGTCTTGCGTAAGCCGACAGCGGTGGAGAAGGCGCTGGCCCTGCCGACCGGCGCGATCGTCGTCGGCCTGGGGAAGTGGGGCGAGCTCAGCGCTGGCCAACTGAGCGATCTGCTTCGCCGCGCCGCCCTCCAGTACGTTCTCGAACGCCGCGACGGCCTGTCCGCATCACCGGAGGACGACCCCGCCGCGGAAAAGCTCGGGTTGTCGGTGCTTCTGGTCGGCGGCAACTCGACCGCGAACATCGCGGTGGGCGATTCGGTGGGGGCCATTCTGCGCGCGATCGGCCAGGCCAACCGCGAACTCGCCGACGGCAACAACAACGCACTCACCATCCAGGAAGTCGAGATCGTCGAGCTCTACGCCGACACGGCGATCGAGGCGGCCCATGCGGTCAAGCGTCTGGCTCCGCTGATCGGCAAGGAGCTCGACACCGAGATCGAGGCGACTCAGCTTCTCCGGCGCGGCCGGGAGGGCCGGCGGCGCCTGACGGCCTCGGCGGGCCGTCAGCATGCGTGGCGCCGGTGGGAGGTCAGCGTGGTGGTGCCACCGCGCAAGCCCGAGCCGCCCTGCCTGCCCAAGCCGCTGGCCGACCGGCTCAAGCGCGCCGTGCTCGAATCCGGCAACGCTGAGCCGGAACTCCTTGCCGCGCTGGCGGAATTGGCGATCAGCGCACCCGGCCAGGTTGAAGCCCACCGCCAGATCAAGTTCCTCACCCTGTCCGACCGCGCCCGCGCCGAGGCGACCTCACAGCAGCGGCAGCCCGAGCTGGTGGACCGGCTGATCAAGGACTCGATCTCCCAAACCCGGTTCCGGCCAGAGGAATCGCGAGTGCTGTTCGAGCTCACCGTTCCCAACGAGCTCAAGTCCGGGCTCGCACAGGTCGACAACCTGGTGCTCGTCCTGGATGCCGAAACCGCCGCCTATCCATGGGAGCTGATGAGCGCCGGTGACAAGGCTCTGTGTCTCGACAAGGCTCTGGTGCGGCAGTTGCAGACAACGAACTACCGTCCACAGATCGGCGCGCGGGCAGGCACGGCGGCCTACGTTGTCGGCGATCCGCTGGTAAGCCCGCCGTTCAATCAATTGCCCGGAGCGATGGCCGAAGCCGGCGCGGTGTACGACCTACTGCGCGGACGCTTCGACGTCGACAAGCCCGTCACCAAACCGACGGCGCTCGAGGTGCTCGCCGGACTGTACCGAAAGCCCTACCGCATAGTGCATCTCGCCGGTCACGGCTACTACGAACCCCCGGCCACCGCCGACGGCAAGGCCCGCAGCGGGATGGTGCTCGACAATGGCGTCTTCCTCACCGCCGTCGAGGTCGGCCAGATGCAGCAGGTACCCGAACTGGTTTTCCTCAACTGCTGCCACATCGGCCAGACCGGGCCCGAGGCCCCGGCGCGCACCCCTGCCGTCGAGTTCAATCGCCTGGCCGCCAGCGTTTCCCGCGAATTGATCGAGATGGGCGTACGCGCGGTGGTGGCCGCCGGCTGGGCCGTCAAAGATGACGCAGCCAAGGAATTCGCCCAGAAATTCTACGAATGCATGCTCGGCGGAGAGACTTTCGGGTACGCCCTCAAGGCCGCTCGCGGCCACACTCACGACCAGTTCCCCGACAGCAACACCTGGGGCGCGTACCAAGCGTACGGTGATCCGGACTACCGGCTCGATCCCACTGCCACCGGCACCACGGCGGCCGGGCCGGGACGGGTGGATGTCGCCGAGTTCATCGAGGCGGTGAACTACGTCGGCCGCAAGCCGGAAGTCGGTTCGACGAACCTGATTTCGCCCAGCCTGGCCACCCAGCAGCTCAACGCGCTGGTGCAGGAATGTCCTGCCGACTGGCTGGAGCAGACCGATGTTCAGATGGCGATCGGCTACGCGTACGGCAATCTGCGGCGATTCGAGGATGCCCGCCGATACCTGATCGCCGCGCTAGCCGGGGAGGGTGAAACGTCGACGACGACCATGCGGGCCGTCGAGCAACTCGCCAACTTCGAGGCACGCATGGCCAACGATCTCGCCGACAGCGACCCCGAGCACGCCCAGGAGCTGTATGGAAAGGCCATCGAGCGCCTCGAGCGGCTCCTCGAGGTGTCCAAGACTGCCGAGCGGTACAACCTGCTGGGTAGCGCCTACAAGCGTCGGGCCGCTGCCGAACCGACCGCCGGGACCGCCAGGAAGATGCTGTGTCGAGCGTCCGACCTCTACCGTCAGGCGCATCTGCTCACCATGCAGCGTCAATGCCTCGACCCGTACGCAGTGCTGAACTGGCTGACCCTGGCGGCGATCCTGGACAAACCGGTGCCCGACGCTGATGCGCTGATCGATCGTTGCGAGGTCACCGCGCGCGAGCGGTTCTCGATTGACCGCACGTTCTACACGGCGGTCTCGATCGCCGACGCGGCCCTGGTGCGGGCGCTCAGATCAGGCCGGCTTGGGCAGAATGGCCAGGCCGGGGACCAGGAAGTTGCCCAGCTGCTGACCCGTTTCGAAGAAGTGGTCCGGCTGGCGGTGCCAACCCCGGGCAACCTCGATTCGGTCTGCACGCACCTGACCGTCACCGGCAAGCTGCTGATCAAGATTCAGCCCAACCGCGCCAGCAGCCGGATCACCGTGGCTCATCTCGCTGAAATGTGCCGGCGCATCGCCGGCGATCAACGCAACGGGCAGAGCGCCGAACCCACTGCCGCCACGATTCCGACCAACGGGTCCGCCCCGAAAGCTGGTGCCGTGCAACCCAAGCCGCCCAAGCGCAGGCCGGGCGGCGTCGGGATATCGGCGTAGTTGACCGTCAGCTCAGAGGCCGGTGCGGCATCAGCGCGTTCGGCGGGATCTGGCCGAACTTGCCCGCCTGGTAGTCCTCCAGTGCCTGGATGAGCTCGGATTTCGAGTTCATCACGAACGGGCCGTAGTGGAAGACGGGTTCACGAATCGGCTTGCCGCCCAGCAGCAGAACCTCCATCGCGGGACGGTTCGAGTCCTGGTTTGCCTCGGCCGAGACCGTGATGCGGTCGCCGGGGCCCAGCACTGCGAGCTGGCCCTGCTGGATGGGATGTGCCACCGGGCCGACGCTGCCGCGTCCGCTCAGCACATACACCAGCGCGTTGAAGTCGCGGTTCCACGGCAGGTTCAGCTGCGCCCCTGGCTCGATCGTGGCGTGCGCCATGGTGATCGGGGTGTGGGTGCTGCCCGGGCCCTGCGCACCGTCGATCTCGCCGGCGATGATCCGGACCAGTGCTCCGCCGTCCTGAGAGGACAGCAGCTTCGCATCGGGACCTTCGATGGCCTGGTACCGCGGCGTCGCGAACTTGTCCTTCTTGGGCAGGTTCACCCACAGCTGGATGCCGTGGAAGGTGCCACCGCTCTCGACGAGCTCGGCCGGCGGGGTCTCGATGTGCAGGATGCCAGATCCGGCGGTCATCCACTGGGTGGCGCCGTCGGTGATCAGTCCACCGCCGCCATGCGAATCCTGGTGGGCGAAGCGGCCGTCGATCATGTAGGTGACGGTTTCGAACCCGCGGTGCGGGTGCCAATCGGTGCCGCGCGGCTCGCCGGGCTGGTACTCGACCTCACCCATCTGGTCCATGTGAACGAACGGGTCTAGGTCTGCGGCGCTCACTCCGCCGAAGGCGCGCACGACGGGGAATCCCTCGCCTTCGTATCCGCGCGGGCCGGTCGTGATCGAACGGACCGGGCGTTCGGTGTCCGACGCCTGAGCTGCCGCAATACGGGGCAGGGTCAAGGTGTCTGCGGTGATGGCTGGCATCTCCTACCTCCTGTTTGTAGTCTGATGCCAGCTATAACCGGACTGCGGTCCGATTATTCCCGCCGCCTGTCAGGACAGAGCAGCCAGCGCGGCCTCCCGGGCCTCGGCAGCAGAGGCCGTGGCCAGCACCGCGTCGGCGGCCGCGCGGCACTGCTGCAGCGTCACCTGCGAGATGCGCGCACCCACGGCCGCGATCGCCGCCGGCGCCATCGACAACGACGTCACTCCCAGACCCACCAGGACAGCGGCCAGCAGCGGGTCGGCTGCGGCCTCACCGCAGACGCCGACCGGCTTGCCCGCCGCCGCTCCGGCGTCCGTCGCCGCGGCCGCGAAACGCCCGGCCTCGGCCGGGCGGTCGGCTTCATCGATGTCCGCGGCCGGAACCTGAATCTCCGGGAGCCTGCTGACCCGGATCACCGGTGCGTACTGCACACCCGGGACCACTGGAACCCCGCGCAAGACAGTCGGTGACGCAACCGGAGATGTAGTGCTCATGTGAGACAGATTACAAGAATCCATTGACAAGTCAACACACTCAAGCGTAAAACAACAAATATCAACATTAATGCAGGCTCTAACCCACACAAACGGAGGCTCATGTACGCCGAGGAGCGCCAGCAGGCCATCGCCGCGCTGGTCATGAGCAGGGGCCGCGCCTCGGTCGCCGAGTTGGCGCAGGCATATGACGTCACCACCGAGACCGTCCGCCGGGACCTTGCCGTACTCGACAAGGCCGGTGTGGTGCGTCGCGTCCACGGCGGGGCGGTCCCGGCCCGGGCTCTTCACCTGGTGGAAGCCGGCGTCGGAGAACGCGACACCACCCGCGCCACTCAGAAAGATGCGATCGCCGCCGCCGCTGTCGACTTCTTCCCCCTCAGCGGCGCCAGTGTGCTGCTGGATGCCGGCACGACCACCGCCCGCGTCGCCGCGCAACTACCGACGGACCGGGAGCTCACCGTGGTGACCAACTCGGTGCCGATCGCCGGACATCTGGCCGCGATGCCCACCGTCACCCTGCAACTGCTCGGCGGACGGGTCCGCGGCCTGACCCAGGCCGCCGTCGGTGAGCAGGTGCTGCGGGTACTCGAGACCCTGCGGGTGGACATCGCGTTCATCGGCACCAACGCCATCAGCGTGCGCCATGGGTTGTCGACCCCGGACACCGAAGAGGCAGCGGTCAAGCGAGCGATGGTGCAGGCCGCGAATTACGTTGTGGTCGTAGCAGACTCGTCCAAGGTTGGTGAAGAGGACTTCGTCAGCTTCGCCCCCATCGAGTGCGTCGACACCTTGATCACCGACGACGAGATCTCGGGCACCGACCGGGCACTGCTCACCGAGCACGGCGTCGAGGTGGTGACCGCATGATCATCACGGTCACCCCCAACCCCAGCCTGGACCGCACCGTCACCGTGGGATCGCCGCTGACGCGTGGCGCCGTGCAGCGCGTCGACTCCGTCACCGTGGAACCCGGCGGCAAGGGCATCAATGTGGCCCGTGCCCTGACGTTGGCCGGCGTCTCCGCCGAAGCGGTGCTGCCCGCCGCCGACGACGATCCATTGCTCGCCGGTTTGCGGACGCTTGGTGTGCCCTTCATCGGCGTTCCCATTGCCGAGCCGGTCCGCACCAATTTCGCCATCACCGAACCCGACGGCACCACAACGAAACTCAATGAGCGTGGCGCGGTCGTGGACGCCGATGCGCTCCAAGCGCTCACCCGCTGTGTGCTGGCCAAGGCGCAGAACGCATCGTGGGTGGTGATGTCCGGATCGCTGCCACCCGGGATCCCGGTCGACTGGTACGCCCACGTGGTGAGGCTTCTGGCCCCGCTTGGCTGCCGGGTCGCCGTCGACACCTCCGACGCGCCGCTGGCAGCGCTGGCGGCCGCATTCGAGGTGGCCGCACCCGATCTGATCAAGCCCAACGCCGAGGAACTCGCCGACCTCGCCGGAGTGCCCGCCGCCGACTTGGAACACGCTGCCGCCCAAGGCGATACAACGGCCGTGGTGGCCGCGGCCCGCCAGCTCGTCGCACGTGGTGTCGGCACGGTGCTGGCCACACTGGGTGCAGCCGGCGCCGTACTCGTCGACAACGACGGCGCCTGGGTGGCCACGCCGCCACCGATCGTTCCGCGTAGCACCGTCGGCGCCGGGGACTCCTCATTGGCCGGCTACCTGCGCGCCGTCGTCGCCGGCGCCGAAGCCCCACAGCGACTACAGATGGCCGTCGCCTACGGCAGTGCCGCTGCGGCCCTCCCCGGATCAGCCCTGCCCGGTCCAGCCCAACTCGACCTCGAAGCCGTCCGTACCCACCCCGTGAAGGTGCCACTATGACCCAACCGATCATCACCCCCGGTCTGGTCCTGCTCGACGTCGACGCGGGCGGTGACAAGGAAGCAGTCATCACCCGTCTGGTCGGCGCGCTCGCCGAGGCGGGCCGCACCACCGACAGCGACGGACTGGTGGGCGCCGCGATGGCACGCGAGGCCCAGTCCGCCACCGGGCTGCCCGGCGGCATCGCGATTCCGCATTGCCGCTCCCCCTACGTCGATACCCCGACGATCGGATTCGCCCGGCTGTCACCCAAAGTCGACTTCGGTGCACCCGACGGCCCCGCCGACCTCGTATTCCTGATCGCCGCACCGGAATCCGGTGGAGCCGAGCACATGAAGCTGCTGTCGAGCCTGGCCCGCGCGCTGGTCCGCAAAGACTTCGTGGCCTCCCTGCGTGAGGCCGCCGACGTCGACGAGGTGGTGGCGCTCGTCGACGGTGTGGTGAATCCGGCGCCCGCCGCTCCCGTTCCTGCACCAGTCGCCGAGCCCGTCAAGGCCGTATCGATCGTCGCGATCACCGCCTGCCCCACCGGCATCGCCCACACTTATATGGCGGCCGATGCACTCAAGCAGGCCGCCGAGACCGCCGGCGTCAACTTGGCCGTCGAAACCCAAGGGTCGTCCGGCAGCACGCCGTTGTCCGCAACCACCATTGCGGCAGCGGATGCGGTCATCTTCGCCACCGACGTCGGGGTCAAGGACAAGCAACGCTTCGCGGGCAAACCCGTCATCGCCTCCGGCGTGAAACGCGCCATCAACGAGCCCGACACGATGATCTCCGAAGCGATCAGTGCCGCAAACGATCCCAACGCCCCGCGGGTGGCCGGCTCTGTTGGCGAGGCTGCTCCGGCCGCGTCGGGCGACGTGGGCTGGGGCACCCGCACCCGCCAGATCCTGCTCACCGGCGTGAGCTACATGATCCCGTTCGTCGCGGCCGGTGGCTTGCTCATCGCACTGGGATTCCTGTTCGCCGGGTACGACATCGGCAACACCCCTGAGGGACAGCCGAGCCCGCTGGCCTACGGCATGAACTCGCTGGGCCACCACATCGCCGTCACCAACACCCTGGCAGACCTCCCGCCCGGCGGCCTGACGCAGTACCTCGGAGCGGTGCTGTTCACGCTCGGCGGGTTGGCCTTCATGTTCCTGGTGCCGGCCCTGGCCGGCTACATCTCCTTCGCGATCGCTGACCGGCCCGGTATCGCACCCGGTTTCACCGCAGGTGCCGTGGCCGTGTTCGTCGGCGGCGGATTCATCGGCGGCATCGTCGGCGGCCTGATCGCCGGATTCGCCGCGCAGTGGATCAGTTCCTTCAAGGTGCCGCAGTGGTTCCGGGGGCTGATGCCCGTGGTGGTGATCCCCCTCGGTGCGTCACTGATCGTGGGCCTGTTGATGTTCCTGCTGCTCGGGCGTCCGCTGGCCGCGCTGACCACCGGCCTGACCAACTGGCTCAGCGGCATGACCGGAACCTCCGTCGTGGTTCTCGGCGTGATTCTCGGGCTGATGATGTGCTTCGACCTTGGCGGTCCGGTCAACAAGGCGGCCTACGCATTTGCCACCGCAGGCCTCAACGTCGCCGATCCCGCCACCCTGCGCATCATGGCCGCGGTGATGGCGGCCGGGATGGTGCCGCCGCTCGCCATGGCACTGGCATCGACACTGCGGCCCGGGCTGTTCACCGAACCTGAGCGCGAAAACGGCCGCGCCGCATGGCTGCTGGGTGCCTCCTTCATCTCCGAAGGTGCAATCCCGTTCGCCGCGGCCGATCCGCTGCGGGTGATCCCGTCGATGATGCTCGGCGGCGCCGTCACCGGCGGGCTGATCATGGCATTCGACGTCACGCTCAAGGCACCGCACGGCGGCATCTTCGTATTCTTCGCGATCGGCAACCTGCTGTGGTTCCTGCTCGCCCTGGCCGCCGGCACCGTCGTCGCCGCCCTGGCGGTCATCACCGCCAAACAATTCGCCAAACCATCCATCACCACGCCGGAGACACCGGCGCTGGCCACCACCTAAGGAGAAACAATGCCCAGCAAGACTGTCACCGTCGGTTCGGCCATCGGCCTGCACGCCCGCCCCGCCGCGATCATCGCCGAGGCCGTGGTCAACGCAGGAGTCCCGGTCACCCTGTCCATGGATGGCGGCGAACCCGTCGACGCCGGTTCGGCCCTGATGATCATGACGCTGGGCGCCGGCAACGGAGCCCAGGTGACCGTGGAATCCGACGACGCCGACGCATTGGCCACCGTAGCCGGGCTGGTGGAGCAAGACCTGGACGCGTAGGTAGGCGCGAGCATCTCCATCGGTTCGACAACCCAATCGCGCGCCCAGCTTTCACCGCTATTCCCCCGCCGCGAAATCGAATAGCACGTCCGCCGTGCTGACACCTCGTTGTTGCAACTCACCCACGAGGATCTGGTCGCCGAATCGCGTTGGCGGGTAGTGGCCGCTGTGGTCGGTGAGAACCAGCAATCGCCCTTCGCGAACGCGAAACTCACCCGCCGCTGCCACCGGACCGCCTCCGGACAACGTCGAGTGGTGGATACGCGAAACAACGCGCCTCAGCGAGACATAGAAGTTACCGTGCGGATCCATGATGAACAAAGCGAATTCAGCATTCGGACGCCAGCTCGCCGAAGCCATCCGGGTGTCCAAGACGCCTCCGTCGATGGTTCTGAATCGCCCCTCTTTGTCGATCACAACCCGATGGCGTTCGAGCCGCTCGGCGGACCACCGCTCGACTCCCGACGGCTGAGGTTCGAGATCAGGCAGGACGCGCCTTTGTGTGGAGCGGGCCTGGTGCCCCGTCTGCTCAATTGCCGTCAGCTGTGTGGGCTGCAGCATCAGCACACGACTGATCTGATCCATAATCTGTCGGACTTCGTGTTTGCCGCTCACCACAAGCGCAACACCTCGATCGCTCAGCTTTGCCGGAGCCAAGAATCCCACAACGGCACCCGACTCCAGCCGAAGCAACAATCCAGGTTCTTGCTTGCCCGCGATATCGCCGAATTCGAAACCCAGACGTTGGCTCACTTCAAGCTGACGCAGTTCAATTCTTGCGATGGGTTGGACCTCCCCCAATAACTGCTCCCAGTTGTCCAGTCGCAGCTCCAGAACTGGAGGCAACACCCAGGGGTAATTTCGCCGAAGCTCCATGGCCAACGCCTCTAGGAATTGGCGAATATCATTCTCGGAATGTGGTGTCGTCGCCAGACGGACCGATCCAGCCTGGGCAAGAGCAGCCTCGATTGCGTCAAGATAGGCCTGAGGTCCCCCGACGAGGCATCGCTGTACGACCATCGAACGCGACATATCAATCGCTCCGCGACTATCCAGGGTGCGGACGTACTTTAGACAATAAAGTATCTGGATAATCCTGCCATGCCACCACATGGTCGCTAACCACCTGCCTTTACCGAGAAATTTGAACGCCTGCGAAACGCAAACTCATGCTGATTCGGACTCGCCATTCACAAGGGCCTCAACGCTTGCGCTCGGGCTTAGGAGGCCACGGTTGTCGTCGACGCAGTTCACCAGCCACCATCGCCAAGAATTCGCGCATATCGGCTTCGGTATGCCGGAGGTCCTCGCGGTCGTGAGGGGGTTCCGCCCATCCCTCGGTCATGATTTCAGCATCACTGGCCAGTGCGCCTTCGATAGCGTCGAGAAAGAATTGAGGACCCTGACCGAAAGTTCGGTACATAATGATGGCGTCGGCAGTCATTTCGGCATTAGCCGCGTCAAGTTCCGCAATAAATAGCAGGTGATAGAGGATCATATCTACCCCGCCCCGCCACGATGCTATGTTCAAGTCACGTTCCTTCCGGAGCTATCCAGTCAATCGAAACCGAGCTCAAGTCGACCCCGCGGCTCTCGAGCTCGTCGAGCACGTTTTGTGTATTCGAACGTAGTGGGCGGTAGTGCCCACTATTTCCCGTTACTTCTTTCAGGCGTCCGTCTATTACGGCTAACTCTCCGGCGCCGGCAACTGGCCTGCCGCTTGAAAGTGTTGAATGATGAATTCGCCCGACTTCTTGTTCAAGTGACGCGTAGATATTTCCTTGCGGATCCATTGTGAATATCGCTTTACCCCCCTCTCGATTCCACAATATTGCGTCACGCGTGTCGAACAGACGGCCATCAATGTGACGCAAAAGCCCGTTCTGGTCGACCACTATTCGGTGCTGCTCAATTTCCTCGGGCGGCCAGCGCTCGACACTCTGCCCCAGGAATGGGCTATGGTTCGGGTCCGTCTCATTGTCGAACATTCCGGGCATGTATTGGACCGGATAGGGGTCTTCTCGATGCAGCGGCGGATGTTCTGCTGCGAAATCGTCGGGGTCGACGGCATCAGAATCCGTCGGCGTGCCGGGAGCAAGCGGATCATCCGACGGCTCACCTGGGTGATGGGGCGAGTGCGGCGAGTCGGGAGCCTGGCCATCTGGCTGTTGATTTAGCAGAGGCTCAGGTGAAGCAGCCGGATGCGTGTCGTTGGACATGTGATTGGCGAAAGGACCTCGCCCCGCATCCTCGCGAACACCAGGGCTGTGCCCTTGGTTCCCAGACAAGTGCCCGCTGTTATAAGGCTCCGAATTCGGTGATTGGTGCGTGGCCTGCGGCTGCACATACTCGGGGGTTGCGTGAGCAGATTTCTGAAGACCCGGAGTAGTCAGGGTTTCGGGATCGCTTGCGGTACTGTATGAATCAGGATCGTAGTTGCGGCTTGTCGGCACAGGATCGCCTGATGAAGGCCCCGGCGAATCTGGAGAGTCAACAGGATGCCCCGGCCCTGCACCCATCGGAGGTTGTGGGGACAGACCAGCAGAATGACCCGGGGCGGATTCTGATGGCCCCGCTGCGCGTGCGGGAGGATCGGACGGACCATCGCCGCCGTCTCCGTGGAAACTCCGGGCTCCGGGCGATTCCTGAAGGCCTTTGGGTCCGTCCTGGCCTGGCCGGCCCACGGAGGCGCCGAAACCGTCGGGCAGCCTTGGGCCAATCACGGACTCAGGGACGCGGGGTGCCGGGGTGAATTCCACTGATTCGGGAGCCTTGGAACCACCCAGGCTGTCCAATGCGTCGAGGTTGTTCTTGCCGGCCCCAAGCTTGGCCAAATCGCCGAGCTTGCTTAGCTTTCCGTCTTCGGCCAACCCCTTGATCCGCTCTGCGGCCTTGGCCGCCATCCCAGCCTTTGATGCCACACCGCCAGGATTCAATGACGAAATGACGTTGAATCCAGCCTCCCCAATCCCCCGACCAGGATGATCGCTTTTGAGGGAGTCGTACGCGACGAACTCCCTGCCCATCGTGAGCAAAACGTCGTCCAATTTCGTGGGATCGTGCAGCACCGACATCCCGACGTCGTACATGCCCTTCCATGTGTCGGGGTCGGCCATCGCCACGACTCCCGCCACCGCATTGACGAGGCCGGTGGTCATGCCGATATTTACGTCGGATAACAACGTGAATTGGGCGGCGAGATTTCTGCCCACCTTCTCGCCGAACACCTCTTCCAGCCTTGGCCTGACCCATTTTTGCAGCCCAGTCATCGCATCACCGATGGCCTGGGTCAGCTGTTGCAGGAGCCCGACGAAAGCCTTGACCTGGCTTTGCAGGTACTTCAACGCGGCGCCCACTTCATTGGCGATCTCGCGAAGGATCTGAAGCCCGTCGCCGGTGAAAAGGCCTTTGACAGTGTCGATCAGCCCACTAGACGAGATCCGATCCAGAATCCGGCGGATCGCATCCTGAGCATCTTGGACACCCTTGGCGAAACCCTTGATGACATCCGCTGTGCCTGACGCCAGGGCCGCCAGGGCCGCCACCCCTTCATGCAGGCCAACCATCGCCTCGTTGATCTTTGGGCCTTCGGCAAGGTGCCGAACGTGAAGTGATACCGCAGTTTTCACACCGTCGACCTGTGCCTGAACCACTTCGAACCCGCTGGCATAGTTTTCCCACTGCGCAGCGGTAACACCCATCAAGGCGGGAACGCCGGATGGCCACGGAATGGGTACCAACGGTTCGACCAGCCCCCATAGGCCTGGAGGCGGGGTCCTGGTCACGCTCGGCCCGAGCGCAGCATCCGCAGCCGTCGTCGTGTCCGGTACATCGCCGACGCCGCCGGTCGGGCCCGCTCCGCCCACCGTCGAGGCCACGTCGGCGTTCTTGTAGTTGAAGCCCGTGGCCTCCAACATGTAGCCGACCGACTTCAACGCGTTTGCAGCCATCGCCAGGCCGTTGGCGAAGCTCTGCGCCAGATCCCCGTAGGTAAGACCGAAGTTGGCACCGGCTGGATCGGTACCCGACGCAATCCCGTCTGCCAACGACGCACCCAGCGAGTCCGAGAGCATACCCAACTGGGTTCCCAGCGACCCCAATTCCCGCCCGTCACGGATAAGCGCATCGGGATCGACCTCGAGCCGGTCGCCTGAGGTCCCAATCCTTCCGGCTGTCGCTGTCACTCCTGCCACATGAGGCCGTTCTTGTCGACCGCGTCGGAGTAATTTTTGTGCGCTGTCTGCAGGATCTGGCGCAACGCCGACAATGCCGCCTTCATCTGTTCGGCACCGTCCTGCCACTGCTGCTGGGCTTGTGCCTGCGCATCAGACCCATCCCCGTGCCATGACGACCGCAACGCGGCCATGGTCTGCTCGGCGTCTCCCAGGCACTCGTCGACCACACGTTCAAGCGCCATCATTCGATTGGCAGCCGACTGCAGTTGAGCTCGATCCACGATGAGCATCGCCATCGCCACCTATCGCCCGACCTGCTCGGCAATACCTCCGGTCCCAGCCGTCCCCTCGATGGCCTGACCGGACGACTCGATCGCGCTCGCCGCCTGTTCATCGGTGTTGTCGTACTCTTTGCCAGCTACAGCCAGCAGCTTCGACATGGTCTGCAGACCTCGCACGACCTGGCCCGCGCCGCCATGCCATTGCTCCCAAACCTGGCCAAAAGCCGACGCAGCGTCGCTCTTCCAACCGGCACCAAGCAACTCACGGGTTTCGAGATCCACACCCGACAGGCCATCTTGTAAACGCTGGCCTGCTTCCTCCAGGCGTGATGCTGCCAACGTCAGCTCCGCGACAACGACTTCCACCGAACGGTTCACCCCGGCACCCCCTCACCGACCCAACGGGCCAGAATGATTCATCGTTGTGCCGACGGTTCATTCCCGGCTGTCCTTGGTTGGTGATGTTATCCCGCAGGATCCGCGTCTCCGCGCGCCAATATGATCGGCGACAAACCCCCAGGCACCCCCTTCCTTGCCGCGTGCAACACTCACCGCGGACACAAAGCGTTATCAGCCTCACCTGGGCACCCTTATGATTGCCTGCGTGCAATTAGCCGGACGGCTTGACGTGAGACGATGCGTTTCTGAACAGGCCGGATTTTGTTTGCTGAAAGTGCATCAGCACACTGCAAACATGTCCGATGTCATTGGGGGAGTGTGACGCGTGCAGCGCTTAGCCGTGATGCTGCTGGCAGTTTTGTTGGCGCTTTTCAGTGCGCCGCCAGCGTTTGCGATTGACCCGCCGGCGATCGACGCCGCGGCCGTTCCGCCTGATGAAACTGGTCCCGACCAGCCGATGGAGCAGCGCAAGATCTGCGCGGCGCCGACGGTCATGCCGAATTCGAACTTCGCCGACAAGCCGTGGGCCGCGGACTATCTGAAGCTCGCCGAGGCGCAGAAGTTCGCAACCGGCGCCGGCGTAACTGTCGCGGTGATCGACACGGGCGTCAACGGCTCACCCCGGGTCCCGGCCGAGCCCGGTGGCGACTTCGTCGACGCCGCGGGCAACGGAATGTCCGACTGTGACGCCCACGGGACACTGACCGCGTCGATCATCGCCGGGCGCCCCTCCCCCACTGACGGTTTCGTCGGTGTTGCCCCCGATGCGCGACTGATTTCGCTGCGTCAGACGTCCGTCGCGTTCCAGCCCAAGGGTTCGCGCCAAGATCCCAACGACCCGAACACCACTCAGACCGCCGGCTCGATCCGCAGCCTGGCCCGTTCGGTGGTCCACGCGGCCAACCTCGGCGCGCAGGTGATCAACATCAGCGAGGCCGCCTGCTACAAGGTGACCCGCCGGATCGACGAGTCCGGCCTGGGCGCGGCCATCAACTACGCGGTGAACGTCAAGGGCGCGGTGATCGTCGTCGCCGCCGGTAACACCGGCCAGGACTGCAACCAGAACCCGGCGCCGGATCCGTCGGTCCCCGCCGATGCGCGCGGCTGGAAGGGCGTGCAGACGATCGTCAGCCCGGCCTGGTACGACCCGCTGGTGCTCACCGTCGGCAGCGTCGGCCAGAACGGCCAGCCGAGCAACTTCTCGATGTCGGGCCCGTGGTTGGGCGCGGCCGCTCCCGGCGAAAATCTCACCGCGCTCGGTTACGAAGGCCAGCCGGTCAATGCCACCCCCGGTGAGGACGGCCCGGTGCCGCTCAACGGCACGTCGTTCTCGGCCGCGTTCGTGTCCGGTCTGGCCGCGCTGGTCAAGCAGCGCTTCCCGGACCTGACCCCGGCCCAAGTCATCAACCGGATCACCTCAACCGCCCGTCATCCCGGCGGCGGCGTCGACAACTATGTCGGTGCCGGCGTGGTCGATCCGGTGGCTGCCCTGACGTGGGAGGTCCCGGAGGGGCCGGCCAAGGCGCCGTTCCGCGTCAAGGAAGTCCCGCCGCCGGTGTACATCCCGCCGCCAGACCGGGGTCCGATCACCGGTGTGGTGGTCGCCGGAGCCGCATTGGCACTGATCCTCGGGATCGCTGCAATGACCCGACGCGCGTTGCGGCGCCGCCAATGAACTTCCTACGGCGGCATTTCGGATTCCGCTTCACCACCGGGCACGCCATCTGGGCGGCCACGCTGATCCCCGCGTGCATCGCGGTGTGCATGCACTTCGACCTGCTCTGGCTGGGAATCACGCTGTCGGTGCTGATCGCGATCTTCTCGGTGCTCACCATCCGTGGATACCGGCTGACCGGCTGGGTCAGGGCGATCTTTTCGTGGCGGCGACGCCACCGCAGCACCCCCGACGTCCCGTCGGAGCCTGCCGTGGGTGCCACCGTCATGCCCGGCGACCACGTCGCCGTGCGCTGGCAGGGCGACTACCTGGTTGCGGTAATCGAGCTGATACCAAGGCCTTTCACCCCGACAGTGATCGTCAACGGCTCGGCGGTCTCCGATGACACCGTCAGCACCAAGCTGGTCGAGAAGCTGCTGCGGGCGCACTGCCCCGACCTGGAGGCCGATGTGGTGTCGGCCGGCTACCGTGTCGGCAAGACCGCACCGGCGAGCCTGGTCGCGCTCTACGAGCAGGTGGTGGGCCCGTACCCGGCGCCGGCGAACCGGCGCACCTGGATCGTGTTGCGCGCCGATCCGGAGAAGACCCGACGCTCGGCCCAGCGCCGCGACAGCGGGGTGTCCGGGCTGGCCCGGTATCTGGTGGCCTCAGCCACCCGTATCGCAGACCAGTTGGCCAGCAACGGAATCGACGCGCGCTGCTCGCGCAGCTTCGATGATTACGACAAGGCCACCGAGATCAGCTTCGAGAAGGAAACCTGGTCGGTCATCAAGGGCCGCAGTACCTTCACCGCCGCCTACAACGCGCCCGGAGGCCCCGACGTCTGGTGGTCGGCGCGGGCCGATCACACCACGACATGCGTGCGGATTCGTCCCGGTGCGGCGCCGACGACGACGGTGTTGTTGACGACGTTGTCCAATCCGACGACGCCGCGCGGATTTTCCTGCCTGTACGGCGGGCAGCGGGCCGCCCTTCAAGGCCTCACCCCGGTGACCGACAAGCACCATGAGCTGCCGATCGGCTCGGCCGGAGTGCTCGTCGGAGAGACCTCGGACCGCTACCCGGTGTACATGCCGTTCGACAACGTCGACGTCAGCATCAATCTCGGTGATGCCCGCCTGTTCACCCAGTTCGTCATCCGCTCCGCCGCATCCGGCGCCGTGGTGACGCTCGGGCCGCAGTTCCGCGAATTCGCCACCATGATCAACGGCCGTGTCGGGCGGGTGCCCCGCGTCGCCTGGCCCCACGCCACCACCTACCTCGGCCCTCATCAAGGCGTCGGGCGAGTCATCATGCGGCCCAACTTCATTGACACACCGCGACACCGGCAGCTGCCCATCACGCTGATCAATCCGCGCGAGGAGAGCCGCTACCAGATGGCGCTGGAGCAATGACATCAAGCTTCCTGGGAGAGGGGTCCCAGAAAGGTCGGGAGGAATAGTCATGACAGACGAGATGCATCCGCAGGTGGCTGCGGTGCTGCGTCAAGCCCAGCAGCTGCAGTCACTCATGGATGACCAACTGCACAAGATGAACAGTGAAACGTTCACGGCGGCAGACGAAGCCCAAAGCGTCGAAGTCACGCTCAACGGACACCACCATCTGATCGACGTATACATCAAAGACGGATTGCTGCGGCTGGGCGCCCAGGCCGTCGAACAGCGACTCAACGAAGCGATCCAGAAGGCCACCGCCGCAGCCACGGCATCCATCGAAGCCGACCGTGAACGACTCGATGCCATGGTCGCCGAGCTGACCGCCGATGGGCCGCAGCCAGGCTGAGGTCACTGCAGGCGCCGATGAGGTCGGCCCACATATCCGCTGACGCAGTGGGAGAGATGGAAACATTCAGCAGACGGTTTGGTATCGCGCTCAACCTGCTTCTTGCGTTGGTATGCGGAGTCTGGGCGTTCGTCGCGATCAAACACTTGGCGTTCATCACCGCGGTGATCGCGCTGGGGCTGGCGGTTACCTGGCTGTTTGTGGCGACGCAGTTGGCGGCATCGAAAAATGCGGTAGTCCAAGCCGCGTTCGACGAATCGGGGATGTTGTTACGTCCAGATCGTCGCATTGACGCCATTCAGCGGAGATTTTATGCCGCCCTAGCCCTGTCGGGGCTATCGATGCTGATCGCATGGTTGACCGGCTGGCTCTACCTACCAGTACCCGATGAGGTCGACGAAGTGTTTCCCATCGGCTTCGGCGCCACTGGCCTGTTTGCGGGATGGATTTGGTTTGTCTTCAAGCGCCAAGGCGGTACCAGCTACTTACTGCTCACGCCCGACGAGTTCGAGTTCCCCGATCTCGGTTCACTGAACTCAGGAAAGTGGGACGACATTGCCGCGGTGACGGCCAAGCTCCCGACCGAGGAACGCTTCTGGACCCCCATGGTGATCACCATGAACGACGGTTCGAGATTCGTTATGGACTCTCCGGGCAGCTACACCCCCAAGGGCACTGCCCTCATCGAATTGGTGCGGCATTATTGGCACCACCCCGAACAACGAAACGAGCTCACTGATGGACGCGCCGTCGATCGGCTGCAGTCGATGCGGACACAGTTCGAACATCGCTAAAGCCTGATCGTGCTCGTCCCAATTTGATGCGTTCAAGGCACAGATAGGCGCTCTGCGGAAACCCTTGACCGACAAAGAAACTCGCCGACGACACACATCGTGTCGTCGGCGAGTCCATGTCTGCGGATGTCGGCTTACTTGCCGTCCTTCGCGTCCTTGCGTGCCCGGCGGCCGATGACCGCCTCGGTGTACGCGCGGTCCTCGACGTAAAGGTCCTCGTCCTCGGTGAGATTCGGGTTGCGGCGCTTCTCCTTGCCCTGGCCACCCTGGCCATGGCCGCCGCCCATGCCACCCATACCGCCGCCCATACCGCCGGCACCAGCGCCGCCTGGAACGCCGGCGGGGCCGGCACCAGCTCGGGCACCGGACCGCCCACCCATTCCGCCGCCACCGCCACCCGCGCTGGCCGGTTTGAGGCTGGGCTCTTCGAGACCGGGCATCTCCGGCATACCCTCGGTGCCCGTGGGGAGGCCGCCCGACGGGGCGCCACCACTCGGGGAACCACCACTGGGCTGGCCGCCACCCTGCCCGCCGGAGGGCGAGCCGCCGCTGGGGGAACCGCCCGAGCCCTGACCAGCCGACGGATCAGCGCTGGCCGGCGACATCGACGGCGTATCCATCGACGGCACAGACGGAGTCTGCGCAGTTCCCACGTCACCGTTCGTGCCCGGGGAGGTACCGGGCGAAGTGCCCGGGTTAGTGCCCGGAACCCCTGGCGTTTCGGGCTTCGAACCGACTTCGTTGGAATTCACCGCAGGCATACCACCAATTGTCGGCGCCTTACCCGGCCGAATTTGTTGGAGGTTGATGTTATTTTCGTAGTTATTGCGGTCGTATTCCGACTGATACTGCCATTGGGCCCACAGCCGCATTTTGTTGGCCCGATTTGTTTTCTCGTATTCGGCGACATCGTGCAAGTTGGGATGGACGCGCACAAGCTGGTCGTGCGCATCGCAGAACTTCTGCGCCTCTTCGGCCAACCTGCCACACTCTTCCGCCATATCTTTCCACCACGTGTGGAGACTCTGCATTGCGTTCTGACAGGCTTTGGCGGCGGTACCGTCCCAGTCTCCGACCTTGGCAGGGATGTTGTCGGCGTAAGCAAGGAGCGTGCCCTTGTACGCCTTCCACTGGTCCCGGAAGTAGTTCAGCGACAGGGCCTTGGTGTCGTTGTCGAAAATCGCGTGCGCCGAGGCCTGCCAAGACTGGAATTGATCGTCGGGCGAGGATGGGTAGCTGCCCAGGTCCGGGATACTTGGCACAGCAATGTTGACCGCCTCTGGCACCACCGGTTCAAGGGGCGGCTTGGAGCCGTCGTCGCCGGTGACCTCAGTTTGCATCCGTGCTTTCGCCTGCTCGTCGATCTTGTCGTAAGCAGCGGCAACAGACTTCAACGTCGCAGCCAGACGTTCTACCTCGGCGTCCCCGGCCTTCAGTGTCGCGCTCAAGATCCCGGCGCTGTGTTTGAGCTGGTTGAGGGCTTCGTTGGTCTCCGGCAGGGTATCCGGAGCCTTCAAGCCATAATCCGGTGCCGCCTCTGAATCCGGCCCCTTCGGGCGAGGTCGCAACATTTGCTCGGCCGCGCTAGTCAGCTCCGACGACGTGACCTTCAAATCACTCATCGCGAATAATCCTCCCTACGCCTGTGCCGCTGCCCAGCGGCTGCAGACGCTCCTGACGAAAACCAAAGGTGCCCCGTGAATGGGGGTTTCGCTCGGCCCCGCTCAACCGGCTTCTCGCGACAATCATAAGGGCGAGTCACAGCCACAGAATGCGGCTCTTTGTCTGCGCGTGGCCCCAACCGACCCTGTTCCGCAGTACTTTGCTCCGCACCGTCCACCCTGCCGCGAACCGTTGCCGCCTACTCCGCGATCGCGTCGGCGATCAGCTGCCCAATGTGCTGCCAGTAGATGAAATCGGCGACGGCTCGACGCTGTGCCGGGCCGTCCTCGGCGGCGTGTGCCTCGTAGACGGCCCACTCCTGGGCGTGGGCTGCATACGCCAAGAACGCCTGCAAGTGCACCTGCCCGCGATTCGCGGCGCCGCTGCACAACGGCTGCCACACTGCGTCCCACAAATCCAGCCGTTGGTCCTCGGGCGGATTCGTATCAACCGGTGCAGGCGGAAGGATCTTCACCAGATCGCCGTCACTGAACTGGGCCAACCGAGTGGCGATCTGCGGGGCGATCACCGTCAAGCGGTCACGACCAGCCATCTGGCCCTTGGCCGGGATGTCCTCGGGCATCAACACCTCATGGTGCACACCGGCATCCGAGTTCTTGAGTTGGTCCTCGGTCGCGATCACCGCACGCAGCTTCGTGTCGTGATGCTGGGCCCAACGCTGCACTGCCACAACTGGATGGCTCACCCAGCTCGCGCGGTCAGCTGGCGGAATCGACTCGTCCGCCGAGGCCATCGCCACATGCTCAGGCAGATTGACCTGCTCAGGGATGAAGGCCAGCCCGTAATTGTTGGCGACCACGATCTTCCCGTCCACCGTCACCGCCGTGACCCAAAAGAACATGAAGTCCTCGGCGTCAACCATGTCGGGTGCGTTCAGTGCTGCCGCGATCCTGCGCGCCAATACGAGCGGATCCGATCCCGACCTCTTTGCCGCGTCCTGGGCAGCATCTCGCTGGGCGCGCGCGGCGGACACCGGAATCGGCGCGACCTGGGCACCACCGGCGATGTTCGCCGGTGTCGTGGCTGCCGGAGGCGGTGGCGCTGTCGGCGGCGGCACCGGTGCGGCAGGAGGCGCCGTCGGCGGTGGACCCAACGGCGGCGCACCCATCGGCATTCCGCCACCCATGCCCATGCCACCCATCGAGCCACCCGAGGTCGGGGCCTGCACGGGCGCCGTAGGTGCTGGTGCACCCGTCTGCGACAAGGGCGCGGAGGTGCTGGCCGGCGCCATCGCATCGCTGGCCGGAACCGCGGGCGAAGGCGCCAACGGCGGTGGAGAACCGGCAGAAGCGGCGTGAACCGGTGTCCCCGCCGAATCGTTGAACCCCTGCGCAAAGGCCTGCAACGGGTCGGTCGGCGCACGACCTGCTGGCGCTTGGCCTGCTGCCTGCGACGCGCTCGCAGCTTGCTCGAGACCGCTCGCGCCGGAAGAACCACTGCTGCTCAGAGGGCTGGGTGCGCTTGGGGCACCGGACGCGCCTCCGCCGCCGGAGGTGCCTCCGCCTCCGCCTGCCAAACCACCCGACGGCGTGGGGGGAGCAGCGCCCGCCGGTGATACGGGCGATGGTGCTGGAGTTCGACCAGGGTTGGCAGGTGTTGGTTGCGGCTGGACGACGGGCACGGCAGTACCCGCCGGAGCAACATCATCAAGCCCACCGGGAGCCTTGGCAGGAGCAATTGACTGGGAATCAACGTCGGGCACAGACACTGGCGATCCCGCTTTGTTGTCGTCGTCCAGTGCCCCGGCTGCTTTGGCTGGAGCAATTGACTGAACATCGACGTCGGGGACACGGTCAGCTGATCCCGCTACCTCACCGTCGTCAAACGAGGCATTACTGAATGCAAATACTGGGCGGTCTTTCGTCTCCGCCTTATCGCCTGGCTTCGCTTTTCCTTCGTCCGATTTATCCCGCGCTGTCTCAAATTCTTCTCTGGTGTGAGTCGGCGGCTGATCGGACACGCCTTCCTTGCCGTTGACTTTGTCCGCTGCCCACTGGACGGTGGCCTTGTTGCAATCGTTTGCGAATTTTTGGATGTTGCTGATCGCGCTGTCTGAGTTCTTTCCTTTAGCTTGGTTAACGGTGTCATTAATAACTTGAACAGCCGTCCCAACCGTCGCGCGAATCGTCTCTTTGACTTGCCCTATCAGCCCGGCTGCTTCGCCGCACCACCCTGCCGCAGTCGTCAGCTGCTGCTCGTGCGTTTCCATGGCCTTCGTATGCGTATCGATCTTTACGTTTGCGGCAGTCGCAGAAACACCAGCCCATGTGTTTTCGCTCTTCAGATAAGACTGGCCGGACTGCCACCCCTCTTTTGCGCGAGTTAGGTCCTTGTGAATCGCGCCCAATTGGGTACCGCGACCGATGAATGCCGACTCGGGCGTCTCTGGCCACGCTCCCGGTCCAACCATTTCGGCCTCATACTTGCCAGCAGGCCTGTCGTCCTTTCCAGCAGCCCCACCAATCACGGCGCTGCCTTGCATGCTGACGTGACTAATCGGACGAGATTTGTTGCGGATAATGCCAGATAACTATCAGCGGGTGTGTAATCGCGAAGTGCCGTAACGAAACCCCTGCGATACTGAGCTGCGAGTGTCGTTACATCCTCGAGACCCGGGTTTCCGCTTTGGCGACCCAACCGTTCCATTTCGTCGGCGCTGGCCGACATAACAGGCGCGACGGCGTCATTTATCGACCGCTGCTCCGGTGTCCACTCCTTCGCGGGAATATCTTTATCGATAGCACGCCATGACGCAGTGTCATCACTGAAATTACTGACTAGAGTTTCCCAATCGCCACAGATTGAGTTGGACCCTGACAACAACTGGGCCGGGGCTGACGGGTCCTGAGGTACAGCCACTTTCTCGGGCTCTGGTCCGGTAGGTACCAGTGGAGCCACGGCCTGTGCAACACGATATATGACTGCGCCACAAATACTAGCCAGGCTGCCACTCGCAGCATTGGACGCGCCGACTAGGGCATCGTCTTCTGCAACATACGATGGGATCCGTTCCATGAATGCGCGCGTGTAGGCGATATATTGCTCATACAAAATACGCATAACCCTATGTGGCGTCTTCTTCACGAAGTTCGATGATTGATCGACCGCCCGCGACATTGCCTTTCCTGCGGTTTCGTACATCGCTCGCTGCTCAGGCGTCCACGAATTAGCTGGAACCTTAGGATCTCGTTCATCCCATTTAACGGCATTTACTGCATCTGAATATTCGCCAACAATGGTGTTCCAGGCGTCGCACGTCGGGTCTTCGGTAATGATGCCGACAGGCCCGGTGTCATTAGCGCTGGCGAATTCGGAGTCAGAGCCAGTTCCGCTGGCGTTTGACGGACCATTTCCGCCACCATCTGGCCGGACAACGAGCACGGTGATAACCACGACCAGCGCGATAGCCAAGACCGCGGCGAGCCCGCCGAGAATCCATTTGGTCTTACCGCCACCATTAGGCGGCGGCGGTCCGCCGGCCCACTGTTGTTGCGGACCCCACGGCGGCGGACCAGAAGGAGGCGGACCCGACGGTCCCCCGGGGTATGGCTGCTGCGACCACGGCTGCGGCGCACCACCACCAGGCTGACCACCCATAGGCGGTTGCTGCCCATACGAACCCGGCGGGGGAGGCAAACTCATCGGCACACCTTCAACTCAGTCACGGATACGGTCACAACACAATCGCAGGATCAGACGGCACGCGTCGCGGCCCGGCCGCAGCGGGCGGTAACACAGATTCGGGAGCCGACGCACCGGGGGCCGGTGAGGACTGCGGTGCAGACGGGGAGGATACCGGCGCACGATCGGCGGGAGAGGCCTCCGTGGCGGCGCCCTCAGCCTGCTGCGCCTGCGTATCGCGCTCGTCGTCGCGCTTCTTCTCGTCAAGCTCACCGGATTTTTCGGTATCAGGCTGTCCAGGCTGCGACTGTCCTCCGCCGGGCTTGCCTCCGGCGCCGTCGGCGTTTTGACCCGCGCCACCTGACATCTGGCCGATCTGCTGCACACCCTGCATCACTGCCTGTGGAATCTGGCCTGCCATCTGAGCCATCTGCATCGGCACCTGCGCGACCGTTTGCGCCATCTGCATCGGCATCTGAGCCAATTGCTGCAACTGTTCCAAGCCCTGGCTGCCTGAGCCCGAGCCGCTCGATGCGCCGGCAGCGCTACCAAGCCCGGGCGCTGCCGCCTCAACCTGCCCGGCAACGTGCTGGTCAGACTTCTCATATTTATCGGCGGCGGCCTGAATGCTTTGGGCCGTTGCCCGCGCCTCAGCTTTAGTCTGGCCTACACCGTTAATGAACGCTTCCTCGACGCTCTGGGTCTTGGTTGCCAACGCTTCCGCTAACGGATCGGAACCCCGCTGCTGAAATGGATCCGGCGGCTCTGGAATAGCGCCAGCATACGACTCCATCGAAGCACCATGAGTCCGCAATTCAGCCGGACTAACCTTCAAATCACCCATCGGTATCCCCAATCACCCGGTACACCAACCGTATCCGCACCCACCGGCGCACGCCGCGTCCTCGCCGGGGAATGCAGCCTGGGGACGTTGTTCTCCCGTGACGGCGCGAGCTCGGCCATCTGCACAAACATCCGAGCAGCGCGCGAACCCTGGCTCACCAGCCCAGACACGCCCATAATGTGGTCCCCTCCACCAAATAGCTCAGCAAAAGACTACCTGAGCCCTAGGTACCCCGAATGCGCAAAAATTGGGCCGCGGCCTCGATCCGTGGTAGCGAACCCAACCGTGGACGTACTGTCATGCCACGAGAAAATCGGTGCAGCGGTGATGTCTCTTCAAAAGGCCACGAAGGATCAACGCCCGACAGATTTACCCAGACGTGCCACAGCGTCGCGTATCGGGTTCCTCATGTCGCTGGTGTCGAACTCGTACCACTGCCGTTGATACATCCCGTCGCCGACACCCGCAGATCACCGTTGGTCTTCGCACGATTCCCCACGAGGACCAACTTCGGTGCCACCGCTCGATAAATGGCAGCACCAGCGTCGCCCAGCGAACGTAAAAACCTCAGTGCAATCGCAGGTTTCGCAGAATGTCGTACACGCCCGCGATCCACAGCAGCAGTGGAATCACCGCTGCAATGGCGGCACCGTCGGCCAGCTCCAGGATCCGCTTAGTCACCGGCGACACCCGGCGCACGCCATCGGTGGCGCCTACGGCGATCACCGCGACCAAACCCAGCGCCGTGTAGATCGCCAGCACCAGCCAGGCGTTACCGGGGTACCACAGGCACAGGCGCACCATCACGCCGGTGGGTACAGCGATTGCCGCCGCGAGCAATGCCCAGGAGCACCACCGCTCGGCGTACAGCCGTGACCGGAAGCCACAGATCACGGCCACCAGGCCGGCGACGATCATGCTGTGTACAAAGAAGTGCCCCTGCACCACAACGGCAATGGCACCCACCGACAGCACCAGCGAGCCGGCTGACAGGAACCCGATCAGCAGCTGGCGGGTCAGCAGGCTCCGCTCTTGCAGGCGTGCAGCCGATTCCGGCACCGAGGCGATGATCGCCTTCCACGTGGGTGACGCCTCGTCGACCTCGTCCGGTGTGATGACCGGGTCGAGCAGCTCATCGTTGGACACCGTCTCGCCGGGCGCCGGGATCGGCGGCAGAGCGATACGGGCAACGGCGACAGTGAGTTTGGCAGCGTTGGTCACCACGATCAACCCGAAGGCGATGGCACCGGCCGGCACCCAGAAACCTCCGCCGTAGCCGACGGCGATCGCCGCACCGGTGATCGCGATCGCCAGCACCGCGATGAAGGAGGCCACATCGGCGCGACGCCGCGGGCCACCACGGGTCGCCAACGTCAGCAACAACACCACCGCACCGGCGCCGGCAACCTGCGGTGCGCCAAGGGAATCGGCGTCATACGGCAATGGCACGGCCAGCGCCGCGGCACCGGCCAGCACGATCGTCGAGGCCAGCAGCAGGCTCTCGGCCATGTCCAGGTTCTCGTAGCGACTCTGGGCCGCGAAGCTACCGCCGAGCAAGCCCAAGCCGAACAACGCCAGCGCCAGCGCCCACCACCAGCCCTGACCGGCCCCGTTCCAGGACACCAGCGACATCACCGTGACGGCTGCGGCGACAACCGGGATGGCAATGCCGACAAAGCGATTCAGTGCGGTGCGGTCGAACACCGGTGACTCGTCGAGCACGGCGATCGCGTCGATCACGTCCTCGACCAGCGGGCGGTACCGCTCGGTGCGGCTGACCGAGACGAGCGTCAGCAACGAACCGTCGACCACCCCGGCGTCGTCCAGGGATTCATCGGCCTTCAACGGCGGCGCACCCGGGCGGGCGAACGCCCACATGCCCTGCTCGGAGAAGTCGAAACCGGCGAGGGTGTCCTTCGGGGTGTCCTCGAGCAATTCGCCCAGCACACTGACGGTTTCGTCGATGTAGGTCTCGATCGCCGCGGTGGCCGGGAGCACCAGGTCCGTCAGCCGTTTACCGGTGAGGATGGTGACCCTGGTGGTGGACGGCCGGTTCGGCGTCGTGCTCGATGTATCAGCGGCAGCTGCGGTCGCGGTCAACGCCGTTCAAGCCTGTCGAAATCGTCGGACAGGGCAGCGGCCAGCTCGGTGATGCGGCGCTGGAACGTGTCGCTGAGCAGCTCGAGCTGGATCTCGGTGCCCGCGGCGATGTGCTTGTCCCACGGGAGCACGATGACGCGGCCCGGCGGGACGTGGCGCTCGAACTGCTGCACCAGATCCTCGACGTCGACGTTGGGCTTGCCGGGGGTGACATGGTTGATGACGACGCAGGACCGGCCGAGCAGGTCCTGGTATCCGTTCTGGCGCAACCAGTCCATCGTGATGGCGGCCTGCCGGGCCCCGTCGATCGAGGCGCTGGCCACGATGACCATGCCCGACACGGTGGACAGCACACCGCGGGAAGCCTTCTGGAACAGGCCGGCGCCGCAGTCGGCGAGGACCAGGTTGTAGTAGCGCGACACCACGGAGGTGGCGCCTTTCCAGTCATCGTCGTTGAACTCGCGCTGCGCGCCGCTGTAGTCCTCGGACGACAGCACCTCGAGGTTCGACCCGTTCATGCTCGTGTAGGCACGAATGTCGTTGTAGCGCGACAGTTCCTGGTCGGCCAGCAGATCAGAGATCGTCGCCGCGGACTGCCGCCCGGCCCGGTCGGCCAGGTTGCCGCCGTCCGGGTCGGCGTCGATCGCCAGGATGCGGTCGCCGCGGACCTTGGCCATCGCCGAACCCAGTGCGACGGTGACGGCGGTCTTGCCGACGCCGCCCTTCAGACCGAACACACCGATCTGGTAGGAATCGCGGGCATTGCGCCGGATCCGGCTGTGCAATTCGAGTTCGTAGACCTCGTCGGGCGACAGACCGAGGTTGATCCGCGTCGTGAGGTACAGCCAGTGCCGCCATCCCCGCTGGGACGGCATCTTCACACCGGTCTTCACCCCGACGTGCGACAGCGCGTCGATCGCGCGGTGATTACCCATCGAGGCGGCTGAGGTGGGACCGGGCGCGGCCGGGGTCGGGATGGCCTGTCCCGCCCGCCACTGGCCGCTGACCTCGGGATCGAGATCGGCGAACTGCGACGGCGCCGGTCCGGGCGCCACGCGCGGGGCGGGGCCGGGCAGAGTGCGGGGCTGCTCGTGGCGGGCGCCCTGCCCGAACTGCTGCTGCTGCGGGGCCCGCAACATGGAGTTCTGCGGCCACTGCGGCGCGGTCGCCGGCGGCTGCGGCATGGGCGCGGGCATCTGCGGTGTGGTCTCCGCGTGCCGGGGCTGCGCAGCAGTCTGAGTCTGAGTGGAGGCGGAGGGGGCCACGGGCACGTCCGTGGAACTGGTTTCCCCGACCGGAACCGGCGGTGGCGGCGGCGCGGCCGCGGCGGCCTTCAGAATGGCATCTCTGTCCACGATGGCAGTGGCATCGTCGACCGGTTTACCCGGTTCAGACGAGTGGAAGAGCCGGTCATAGTCGGCCGACATGGGGACCCCTCAGATAGTCAAATACAGATGGTTAGATCTTTACACCCAAGCACAAGTGGTGGGCGGGTTCGGCCATCACCAGATAGACCGAGCACCCGCCCACCAAAGCATGCTTGTCGCCCCGCAGTGCTAGGCAAACATTCCCGTGACGCCGGCCTCGGTCTGGGACATGGTCTGCCCAGCCTCGCTGATCGTCTGGGCGAGATTCTGCAGCGCCGAGTTCAGCTCGTTGGCGGTGCTGTCCCAGCGGGTCTGAACGGCCTGGTAGGCCTCCGAACCCGAGCCACCCCACGCCGAAGCGAGCGAAGCGAGCGAACCCTTGCCCTCGTCCAGCAGACCGGCGGTGGTGGCGACGGCACCCTGGATCTCACCGGCGCCGCCTTCGATCCCGGCGAAATTCCAAACCTGTTCTGTCATGTCTTGTCTCCGTTTCTTGAGGTCAGCTAGGTCAGATGTTCATCGACGAGGCCAGGTTGCCGGCCTGATCGTCATCGGTGCTCGTGTACTGGGTACCCGAGGTGTGGATGTTGGTCGAGATCTCGTTCAGCTCCTGGATCTGCTTGTCAGCAGCTTCCTGGAAACGGATCAGCGCCTGCTGAGCGGCGGTACCGGCCTGGCCCTGCATCTGCATCGCCAGGCTGCCGCCGGTCGACTCCACCTGAGCGATGACGCTCTTGAGCTCACCGGAGATGCGCTCGAAATTAGCAGCCTCCTTGGCGAGGACGGCGGCATCTGTATTCATCTGTGCCATGTTGGATTCCCCTTATTTTCCCTTTGTCCTCACCAGTGAAGATTTGGCGAGTCCTCCGGCCGGGTGGCCGGAAAGTCTTGTGTTGTGGACGATCACCAGTCGTCGTCTTCGTCTTGCGATTGGTCGTATGTGAGTGCGGTCGGCGCGATCAATCCGTCCTTCGTGCCGCCGCTCTGCTCTTCCTTGTTCTTCGCGGCGTGCACCGGTGCCCCGCCGCCTCCGCCCGCGCCACCGCCGACCGGCGCCATCGGGCCTGCCGCACCCGAGGCCCCGCCCAACATCGGCTTGGCCTCCCCGCTGATGCCCAACATGCTGGACAACAGCGCGGTGCGTGGTGGTGAACCGAGCGCGCCCGGCAGCGACGCCGCGCGCACCAGTCCGGCTCCCGAACTCGGGCCGCTGCCACCTGCCAGCGGGTGGTTCGAGAACGGCATCGCCCCCATCAGCCCGACCTGCATACCCCGGTCACTGCCCCCCATGCTGGAGAACTGACTGACCATCTGGGTCACCTGCTGCAACGGCTGCGTCATCGCCTGCATCGGGCTCTGGAGCATCGACGGGATCTGCCCCGCGATCTGCCCAGCCTGCTGCCCCATCTGCATGGCCATCTGCATGCCCTGCTGCATCGGGTTCTTTTCGGACGAATCCTGCTGCTGTTGCTGCCCGGCGTTATCACCCTTGCTCGCCGCACCGACCGCCCGCTGCTCGGCATGGTTGGCCTGCGCAGCGGCATTGCCGGCGAGCAATTTCATCGAGGAGAACGTGGACAGGGCGCTCAGCGATTCGACCGTCAGATTGCGGGCCACACCCTGAGCGGTCCGCGGTGCCGTCGACGCGAGCGCCGCTGCCGCGGTGGTCTCACCCACCCCGGGCAGGACGATCGGCATCATCGGCATGATCGGTTCGAACAGCAGGTTGACGGTGGTTTCAGCGTGGTAGGCCTCCATCGCACCGGCCGCCTGGTTCCACATCCGAACGAAGTAGTCGATCTCGTTCAGCCCGATCGGCATCGTGTTGATGCCGAGGAAGTTGGTGGCTTCCAGGACCGCGTGGGTGACGTGGTTCTGCTCGATCTCCGGAATCGGCGGAGTGGTCGACAGCGCCAGCGAGTAGGAGCTGGCCTGAGCGCCGGCCTGCAGGGCGCGCTTCTGCGCCTGCAGCACCATCGTCCGCAGCCACATGATCATCGGCATGGTTGCGGACACGGCACGTTCACTTGCCGAACCGCTCCACACCGAGGTCAGGTTGCTCAGCGCCCCGGCGAGTTCGTCAGCCTGGGTCTCCAGCAGGATCGCCAAACCCTCCCAGCCCGCCGCCGCCTGGAGCATCGGTGCCGGGCCGGCACCGACCATCAGGCGGGCGGTGTTGACCTCTGGAGGCAGCGCGAACCAGGTAGGTGGAACGGGTGGTGCCGCAACCATGACTGGATGACCTATCTCTGACGAATTTGCCTACGGCTACTTAGAGCGTGGTGGCCTGAGCGGCGTCGACCGCGTTGTAGATCCCCGCGATCTCCGCATACGCGGCACCCGCCCGGGTGAGCTCCTCCTGAGCGAAAGAGTTCGCCGCAAGAGCCTCGACACCCTCGCTGGCGAAGGCCATGGCAGCCATTGCCGAGACCTCGTCAGCGCCGGCCGGAACCAGCGCGGTGACGGCTGCGGCGGCGGTGGTGCCACCGGCCAGACCACGTGCCGCGTTTGCGATCACCTGTGCCGCAACACCTTCGGCGCCCGGGTTGTGCATCAACGGTTGCATTTGCTTGCTCCCCTGTTTCGATTGCAAATAACCAGGGACAAGCACCCAAAGGCGACGTGGCAGGAAGTTTGCCAAGTCGTCAAGGAATCTGTCCCCCGATCCCTTTGCTGACGGGCCGCCGCCAGCGTTGCTGAGTGCGTTGGATAAATACTAACTGCCCTATTGGGGTGCTGCGAACACTTCTTCATCCGGTGGATCGACATAGGCCGCCTGAATGACTTCCTTGCCATCGGGTCCGACCATAAATGCCTGGCCAGGAGGCCTTTTCTTGACGATGATCTCCCGCGAGGGGAAGTCGTTCTTCTCCCCCGAGAGGAACAAGGTCGGCGAACCCGCACCATAGGCCGCCCCCACGAACTTGTCCATGGTGGCCCGGTGCGCCTGGCTCATCTGGCACGTCGCGATGATGTGCAGGCCGATGTCGGCGGCCGCCGGCAACAGCGGACCGAGCGGTGCCATCGGCGACATCATGCCCGCGGCCGCCACGATCATGTGCCAGTCGTCGACCAGCAGCACGATGTCCGGGCCGCTCCACCACGACCGCGACCGCAGCTGGGCGGTGGTCAGATCCGGCGGCGGCAACCGCTTCTTGAGGTTGACCGCCAGCGCCTTGATCGCCTCTTCCAGGGACGCACTGTTGCGGTTGATCGCGCCGGCAGCCAGCAGATGCGTCTCGGGAACCGCGTCGAGCAGACCCGACCGATAGTCGGCCAGCATGAACCGCACCTGGTCGGGGCTGTTGCGACTGCAGATCGCCTTGGCCACCGCGTGGGCGATCGTGGTCTTGCCCGACTTGGGAGCGCCGAAGATCAGCTGATGCGGCGTCATGTGCATCTGGTTGTAGGCCACCGTGAGGTCGGACTCGCGCACACCCAACGGCACCTGCCAGCGGGTCCGGTAGTCCGAGTCGGGTCCCGGCGGATTCGGATCGAGCTGATGCAGGTAGATCCGCTCCGGCAGCACCCGCACCTGCGGCGCCTGATCGGTGTGGCGGGCAGCCACCTCTTCCACACCCGCTGAGATGGCCTCGACGATGTTGGCGGTGCTGTGCACGCCGTCCAGACGGGGCACCCCGATCATCAGGTGATGCTTCTCGAGAGAGACGGCCCGGCCCGGACGGTTCGCCGGGATGTCCCGGGTGATCCGGTCGATCTGCGTCTCGTTGACGTCACCGAGCCGGAACTCCACCTTGGTGCCGAGGTAGTCACGCACGCGTGACTTGAGCTCGGTCCAGCGCGGGGTGGAGATGATGACGTGCACGCCGTAGGCCAGACCCTGACCGGCCAGATCCTGCACGGCAGGCTCCAGGTCGGGGAACTCGGCCACGAAGGCCGGCCAACCGTCGACCACCAGGAAGACGTCGCCGAACGGGTCCTGCGCCGCCGGGTTGTTCGGGTCCTCCCGCATCTCGCGATACGCCGAGATCGAACCCACGCGGTACTGCTTGAACACCTGCTCACGGGCCCTCAGCACGGCCTTGACCTCGGCCACCACCCGGTTGACCCGGTCGGGTTCGGCACGAGTGGCCACACCGCCCACGTGCGGCAGGTCCTCCATGTACATCAGGCCACCACCGCCGAGGTCGATGCAGTAGAACTGCACCTGCCGCGGCGTGTGCGTCGCGGCGGCCGACAACATCAGGGTCTGCAGGAAGGTCGACTTGCCGGTCTGCGGGGCACCACCGATCGCGATGTTGCCGCCGGCCGCCGACACGTCGACGCCCCAGATGTCCTGCCGGTGCCGGCGCGGCTCGTCCATGATCCCCAGCGGGAAGCGCAGGGGCTGACGCTGATAGTCGCGCTCGATCAGTTCGTTGACCGGAGTCGGATCCGTCAGCGGCGGGAGCCACATCTTGTAGGCGCGGCTCTCACCGGTGCCCAGCTGCTCGAGGACGACCTCGCGCAGCACCCTCGGTTCGGCGCCTGTAGTCATCAATTCACCGCCGTATCAAAAATCGGGGTCGTCGTGAACTGGTGAATCCGCACCCGTGCCTGACGCTGCGACCGCGGCTTGGCTTCTCCGTCCCCGGAGCTCTCCACCTCGGGCACGTAGTTGGCGCCGGTGTAGAGCGTGCTGAACTTCACCGGATCCTCCATGCCGACCCGGAGGAATCCGACACCGCTCTCCTTGTTGGTGATGTACTGCGCCTCGGGCGTGCCGATCACCGCCTTGGACTCGGCAGAGCTGGTGGTACGCAACGCGATTCGGTACGTCAGGTTCGGCTCGAGCTTGTCGATCCGGACGCCGCCGGTGTTCAGCGACTGGGTGGCCAGCAGCAGGTGCACACGCAGGGAGCGGCCGACGCGGCAGATCCGGTCGAACAGCTGGATGAAGTCGGGGTGGTTCTGCAGGAGCTCGGCGAACTCGTCGACCACCACGAACAGCGTCGGCAACGGCGGAAGGTCCGCACCTCGCTCACGGTGCTTCTCGTACTCGGCCACACCCGAGAGCGCACCGGCGGCACCCACCTGCATACCGGCCTGACGCAGGATCTGCTGGCGCCGGTCGAGCTCACCGGTGAGCACCTCACCCATGCGGCCGACGAGTTCGGCTTCCTCTTCCATGTTGGTGACGACGGCCGCGGTGTGCGGCAGCTTCTCCATACCGAGGAAGGTCGAGCCACCCTTGAAGTCGGTCAGCAGCAGGTTGATCTGGTCGGGGTGATGCGTGGCCACCAGCGACAGGATCATGGTGCGCAGGAACTCCGACTTACCCGAGCCGGTGGTACCGATGAGCATGCCGTGCGGGCCGGCACCGAACTCGGCGCCTTCCTTGATGTCGAGCTTCATCACCTCGCCGGTCTTGAGCTCGTGACCGAACGGGATCTTGAGCCGATCCCGGTCGGTGTCGGTGAACATCCGCCAACGCGCCGGCGTCACCTCTTCGACCGACTTGGCACCCACCAGGTGGTGCCATTCCTTCGAGACCTTCTTCTGCACACGGACGTTCTTGTCGATGATCGTTCCGGTGATCGACCAGCCCGCCAGCTTGCGGGCGACCCGGCCGGCCTGCGCCGGAGTCATCCGGTCGACGACCCGCGTCACCTCGCGGTAGTTCTGGTTGGGCAGCTTGTCGTCGGCCGTCCCGTCGGCATCGACTCGCAACCGGTACGCCGACCCGCGGTGATTGCCGAGAGTCAGCACGGTGACGCCGGCCCGGCCGTCGACCGGGAAGCCGGCCTTGCCGCCGGTCAGGTCCACCACGATCACGTACGGGCCGCCGGGGGCGGCGTCGGCGCTGTGCGGGCCGCGCGCCGTCAGGTCGCTCAGGCCGTCCGGGCGGGTGTAGACCAGGCGGGTGGATCCGGCCGCGTCGGTGTCGGTCTGATGCTGCACGTGCGGCAACCACTTGAGCCACGACCACTTCGGATCTTCCGGGTTGTCGGTCAGAACCCGGATCTGCAGCAGGTCTGGCGGATGGAACACCGCCAGATGACAGATCATCGCGGTCAACAGTCCCGAGGCACCGTCGATGTCGCCACCGATGGCGATGGTCGGAAATGTCCGTAGCTGAACAAGTTTCGGGCAGTCGTGGATCAGGCCGTGCGTGCGCAGGAACTTGGTCACCCACATGTGGCTGACCGGCTCCAGGTGCGGCTGCGGAGCACCCTGCGGACCCGCCAGCTCGCCGCTGGTGTTCGGCTTGAGCAGCCGGTCCACCGCGATCTCGGCGCCGATGCCGATCCGGGTGGCGGCGTAGAAGTCCGAGTTGGCCTGACGCGACCACTGCCGGTGTGTGCCGATGATCGACAACAGATCGTCGGGATGCGGTGCGTGGTAACCGAAAAACGACACCTGCGCGGTCGCCGACGACGTCACACGCGTGCGCAGGCCAGCCAGGTACCGCAGGTATTCCTTACGGTCGGCATTGATCTCGGGCACCCGCTTGCCGCCCTGACCGCCGCCGGACATGAAACCGACAGTGCCCATGATCATCATCAGCGGCATCATCAGCATGTACGGCGACAGCTGACGCACACCGGTGAAGATCATGATCGCGATCATGCCGAGCATGCAGCCGCCCATGACCCATGGCATGGCCTTCTGCATGCCCGAGGGCGGGATCTCGATCCCGAGGTCATCCGGTGCGGCGACGTTGATCTCGCCCGGTGTCAGCCGCGGCCCCCGCTTGATCGTCGGGGTGAATTTCTTCGTCGTCATGAGCCTTGCTTGCTTTCGACTTTGCGCGGATGTGGGTCGGCAGGCAGCGTGTCGTGCTCAAGCAGCGCCGCGTCCTTCGACAACACCGGGCCCTCCACCAGCAGCCCGACGACCTGCCACGGTGCGTTCACCGCACCGGACAAGCCCAGATTCTTGGCGGCATCGTCATTGGCGATGCCGTACCGCACCCCTTGCGGGTCGATGTAATACAGGCTCTCGCCCACCCGCGGATCCGGCGACTGCAGCCGCACGAACTGGCCACCCTCGATGTACACCGTTGCGTCACCGCCGATCTGGTCGATCCCGGTACCGACGGCCGACGACGGGATCGGCAACCGGCGCCCGGCGATGACGGTGGTCTTCGGCGCCTGATCGCCGGGTTCACGCTGCCAGGCCCAGCACAGCACCGGCGAATCCTGGCGCAGTAGCACCTCCAGCGGTTTGTCCGGCAGCGGCGAGACGTACACCTGCTCAGCGATCTTCGCGACCACGCTGGCCTCGACCGACGGCGGCTGCAACAAGCCGTAGGAGTTGGTTGCACGCAGGGCCGCCGCGGTGGTGGGGTTAACGCGGGCGACCCCGTCCGGCAACACCACGTAGTGCTGCGGCTCCGATTCGGTGGCCGTCTGGAACACCGAACCGATCACCAGATTCTCCGGCAGCCCAACGGTATTCGGGGCACCGGCGGCCGGGATCGCCGGCAGCTGCCACGGGCCCATGTTGGCCAGCGCGTTGAACAACCCCTCCGACACCGGTGTGGCCTTGGCGGTGACCGGGATGCCGACCGCGGAGCTCACCGCCCGGTCGCCCAGGTCGATGCTGTGCCGGCCGTCCGCGGTGACCAGCCAGTTGCCGCCTTCGAAGTTCACCAACATGCCCTGGTTCGGCGTCATCGGGCCCACCGCGAGATCCGTTGCCAGCGAACGGATCAGGATCGAGGACTCCACCTTGGGCGCCGAGCTGTCCGGCTTGGCCACGGTGTCACACAACGTCCAGCGCGACGCGGGCACACCTGTGGGCGTGGCATACGGCGCACCGGGGATGCCGATCGGCTGGCCCTTGGGCAACCGGTTGAGTTCCTCGGACTTCACCGCGGCCGGGGTGCCCGAATTGCCGAGCGCCAGCCGGGCCGAGGTCAGGTTGTACACCGGCCGCAGCAGGCTGCTCCCGGGCAGCATCACGTAGAGCTGATTGGTGGTGCGGTCCACCAGCAGCTGGTCGCTGCCCTGCTTGCCCAGCGGCTTGAAGTACGCCATCAACGCCGCGCCGAGGCAGATCAGCACGGAGACCACGACACCGGCGAACACCGCGCGGCTGTAGAACTGCAGCGGATCGTCGAACATCCGGGTATCCCGGCGCACGATGGCGTGCTCGACGCGGCGCAGCAGAAAGCGCCAGCCGCTGACCTGGACCTTGGTGGTGAGCCGGAAGCCTGCCATCGTTATTCGCCGATGTTCAGGCGGCTGTGGACCGCCGCGATCGCCGCCGCCATGTCTTCTCCGTTGACCTCACTGAGCTGATCCACACCCAGGTTCTCGAAGTCGAGCGACCGGGACAGCCGCATGTCGCGGTTCTGCTCACCGGCCTCCACCAGCTGGCGGGCGTAGCGTCCGTTACCGGCGATGTCCAGTGCCGGCTTGCCATTGAGGGTGCGTTGACTGAGCAGGCTCGCCGCCTCGTGCACCCGCTTGGCCGCCGTATCGTCGAGCTGCGAATCATTGGCCTTGGCAATGACTTTGGTGATCTCGACAATGTCGTCGGGTGAGTAGGAGTCGAACTCGATGCGAGTCGCGAAACGCGAGCGCAGGCCGTCGTTCGTCTCCAGCAGGCGATCGATGTCGTTGCTGTAGCCGGCGATGATCACCACCAACCGGTCGCGGTCGTTCTCCATCCGGGCCAGCAGGGTGTCCAGCGCCTCGGTGCCGAACGGGTCGGCGCGACCGTCGCGCTCCTGCACCAGGGTGTAAGCCTCGTCGATGAACAGCACACCGCCCAGCGCGCGGTCGATCGTCTTGGCCGTCTTCACCGCCGACTGACCCTCGTACTCCGCCACGAAATCCTTACGCGAGGTTTCGATCAGCTTCGGCTCCGCGATGACGCCGAGACCGGCCAGGATGTTGGCCACCACGCGCGCAATCGTGGTCTTACCGGTGCCGGGCGGACCCGCGAAGATCATGTGCTTGGAGGTCTGGGCCACCTTCATGCCGCGCGCGGCACGGATCCTGGCCATCTGGGTTGCCGCCCGGTAGGCCTCGATCTGCTCCTTGACCCGGTTCAGGCCGATCTGCCGGTCGAGCTCGGCCTGCGCCTCGGCGAGCAGCTTGTCCCGCGCCGAGGTGTCGGCGACCACGCTGGACGGATCCCACGGATCGGTGCGGGCGGCGATCTTCTCGGGAGTGGTGGTCTCCAAGCGGTAGGCCGGATCACGCAGTGCCGCAGTGACTTTGGTCTCAGGGAAGTTGGCCTGCAGCCATTCCAGCAGTACCTGGGCCGACTCCTCGTTGCCCTGGTAGCGCCGAGCCATCGCCAGGTACCAGGCGATCGCCGGTGCGCAAGCCTGGCCGGCAGGCGTGTCATTGGCCTCGGTCAGCCTGCGGTCGGCCTCGGTGAACAGCCCGAGGTTGGCCGCGGCCACACCATGGGCCACACCCGCCGCGGCGGCCAGGAACTTGTCCGGCCACTGGTCGGCGCCACGGACCTGTTCGATCACGTCGGTCCAGCGTTGCGCCGCACCGTAGATCACGGCCTTCACCCAGGACACCAGGTGGTCCGAGCCGCCGGCCGGGGCATCCTCCAATGCCTCCATCGCGTCGGCGAAATTCCCCTCCGACGCCTCTTGCACGGCGAAACCCATGGTGATCGCCAGCGGCGAGTTGATCGGGTAGGAGATGTCCTTGCCGTAGATACCGCCGATCGGAATCCGCGCGCCGACACCGTTCATCGAGATCTCGGCCGAGCCGGCCAACTGGCCGAAGTTCGAGCGTGAGTACCAGGCGCGGAACAACGTCACCCGGTCGTTGTCACCACAGCGGATCCGGCCGACCCACGCATCACACGCGGTTTCGTCATAGTTGGTGATCTCGGTGAACATCTCGAGCGAACGCGCCGGAGAACTGCTCAGCATCCCGACTGCCGAGCCGAACATCCCAGCGAGGTGGTCAACCATGATCGCCTCCATAGCGAGTCGAAAAGACCTGGGCCCGAGCATCATCGGCTTGCTCCGGGGTGAGCAGATCCAGGTCGCGGGTCAGAAAGTCGCGGGTCGCCGCGTCGTCGTGCCCATGCTCACGCATTCCGGCGAGCATGAACGAGTACTGGGCGGACTTGGCCTGTTGAGCGGCCAGGCCCGCGATCACCAGGATCTCCTCGGCGAGATCCCGTTCGGTCAGGTTGGTGACTCTGGGTGCCAATTCGATCTGATGCACCCGACCGTCCATGAACGCCGTCACCGTGACGGTTTCGGGCGGATTGGTGACGGTGAACAGCGGTACCGCAAGGTTCTCGTCCTCGTTGACGGAACCATCCAGGTATCCACCGCCGCCGGATGCGGCGACGTCGGATTCTGATTCGTCAGAAACGATGTCGCCGAAGACAACACCGTCCTCGTCGTACGTTCCGAGCGCATCCAGGCCGGCGGCGTCCGAACCGTCGTCCGGGTACGAGAAGTCCAGGGCCGAGAGGTTGTCGTAGTCGTCATCGTCGTCCGGATGATGTGGCGGAAAGTCACCCACCGTGGCGGCCTCTTTCAGTGCAGGTAGGAGCTGTCCGATTCAGACTTGTCGAACCACGAAGCCGAGGGCAGGAACTCGATCAACCCGTCCAGCGCCCGCTGCAGATTGTCCTTGGTTCCGGTCAGGAAGCTGCCGTAGAGCTCCCCGTTCACCCGGCGCGGGATGGACACGATCCGGCCCAGCTTGGAATCGAGCACACCCGCGGCCACATCGACCTGCGAGGTGGTGCCACCCGGATTCCGCTCGGACACCACGAGTTCCACCCAGCTCTCAGGCTCGGAGATGATGTTCGCGTACACCCGGGCCGAGGTCGGGGGGATGCCGTAACCGGTCAGCTCGTCGGCGGTCCGGCAATTGGCCAGGGTCGCCGCGACACCGGTCAACGGCTCGACGTTGGCAGGCATACCCTCTCCGAGCACGGTCATCACCATGCCGGCCAGACCCACCTGCGCGGCCACCCGCTGCAACACCAGCATGTCGTTGTCGCGAGCGACGACCACATGCCGGCCGCCCTTGCGGCACACCACGAACCGGATCATCTTCCCGCCCGCGTCGCGACGCCACCAGCGTCCCTCCAACGTGCGGTCGGGCCGGCTCAACGTGTCGAGCATGGCGGCCACCTCGGGGTGCGGGGTCCCGTACACGTCCAGCACACCCTGGGCCATGAGGTCGCGCTCAACCTGTTCCCACACGGTTTTGCGCAGATCAGGTTGCGGAATGTTCAGCCGAATTCCCATCGAAGGCGGGAAATCGGTCAGTCCGAGCTTGTCGGCAACCACCAGGATGCCGTCGATGGTCAGTTCGGCCCCGACGACATCGTCGATCGCCGCGGTATTCGCGTCAGCGCTGAAAGCATTGGTCATGAGTGCGCTCCGCCGCTACCGAACGGTTCCACGGAGGGCGCCGGTCATCGTCGAATCCGTCCGGTCGTACCCGCCCGCCGCGCGGCTGAGTTTGTCCCCGAGGTCCCGCGACACTCTGGCCATACCGGTTCCCGCAGCTCGACGCGCGTTGAGCGCGGCCTCGACGGCGGCTGCCGTCGACGACGAAATCGGCCCGTGCGTCACGCGCACCGAGGCGTCGACACCGTCGACCACTCCGGTAGCCACCGCAAGGCCGGTCGCAGCCAGGCTGTGTTTGGCCGATAGCTCGTGCAAATGAGCGGTGGCAACCCGCAAATCACCCGCCATGAAATTCCCCTCGATCCCTGTCCCCGGATTCTTACCTGTCGATCACGGCCGCAGATCCGGGTACACCGCGATCTAATGTAGCCGCCGCTGCCATGTACAGCTGGCCCTGCTCAAAATCCGCCCCGACATGCACCGGAGCCGGGCCTGCCAGGCCGCCACCGGCGGCCACGGCTTCGAGGTCGGGCGGCAGTGTCTTGGCAGGTTCGTCCTCTACCCCGGCGTCCGGTGCATCGGCCGGTTCACCCGTTCGATCTGCCCCGAACGCGTCCCCTGCCTGGCCTTTTTCGGGCTCGCCGTCCTTCTCGCGACCGTCCTCGTCCTTATCCTTGCCTTCTGCGGACTCGTCCTGGCCGGACGCCTCGGACTTGTCGCGGTCCCGGTCCTCGTCCTGGCCAAACTCGTCCGCGTCGGCAATGGCATCTCCCGATGCCTTGTCGAGCTGGCCGCCGCCGGGCTGTCCGGCGGCCTGCCCGGCCATCTGGGCCGCCTGGGTCCCCGCCTGGCCGGCCACCTGCGCGGCCTGACCGAAGGCCTGCAACAGCCCGCCCAGAATCCCACCGAGCGGACCCACCAATGAGCCCAGGATCCCGCCGAGCGCCCCGGCGGCGTCGGCCGCCGCAGCTGGCGGAGGAGCAGCCCCCGCCGTCGACATGTTCGCCGGCATCGAGGGTGCCGCCGCCGGGCCCGCCGAGCCCGTCGGTGCTCCCGCCCCGCCACCTCCGGTCGGGGAATCTCCGGTCGGGGAACCGCCTCCTCCGCCGCCAGCCGAGCCACCCGGCGCGGTGGCCCCGGCATCTTCCGATTCCGGGCCGGCCTGCGGATCGTCGACCGGCGGCCCGAACTCCGCGCCATTGGGTGCGGCGCCGCCGGCCAGTGTCTCGTATTGCGTCGCCGCGGAACGCAGTACAGCTGCGTTCTGATCGACATGCCCACTCAGGGTTTTCAGGTCGCCACTTGAGTCGCCGACCGCCTTGGCCACCATCGCGAATTCCGCTGACATCTGCGCGGCCGTCCCGAACCCCGGAATGATGCCCGCGCTCGTGGTGAGCAGACTCATCGCGCCCAGCCAGTCGGAATGCCCGTCGAGGCTGTCGCGGGCGGCGGCGATCTGCCCGGCCTCGGTGGCCAGCACGCCGGCCACCATGTGGTCCAGCCCGAGCATCGTCTGGACCCGCCCCACCTGCTCGGTGTTGCGGCCCGCATAGGCGGCCGCCCCGCCGCTGTTCCACGTGTCCTCCGGGAAAGCCGAGACGAGCACCTGCCCGACGGCGCCCATCTTGTCGGCACCCTCATCGAAGCGTTGTCCGGTCTCCGGATCCCCGACTCCGGTGCTGTGCTTCATCGACTCGATGGTCTGTTGACCGGCGACCAGGATCGGCGACCTGGCGACTCGGATCAGGCGCTGGCCGAGGTCGACGATCTGGCTACCGGCCCTGGCGGCGCGCTCGGTCCACTTCAGGTTGTTTTCGATCACGCCTTTGCCGAGATCGGCAATATCGCCCCACAGTCCCATGCCCCGTATCCCCTTCGCCGGAACAGAGATTACCAGCGCATCTGACCCGGTCAGCGCACCAATTTGGGCCGTCCGAGGGGGCCGCGACAATGGCTCGGGAACTCCTTCCGACCACTGTTTATTGCAGTTGAGGAATCGTTTTTGGCTACCTCCGCGCAGGAGTGCGGTGCTTCGCCGGCCGGCTCGCGCGACGGCTCGATGCCCGGATGCCGTCAGGCACCTCCCCAGCCGCGTTCCAGTGTCGTCATGTCATGTGCCGACGTTTGCCGTGCGAATTTGCTGCGGCGTAATTTCGCGTGGATTACCGACGGATCGTGCAGGCCGGACAGGTTGTAGTCGATACTTGAACCCGGTCAAAGTTCCCGTGTGTGAGTTCCGGAGGAGATTCAGGCGTGCCCGACCCCGACGACACCTTGCGTAGAGAGCTCGGCTGGACGGGTCCGGAGGAATCCCATTTCGAGCCCGATACGCGACCGACCCGCCGGAAGCCGCCCGAGCCGCCGTCGATACCCGGCCGTCCGCCGGTCAATTTCGTGCCGTCGAAGGCGCCGGAGAACACCGATCCCGACGATTCCGGACCATCGCAGGGCGTACCCACCGATCCGGATGCCGAGCGCGCGCGCACCACATTCCGTGAGGCGCCTCCCGCACCGCCGGCCCCGCCACAACAACAGGCCCCGCCGCAGCCGCCGGCGCCATCCGCACCGCCTCATCAGCCTCCGAAGCCTCCGCATGACGCTCATCCGGCGCCTCCCAGCCAGGCACCGCGCCCCAGCCATCCGGAAGCCCGTCCCGATCCGTGGGAGCAGCACCCGCCCGGCTGGCAGCTTCCGTCGCAGCGGCCGCCCGGCCCCGGCGGCCCGCCGCAGCAGCCGTACGGACCTCCGCCCGGCCAACCCTGGCCCGCCGAAGGCGGATTCGCGCCGGATCCGGGCGCCGCGGCCCCCGGTGTACCGCCCCTGCCCACCGGCTCGTACGCCGACCGCATCCGGGTCAACGATCTGGTTCCGCCGAAGCGTCAGCCACCGGGCAGCGGTTGGCGACTGTTCGTGTACCGGGCCACCTTCGGGCTGGTCAATCCCGGGCCCTCACCCGAAGATCTCCGTCAGGCCGAGTTGGAGGCCAAGATCAAGGGGATCCTGCGCGGCCACTACAAGGTCGGGGTGATGGGCAAGGGCGGCGTCGGTAAGACGACCGTCTCGGCCAGCGTCGGATCGATCTTCGCCCAGCTGCGCCAGGACGATCGCGTGGTGGCGATCGACGCCGACACGTCGTTCGGCAAGCTCGGCAGCCGCGTCGACCCCCAGGCGCAGAGCTCGTACTGGGAGCTCGCCAACGACAAACACCTGGACTCGTTCGCCGATGTGCGCAGCCGGGTCGGGAACAACGCCGCCGGGCTGTTCGTGCTGGCCGGCGAGGGCACCCCGGCCCGCCGCCGGGTGCTCGACGCGGCCATCTATCGCGAGGCCACCACCCGGCTGGACAGACATTTCTCGATCTCGGTGGTGGACTGCAGCTCGACCATGGACTCGCCGGTCACCCAGGAGGTGCTGCGCGACCTCGACGGGTTGATCGTGGTGTCCTCACCGTGGGTCGACGGTGCCGCCACGGCCGGGCAGACGCTGGACTGGCTGGCCGCGCACGAGATGACGGGCCTGTTGCAGCGGACTGTCGTGGTGCTCAACGATTCCGACGGTCACGCCGACAAGCGCACCCGCTCCATCTTGGCCGGGCAGTTCTCCGGTCAGGGACAGCGGGTGATCGAGGTGCCTTTCGACGGGCATCTGCGGCCCGGTGGCGTCGTCGATCCGCGAGAGATGTCGACCGCGACGCGGCGCAAGTTCCTCGAGATCGCCGCCGCCCTGGCCGAGCACTTCCCCACCGCCGACGACCGGCGGGACCACTAGCCGGGCACCGCGTCAGCGCATCGCGCCGATCAGCGCCTCCAAGGCGTGGACGGCGGGGGCGTCGACTGGGTATTCCGCCTCGGCACGGGCCACCGTGTCCTCGGAAACACCCGCAGCCGTTGCTGTTTCACCGATAGTCAGGTTCGCCTGCCGACGCGCGGCATACAGGCGCTGCCCGAGCGTGGCCCCGGGCGCGGTCGCGGCGAGGGTGGTCAGCTCATCGATCTGGCGCCGCACCGCGCTCAGCGCCTTGATCAGTGCGGGGGTCACCATGCTCAGCCGCGCGGCACGGGCGGCCACCGCCTCGAGCTGACGCAGATCGGCCAGCACGGACGTGACCCGCGGGGTGAACTCGGGCTCGCCTACCGCCGGCAATGTGGCGATCGTCGATTCCAGGGTGTTCACCGCCGTCAGGACTGCCTGTGCGATCAGCGGTACCTCGTCACTGGCCGGCGGCGTGGTCGCCAGCGGGGCAGCGGTCGGCTGCATGGTGACGACGGTCGGCGTATCGACGGGTGCCGGTGCGGGCATCGCGGGATCGGGCACCGGCCCGCCCTGGCGCAGCCGGGCGATGGTGCCGGGCGGCCAGCGCAACACTTCTTCGAGCTTGAGCCGCGTGCGCTCGCGGGGCCAGCTGCGGCCCTTCTCGAACGAGATGAGGGCGCCGGCGTTGATGATCCCGTCGGCGGCGAGGCTGCGCTGGCTGATGTCGAGTTCACGGCGTCTGGCCGCGGCTGCGGCGCCAGCGCGGATAAGTCCGACATCGAACTCGCCCGTGGCGAGATCGTACTCAGCGTCGGTCATACGGGGCTGTTTCCTCGCCGATGTGCTCAGCCTCAGCCAGGTGCTGAAGCGGTTGCCGGGACCCATCAATCCTAACCCCAGACCGAAGCACCGCTACGCAATGGGTTTTTCGCATCCGTAGCAAACAACCCCGACGCTACGGCTTTCCTTCCTGGCCGACCACGCTCGCGCTACGGGTACATCAAGGTACCTGTCGGCGTTCTGACGTGCGGTTTTAGATCTAAAGCCTCTTTCCCCAGGTGGCCGCACATCGTTACCAATGCAAATTTCCGTAGCGTTGCACCGCTGCGGTTTGGATCAAACTGTTGCATCGCTACGGTTCTTGCTATAGCGTTCCTCCCAACGCGGCAGACACCGCAACAGAAGCCCTAACAGGAGCAGCAGATGAACGCACTGATGGCCAACGGCATCCCGCTCGGCGTGTGCACCAGTGACCCGGAGCGGTGGACCTCCACCCCCGACGATCAGGCCAAGGTCATCTGCCGGGAGTGCCCCCGGCGCTGGCTGTGTGCCCGCGAGGCCTGCGAACTGCCCCGCGCTGAAGGACTTTGGGCCGGCATCATGGTTCCCGAGGGAGGCCGCGGCCGCAGCTTCGCGCTCAAGCAGCTGCGCTCGCTGGCCGAGCGCAACGGCTACCCGGTGCGCAAGCTGGGCCTGGTCTTCCCCGAAGCCGCCTGATCCTGTAGCCCGCGCAACTCACCAGTACTTTTGTCTGGCCCTTGCGCTGCCGATTCGAGGGGACGGCAGGGCAGGGGCAAGTTTCCATCGGGGGAGGAATAGGGGCCCGGGGTGTGTCGTTACACCTGCGGATGGTGTCGGGCATTGCCCCGGGCCCCACACCAGAACCGTCGCTTCGAGCGACCACTCGCCGAGAGGCGCAGTGACGGCACCGTCCCCAACTTCTTCTACTGCTCGAGCGTGGCGATCACCGCTTCGAGCAACGCATCCACTTCGTCTTCGTTGTAGCCGCGCTGAAACATCGGCGGCTTCGGGAACGTGATGTTGCGGACGTCGTCGGCACCGAGGTGCCCGCGCCCGTCGAGTCGCCGGGCGACCAGCGCGAGAAAATCATCCACCGACTTCTTGTCGTAACCCCGCTTGCCCAGCGGCGGTTTCGAAAGCTCGGTGCTGCGAACATCTTCGGCAGTCAATCCCCCGCTCATGCGGGTCATGCTAACCGCGACCGGTTCGCCCGAACGCGATTACCGTGAGGTTCATGAGCAATACCGATACGGCGCCAGCCGAGGTCACCTGCGCCAACTCGGAGTTCACCGGAGTCCTGCACCCGCGCGAGGTGCCGCTGGGCGGGCCGCGCGCGATCCTGGTCCGGCGCACCCTGCCCCAACGGGACCGCTCCATGATCGGCGCGTGGTGTTTCGCCGACCACTACGGTCCGCACGACGTCCGCGCTGCCGGTAGAGGCATGGATGTGCCGCCCCATCCGCATACCGGATTACAAACGGTGAGTTGGCTTTTCGAAGGCCTCATCGAACACCGCGACAGCGCCGGGGTGCATGCCATGGTGCGTCCGGGTGAGCTCAACCTGATGACCGCGGGTGCCGGTATCTGCCACTCGGAGGTCTCGACGCCCCAGACGACGATCCTGCACGGCGTACAGCTGTGGGTGGCCCTGCCCGATTCGGCCCGCGACACCGGGCGCGACTTCGCCCACTACGCGCCGCCGCCACGGACCGTCGACAGCGCCACCCTCCGGGTGTTCCTCGGCGAACTGGCCGACTCATCGTCCCCGGTTCACACCTTCACGCCGCTGCTTGGCGCTCAGATCGACCTGGACCCCGGGGCGGTCCTGACGCTCGACGTCGACCCCGCCTTCGAACACGGCGTACTGCTCGACCAGGGCGTAATCGAGGTGTGCGGCACGAGGCTCGCCGTGGCCGAACTGGCCTACCAGGCACCGGGACGCGCACAGCTGCAGTTGACCAACCGCGGCGACGGCCCGGCCCGGGCCATCCTGCTCGGTGGGCCGCCGTTCACCGAGGAACTGGTGATGTGGTGGAACTTCGTCGGCCGCAGCCACGACGACATCGTGACCTACCGCGAGCTGTGGCAGGCCAACGACGCACGCTTCGGCGATGTCCAGGGCTACGAAGGCCGCGTCACGCGGCTTCCCGCGCCGCCGTTACCCAACGGGCGGCTCAAGCCGCGTCCGCGGCCGTCGGGCTAGGCGTTCAGAAACTCGGCGGTGCTGCCACCGACCGGCATCTCGGGCAGCCCGAGCTTGCGGTGGTCCCAGCTGCGCTGCCGGCTGGGCACCACCCGCACCGCGATGCGGTTGTTCATCATCTGGTCGACGAACGGGCGCATCTCCTCGGTGTAGGGCCCGGTGTAGCGCTCCCACACGCTGATGCCCACGCGCAGAATCGTTTCCGGATCATCGACGATCTCGGCGGTGCCGTCGATCGACACGCCGCGCAGGGTGTCGTAGGTGTCGCCGTCCTCGATCATCACCGTGATCGTGGGGTCGCGGCGCAGATTGACCGCCTTCTGCGACTTGGCCTTGGTCTCGAACCAGATCTCACCGTCGAGCACCGCGTACCACATGGCGACCAGGTGGGGTCGGCCGCTGGGCAGCACCGTGGCCATCGTCGCGGTCCGGCTGCGTTCGATGAATTCGGCGATCTCGTCGTCGCTCATGACGATCTTCGTGCGCTCGTTCTTGCCCACCTGTCACCTCTCTGCTCGGTCAGCCCACCATAGCCATGGGGCTACAGCACCCCGAACTGCGAGGTCACCCACCGCACCGGGTCCACGCACCGGAAGGGGGCAATACCCCTGGCGTGCAGGCGGTTTCCGCTGGGGGCATGGCCGAGCGCGGATACCGCGAAATACCGGCTGGCCAACCGCGCGCCGGCAGACGGATTCTCCACCCCCGCCACGATCGACCCGCCGTGCAGCCGGATCAACAGGCTGCGCACCTCTTGGTCGAGCAGTTGACCTTCGACATCGTCGTAGCGCTTGCCGTCGGAGGTGTCGCGCAAGAACGCCGCGCCTCCGTTCGACATGACCAACGCCCATTCCGAACCCTGCACGTCACGCAGCGCCCGCAGCACGTCGAACTTGGACAGGATCACCGCGAGCTTTGGCTGGCCTGGGTTGACCGCCAACAGCAGATTGCCCAGCACCGCGCGCGGCTCCCCGCCGCTGAACGGTTGCGGCGGCAGCAGGTCCTGCAGTTGATCGCGGATGGCCTTGACCCGCAACGGGTCGAACATGAAGAACACCGCGTCGGCGTGGGCGAAGAACTGGAAGGGCGGCGCCCGCAGGTCACCGTTCTCCAAATCCTCACCCGCGACGTCGCGCAGCACCAGGAATCGGCGCACCCCGTGCCAGACACCGATCGAGAACACCAGTGGCTCACGCTGATTGGGCGCCTGGGTGTGCACTGTGGGGGTGGGCGGCAACAGGCCCCGCTCTACGTACAGCGGCCCCTCGTAATTGGTGGCGTAGTTCTGCGCGGTGGCCCGGGTGACCGGTTCCATCACCACACCGAACCGCTCGCACAACAATTCCAGCTGTTTGATCAGCACCGCGATATAGAGGCTCTTGCCCGTCGCGCGCGCACCCGCCAGTGCGATGCAGATGGCATGTCCCTCACGGAACCCGTCGGGAAGCGTGAAGTGGCAGACCGGGCAGATCTCCACCGCCGGACCCTGAAGCGCCCGGCTGGCCTCGGAGGTCGGCGGTGGCGGGCCGTTGTAGCCGGGGGTCCGGGTCCACGTGTAGAGCGGGCCGCAATCGGCCGGCGCCCCCACGTACGCCGAGGCGACGTCGTCGCGGTACCGGGTGCCACCGGCCTGGGCGGGCAGCGTCCACAGGTGGTTGTTCGGGCTCAACAGGGTGAAGCACCGCGGGCATTTGCTCATGTCAGCCCCGGCTCCCCCTCAGTCGCTCCGCCAGCGACGGATTGTCACCCCGCCGCGTCAGCAGCCTGTTCACCATTTTGCGGTATCCGCGCATCGCCCCCTCGGAGGAGTCACCCGACAACTGCGCCATCAACACCACCACGGATTCCGCGTCGGCGCTGCCCATGCCCGCGGCCACCTGCCCGGCCAGCACGCCTGCGAGCCGGTCCACGGGGTCGAGGACGTGGCCACCGGACTCGGTCGCCGCGGCCCGGAGCAGGCTGACCGCCACGACTGTCACCGGCGCCAATTGGCCGCCGTCGACCAGCGGTAGCACGCGGGCCACCGCCTGTGTGCCGCAACCTTTTTCGCCGGCCAAGGCGTTGCAGGCCCGCGGGTACGGCTGCCCCGTCAGCACGCCCAACAGCGCAAACGCCAGGAGCCGAGCGGTGAAGTCCGGGTGCACCGAGCCTGGTTCCAGCCCGGTCAGCACCTGGTCCCACAGCGGCACATACGAGCTCTGGTGGGTGTGCAGATAGCGCTGATTCAGCCAGTCCCCCGGTTCGATGTGCCGCACGGCCGCACACGCCACCGCTACGTTGTCGCCGTTGTCGTCGATCACCTTGCCCGCCAACTGCTGCAGCGACTCGGAGTCGGCGGCGCCCACCAGGGTGCGCAGCGCGGCCATCCGGGGCAGCGGCTCGGTGCCGATGGCCATCAGCAGATCCGACGGATTCCAGACGGCCGCGGCGGCCGCGGCCGCGAAATGCTCCGGATCGGTCATCCGCAGCCACCACAGCTGCGCACCGAGATCGCCCGGCAGTGCCGGGCCGCGGCGGCGCGATCGCAGACCACGCAACGCGGCGCGGGTCCACACCGGATCCCACGGCTGGGCGGCCGCGAGTTCGGCCGGTTCGGGCACCCGGGCGGCCTCGGCCAGCCAGTCCAGCACGTCGTCGCCGACGGTGCTGCCCTCCGCGTCACCGTCGCGCAGCAACAGCGTCCCCAGGGACAGCCGGTCGGCGGCACCGATCAGCCCGCGCACCCGAGGGTCGGCCAGACCGGGGAGCACACCGTCGGTCAGCGCCGCCTGCAGCCGGTCGTCGGCCACCCCGGCCCGCAACAGCAGGTCGACGACGCGCAGCAACCGATCCGGGCCCTGGACCTGACTACGCTCCAGGGCGGGCCCGATCGCCTTCCGCAACGACGAAGGTATTGGTTTCCCGTGAAACATTCTCGGCCCCAACGGGATTGGACCGGTCTGGGACAGCCACACGTCATCAGCGATCGCCCGCGCGAAGTACGTGGCATCGGCGAAGGCCGCGCCGGCCCCATCCGGCAACTCGTGCACCGCCCGCCAGGCATCGGCCGTGGTGGTGCCGACCACGGCCGAGAACACGTCGGCGATGGTGTGCGCGGCCTCGGACCCGACCAGCGCCCCGGACGGGGAATGCGCGGCGATCACCTCGTGGGCCTCGACCTGCGCGTCGGCGAATTCCGGGCGCCCGGCCACCGCCATGGCCATCGGCCACGCCGGGTGCAGCCTGTCGTCGCGCACCTGCGTGGACAGCGTGTCGATGTCATCGAGTACGCGCCGTGCGGAGGCCACGTCGAGCAGGACCACCTGCGCCATCACCGACCACCGAGTCACCTCGATCCGGTGTCCGCCCGCGGTGCGGTGCGGATCGCCGCCGAGCTCGCCCAGCGATACGGTCTCGGCTTCGCTGATAACCGCCATTCCCGGTTCGACCGCGGCGAGGTCCTCGATCGGCACCGCGCTGAGCAACTGGCCACTGTGCGGGGTGACCTGCTCGGCGCGGTCAAAGGTGGAAAAGCTCAACTCCGCCGCGGTGCCGGGCGACATCAGGAAGCTCAGCAGACCGATCCACTGCGCGGCCGCATCCGGAGACTGCACACCCAGCACCACCGGCGGCCCGCCGGCCAGCGCCGCGGCCACCGCATCCATGAGCGCGAACAACGTCGCCAACCGCCAGGTGGTGGTGTCCAGTGCAAACGCCACCACGCTGTCCTTGGTCACCGCGCTGCCCACCTCCGGCAGCGCCCCGGGGAGCACGGCGCGGGCCACCGCGGCGGCGCCGTAGGGCTGCAGCCAGTGCGGCGACCGCCACCGTTGGATGGCCCGGCAGCGCGGGTGGGTGTGGGGGGCACGGTCCAACAACACGTGGGCGAAGACGTTGCCCGGCCGGCCCGTGCTGTCCGACCCGGCCGGAAAGGTGTGCCAGTACCCGGCGCCGTCACCGAGATGGCGGTAGGCCAGCCGGCGGGGACCCTGCTCGAGCTGCTCGGGAGTGGGGAAATCGGGCATCTGCCCGACCGGCCGGAACACCGTGCGGACCCCGGCCATCAACGCCTGCGTCTCCTCGGGTGTCAGACCGCCGCTGGTTTCCTTGACCTGCCAGCCGCCGGTACTCCCGACGGCATCGAACGATGTGTAGGCGAGCTGGCCGTAGCGCGACGTCATAGCACCGTCGTGGTGAGCTGCAGGGTCGGCACCGGCGGGTCCAGCAGGGCAACGGTTCGCAGCTGCGCGGGGTCGGGGATGTTGAGGAACAACCGGATCCAGCCGTGCAGCCCGCTGACGTTGGCGGCCCACAACTCGCCGCTGCCCGACGCGGTCAGCGCCGTCCACCGCAACTCCTTGGACGGCTGGTCCGCCAACTGGCCCTGCGCGTCCAGCGGCGCCACATCGACCGGTTGACCGTCGTGCACGCTCAACGGAATCCGCTGCGGGTTGTTGACCAACACGAACGAAGGCGACCCCGGCACGTCGTACTCCGAACGCACGGCGACGGTGGCCGTGGTGGGAAAACCATTGGGGTCACGTCCGATTCGCACCGCGTACTGCAAGCGCAGCATGCCCGGGTACTCGATGCTGGCCACCGGCCCGGTCACGCGTCGTCCGCCGGAGAACGCCACCGGCGCCAGGTGAAGTGAGCAGCCCCCCACCGGTAGGGCGCCCGTCAGGTGCATGCCGCCGTACTTCTCGTAGTCCTCGAGGGAGATCTCGAAGGACCGGCCGGTCAAACCGGCCCGGGGGTCATGGCCCTTGGCCGCCAAGGTCACCACCACACCTGCTGCACCGGCCGGCCATTCGAACGTCAGCACCTGCTTGTTGCAGTACTCGGCGAGTTCGATGTCGCGGATCGTGCCGGTGCGCACCGCCGACACGGTGCGGCCCAGAACGGCCCGCCCGGCCACGATCGTCACCGGCGTCACATAGGCCCGGCTCCAGCCCTGCGGCCAGGGCACCCCCGCCATCAGGGTGCGGTGGGTGCCGTCGGGTTGGGCCTGATCGATGACGGGCTGACGCAGCCGCAGGTCCGGGGTCAGCCCCACCTGCTCGAGCGCGTTCTCGGGGAGCTCGGTGGACACGCCGCCGGCGCTCGGGCCGGTCTGGCTCAGATACACGGCCACCTCCGCGCCCGGAGCGGCCCATGACACGTCGAAGGTCTCACCGTCGAAACCGGTGTCGACCGAGATGTCGGTGACCGCGGCGAGCACCGCGGAGACCTCGATGTCGGCGTCGGCGGGCTCCGAGAGCCGCACGACCCCGTCGACCTCGACGGCGCAGCGCACCCGGTAGCGGTAGCGCGTACCCCGGGCCGCCCCGGAATCGACGAAACCGGTCCGGTGCTCACCGTCGGCCAGGATCCGATAACGCGACTCGTCGATCTCGCTTTCCTCGGCGTCGTCCAGCGGGATGCGGTACACGTGCACCGAACTCGCTGCCGGTGGCGCCGTCCACTTCCCGATGACCAGACCGTTGTCCTCCCGGACGGACACGTCGACGAGCGGGGCCACCAACACCCCGCCGGCGTGCAGCACCGGCCTGGTGCTCAGGGCATCCGCGCGGGATGTACCGGTGATGACCCACACCTGGTAGTAGCGCACCGGACCGGTCAGCGGCCGGTCATCGCTCGCGGCCGACAACGGTGTCGCCGCGACGAGGTCGGCGTTCTCCGGGGACTTGGGTTCCCGATCCTCGGCGCTGACCACCCGGTACAGCACCACTCCCCCGTTGGCCTGATAGTCCGGCCAGCTCAGGTCCACGACCTCGGGGCGCGACTCATCGTGGCGGAAGGAGATGGTGTGCACGGAACCGGCGGTGGGCACCGCCGTCTCGGTCGTACTGGCCGCGGCTCCGGTTTCGAGCTCGGCGAGCACCCGGGCCATCTCGTCGGCATGCTCGGCCACCGACCCGGGCAGCATCTCGCGGATCTGCTCGACGTCGGTGCGCCCGGACCGGAGTACGAGACGCAGGTGCGCCTCTTTGAAACTGCGCGCCGCGACCGCGCCGGAGTCGACCAATTGCTGACGCCAGGCCAGCAACGGCGCCAGCCGGGGATCCGCGTCGTCGGGATCGTCGACGGGATACAGATCGGGCATCAGAACACCAAATCCCCGCCGGACGTGACCGCTGGGCGTCACGTACTCCGGCAGCTCGAACAGCGCGAACTCCTGAGGTGGCAGACCGGCATTGGCCTGCACACCCAGAAACGCTACCGCAGCGGCGACGTGGTCACCGCGACATGGTGGGCCGGTGAGAAGGACGGGGTTGTGCACCGCCACATATGTTCGGCACATTCGGATGGATCGCGATGTGAGGGAGGGATATGTCTTCGACCGGATCCGCCACGGACAACCTGTGGGAAGTGATGTCGACATCGCGGACGATCCGGCGGTTCACCGACGCACCGGTCGACGACGCGACGCTGACCCGCTGTCTGCAGGCCGCGGTCTGGGCGCCGTCTGGGGCGAACGCGCAGGCCTGGCGGTTCGTCGTACTGCGCTCGGCCGAGCAACGCGCCGTCGTCGCCAAGGCCGCGGCCCAGGCGCTCGCGGTCATCGAACCCGTCTACGGCATGACACGTCCCGCCCAAGACGACACCAGCCGACGGGCCAGGACCAACCGCGCCATCTACGAATTGCACGACCGGGCAGGCGAGTTCACCTCGGTGCTGTTCACCCAGCAACGCTTTACCACCGCCTCGGAACTGCTGCTCGGCGGATCGATCTTCCCCGCCATGCAGAACTTCCTGCTCGCGGCCCGGGCCCAGGGGCTGGGGGCCTGCCTGACCAGCTGGGCCTCCTACGGTGGGGAACAACTGCTGCGTGAGGCCGTCGGGGTGCCCGACGACTGGATGCTGGCCGGTCACGTGGTGGTGGGCTGGCCGCGCGGATCTCACGGCCCGGTGCGCCGGCGACCCGTCAACGAGCTGGTCTGCATCGACCATTGGGACAACCCGGCACCCTAGGCTGGCTTCATGGGTACCGCCCCCGCCCTGATGCCCGCGGCGTTCATCGGCCACGGCAGCCCGATGAACGCCCTCGAATCCAACCGCTTCACCTCGGCCTGGCGCAGTTTCGGGCAGACCGTGCCGCGGCCCCGCGCGATCCTGGTGATCAGCGCGCACTGGTACATCAACGCCACCGCGGTCACCGCGATGCCGCGCCCGCGCACCATCCACGACTTCTACGGATTCCCCCGCGAGCTGTTCGACGTCCAGTACCCGGCACCGGGGCTGCCGGAGCTGGCCGAGGAGGTCAGCGACGTGGTGCATCCGACCTGGGTGGGCGCCGACATGGACAGCTGGGGTATCGATCACGGCACCTGGTCGGTGCTGGTGCACGCCTTTCCCGACGCGTCCATACCCGTTGTGCAACTGGCGATCAACGCCAACGAACCGGCCGAGTATCACCTGCGGCTCGGGGCCAAGCTGGCACCGTTGCGTGAGCGCGGCGTGCTGGTGGTGGGCAGCGGCAACATCGTGCACAACCTCGCCGGCATGGACCCCACCCGGCCAGAGGACGGCTTCGCCTGGGCCAGGCGGTTCGACGACGCCGCCCGCGAACAACTCACCCACTCCCCCGCCGACGTCCTCAACCTGGCCGCACATCCCGACCATGCGGCCGCGGTACCCACCCCGGACCACTTCATCCCGATGCTGTACTTCGCCGGGCTGGCCGCGGCCGCACCCCAGTCCGCTCGCTCCGTCGACACGTTGGTCACCGGCTACACCTACGGGTCGTTGTCGATGACGTCCTACCTGCTGGGTTGAGCCGGATCATTTCAACGAGGCCGCCGATACGGTCGCGATATGGTGGCGGGCGTCATGCGCGGAATTCTCCTGGCCGGCGGGTCCGGCACCCGGCTGCATCCGATCACCATGGGTGTCAGCAAGCAACTGCTGCCGGTGTACGACAAACCGCTCGTCTACTACCCGCTGTCCACCCTGATCATGGCCGGTATCCGCGATATCCTGGTGATCACCACGCCCACCGACGGCCCGGCCTTCCGGCGCCTGCTCGGTGACGGCTCGGCATTCGGGGTGAACCTGAGCTACGCCACCCAACAGCAGCCCGAGGGGCTGGCCCAGGCGTTCATGATCGGCGCCGAGCACATCGGCACCGGTTCGGTGGCACTCGTGTTGGGCGACAACGTTTTCTACGGCCCAGGTCTGGGGACGAGCCTGCGCCGGTTTCAAAACGTCAGCGGCGGAGCCATTTTCGCTTACTGGGTGGCGAACCCGGCGGCCTACGGCGTGGTCGAGTTCAACGCGGACGGCACCGCCTTGTCACTCGAGGAAAAGCCGGCCGTGCCCAAGTCCCAGTACGCGGTGCCGGGGCTGTACTTCTATGACAACGACGTCATAGAGATAGCCCGGTCGCTGCGGAAATCGGCCCGCGGTGAATATGAGATCACCGAGATCAACCAGACCTATCTCGACCAGGGCCGGCTCTCGGTCGAGGTGCTGGCCCGCGGGACGGCCTGGCTGGACACCGGCACCTTCGACTCCCTTCTGGACGCCAGCGATTTCGTGCGCACCATCGAACGCCGCCAAGGATTGAAAATCGGGGTGCCCGAGGAGATCGCGTGGCGGTCCGGCTATATCAATGACAATCAACTGGCCGCCCGTGCCAAGGAACTGCCCAAATCCGGGTACGGCGACTATCTACTGCAACTGCTGAAGCGCAAGTAGCAGCGTCCCGCCAAACACGAAGGCCGCGAACTCTGTTGAGTCCGCGGCCTTCGTCGCAGTTCGTGTGAACCGCTCTCTGTGGGCGAAGGGGGACTTGAACCCCCACGTCCCGAAGGACACTGGCACCTGAAGCCAGCGCGTCTGCCATTCCGCCACTCGCCCGAATGACCGAGGCAGCGTAACACTGCGAGCGCGCCGTTCCCAAACCGGCCGATCAGCGGGCCGATCTACCGGCCGTCAGATTGTCAGAAAACCCTTAAGCTCATCTAGATCAGGTCACTGACCTGCATCGATCGGATTCTCAGAGTTCTGTTGGTCCCGCATTTGGGCACCAGGCCGATACCATGCTTGTGAGCAGTGTGGCCAGAGCGACACGCGGGAGCACGGGTGACCGTGCCGAGGCGGCGAGCGACAACGAGAAAAGGCGGGCGGTGACATGGGTCTGGTCGACCGCATCGAACGCAAACTCGAGTCGACCGTCGGCGATGCGTTCGCCCGGGTCTTCGGCGGCTCGATAGTGCCCCGAGAAGTAGAGACGGCGTTGTGCCGGGAAGCCGAAACCCGAGCCCGTACGGTGGCCGGTGGACAAGTTTTGGCACCGAACGACTACGTAATTACGCTCAGTGGCACTGACTATAAGAAGGTAAGCGCCGATACTGACCTGACCTCGACCGCGTTCGCCAAGCATCTGGGGGGATTCATCCGTGATCAGGGGTGGCAAACGTATGGTGATGTTGTCGTTAGATTCGAGCAATCACCGAACCTGCACACCGGACAGTTCCGCGCGCACGGCGCGGTCAACCCCGATTCGACCGCTGGCGAATCCGCGCGAGCCCAAGGCGACCATGCGTTCACCGCAGAATCAGGAGAACCACCTATGACCGATAACCCGAATTACCGCGGCGGCCAGGGACAAGGGCGGCCCGGCGACGACTATTACGACGACCGCTACGGACACCCGCAGGATGACCCCCGCGGCGGCCAGTACCCGCCGGATCAGGGCGGCTACCCTCCGCAGGAACCGGGCGGTTACCCCCCGCAGCGCGGCGGCTACGGCGGCGACCGGGGTGGGTACCCCGACCAGGGCGGCTACCCGGACCAGGGTGGATACCCCGATCAAGGCGGCTACCCCGACCAGGGCAACTACCCTCCGCAGTCCTACGAGCAGCAGCGTCCGCCCGCCGGTTACGGCGGTCAGCAGGGCGGCGGTTATGACCGCGGCTACGGCGGCCAGCCGGGCGGCGGCTACGGCCAGCCTCCTCAGGGCGGGCAGCCCGGTTACGGCGGCGCCGAGTACGACTACGGACGTCAGGACCAGCGTCAGGGCGGTGGCTACCCCGAGCAGGGTGGCTACGGCGGCGGCGCCCAGCCCTACGGACGTCAGGACTACGGCCAGCAGCAGGACTATGGCCGCGGCTATGCCGAGCCCCAGCAGGGCGGTTACCCCGAGCAGGGTGGCTACGGGGAGCCGGGCTATGGCGAGCAGGGCGGCGGCTACGGCGGCGGCGAGTACGGCGCACCGCAGGGCGGCCAGCCCGGGTACGGCGGCCAGCAGGGCGGGTACGGCGGCGGCGATTATGCCGCCGGCGGCGCTGCGGTCACCCTCCAGCTCGACGACGGCAGTGGTCGTACCTACCAGTTGCGCGAAGGCGCCAACGTGATCGGCCGCGGACAGGACGCGCAGTTCCGTCTTCCCGACACCGGGGTGTCACGCCGGCATCTGGAGATCCGGTGGGACGGCCAGGTTGCGTTGCTGTCAGACCTCAACTCCACCAACGGCACCACCGTGAACAACGCCCCGGTGCAGGAGTGGCAGTTGGCCGACGGCGACGTGATCCGGCTGGGCCATTCCGAGATCATCGTGCGCGTGCACTGAGCGTCTGAGACCGGACACACCTGAGTGGCAAGCACCCCGCTTCGCCCTCACGGCGATCGCCGTCCAAGTATCGTGACGTTGCCGACGGTAGCTGAGCGGTACCAGTGGGGCGGATACGGAGAGGACGTCAGATGCAGGGGTTAGTGCTGCAGCTGACACGTGTCGGATTCCTCCTGCTGCTGTGGCTGTTCATCTGGTCGGTGCTGCGCATCCTGCGGACCGATATCTACGCGCCCACGGGCGCGGTGATGGTGCGCCGGGGGTTGGCTCTGCGCGGTTCCCTGCTGCCGAGCCGGGACCGCCGTCACATCGCGCGGCAATTGGTGGTCACCGAGGGCGCACTGGCCGGAACCCGCATCACGTTGGGTGCCCAGCCGGTGCTGATCGGCCGTGCCGACGACTCCACTCTTGTGCTCACCGATGATTACGCTTCGACGCGCCACGCCCGTCTCTCACCACGAGGTTCGGAGTGGTACGTCGAGGACCTAGGATCGACCAACGGCACATACCTTGACAGGGCGAAGGTGACAACAGCGGTAAGAGTTTCGATCGGAACACCGGTTCGAATCGGTAAGACGGTAATCGAGTTGCGTCCGTGACGCCGCGCACGCGAGGAGCAGATCTGGCAACGCGCACGCGAGGAGCAGGTTCGATACCGCGCATGCGAGGAGCGCGAGACACACTATGACCCTCGTTCTCCGATATGCCGCGCGTAGCGATCGCGGGCTGGTGCGCGCCAACAATGAGGACTCGGTGTACGCCGGGGCGCGGCTGCTGGCGCTGGCCGACGGCATGGGCGGCCACGCCGCCGGCGAAGTGGCCTCACAGTTGGTGATCGCGGCGCTGGCCCATCTCGATGACGACGAACCCGGTGGCGACCTGCTGGGCAAGCTCAACAGCGCGGTCGGCCAGGGTAATTCCGCGATCGCGGCCCATGTCGAGGCCGACCCCGAGCTCGAGGGCATGGGCACGACGCTCACCGCCATCCTGTTCGCGGGCAACCGGCTGGGCCTGGTCCACATCGGCGATTCGCGCGGTTACCTCCTGCGCGACGGCGAGCTGACCCAGATCACCAAGGACGACACGTTCGTCCAGACGCTGGTCGACGAGGGGCGCATCACCGCCGAGGAGGCCCACAGCCATCCGCAGCGCTCGCTGATCATGCGGGCGCTGACCGGGCACGAGGTCGAGCCGACCTTGATCATGCGCGAGGCCAAGGCCGGCGACCGCTATCTGCTGTGCTCGGACGGCCTTTCCGATCCGGTCAGCCACGAGACCATCCACGAGGCCCTGCAGATCGAGGACGTCGCCGAGAGCGCCGACCGGCTGATCGAGTTGGCGCTGCGCGGCGGCGGCCCGGACAACGTGACCGTGGTGGTCGCCGACGTCGTCGACTACGACTACGGGCAGACCCAACCGATCCTGGCCGGCGCGGTATCCGGGGACGACGACCAGAGCGCCCCACCGGACACGGCCGCCGGACGGGCCTCGGCGTTCAACCCTCGCCGCAACGAACCCAAACGGGTGGTCCCCCAGCCGGCCGAACCCGATCGCAAGCCGCGGTCACGCCGCCGCTTCGTCATCGCCGCGGTGCTCCTGGTGCTGGTGCTCGTCGGCGGGCTCGCCATCGGCCGGGAGATCATCCGCAACAACTACTACGTCGCCGAACACGACGGCACGGTGTCGATCATGCGCGGCGTGCAGGGCTCGTTTCTGGGCATCTCGCTGCAGGAGCCCTTTCGTCTCGGCTGCCTCAACGCCCGCAACGAACTGTCGCTGATCGCCGCCGACGACGAGCAAGGGCACCGCGACTGCCGGCTGATGGCGGTCAACGACCTGCGTCCCTCCGAACGGGCCCAGGTGACCGCCGGCCTGCCGGGCGGCACCCAGGACGAGGCCTTCACCCAGATCAGCGATCTGGCCCGCAGCTCCGTCCTGCCGGTATGCGCGCCGCGCACCCCGCCGACGACGACCTCCAAGCCCGCCCCGGCGCCCAGCCCGTCACGAGACACCCGTTCCCGGCGCCCCGACGCCTGCCCCGGCTGCGCCGTCGCCCTCGCCGTCACCGACCGTCACCGCACTGCCTCCCCCGCCACCCGAACCAGGGACGAACTGCCGAGCAGTGTCATGACGACTCAACCTCAGTCGCCGGTTACCGTCATGCCGCCGCTACCCAATCGGCGCAACGCGGAACTGCTGCTTCTGGGGTTTGCCGCCTTCATCACCACGGTGGCGCTGCTGATCGTGGAGGCCAACCAGGAACAGGGCCTGAGCTGGGATCTGGCCCGCCACGTCATCACGTTCATGGTCCTGATGGGGGCCGCGCACGTGGCCGTGCGCCGGTTCGCGCCCTATGCCGACCCACTGCTGCTGCCCGTCGTGGCACTGCTCAACGGGCTGGGCCTGGTGATGATCCACCGGCTCGACCTGGCCAAGGGCGAGCTGACCGCCGACGGGCTCGGCGGCACCGCCAACCAGCAGATGATGTGGACGCTGGTCGGTGTCATCGGATTCTCGGTCGTGGTCGCGCTGCTGACAGACCACCGCATGCTGGCCCGGTACGGGTACATCTGCGCGCTGACCGGCCTTGTGCTGCTTGTCATCCCGGCATTGCTTCCGGCGAAGTACTCCGAGCAGTACGGCGCCAAGATCTGGATCCAGTTCCCCGGCTTCTCGATTCAGCCCGCCGAGTTCTCCAAGATCCTGCTGCTCATCTTCTTCGCGGCGGTGCTGGTGGCCAAGCGCGACCTGTTCACCAGCGCGGGAAAGCATTTCCTCGGACTCGACCTGCCGCGGCCCCGCGACCTGGCTCCCCTGCTACTGGCCTGGGCCGCCTCGGTGGGTGTGATGGTTTTCGAAAAGGACTTGGGCACTTCACTTCTGCTGTACGCGTCGTTCCTGGTGCTGGTCTACGTGGCCACCGAGCGGCTGAGCTGGGTAGTGATCGGCCTTGCCCTGTTCGCAGCGGGAAGCATTGTGGCGTACCAGGTTTTCGGCCATGTCCGGGTGCGGGTGGAGACCTGGCTCGACCCGTTCGCCGATCCTGACGGCGCCGGCTACCAGATGGTGCAGTCCCTGTTCAGCTTCGCCACCGGAGGCATCTTCGGCACCGGTCTGGGCAACGGACAGCCCGGGACGGTGCCCGCCGCCGCCACCGATTTCATCATCGCCGCGATCGGCGAGGAACTCGGATTGGTCGGGCTGGCAGGCGTTCTCATGCTCTACACGATCCTGATCATCCGCGGGATGCGCACCGCGATCGCGGTCCGCGACAGCTTCGGCAAGCTTCTGGCGGCCGGGCTGGCCTCGACACTGGCGATCCAGCTGTTCATCGTGGTCGGCGGCGTCACCAAACTGATCCCGTTGACCGGCCTGACGACTCCGTGGATGTCCTACGGCGGCTCCTCACTGCTGGCCAACTACATCCTGCTGGCCATCCTGGTGCGCATCTCGCATGCCGCACGCCGCCCGATCACCACCACCCCGGCGCCCAACCCGACTCCCATCGCCGCGGCCAACACCGAGGTGATCGAGAAGGTATGAACACCTCCCTGCGCCGGGTGGCAGTCACGATCATGGTGCTGATCGTGCTGCTGTTGGCCAATGCCACCATCACCCAGGTGTTCACGGCCGACGGCCTGCGCGCGGACCCGCGCAATCAGCGGGTGCTGCTCGACGAGTACTCGCGCCAGCGCGGCCAGATCACCGCGGGCGGGCAGCTGCTGGCCTATTCGGTGGCCACCGACGGCCGGTTCCGCTTCCTGCGCACCTACCCGAATCCTGAGGTCTACGCCCCCATCACCGGGTTCTACTCGCTGGGCTACTCCAGCACCGGGCTCGAGCGGGCGGAGGATTCCATCCTCAACGGCTCCGACGAACGGTTGTTCGGCCGCCGGCTGGCCGATTTCTTCACCGGCCGCGACCCGCGCGGTGGGAATGTCGACACCACCATCAAGCCTCAGGTGCAGCAGGCGGCCTGGGATGCGTTGCAGGACGGCTGTGACGGCCCCTGCAAGGGCTCTGTGGTGGCCCTGGAGCCCTCTACCGGCAAGATCCTGGCCATGGTGTCGTCACCGTCGTACGACCCCAACCAGTTGGCCACGCACGATATGAACGCCCAGGGCCAGGCCTGGCAGCAGCTGCGCGACGACGCACAGTCGCCGTTGCTCAACCGCGCCATCTCCGAGACCTACCCGCCGGGGTCGACGTTCAAGGTGATCACCACCGCAGCGGCCCTGCAGGCCGGCAGCACCCCCGACACCCAGCTGACCGCGGCGCCGCGGATCCCGCTGCCCGACAGCACCGCGACGCTGGAGAACTTCGGCGGGGCATCCTGTGGGCCCGGGCCCACCGCCTCCCTGCGCGACGCGTTCGCCAAATCGTGCAACACCGCGTTCGTCGAGCTCGGGCTCAAGACGGGGGCCGACAAGCTCAAGGCCACCGCACAAGCCTTCGGCCTCGACGCTGCGCCGCCGGCCATCCCGCTGCAGGTCGCCGAATCCACCACCGGCCCCATCGCCGACGGCGCGGCGCTGGGCATGTCGAGCATCGGACAGCGCGATGTCGCCTTGACGCCGCTGCAGAACGCACAGGTGGCTGCGACCATCGCTAATGACGGCATCGCCATGCGCCCGTATCTTGTGGATAGCCTAAAAGGACCCGACCTGACCACGATCGCCACCACCGCGCCCGCCCAAGAGCGCCGGGCGGTGTCACCCCAGGTCGCAGCTACACTTACGGACTTGATGGTCGCCGCCGAGCAGGTGACTCAGCAGAAGGGAGCCATCGCCGGCGTGCAGATCGCTTCTAAGACCGGTACGGCAGAGCACGGGACGGATCCCCGTAACACTCCGCCGCATGCCTGGTACATCGCATTCGCACCGGCCTCCGACCCCAAGGTCGCGGTCTCGGTGTTGATCGAGGACGGCGGGGACCGGTTGTCGGCCACCGGCGGCGCACTCGCCGCCCCGATCGGACGCGCCACCATCGCGGCGGCGCTACGGGAGGATTCATGAGTCCCCGGGTTGGAGTCACGCTGTCCGGGCGGTACCGGCTGCAGCGACTGATCGCCACGGGCGGCATGGGTCAGGTCTGGGAGGCCGTCGACTCACGGCTCGGCCGGCGTGTCGCGGTCAAGGTACTCAAGGCCGAGTTCTCCGAGGATGCGGAGTTCGTCGAGCGGTTCCGGGCCGAGGCCCGCACCGTCGCGATGCTCAACCACCCGGGCATCGCCAGCGTGTACGACTATGGCGAGACCGAGCTGGACGGTGAGGGCCGCACGGCGTATCTGGTGATGGAGTTGATCAACGGCGAGCCGTTGAACTCTGTGCTCAAGCGCACCGGCCGGTTGTCGCTGCGCCACGCCCTGGACATGCTCGAGCAGACCGGGCGGGCCCTGCAGGTGGCCCACACCGCCGGTCTGGTCCACCGCGACGTCAAGCCCGGCAACATCCTGATCACGCCCACGGGCCAGGTGAAGCTGACCGACTTCGGTATCGCCAAGGCCGTCGACGCCGCCCCGGTCACCCAGACCGGCATGGTGATGGGCACCGCCCAGTACATCGCACCCGAGCAGGCCCTTGGTCATGACGCCACCGCCGCCAGCGACGTGTACTCGCTGGGAGTCGTTGGGTACGAGTCTGTTTCGGGCAAGCGTCCGTTCACCGGCGAGGGTGCGCTGACGGTGGCGATGAAGCACATCAAGGAGACGCCGCCGCCGCTGCCCGCGGATCTGCCGCCCAATGTCCGCGAGCTGATCGAGATCACCCTGGTGAAGAACCCGGGGATGCGCTACAAGTCCGGCGGCCCGTTCGCCGACGCGGTGGCCGCGGTGCGCTCCGGCCGTCGTCCCCCGCGTCCCAACCAGGCTCCGACACTGGGCCGGGCCGCTCCGGCCGCGGTGCCGTCGGCCGCACAGGCCCGCGCCGCGGCGGATCTGTCCGGCCGCACACCGGTGACCGCCACCCGGGCCCGGCCGGTCACGGCCGCCCACCGGCCCGCGCAGCCCGCGCGGCGCACGTTCTCGTCGGGCCAGCGAGCCCTGCTGTGGGCCGCCGGCGTGCTCGGTGCGCTGGCGATCGTGATCGCCATCCTGATCGTTCTCAACGCGCAGGATCGCAAGGACCAGCAGCAGTCACCACCGCCCACCGTCACCGATACGGTGACCGAGACGACGCCCTACCAGACCCCGGCAGCGTTGCCGGACCTGGCATTCCACGTGATCGTGCCGGCAGACACCGGGGCTGACGCCCAGGCTGTCCCCAAGGCACCGGAACAGATACTGCGATGACGACGCCTCAGCATCTCTCTGACCGATATGAACTCGGTGAAATTCTCGGCTTCGGTGGCATGTCCGAAGTCCACATCGCACGCGACACCCGGCTGCACCGTGATGTCGCGGTCAAGGTCCTGCGCGCCGACCTGGCCCGCGACCCCAGCTTCTACCTGCGCTTCCGCCGCGAGGCGCAGAACGCGGCCGCGCTGAACCACCCTGCCATCGTGGCGGTGTATGACACCGGCGAGGCCGAGACACCCAACGGTCCGCTGCCCTACATCGTCATGGAGTACGTCGACGGTGTGACGCTGCGCGACATCGTGCACGGCGAGGGTCCGATCCCGCCGCGCCGGGCGATCGAGATCATCGCCGACGCCTGCCAGGCGCTTAACTTCAGCCACCAGCACGGCATCGTGCACCGCGACGTGAAGCCGGCCAACATCATGATCAGCAAGAACAACGCTGTGAAGGTGATGGACTTCGGTATCGCGCGCGCGCTGGCCGACACCGGCAACAGTGTCACGCAGACCGCCGCGGTGATCGGCACCGCGCAGTATCTGTCGCCCGAGCAGGCCCGCGGTGAGACCGTCGATGCCCGCTCCGACGTCTACTCGCTGGGCTGTGTGCTCTACGAAATCCTCACGGGCGAACCACCTTTCATCGGTGATTCGCCGGTCGCGGTGGCCTACCAGCATGTCCGCGAGGATCCGGTCCCGCCGTCGCACCGGCACACCGGTATCTCCCCGGAGCTCGACGCCGTGGTGCTCAAGGCCCTGGCCAAGAACCCCGACAACCGGTACCAGACCGCGGCCGAGATGCGCAGCGATCTGATTCGGGTGCACAGCGGTGAGGCTCCCGAGGCCCCCAAGGTGCTGACCGACGCCGAGCGGACGTCGATGATGAACTCCGGGCCGATGCTGGCCCAGGGCGGCGCCGCACCCACCCAGAACCTGGTGGTGCCCCGCCCGGCCGACCGCAGTGCCTCGGTGGCCCGCTGGTTGATCGCGGTCGCGGTCCTGGCGGTACTCACCGTGGTGGTGACGGTGGCGATCAACATGTTCGACGGCAAGCCACGCGATGTGCAGGTGCCCGATGTCAGCGGTCAGCGATCGGCGGATGCCGTTGCCGCGCTGCAGAACCGGGGCTTCAAGACCCGCACCGAACCCCAGCCGGACAACCAGGTCCGGCCGGAGTACGTCATCGGCACCGATCCGGCGGCCAACAGCATGGCGGCCGCCGGCGACGAGATCACCGTCAATGTGTCGACCGGACCCGAGCAGGCCCAGATTCCCGATGTGGCCGGACTGACCCCGGCCCAGGCCAGACAGAAGCTCAAGGACGCCAAGTTCGAGAAGGTCAAGGAGACCACGAGCCCGTCGACACCGGAGCAGAAGGGCCGCGTGCTCGCGACCAACCCACCGGCGAATCAGACCGCGGGGATCATCTACGAGGTCACCCTCGTGGTGGGTTCGGGCCCGGAGAACACCGCGGTTCCGTCCTGCACCAACCAGGGCGTCGACGTGTGCAAGCAGATCCTGACCGCGTCGGGCTTCACCAGCACCGTCGTCATCGACGTCGACAACACCGCACCCGCGGGCCAGGTCGTCGGTACCGAACCACCCGCTGGAACCTCGGTCCCCAAGGACACACCGATCCAGATCCACGTGTCCAAGGGCAACCAGTTCGTGATGCCCAACCTGGTCGGGCAGTTCTGGGATGAGGCCTACCAACGCCTGAGCGCGCTGGGCTGGACCGGTGTGCTGGACAAGGGCCCGGACGTCCGGGACAGCGGTCAGCGCACCAATGCGGTGGTCACCCAGAGCCCGCCGCCGGGGACCGGGGTGAACTTCGGCTCGAAGATCACGCTGAGCTTCGCGTCGTAGCCGCCGCTACGGCGCGGGCCACCTCGGCTTCGAGGGCGGCCACCAGACGTTCCTCGGGAGCGGCACCGCATACGCCGAGCCAGTTGGCCAGCATGCGGTGTCCGCCTTCGGTCAGGATCGACTCCGGGTGGAACTGCACCCCGTGGATGGGTAGCTGCCGATGACGCACCGCCATGATGACGCCGCCGTCGGTCTGGCCGATCACCTCGAGTTCATCGGGCACGGTCTCGGGAAGGATTGTCAGGGAGTGGTAGCGGGTCGCGGTGAACGGGTCCGGCAGACCCTTGAGCACCCCGGCATCGGCGTGGTGCACGACGCTGGTCTTGCCGTGCAGCAGTTCCGGCGCACGGTCGACGGTTCCGCCGAATGCCACCCCGATGGCCTGGTGGCCGAGGCAGACGCCGAGTAGGGGAGTGCCGGCCGCCGCACAGGCGTGCACCAGCGGGATGGTGGCTCCGGCCCGTTCCGGGGTACCCGGGCCCGGGCTCAGCAGGACACCGTCGAAGTCGGCTGCCGCTTTCGCGAGGTCGGCATCGGTGCCCAGGCGTTCGTCGTCGTTGCGCCACACCTGCGCGTCCACCCCGAGCTGGCCCAGATACTGGACCAGGTTGAACACGAAGCTGTCATAGTTGTCGACGACCAGAACCTGCATTGACTTAGGCTACCGGCCCCGAAAAGCGGGTTTAATAGCCGACAGGCCCCGCCGGTTTCGCGTAGCGCATCCGCAGGGGCTCGGTGTAGCCGGTGAGCTCGACCTCGGCCCGGGGTTCTTCGGCATAGCCCAACCCGAACCGCACGACGTACTGCTTGTAGAGGGTCACGTACGGAGCGGCCGCCAGGGCGGCCTGCATGGCGGACGCATCGCCGATCGCGGTGATGACGTACGGCGGGCTGTAGGTCCGGCCGTTGAGCAGCAGGGTGTTGCCGACGCAGCGAGGGGCCGAGGTGGCGATGATGCGCTGGTCCTGCATCTGGATGCCTTCGGCGCCGGCGCTCCACAGTGCATTCAAGACGGCCTGGATGTCCTGCTGGTGCACGACGAGGTCATCGGGGGAGGCGTCGCGGGGAAAGCGGCCCTGGGCGTCGCGCTGGGCGTCGTTGAGCGTCACCACCAGGCCGGGACCGCGCATGGGTACCGTGCCCGCGTCGACGGCCAGCTCGGCGGAGCGCCTGGTGATGGCCTCGAGCGCGGCGTGCGATCCGGGGGATCCGCCGTGATGGCTGTCGATCTCGGTGGACAGCGAATCGCGCTGGGCGGTCAGCCGATTTACCGATTGCTGTGCCTCGCGCACCAGGTCGACGAGGCGGGGAGCATCGCTGCGGCGAATCTCGTCACCGCCGGAGACCCCGTGTGTGGCGGCCAGCAGCAAGCCGGCGGCCAGGCAGATCACCGGTACGCCGAAGCGCCACGGGGATCGATCCGGTTGGTCCATCACAGTCTCTCCTGGCCGTACAGCTACGTTAGGCTCGTGAGGCATCCTGCCTCATCGTCGCACCGTGTGACGCCGACTGTCCGCGAAGGTACCCATGCCCAAGTCCAAAGTCCGTAAGAAGAACGATTTCACCATCAAGGCGGTGAGCCGGACTCCGGTCAAGGTGAAAGCCGGGCCGTCGAGTGTGTGGTTTGTCGCGCTGTTCATCGGCCTCATGCTGTTCGGCCTGCTGTGGCTGCTGGTGTTCCAGTTGGCCGCGACCAACCCGGTGGACACGCCGTCCTTCCTGCAGTGGATGGCTGACCTGGGTCCGTGGAACTACGCCATCGCCTTTGCTTTCATGATCAGTGGGCTGTTGCTCACGATGCGCTGGCGCTGACCACCGGCCGCCTCATAATGAATTCATCTTACGTTTTCAGCGTTACCGGTTCAGCAACCATCGCGGTGCTCAATCACATCGTTGTGATTCATCCCCATTGGGGATAGCACCTGTGGATAACTCCATTAGCCTTGGTAAAAGGGTGTGAACAACCAGTGCAGCAAACTCAATGGGGCCCACCGGCCGCCGGAGTCGCTGGTTGCGGCATAGCCGGTCTCATGATGGCTATCCCGGCTGTGACGCTGATCACAGACCCGCCCGGACGTGTTCTTGCCGGCATAGCTGGCGTGGGATTGCTCACGTTCGCAACATTGTCGTGGCGGGCACGACCCAAACTGGCAATTAACCAAGACGGTCTCACGGTCGCCGGTTGGTGGCATACCCGGACATATCGCCGCGATGACATCCGGCTGATCCGCATCACCGAGTTCCGCCGGATCGCCCGACGGGTCCGCCTCCTGGAGATCGACACGGTCGATGACCGGCTGGAGGTCCTCACGCGGTGGGACCTGGGGACCGACCCGCTGGACGTCTTGGATGCACTCACACAGGCCGGTTTCACGGCCCGGTGACGAATACCCCCACACAACACGCGACGCCCCCGTGATCGGGGGCGTCGCGCATTTGTATGTGCGGGGTTCGGCCCGTTATGACACGGTGATCGATTCGATGACAACCGGCTCGGTCGGACGGTCCGAGCGGTCGGTCGGGGTGGACGCGATGGCGTCGACCACCTTCTGCGACTCCGGATCGACAACCTCACCGAAGATGGTGTGGCGCCGGTTCAGGTGCGGGGTCTTGCCGACCGTGATGAAGAACTGGGAGCCGTTGGTGCCCGGCCCGGCGTTGGCCATGGCCAGCAGGTAGGACTTGTCGAACTGCAGCTCGGGGTGGAACTCGTCGGCGAACTGGAAGCCCGGGCCACCGCGGCCGGTGCCGGTCGGGTCGCCGCCCTGGATCATGAAGCCGTCGATCACCCGGTGGAAGATCGCCCCATCGTAGAAGGGTCCGGACGTGCCACCCGAGGCGTTCTCGGTGCTGTAGTCCTTCGTGCCCTGCGCCAAGCCGACGAAGTTGGCCACGGTCTTGGGAGCGTGGTTTCCGAACAGTGCGATCTTGATATCGCCGCGGTTGGTGTGCAGTGTCGCCGTCGCGGTCTGAATGGGGCTCGTCACGGCTACCCAGTCTGCCATCCCGGTCGCCGGCAACCGTCAGATACCCCACCAACGGCCCCAGAGTCGCCCGGAGATGGCAGTCTGGATCGCAGCCGACAAACGGCCGCACTTCACCTCCGCCGCCAGTGCCCAGAAAGGTGCCCCGATGACCGCGAACGTCGATACCCGGTTGGCCCCCCGTCAGCGTCTAGCCCGCGGCTTGAAATACAGCACTGTCGGCCCGGTCGATGTCACCCGCGGAGTGGTGGGTATCAGCGCGAACACCGTGTCGGCCGCGGCTGCCGGTCTGCGCAAGCGCTACGAGTCGGGCAAGCTGCGCCGTCAGCTCGCCGCGGCCGCGCAAGCGGTGGCGGCGCTGCCCGAAGTACTGCAGGAGGCCGCGGCAGCGCCACAGCCCAAATCGCGGCGCCGCCGCCGCCTGGTTTTCGCCGGGGTCGCGGCGGCGGTCCTGGCGGGCGGAGCGGTGACGTTCTCCATCCTGCGGCGCTCCACCCGGCCCGAGCCCTCACCGCTGCCACCGAGCGTCGACGTGACACCCCGGCCCTGATCGAAGCCCGGGCCCGCCGTCAAAGCCGTTGTGAGACCGGCTATTCCGCCGACGGCTCCTCACAGTCCAGCCATTGACCGCCCTCTTTGAGGAACGTGTTCGAATCCGTGCTCGTGGCCGGTGGCCGGTCACCGGATTTCCAGGACACGGTCAGATCCGCGGTCGCGTTGTCGCCGGTGACCTTGACGTTGTCCACCTTGTCGATCGTCACCGTGGTGGTCTGCCGCAGAATCTCGAGGTTGGCAGCCTTGTAGGCCGGTTCGTCGTACCGGATGAGCGCATCGACGAGTTTGCCGATCGTGGCGTCCGATGCGGTGGGGTACTGCTGTTTGAGCGCCTCGGTCAGCACATCGGCGGGCTTCGCGGCCAGTTCCTCAGGGGTTCCGGCCTCGCTGATCGGCGGGAACATCGTGTCCGGCTGGGCCAGGACGGCGTCACGGTACTGCGCACAGGTCAGCTCGGCCATCCTGTCGAAGTCGAAGCCCGCCATCGCGGCTTCCTGCTCGTCGATCAGATCGCGGATCTGTTGTTCGTCACTGGCCGCGGCCTGGGCCGAGGTGGCGGCCGGGCTGGACGGCGCGGGGGCGCTCTCCGACCCGCACGCGGCGACGGTCATGACGGCCAGTCCCACGATGAACGCTCGTATCACGGAGTTCCCTCTTCCTCACGGTGGCGCTGCCGCCTGTGGACAGCGGCAGCTTACCGACTGGGACAGTGGTGGTCACGAACAAAAAAAGCGGCTCCGGCGTCTGAGGCCGGAACCGCTCGTGACTGCTCTTGATTTGTGGAGCCTAGGAGATTCGAACTCCTGACATCTGCCTTGCAAAGGCAGCGCTCTACCAACTGAGCTAAGGCCCCGTATCCGGCCGGGGCGGCGTAGCGTCCGCCTCGTGCCAAATCTCTTCACCGTGGCGCGATCGCCAGACGATCACCGCGGCGGCTGCGATGCCGGCCAGAAGTATGAACCGCATGGCGCAACCTCTCGATGATCACCGGTTACACCGGGTGTCGTGGGCCTAGGAGGACTCGAACCTCCGACCTCTTCGTTATCAGCGAAGCGCTCTAACCGCCTGAGCTATAGGCCCGAAAATTGGGATCGACCGAGCGCAGAGATTACCGCACGGGGGCGCCGACTCCCAAATCAATCCCGGTCGGCCAGCGTGACCTCGACCCCGCCGACCAGATCGGTGGTCAGGTTGTAGATGAACGCCCCGATGGTCGCCATCGCGCACAGCACCACGATGTTCACCAGGCCGATCAGCGCCGCCCCGCCGAAAATCGTTCCACTGGAAACCAATTCGCCTCCAGAGGCGCCGCTGGCACTGGTCAGCAGGTCACCGACGTTGCTGTTGAGCTTGCTCCACACACCCATGGCGCCGAGCACCAGGTAGAGGAACGCCACCGCGATCATCCATACGAAGAACAGGACGACCGACAGCACCAGCGAGACCTTCAGCACAGTCCACGGGTCAACCCGGCGGATCTGCATGCTGGCTCGCACCGGACCCTGATGCGCGGTGCGGCCCGACACCTGGATCCGGGTGGTCGGGGAGTTGCTCGAGGATCGGGCCGCCGGGGCATCGGCAGAGGCCTTGCGCTGCGGTGTGCGCACCGTGGGTCCGGACAGGTCCGGGATCTCGCTCGCATACGCCTCGGGACGCACCGGCTCGTTGCGCGGAGCCGACGACGTCGGTGGGGCAGCGGGAGCCGAGGCCGGACGGGCCGGACGGGGCTGCTGCTCGGTGTCCTTGGTCTCGTTACCGGCGACGAAGCGCTGCAGCCGGGCTTCCACACCCGGTGAGTGCGCGCTGGGGGCGTGGGCGGCGTCCTCGCGCGGCTCCGCACCGGCCCGGTTCCGCGCTGCCACGGCGGCGCCTCACCCGTCTCGGTGATCTGACCGCCGCCGGCGCGGACCCCGGTCGACTTGGTCGCCGACGCGGGGCCCTCGGACCCGGTACCCGAGCCGTTGGAGCTGCCGGGCCGGTCGCCCGCTCGCGGGTACCCCGGCTCGCTCGGTGAACTCACCTAACAGCTCCTTAGCTCAGGCCGAGGTCCGCGGCGGGCCTCAGCGACAGCGTCACGCCTCGTCTGACTCGTCGCCATCCGGATCCGAGTCCTCCTCGGCGTTGCGCGCAATCGCAATCAGTGTGTCGCCGTCGCCCAGGTTCATCAAGCGGACACCCTTGGTCTGGCGTCCGGCCTTGCGAACCTGACGTGCGGCGGTACGGATGACGCCGCCACCGGAGGTGATGGCGTACAACTCCGTCTCGTCATCGACGATCAGCGCTCCGACCAGACTGCCACGTTTGCGGTCGTACTGGATCGTCAGGATCCCTTTGCCACCGCGGCCCTGAACCGTGTACTCGTCGATCGCCGTGCGTTTGGCGTAACCGCCCGCCGTTGCGACCAGCAGATATGTGTCCGGCTGGACCACGTTGAGGGACAGCAGCCGGTCATCCTCGTTGAACCGCATGCCCTGCACGCCGGAGGTGGCCCGCCCCATCGGCCGCAGCGCCTCGTCCGTCGCCGAGAACCGGATGGACTGCCCGTTGGCGCTGACCAGCAGCAGATCATCGTCAGCCGAGCACAGCACCGCGCCGACCAGCTCGTCACCGTCGCGCAGGTTGATCGCCACGATGCCGCCGGAACGGTTCGAATCGAAGTCGACCAGCTTGGACTTCTTCACCAGGCCGTTGCGGGTGGCGAGCACCAGATACGGCGCGTCCTCGTAAGTCTTGAGCTGGATCACCTGGGCGATACGTTCCTCCGGCTGGAAGGCCAGCAGGTTCGCCACATGCTGACCTCGCGCGGTGCGCGAGGCCTCCGGCAGCTCGTAGGCCTTGGCCCGGTACACCCGTCCCTGCGTGGTGAAGAACAGGATCCAGTCGTGGGTGGAGCAGACGAAGAAGTGGTTGACGATGTCGTCGGCCTTCAGCCCCGCACCCTGCACGCCCTTACCGCCACGCTTCTGGCTGCGGTACAGGTCGGTCTTGGTCCGCTTGGCGTATCCGGTCTCGGTGATGGTGACCACGACGTCTTCGCGGGCGATCAGGTCCTCGTCGCTGACGTCGCCGTCCGCCGGCATGATCCGGGTACGACGGTCATCGCCGTACTTCTCCACGATCTCGGCCAGTTCGTCATGGACGATCTTTCGCTGGCGTTCCGGCTTGGCCAGAATGTCCTCGAGGTCGGCGATCTCGGCCTCGATCTTGGCCAGGTCGTCGACGATCTTCTGGCGTTCCAGGGCGGCCAGCCGACGCAACTGCATGTCGAGGATCGCCTGGGCCTGGATCTCGTCGATGTCCAGCAGCTCGATCAGCCCGGCGCGGGCGATCTCAACCGTCTGCGACGCCCGGATCAACGCGATCACCTCGTCGAGGGCGTCGAGCGCCTTGACCAGACCGCGCAGGATGTGGGCCCGCTCGTTGGCCTTGCGCAGCCGGTACCGGGTGCGCCGGACGATGACGTCGAGTTGGTGGGCGACGTAGTGCCGGATCATCTGATCGAGGCGCAGCGTGCGGGGCACGCCGTCGACGATCGAGAGCATGTTGGCGCCGAAGCTGGTCTGCAGCTGGGTGTGCTTGTAGAGGTTGTTCAGCACGACCTTCGCGACGGCATCGCGCTTGAGCTCCACCACGATTCGCAGGCCGACGCGGTCGCTGGACTGGTCCTCGATGTTCGAGATTCCGGCCAGCTTGCCATCGCGCACCTGCTCGGCGATCGAGGTGATGAAGTTGTCGTGGTTGACCTGGTACGGCAGCTCGGTGATGACGATGCCGGTGCGGCCGCGGCTGTCCTCTTCGATCTCCACGACGCCGCGCATCCGGATGGAGCCGCGGCCGGTGGTGTAGGCGTCGTGGATGCCCTGCGATCCCACGATCAGGCCGCTGGTGGGGAAGTCGGGACCCTTGACCCGCTCACAGACCGCGGCCAGGGTGGCCTCTTCGTCTGCCTCGTGGTTCTCCAGGCACCAGTACACGGCCTCGGCCAGCTCACGCAGGTTGTGCGGCGGGATGTTGGTGGCCATACCGACGGCGATACCGCCCGAACCGTTGGCCAGCAGGTTGGGGAACCGGCTGGGCAGCACCGTGGGTTCCTGCACCCGGCCGTCGTAGTTCGGGATGAAATCGACTGTCTCCTCGTCGATTTCCCGCAGCATCTCCATGGCCAGCGGGGTCAGCCGGGCCTCGGTGTAACGCATGGCGGCTGCGGGGTCGTTACCCGGCGAGCCGAAGTTGCCCTGACCGTCGACCAGTGGGTAGCGCAGTGACCAGGGCTGGGCCATCCGGACCAGGGTGTCGTAGATCGACGCGTCACCGTGCGGGTGGTAGTTACCCATCGTCTCGGCCACCGAGCGCGCCGACTTGGCGTGGCTGCGGTCCGGACGGAAGCCGGAGTCGTACATTGCGTACAGCACGCGGCGGTGCACGGGCTTGAGACCGTCACGCACCTCGGGCAGCGCGCGGCCGACGATCACGCTCATGGCGTAATCGATGTAGCTGCGCTGCATCTCGTGCTGAATGTCGACCGGTTCGATGCGGTCAGAGGTTCCGTCGCCTGGTGGCAACGTGGTGTCAGTCATGTGTTCCTCGCTCGTTGGCTCGGCTTGATGCGGTCAAAGGCCTTGGGCGCGCGGCGTGAATTACGGTGGCGCGCAGGGCAGGTGCGTACTCGAGCTCACAGGAGAATGCTGTGTGCATCGGTGGGTCTGCCTAAACGTCCAGGAAGCGAACGTCTTTGGCGTTACGCGTGATGAAGCTGCGGCGTGCTTCGACGTCTTCACCCATCAGGATGGAGAACAGCTCGTCGGCGGCAGCAGCATCGTCGAGCGTCACTTGACGCAATACCCGCACCGTCGGATCCATGGTGGTTTCCCACAGTTCCTTGGCATCCATCTCGCCCAGACCCTTGTAACGCTGGATACCGTCGTCGACGTTGATGCGCTTGCCTGCGGCCTTGCCGGCTTCGAGCAGGCCGTCACGTTCGCGGTCGGAGTAGGCGAACTCCGGTTCCTGCCGCTGCCACTTGAGCTTGTACAGCGGTGGCTGCGCCAGGAAGATGTGGCCGTGCTCGACAAGCGGCTTCATGAAGCGGAACAGCAGGGTCAGCAGCAGGGTGGAGATGTGCTGGCCGTCGACGTCGGCGTCGGCCATCAGCACGATCTTGTGGTACCGCAGCTTGCTGATGTCGAACTCGTCGTGGATACCCGTACCCAGCGCCGTGATGATCGCCTGGACTTCGGTGTTCTTCAAAACCCGGTCGATGCGCGCCTTTTCGACGTTGATGATCTTGCCGCGCAGCGGCAGGATGGCCTGGAACATCGAGTCCCGGCCGCTCTTGGCCGAGCCGCCGGCGGAATCACCCTCCACCACATACAGTTCGGACTTGGTCGGATCGGTGGAGCGGCAGTCGGCCAGCTTGCCCGGCAGGCCGCCGATGTCGGTTGCGCTCTTGCGCCGAACCAGCTCTCTGGCCTTGCGGGCAGCGATACGGGCCTGTGCTGACGAAACCGCCTTGTTCACAACAGTTTTCGCTTCGGCGGGATTCGCCTCGAACCAGTGGGTCAGCTGCTCGTTGCAGATCTTCTGAACAAACGACTTGACCTCGGTGTTTCCCAGCTTGGTCTTGGTCTGGCCCTCGAACTGCGGTTGGGCGACCTTCACCGAGATGACCGCGGCCAGGCCCTCACGGATGTCGTCGCCGGTGAGGTTCGGATCCTTGTCCTTGAGCAGCTTCTTGTCCTTGGCGTACTTGTTCACCACGGTGGTCAACGCCGAGCGGAACCCCTCCTCGTGGGTACCGCCCTCATGGGTGTTGATCGTGTTGGCGAACGTGTGCACCGACTCGGAGTAACCGGCATTCCACTGCATCGCGATCTCGACCTCGTGGCCGGTGCCCTTGCCGTCGAAATCGATGACGCTTGGCTGGATCGCCGTCTTGGTGCGGTTGATGTGCTTGACGAAATCGACCAGACCACCCGGGTAGTGGAAGGTCCGGTGCTTCACCTTGTGTGGGGCGGCGGCCTCGGCCGCCGTCTCCTCCGCGGTTTTGGGGGCGGCCGCCGTGTCGGCGACGACCTCGTCCACGATCTCGTCCTGGGTCACCCGCTCGTCGGTGAGCTCGATGGTCAGACCCTTGTTGAGGAACGCCATCTCCTGCAGCCGCCGGGCGATGGTCTCGAAGTCGTACACCGTGGTCTCGAAGACATTCGGATCCGCCCAGAACCGGATGGTGGTACCGGTCTTCGTTGTCTTGTCACCCTGCTTGAGGGTTCCCGGCACCGAGTTGTCGTAGGTCTGGAACCACTCGTAACCGTCCTTGTATATGTCGGCCTCGAGCCGGGTCGACAGCGCGTTGACCACCGAGACACCGACGCCGTGCAGACCGCCGGATACCTGGTAGGCACCCTCCTCGAACTTGCCGCCGGCGTGCAGGACCGTCATCACGACGTCGACGGTCGGGATGCCCGTGGCGTGCATGGCCACCGGGATGCCGCGGCCGTCGTCGGTGACCTGGACGCCGCCGTCCTCGAGGATGCGGACGTCGACCTTCGTGGCGAAGCCGGCCATGGCCTCGTCCACCGCGTTGTCGACGACCTCCCACACCAGGTGGTGCAGACCCCGCTCACCGGTGGAACCGATGTACATGCCCGGACGTTTACGAACCGCCTCCAATCCTTCGAGCACCTTGATCGAATCGGCGCCGTACTCGGTTGGAGCATTTTTCTTCTGGGCAGCCACGTCGGACGCGTCTCCTTGGGGTTCGCGGGAGGCGGTTGCGTCACCGCCCTGCAGATCTCGCCACAGTCTACCGGTCGAGGAGTACAGGGCCGACTCTGTAGCGGCGTTTCCACCTATCTAACTGCGCCGTGCGCGGAATTTCTCGGGCATTGGTGCCTCCGGACGCTTGAGGAGATCCATTTCGGGCGTCTCGGCGTTCTCAGCGCAGTCCTAGCCGTAGGTATCGCGGGGGCCGCGGCCGGCGACGTGATACCGGCCCTTTCGCCAGGACGGGCCGACCGGGCCCACGATCTTCAGTGAGGTCACCACACCGTCGCCGACCGCGGCGGCGATCTTGGCCAGCAGCTGGGACTGCACCATCCGCAGCTGAGTGGCCCATGCGGTGGATTCCGCCGAGACGGTCAGCACACCCTCGTTGAGGGCTGTCGGGTTGGCGTGGTCGGCGATCTGGTCTCCGACCACAGTCCGCCAGCGACCGAACACCGAACCCTCGGCGACCCTCGAGGACCAGCCCCGCACCTTGGCCAGATCCCGTGTCGCCGCGCCGAGTGGCTGCGGATCGCGCACGTCGGGACCCGGACCGGACCAGCTGCGGCGCCGGCCGGCATTGCCCGCCACGCGCCGGACCGGAGCGCTGCGGCCACGACCGACATCCTTGCCCTGGCTGCGGGCCGCGCCTCGAGCCTCTTCCAGGGTGCGGCGCACCAGATCCATCCCGCGCATGCGGGTCAACTCTTCGGGCGAAACGGCCGGGGCCGGGTCGGAGGACTCGCCGGGATCGTTCGTCATGGCTGCACCACCGATATCCGTCCCTGATCGCCGTCGGTCATTCTGATCTCGACCCGGTTGACCGCCCAGTCCTGCGGAATGTCCTCGCCGACGGCCGCCGTGACCAGCACCTGTTCGGCTTCACCGGCCACGGCCGCCAACGCTTGACGACGCGCGGTATCCAGCTCGGCGAACACATCGTCGAGCAGGAGCACCGGATCGACGCCGTCCGAACGCAGCAACTCATAGGCACCCAGTCGCAGGGCGAGCGCCATCGACCACGATTCGCCGTGGCTGGCAAAACCTTTCGCGGGTTGATCGCCGAGCCACAGCTCGAGATCATCCCGATGGGGACCGACCAGACAGACCCCGCGATCCAGCTCGGCGTCACGCCGGCGCGCCAGCGCATCGAGCAACGCGGCCTCGTAGAACTCCGCGGTCTCGAGTCCCGGAGCGTTCTCGATCGCCTCCACACTGCTGCGATAGCGGATCGCGGCCGGCCTGCTGGACGGCGCCAACAATTGATAGGCCTTCTGGACCTCGGGGTGCAGCTGCTCGACGAGCGCAATCCTCGCCGCGATCAGCGCGGCACCGTGGGCGGCGAGGTGTCCGTCCCACACATCGAGGGTGTCCAGGACGCTACGATCGCCTCGATAACGTGCTCCCGCAGCGGTTTTCAGCAATGCGGTGCGCTGGCGCACCACCTTCTCATAATCGGCGCGGATACCGGCGATGGCCGGCCGGCGGGTGGTGGCCAACTCGTCGAGGTAGCGGCGCCGTTCACCTGGGTCCCCGCGTACCAGCGCCAGGTCTTCCGGGCTGAACAGCACCGCGCGCAACACCCCGAGGATCTCTCGCGGGGAACGCACCGGCGACCGGTTCAGCCGGGCCTTGTTCGCCCGGCCGCTGGTGATCTCGAGATCGACCGCGAGCTCCCGGCCCTCGTTGACCACGATGCTCGAGACGATGGCGCGCGACGCACCGGCCCGGATCAAGGGAGCGTCGGTAGCGACCCGATGAGAGCTCAGGGTAGCGCAATACCACAGCGCCTCAACGAGATTCGTCTTGCCGAAGCCGTTCGACCCGACGAATACCGTGCGGCCGGGCTCGAGCTCGAGCTCGACGTGTGCCCAGGACCGGTAGTCGGTCAGTCCCAGGTGACGGACATACATCGGAATGGCGCCTAACCGGACTCACTGATCCGGTGCACAGCGTGGCCACCGAACTGGTTGCGCAACGCCGACACCGCTTTCATGGTGGGGGAGTCCTCTTGTCTCGAGGCGAACCGGGCGAACAACGACGCGGCGATCACCGGCATCGGAACCCGGTGACTGATCGCCTCTTCCACGGTCCAGCGGCCTTCCCCGGAATCCTCGGTGTACCCGCTGATCGCGGCGAAGCCCGGATCCTCCTTGAGCGCCTTGGCCAACAATTGCTGCAGCCACGACCGCACCACCGTGCCGTTGGTCCAGGCCTGGATGACGGCCTGGGGATCGGTGATCAGGTCCTCGGCTGCCAGCAGCTCGTACCCCTCGGCGTAGGCGTGCATCAGGCCGTACTCGATGCCGTTGTGCACCATCTTGGCGTAGTGCCCGGCGCCGACCGGGCCGGCATGGACGAATCCGTCGGCCACCTCACCCTCGGGCCGCAGCGTGTCGAATATCGGCATGGCTCGAGCCACATCGGCGTCACTGCCACCGACCATCAGCCCGTAACCCTCGTGCAGCCCCCAGACGCCGCCCGACACACCTGCATCGATGAAGTTGATTCCCTTGTCGCCCAACAACTTTGCGTGCGGGCCGTCTTCCGTGTAGCGCGAATTGCCACCGTCGATCACCAGATCACCGGCGTCGAGCACATCGGCCAGCGTGACGATGGTCTGGTGCGTGACAGTGCCCGAGGGCACCATCACCCAAACCACCCGCGGCGTCTCGAGCGCGGCAGCCAGATCCTCCAGGCTGGCCACATCACTGACTTCCGGACGCGGGTCGTATCCCACGACCTCATGGCCACCGGTGCGCAGGCGCTCGCGCATGTTGAAGCCCATCTTGCCCAGGCCCACTAACCCCAGTTGCATGTGCGCCCTCTCTCGCAAGCGCCGGTCAGCCGGGTAGGCGTACCGGCATCAACAGATAGACGTAATCGGTCTTGGCGGCCGGGAACGGACCCGAACCACCACCTGTGACACCATCCTCGCTTGTGGGCCGCAACACTGCGGGCCGGCTCGGCGTGGTGAAACCGAAAGTCACCCGGTCGGAATGCAGCGAGCTCAGCCCGTCGGTCAGGTAGGTCGGGTTGAACGCGATGGTCAGCGGGTCACCGGCGAACTCGACCGGCAGATCTTCCTCGGCGCGGCCCACGTCGTCGGCACCGGCCGACAGACGCAGCACGTCATCGCCGAACTCCATCCGGATCTGGGCGCCCCGGTCAGCCACCAGCGCCACACGCTTGATCGCTTCGGTGAGCTCGGCGACACCGATCGTGGCCACCGCGGTGTGCTCGGTGGGCAGCAGCTGACGGAACTTCGGGAACTCCGCATCCAGCAGACGCGTCGTGCTGCGCTTGCCGTTGCTGCGAATACCGAGCAGGCCGTCCTTGCCCACCGAGGCGCCGGAGCCGAGCGACAGGTGCACCTGATTGCCGTCGGTGCCGGCCTTGGCCGCCTCGGCCAGCGTCTTCGCCGGCACCAGCACGGCCGCCTCGACGTCGGTGGCGCTAGTTTCCCAGGTCAGCTCACGTACGGCCAGCCGGAAGCGGTCGGTCGCGGCCAAAACCACTGATTCGCCGGAGATCTCGACCCGGATACCGGTCAGCATGGGCAACGTGTCATCACGGCCGGCGGCGACGGCCACCTGCCCGATCGCCTCGGCGAACAGGTCGGAGGACACCACGCCGGTCTCTTCCGGCAGGGTCGGCAGCGCGGGGTAATCCTCGACCGCCAGGGTCGGCAGCGAGAACCGGGCGCTGCCACAGGTCAGCGCGACCCGGGTGCCCTCGACGCTCAGCTCGACCGGCTTGGCCGGCAGCGCCTTGGTGATGTCAGACAACAACCGCCCTGACACCAAAACGCTTCCGGGAGAAGCGATTTCGGCGCTGACACGGACTTCGGCGGAAACTTCGTAGTCGAATCCGGAGATGGTCAGACCGTCGTCGGTGCCGGTCAGCAGGACGCCGGCCAGCACCGGGATGGTGGGCCGGGTCGGCAGATTGCGGGCTACCCAGGCCACCGCGTCCGCGAAGTCCTCACGCACCACGCGGAACTTCAAGTCGGTCAGCCCAGCCGTCGTCGTCGCCACGTGCTATGCGCCCCTTCGATGATCCCCATAACGAGCTCTACCAGCGTCTTCCGAAAACCACACCACGCAGCATGACGCTGAATGACAAAGCTGGAAACCGCTGTCGATGAACCACCGTAGAGCTTTCCGCATCAACTTGAAAGCTAATCCATCGGGGTGACATGAGCGCCGGCTCGTGGTTCTCGAGCCGGATCGGACGTGTGGTTCGTGCGGTGTCCCCAAGCCCCTTCTTCTAGAAAGAATTCTTAGAAGATATTTGAGTAACAGTATTAGGGGCTGTGCAAACTGGGGATGAACCGGTGTTTGCCCAGTACCGTCGGTGTGTCGCTCTGTGAGTCCGCTGTGGAGACCGGTGGACGGACCGGCGCTCGAGTGTGGACAGAGCGGTGTGTGTGGATGATTTTGTCATTCATCCCGTGGTTTGCCCGCAGGTTGTGCACAGCCGTATCCACAACGCTCAGCTGTGACAAGAGATGCGTAACGAGGCGCAAGTTGTTACAAGATTTTTCGCCGGACGGGCCTGCAGAGACCACGATGTGAGACGCCGCGGGGCCCTGGGGTGTCGTCCGGACGACAAAATGTGGTCCCGCCGGCGCACTCGCGCGGGGGACCGGAGACATACAGCGGGGAGTCAGCGCTTGGCGCGCTGGCGAATCCGGGTGGTGAGTTCTTTCACGTGGTCGAAGACCTCACGCCGCTCGGCCATCTCGCCGCGGATCTTCTTCTCCGCGTACATCACCGTGGTGTGGTCACGCCCGAACGCCTGGCCGATCTTGGGCAGGGACAGATCGGTGAGCTCACGGCACAGATACATGGCGATCTGGCGGGACTGCGCCAGCGCACGGGTCTTACCGGGCCCGCGCAGTTCCTCGACGGTGGTCTCGAAGTATTCGGCGGTGGCCGCCATGATCGCGGCGGTACTGATCTGCATGGTCGTGGCGTCGGCGATGAGATCGCGCAACACGACTTCGGCCAGTGACTTGTCGATCCGGGTCTTGTTCAGCGAGGCGAAGGCAGTGACACGGATGAGCGCACCCTCGAGTTCGCGGATGTTGCGTTCGATGCTGCTGGCGATGAGCTCGAGCACGTCATCGGGCACGTCCAGACGATCCATCTGCGCCTTCTTACGAAGGATCGCGATGCGCGTCTCCAGCTCGGGCGGCTGGACATCGGTGATCAGGCCCCACTCGAAGCGGGTACGCAGCCGGTCCTCGAGGGTGGCCAGCTGCTTGGGCGGGCGGTCCGAGGAGATGACGATCTGCTTGTTGGCGTTGTGCAGCGTGTTGAAGGTGTGGAAGAACTCTTCCTGGATACCTTCCTTGCCTTCGATGAACTGGATGTCGTCGACGAGCAGGATGTCGATGTCGCGGTAACTGCGCTTGAACGAGGCCTTGCGGTCGTCGCGCAGCGAGTTGATGAAGTCGTTCGTGAATTCCTCTGTGGAGACGTACTTCACGCGCATACCGGGGAAGAGACGTTGCGCATAGTTTCCGGCCGCGTGCAGCAGATGCGTCTTCCCGAGGCCGGATTCACCCCAGATGAACAACGGGTTGTAGGCCCGCGCGGGTGCTTCGGCGATGGCCAGGGTGGCGGCATGGGCGAAGCGGTTGGACGCACCGATGACGAAGGTGTCGAAGGTGTAGCGCCGGTTGAGGTTGACCGCGTTGTCGTCGCTCACGGTGGAGTCACGCTGCGGGCTGCTGAAGTAGGTGGGCCAGGTCTCTTCCACGCTGACCTTGGCGGCGCTGTCGTCGTCGATCTCGTCGGCGTCGACGGCCGGCTCCACGGCGACGGCCGGGGTATCGGCCGTCTCGGCGGGGGAGTCCTCGGGTTCCTCGGAAGGGGTGGCGATGCGCACACCCAGCTCGACGCGCTGTCCGAGTTTGCGACTCAGCGCATTGATGATGGGTTCGCGGAGGTGACGCTCGATCTCGTTCTGGACGAAGGTGGTGGGAACTGAGAGCAGAGCAAACCCCTCGGCGATCACGAGCGGTTCTACGAGCTTGAGCCAGGCCCTTTGCTGAGGGGTCAGCTGAGGGGCGGCTGGATCACCGGCGAGACCGGACTCCGGATCGCGATCGCCGTTGAGTTCGGCTACGACGCTGTTCCAGACGGCGACGAATGGTGGGTCGGGGTCCGCTGTCAACGACCGTTTCCCCCTTTGAGGTGCTTCGAGGTCGACCCGGTGACGACCAAAAAGAACGATGACGAACTGTCCACATATTTATCCACAGCTTGTGGAGAAAGGACAGTCGTCGTCGCTCTGTTGTCTGTTGTGAGAGCGTCGTGGCCGGGGTCCGTCACGCGATGTGAGGGTTGGCGGCGGAGCGACGTCCTCATCTTATTGTCCGGGGCCGATCCAGGCGCGGAACGGCATTGCCAGAAGCTAACAGTTTTCTCTCGATGTGCCAACAGTTCTGCAACATCGAATGCCGACGATGTAGGCGGTTCGGCGCAGGTTTGACCGAGGGAAATCTCATCAGTACCCTCGAGCAGTCGCCCGCACGTGGCGATACGGCTGCGCCCGGGAGGTTCCGGAGAACGCGCCGGTTAGTAAAGCACGACGGACGAGCTTAAACCGAGCTTGCACGGTGACCGTGTTCTCAACGACATTTTGTCGTCGGTGAGCGCGGGCGCCAAATGGAACAAGGAGAGATTGACGTGGCCAAGGGCAAGCGGACCTTCCAGCCCAACAACCGCCGCCGTGCGCGCGTGCATGGGTTCCGGCTGCGGATGCGCACTCGCGCCGGCCGCGCCATCGTCGCCAACCGTCGTAGCAAGGGCCGTCGCGCACTCACTGCGTGATACGACGCAGGATCTAGCGCGGTGCTTCCGGCTCGTTACCGGATGAGGCGGTCCGCGGAGTTCAGTGCCACCGTCAGTCGTGGCGTGCGTGCGGTCCAACCTGACGTTGTCGTACACGCGCTACACGAGGGGACGGACGCTACCGGCCCGCGGGTCGGTCTGATCGTGTCCAAAGCCGTCGGTAACGCGGTGGAACGCCACCGCGTATCCCGGCGGCTTCGTCACGCCGCCCGCACCGTCATCCCGCGGCTCGATGCCACCGATCTGGTGGTGATCCGGGCCCGTGCGGGAAGCAGTGCCGCACCCTCGCCTCAACTGGAGCAGCAGTTGCAGCGCGCTCTCGAGCGCCTGGAGTCGCGGCGCAGGACGTCACCATGATCCGCAGGGCGGGTGCCGGTGCGGCCCGCGGTGCGATCTTCCTGATCCAGGTCTATCGCCACGCGATCTCTCCGTACCGGCCGCCGTCTTGCCGGTTCATCCCGACCTGCAGTCAGTACGCGGTCGACGCCCTCACCAAGTACGGCGTGTTCCGCGGTGCGTGGCTGGCATCGATCCGGCTCCTCAAATGCGGGCCATGGCATCCGGGCGGATGGGATCCGATTCCGGAACGGTGCCCCCACGATCACGAGTCCGTCGGTTCTGACGAGACCGTTCCTGGCGAAATAGCCGCCGCCGAAAACCCTGTCTGGGAAACCCCAGCGGAGCGAGGGGAGAGCAAGTCGCGTGTTTAATTGGTTCAGCCTGGACATCATCTATTACCCGGTGTCGGCGATCATGTGGGTTTGGTACAAGGCATTCGCCTTCCTGCTCGGCCCCGAGAACTTCTTCGCCTGGGCGCTGTCGGTGATGTTCCTGGTGTTCACCCTGCGCGCGATCCTCTACAAGCCGTTCGTCAAGCAGATCCGCACCACGCGGCAGATGCAGGAACTGCAGCCGCAGATCAAGGCGCTGCAGAAGAAGTACGGCAAGGACCGTCAGCGCATGGCGCTGGAGATGCAGAAGCTGCAGCGCGAGCACGGGTTCAACCCGATCCTCGGCTGTCTGCCGATGTTGGCGCAGGTGCCGGTGTTCCTCGGCCTGTACCACGTGTTGATGTCCTTCAACCGGACCCAGACCGGCATCGGCCGGCTCGGGTTGTCGGTGGAGGAGAACCGCAGCCTGCCCAACTACGTCTTCAGTGCGACCGACGTCGGTCACTTCCTGGACGCCAACCTCTTCGGTGCACCGCTCGGCGCGACGATGATCCAGCAGCACGGGCTCGAGGCGTTCACCGAATTCAACCGGCTGGCCGTGATCGCGGTCGGCGTGCCGATCATGATCCTGGCCGGCATCGCCACGCACTTCAACAGCCGGGCCTCGGTGGCGCGCCAGAGCGTGGAAGCGGCCTCCAACCCGCAGACCGCGATGATGAACAAGCTCGCGCTCTATGTGTTCCCCCTCGGTGTGGTCGTCGGTGGCCCGTTCCTTCCGTTGGCCGTGATCATCTACTGGCTGTCCAACAACATCTGGACTTACGGTCAGCAGCACTACGTGTTCGGGATGATCGAGAAGGAAGAAGAAGCCAAGAAGGCCGAAGCGCTCGAACGGCGGTCGGCGAATGCGCCCGCCCCCGGTGCCAAACCCAACCGCGCCCGCAAGGGTGACGCCGCGAGCGCGGCCGAGACCCCTGACGCGACGGCCGCCGAGCCGGACACGAATGCGGCGCAGACCGAGGCCCAGGGCGACACGGCAGGTGGATCGGGAGGGCCGAGCGTGAGCCGCACGCCCAAGCCCGGTGCACGCCCCAAGAAGCGGAAACGGTGACCAGTTCTCACACTGGCTACAAGTAGGGAGAAGACGGATATGACGGACGCACAGACGACCGAGCCCGGCGCCGAGCTGGAGGAGGACACCACCCAGTCCGCGCCGAAGAGCGAGGACGACCTGGAGGAGCGCTTGGTCGCGGAAGGCGAGATCGCCGGCGACTACCTCGAGGAGCTGCTCGACCTGCTCGACTTCGACGGCGATATCGACCTCGATGTCGAAGGCGACCGGGCCGTGGTGAGCATCGACGGCGGGGGAGACCTGAGCAAGCTGGTGGGCCGCAAGGGAGAGGTGCTCGACGCCCTCCAGGAGCTGACCCGGCTGGCGGTGCACCAGAAGACCGGTGAGCGCAGCCGCCTGATGCTGGACATCGCACGGTGGCGTCGCCGTCGTCGCGACGAGCTCGCTGCGCTGGGCGACAAGGTGGCCCGTCGTGTGCTGGAGTCGGGCGAGCGTGAGGAGCTGGCTCCGATGACGCCGTTCGAGCGCAAGATCGTTCACGACGCAGTCGCCGCGGTCGACGGAGTCCGCAGCGAGAGCGAGGGCGTGGAGCCGTCGCGCCGCGTCGTCGTTCTGCTTGGCTGAGTTTTAGTTACAAAGGTGTAGTTCGTTTGCGGCGACGGTGCCGTAGGGAGTGCGGAGGATGTTTCACGTGAAACATGGACCGGTCCCCGCGGCACCGGACGCCGCGGCCGGGGTCTTCGGAGATCGTCTGGAGACCGCCGAACGGTACGCGGCAATTCTGGCCGGTGCCGGTGTCGAGTGGGGATTGATAGGTCCGCGCGAAGTGGACCGGCTCTGGGATCGACACATACTCAACAGCTCCGCTCTCGGAGAGCTCCTGGCTCCCGATGAGCGCGTCGCCGATATCGGCAGCGGCGCCGGCCTCCCGGGTATCCCGTTGGCCCTGGCGCGCCCCGACATCCATGTCACGTTGATCGAGCCGCTGCTTCGCCGGAGCGAGTTCTTGCGTGAGGCGGTCGCTGAATTGGGACTCGACATCGCGGTGGTCCGCGGTCGGGCCGAAGACTCCGAGGTTCGCAAATCGGTAGGCGAGTTGGACGTCGTGACTTCACGCGCGGTCGCCTCGCTGGACAAGTTGACGCGCTGGAGCATGCCGCTGCTGCGTGTCGACGGAAGGATGCTCGCCCTCAAGGGCGAGCGCGCCGAGGCTGAGATAGAAGAGCATCGGCGTGTGATGGCTTCCCTGGGTGCAGTCGATGCCAGGGTGGTGAAATGTGGCGTGAACTATTTGAACCCGCCCGTAACCGTCGTCGCCGTGCGGCGCGTGGCGGTGAGACCGGGGAGCCGGTCGACGGGCAGAGCCTCCGGATCGCGGGGGAGATCGGGCAGGAGATGAGGATGGGTTCTGATCGGCAGGCAACCGTTGGTGCGGATGCTACGCCCGCCGTTTCACGTGAAACGGTTTCACGTGAAACATGGAACACCGGCGGGGGCGCCGCGTGGTCCACTGACGCCAGCATGGACACCCCGATCGCCGCCGAGGCGGAGCAGGCGACCCGTGTGCTGCACACGTCGCATGGTCAGCTTCCCCGGCCGTCGCGCCAGCGGGTGTTCACGATCGCCAACCAAAAGGGCGGCGTGGGCAAGACGACCACCGCGGTGAACGTCGCCGCCGCGCTCGCGCTGCAGGGGTTGCGGACCTTGGTGATCGATCTCGATCCGCAGGGCAACGCCAGCACGGCTCTCGGCATCGAGCACCGTCCCGGCACCCCGTCCTCGTACGAGGTACTCATCGGAGACATCCCGGTGGAGGAAGCTCTTCAGCAGAGCCCGCACAGCGACCGGTTGTTCTGCATCCCTGCGACCATCGATCTGGCCGGTGCCGAGATCGAGTTGGTCAGCATGGTGGCTCGCGAGGGCCGGCTCCGGGCCGCGCTCGCCGCCCTGGCGAACCACAACTTCGACTACGTGTTCATCGACTGCCCGCCGTCCCTCGGCTTGTTGACCATCAACGCTCTGGTGGCCGCTCCCGAGGTGCTGATCCCCATCCAGTGCGAGTACTACGCGCTGGAAGGTGTGGGGCAGCTGCTGCGGAACATCGAGATGGTGAAGGCGCATCTGAACCCGGAGCTGTCGGTGTCCACTGTGATACTGACGATGTACGACGGCCGGACCAAGCTGGCGGATCAGGTCGCCGAGGATGTACGCGAGCACTTCGGGGACAAGGTGTTGCGCACCGTCATCCCGCGCAGCGTGAAGGTGTCGGAGGCTCCCGGATACGGAATGACGATCCTCGATTACGATCCGGGTTCCCGCGGCGCGCTGAGCTACCTCGATGCGAGCCGTGAGATCGCAGAACGCGGGGCACCGCCCCGTGCTCAGTAGGCGCCAGTAACCAACAGCAGTAGAACCAAACAGCGGACGGCAGCGATGAGCAGGAGACGACCATGAATCAGCCGGCACGGAAGCGGAGCGGCCTGGGCAGGGGACTGGCGGCCCTCATTCCGACTGGTCCCGCTGAGGACGGCACCGACGCCCTGAGTCCCCGGATCGGCTCGAACGCTGCCGACGTTCTACTCGGTCCGGCGTCCACCCCGGGTGACTCGGGAGCGCCGGGCGGTCCGCCCGCGTCCACCGTGCCCGACGGGGCCGACCCGGTCCTGTCCAACGATGTCGGCGCCACGTACCGCGAGATCGACCCCAGCCTGATCCAGCCGAATCCTCGTCAGCCTCGCCAGGTGTTCGATGAAGAGGCGCTGAGCGAGCTGGTGCACTCGATCCGCGAGTTCGGCTTGATGCAGCCGATCGTTGTCCGCGCGGTCCAGGAGAACGGTGAATCCCGCTACCAGCTGGTGATGGGGGAGCGGCGCTGGCGCGCCGCCCAGGAGGCGGGCCTGGAAGCGATCCCGGCGATCGTCCGCGAGACCGGCGACGACAGCATGCTGCGCGACGCATTGCTCGAGAACATCCACCGCGTTCAGCTCAACCCGTTGGAAGAGGCCGCCGCCTACCAACAGCTGCTCGACGAGTTCGAAGTCACCCACGATGAACTCGCCGCCCGGATCGGGCGCTCGCGGCCGCTGATCTCCAACATGATCCGGTTGCTGCGGCTGCCGATCGCCGTGCAGCGGCGCGTCGCCGCGGGTGTGCTGTCCGCGGGCCACGCGCGCGCCCTGCTCGCCCTGGAAGGCGGACCGGAGAAGCAGGAAGAGCTGGCCGCCCGCATCGTCGCGGAGGGGATGTCGGTGCGGGCCACCGAGGAGGCCGTCACCCTGGCCAATCGTGACGGCAACACCGCTCCGCCTGCCCCGCGGCGGAAGCCGATCCAGATGCCCGGTCTGCAGGACGTTGCTGAACGGCTGTCATCAGCGTTCGACACCCGCGTCACGGTGAGCCTCGGCAAACGAAAAGGCAAGATTGTGGTCGAGTTCGGGTCGGTCGACGATCTACAGCGCATTGTCGAAATCATGAGCGCGGAAGAGCACTGAAAACCCACGACCAAGGACACCAGGTTGTTCCGTCACTGTGACACATCAGTGATCAGCGTCTGCGATCGCGAGCGCCACATGGCGCAAAGCATCTGTGCGGCATAGCATTTCACTTCAGAGGCGGAGCTCGATGAGATTTTCGGGGCGCAGTGGGCCGACTCCGGCGGACTCTCCTATTCTTGAGGGGCAGCCACGCACACAGTGTGAAAGCCAGGGACCTCAGTGACAGCACGAATCACGCCGCTTCGGCTCGAGGGCTTCGAGCAGCTGCCCAAGCATGCGCGGCGTTGCGTCTTCTGGGAAGTTGATCCGTCCACGGTGGGAGACGACCACCTGACCGACCCCGAATTCGAAAAAGAAGCCTGGCTCTCGATGGTGATGCTCGAGTGGGGGTCGTGCGGCCAGCTTGCGGTGACGGCTCGCGCGGGTGCACCGGAAGAGGAGCCGGGTGCTGGTCCCGATGCCGGCTCAGACGCCGGGATCGGTTTGATCGTTCCGGACGCGGGGGACGACTGGACCGCTCCAGCTGTCATCGACGATCCCTGTCTGGGCTTCGCGTTCTATGCGCCCCCCGGTGCGGTACCGCGGGCCAGACTCTTCCCGACCGCTCCGGTGAGTGCGGACGCGATTCTGTTGACTGCGGTCGGAGTGGAGTGCGCCGACGACCGCGAGCGCTTGTCGCAGAGTCTGCTGGCAGCGGTGGTCAACGATCTGGTGCGAAGAGGTGTCCGGGCACTGGAGGCATTCGGCTATACCTCGGCGCTGACCGAGATGATCGACGGGGGCAAGCTTCCTGCCGAACTGTCCGCCGCGGCGGCGGTGCTGGGGGATTGTTCGATCGACGAGTGCATGCTGACGTCTGACTTTCTCGAGGACGTCGGGTTCACGGTGGTGGCACCGCACCCGTACTTCCCGCGGCTGCGTCTGGAACTCGACAAGGGACTCGGCTGGAAGGCTGAGGTGGAGGCCGCGCTCGAGCGCCTGCTGGAGAACGCACGCATCGAACTGCCGATCGGCGCCGGGATGTCCGCAGCCGGGTTCGGCGCCAAAGGTGTTGCCCCACAGGTGATCGTGGCGGAGTCTTAGCCTGTGGGCGTGCCAGCGGCAGGGCGGTATGCCAAGGGTGAGGTTAAGCGCGCCGAGATCAAGGTAGCGGCACTCGCGGTACTGGAACGCGACGGCGAGGCCGGCGCGTCCATGCGGGTGATCGCGAAGGAAGCCGGGATCAGCCTGGCGGGTCTGATGCACTACTTCCCGACCCGCACGGTGGTGGATTGCGGTCGCGCTTAGATCGGTTGTAATTTCGAACCACTTGTAGGGTGGGTCGGTGAGCGAAGTAAAGCCCCCCAGGCCCGGGGTTCCGGTCCGCGGGTCGAGTTCTGGCCAGCCGCTGATGGCGGCCTTCGACCTGCTGGGTCGCCGTTGGGCGATCACCGTGCTGTGGGAGTTGCGCGGGGATCCGGTCGGATTTCGAGACCTGCGGCGCAGCCTTGCGGGCATCTCCTCCAGCGTGCTGTCGACCCGATTGCGAGAGCTGACGGCAGTCGGCGTGGCCGAAACCGTGGCCGATAGGAAGTACCGGCTGACCCCGATCGGGATCGAGCTGCTGTATGCGTTGGCCCCGCTCAAGGCGTGGTCGCGCAACTGGGCCCAGCATTTGGGAGCGGAGAGCTTCGGGAACAACCCTGTCGACGACGTCGACCGCTTGCCCTGAAATTCGAACCGTTCTGACCAGCGTCGCACCTATGTACAGTGCAATCCGCGTCACAGTGGTTCGAATTTCGAATCGAATGTGGGTTACGGTGGTCGCAGTCCAAATGAGTGAACCCGGATCCTGAAAGTGAGTTCTCAACGTGCGATGGTTCGGTTTGCAGCGGGTGGAGGAGTCGTATTTCGACGATTTCGGCTGGCAGGAGAGTCGATACGGATTCTCGGTGCCGTCGCCGGCTTCGGCGCAGACGGTGTGGCGGGAGTTGCACGGTGAGCGTCCGCTGTACTGGTGTTCGTCGTTGCGGGAGTGCCGATGGGAGCCAGGTTCACCGCGTGGCGTGGACTCGCGGCGCACCGTGACGTTGGCACCGGCAGTGTCGTTGTCCGAGCGCTACTTCCTGTGGGAGGAGCGTAGCGACCGGCTGGAGAACGCGTTCGCGGTAGAAGGGTGCACAGTCCCGGTCTTCCGCCGCTTCGGCGAGCGGTATCGAGTGGTGCCAACAGAATCAGGCAGCCGGCTGGAGTGGGACTTTCTGATCGAACCCCGGCTACCGCGGCCGTTGCACAAACTGGTGCGACCGGCGACACAGGCGACGATCAATCGCCTCGCCCGCGACACAAGAACCCACTTGAGCCAACTGCGCGACGGTGATGTCCGATGAACGTACCCAAGCCCCCGAATGTGGCAACCCGCCTCGTTCTCGCCGCCACCCGCGGTACCGTCCTCGGTTACGCGAAGCGCGGCGCCGGTTTGTCAACGCGGGCGTTCGACAGCTCCTACTCACTGTCCCCACTGCCCGGACATCGCTTCTACGGGTGGACACACTACGGGGTGATGATTCCGAAAGTTGCTGCCCCGCACCAGTATTTGAGTGTGATGGTGATGGCAGGAATGCCGGGACAACGCGCGTTCGACGTCGACGACGTCGTAACGACGACCCCACGCGACACTGCGACCGTGTCGATCTCCACCGCAGCGGCGGCGTACTACGGTACAGCGTCCATGCGCGATGACTGCATCTTCGACCCGGGCGCTGAAGAGCTGCATTTCGGTGCGGAGTTGGCCATCGGCGGCCGCTACCCGGAGTTCAACGTAGAAATCGACATTCCCGGCCTGACCGCACAGCTGCGGTTCACACTCGCCGAACGCGCAACCTGGTTCGTGCAGGGACGCCCCTACGATCACTTGAGCTTGCTCGGCCAATACACCGGCTGGATCCAAACATCCGATGCCCGTGTCGATGTGTCGGGTGTAGGCAACATCGAATACGCACGCTGTGTAGGGCCCTACGCCCTGCGTAATCGCCTGCTCCCGTGGCGTTACAAAGCGCCGGTCGACTTCTTCACCTACCACGTCATCGAACTGTCCGCTGACGCTCAGTTGTTGTTCTGCCGGGTAGGCATGCTCGGCGACCGTATCGGGGATCTGGTGCAATTGCGCACTCTATCCGGCGACGGTGACTGGCGCGTCAACGAAATCGCTACCGCTCGCACCTTTTACGACGTCCTCGAATACCAGGGCACACCATCGACCGACAGCACCGGAAACCATGAGATGCTTCTGCCCCACCGATTCCGGCTGGGGGTACGCGATCGCGTCGAAGTCATCGGAACAACCGACACTCCTGCACGTTTCGGCGTCGGCCGCGGATACATTGCCGGATACCGTGCGAATATCGAGATCGATGGACGCCGCATCAACACCCGCGGCTACTCCGAATTCGTCGACGTCACCAAAGAAGCGACAAACCGACTCACCCAATAGCACCCAGCGCCCCCGCTGCCCGTCCGTCCCCTCTCCGGTCGAGTGGTGGCACGGAGGCTGTGACGCCACGACTCGTCGAACCACAGGCGCACCAGTCCCTAACGCCATGCGGCGAGCAGACTCCGTTCGCCGATAGGCACGACACACCCCAAAATCAAGCACAGCACTACAGACCTCCGATGGTGCTAACTGTCAAATCTGTGGCCGCGACGCGGCGCAGCGCACACGACGTGGCAGATACGAAACCGTCTAGCTCCGCGTTTACCTTTCATCGGACTGCGTGACCGACGAAGGCGATTGCTATTCAGGCGCGGCGTCTCGGATCTCAGTTTCGGGATCGATCAGATCTTGTCTCGCGTGTGAGGGCACTGTTCCCCCCGTAGTTAGCTACTTCGGCGTATGGCTGCGGGCAATATCACCATGGAAGTCTTGCTGCTATTTGATGGCATGTCTCCATGAAGGGCTTCCCACTGTGATCAGGGTTCGCCCGCGACCATTCCAAGCCAAACTGACATTGAAACCAGCAGAGGGGGACGGGCCCACAATGGCAGGCAACGAACAACTCGCTCAAGCCACTATCATCCCCGACTGTCATCAAGTGCGTTTCGCCGCGCTCGGCTCCAGGAGCGTTCCCGAAATCGATGATGATCCAGTGGATTTCATAGCCGACGAATCCAGCATCCACGTCTTCACGTTCGCCGATGACCAAGATGAACACACTGACCGCACTGCCGATGTCTATGTCTACCGCGGCACCGACACCACCGGCCTAGGACGCCTTGTCTTCGATGCACCGCTGACCTTTCCACGACCCGAACGCACCTTCGGCAGCGGACTCGCAGCCGAAGCTGACCGCCATCACGTTTCACTCAGGCGGACAGGCTCCATACCCATCCGCGTCCTCACCCAAGAAAGCCAACCCGGTAACGGAACCGACATCATCAACATCCTCATCGGGGACGGCTAAAGAACTCGCCACCACTCTGCTCGTAGATTCCGTAGCGCGTCGCTGTCTCGTTTTCCTGTCTCACAAATGAGCCCCGAGGAGGGGTCGTGAAGGACCCGGGATGGAATTGCCGCGCTAGGCTGCGTCGCGTTGGGGTGTCGGGAATGTCGTTCCGAACCGAGTAGATTGCGCTGTCTCTGAGGGTGCGAACCGCGACGGCACCCACCATCGGCGACAATCAAGTACAGCTCCAGGAGACATACAGATAACAGCGCTCGGGGCCCAGGTGCTCAGGCGCCGCGGCTGGCCTGTTCGACCGACAGCTCATGCGCCAACAACTCGGCGAAGGTGAAAGTTCCTGTGGGCCGGTCGTTCTTGCCCAACAGATACAGTCGCTTGACCGCGGCCAGGATGCCCTCAGCGATGGCGTCGCGGGTCTGGGTGGACAACAGCAGGCCCCGGTCGTGGGGATTGGTGATGTAGCCGATGTCGACCTGCACGGTGGGCATCCGGGTCAGCCGCAGCAGATCCCAGGTCCGGCCGTGGGACCGGCAGTCGCGTAACCCGGTGCGGGCCACCACTTCCCGCTGAATGAAGTCGGCGAGGTTGCGGCCGATGGTTGACACAGAGCCGTGGGAATTCCCGAAGTGGAACGAGGCTACGCCGTTGGCGGCAGGGGAGCGCTGGCTCTCACACCGCAGGCTGATCATCAGGTCGGCACCGACCCTGTTGGCGGTGGCGGCACGCTCGGGATCCATGGGGCTGCGGTTGGCCGGCCGTGAGATGAACGTCTCCATGCCGATCGCGGTCATCCGGCCTTCCAGCCGACTTGCCAAGTCCCACAGGATGTCTGCTTCGCTGATCGGGCCGTCGGGACCGTTCATGATCATCCCGTGATCGGCTCCGCCGCGGCCCGGATCGATGATGACGTGCTTACCCGAGAGCTGCGGGCCGGAGCGGCGGACCAGCTCCTCCTCCCGGATGGCGTGGGGTGACCCACCGGTCACCCGTGAACCCAGGAAATACAACGAGCGCAACGTTTCCGGGCCGCAGATCCCGTCGGGATACAGCCCGTACTCGCGCTGGTAGGAGGACAACGCGTTGTGGGTCTGCAGGCCGAAATGACCGTCCACCATGCCGGTATAGAAACCGAGGTCCTGCAGGCGGGCCTGCAGGGTGGCCACGTCGTCGCCGTACATGGGCGCACCGAACTGGTGGGTCAGCGTGCGGGCGCCGAGCCGGTAGGAGGCCTCGCGCAGCGCGCGATACGTGGCCTCCCCGACGATTCCGTCGACCAACAAGCCGCGGTGCTGCTGAAATGCCCGGACGGCACGGTCCAGCTCGTCATCGAAGGCGTCGAGCGCAACGTGTCTACCGGTGCTCAGGTCCGCGTCAGGGTTGTCGATCAGACCTAACGCGGCCAACGCTGCCCGGATCTCGGTGACTGCTCCGCCACGGTCACCGCGACGCAGACTCGACATTCGGCCCCTCCATGCTGGTCTCCGGCCGTCTGCCGGACTAGCTAGCCAGCATTGTCTCAGATTTCGGCCACATACCGGAAAACGCCAGGCGTATCCGGGGTGTGAGTGAGGTCAGAGTGCGTCGGCGAGTTCCCGCAGCAGCGCGGCCTTGCCCTTGGCACCGACGATGCGCTTGACCGGCGCGCCGTCCTTGAAAAGGATCATCGTCGGGATCGACACCACCTGGAAGTCGCGGGCGGTGGCCGGGTTGGCGTCCACATCGATCTTGGCGACCCGCAATTCGCCGGCCTTCTCGCCGGCGATCTCCTCGAGCACCGGGGCCACCATCTTGCAGGGCCCGCACCAAGTGGCCCAGAAATCCACCAGCACCGGTGTGCTGCTGGACAGGACGTCGTCGGAGAACGAATCGTCGGTGACCGTTACTGTTGCGCTGTCCGCACTCATGGGAGCTCTCCTGTCAGGTCTAAATCTATTGGGGGTCAGTCGTTCTCGGCGAGCCAGCGCTCGGAGTCGATAGCCGCCGAACATCCGCTGCCCGCGGCGGTGATGGCCTGGCGGTAGGTGTGGTCGACGAGATCGCCTGCGGCGAACACACCGTCGAGCGTGGTCGCGGTGGTACGGCCGATGACCTTCACGTAGCCCTCGTCGTCCAGATCGATCTGACCGCGCACGAGTTCCGAGCGGGGATCGTGGCCGATCGCCACGAACACGCCGGTGACCTCGAGCTTGGATTCCTCGCCTGTGACGGTGTCGCGCAGCCGCACACCGGTCACCTTCGGATCGCCTTCGATCTGGCTGATCTCGGTGTTGGTCAGGAACGTGATCTTCTCGTTGGCGCGGGCCCGCTCCAGCATGATCTTGGAGGCGCGGAACTCGTCGCGGCGGTGCACCAGGGTCACCGACCGGGCGAACCTGGTGAGGAACGTCGCTTCCTCCATCGCCGAGTCACCGCCGCCGACCACGATGATGTCCTGATCGCGGAAGAAGAAGCCGTCGCAGGTGGCGCAGGTGCTCACACCCATGCCGAGCAGCGCCTCCTCGCCGGGGACGCCCAGGTGGCGGGCGGCGGCACCCATCGCCAGGATCACCGACCGGGCCTGGTGGGTTTCGTCGCCGACGGTGACCGATTTCACCGGGCCGGTGAGGTCGACGGCGTCGACGTCCTCCATGCGCAGATCAGCACCGAAGCGCAGGGCCTGCTCCCGCATCTCGTCCATCAGCTCGGGGCCGGTGATGCCTTCGCGGAATCCCGGGTAGTTCTCCACCTCGGTGGTGGTCATCAAGGCACCGCCGAACTGCGTGCCCTCGAACACCAGCGGCTTGAGCTGGGCGCGGGCAGCGTAGATGGCAGCGGTGTAGCCGGCGGGGCCGGAACCGATGATGATGACGTCGTGAACCGTCTCTGAGGTGGACATGTAAGCCTTTCTGCCGTACTCGGCACGGGTTGCAACGTCAGCCTAGGCCGGATGTGTTCCCACCGAGTTCGTAGGACAGACTACGGACGTTTCACCGGGCGTTTGACCACGGTCTGGGCCAGCGATCCGGCATGACCGGCATCGCAGTCGGCGGGGAGCACCACGGCGACGACGGAATCGGGTGTGCCGGGCGTCTTGGGCGGTACCAGCACCAGCACACCGGGCCGGCCGGCCACCTCGAGCGGGCGCGCGCCGAGCACCTGGACCCCGGCCGGGTAGCCCAGCCCGGTCAGGCAGGCGCTGCGGCGCCATGTGTCGCCCAACGGCCCCAGGTCGGGCGGTGCGGACAGCAGGCCGAGGATCTGGGATTCGGACAGTCCGACCTCGCCGCGGGGCGGCGACACGGTGATCTGGCCGAGGCTGGCCATGGTCGACGGTGCCTGACCAACGGGTGCGCGCATCAGCACGGCAGCGCCCACCACGGCGGCCACCGCGGCAGCACCCACACCGGCCACCGCCGCGATCGACTGCCGGCGTTTCGCGGACGGGGTGGGCGGCTTCGGCTCTGCCCGCAGCGCCTCGGACAGCCTGGCGCTCACCTCGGCGGGCACCGGTGGTGCGGATTGTGGATCGGTGGCCAGCTCGCGCAGATCGCGGCGGACCCGGTCCAGGGCGGCCAGGGCCTTCCTGGCCTCGGGTCCGGCCACCGGGTCGGTGCGCACCCGCCGGCGAACCTCGGCGGCGGTGGCGTCGTCGAGCAGGCCGGCCTGCAGGTCGGCCAGCAGCTCGTCAGGAATCGGGCCGTCCGACGGCACTCGGGGCGTGCTGCCGTTCATCGGCTTCAAAATACTGGAGCAGGTGGGCCAGTTTGTGTCTGGCGCGGGCACACCGGCTTTTCACGGTGCCCTCGGCCACCCCGAGCAGCTGCGCCGTCTCGGCCACCGAATAGCCCTGCATGTCGACCGCCACCACCGCGGCGCGCTGTTCCACCGGCAGTTGCATGAGCGCCCGTTCCACCACGATCGCGGTGGCCACCCGGGGCGCCGGATCGCCGGCCGGGTCGCGCAGATGTACCAGGTGGCCGAGCTCCTGCTGGGATGCGGTGGGCTGGTTGCGCGACCGGCGCACCCGGTCCAGGCAGGCGTTGACCACGATCCGGTACAGCCAGCTGCTGACCGCCGAATCGTGGCGGAACGACGCTGCCGTGCGGTGCGCCGACAGCAGGGCCTCCTGCACGGCGTCGTCGGCGTCCTCGTGGTGGTGGCTGGTCAGAAACGCCAGGCGGCGCAACTGGCGGTGGTGCCGGTGGACCAGTTCCTCGAAGGCGTAGCGGTCCCCGGCGACATGGGCGGCCAGCAGTTCGGCATCGGAACGCCCGGCGGTGTCGTGCCACCGCAGCTCCTCCGTGACCGGCTTGCCGGTTCCCCCGAACCTTCCCACACGCTGAACTTAAACGCTGCCGGGCGGCGGCCCGGACACTTGTTTGCCTGACCAGGTATACCCGCTGGTCAAAGCCCTATCCGGGCTGGGGATGACGACTCAGGAGGCCGCTTTGATGGTGATTTCAGAGATGTCGGTGCGGCTCTTGCCGTCCACGGTGCCCAGGGTCGAGATCCACACCAGCACGTATGACGTCGAGGAGGCCTTGTTCACCGAGATGGTGTTGGAGCCGGGCTTCAGTGGCGTCGAGGGGGTCAGTTCGGTGGTGTCCGACAACGACGACGGGGTGGCCGACTGGGACGACCGGATCTGTACCGAGGTGCCGGTGCTGGTCACGTTGAGGGTGACCGAGCCGACGACGGTGGGTTGCGGCAATTGCAGCATCAGACCGACACCGTTCTTGAACCCGGGGAACGGGGCGGGGTCCGAGTAGGTGTCGGTGGACCACGCCGTGCCGGTGTTGCCGTCGATGGCCTGCCCGGCCGTGGCCGGGGAATCGGCCTCGCCTTCGGGTGAGAACACCGTGGCGCGAACAGGTTTCACCGTGCTGCCGGTCGCGGCAGACGAATTGTCCTGGGTCTCTTCGGTGTTCCCCGACGGTGAGTTCAGGCCGAGTTCGTCACGGTTGAGGCCGCCGCCGACGTCGCCGAAGATGCTGTTGAGGACCGAGGCCATCACCACCAGCGCGACCAGGATGATGGCGGCGCCAACGCTGATGCCGATGATCAGACCCTTGCGGCGCCGGGCTTCGGCGGCCTCGTGTTCCTCAGGGGTCTCGTGCACCCGGGCCGGGGCGGCGGCCGGAGCCGGAGTCTCTTCGACCGACCCCAGCAGCTCGGTCCGGTCGGCGATCGCGGTGGCCTGCTGCAGGAGGTTCAAAAGCGTTGGAGCACTCCGGATTCCACCGCCAGGCTGGACGGCGCGAGCGGCCGCCGCCGAGATCTGGAACGGGATGTCACGGTCGATGGCGCGTGGTTCGACCGGTTGCCCGGCCTGGTCGAGCGCGGCAGCCTCCAGCCCGCTGCGCGCCCCGGTCTCCGGCAGCGGCCAGCGGTTGACCAGCAGTGCGTACAGCGCGGCACCGATGCCCCGGATGTCGTCGTCGGGGGTGGCGTCGGGCATGGTGGCCGGGAAGGCCAGTGCCACATCGCCTTCGATGCTGACCCGCACCCGGCTGGGGTGATCGATCGACAGGGCGACACCGGCGCGGTGGGCGGCCTCGGCGGCCGCGGCCAGAGACTGGATGGCCCGGGCCCCACCGATCGGGGACGGGGAGGTGTCGGCCACCTCGGCCAGCGAGCCGCCGCGGATCCACTCCGAGACGATCAGGCCGCCCGAACCGCTGTGAGCCACATCGAGCACCCGGGCGATGCCGGGAACGTCGAGGCGGCTGAGCTTGAGGGTGCGCGACAGGATCTCCTGCACCTGCGCGTCGGACATGGTGGCGTCCGGGTCGACGAAGGTCAGTGCCACCTGCCGGTCCAGCGCGGTATCCAGTGCCTGCCAGAACTGCAGGTGCGGCGGACCGCCGTGGAACACCAGGAGCCGGTAGCGGCCCTCGGCGATCGTCGCGCCCGGGATCAGGTGCACATCGTCCTCGGCCGATTCCAGTGCGGCGTCGTGCGGCGGGGCGAACGAGATCGGCTCACGCGTCGGGTCGCCGCCGTAGTCGTTGAGCGGACGCGTGGCGCCGTTCGACCGGCTCGTGGCGTCACCGGACCCGGTGCCCTCGGCAGATGCGGCGGCTGCCGGAGCGGCCGGTGCGACGTCCGGCTGGAACTCGTCGGCAGCCGGACGGGGCAACTTCGTCGTCTCGGTTGTCATCCCGGTATTCGAGGTGGAGTCCAATGCCGGGCCGTCCGCAGATTCGTCGGTCACCGGTGATCCTTTCCACATCCCCGCTCCGGCAACACCTGCCGGAGTCCCGCCTCCGGCGGCTGCCGGGCTTGACGGCCACCCAGTGGGAGAAGAATTCCTCTGATCAGGGTACGTGACGGGCGCGGGCGGATGCGGCCCGACGGGCGGCGCAATTGTTTGCGCGGCTACCTTTCCGGCCTCCGGCAGGGGTGTGACACTCCCGCGCCCGAGCCGGCGGCGGACCAGGGCCAGCGCTGACTGCGCCTCGGGCACCCGGGCCGCGAGCATCACGCCGGCGATGATCGGCACCATGATCACGCCGAGCGCGATCAGGCGCAGCAGCGAACCCCCGGCACCGGCATGCTCGGTCAGTGAGTCCAGCCCCAGCAGCCGGTCGGCGGCGTGGGCCACCAGGCTCGCGATCAGCGACGCGGCGATGGTCACCAGGATCGTGCGGATCACCGCGTCGCGCAGCAGCCGTCCGCCGCGCGGACGCAGGTTGGCCTTCAGCAGGAAGTACCCGACCACCGCGCCGGCCACGAAGCCGAGGCCGTTGGCCAGGCCCAGGTAGCCCGCCACCATGTTGGGGTTGTCGGTCAGATGGGGAGCGGCGATCGAGGCGACGATCTTGACCGTCGTGATCACCACGATGATCACGATCGGCGTCCACGGCCGCTCCCGCGCGTAGAACACCCGCAGCTGCAGCAGCACCAGCGCGTAGGGGATCAGCGTGAAGGCCGACAGGGTGATCGCCAAACCGAGATAGCCGGCGTCGGTGGAGCTGAAGTTGCCGTAGGCGAACAGCGCGCTGCCGATCGCGGGCCCGCCGACGGTCATCATCGCCACGATCGGGATGAGCGTCACCATGGTCAGCCGGGTGGCCAGGGACAGGTCGTCGAGCACCGCGGGGATGTCGTCGGCGGCCGCGTTGCGGCTCAGCCGGGGCATCACCACCGTGAGCACCGTGACGCCGATCATGCCGAACGGCAGCATCAGCACCAGCCACGTGTAGTTGTAGATGGCCGGGCCCGAGGCGGCCGCGGTGCTGGCGATCTGGTTACCGATGATCAGGCCGATCTGGCTGATCAGGACGTAGAGCACCATGGCGGCGGCCATGGTGCCGAACTGCTTGAGCCGGTCATCGATACCCCACAGCGGGCGCAGACTGACCCGCTCGGCGCGGATCGCGGCGAACAACACCGCGGCTTGGGCGACCACGCCCAGCGTGGTGCCGATGCCGAGCACCAGCAGCTTGGCCGTGCCCATCTCGACCGGATCGCTCGACAACTCGCCGGGCACCAGGACGAAGACACCGAGGGTCACGATCGCGACGACGTTGTTGACCACCGGCGCCCAGGCCGGCGGGCCGAACACGTTGCGGGTGTTGAGGATCGCCATGAACACCGAGGACAACCCGTAGAACAGCACCTGCGGCAGCAGCAGGTAGGCGAACGCGGTGGTCAGCGGGTTGTTCACCTGGGGATCGCTGCCGAGCATGAGGCGCACCAGCAGTGGCGCGCACAGCACCGACAACACGGTGGTGACCAGCAGCAGCGTGGTGGCCAGGGTGACGAGCCGGCGGACGAAGTCGGTGCCGCCGTCGGCGTCGTCGCGTTCGGCCCGCGCCAGCACCGGCACGAAGATCGCGGTGAAGGTGGCTTCGAGCACCAGCGCGGCGACCATGTTGGGCAGCTGGTTGGCCACCGAGAACGCGCTCGTCAGCGGCCCGCCGAGCAGCGCCATCAGCAGTACGAACCGCAGGAACCCGGTGATGCGTGAGATCAGCGTGGCGAATGCCATGCCCCACGACCGGGACACCACCGCGGCGTCCGACAGCTCAGGGCGCCCCGCCGGCCGGGCCGGGCCTGTGGCATGTGGAATCCGCGGCGGGCCTGGCGGTCGGGTCGGATGCTGGACGGGCGGACGGGCCGGGCTGTGGTCGGGCGAGGTCATCGGTGCCGGTCCGGACTGGTGTCGGCCGGCGGGGAGGCCGGTGTCGAGGTGGCCTGGGCGGGGTCGTCGGTGATGTCGTTGTTGAACGCCATGGCGACGTCGAGTGGGTCGGGGTGTTCTCCCGGCGGGATGAGGTCGGCCCGGTCGGGCTGGCCGCGGAACCGGTGCCACAAGCGGCGCCCGGCGAGCGCCACGAGCACCGCGCCGGCCGACAGCGTGATGAAGAACAGCACCTTGCCGTAGGCGTTGGAGTGCACCGACAACCGCACGGGCTCACCGAGGGTGAGGCCCTCGGTGGTCTGCAAGCTGACGTCGACGGCCACGCGCTGGGTGAAGTGCACCTCGATCGGCACCCGCAGCGGCAGGTAACCGGGCGGCAGCTCGATCTCGCCCATGTCGGTGACGGTCATGCCGGGGGGTGCGTCGACGTGCAGCCGGACGCGTACCGGCACGGGCAGGTCGTTGCGCAGGGCCAGCGGCAGCGGGCTGCGCTCGGTGGCCAGGGTGTACGCCCCGCCGGGGTTGACGATCGTCACCGCACCGAACATGTCGTTGACGCTGCGGCTGACGGCCTGCAGCCGCTGTTCGGCCAGCCCCTCGCGAGCCTCGGGCGGCACGGACTGGCTGAGTGCGCGCAGCATGTCCTCCCGCAGCGGCGCGGTGTACTGCATGCCGGTCAGGCCGGTGCGCTCGTCGGTGGTCAGCGCGGCGGTCAGGCCCCACAACCGGCTGACCACCGCGGCGATGCCGCCGTTGATGCTGTCGTCGATGTTGCCGCGCGGGCTGCCGAGGGAATCCGGCGGCGGGGGCGCCACGGGTTCGGCTGCCACGGCGTTGCTCTCGGCGATCACTGCGGGCAGCGGGCGCGGCACGGCCAGCCCGGCGTGGATTGTGGTGGCCACCGACGTCAGGATGGCCTGCGCGTCGTCGGCATCCAGCGACCACACCAGCGGTGGCATCAGGATCTGGGTGCGGGGCACCTCGGTCGGGGTGAGCCCGCGCCACAGCAGCGCCCCCAGCGCGTCCTGGCGCCGCGCGACCTGCGAGTCGTGGCGCACCGGGATCTCCAGCGACGGGTCCAGGTAGGACGGTGCCACGGGGTCGGTGCCCGCACCGGCCAGCGCGGCGCCGACGGCCGGGTCGAACGCGGCGGCCACCACCTCGGGCCGGTACCGCAGCGGCGTGACATCGGCGGTCTCGGGGGCGCCGGTGGCCGAATCCTGGGCGGTGACGTGGGCGGCCGAGATGCTGACGGTCTGGCCTTGGGCGGCCAGCAGGTCCAGGGCCGGGCGGGTGAGCGGACCGTCGCCCAGGATGCTGGCGCCGCGGACCGAGGTGACGCCAAGGATCTGGTCGACGATGTCGCCGGCCCCGTTGGTGGCGATCGCGCTCAGCCCCGGATCGCCGACCCGCTGCAGTGCGGTCAGATCGGCCTGGGCGTAGTTGGTGGGTGCCACGCAGAGCCGCGCGGCCAGGGCCCGCAGGCGGTTCAGCCAGTTGACCGCCGCATCCTGGCCGCTGCCCGGGCGCGTCGGGGTGGCGGGACCGGCGTCGGGTCCGTCGTTGACGACGTAGCCACCGGTCATGGCGTTGACCGTGACGAGCAGGTCGGGGTCGACGGCGAGGCACAAGGTGGCGCGCATCTGGCCGCCGGAGTCGACGGTCGGCCCGGTGGCGAAGTCGGCCGCCGACAGCAGCGTGTCGAGCCGGCCGCCGGGTGCCAGCGAGGCGGCCAGGCTGTCGTCGACGAGCCGCACCGGCGTCGTGCCTCCCGGGGCGCCCGGGGCCAGCCGGGGGCGATCCGCCAGGGGCCAGAGCATTGTCATCCGCACCGGCTGGGAGGTGTCCGGCGGCACCACCGAATTGAGGGTGTCGGCGGCCGACATCGAGCCGGAGTCGTCGTCGGCGGGCCGGTCGGGGGGCACGCCGAGGACGGGCAGCAGGAAGCGGGCGTCATCGAGCTTGGCCGGGGCCCCGTAGTCCGGCGTGCCGTTGACGTTGATCTGCACGGGGTAGACGCCGGGTTCGGTGATGTGCAGCGACCCGGCGCCTTCGGAGCGCAGCGGGTAGGACAGCGTGAACCCGACCGATTGGCCGCGCTGCATCTCCGGTGCCAGGGTGACGAAGTCGGCGACCGGCTCGAACCGGTCACTGTCGCCGGACAGATCGGTGCGCAGCTGGCTCGACGAGGTCACCGCCCGGGCGTGCTCCATGCGGATGTCCACGTCGCGTACCGGTCGATCGCCGACGTTGAGCACGGCCCCGCTGACCGTGAGTACCGATTCACTGGTGGTGGTGACGACGTCGGGGGTGACGCGGTCGATCCGGATCTGGAGGAACGGCAGCGCCCCGGGCTCGCTTGCGCTCGCGCGGGGCAGCAGTACCGGCAGGGCGGCGGTGGACCACACCGAAAAAAACAACCCCACCGCCACAAGCACCACTGTGTGCGCGAGGAGGGAGACTCCTCGGCGCACCGCCGGGGCGGCGGTCACGGTCCCTGTCCGCATCCGTTCGTGCGCCGGCGGGGCTGGGGGTGCGCAGAGTCGTCGCGGCGGTGAGTGCGGGCATGCGAGTGGGTCTGGGGGCGGCGCCGGGGCGCGCTGCGGGGCAGCGGCGGCAAGGCACCCGGACCGTCGGTGTGCAGCTTGTCGATGAGTTCTCCGGCCACCTCGGCGAGCTTGCGCTCGTCGGCGTAGGCCAGCCGGGCCGGCAGATCCCGCAGCGGGACCCAGGCGACTTCGGTCACCTCGACGTCGTCGTCGGACAGCTCGCCGCCCTGGAAGCGCATGAGGTAGTGGTGCACGGTCTTGTGCACCCGGCGCCCTTCGGTGACGAACCAGTAGTCGATGCTGCCGAGCGCGGCCAGGACGTCGCCGCGGATACCGGTTTCTTCGGCGACCTCGCGGATCGCGGTCTGCTCGGCCGTCTCACCGAGTTCGATGTGACCCTTGGGCAGGGACCACAGCATCCGGCCGCGCCGGTCGACGCGGCCGATCAATGCCGCCACCTGGGTGTCCTTCGGGCCGTCGATTCCGTCGATGACCAGGCCTCCGGCCGAGGTCTCGTGGACGGTGCGGAGCCGTTCCGGTGGCCGCCGCGGCCGTGACTTGTGTTGCTTGGACTGGTCGCGCGGGGTGGGGGCGGGATTTGCGGTGCTGACCGGGGCGTCGCCGGTGGCGGTGTCATTGCCTTGATCGCCGGCCGGTGGGCCTGCCGCCCTTTGTGCACGACGACGGCCACGACGCCGACTGCGGCGCCGTCGTGGTTTGGCCTGTTCGCCGTCCGACACCCAAGCGATAGTAGCTGCCACGGGGATGGCCTCCTGCCGCACTCGCCGGTTGTGACCACACTGGGAGCATTAGGCTCATCGAACGTGGCCGACGCTGTTGTTACTGATGCCGAATTGCTGGCGGGCGCACTGGTCTCGCTGAACCAGCGCGCCGACGTGCTGCGCGGGCTCGGCGCGGTGTTCGCTGCTGCAGGCCACGAGCTGTATCTGGTCGGCGGCAGTGTGCGCGACGCGCTGCTGGGCCGGCTGACCGAGCACAGCGATCTCGATTTCACCACCGACGCCCGTCCCGAGCAGATGGTGAAGTTCCTGCGGCCGTGGGCCGACGCCCTGTGGGATACCGGGATCGAGTTCGGCACCGTCGGGATCGGCAAGGGTGAGCACCGCCTCGAGATCACCACGTTCCGCGCCGACAGCTATGACCAGGTGTCGCGGAATCCGACGGTCGAGTTCGGCGACAACCTCGATGACGATCTGGTGCGGCGTGACTTCACCGTGAACGCCATGGCCGTGCGCATCACGGCTGACGGGCCGGCCGAATTCCATGATCCCCTTGGCGGTTTGGCGGCCATCCAGGCCAAGGTGCTCGACACGCCGTCGGCGCCGGAGGTGTCGTTCGGCGACGATCCGCTGCGGATGCTGCGCGCCGCCCGGTTCGTATCGCAGCTCGGGTTCGGCGTGGCGCCGCGGGTTCTGGAGGCGCTGCTGGAGATGGCGCCGCAGCTGGGACGCATCACCGTCGAGCGGGTCGCCGCCGAGCTGGACAAGCTGCTGCTGGGTGCCGACCCGGTGGCCGGTGTCGATCTGATGGTGCAGACCGGGCTCGGTGATGTGGTGCTGCCCGAGGTCGGCGAGATGCGGATGGCGATCGACGAACACCACCAGCACAAGGACGTCTACTGGCATTCGCTGACGGTGCTGCGCCAGGCCATAGAACTCGAGGAGCCCTCGAGTCCTCCGGACCTGGTTTTGCGCTGGGCCGCACTGCTGCACGACATCGGCAAGCCCGCCACCCGTAAGCACGAATCCGACGGCGGGGTGAGCTTCCACCACCACGAGGTGGTCGGCGCGAAGATGGTCCGCAAGCGGATGCGTGCGCTCAAGTACTCCAAGCAGATGATCGAGGACGTGTCGCAGCTGGTGTATCTGCATCTGCGGTTCCACGGCTACGCCGACGACAAGGGCACCGGCAAGTGGACCGACTCGGCGGTGCGCCGCTACGTGACCGATGCGGGTCCGCTGCTGGGCCGGCTGCACAAGCTGGTGCGGGCCGACTGCACCACCCGTAACAAGCGGCGGGCCGCGCGGCTGCAATCCAACTATGACGATCTGGAGAACCGGATCGCCGAGCTGGCGGCCAAGGAGGATCTGCAGCGGGTCCGGCCCGACCTCGACGGCAACGAGATCATGCAGGTCCTCGGCATCCCGGCGGGCCCGCAGGTCGGCGAGGCCTGGCAGTACCTCAAGGAGCTGCGGCTCGACCGCGGGCCGCTGTCCCGCGAGGACGCCATCGACGAATTGCTGAAATGGTGGAACGCCAAGAGCTGATCGTGCGTCTGATCAGTCATGGACTACTGCCTGGGTGACCCGGACGGCACGGCGACCATCTTCAGCGGGGTGCCCGATGTGGATGTGGACGGCGACGGCAGCCCCGACGGCATCGGCCTGGATTTCGACGGGGACGGCCGGATCGACGACGTGATGGCCGATTTCGACGGTGACGGCACCGCCGAGCGCGCGGTGCTCGATGCCGATGACGACGGGCACACCGAGAGTTATTTCTCCGACGACGGTTCGGGCACCTGGGCGGTTCGGGTGGACCGGTCCGGGCAGGTGCGCTGGTTCGGGCTCGACGGCACTGAGCAGGCCGGCGGACCGCTGGTGGATTTCGACGGCGATGGTGCAGTCGACGACCGCCTGCTCGACGCGGACGGTGACGGGCTGGCCGACCGGGTGCTTGCCGGGGAGCTGGCCTACGTCGACACCGACGGGGACGGGAAGTGGAACGTGAAGCTCACCGATGCCGACGGTGACGGTGCCGCGGATGCGGCCACCGAAATACAGCCGCCGCGTTGAGTTTTCGAGGCTCAGCCCCGGCCGGCCCCGGGTGGTCCGGCGAAGGCCTGTGCGATGGTCAGCCACGTGGCGGCATCGTCACCCACCGCGCTCACGTCGAGTTCCGAGGGGGCCCGGCGCTGGGTCACCAGCATGCAGAAGTCCTCGGCCGGCCCCGTCACGCGCTGCTGCGCGTCGGCCGGCCCCCACTCCCACAGCGCGCCGTCGGGCGCGGTCAGCTCGACCCGGAACGGCTCGGCCGGCGGGGTCAGACCGTGCACTGAGAACGCGAAATCCCTTGTGCGCACGCCGATGTGGGCAATCGAGCGCAGGCGCGCGGTGGCGGGCCGGTGCACCCCGAGCGCGTCGGCCACGTCGAGGCCGTGTGCCCAGGTCTCCATCATGCGCGCGGTGGCCATCGACGTCGCGCTCATCGGCGGGCCGAACCAGGGCAGCTTGCGGCCCTCGGCCACGTTCACCAGCTCGGTGTGCAGCTTCGCGCGGGTGGCGCGCCAATCGGCCAGCAGCTGCTCGGGCGGTGTGAGCGCGAGTTCCTCGGCGGCGGCGTCGACGAACCCGGTCGGGTTCTGCATCGCCTCGGCCAGCACGGCATCGAAGCCGGCCTGGTCGGTGATCGCGATGACCGACACCCGGTCGGTCCACAGCAGATGAGCGATCTGATGGGCGATGGTCCAGCCCTCGGCCGGCGTGGGGGTGGCCCAACGCTCGGGCGGCAGGTCGGCCACCAGGGCATCGAGTTCGTCGCTCTCGGCGGACAGGTCGGCCACGATCGGCTCGGCGCTCACCATGGCGGTCAGCCTAGACCGGTGGTCACATCCGCTTCGGGGATGCCACCGCGGCGTGCAGTCCCAGCCCGGCGAGATAGGCGACGGCTCCGGCGACCACCAGCGCCGGTGAGCGCCCGTCGGCGGGGATCACCGCGGCGGCCGCGGCGATCGCGGCGACGAACGACATCCAGAACAGCGCGTCCTGCACCGTGAACACATGACCACGCAGCGCGTCGTCGACATCGAGCTGCATCGCCGAATCCGCGCACAGTTTCACCAATTGCCCGGCCGCGCCGAGCAGGAAGCCACAGACCAGCATCACCGGGATGTGCAGCCCGATCGCCACGAGCTGGATCAGCACGGCCAGACTCAGGGCACCGTTGGCCGTCGCGTAGCGGCCGAACCGGCCGATCACCGCCGGGGCGGCCACCGTGGCCAGGAACTGCCCGACGCCGCCGGCGGCCACGAACAGCACCGCGGTGCCCAGGCCCAGCCCCGTCACATCCGGGTTGTCGGTATGCCGCACGATCACCAGCACCAGAAGCGAGTTGATCCCGAAGGCCATCCGGTGCGCGGCCAGACCGGCCAGGGTGCCCGCGACCGGCGGGACGGCCCACACCGTGCGGATGCCGTGCACCCAACCGGTGGCCACCGCGTAGGCCACCGAGCCGTGGATGGCGCGCTTGCTCTCGTGCGGTCCCAGCACATGCTCACCGAAACGCACCGACAACCACAACGCCACCGCCACCGGCAGCGCGACGATGAACATCACCACCGAGGCGCCGGCGTCGTCGGCACCGAACAGTTTGCGCGGCACCAGCATGAAGTCCGCGCCGAGGAAGGCGGCCAACGCACCGACAGCGGTCGCCACCGAGTTCATCGTGACCACCCGGTCGGGCGGCACCACATCGGGTAGCGACGCCGAAAGACCTGAAGACACGAATCGGGTCAAGCCGTTCACGATCAGCGCGCAGCACAGGATCGGTATGTCGCCCGCGCCGGAGGCCAGCAGCACACCCACCAGCAGCACCACGAGCAGCCGGCCCAGGTTGGCACCGACGAGGACAAGGCGGCGGTCCCAGCGGTCCAGCAGGGCTCCGGCGAACGGTCCCAGCACGGAGTACGGCAGGAACATCACCGCGAACGCCGCGGCGATCTGCCAGGGTTCGGCCTGGCGCTCCGGGTTGAACAGGATCGCACCGGCCAGTCCGGCCTGGAACAGTCCGTCGCCGAACTGGCTGACCGCGCGCAGCTCCAGCAGCCGGCGGAATTCGGTCATGCCCCGCAACGAGTGCCACAGGGCACGGGGAGCGTGAGCGTGAACCACCCGATCAACAGTACAAAGCTGCGTCGAAATCCGACCGCGCCCGGGCTTGTTCGCCACGTCTGGGCAATTGCGGTGCCATGATGTATGGCGTGGCGCAGTCAGAAGATCCGGAGGATTTCATCGCGCCTGCGGCGCATCGGGTACGGCCGGGCACACTGCTGCTGGCCAATACCGATCTGCTGGAGCCGACGTTCCGGCGCAGCGTCATCTACATCGTCGAGCACAATGCCGGCGGGACCCTCGGTGTGGTGTTGAACCGGCCCAGCGAGACCGCGGTCTACAACGTGCTGCCGCAGTGGTCGAAGCTGACCACGAAACCCAAGACCATGTTCATCGGCGGCCCGGTCAAGCGCGACTCGGCGTTGTGCCTGGCGACGCTGCGGGTCGGTATGCAGGCCGATGGGGTTCCGGGGCTGCGGCACGTGCAGGGCCGCGTGGTGATGGTCGATCTCGACGCCGACCCCGACACGCTGGCCCCGGTGATCGAGGGTGTGCGGATATTCGCCGGGTACTCCGGCTGGACCATCGGGCAATTGGACGGCGAGATCGAACGCGATGACTGGATCGTGCTCTCGGCGTTGCCGTCGGATGTGTTGATCGAACCGCGGATCGACCTGTGGGGCCGTGTGCTGCGACGTCAGCCCTTGCCGATGTCGCTACTGGCCACCCACCCGATCGACGTCAGCCGCAACTAGCGGCTACTGGCCCTCGGTCAGTTACAAGGTCAATTACAAGACAGCGTGCAGCTGGCGCACGAGCCGGCACAGCCCGCGCCGGCGGCCTCCGCGGCGGCCTCTGCTCCTGCCACGGCCTTGGCGCTCTGCCAGCACCCGGCGGCCACCGTGGCGATGGCACCGATGATGCACACCATGACGACCATCAGGCCGGTGTGCGGGGCGGCGGCCAGGGCGGCGGCGCCACCGGCGGCGAGCATCACCGCCGCGGCCAGTTGGGTGGGGGCCACAGCCCTCAACACCGAGCGCACGGGATCACCGGTGCGAGGTCTGGTCAACAACCACAGCCCGAACACGCCGACGATGACGGCGGCGCTCAAACACAGCAGCGCGGCGATCAGCATGCGCCACACAATACGAGGCGCCGATCTGTATTGCGAGGTCGGGTTTGGTCCCGGCGGCTCAGCCCTGCAGGCCCAGGAGCTGGGGCAAACCCGGTGCCGGGGCGGGTGCGGGCGCGGCCGGGGTAGCTGGCACCGGGCCGGGAACGCTGGGGGCCGGCAGGAGAGGTTCGGCTGAGGCGGTCTGACCGGCGAAACCGACAACTGCCGCGACGCCGACGGCCGTGCCTGCTGCCAGCACCCGCCACCGGCTGGCCAACTCGATCATCACTCGTTCCCTCCGCAAACCGTGCCCTCACCAGGCAACCTCTTCACTAGGCGCCGAGACTATCCACGGGTGACCACGCGCCACCAGCAACTCAATCGAGCTGGAATCAACCCCTGACTATGCCGCGACGCAACCGATACCAAGCCGTGCCTTTCGGGGTCGTCAGACGGGTGGTGAGCTGGCCAAACCGTGGCCTTATACCCTGAACGGCGTGATCGAACCCGCCACCACCTCGCAGTCAGGGCAGCCTGGCCCGGACACCGATACCCCCCAGCACCGCTACACCGCGGAGCTTGCGGGCCAGATCGAGCGCACCTGGCAGGAGCGGTGGCACGTGCTGGGGACTTTCAATGTGGCCAATCCGGTGGGCTCGCTGGCACCGCAAGATGGCTCCTCGGTGCCCGCCGACAAGATGTTCGTTCAGGACATGTTCCCGTACCCGTCCGGTGACGGCCTGCACGTCGGGCACCCGCTCGGTTACATCGCCACCGACGTCTACGCCCGGTACTACCGGATGACCGGCCGCAACGTGCTGCACGCGCTGGGCTTCGATGCGTTCGGGCTGCCGGCCGAGCAGTACGCCGTGCAGACCGGGACGCACCCGCGCATCCGTACCGAGGCCAACATCGTCAATTTCCGCCGGCAGCTTGGCCGGCTCGGGCTGGGGCACGACTCGCGGCGCAGCTTCGCCACCACCGACGTCGACTTCTACAAGTGGACGCAGTGGATCTTCCTGCAGATCTACAACGCCTGGTTCGACCCCGAGTCGAAGAAGGCCCGGCCCATCACCGAGCTGGTGGCCGAATTCGAGTCCGGCGCCCGGACTCTCGACGACGGCCGGGCGTGGGCCGGGCTGTCGGCAGCCGAGCGCGCCGACGTGGTGGACGGCTACCGCCTGGTGTACCGCGCCGACTCGATGGTGAACTGGTGCCCGGGCCTGGGCACGGTGCTGGCCAATGAAGAGGTCACCGCCGACGGCCGTAGCGATCGCGGCAACTTCCCGGTGTTTCGGAAGCGCCTGCGGCAGTGGATGATGCGCATCACCGCCTACTCGGACCGGCTGCTCGATGATCTGGACGTGCTGGACTGGCCCGACAAGGTCAAGGCCATGCAGCGCAACTGGATCGGCCGGTCCACCGGCGCCTCGGTTGAATTCGGTACCGCGGCCGGTGATGTCGAGGTCTTCACCACCCGCCCGGACACCCTGTTCGGCGCCACCTATCTGGTGCTGGCACCCGAGCACGATCTGGTCGATGCGCTGGTCGCCGCTGCCTGGCCCGACGGCACCGATTCGCGGTGGACCTTCGGTGCGGCCACACCGGGCGAGGCCGTCGCGGCGTACCGTGCCGGGATCGCGGCCAAGTCGGATCTGGAACGCCAGGAGAACAAGACCAAGACCGGCGTGTTCCTCGGCGCGTACGCCACCAATCCGGTGAACGGACAGCAGGTTCCGGTGTTCATCGCCGATTACGTGCTGGCCGGTTACGGCACCGGCGCCATCATGGCGGTGCCCGGTGGCGACCAGCGTGACTGGGACTTCGCGACGGAGTTCGGGCTGCCCATCATCGAAGTGGTGTCCGGCGGCGACATCAGCGAGGCGGCCTACAACGGTGACGGCACCATGGTGAACTCCGGCTACCTCGACGGGCTGTCGGTGGCCGAGGCCAAGACGAAGGTCATCGAACACCTGGAGGCCGACGGCCGTGGCCGGGCCCGGATCGAGTACAAGCTGCGAGACTGGCTGTTCGCCCGGCAGCGGTACTGGGGTGAACCGTTCCCGATCGTCTACGACGCCGACGGCCGTGCCCATGCGCTGCCGGAATCGGCTCTGCCGGTGGAACTTCCGGATGTGCCGGACTATGCGCCGGTGTCGTTCGACCCGGACGACGCGGACAGTGAACCGTCGCCGCCGCTGGGCAAGGCGACCGAATGGGTGCATGTCGAACTGGATCTCGGTGACGGGCTGCAGACCTACACCCGCGACACCAACGTGATGCCGCAGTGGGCGGGCAGCTCGTGGTACGAGCTGCGCTACACCGACCCGCACAACTCAGAAGAACTGTGCGCCAAGGAGAACGAGGCCTACTGGATGGGCCCGCGGCCGGCCGAGCACGGGCCGAACGATCCGGGCGGCGTCGACCTGTACGTCGGAGGCGTCGAGCATGCGGTGCTGCACCTGCTGTACTCGCGGTTCTGGCACAAGGTGCTGTTCGACCTCGGCTTCGTCAGCTCGAGCGAGCCCTACCGCCGCCTGGTCAACCAGGGCTACATCCAGGCCTTCGCCTACACGGATTCCCGCGGCAGCTACGTGCCCGCGGCCGAAGTCGTTGAGCGCGACGGAAAGTTCTTCTGGACCGGACCTGAAGGTGAGATCCAGGTCAACCAGGAGTTCGGCAAGATCGGCAAGAGCCTGAAGAACTCGGTCTCACCCGACGAGATCTGCGACGAGTACGGTGCGGACACCCTGCGGGTCTACGAGATGTCGATGGGTCCGCTGGAGGCGTCGCGGCCGTGGGCGACCAAGGATGTCGTCGGTGCGCACCGCTTCCTGCAGCGGGTGTGGCGCGTGGTGGTCGACGAAGAGTCCGGAGCCACCGGTGTCAACGAGCATGAGGCGCTGGACACCGACACGCTGAAGATCCTGCACCGCACCATCGCCGGGGTGACCGAAGACTATGCAGCGCTTCGCAACAACACCGCGGCCGCCAAGCTGATCGAGTACACCAACCACCTGACCAAGGAAGGTGTGTCGGCGCGCGCTGCCATCGAGCCGCTGGTGCTCATGGTCGCTCCGCTGGCGCCGCACCTGGCCGAGGAGCTGTGGAAGCGGTTGGGCCACGACACCTCGCTGGCGCACGGGCCGTTCCCGGTGGCCGATCCGCAGTACCTGGTCGACGACACCATCGAGTTCCCGGTCCAGGTCAACGGCAAGGTGCGCGGCAAGATCACCGTGGCCGCCGATGCTGACAAGGCGGCACTCGAGGCGGCGGCATTGGCCGACGAGAAGGTGCAGGCCTTCCTGGACGGCGCCACACCCAAGAAGGTCATCGTGGTGCCGGGCCGGCTGGTGAACCTCGTCGTCTGAGCGATTTGTGCACCTCAGGTGACGCCCACCGGCACTGGCGGTGCACAAATCACCCGGGGCGGACCACGATCTCGTGCACGTGGCCGTCAGGCGGGGTGGTGACGGCCGTCGCCACCAGCCCGGCGACGGTCTCGGGCTTGAGGAACTTCTCCGGGTCGTACTCGCCGACACCATCGGTTACCGCACTTTCGTAGGCCACGAGGCTACGTTGCATCTCGGAGTCGGTGCGGCCGGGGAAGATCGAGGTGACGCGCAGCGACGGCTCGTCGGCCCGCAGTGAGTCGGCGAAGGCCCGCAGGGCGAACTTGCTTGCCGAATAGGACGCCATTCCCGGTGAAACCTTCTGTCCAGCACCGGAATTGATGAACACGACGTGGCCCTTGGCGGCGCGCAGGGCCGGCAGCAGGGCCAGGGTGAGTGCCACCGCGCCGGTGACGTTCACCTCGAAGGACGCCCGCCACTGTTCGGCGATGGACTCGGAGACCCGGCCCGGGTAGAGCACGCCGGCGTTGTGCACCAGCACGTCGAGCTCGGTGAGCACCTCGGTGGCCGACTCGATCGAATCGGGATCGGTCAGGTCCAGCGGCCAGGTCGGCGCGCCGAGGCGTTCGGCCAGCGCGTCGAGGCGGGCCGACGGACGCCCGGCCAGAAACAGCGTGTGGGTGGGAGCAAGGGCGGCGGCGATGGCCGAACCGATGCCGCCAGCGGCTCCGGTGATCAATGCAGACGGCACGACTGCAACGTTACTGTGACGCCGAAAGGCGCGGGGCCGACCTGCGGACCGGGACGCGGCGTCGCATCATGGTAGGGATGCCACCGGATCCCAGCTTCGCTCCCACCCAGCTCGCCGCACGGGCCGCATACCTGCTGCGCGGCAACGACCTGGGTGTGATGACCACTGCCGCGCCGTTGCTGTATCCGCACATGTGGAGCTGGGACGCGGCGTTCGTCTCGATCGGCCTGGCCCCGCTGAGCGTCGAGCGGGCCGTGGTGGAGCTCGACACCCTGCTCTCGGCGCAGTGGCGCAACGGGATGATCCCGCACATCGTGTTCGCCAACGGCGTCGACGGCTACTTTCCCGGCCCGGCCCGCTGGGCCACCTCGGCCCTGGCGGCCAACGCGCCCCGGATCCGGCACACCTCGGGCATCACGCAACCGCCGGTGCACGCGATCGCGGTACAGCGCATCCTCGACCATGCCCGCAGCCGCGGCCGGTCCACCCGGGCGGTGGCGGCGAGCTTCCTGGACCGGCGGTGGGCGGATCTGGTGCGCTGGCACCGCTGGCTGGCCGAGTCACGCGATCAGGACGGCCGTGGGCGCATCACGCTGTATCACGGGTGGGAGTCCGGCATGGACAACTCACCGCGCTGGGACAGCGCATACGCGAACGTGATTCCGGGCAATGTGCCGGAGTATCAGCGTGAGGACAACGCGATCATCACCGATGCCACGCAGCGGCCCAGCGACCTCGAGTATGACCGGTATCTGTGGCTGCTCGAGGAGATGAAATCCGTTCGCTACGACGATGATCTGCTGCCGAAGGTGATGAGCTTCGCGGTCGAGGACGTGTTCGTCTCGGCGATCTTCTCGGTGGCCTGCCAGGTGCTCGCCGAGATCGGGGAAGATTACAAGCGTCCGAATGCCGATGTCCGCGATCTGTATACCTGGGCGGAGCGGTTCCGGGTCGGGGTTGTCGAGACCGCCGACGAACGTAGCGGTGCGGCAAGGGATTACGACGTCCGGGCGAAGAAGTGGGTGGCCACCGAGACTGTGGCGCAGTTCGCCCCGCTGCTATGTGGTGGGCTGCCCCACGATCGTGAGCGGGCCCTGCTGCGGCTGCTGGAAGGCCCGCGCTTCTGCGGCCATCCGGACCTGCGGTATGCGCTCATCCCGTCGACCTCGCCGGTGTCGCGGGACTTTCGGGCCCGTGAGTACTGGCGTGGCCCGGTGTGGCCGGTGATGACGTGGTTGTTCTCGTGGTGCTTCGCCCGGCGGGGCTGGGCCGAGCGCGCCTCGACGCTGCGCCGGGAGGGCTTGCGTCAGGCCAGCGACGGCACTTTCGCCGAGTACTACGAGCCGTTCACCGGGGAGCCGCTGGGCAGCATGCAGCAGTCGTGGACGGCTGCGGCGGTGTTGGACTGGTTGGGATAGCCCGGCTACTCGGACTTGGCGGCGGCCGGGGCCTGTTCGTTCTGGCTGGCCAGACGCTCCAGCGGGGCCAGTGCGGTCGCCAGCGTCGCGAGGTCCTCTGAGCTCAGGTTGGCCAACCGGGCGGCCAGGTCGGCGCGGCGGGCGGCCAGCGATTCGCGGTGTTGCACCAGGCCGCGCGGGGTGACCTCGACGAGTACGGCACGCAGGTCGGAGGGGTCGCGGGAGCGCTTGACCAGGCCCAGCTTCTCCAGCCGGCGGATCGCCACGGTGGTGGTGGGAGTGCGCACCCGCTCGCGGGCGGCCAGTTCGGTCATCCGGATCGGCCCCTGGTCGAGCAGGGTGAGCAGGATCGAGAGCTGTGCCAGCGTGAGCTCCCCGGCGGTGCCCTTGTTGGTGTCGCCACGGCGCAGCACCGAGAACACCTTGGAGAGAACGCGTTGCAGCTCTCCGGCCAGCTCTGTGACCTGTGAATCGGGCTCCACCATAATTCGCTAGTCTAACCTGTCTGAAGCTGCCAGGTCGGCAGCTTGTTGGGTTTGGCGCAGCGGGTTTCCCCTTTTCACGGCACTGCCTTCACGGCACCGCCCTCACAGCACCTGCGACAGGAAGCGCCGCAGCCGATCCGTCTGGGCCGCGTCGAAGATCTGGTCGGGGGTACCCGACTCGACCACCGCGCCGTGATCCATGAACACCACGGAGTCGGCCGTCGACCGCGCGAAACCCATCTCGTGGGTGACCGCCAGGATGGTCATTCCCTCGGCGGCCAGTTCGGCCATCAGCTCGAGGATTCCCTTTACGAGCTCGGGGTCCAGCGCCGAGGTGGCCTCATCGAAGAACATCACCTGCGGGGTCATGGCGAGTGCCCGCGCGATCGCGACGCGTTGCTGCTGGCCGCCCGACAGCGTGCTCGGCCGCACATCGGCCTTGTGCCGCAGGCCAACCCGGTCCAGTTGCTCGAGCCCGACGGTGCGGGCGTGGTCGGGGCTGAGCCGTTTGAGCTTGCGCGGGCCCAGGGTGACGTTGTCGAGAACGGTCTTGTGCGGGAACAGGTTGAACTGCTGGAACACCATGCCGATGCGCTGGCGCAGCTGGTCGGGGTTGTCGGTCAGCACCGAGCGGCCGTCGAGCAGGATGTCGCCGCGGTCGGGTTCGTACAGGCGGTTCAGGGTGCGCAGCAGCGTTGACTTGCCGGATCCCGACGGTCCGATGATGGCCGTCGTGGTGCCGGCGGGCACGTCCAGGTCCACCCCGCGCAGCACCGCGTTCGGGCCGAATGACAGGTGGATGTCCTTGGCGGCCAGCGCGACTGGCTGTGGTGCCGGCATCAGATCATCTCCTGGGTGGTCGCGGCGGGCGGCAGTTCCTCTTCGACGGGTGCGCGTCCGCGGCGCAGCCGGTTGTCGACGTAGTTCACCAGATGGGTCAGCGGGATGGTCAGCAGCAGGTAGAACAGTCCGGCTGCCACCAGCGGTGACAGATTTCCGGTCTGCGCGTTGAGGTCTCGGCCCACCTGGAACAGTTCTCGCTGGCTGGCCACCAGGCCGAGGAAGTACACCAGCGACGAGGCCTTGAGCAGTGAGATGAACTGGTTCATCAGCGCAGGCAGCACGCGGCGGATACCCTGCGGCACGACGACCAGTCGCATCGACGAGGCGTAGCTGAAGCCCAGTGCGCGTGAGGCTTCCAGCTGCCCGGGCTCGACGCTCTGGATGCCGGAGCGGAAGATCTCGCCGACGTAGGCCGCGGCCATGAGACCGAGCGCCGCGATGCCCAGCGGGTAGGGGCTGTTGCCGGTGAGCGATCCGACCACGGGCCCGATGCCCAGCCCGATGAGCAGGATGATCACCACCTCGGGCAGGCCGCGGAAGATGTCGGTGTACACCCGGGCCGGCCAGCGCAGCCACCGCGACCGCGAGATGCCCGCCACCGCCAGGATCATCCCGAGCACCAGCCCGATGATGCTGGCGCACACGGTCAGGATGAGCGTGTTCGGCAGGCCAGTGCGCAGCAGGTCGGGGATGGCCTGCTTGTAGAGATCCCAGTCCAGGAATGAGTCAGCCAGTTGCGCGAGTGTGGATTTGGGCGCCACCGGGGCGCCGGCGGCGGGTTTGTCCTTGGCGGCGGCGATGGCGGCGAAGTCTGGCAGCTGGGGTGCGGGAGCGGCCTTGGAGCCGGGCTTCCAGCCGGGTGGCAGGGCGCGGGGCACCCAGTCCGAATACAGCTTGGCCCAGGTGCCGTCGGCGATGACGGCGTCCAGTCCGGAGTTGAGCGCGTCGATCAGCGGCTGGTTCTCCTTGGCCACCGCCCACGCCACGAAATTGTCGAGACTAAAGGTGTTTTCGATGATCTGCGCCGGGTCACCGGGTTGAACCGTGCCCGAGGCCTGCTGCGACGGCGCCACCCAGGCGTCGATCTGCCGGGTCTTGAGGCTGGCGTAGACGGTGTTGTAGTCGGGGAACTTCACCGGCTGCAGGTGCAGCGTGTCGATGACGTAGGCCTCCTGCACGGTGCCCTGCACCACCCCGATGCGCTGGCCGGGGGCGAGCTGACCGAATCCGGTGATCGGAGAGCCGGTCGGCACCACGAGCGAGAAGTATCCGAAGTCGTAGCCGTTGGTGAAGCCGACGGTGCGGCGCCGGGCGTCGGTGGTGGTGATCGACGAGGAGGCGACGTCGAAGCGGCGGGAGGCGGTCTGGGCCAGCAGGCCGGAGAAGTCGGTGCCGACGAAGTTGATCCGCAGTCCGAGCTTGTCGGCGATCGCCCGCAGCAACTCGTTGTCGAAACCGGCGAACTGTCCGGCCGAGTTGATGCAGATGCTGGGCGGGGCGTCCGACAGCGTGCCGACGGTGAGCACGCCGCGGGTGCCCAGGCCGAGATTGTCGGCCCGGACCTGGTCCAGGGGAGCGACCGTGGCGGTGGTGTATTTGTCGGCGCCGGGCCCGGTGGCCGCGGCGGCCAGGTTGGTGGGCAGGGCGCTCGCGCTGTCCACACCGGGGGGTGCGCATTGGTCGACGTCCGCGCCGGCCGGTGCGGCGCACACCAGCCCGAGCAATATCAGGACTGTGGTCAGCAGTGCGGCCGGTCGTCTGGCGTCCATCTGATGCAACCTAGTGGGCGGACGCCCGGCGATGAGGGATTCCGCTCAAGGGGACCGCAAGTCGCCGAACACCCCGCGCCGGGTGAGCTCAGCAATCATGATCTGGGCCATCTTGTCGGCCCGCTCGGTGCAGGCCCGGCGGGCGCCTTCGGGATCTCGCGCGTGGATGGCGGCGGTCTCCGCCTCGTAGCCGGCCAGGAAATCGGCTTTGGCCTTCGGATAGCTGATCCAGAACTCCGAGGGGGCGAAGCTCTTGCCGGCGCGGATGGTGGCATGCAGCCGTGGCCCCGCGTACTCGTCGTTGATCGCGTCGCGGAACACCCAGCAGGCTTCCTGAAAGGACCTGGTGTCCTTTGCTGAACGCATCACGCGCAACGTGTCATCCAGATGAGCCAGGATGCGCGGGGTGGGGTTGGTGGCGCAGCGGGCCGAGGCGATGCCGTTGAGAATGCCGTACAACTCGTGGTGCTCGGCAACGGTTGCCTCGTCGAACCGGGAGACGAAGGCGCCACGGTGGTACCGCGTTGAGAGGATGCCGTCGTGCTCGAGCTGAACCACTGCCTCCTGGATCGGGACGCGGCTCAGCCCGAGGTCACGGACGATCTCGTTGCGGTCGATGCGGTCACCGGAGCGCAGCTTGCCCGTCATCACCAGATTGATGATGTGCGTGACAACCTGGTCCTTTTCCTTGACCCCGTAGTTCTTCGGCACCCTTGTATATCTCCCCCTATGGCGAATATGTTGCGCCAGTTTCTCACGTGCTGGCCAGATCGGAGACCCGAGTCGATTCAGCGCAGTCGCTAAACTTTGCGAGCCCGGCCGTCGCGCCAGCGGCAGAGGGCCTCCGCGGCGGTCAGGTCGTAGTCCGGTCCGTTGACGCCGACGGTGAGGATGCTGACACCCAGATCGGCCAGGGCGTCGGCCTCGGCCAGCATGGCGTCGATGCCACCGGACTCCTGCACGCCGGCCGAGCGCTGCACGGTGGACGGGTCGCGGCCGGTGTTGGCGCAGTGCTCGGCCAGTACCGCGGCCTTGCCGGGGTAGGTGTCGCGGTCGACGAAGGCGTGCCAGATGTGAGCGTGTTCGGCCACCAGGCGCAGGGTCTTGCGCTCGCCCTGGCCGCCGATGAGGATCGGAATCTCGCGGGTCGGTGCCGGGTTGAGCTTGGCCAGCCGGGCCTCGATGCGCGGCAGCGCTTCGGCCAGATCGTCCAGCCGGCTGCCCGCGGTACCGAACTCATAGCCGTACTCGTCGTAATCCTTTTGTTTCCAACCGCTTCCGATGCCCAGGATGAGCCGGCCGTCGGAGATGTGGTCGACGGTGCGGGCCATGTCGGCCAGCAGTTCCGGGTTGCGGTACGAGTTGCAGCTCACCAGGGCGCCGATCTCGATGCGCGAGGTCTGCTCGGCCCACGCGCCGAGCATCGTCCAGCATTCGTAGTGCGCGCCTTCGGGATCGCCGTACAGGGGGAAGAAGTGGTCCCAGTTGAAGGCGATGTCGACGCCGATGTCCTCACAGCGGCGCACCGCGTCGCGGATGTGGCTGTAGGTGGGGGAGTGCTGTGGCTGCAGTTGCACACCGATGCGTATGGGATGGCTCACTTTTCCGAGACTACTCAGACGGTGCCGATCTGGCCGCCGGGCTTCCACACCGCGACCACCGCGGGCCGTGCCGGGGTGTCGGCACCACCCGGCCAGTGCGACAGCGGCTTGGCCAGGCTGTGGTCATCGCCCTCGCCCGGGTGCTGCACACACACCGTGACCAGATCGTCGGTCACCACCGGGCCGCATGTCTCGGCGCCGACCGGCACGCTGAGGAACTGTTTGGTCTCACCCCGGTTGGGGCCGTCGAGCGCCACCGCGAACAGTCCGTCGTTGGCATCGAGCGCGTTGCCGTCGGTCGAGATCCACAGGTTGCCGTGGCTGTCGAAGGCCAGGTTGTCCGGGCAGGAGATGGGACTGACCTGGTTTTTGTCGAACCCGGCGTAGTAGGTGTCGGCTGCCTTGGGGTCGCCGCACACCAACAGCAGATCCCAGGTGAAGTCGGTGCCGGTGTGGTTGTCGGTGATCTCCAGGATCTGGCCGTTCTTGTTCTCGTTGCGCGGGTTGGCCGCGTCGGCCGGAGCCTTGCCGTCGGTGCCGCGCTTGTCGTTGTTGGTCAGCGCCACGTAGACCTTGCCGGTGCGTGGGTTGGCCTCGAAATCCTCGGGCCGGTCCATCTTGGTGGCGCCGGCCTTGTCGGCGGCGATGCGGGTGAATACCGCGGCCTCCTGGGCGGTCACGCCCTCGACGAGAGATTCGGCCTGCCCGTTCGGTCCGGACTTCAGCAGCGGGATCCACGTGCCGGACCCGGCGAACGAGCCTTTCGCCGGGAGCTTGCCGGTGCCGTCGATCTCGGCGGCGGGAATGTCGCTGGTGAGCTTGGCGACGTACAACGTGCCCTCGTCGAGGAGGGTCATGTTGTGGGCCATTGCGGCGGGGTCGCCGGTCTTCCAGCCGGGCGCGATCTTCTTGGCGGAGACGAATTTGTACATGTAGTCGAAGCGTTCGTCGTCTCCGGTGTAGACCACCACGCTGCCGTCGCCGGTCACGTAGACGTTGGCGCCCTCGTGCTTGAACCGGCCCAGTGCGGAGTGTTTGACCGGCGTCGAGGCCGGATCCCACGGGTTGAGTTCGACGACGTAGCCGAAGCGGTTGACCTCGTTGGGGGTCTTGGTGAGGTCGAAGCGCGGATCGAAGTCTTCCCACTTGAGCTCGGACCGCTCGTGCTCGACGCCGTAGCGGGCGTAGCGGTCGGCGTCCGCCGGCTTCGGTGCCGGAGCTCCTTCGCCGGCCCCGAAGTAGCCGTGGAAGTTCTCCTCACCGGAAAGCACTGTGCCCCAGGGAGTTACGCCGCCGGCACAGTTGGCGAAGGTGCCGGACACGGCGCGCCCGGTCGGGTCGGCTGCGGTCTTGACGAAGTCGGTGCCCGCCGCGGGGCCGGTGAGCGTGAACGCAGTGTCGGCCATGATGCGGCGGTTGTAGCGGCCCATCACCGGTTTCAGCGCGCCGTCGCTGCCCCGTTCCACCTCCACCACGCCCATCCCGACCGCGGCGATCTCGATGTCGAACTGCTCGCGGGTGGGCGCCTCGGCGTTGTAGGCGGGGAACATGAACTCCGGCGTGACGTATTCGAAGTTGGTCACCAGCAGGAACCGGTTGGCCTGTCCTTCGATCGGCAGGAGCGCGGCGAAGTCGTTGTTGAACCCGAACTGCTTGCGCTGTGCAGCGGCGGTCTGCCGGTTGATGTCGAACATCGGGGCGTCGGGCAGTACCGGGTCGCCCCACGCGATCACGACCCGCTGCTGGTAGCCGTCGGGGATCACGACGGCGTCTTCGGTGTTCGGTGCGACGGCGGTGAACTTCAGGCCGGGCGGCGTTTCGACGGGTAGCGCGGCCGGTGACGGCGTCTGGGCGGGCTTCGTGTCGGTACCGCAGGCAGCCAGCGCGGATCCGGCGCCGACGGCCAGCACGGTGACACCGGCGGCCTGCAGGACCGACCGGCGTGACATCTGTTTGACGATGTCGCCGAAGTACTGGTTGTCGCTGGTGTTCGGGGCGGGCTTGGAACATGCGTCGCCACAGCGGTAGCGGCAGGTCACGTGCTGGCGCGACGACGTTCCGCGATGGGTGACAAAGAGATTCAGCGGTACAAGCGGCATTCCGCGCAGATCCTTCCACCAGACACCGGCCGCGGGAGCAGCGGCCGGACTGGCGGAAACCTACGGGAGCTGAGCTAGCAGCGGGTTAACAGCAGGCAACCTGCTAGCTACTACCGACAATGCCGCGCAGGATCTCCACGAGCTTGGCTGGTTGATCGCCCTGCACGGAGTGCCCGGAGTCGGCGACCACATGGGTGCGCTGAAAGCCGGGTGCGGTCTTGGAGAACGTCTCGGCGTCCTCGTCGTTGACGAAGAACGAGTTGGCGCCGCGGATCAGGGTGGTGGGCATGGTGATCGACGGAACGTCGTCCCACAGCCCCTCAAACCCGTCGCCCTTGCGGAACGAGTCGTACCGCCAGGTCCAGGTGCCGTCGTCGAGCTGCTTGGAGTTGTGGAAGACGCCGCGCCGCAACGAATTCCGGTCCCGGTGTGGGGCGGCGGCGATGGTCACGTCGAGCATGGCCTGAAACGTCGGGAAGGTGCGGTGCTCCTGAACCAGTGCGACGGTGCCCATCTGGGCCTTGGTCATCTCGTTGTGGCGTTCGGGGGCCGACGGGGTGACGTCGACCAGCGCGAGTTCGGGCACCAGCCGGGGTTCGGTCGCCGCGATCCGCAGCGCCGTCAACCCGCCCAGCGACATTCCGACTACCAGGCGCGGTGTGGGGGCGTACATCTCGAGCACCGGAATCAGGCTTGCCGCATTGAGTTTCGGCCCGTAGTCACCGTCCTCGCGCCACGCGGACCGGCCGTGGCCGGGCAGATCGACGGCCAGGGCCGGCTCGCCGAGGCCGAGGATCACGGTGTCCCAGGTGTGGGCGTTCTGGCCGCCGCCGTGCAGGAACACGATCCGCGGGGTGTCGGTGCCGAACTTCAGCGCGCTGATCGGGCCCTGCTCGATGCGCTCGACCGGTGGTATCGCGGTTGCGCCGATCTGTTCGGCGTTCTCGTGCAGGAGGCCGAACTCGTCGAGGCCGGTCAATGCGTCGTCGCTCACCACGCCGCCGACCTTACTTCCAAAACGACTCTGCGCCCAGGGCGTAGATGTGCGAGAAGCACACGCCCTGGGCGCAGAATCGAATGCTAACCAGAAATGAAGGTCTCCAGCTCGATGCGCGCGACGTCGTCGGCGATCTGCTTCGGCGGGCTCTTCATCAGATAGGCCGAGGCCGCCTCGATGGGGCCACCGATGCCGCGGTCCTTGGCGATCTTGGCGGCGCGCACCGCGTCGATGATCACCCCGGCCGAGTTCGGCGAGTCCCACACCTCGAGCTTGTACTCCAGGTTCAGCGGCACGTCACCGAAGGCGCGGCCTTCCAGGCGGACGTAGGCCCACTTGCGGTCGTCGAGCCAGGCGACGTGGTCGGACGGGCCGATGTGGACGTTCTTGTCCTCGACCTTGCCGGCCAGCGAGCCGGTCAGGTTGGAGGTGACGGCCTGAGTCTTGGAGACCTTCTTGGACTCCAGGCGCGAGCGCTCCAGCATGTTCAGGAAGTCCATGTTGCCGCCGACGTTGAGCTGGTAGGTGCGGTCCAGCGTGACGCCGCGGTCCTCGAACAGCTTGGCCATCACGCGGTGGGTGATGGTCGCGCCGACCTGGCTCTTGATGTCGTCGCCGACGATCGGGACACCGGCGTCGGTGAACTTCTTGGCCCAGACCGGGTCGGAGGCGATGAACACCGGAAGCGCGTTGACGAAGGCCACGCCGGCGTCGATGGCGCACTGGGCGTAGAACTTGTCGGCCTCTTCGGAGCCCACCGGCAGGTAGGAGACCAGCACGTCGACCTTGGCGTCCTTGAGCGCCTGGACCACGTCGACCGGCTCGAAGTCGGAGATCTCGATGGTGTCGGCGTAGTACTTGCCGATGCCGTCGAGGGTCGGGCCGCGCTGCACGGTCACGTTGGTGGGCGGCACGTCGGCGATCTTGATGGTGTTGTTCTCGGAGGCGAAGATGGCCTCGGACAGGTCGAAGCCGACCTTCTTGGCGTCCACATCGAACGCGGCCACGAACTTGACGTCACGCACGTGGTACGGGCCGAACTTCACGTGCATCAGGCCCGGCACGGTCGTGTTCTCATCGGCGTTGTGGTAGTACTGCACGCCCTGGACCAGGGACGATGCGCAGTTACCGACGCCGACAATGGCGACCCGGATTTCTCCTGAGTGCTCAGACATGGACGATCTCCTTACTCGTTCTGTGTGCTCGGCCTGGGGGGCCTCGTACGGAGCTGTGCTCATATGTTTTCTGGGCGCCCCTGCGCCGTCCGTTCGGCCGCGATCAACTCGTTGAGCCATTTCACTTCTCGTTCGCTGGACTCCAGGCCCAGCTGGTGCAGCTGACGGGTGTAGCGGTCGAACGAACTGCTGGCCCGCGCCACTGCTTCACGCAGGCCTTCCCGGCGTTCTTCCACCTGACGCCGCCGGCCCTCCAAGATCCGCATCCTGGCCTCGGCCGGGGTGCGGTTGAAGAAGGCAAGGTGGACACCAAAGCCGTCGTCGGAGAAGTTCTGTGGCCCCGTGTCGGCGACCAACTCGGTGAATCGCTGCTTGCCGGCATCGGTCAGCTGGTACACCCGCCGAGCCCTGCGCACCTTGGTCGGTCCCAAGGGTGCGGCGTCCTCGACGATCAGGCCGTCGGCCTGCATGCGACGTAATGCCGGGTAGAGCGACCCGTACGAGAACGCTCTGAACGCCCCCAACAGACCCGTCAAACGCTTGCGCAGCTCGTAGCCGTGCATAGGTGACTCGAGCAAGAGGCCCAGGACTGCGAGCTCAAGCATCAAGATCACCCCTTTCGACAGATCAGATGGAATTGATCGCTACGACGGATCAACACCTCGCCAAACTGTATCGCGCCGATATATTTGGTGCCAAGTGAATGCGCCGATCGGTACGGCCCGGTGGCCGGGGCTCAGCGGTCGGCGCGCCAGATCTGCTTGGTCGTGCCGTCGGGGAACAGCTCGATGTAGCCGGAGCCGAAATCGCTGTTGACGTGGACGTCGATGGTGACCGCTTCCGGGGTCGACGGGTCCTCGGCCGGGCTGACCCGGATCCACACGTCCTTGACGTCGGCGCGTTTGACGCCCACGGTGTCGGCCGCCCCCCGCGCGACGGCGAGCGTCTTCTCGAAGTCGAACTTGGCCAGGTCCACCAGCCGGTCGTCGCTGTCGACCGTGCTCGGCGACGAGCTGGGATCACCCCAGCCGCCGCGGTAGTAGTAGCGCTGCAGGCGCCGGTTGTCCTGCGCATCGGGCCGGCTCAGCATCGCCATGTCCGAGTGGATGTCGAGTTCGAAGCCCATCGTGTTGCCGAACCGCTGGCGCATCTGCTCGAAGAGCCCGTTGAACCCGTTGAGTGACTGAAGCTGCTTCGGCGGGGTCAGCACCACCGGGTCGATTCCGTCGGGCACCGCCCCCGGGTCGGGGTTGAAGCTCAGCGGTGAGGAGGTGTTTCCGTACACGCCCCAGCCGATGCCCATGCCGAGCAGGACCAGCACCACGGCCGAGGCCAGGCGCAGGCCCCAGCCGGATCCGGCCGGCTTGCGGATGCGGGGCAGGCGCGGCTTGGCCAGGGTCGGCAGCGTCACCGGTGCATTGGCGTTCTGCAGATCGTCGACCAGGCGGGCCAATTCTCCCAGTGTCGTGGCGTTGGTGGCCGCCGACACCCGCTGGCGGTGTTCTTCCATGGACAGCTGACCCTCAGCCAGCGCGGTGTCGAGCACCTGACAGGTGTCGTTGCGATCGCTGTCTTTGGCCCGGGTGGTCGAGGTCTGCCGAGTTGCCACGGAAGATGATCGTAGGAGGTGTGACGCGGTCGCGCCTCGGTGTCCAGGGGGTCGACGTACTCTGGTCATCGTGCGATTGCAGAGACAGGTGGTGGATTACGCGCTTCGGCGGCGGTCCCTGCTGGCTGAGGTCTATTCGGGGCGCACCGGCGTCTCGGAGGTCTGTGATGCCAACCCGTACCTGCTGCGCGCGGCAAAGTTTCACGGCAAGCAGAGTTCGGTGATGTGTCCGATCTGCCGTAAAGAGCAGCTCACGCTGGTGTCGTGGGTTTTCGGTGATCATCTGGGCCCGGTTTCGGGCTCGGCGCGCACCGCGGAGGAGCTGGTGATGTTGGCAACTCGTTACGACGAGTTCGCAGTCCATGTGGTTGAGGTATGCCGCACCTGCAGTTGGAATCATTTGGTCAAGTCATATGTCCTGGGCGCGCCGCGGCCGCCCAAGGCACGTGGCACTCGAGGCACGCGCAAGTCGGCGCGTACGGCCAGTGAATAACGAAGGGCGCCATAGCCGGTCAGCCAATGACATCCGTAATGCGGCTGACCGCCTAGGCGCGCGCGAAAACAGGCCGCCGGCTCAGAAGCCGCCGGTGCGGGAGAACCGGCCTCCGGTCCGCGACAACGGCCCGGTGAAACGGGACAACGGTCCGACGCAGCGCGAGAACGGCCCCACGGCTCGTCCGCCCCGTCCGGGTGTACCGCCAGACGATCGGCTCACCACGGTGCTGCCTCCGGTGCGTGACGGCGGGCCGGCCCCGCTCGATGTCGTCCGGGCCGCGATGGACGGCACACCGCCGCCGAAACCGCAGCCACCCAAATCGCCCCCTCCACCGCCGCCGGGCGGCGGCCGCGGATCGGGGCCCTCGGGTCCGACCGGACCCGAGCGGGCCCGGCAGTTCCACCTCAACTGGAAGCTGGTTCGGCGTCTGTCGATCGCCGCGGTCGTGGCGATGATCCTGCTTCCGCTCGTGACGTTCGGTATGGCGTACATGATCGTCGACGTCCCGCAGCCCGGTGACATCCGCACCAACCAGGTGTCGACGATCCTGGCCAGCGACGGCAGTGAGATCGCCCGCATCGTGCCTCCCGAGGGCAACCGCGTCGACGTCTCGATCGACCAGATCCCCGAACACGTCCGCAACGCCGTCATGGCGGCCGAGGACCGCGATTTCTACTCCAACCCGGGTTTCTCGTTCACCGCGTTGCTGCGCGCGATCAAGAACAACCTGGTCGGTGGTGATCTGCAGGGCGGATCGACCATTACCCAGCAGTACGTCAAGAACGCGTTGGTCGGTGACGAACGCTCGGGCATCGGCGGGTTGATCCGTAAGGCCAAGGAGTTGGTCATCTCGACCAAGATGGCCAGCGAGTGGTCCAAAGACGCTGTGATGCAGGCGTATCTGAACATGATCTACTTCGGCCGCGGCTCGTACGGGATCGCGGCGGCCGCCAAGGCGTACTTCGACAAGCCGGTCGAGCAGCTCAACGTCGCCGAGGGCGCGCTGATGGCCGCGCTCATCCAGCGGCCCTCGACGCTGGACCCCGCGGTGGATCCGGAAGGCGCTGCCGAGCGGTGGAACTGGGTGCTCGACGGCATGGTGGACATGGGCGCCCTGCCGGCCCAGGAACGAGCCGGCCAGGTGTTCCCACCGACCGTGCCGCCGGACCTGGCCCGGCAGCAGAACCAGACCACCGGCCCGAACGGACTCATCGAGCGGCAGGTCACGAAGGAACTGCTGGACCTGTTCGACATCAGTGAGCAGGCGTTGAACACCGAGGGTCTGCAGATCACCACGACGATCGACCCGCAGGCCCAGGAGGCCGCCGAGGACGCGGTGTCCAAGTACATGGACGGCCAGGACCCGGACATGCGGACCGCGGTGGTCTCCATCGATCCACGCGACGGCGCGGTCAAGGCGTACTACGGCGGTTCGGATGCCAACGGTTTCGACTTCGCTCAGGCCGGTCTGCCGACGGGTTCGTCGTTCAAGGTGTTCGCGCTCGTGGCCGCCCTGCAGCAGGGCATCGGCCTGGGCTACCAGGTCGACAGTGGGCCGCTCACCGTCAACGGCATCAAGATCAGCAACGTCGAAGGTGAGGGCTGCGGCACCTGCTCGATCGCCGAGGCGCTCAAGCGGTCGCTCAACACCAGCTATTACCGGCTGATGCTCAAGCTCGAGCACGGCCCCGAGGATGTGGCCAAGGCCGCGCACGATGCCGGTGTGGCCGAGAGTTTCCCCGGTGTGGAGCACACGCTGTCCGAGGACGGGCAGGGCGGTCCGCCGAACAACGGTGTGGTGCTGGGTCAGTACCAGTCCCGGGTGATCGACATGGCGTCGGCGTACGCGACGCTCGCAGCCTCCGGCGTCTATCACAAGCCCCACTTCGTGCAGAAGGTCGTGAACTCGTCGGGGCAGGTGTTGTTCGACGCCTCCAACCAGGACAACGGCGAACAGCGCATCGACAAGGCGGTTGCCGACAACGTCTCGGCGGCAATGCAACCGATCGCCGGCTGGTCGCGCGGGCACAACCTGGCCGGCGGTCGCGCCTCGGCCGCCAAGACCGGCACCAACCAGCTCGGCGACACCGGCGACAACCGTGACGCCTGGATGGTCGGTTACACCCCGTCGCTTTCGACTGCGGTCTGGGTGGGTACCTCCGAGGGTGTGAATCCGTTGAAGACTCCGTCAGGTGGGCCGGTCTACGGATCCGGTCTGCCGTCGGACATCTGGAAAGCCACCATGGACGGTGCGCTGAAAGGCACTGACAACGAGACATTCCCGAAGCCGACCGAGATCGGTGGCTATGCGGGTGTGCCGCAGGCCCCGGTCGCTCCGCCGCCGGGAACCGTCCCGAACGGTCCGCAGATCTCGGTGATGCCTTCGGAGACCGTGATCCAGCCGACCATCGAAGTGGCCCCGGGCATCACGATCCCGATCGGCCCTCCGACGACCGTGCCGATCGGACCGCCGCCGGGGGCTCCCGTTGTGCCTGGCGCGCCGGGCGTTCCGGTACCCCCGCCGCCTCCGTGACGGACCGGGATTCGCCGGCTCCACTGGTTGACGATCAGCGGAGCGCCGACGATCGCGACCTCCCCAGCCGCAACGACCGGCTGGCCGAGGCGCTGTCGCAGACCGTGGGCGGGCCGGTGGGTCGTCACGCGTTGATCGGCCGGGCCCGGTTCATGACGCCGCTGCGCGTGATGTTCCTGATCGCAGTGGTGTTCCTGGCGTTGGGCTACACGACCAAGGCCGCCTGTCTGCAGACCACCGGCAGCGGCACCGCAGGGCAGCGGGTGGCCAACTGGGAGAACAACCGGGCGTACTACGAGCTGTGTTACTCCGACACCGTTCCGCTATACACCGCGGAGTTGTTGAACCAGGGCAAGTTTCCCTACAAGTCCAGCTGGGTCGAGAACGACGCGACGGGCAAGCCGCGCATGCAGTACGACGGCAGCCCGGCGATCCGCTACATGGAATACCCGGTGCTCACCGGGCTGTACCAGTACGTGTCGATGTCACTGGCCAAGACCTACACCGCACTGACCAAGTTGGTGTCGGTGCCGCTCGTGGCCGAAGTGGTGATGTTCTTCAACATCTCCGCGTTCGGCCTGGCGCTGGCCTGGTTGGCCACCGTCTGGGCCACCTCGCGAATGGCCGGCCGACGGGTGTGGGATGCCGCGCTGGTGGCCGGCTCACCGATCGTGATCTTCCAGGTGTTCACCAACTTCGACGCGCTGGCCACCGCCAGCGCTGCGGGGGCGATGCTGGCGTGGTCGCGGCGAAAACCGGTGTGGGCCGGGGCGTTGATCGGAATCGGCGTGGCGGCCAAGCTGTATCCGCTGTTGTTGTTCGTTCCGCTGGTGCTGCTCGGTCTGCGCACCGGGCGTCTGCGTCAGGTCGGCGCGGCCGCGCTGACCGCGGTCGCGACCTGGCTGGCCGTGAACCTGCCGATCATGCTGCTCTTCCCGCGGGGATGGTCAGAGTTCTTCCGGCTCAACACCCGTCGTGGTGACGACATGGATTCGCTCTACAACGTGGTGAAGTCGTTCACTGATTGGCGCGGCTTCGATCCGGACCTCGGTTTCTGGCAGCCCCCGACGGTGCTCAACACGGTGACCGCCGTGTTGTTCGCGGCCTGCTGCATTGCGATCGGTTACATCGCGTTGACGGCGCCGCAGCGCCCGCGGTTGGCACAATTGGCGTTCCTGGTGGTGGCCGCCTTCCTGTTGACCAACAAGGTGTGGAGCCCGCAGTTTTCGCTGTGGCTGGTCCCGCTGGCCGTACTGGCCCTGCCGCATCGGCGAATCCTGTTGGCGTGGATGACGATCGACGCCCTGGTGTGGGTACCGCGCATGCTCTATCTGTACGGCGAGCAGAACAAAGGTCTGCCCGAGCAGTGGTTCACCACCACGGTGTTGCTCCGCGATCTCGCGGTGATCGTGTTGTGTGCGTTGGTCATTCACCAGATCTACCGTCCCGGGCTCGATCTGGTCCGCCACGGCGGCCGTATCGATGACCCGACGGGCGGGGTGTTCGACCGTGCACCCGACAGTCCGCCGCGTTGGCTGCCGGACTGGTTGCGTCCCGCGGCAGATCGCGTGCGGATCGAGCCCAAGCCGGACCCCGAGCCGGAATTGGCCGACGCGAAGTAGCCGACGTCTACATCACCGTCGCGCTCAGCTCAGCAGCCCGCATGGGGCGGATAGTACTGAGCTGCAACCGGATTCTGTTTCGCCTGGATCCACGTCTTCGTCGCCGGAAGCAGCGTCAGCACGAGCGTCAACATCGGGAAGGCGAAGAGCGGCACCGCGACTGAGAGGAAGGCGCCCAAGTCGGGTACCTGGCGCGTGAACTCCTCGATCAGAGCGGCCACACCGATGAGGATGGCCGTGGTGCATCCGCCGACGACGAACGGGCGGCCGATCATCTTGTGCCGGAACAGCGAGATGGCCCCGATGAAGAGCGCCGACCCGCAGGCGGCGCACGCCAGGCCGAAGAGAACGTCCATGGCGTCGAAGTCATGGTCACTGATCTTGATGATCACGGCCATCAACACCATGACGAGACCGGCCAGCCCGCCCAGTAGCGCCAGGATGGCGGCGAAGATCGCAGTGGCACCGCTCGGGCCACGGGGCGGCTTCGGAGGGTAACCGCCTTGCGGATAGCCGTGCGGCCATCCCGGCTGTTGCGGATAGCCGGGCTGCTGCGGCCACGTCGGTTGTCGGGGGTAGCCGGGCTGGCCGGTAAACCCTTGACCGTAGGGCAGATTGGGATGGTTCACGGGTCCCCTGGATTCTCGAAGATCGGTGCTGCCTCAGCCCGGATACGGCGGGTAGAACTGCGGCGCAACCGGATTCTCCTTCGCCCGGATCCAGGCTCCGGTCGGTGGCACCAAGACCAGCACGAGCGTCGCGATCGGGAAGATGAGGGCCACGAGGTCCGACCCGGTGCTCTGATATTCGTAATCTTCGATGGTCGCGGGCAACGCGAGGCTGATCAGGGCGCTCACGATGGACACGGAGCATCCCGCGGCGACGAGCCAGCGGCCGGCCATCTTGCGGAGGAACAACAGCACCGTGCCGATCAGGAGCAGTAGTCCGGCGACGATGTTAAGCATCGTGATGGCGATCAGTCCTGACCACCCGCTGCCGCTGGTGTCGGGGGATTCGCCGACGATGACGGCGAGCCCGAAGGCCATACCGAGCCCACCGAATACGTTCGCCAGTCCGCCGAGCCCGGCGAGGACACCCGCGATGATCCCCGTGACGCCGCTCGGCGACGCAGGTGGAGTGGGGACCGGTCCGTAGGGGCCAGGCAGCCCGCCCGGGTATCCGGGTGGATACGCGGCTTGCTGCGGGTAGCTCGGTGGTGGGGGATATCCGGGCTGCTGTGGGTAGCCGGGTGGTTGGGTATACCCAGGCTGCTGTGGTTGGCCGGGTTGCCCCCCGAACCCCTGTCCGTAAGGCCCGTGTGGATAGTTCACGCATCCCCCTCGACTTCCAGGACCAAGGAGCTCACCCTATACGGATTTCGCAGATCAGGGCGGTTTCGGGTAGCCTGGGCCGGTTGCCGACGCAGGCGACCCTCCTGCCACGGAATCCGCCGTGGCCGCACACGACCAGAGGAGGTGATGAGGTTCTAATGCGTCCATACGAAATCATGGTCATTCTCGACCCCACACTTGACGAGCGCACCGTAGCTCCGTCGTTGGAGACGTTCCTGAACGTCGTCCGCAAGGATGGCGGGACCGTCGACAAGGTTGATATCTGGGGCCGCCGCCGGCTGGCCTACGAGATCGCCAAGCACGCCGAGGGCATCTACGCCGTTGTCGACGTCAAGGCCGAACCGGCCACCGTGTCCGAGCTCGACCGTCAGCTCAACCTGAACGAGTCGGTGCTGCGGACCAAGGTGATGCGGACCGACAAGCACTAAAGGCTGCCAGTCGTCGGCGGGGCTACGTAGGCTTCGCGCAAACGGACATGCCTATCCCAGGAGGATCTCGTGGCTGGTGACACCACCATCACAGTTGTCGGAAACCTGACCGCTGACCCGGAACTGCGCTTCACCCCGTCCGGCGCAGCTGTCGCCAACTTCACCGTTGCTTCGACGCCGCGAATGTTCGACCGGCAGACCAACGAGTGGAAAGACGGCGAGGCGCTGTTCCTGCGGTGCAACATCTGGCGCGAGGCTGCCGAGAACGTCGCCGAGAGCCTCACCCGGGGTTCGCGGGTGATCGTCACCGGTCGGCTCAAGCAGCGTTCCTTCGAAACCCGCGAGGGTGAGAAGCGCACCGTTGTCGAGGTCGAGGTCGACGAGATCGGTCCGTCCCTGCGTTACGCCACGGCCAAGGTCAACAAGGCCAGCCGTAGCGGCGGCGGCGGAGGCGGCGGCTTCGGCGGTGGTGGCGGCGGTGGTTCGCGCCAGGCCGAGCCCAAAGACGATCCGTGGGGCAGTGCACCGGCGTCCGGTTCCTTCAGCGGGGCCGACGACGAGCCGCCGTTCTGATCAACAACGAAAATTTTTGCAAGGAAGAGATAACCAATGGCCAAGTCCACAAAGCGACGGCCGGCACCGGAAAAGCCGGTCAAGACTCGTAAGTGCGTGTTCTGCTCGAAGAAGGGTAAGGGGCAGGACATCGACTACAAGGACACCGCGCTGCTGCGCACCTACATCAGCGAGCGCGGCAAGATCCGTGCCCGTCGGGTGACCGGCAACTGTGTCCAGCACCAGCGCGATGTCGCCATCGCGGTGAAGAATGCCCGCGAGGTGGCTCTGCTGCCGTTCGGCTCGTCGACGCGGTAGGGGATAGACCAATGAAGCTGATTCTCACCGCTGAGGTGGAGCACCTGGGTGTCGCAGGCGACGCCGTCGAGGTCAAGGACGGCTACGGCCGTAACTACCTGCTGCCCCGTGGGCTGGCCATCGTGGCCTCCCGCGGTGCCGAGCGCCAGGCCGACGAGATCCGCCGGGCGCGCGAAGCCAAGTCCATCCGTGGCGTCGAGCACGCCAACGAGCTCAAGACCGCCCTGGAGAACCTGGGCGAGGTGTCGCTGCCGGTCCAGGCCGCTGCCGACACCGGCAAGCTGTTCGGCTCGGTCACCGCTGCTGATGTCGTGGCTGTGATCAAGAAGGCCGGCGGCCCCAACTTGGACAAGCGCACCGTGCAGTTGCCCAAGGCGCACATCAAGTCGGTCGGCACGCATCCGGTCGTCGTTCGGCTGCACACCGGGGTGGAAGCCAAGGTGTCGCTCAACGTCGTCGCGGAATAAGTCCCGTCGCGGAGTAATCCGGTAGCGGAGTGATTCCGCCGGCACTCAATCGCCCGGGTGGGAACCTGCAGAGGTTTCCACCCGGGCGTTGCTGTATCTCTGGCGAACCTTTTGCGCGAAACTCTGGACAGTGAAGCTAACTTGGTGTTAACCCGGCGGGTCCCGGTACGCAACACAACACGCCCGGGACGGCAACCCGGCACGACACGCCGAAGAACTTCCCATACACAATCACTGACAGCCTCTGTGGGACCCTGACCTGGGAAAACAATAGTTGGCTCCGGAATGATCCACAGGTTCTCCCCAGAGCCTCAACACTGCGACCGAGACCTATCCCCATGCCATCCACAGGTTGATCAACAGGGGTGGTTTCGGGCGGCGCCAGCAACGTCTAGCGTGGTGCGTCGCAGCGCCGTCACGAAGCTTTGTCAGGGCCCTGTTTTACAGTTGCAGCACCGATTCGAATAAACGTTCGAGCTTGTCGAGAGGCGGGTCTCGGAAGGGGGTGGGGAGTCCGTGGCGGTGGTGGACGACCTGGGGCATCCGGATTCGGAGATGGATGGCCCTCCGCCTGGGGAGGACTTCGGCCGGCAGCCGCCGCAGGACATGGCGGCCGAGCAGGCGGTCCTCGGCGGCATGCTGTTGAGCAAGGATGCGATCGCCGATGTCTTGGAGCGGCTGCGTCCCGGCGATTTCTACCGCCCGGCCCACCAGAACGTCTATGACGCGATCCTGGATCTCTACGGCCGGGGTGAACCGGCCGACGCCGTCACCGTCGCAGCCGAACTCGATCGCCGCAGTCTGCTGCGCCGCATCGGCGGTGCCCCGTATCTGCACACGCTGATCTCGACGGTGCCCACCGCTGCCAATGCGGGTTTCTACGCCGGCATCGTCGCCGAGAAGGCGTTGTTGCGCCGGTTGGTGGAGGCGGGCACCCGGGTGGTCCAGTACGGCTACGCCGGGGCCGACGGTGCCGATGTCACCGATGTGGTGGACCGGGCGCAGGCCGAGATCTACGACGTGACCGAGCGGCGTGCCTCCGAGGACTTCGTCGCGCTCGAAGACCTGCTGCAGCCCACGATGGACGAGATCGATGCGATCGCCTCGCAGGGCGGCATCTCGCGCGGTGTACCGACCGGGTTCACCGAATTCGACGAGATCACCAACGGCCTGCATCCCGGGCAGATGATCATCATCGCGGCCAGGCCTGGCGTCGGGAAGGCGCTCGCGCTCGACACCCCACTGCCAACCCCCGGCGGTTGGACGACGATGGGTGAGGTCGCTGTTGGCGACCATCTGATCGGCGCCGACGGTGAGCCCACCAGAGTCGTCGCCGCCACCGAGGTCATGTTGGGTCGACCTTGCTACGAGGTCGAGTTCTCCGATGGGACAGTGATTGTCGCCGATGCTCAGCACCAGTGGCCGACGGGCGAAGGCATCCGCACCACCGCGCAGCTGCGGCCGGGTCTGCACACCATCGCCGCACCGACGCGCGGCGGAGCTGCAGTACTGGCGCCGGTGACCCAGGTGGCGGCGGTGCGGCGGCTGCCCAGCGTGCCAGTGCGCTGCGTCGAGGTCGATAACGCCGAGCATCTGTACCTGGCCGGCCCGGCTATGGTGCCGACGCACAACTCCACCCTCGGCCTGGACTTCATGCGGTCCTGCTCGATCAAGCACCGGATGGCCAGCGTCATCTTCTCGCTGGAAATGAGCAAGTCCGAGATCGTCATGCGACTGCTCTCGGCTGAGGCCAAAATCAAACTGGCCGATATGCGTTCGGGCCGGATGAGCGACGATGACTGGACCAAGCTGGCCCGCCGGATGAGCGAGATCAGTGAAGCGCCGCTCTACATCGACGACTCGCCCAACCTGACCATGATGGAGATCCGGGCCAAAGGCCGGCGGCTTGCCCAGAAGGCGGATCTGAAGCTCGTTGTCGTCGACTACATGCAGCTGATGAGTTCGGGCAAGAAGTATGAGTCGCGGCAGCAGGAAGTCTCGGACTTCTCGCGAAGCCTCAAACTGATGGCCAAAGAACTCGAAGTGCCGGTGATCGCGATCAGCCAGCTGAACCGTGGTCCCGAGCAGCGCACCGACAAGCGTCCGCAGGTGTCGGACCTTCGCGAGTCCGGTTGCATGACGGCAAACACCCGAATCCTGCGCGCCGACAACGGCGCGGAGGTGACATTTGGCGAACTGATGGCGACGGGCGAGCGTCCACTGGTGTGGTCGCTCGACGAGCACAAGAACATGGTGGCGCGGCCGATGACCAACGTGTTCTACAGCGGCCACAAAGAGGTGTTCAAGGTTCGACTGGCGTCAGGGCGCGTGGTGGAGGCCACGGCCAATCATCCATTCATGACGGTCGATGGTTGGGTTCCCTTGGGAGAGCTGGCAGTAGGAAGTCGGGTTGCGGTACCACGGCGCATTCCGGATCCTGTTGGCACCGTTCCGATGGATGAGTCCGAGATCATTCTGCTGGCACACATGATCGGCGACGGTTCGTGCGTGAAGCGCCAGCCGATCCGCTACGCATCGATTGACGAGCAGAACCTGCTTGCTGTCACTAAGGCCGCCAAGCACTTCGGTGTCACTGCGGTCCGCGACGAATACCCAGCGGCACGCGTGACGACATTGCGGTTGCCTGCGCCGTACCGGTTGACGCACGGCAAGCGCAATCCGATCGCCGCGTGGCTCGACAAACTCGGGCTGTTCGGCAAACGCAGTTACGAAAAGTTCGTTCCTAAAGAGATTTTCGCGCTGCCGAATGACCAGATCGCGCTGTTCTTGAGGCATCTCTGGGCGACGGACGGGTCCGTGCGCTGGGACGCGAAGTTCGGCCAGGGCCGTGTCTATTACGCGTCCACCAGTCGGACACTTGTCGACGGCGTGGCGCTGTTGTTGCTTCGCCTGGGTATCTTCAGCCGGATCTATAAGGCCCGTAAGTCCGGATATCGAGATATCTGGCATCTGCAAATTCCGGGCGCTGAGAACCAGATTCGTTTCTTGCAGGGCGTGGATGCGCACGGAGACAAGTTCTTCGCGGCACGAGAGGTGCTGACGAATCTCAGGAAGATCGAGGGAAGGGCGTCCTCAGACACCGTTCCCAAGGAGGTCTGGACGCGAGTTCAGCAAGCGCTTGTGCTCAACGGGATGAGCCATCGCGAGTTCGCGGCGGCTATGGAGACCAAGTTTTGTGGGTCGACAATGTGGAAGCACGGAGTTGGCCGGAAACGTCTCCATCGTGCCGCGGCACTGCTGGACGACCACGAATTGCACGACCTTGCCACAAGCGATGTCTATTGGGATTCGATCGTCGAGATTGAATCGATCGGCGAGCACGATGTCTATGACGGAACAGTCGCGGGCACTCACAACTTCGTGGCAAATTTAGTTAGCCTACATAATAGCCTCGAGCAGGATGCCGACATGGTTCTGCTGCTGCACCGTCCCGACGCGATCGACCGCGAAGACCCGCGCGGCGGTGAGGCCGACATCATCCTGGGCAAGCACCGTAACGGTCCGACGGCGAATATCACTGTGGCGCACCAGCTTCACTTCTCGCGGTTCACGAATATGGCACGGTAGTCGGACATCAGTTGTAGGGTCTCACGCAGCGTTTTCGCCAGAATCCGTATGTGTCATTAAACATTCGGGATCGCGGTCATGAGAGTGTCTGATCGCCTGGCCGTCCAGTCCGACTGACGTACTGGTGTTCGACGGCCGTGGAGCCCTCGCCTGCCGACCGATCGATGAGGTTCAGGCTGGCCTACTAGCCCAACGTCACGAGTTGCGCTTCAGCCAAGCGGAGCAACACGCCAGCGAGGGTTGATGGTCGTGAAAAGAACGGCGAATGACTGCCGGGAAGGTCGACGACATTGGCACCGAGCCTTTCGCGAGCGACCCGCCTCGACCACGCTGGGTTTACCATCCGGTCGTCGCTGCAGATCACGGTAGTATGACCAACGGCGGGGAATTCGGACAGCGAGAACGGCAGGGTGCTCGGGTACCGTGCCTGTGGTCGAAGACGAGTGAACGCGGCCTCTGCGGTCGGTTCGTCACAGTCGGCAAACAGCAGCGCTCGAGCGCAATCAGGATCAACCCATGTCGTCCTCTGTTGTGCATCGGGTTCGCCTAGACCCGCGTCCCAACCCTGACCCATCATGTCGGTCCCGGCTATCTGATCGATGACGCTTCGGCCGATCGCTGGGACCGCGCCGCACAAATACACCAAATGGCGTACGGGCCGCCGAGCGGCGACTAGCGGAATGGTATTGGCGCCCAATGAATGTCCCACGAGCACGACATCGTCATTGCACCCATCGAGGGCGGCGCAGACCACATCGGCGTAGGCCTCGAAGCTCGCCGAGGCGTCGTCGCACGGCAAGTCCATCGCTACCACATTGTGGCCTTCTTGCCGTAGGAGCGGAGTCAGCCGCTCCCAGCACCAGGCACCGTGCCAAGCGCCATGCACCAGAGCAAACGTCGTCATGCGGCGAGCGTAGGCTCCTCCAAGCCCATGAGGTGACAAAACGGCGCGAACGGGTCCGTTCTGCGCCGTCTCCAGGAACGCCGGTGACGGTCGTGAGCATGGCTCGATACTCACCCAGCCCGAACTTGCGGAGCGCGTGTTGGACAAGGAATTCCGCACACTGACCTCTGACACAGACAGGCGTTCTGCGGCTGACGACTACGGCGCATGCTGAGCCAGCCAACGCCCGAGGTCGGCGTATCTCAGCCTTGGCTGAATGTCTTCGTCAGCGACGGGATGATCTGCGACTTACGGGAGACCACCCCGGTGAGCGGCGCACGGTTGTTCTCCAGGAGCACGCTGAAGGCCGCTTCGAATGCCGATGCGCGCGGGCCGAGTGCCACCGCGACCGAATTGCTGTTCAGTATGTCGGTGACTACGAACAGGAACAGATCCAGGCCCTTGGCGCCGATGATGTCGCGCATTGCAGACTCCAACTCGGCCTGACGGGAGAGCACGTCGTCGACATCGACCGCATTGACCTGAGCGACTTCCACCTTCGAGCCGCTCATGTTGAATTCCTTGGAGTCCATGGAAACAAGCTGCGTAATTGACTTGTCGGCCACACTGGCCCCCGCCCGCAACATGTCCATACCGTAGGCATGCAGGTCGACACCGGCGATGGTGGCCAGTTCGTATGCGGCCGCGGCATCTTCCGGCGTACACGTCGGGGACTTCAGCAGCAGCGTGTCGGAAATGATGGCGGACAACATCAATCCGGCGATGGGAGGTGCGACGGCAATTCCTTTCTCCTTGTACATCTTCAGCACAATCGTGGACGTGGAGCCGACCGGTTCGGCGCGGTAGTACAGCGGGCCCGCGGTCTCAAAGTTGGCGATCCGGTGGTGGTCGATGACCTCGGCGATCGTGACCTCGCCGATATCCACCGCACTCTGTTGGCGCTCATTGTGGTCGACGAGGATGACACAAGACGCCTCGCCCACCACCGATTCCACCAGCCGTGGCACCGATGTCGCGAACGCGTCAAGTGCAAACTGTGTCTCGGTGCTCACCGCCCCGAGTCGGACGGCCTCGACATCGGCGCCGGTTCTGGCTTTCAGATCGGCATAGGCCAGCGCCGAGCAAATCGAATCGGTGTCCGGATTCCGATGTCCGAAGATCAACGTCTTGCCCATGCCGCGCATCGTAGCCACGACTGGAATCCGCCAGGTTCACCTGGAGCGGGTATGCCGTCGGGGCAGTGCACTCTGCACTCCTACGTCCGAAATCTGCGACCGGATGCTGTAGTCGCGCGGGCCGAGGTTCGCCCATTGTGGAGCCCCGGATCACACCGACCACAGCAAGGAAGTGTCGCCGCCATGCCTGCAACTGCCACCGCGAAACTACGCACGATCGCCAGTACAGCTTCGGTCGACGAGATTCTGTCGATCGTCCGCGAGGACGGCGGCGTCATCGTCAAGGGACTTCTCACACCGGATCAGGTCGCACGATTCAACGCCGAGATCGATCCCGCCCTGCACGAGCTGGATCCCGGTTCCAAGCACGACAACGCAATCGCCGCTGAATTCCACGGCCGGAACACCAAGCGCCTCACCAACCTGGTCAGCCGAAGCGAGACGTTCCGCCGCGAAGTGATCGATCACGACCTCGTTCATGCGCTGGCCGATGCGGTGTTTCTCGAAGAATCGGGAACCTACTGGATGACGACGGCTCAGGTGATCGAGATCGGTCCGGGCAACGCCGCCCAGATGCTCCACCGCGACCTGGAGAACTGGTTTCCGTTCGTCGGCATGGGGCCCGCCGGGCCCGAGGTGACCGTCAACTTCCTGATCGCCCTGACCGACTTCACCGAGGAGAACGGCGCCACCCGAGTGATCCCGGGTAGCCACAAGTGGGATGACTTCGAGGACCGCGGCACGCCTGAGCAGACCATTCCAGCCGAGATGAGCGCTGGTGACGCACTGTTCTTCAGCGGCAAGACCGCCCACGGCGGCGGGGCGAACCGCACTTCCGACGAGTACCGCCGTGCGGTCAGCTTCGCACTCAACCCTGGCTTCTTGGTAGGCGAGGAGGCCTACCCGTTCCTCGTCGACCGCGAACTCGCACGATCGCTTCCGCCCCGTGTGCAGAGCCTCATCGGATTCCGCTCGCAATATCCGACTGGCTCTCCGGGACTTTGGCAGGTCGACTACAGCGAGCTAGCGGATTACCTCGACCTCTGACCGACTCTCTAGGAGATGTCATGACCATCGAGTTCGACGCCGCCGTCTTCCGGACCGCGAATGCGCCACTCACCATCGAAAAAGTCTCGATCCCCTCGATTCCCCCGCCCGGCGACGTGCTCGTGCGGGTGCAGGCGAGTGGGTTGTGCCGCAGCGACCTGCATGTGATGGCCGGTGAATGGGACGCGCCCACCCCCATGATCCTCGGCCACGAGGGCGCCGGGATCGTCGAGAGCGTCGGGGAGGGAGTCACGACGCTGGCGCCCGGCGATCACGTTGTTCTCTCCTGGACGCCCTCGTGCCGTCGGTGCCGCTACTGCGTCAGCGGCCGGCCCGTCCTGTGCGACATGGTGACCCGGCATTCGGCCAACCATCTCTCCTTCGACGGTCGTTCGCGTGTCACGGATGCGGACGGGGACGTGCTCAGCTTTGCTGGCCTCGGCACGTTCGGCCAGTATGTGATGGTGCCCGAATCGGGTGCGATCGCCATCCGGAATGACGCGCCCTTCGAACCGTCGTCGCTCATCGGCTGCGCAGTCACTACGGGGGTCGGGGCAGCTGTCAACACCGCAAAGGTGCGTCCGAGCGACACGGTGCTGGTCATCGGCTGTGGCGGCGTCGGGCTGAATGCGATTCAGGGTGCTCGTCTCGTCGGCGCGCAGAAGATCATCGCTGCCGACATCTGCGACGAAAAGCTCAACCACGCAAGCGTTTTCGGAGCCACCGAGGTCATCAACAGCGCCCGCGAAGACCTGGCGGCGAAGGTCGTGCAGATCACCGACGGTCGGGGCGTGGAAGTCGCGATCGAGGCCATCGGACTGCCGCAGACCATTGAGGCCGCCTACGCGGTGTTGGCCCGCGGCGGCACTGCCGTGGTCGCCGGGCAAGTGGCGGACGGCGTGAAGGTCACGATCGATCCGTTTGTCATGTCCGACCAGGAGCTTTCGCTCATCGGCTCGAACTATGGTTCAAGCAAGGCCGACGTCGATTTCCCCATGCTCGTCGAGCACTACATGAACAACCGCATCGATCTCGACTCACTCATAACTCGGGTCATCGACCTGGAAGACATCAACGAGGGGTTCGACGAGATGAAGCGCGGCGTCGGAATCCGATCGGTGATCAAGTACTGATGAACATCTCGTCCGCCCGCCGGAAGCCTGCAGAAGAACAAGCAAGGGAGTCGCGCGGTGGCGTTGGATAGTTCGCGTCTTGCATTCGACCGTGCTCGTCGCAGTCTCGGCGGGGGAGTAGGGTCCGGTCTTCGCGCTGCCATGCGTCCCCACCCGCTCTTCGTGCGGGAGGCGCGCGGCGCGTACGTCTGGGACTTGGACGGTGACCGGTATGTCGACTACGTAATGGCGTGGGGCCCGCTACTTCTCGGGCACGGTGATCCGCGCATCCTGGATGCGGTCCGCGACGTTGCCGGCACGATGCAAGTGGTCGGCACGAGCCACGAGCTCGAGTACCTGGCCGCCGAGGCGGTGCTGGAGGCCGTGCCCCATGGCGAGCGGCTGCTGTGGAGCAATACCGGGACTGAAGCGGTACAGGTGGCGCTGAGACTTGCTCGAGCAGCCACTGGCCGGCGGCGGATCGTGAAGTTCGCCAAGAGCTATCACGGTTGGCACGACACCGTGTACGCCAGCCTTTCTGAGGACGACAGCGGCAGGTCCGCGGTGCCTGCCAGCAAAGGACAATCGCCCAGTGTGCTGGACGATCTGGTGGTGGCGAGCTTCAACGATGTCCACATGGCCAAACAGTTGCTGAGTGCGGCCGAAGAGCGCGACATCGCAGCAGTCCTACTGGACCCCGTGATGAGCAACGCTGGTGTCGAAGCTCCCGATCCAGACTTCCTGCAGACCCTGCGGGCCATGTGCGATCGGCACGGAGTGGTGCTCATCTTCGACGAAGTGATCGCCGGTTTCCGGCTGGCGCGTGGCGGCGCGGCCGAGAAATACGGTGTGCTGCCGGATCTTTCGGTGTTCGGAAAGGCGATGGCAGGTGGGTTCACCCAGAGCGCCGTCGTAGGCCGCGCCGAGCTGGTCGATCAGGTCACCGACGGCGTCGTCCATGCCGGCACCTTCAACGGCAACCCGATCGCACTCGCTGCGGTTGAGGCGACCATGCGTGTTCTGGCAGACCCGGCCGTGTACGAGGAGTTGGAGAACCGGTCGTCTGAGTTCGCGAGCCTGGTTTCAGGCGCGCTCGCATCAGTGCCGGACGGCGGCAGCCTCAACCGGGCTGGCTCGCTCCTTCAGTATGTTCCCGCCGGCGGGAACACCGGCCTCCACGGAACCGGCGGCCGCTGGGCTTCGGTCCTGGACGGGATGGTGCGGCGCGGCTTCCTGTTCATGCCCTCGGGCAAGGTCTTCCTCTCCACGGCGCACACCACTTCCGATGTCGAGGCGACCGCCGAGGCTCTCAATCACGTACTCCGACAACCTCACTGAGGAAGTGAGGAACCACGACTCAGTCGCACGCTGTCTTCGATGGTGTGGGTGTGGGTGTGGGTGTGGGCGTGCATTGCGCGGTAGGCGAGGTAGTAGACCAAGCCCTGAGCGCCCCACGTCGTCAGCGCGGCGGTGAAGAAGATCGTGCGAAGTTCGTCGTCGAAGGGGAGTGGAAAGAGGTCGTAGGTCACCGCGATCGCGGTCCCCGCAGCCGTGACCAACGCCGCCCAGCCGGCAAGCCGCTTGGCGCCGATCGCCCACAGCAGCGTCACGAAGTACGCGAGGAACAGCGTGGTGAGCAGGTTCATCACGACGTAGAAGGTGGCGGCGTCGACGTGCAGCGTCGAGTGGTCGAGCCCGCCCAGGACGAATCCGCCCACAATGGCGAGTCCGAACGCGCCGACCTCGACCGCCAGGGTCGGCTTGTACCGGTGGGTCACCACCATCAGGCCCAGCACCAGGACGAGCGTGAAGCCGAATGACCGGGAGAACGCGTCGAGGAAGAAGGCGACGGAAAACGGGACGCTGCCGGCTTCGGGGCCGAGCAGCGAGCCCACGAGGAAGTTTGTCGCTGATACACCGACGACCAAGCATTCAAGGCCGAGCAGCCAGTTGCCGTAGTTGCGGAGGAACTTCCAGCCGCACGAGAAGGCGACGATGATCAGCCACACATCGGCCAGGAGGAACGCGATGTCCTTCATTGCCAGAGGTCCTTTCAAGATTCAGGTGCCCGAATTGTCGCGAGCCGGTGACTGCGATCACAACGACACTGCGCACCTGTTCGGGGCGCACCAAGTGCACCGTGCACCCGTGAGACACCCCGGCACCGCTCCCAGTGCACCCTGCACTCGCTCAGACGAAAGCAGGTGCGCGCTGTCGTAGTGAGCAACGTCATGCCTCAGCCACTGTGGACGTCACGAAGTCACCAGAACGGCGAGGAGTTGGCAGGCCATGACAACCGAGGTACTGGGCGAGGTCGCTGAGTTCGACGTCGTCATCATCGGCGCAGGAATCTCCGGGCTCGGCGCGGCAACGTATTTCAGCCGGGAGCTACCCGACAAGTCCCTCGTCGTGCTGGAGGGTCGCGACAACATCGGCGGCACGTGGGATCTCTTCCGCTACCCGGGCATCCGCTCCGACTCCGACCTGCACACCTTCGGGTACGAGTTCAAGCCGTGGCGCCACGAGTCGGCGATCGCCGACGCACACCTGATCCGCGAGTACCTCCAGGAAACGGTTGACGAGAACAACCTGGCGGACCTCATCAAGTTCCGGCACCGGGTCGTGCGTTCGGATTGGTCGTCGGCGGATTCGAAGTGGACGCTCACCGTCGAAGTGACCGACCCCGTCACCGGCTCGACTGCCACGAAGACGATCCGCACCGGATGGGTGTTCGCGGCCACCGGCTACTACCGGTACGACGAAGGCTTCTCGCCGAAGTTCCCGGGCCGCGACGAATATGAAGGTCTGGTGGTGCACCCCCAGCACTGGCCGGAGAACCTCGACTACCGCGGCAAGAAGGTCGTGATCATCGGCAGCGGCGCGACCGCGGTCACGATGGTGCCGGCGATGTTGACCGGCCCTGGCACCGCCGGTCACGTGACGATGCTGCAACGCACTCCCACCTACATCATGGCGATTCCTCGTGTTGACCGTCTCGCCGTTGTACTCACGAAACTCCTCGGCGCCAAGCGCGGCTACGCCGTCACTCGGTTCAAGAACATCTGGATCGAACGCGGGATCGTCAAGGGGCTTCGGATGTTCCCGCACGCTGGGCGAAAACTGATTCGCCGCGCGAACATCAAGCGGCTCCCCAAGGGTTTCGACGTCGACAAGCACTTCAACCCGCCGTATGACCCATGGGACCAGCGCCTGTGCGCAGCGCCCGACGGCGACTTCTTCGACGCGATCAAGGACGGCAGCGCCTCGGTGGTCACTGACTCCATCGTGCGTTTCAGCGAACGCGGAATCGTCTTGAAGTCGGGTGAAGAGTTGGACGCCGACATCATCGTGACCGCCACCGGCCTGAATCTGCAACTGTTCGGCGGAATGCCGATCGTGGTCGACGGGCAGCAGGTGGACCTAGCCGACTCCTTCGCTTATCGCGGGATGCTGCTGAGCGGAATTCCCAACTGGGCGATGGCCATTGGCTACACGACGTCGTCCTGGACTCTCAAGGTGAGCCTGATGTGCCGCTACTTCATCGACCTGGTCAAGCACATGGATGCTCATGGCTACGACCGGGCGGTCCCGGTCCCGCTGCCGGGAATGGATCGCAGGCCAGTGATGGACCTCCAATCCGGCTACGCCAAGCGCGGGGCGAAGATCCTGCCCAAGCAGGGCCCGGTCGCCCCGTGGCGGATGGCGATGTCGTACCAGGAGGACGCCAAGGCGCTGCGCGGTCCGGTCGCCGACGAGCACCTCGAGTTCGGCGTCAGCGAGAGGGCACACGCCCATGTCTGACTCAGACCAGTACGCAACTCTCTCATCCGGAGTGACGATCTGCTTCCGCGAGTCGGGAGACAAGGCGGACCCCGCCATCCTGCTCATCGCCGGACTCGGCGAGGACCTCACCTTCTGGACCGACTCATTCGTCGGATCGCTTGTTACCCAGGGATTTCGGGTCATCGTCATCGACAACCGGGACGTCGGCCAGTCGACGTTCGCGGCTACTGGGGCACCTGCACTCTGGCGTCAGGTGATGGGGCGCCCTCGCCGTGACGCTTATTCGCTCGCGGACATGGCCTCCGATTGTGTCGGCGTACTCGACCATCTCGGGATCGGGCAGGTTCACCTCGTCGGACGATCCATGGGCGGAATGATCGCGCAGACGATCGCCGCGACCGAACCTCAGCGCGTGCGGTCCCTGACGTCCATCTTCTCGACCACCGGGGCGAGCAAGGTCGGCCAGCCGGCGCTGTCGACTATTGGGCTGCTCATCGCGGCGCCGGCCAAGAACAGAACTGCAGCCGTGCGCAACCACCTGCGCATCACGAGGCACATCGCCGGAACCGCGTACCCGATCGACGACGCCGAGGAAGCCGCCATCGCAGCGCGTGGTTGGGATCGGTGCGCCGGGGACCAGGCCGCCGGAATCGCCCGCCAGATTCAGGCGATCCAGGCATCCGGCGACCGGACCGAACAGTTGCGCAGGATCACTGCACCGACCCTGGTCATCAACGGTGATCGCGACGTGTTGGTGAACCCCAGTGGCGGCGTCGCAACGGCCAAAGCAATTCGCTCGGCCCAACGCATCGTTATTCCCGGCATGGGCCATCACATTCCGCAGGCCCTGGTCGACCCCATCACCCGATACATCTCGCAGCACGCGGACCGTGTGAGCGAAGGAGGAAACCATGTCGAAATCTCTTGAGACCCCATCAGTCGATGTCGTGATCGTCGGTGCGGGCTTCGCGGGCCTGAGCGCAGCCGAGCGGCTCGTGAGCCTGGGCCTGTCGGTGCAGGTTCTGGAGGGTCGGGACCGGGTCGGGGGCCGATCGTTCTCCGGTGAGGTCGCCGGCGTCGCGGTAGACCTCGGGGCAACATGGGTTTCACTGCGGCACACCGCAATCCGCGACCTCGCCAGGCGAATGGGATGCACGACGACCGGTCAATTCGACCAAGGCCGCAACGTCCTGTGGCTGGCCGGTCGCCGTCGCACGTACAAGGGCACCATCCCTCCCGTCTCCCCGGTCGTCATGGTCGACATGGCCCGCATACAGCTGGCGCTGGAAAAGTTGGTACGGCCCGTCAACGTCGATGCCGCCTGGGAGTCCCCGGACGCCACCCAACTCGACGCCATCTCGTTCGGCGAATGGCTCGATCGCAAGAGAGCGCTGCCCAGCACTCGTGCGCTGCTGGCGATTGTCAGCAAGGTGCAGTGGGGCTGCAGCCCGGCAGACGTCTCGCTGCTTCACGTACTGCGCTACATCCGCGCCGCAGGGGGGCTCAGCCATATGCTCGACGTCGAGAACGGGGCCAATCAGGACCGAATCACCGAAACCACCCAGGAGATCGCCAAGCGGCTCGCCGAGCGGCTCGGTGACCGAATTGTCGTAGACGCTCCGGTTCGCAGTATCGCTCAAGACGACAACGGCGTAACCGTCCAGACCGACGCGGCAACAATCAAGGCCAAGTACGCCATCGTCACGGTGGCTCCGCCGCACCGCGCCGATATCGAGTTCCAGCCTGCTCTTCCAGAGAAAGCCGCGGGGCTCACGCGAACCTGGCCCATGGGTGCGCTCAGCAAGGCGTTCGTCGCCTATGAAAAGCCCTTCTGGCGGGCTGACGGGCTTTCGGGTGAAGGTCTCACCGACACCGGAACGGCGTTCATCACCTTCGATGTCTCGCCGGAGGACAGTGGACCCGGAATCCTGATGGTGTTCTGCTCCCCGCGCGTGTTCGACGGCTTCAGCCCCGAGATACGGCGTGGCCGAGTGATCCAACAGCTGGTCGACTTGTACGGCCCACAGGCGATGACCCCCATCGATTACATCGACCACTGCTGGGGCACGGACTCGTTCGCCCCCGGTGGTCCGCACCCCGCCGCGCCTCCCTATGCGTCCGTGAGCTACGGCAGCGCCCTCACCGACCCGCACGGGCGGATTCACTGGGCTGGCACCGAAACCGCAGGCGAGTGGGCCGGAACCATGAATGGTGCTGTTCTCACCGGCCTGCGGGCCGCCGAACGGGTCGCCGGGCTGGTCAGCGTCGAGGAAAAAGCGTCGGTGTAAGCGCCTCGTCCCGCACAGTCGGGGGAGACTTGTCGGCATGGAGGATTTGTGGCCCCTGCCCACCGTCGAGGCCGCCGACGCAATCCGAACACTGTGTCAGCGGCTCTTGACGGAGACGGATGCGATGACCGAGGTCATCGCGGGGGCTGCACTCATGGCTCAGTACGAGCCGGCCCTGCTTCCGGATGCGTCGCTGGTCGAGGAGGACCGCCACCTCAATCGCTCCGATCTTGTCCAGTGGCTGACGTCGAACATTCAGCAACCGGGGCGACGGGTCGAGCCCTACATCGGCCCGAGGACAGCGGAGTACATCCGCGACCTGGTATCCCGCGGCATCGGACCGGATTTCGCCGGCGGATGGCGGGTGGCACTCGGCCTCGGATGGCGCCGATGGCTCGAAGAATGCGTGGCGCACTGCACAGACCCTGACCTCCTCGTGGAGGTTATCGACGTGTCGGCGAAGTCGTTGGTGCAGTACGCCCTCGACTCGGTCTCCGCCCTGCGTGAGGCCAGCCTTGCGGCCGCGATGGGTAATGCAAATGCCGATGCGATTGCGCTGATACAACTGATCGCCAGTGGGGCCCCGATGACCGAGGACCTCGCGGAAGGGCGGCTGAGGTACCGGTTGGCCCGCCCGCACGTGGGTCTCGTCGTATGGACCGACGATACTCAGCGGGCCAAAGCGTTGGACGACGTGGTCGCGGCCGTGCGTTCTGCTTCGGCGGGGGGAAGCGCCCTGATCGCCCGCGCCAGTGCCACGTCGCGTTGGATCTGGCTATCCGGGACCGCGACACCTGACCTCCGGCACGTCGAGAAGATCGTGGCGGAGGTGGCGGATGTTCGAGCGGCCGTCGGAAGGCCGGGAAAAGGACTCGACGGGTTCAGGTCCAGCCACCAAGATGCCCTCGCGGCTCAGGCGCTGATCGTTCGGCTCGGATCCGACCGGCGCTTCACGGCGTACGCAGACGTCGAGCTCATCGACAACATCACCAAGGACCCCGCCAGCGCACAACGGTTCGTCACCAAGACTCTCGGCCCGTTGGCCGAAGCAGACGAAGCGCTACGGCAGGCGTTGCTGACCTACGTGCAATGCGGCTTCAACACCACTCGGGCGGCGGCCAACCTCTACGCACACCGAAACACCGTCGAGCGCCGAGTCTCGCGCGCCAACGAACTCTCCGTGGTCAAAGTGGAAGAGAACCCCACACACGTCGCCGCCGCACTCCTGGTGCTGGAAATTGCGCCCGATATCACGGCGCCCACACCCTCCTAACGCGGTGGACAGACCGCCTCCGCAAACGCAGGGACGGCCTCCATTGACGCTGGCGCCGGACAACCATGTGCCTGACCATCAGCGAGGATCCGGTATCGCGCGAATGGCGAGAAATCCCGTGGGTTCGCTGTGCAGGCGGTCGTACTTCTCTCGGTTGACGACAGCGGCCTGCGCGGCGGGTCTCGGTTCGAGTAACCGCTCGATGAGAAAGCCTGCCTGGTGCAGTTCTTCGCAGGTCTGCTCCAGCGGTGAAAGCCAGTGCCGGAGTTGCCATCCGCGGCTCCAGGTCTCGTCGACGACACGCGGTTGGAAGTAGTTGCCGCCGTGCCGAAGCCAGTCGCCGGTGGGATGTAGCCGCGACAGTACGAGCGCGCCCCCGGGTCGGAGAACTCGCCGGAACTCGCGCAGCGCTGCGATTCTGTCGTCGACGTACTCCAATGCCAGCGCCAACAGCACGAGGTCGATCGTGTGATCGTCGAGCCAGTCGAGGGGGTGGGCGAGGTCGTGGGTGCGGAAACTGCCTGCGGGCACTCGCTGTTGGGCCAGCTCGACCATGCGCGGGCTCTGATCGAATCCGGTCACGTCCGCGCCCCGTGTCGTCAGTTCTTCGGCGTAGAGGCCCGGTCCGCATGCGGCGTCCAGGACGGCCGCGCCGGCCACGTCGCCGAGAAGGGCCAGGCACGCCGGGCGGTCGTAGTGCGCGTTGAAGAGCCCGGCCCGAGCGTGGTCCAGGTACTCGTCGGCGAAGACGTCGTACTGGGGATGGTTTCCCACCGCGTCAGTCATCACGTCATTATCAGCCGGGCACCCGGGTGCGGGTACGCCGGTGTTCAGATGCGGCCGCCGGGGAACATCGTCTTGACGACCTGAGTGACGGTGTTGCGTGCAGAGGCGGCGTCGCCGGGCTCCAGGGAGCTGATCGCCATGACGTAGCGACGGTCGGGTCCGATCGCGCCGGTGGACACGTGCAACTGGTTGCCGCCGTTCCAGCAGCAGAACCAGCCCTGCTTGACCGCGACGGGCTCGGCATAGAGCCCCTCTGGGATACCGAAGCGCTGCGGGTATCCGTCATTGCCGGTAGGTGTCGATTGCGCCAGGTTGCTCATGATCACGTCGGCCTGCTCGGGCGGCAGCCCGCCGCTGCCGTCCAACAGCATGTTGTAGTAGCGGACGAGGTCGTTTGCGGTGCTCTGCGTGACGTCCCAGTGTCCGTTGTAGGGCGCTGTGGTGCCGGTCAACCCGTACCGCCCGACGATGCGCGCGATGATGGCGTTTCCTCCGTTGCGATCCCAGAAGGTCTGGGCCGCGCCGTCGTCGGAGGACCGCAGCATGACGTCGAGCGACGCGCGATCGGCGGCGGTGAGCTTCTTCTCGCCCTTCGATTCCTGCAGCAGCAGGTCGTCGGCGATGAACAGCTTCACCACCGAGGCGATGGGAAACGGTTGGCCGGCGTTGTTGGAGATGATCTCGCCGGTGTTGCGGTCCAGCACGGCGACCTTGATGTTGACGCCGGACTTGGCCGCGTCGGAGGTGGCCTGCCGGGTGCGGGCGTCGAGCCCTTCGAACGGCGCCAGGGGCTCATCGTTGGGAGCTTGGGGCAGCGCGGGCATCGGTGCCTGCGGAGCGGTAACTGGTGCCTGCGGGGTGTCCCCGGCGCCGGGGGGCATGCCCCATACCTGCGCCTCGCAACCGGTGACGAGCATGGCCGTGGCGAGGACCGCCATGCCTGTCATCGTGTGCTTGGTCAGCTGCCGCCACATAGGTCCTCCGAATGATGGTGAGGCAGGGGAGCTGGGATGGACGCTGCGCCCGCCGGGTTGTGCACTTGCGCGTGAGTTGGCTGAACGAATGAAAACTCAAGCGAGGATGCACATCCTGGCAAGCCTTCGGGACACGCGCAGGTTTGTCAAAGCAGACCGGAGCCGGCGGATGAGTAGACATCGCCGGTGCCAGTTCGTAGCCTGTCCGACAGACATACAGCCGGGCCAAGAGCGGTCCTTGCAAGCGAAGGATCGTGACAATCCGTATGACCGGGGTGCGCCATTTACTTCGGCGGACGGCGTGCGTCTCGACGGCTGCGATCCTGGTGCTGACGATGTCGATGGGTGACGTGTTGGCGGACCCGGCGGCTGACGCCTTGACCAAGCTCGACGAGTTGTCCCGCCAGGCGGTGCAGAGCCGTGAGGCCCTCACCAATGCCCAACGCGATGCCGATGCCAAGCAAGCTGAGCAGGCAGCGGCCGCCGACCGCCACCGCGCCGACCTGGAAGCCCTCGACGCCGCCAACGTCCAGCTCGCGCCGTATCAGACGGCCGTCGACCGGGTAGCGGCGATGACCTATATGAGTGGCGGCGACGGTCAGATGGCGGCGGTGCTGACCGCGGCCTCGCCGCGGCAGCTGATCGACAAGCTGTCGCTGCAGCGGGTGGTCACCGCCAAGACGGCCGCTGACATGAAGGCCTACAAGTCGGCACGCGAGCGCGCGGCCAGCGCCGCCCAGGCTTCGGAGAAATCAGCCGCCGACGCCGGCGCGGCGGCTGAGAAGGCCTCCGCGGTGAGCGCGGACCTGAAGGCCAAGTTGAGTGACCTGCTGCGTCAGATCGCCGCCGCGGAGGCACAGTACGGCGCGCTGACACCGCAGCAGCAGGCGATCGTCGACAATGCCAGCGCACTGGTTCCGGCGGACCCGGCGATCGCGGCGGCCCGGGCAGATATCCCGGAGGCGTTGCCTGTCGGTGTCGCGTCCGAGATCGGGTTGCAGCCCAACACCATCCTGGCCGCCCGGGCCGTCAGCGCACGGTTTCCCCAGATCTCCGACATCGATGGGGTCCGGCCCGACTCGAAGCCGTGGCATCCCAGCGGTCTGGCGATCGACATCATGATCCCGAACCCCTCGAGCCCGGAAGGTATCGCGCTCGGGGACGAGATTCTTGCCTTCGCGATGAGCAATGCGGCCCGCTTCGGGCTCCAGGATGTGATCTGGCGCGGCACCTACTACACGCCATCTGGTCCGCAAGCGTCGGGCTACGGTCACTTCGACCACGTGCACATCACCACGACGCCACGCCGCTGACCGCCGCCTCGGCGTTGCGACGGCTCCAGCACCGGCAAGACGCTTGTGCGCGTCGCGTCGGCGTGTGAGGCTCTCGTCTTGGAGAGTGGCCGCATGACGTCGACACGCAACAGCGCACTCATCCGCACCTTCTTCGCCCTTCGATTCGCCACCGGCGTTGCGGCATGGTTGGCCCCGAACAAGACGGGCCGCCTCATGGGTCTCAATGCCGGCCGCGACCAACCGTTCACGACCCAACTCTTCGGTTCCCGTGAACTGACGCTGGCCCTGGCGATTACCGATTCCGCTTCACCGAGGTTGCGGACCCGCGCCTTGCAGATGGGCCTGCTCACCGATCTGCTCGATGCCGTCGCTGCGGTTCGCGGTGTCCGCGCCCGCACACTGTCACCGACCGGCGCGATCGTCGCCGGCGGTGGTGCAGCCCTGTTCGCCGGGTTGGGTGTCGCGGCCTTGAACAGCGATCAGCGTTGAGGTTCTGTCACGACCTCACGGATGCAGGTTCCACTGGCCGCAATCTTGGGCCAGGACGTCGTTGACGTCGACACGCAGACCGCCGACCACCGGTCCGGGATTCGAGGCGGTGTCGATGATGCGCTGGTACAGAACTGCGGCGGGGTGGACCTTTCCGCCCGACCAGGACCGGGTCTGCCACGCCCATGCCTTGCCCGGTGTGCCCGACCTCCCGATGACCCCATCGGCTATGGCCCACTGGCACGGATTGATACCCGCGTAGATCCCGGTGCGCTGAACTCCGAGCACCGAGTTGATCCCGCGAAACCACGGCAGCGCGACGCTGTTCCAGGTGTTGCGGTCGATGTCGTCGTCGACACTGAAGAAGATCGGGGCGCTGCGACCGCCACCTGCCGCGGTGTGCAGTTGCCACGCGGTGCGTGCGTCGGCGACTCCGCCGGCGTACCCGCGGGTGAAGTCCGATGGAGCGGTGCCGCCCGGTTTCCCGTACTGGTAGTTGCTGACGATCACCAGTCCGGCGGCGGTCAGCGACTGGGCGTAGGGCAGGGTGATCGGCTTGGCGCCGAAGGATGACCCGGGACGTGACGTCGAGACGTAGTTGATCACCCCGGAGTGGCCGGCGGCTCGGATGTCGCGCGCCGGAATCTGGCGCATGGCGAAGTCGATCAGGGTGGGCGCGGCGGCCGATGCCGTGGGGGCGCCGACGCTTGCGGCGGCCGCACCCAATCCGGCCAGTGCTGACATCGCGGTGGCCAAGCGCAGCGCGTCACGCCGGGAAACCGGGCCGAAGCGGCGCAGGCCGCTGCTCCCAGGCGAGTCCTGCATTGCGCGATGTTAACAAAGTGACCACTGTTAATAGTGTGGCCACGCCGGGCAGCGTGTCCAGGCGATTTCGGGTAGTGCACTACGCACGTCGCGGCGCCGGATTGGGCGCACCATCAAGCCATGTCATCACGTAGGACGGCGAGCATTGCCGCCGCGGTGTTGTGTCTCCTGCTGCCGACGGGTTGCGCCAAGCAAGACGAGCAGCCAGCGCCGGGGGCGCAACGCTCAACCGCGTCGGGGGCGGCTGGTGCGACAACGGAGAACGGGCGCGCCGATGCGCGGCCCGAGCAGGGCGCCAAGGGTGCCCCGAATGGCCAGGGTCAGGGTGAGGCCAAGGGTGGTCCGATCGGCGGCGGATCCAAGTCCGGCACGGCGCTCGCCTCTCCGATCACGATTCCCGCGATCCAACAGCAGGGACAGCCGGTCGACGACGACGTGCGATATCCCGGTGGAGTGATCGGCTTCGTGGAGGACCTCATTCGGGATCAGTGTGCCGACGGCACGTTGTGCGGCTTCACCGTGACCGCGGTTCGTCACGAGCCTGATACGGCGCCGGAGCCCTCCGCTGAGCGCGACTACTGCGCCTACATACAGGGTGAGGAACAAAAGGAATCCGTCACCTATACCGAGCCGGCGACCGTCGCGCTCAACTGCGTCTGGCACTACACCGAACCCGACGATTCCGGCCCGGTTCCGGATCCCGACCCCCCGCCACCCCCGGGGGATCCCGCCACACCCGGCGCAAGCACGACGGCCACCACACCCGCCGGCGGGGATACCGAATGACCGAAGTCGAAGCGGACGTGAACGGCCAGGCCGCCGCGACGGCGACCGGACAGAGTTCCGCGTCGTCCAGCGAGCCGGCAGACACGGGTGCGCCGTCGGCCCTTCCTCGGCTGGCTCGCTTGGTGGGTGCGGCCGTGGCGCCGACCACGGCGGTCACCGCCCTGCTGTTCTACTTCGGGTGGTCTCACGCGTACTACTTCTTCGAGTACTTCGGCGTGCATTCAACGACATTGGGCCTGACCACGTCGGACTATCTGATGCGCAGCCAGGACGGCCTGTTCGTGCCGGCGGTGGTCCTGGCCATCGCCGGACTGATCGCCTTTCGCGCGCACCACTTTCTGCGCCGGCGGATCGACGCGGACCCGGCCAATCCACGATGGCGGCGGGCCAGTTGGGTCGTCACCGCGATCGGCGGGGCTGCAACGGCCGCAGGGGCATTGAGCATCGTCGTCGAAACACCCCTGAACCAGCGGGTTGCCGCGGCACCGCTGACGCTGGCCATCGGCGTGCTGCTGCTCGCCTACACCGCGTATGTGCGCCGGAGTCTGCTGACGCGGGCCGACGCCACGAGCCCGCGCGGACTGACCCTGGCGGAGTGGGCGACGATCTTCGTGCTGGTCGGGCTCAGCATGTTCTGGGCGGCCAACGACTATTCCGCCGCGGTCGGCCGATCGCGTGCGGCCCAGTTCGTGGCCGAGCTCCCCACGTATCCGAGCACCATTGTGTACAGCGAGAAAAGCCTCAACATCGCCGCACCGGGGGTGAGGCAGATCCATTGTCCGGCAAGCGACGCCGCGTACGGCTACCGATACGACGGGCTGAAGTTGATGCTGCAGTCCGGCAATCAGCTCGTTCTCATCCCGACGGAGTGGACTCGCCGTGACGGCGTCGCGGTGGTGCTGCCGCGGTCAGGTGCGATCCGGCTCCAGTTCGTTCCCACCGCGGGATTGGGCGGAGCCGGCGCCGATGAGAAGTATGCGTGCAGCCCGGCGTGACGCAAACCGCCGGCGTGTGTCCGGCTAGCCGGCAGGCGTCACGTCGGCGCCGCCCGCACCCTTCACCGAAGCCTTCGCCCGGTTCTCGGCGCGCACGGCCTTCTTGCCCCGCACGAAGCCGGTCGGCGAGATCGACGCCGACAACAGTGCGTCTTCGCCGTTGACGAACGGGTGGAAACCGACGCCGGCGCCGCCGCGGCCCTTGACCGGGATGTCGGCGACTTCGGTGACCTTCCAACCTTTTTCGGAGATCGACAGGATCGCCTCGCCGTTCTCACACGTGACCGGCAGCGCCGCGATCACCTCGTCGCCATCGCCGGCGAGCTTCACACCGGCCACGCCGTTGCCCGCAACGCCCTGTGGATTGACCGCGGCCGGGTCGATTCGCAGGATCTTCCCGCGCCGGGTCACCAGCGCCAGGTGATAGCCGTCGGCCAGCACGCCCGAGCGCAGCAGCCCGGTGATGTCCGGCGCCACCGGGATGTCGCGGATCTTGAACGGCAGACCGCCGCCGGTGGTGAACTTCACCCGTCCGTCGGTCCACACCGCCCAGCCCAGACCCGAGGTGAGCAGGTCGCCGTGGCTGTCGGAGAACACCCCGCGATCGTCGAGGCGCCATGCGGCGTTGACCTTGCGCTCGCGTGGCCCGTCTTCGTCGGCGGACGAGGACACCGGCGTGGCCTCGGCGTCCAGCACGGTACGGCGGTCGAACTCGGGCCCTTTGAACAGTTTGGCGGTCTCGACCAGTTCCTTGTCGATCACGTTGCGGCGCGCGTCCGGGTTGGACACCAGTTCGGTCAGCTCGGCGAACTCGGCGTCCAGTTTGTCGGCCTCGGCCTGCAGCTCGATCACATCGAGCTTGGTCAGCCGCCGAAGCTGTAGCGCCAGAACATAGTTGGCCTGCTCTTCGTCGATGTCGAAGCGCTTCTGCAAACCCTGGCGGGCATCGTCGACGGTGTCGGAGCCGCGGATCACCGCCACCGCTGCGTCGATGTCCAGGTGGATCTTCATCAGGCCGGCCACCAAATGGCGACGGGCGGTGACCTTCTCCAGCCGGTACTCACTGCGGTGCAGCACCACCGAGTCACGCAGGTGCAGGAACGCGCCGATCAGCTCGCGTACGTTCCACCACCGCGGCACCCGGTCCTCGTCGAGCGCGACGAGGCTGGCGGCGAAGGTCGACTCCAGCGGGGTCAACGCCAGCAGCTGCTCACGGATGGTCTCGGCACTGTGGCCGCGCTTGGCGGTGACGACGATCCGCAGCCCGTTGCGGCGATCGGTCAGGTCCGACATGTCGGCTACTCCCGACAGCTCGCCCGACTCGACCAGCGCCCGGATCCGGTCCTGCACAGTGTTGCTCGCGACACCGGGCGGCAACTCGGTGATGACGCAGTTCTTGCCGTCCACGGATACCGTGCCGCGCACGGTGAGCTGGCCACGCCCGGTGGTGATGTACTCCCGCAGCCCGGCGGTGCCGACCACCGTCGACCCGCAACCCCAGTCGGGCCCGGGAATGAGCTTCACCAACCTGTCGTCGGTCATGTTCGGGGTTTTCAGCAGCGCCCGGCAGGCGGCCATCACCTCGCGCGGGTTGTGCGCGGGCACCTTGGTGGCCCAGCCTTCGGCGATGCCCACCGCGCCGTTGCACAGCAGCACCGGCCATTGGGCGGGCAGCATCGTCGGCTCGGTCCATTCGCCGTCGAACGTCTGAACCATGGGCACGGCGTGATCGTCGAGTTCGGCGGTCAACGCCGCGCCCGGTGCGGACAGCCGCATCTCCGTGTAGCGGTCGGCGGCGGGGATGTCACCCTGGATCCGGGGGAAAGCGCCTTGCCCGTCAATGACTTTCACGCGCTGGAACTCAGCCGCCATCAGCGCCGCGGCGCCGTACATCGACGCACCACCGTGCGGATGCAGGTTGCCGGTGACCGCCGAGCAGATCTTCGACGACTTCTGCGGCTTGTTCCCGGGGAGCAGCTTCGAGTCGTGCATCTGGTACAGCAGCCGGCGCTGGCCCGGCTTGAGCCCGTCGAACGCCGACGGGATGGCGCGGTCGCTGACGCTGTAGAGCGCGAAGGTCAGCTGGTAGTGATTCCAGTAGTCGTCGGCGCTCTGGTCGAGCACCAGGTCTTGGTTCTGCTCAGGAACGTCCAGGGTGGCGGTCACGGTATTTCTTCCTAGGTGAGGTCCAGCGCGGAGGTGTCGACACGCGAGGCCACATCGGCCATCCACGTGCGCCTACCCTCCGGCGGACCGCCGAACAGTGTGTGGTGCAGCTTCTTTTCGCCGTCGTCGAGATGAACCCGAATCACGGTGCGGCGCTGTGGATCCAGCACGGTGTTCCAGAAGTCGTCGGCGTCCATCTCGCCGAGACCCTTGTTGCGCTGCACCTCCACCTTGCGCTTGGAGGTGGCCTTCAGCTGGGCCACAGCGGTGTCGCGCTCCGACTCGTCCTGGCAGTAGATCCGCTCCTGACCGTCTTTGACCACGAACAGCGGCGGCAGCGTCACATAGACCATCCCGGCCTCGACGAGCGGGCGGTAGAAGTCGAGGAACATCGAGATCAGGCTGGAGTTGATGTTGCCGCCGTCGGGGTCGGCGTCGGAGGCGAACAAGATCCGGTCGTAGCGGCACAGTTCCGGGTCGCAGCTGTCACGGATCCCGCAGCCCAGGATGCGTTCGATCGAGTCGAACTCGTCTTTGGCCCGCGCCTTGCTCACGGCGAAGCCGTACACGTTGGGCGGCTTGCCTTTCAGCGGGAAGGCCGCCTGGAAGGTGGCGTCGCGCGCCGCCTTGATGGTGCCCAACGCCGAGTCGCCCTCACACAGGAACAACTCGGCACCCGACCCGCGGCCGGTCTCCCGGCTGGGCAGCAGCTTCGGCGGCAACGACAGGTTCGTCCCCAGCCCTTTGGCTTTGGAGGCCGCGCGCGATCGGGCCTTGGCGCCTTCGGCGCTGCGGCGGGCCCGGGCAGCCTCCAGGGCCAGCTTCGTCCACAGCGTGACGGTGTCGCCGTTGGCGGGGTTGGCGGCCCAGATGGTGACGCTGCGCGCCACATCCGGGGCCATCGCCACGTTCAGCGACCGCGATGACACCGCGGTCTTGGCTTGCGAGTCCCACGCCACATCGGGTGCGCGGGTGTCCACCGCCAGCGCGGTGACGGCGGCGAAATCCTGTGGCTCAGGGCCGTCCTCGCCCTTGGCCAGACCCAGGTCGCGGATCCGCGACGCGCGGTCGGCCAGGGCCTCGGACAGCCCCTTCATCGCGGCGGTCAGGTGTGACCCGCCGTTCGGGGTGCGCACCGTGTTGCAGAAAGCGGCCACCGTGGTCGGTTCGGCCGGTCCGGCGGTCAACGACCAGCGGAACGGGGTGGGGCCGCGCCCGGTGGTGTACTCGCCGCGGCCTTCCACCACGGCGCGCACCTCGGGCAGGGGTGTGCCAGCGGAGGTACACATCAGGTCCAGCAGGGTGTCGGTACCCCACGGGCCGTTGAACGGCTCGATCAACGCGGGCGGAATCTCCTCGCCGGGCCAGCCTTCGTCGATGACGACCAGCTGCACCCCGGGCGACATCCGTGCGGCGGCGTGCGCCCGGAGCAGCACCTCGCCGATGTCCACGCTGGAATCCGGCACGACGACGGGATCGAACAGGATGCGCACCGTGGTGCCGTGCGCATCGGGCTTGCGGTTACCGACGCCGCGCAGCTTCAGGGTGTCGGCGCGGGTGAACGGGGCGTTCGGGTCGAACTCCTTGCCCTCGAACGTCCCGGGGTAGCCGGCACCGAAACTCTGCAGGTAGGTCTTTCCGGCCCGGCGCACCGTCACGTCGGTCCGTGCGGAGATGAACACCGCTGCCGCGGCGCCGATTCCGTTGAGGCCGGCACCGGTGCTGGCCGCGTCGGCATGCGCGGAGAACTTGCCGCCGGCCCGCGCGGTGCCCAGGGTTTTGACGATGCCGTTCTTGCCGGTCGTCGGGTCGGAGTCGACGGGCAGTCCGCGGCCGTCGTCGGCGACGCTGACCGAGCCGTCGCCATGCAGGGTTATCGTCACGCATGCCCCGCCGTGGCTGGGGTCGGCGACCTCTTCGATCGCGTTGTCCACCAGCTCGCGCAGCGCCGTGTTCAGCACGTCCAGGCCGAGGTTCACCGCCGGCCGCAGGCGTGTGTGCTGGACATCGTCGAGCTCGGTGATGTCTGCGGCGTTGTAACTCACTGCTGGTCCTTTCCACCAGGGCCGATGCGGCAGCATTCGGTCCCGTCGGAGTGTCACTATGCGTGGCGGCTCCCTCCCGCCACGCAGCCACCCCTGGGGCGCGGGTGGCCTACGCATTCTCTCCCGAGCCGCCGACACCTGGCGCTACCGCCACGGCCAAACCGGTCCCGAACCTGGCAAAACCGGGAGGCATCACCGCGGATGCGACGATATGGCCATGACCGCAACGCTTGTCGCGAAGAACGTGGCCGGCGGATTCGCCCACCGCACCCTGTTCGAGAGCCTGGACCTGACCGTGGCGCCAGGCGACGTCGTCGGGGTCGTGGGTGCCAACGGTGCGGGCAAGAGCACACTACTGCGCATCCTGGCCGGGGACCTCGATCCCCTCGACGGTGTGATCAGTCTCGCACCGGCCGACGGGTTCGTCGGGTGGCTGCCGCAGGAGCATGAGCGGATACCGGGGGAGACCGTCGCCGCCTATGTCGCGCGACGTACCGGCTGTACGGCGGCGACGCTGGCCATGGAGAAGGCCGCCGAAGAGTTGGCCGATCCGGGGGCAGATGCCGACGCCTACGCCGCGGCGCTGGATCACTGGCTCGCAACCGGTGCCGCGGACCTCGACGAGCGGTTGCCGGCGGTGTTGGCCGGTCTGGGGTTCGACGTCGACGGGGTTCGGCCGGATTCGACTCTGATGACCGCACTGTCGGGCGGTCAGGCGGCACGGGTCGGGCTGGCGGCGCTGATGCTGTCCCGGTTCGACATCGTCCTTCTCGATGAGCCGACCAACGATCTCGACCTCGATGGCCTGGCCCGGCTGGAGAGCATCGTCGGGGACCTTCGCGGCGGTGTGGTGCTGGTCAGTCATGACCGGGAGTTTCTGGCCCGCACCGTAACCCGGGTCCTGGAACTGGATCTGGCGCAGAACCGGACCACCGTCTACGGCGGCGGCTACGAGAGCTATCTGGAGGAGCGGGAAGTCGCCCGCCGGCACCGCCGCGAGGAGTACGACGAGTTCGCGGAGAAGAAGGCCGATCTGGTGGCCCGGGCACGGACCCAGCGCGAGTGGTCGAGCCAGGGCGTGCGCAACGCGATGCGCAAGGCACCCGACAACGACAAGAACCGGCGCCGGGCGCAAACCGAGTCCAGTGAGAAGCAGGCTCAGAAGGTCCGGCAGATGGAGAGCCGGATCGCCCGCCTGGAGGAGGTCGAGGAACCGCGTAAGGAATGGACGCTGCAGTTCAGCATCGGGGCGGCGCCGCGATCGAGTTCGGTGGTGGCCACCCTCAGCGATGCTGTTGTGCGGCAAGGAGATTTCGTACTCGGACCGGTGGCACTGCAGGTGAATGCCGGCGAGCGGATCGGGATCACCGGTCCCAACGGGGCGGGCAAGTCGACGCTGCTGCGGCTCCTCCTCGGCCGCCGGCTACCCGATGAGGGCCGCGCGAGCATCGGTGCCAACGTCGCCATCGGCGAAATCGACCAGGTCCGTTCCGATTTCACCGGTCCCGACCGACTCGTCGACCGGTTCGAGCGGTATCTGCCCGACTGGTCGACGGCCGATGTCCGCACCCTGCTCGCGAAGTTCGGGCTCAGGGCCGACCACGTGGAACGCACCGTCGACGATCTCTCGCCCGGTGAACGCACACGCGCGGGCCTGGCGCTGCTGCAGGCCCGCGGTACGAACGTGCTGGTTCTCGATGAGCCGACCAATCATCTCGACCTGCCCGCCATCGAGCAGCTCGAGCAGGCGCTCGAGGTCTACAGCGGTGCCCTGCTGCTGGTCACGCATGACCGGCGGATGTTGCAGAACGTTCGGCTCGACCGCTCATGGCTGGTCGACAAGGGACGGGTAGCCGAGTTGTAGCGAGTCAGCGCCGGGTCTCGTATCTGGTCAGCACCACGCCGCCGGGAAACGTCTGCGTCTCGACCAGGTTCAGGTTGACCCAGCTGTCCAGCACGGTGAATTGCGGTGTGCCCCCGCCCACCAGGACCGGGTAGGTGGCCAGCGTGTACTCGTCGATCAGCCCGGCGCGCATGGCAGCCCCGGCCAGCGTTGCACCGCCGATGCTCATCGAGCCGCCGTCTTGGGCCTTGAGCCGGGTGATCTCGGTGACCGCATCGTCGGTGACCAGGCGGGCGTTCCAATCGACGTTCTCGATCGTCGAGGAGAACACCACTTTCGGGGTATCGCGCCAGTTGCGCGCGAACTCCATCTCCGCCGGGGTAGCGTCGGGCTGCTCGTCGCCGGTCGGCCAATAGGCGCTCATCGTCTGCCAGAGTTTGCGGCCGTACAGTGCCAGGTCGCAGGCCAGATCGTGGTCGAGCCACCACTGGAACAGTTCGTCGCTGGGCGGTCCGCCCCAGGCGATGTCGTCGCCGGGTGCGGCGATGTAGCCGTCCAGGGTCACGTTCATGCCGTAGATGAGCTTCCGCATGTGCCAGCCTCCGTCGTTGGGTCTTCGGCGTAATGACCGGCGCTGGGCGCGAAACTCATCGCTGCCGGGTTGGGGCTAGCGTTCCACGGTCGCCAGCACCGTGTTGTTCGCATCGACGATGTTGAGCTTGCGCAGCTTCGGCATCGGGATGGATGTCGCGCCTTGGACGACACCTGCCCCGGTCGGCATCGCCGCCCAGGTGGCCGCAGGCTGCATCGCGCCGCTGTCGTCCATCGTCCGCAGCGTGAATACGCCGTCGGTGGGCAACTTTTGCAGGTTGAGCACGATCGCGGTGCCCCATGGCTTGGGTGTCAGGGTCACCGACCCCGATGCGCCGGCGGCGGACACCGACTGCATCGCGAAGGTGCCGGTGCCCGGCGGAGGCGTCTCACCGCGCGGGATGACGAATACCAGGGCGACGGCAGCCAGTACCGCGGCGCACGCGCCCACCGCCACCCGGCGGCGGATGCGGCGGCGGTTCGCTGCCGCACGTCGCGCGGCGAGCATGTCGCCCAGAGCCAGGACCGCCTCGCCGCCGTCAGTGGGGCCGGTTTCCAGATCCACCGGGTCGGCCTTGCTCAGGAGCGATGGCAGCGGCGCGAAATCGGCAGCCTGGGCGCGGCATTGCGCACATTCTTTGAGGTGCGTCTCGAATCGTGCGCGTTCCTCGGCGTCGAGACCGCCGAGGATGTAGGCGCCCAGCAGGACATGAGGTTCGTCGATCACAGCAGCCCCATCTCGTCGAACACCGCGCGCAGCGCGCGCACTGCGTAGTAACTGCGTGACTTCACGGTACCCACAGCAACATTGAGCCTATCGGCTGCTTCAGCGAGGGTGAGGTCATCGAAATACAGTGCCTTGACCACCTCTCGGTGTTCGGGCGACAACCGTTTCAGCGATTCCCCGATGACGATCCGCTCCAAGGACTTGTTGACGGCGTCAGCGCTGGGCAGCGTGATGTCGGTCTCGACGAGCACCTCGCCTCGCCGGGACCGCCGCCGCCATTGATCGACGATGACGTTGCGGGCGATCGTGAACAGGAAGGATCTGGGATTGCCGCCGTCTGCGTCGATGTGGTCGATGTTCTTCCAGGCCCGGACGAACGTCTCCTGCACGACGTCCTCGCGGTGCTGTACATCGACGACATGGCCGGCGACGAATCGCCGGACCGCTTCGCCGTGAACGGTGTACAGCGTGGTCAACAGCCGATCGTCGGCCGCACTGTCAAGTTGTGCGGCCGACGGTCGGCGACGTCGTGGGCGGTTCGGCACGGCTCAGTACCGGGGAAGCCCGTCGGATTGCATGACGCCCCATTTGGAGTTGCCGAGCTGCTTGCCCACACCGTTGTGCTGCCCGGCCGCCGTGTCTTGGACGAACGTGTAGAGCGGGTGCGAATTCAGGGTCAACTGGCGGGTGCCATCGGGACGTAGGTACACACCCAATACTCCATCGATGCCGGAAGCTTGTGCCGGCAGGGGGTCCGGGGCCAGGACGGCAGGCCACTTCTGCAGGCAACCCTCGCCGCAGCCGCTGCTTGCCGGAGTGTCGCCCTGGAACGCGTACACCGTCATACCCTCGGCGTCGACGACGATCTCGCCCAGGTCGGACGCCTGCCTCGTCAGCACCGGCTCCTCGGCGTTGGCGGTACCCGGAGCGGCGAGCCCGATCACCACGCCGGCGGAGAACAGCGCCGCACCAACAGTTCTTCTGATCCGATTGATTCCCATGGCCTTACGTACGCCGACGGAGTTCGCGAGGTTCACCGGATCCGAAAGACATTCGGCGCAGCATGCCGTCGCGCAGTGTCAGGGTGTGCAACAGCACCGCTGACACATGCGCGGCGATCAGCACCACCAGGCCGTAGGCCACCACCGAGTGGCCGTTGCGCAGTAGCCCGAACAACTCTGCATCGGCTTGGACGATCGGCGGCAACCGCAGGCCGCCCAGCACAACCGGGACTCCGCTCGCCGACAGAATCGCCCACCCCAGCAGCGGCTGCGCCAACAGCAGTACGTACATGCCGAACTCGGAGCCGATCACCGCCACGCGCTCTGCCCGCCCGACCGTGGCCGGTAGGGCAGGCCCGCGATCGGTGATCCGGTTGACGATGCGGATCACGAAGACCACGAACACCAGGGCGCCCAGACCTTTGTGCACGGTGAGGAGAACCCTGTAGTCGGCGAGGGAGTTGGCCAGGGCGAATCCGGCGAGCAGTGTGCTGAATACGAGCGTGGCGCCCAACCAGTGCAGGATGCGAGTGCGTGTGGCGTAGCGGGAGCGAGAGTGTGTGGGAGTCACCATCATCGGGCAACCTCGTCCGCCTGGACCTGTGGGGCGGCTCCGCTGACACCGGCGCGGCGGCGGAATGACGCCGCGTATACCGCCGAACGTGCGGGCAGCAAGGGGTCTTCTGAGGGTTCGATCCCGTCCGGCAGCACCATGGGATCGAAATTGACATCGCGGGCGTTGCCGGCGGACTCTGTCGCGATCGAGTCGAGCACCACGGTGCCGGTGTCGATGGTGCGCCGATCGGGCGGCCAGGCGATGGTCGCATCACGCACGTCGTCGTCGGGTTCGCCGATTGTCACGATCAGCCGCCAGCGCAACGGCGCGGACCGGATATCGCGAACGACGTTGTCGAACAGCCAGTTCGGGCTGATCGACGAGGTTGGTGGTGGCGTCACCTCCCGCAACGGGGCCAGCGACCATCGCACCGGGGTACGGTCGCCGGCCGTGCCGACGAAGTAGAAGGCGTTGAGCCCCCGGAACGTGCTGTCGGCAAAGCCGGAGGTGGGTGGTTGCTGCTTGATCACCGACATCGCCCGCGCGGTTTCGGGATGGGCGGCCAGAAACCGTGTCATGGCCGCGGGATCCGGTTTGCCGGTATCGGGCAGCGGTTTGGATGCCAGCAACCGGTCGTAGAATCCCTGCACCGAATTATCCTGGAATACCGGCAGGTTCAGCATCGCCGTTCGCCACTGCCCGGCACCGGGATACCCGATCGCCAGACCCAGACCGCGCGGGCCGGCGGCGGTATCGGACACCGTGGGATTGCCGCCCGGCACTGAGAACCGTCCGAGCAGCGGGGTGCGTCCGGCGCGGAAGACGGCCGCCCGGCTGACTTCGGCGCCGGCACCGTTGCTGTCGAAGTATCCGCTGACCGCAACCCCTTTGGCATGGTTGAGGCGATAGCCGGGGTGGACCCCGGTGACCGCCCGGAACGCGTCGATGAATGCCTGGGGGGTCAACCGGTGTTGCGATCCGAGTGGGCCACGCGCGTACAGCACGGCGCCCAGGTCGGCGGCCAGGAAGGCGCCGACGGCCGCGATGCCGACGACGACGCTGCGCCGGCTGGCAGATGTGTCCCGCCAGGATGAGGGAACGATCGATCTCCGGTCCATTGGTCACCTTCCAAACTTGGGTGCCGGTGGTTCACCCGAGGCATACGCCGAGGGGGCGGCGCAGGTTCATTGCGGAAGGAAGACGCTGGTCAGTACCGGCTCGGCAGACGTCACCGCTAACCCTGGCCCGGCCACCCCATCTCAAGGCCGAAGTGGCCCTCGATCAAATGCCGCTTCAGGACCTTTCCGGTGGCGGTGCGTGGCAGCTGATCGACGAATGTGACATCACGCGGAATCGAGAAGCGGCTCAGTCGGTTGCGCACGTAGTTCTTGACGGTGTCTTCGTCGAGTGATGTCCCCTCGGCGCGAACGACGAATGCTGCCAGGCGCTGGCCGAACTCGGAATCCGGGACGCCGACCACCGCCACGTCGGCGACCTGGGGCAAGACGGCGATGGCTTCTTCGACCGGCCGCGGGAACACGTTCTCGCCGCCGGAGATGATCATGTCGTCGTCGCGTCCGGCCACGAAGAGGCGTCCGCTGGCATCGAGGTACCCGAGATCGCCGGTGTCCATCAACCGGTCCTCGACGGCCGGCGACGCCGCATTCGTGTAGCCGTCGAAGAGCATGTCATTGCCGACGAAGATGCGACCGACCACGCCGACCGGGACGACGCGGCCGCCTTCATCGAGGATGGCGATGCGGGTACCCAGCGGTGGCCGCCCCGCTGTGGTCGGCGCGACCCGCAGGTCGGCAGGATCGGCGATCGTCGCCCATGACACCTCGGTGGAGCCGTAGAAGTTGTAGAGAACGTCGCCGAAGGTGTCCATGAATTTGGTGACGGCTGCGCCGGGTATCGGCGAACCGCTGCTGGCCACCACCTTCAGCGACGAGGTGTCGTATCGCTTGACCACGGCGGCGGGCAACTCGAGAATGCGCTGCAGCATCACCGGAACCAGAACCACCACGGTGCAGCGATGGCGCTCAATGGCTTTGAGGCAGGCCTCGGCGTCGAACCGTTCCATCAGCACCACCGTCGCGAGCAGCGGCGTGCTCACCTGCAGTGCGGCCAGACCCCAGGTGTGGAACAGCGGCGCCGACAGCAACATCACTTCGCCCCGGTGCAGCGGCATGCGCGACAGCATCGCGGCGATGGCGCCGAATCCGGGTGGCGTGGGCCGCCGGGCACCTTTGGGGGTGCCGGTGGTGCCCGACGTGAGAGCTACCAGCTTGCCGGGTTGCTTAGGTGGCGCCACCGGTGTGGCGCCGGTGCCGGTGGCGATGAGCTCTTCCACCGAGCGACGCTGCGGCGTAGCCGAATTGGGGTGGATGGAGATCCGCGGGGTGTCCGCGGCGACATACCGCACCTCGGGTTCGAAACCGCTGTCGACGAATATGGCGTCGACGCGGTGGCGTTTGACGATCTCTTCGATCGCGCGGGCGGCGAGGCCGGTGTTGAGCAGGACCAGGTCGGCGCCCAACTTGCTGGCCGCCACCATGCATTCGACCATCGCCGAATGGTTGCGGGCCAGTACCGCCAGCGTGCTGTCGCTGGTGAAACCGATCACGGCCAGACCCGATGCCAAGCGGGTGGTGCGTTCGGCCATTTCGGCGTAGGTCGAGGTCCCGTACTCGTCGATCGTCGCTGTGGTGCGTGGTGCGCGCGCAGCTGCGGCGGTGAGGCCGCCGGCCAGCGTGAACCCCCATTTGGCGAGCGAATTGAGTTGGCGGATACCGCGATCGGGTCGAGATGCGCGCACCACGCCGCTGGTGATCATGGTCTTCAGGACGTTGAGTTGCAGTGACCGCCCGTCGCCCATGTTGACCAGTTGCGCGGACGGCTCGCCGGCCAGGTAGTCCGAGATTCGCCGCAGCCCGTCTCGTATCCAGCCCTCGACGGCGTTGTCGCCGGCCTTCGCGATGTCGGGGTGCAGCGTGCCGACCGCGAAGATCCGCAATGCGATCCGCGCGCCGCTGCCTTCAGGGGTCAGACGAATCGAGGCGAAGCAACGCCCGGTCTGCGTTGCGTCGAGGCGCAACTCCATGCCCGACAGGCGGACCGTCCGGCGCATCTCGTGCACGACGACGGCACCCCGGGAGGTGGACAGACGCACCTCGAAGAGTTGCGGGTCGCTGGTGGCCCGTTCGCACGAACCGAGGCCACGGAAGAACCGCGGGTACAGATCCGGTGTCTCCAGAATGGCCCAGATATCCGGGCATGGGTGATCGAGCGTTGTGTCGATGGCGATCACATCTCGTGCCACAGTGGTTCTGCCCGGCTGTCGGTAGTTAGCTGCGACTAGCCATTGTGGTCCATCTGTCCCCGGTCCGGACCTGTTTCGCCGACGAGCGCGAATGTAACCACTCCCGAGGAACGTTCAGCGCTGGGCAGTTCCGAGGGGATCGAGCTGGTTGGGAGTGATGTCGTCGGCGACGGTGGAGATGCTCAGCGGCTCCCACCGCTCGTCGTCGGCGAGCAGGTCCCGCCCGGCCGCGGTGGCGTAGCGGTAGGCATCGGGCCCGACGAGCAATCGTGCGGGAGGCTCGGGCATGTCGACGATCTTGAGCAGCAGCGCGGCGACCTTGGCCGGGTCGCTGGCGCCGAGATTATCCGAATTTCCCATGGCAGCGGACGCACCCACCGTGGAGGCGTATTCATCACGCACCGGCGCGATGCTCATCGAGGAACCTGCCCAGTCGGTGCGCATGCCACCGGGTTCTAGCACGGTGACCTTGATTCCGAGCGGTGCGACCTCCTGGGCCAGCACGCCGGAGAAGCCGGTGACAGCCCACTTGGACGACTGGTAGGCCGACAGGCCGGGGCGCACGAGCCGTCCGCCCACAGATGACACCTGGATGATGTGCCCGGAGCGCTGGCCGCGCAGGACGGGCAATGCTGCCCGGGTCAGGCGCACCACGCCGAAGAAGTTCGTGTCGACCTGGGTGCGGAAGTCCTCGAAGTCGACGTCTTCGATAGCGCAGAGGTTGGCGTATCCCGCGTTGTTGACCAGCACGTCGAGCCTGCCGAACCGGTCGATCGCGGTGGCGACCGCGGAGCGGACGTGGTCGTCGTTGGTGACGTCGAGCTCGACGACGGCGAGCCGTTCGGCGTGCGTGGCGGCCAGGTCGCTCAGCGCGCCAGGCGAGCGGGCACCGGCGACCACGCGGTGGCCGGCATCGAGGGCGGCTTCGGTGATGGCTCGGCCGAGGCCGCGGGAGGCACCTGAGATGAGGAAGACATGGGATGCAGTGGTCATGTCATCTATCAGAGCCCCTGATCTTCATCGAGTCCAACGATTACTTTTTATGAAAGTGATCAATCACAGCGATGACATCGGGGGTGGAGTTGCGTCCGCTCCGCGGATACGCTTCACGCCGTGACGCAGTCCGCTTCACGCCGTGAGGTCCTTCGGTACGCCGCGCTGTTGGCGCCGGCGCTGGCCGTCCCGGGTGCGTTGGCGGCGTCGACCGGCACACCTACGGCTGCCGGCGACGGACTGCAACTCGTCGATTTCGCCCATCGGCTGGTTCAACCCGAGCAGATCAAGTCCGCCGGCTTCGGCGGCGCGTTGGTCTACGTGTCCGAGCTGCGGCCGGGAGCCACATTCGATTTCAAGCCGGTCACCCGTGACTATGCCGACCGGCTCCGGGGTGCGGGCCTGCAGGTCGTCAGCTGTTACCAGTTCGGCAAACCGGGATGGCCGACGCCGTCGGATTTCACCCGCGGTTATGACGGCGGAGTGGCGGATGCGCAGACGGCGGTGGGGCTGCACACCGCGGCGGGCGGTCCGCCGTCGGCGCCGATCTTCTTCAGCGTCGACGAGGATATCGACGCCTCGACGTGGAAAAGCCAGGCAGTGCAATGGTTTCGGGGCATCAACTCGGTTTTGGGGGTCGGCCGCACCGGGATCTACGGAGGTCGTCGCCAGTGTGGCTGGGCGATCGCCGACGGCGTCATCGGATCCTCGAGCAGCCCGGGCCATCGCTGGGCTTGGCAGACGAAGGCATGGTCACGGGGCGAGCGTGAGCCGGCTGCCGTGCTGTTCCAGAGGGAAGTCGTCACCGCGTCCGACCCGGGGTTCGTGATCGACGGCATCCATGTCGACGTGAACGATGTTCTCGCAGCGGATTTCGGCCAATGGGATCTCGCGAGATGATGCGCCGGCACTCACGACGGCGGGTGCGGTTCAGTCGGGGGACTCCCCGGTGTGCTTCTCCACCACGTCCGGGGCGACCTCTCGGGTAGCCATTCCGCCTTCGCGGCCGTGATCGGTGGGACCCGGCGGAGGGTCATTCTCCTTGTTGCCCTGTGCGGGCTGCTCCGAGCCGGTGTTGTGGTCGTTCATGGGAACGGGATGCCCCGAGTGAGCGGATTTCATTCCCCGAAACGGGGCGTGAGTTTGCGCTGCAACCCCCACGGGGTATGCCGCACGGCATGACGGCGCAGGCCATGGTGGGCGGGCAGCACGACGAGGAAGCCGGCGGAAAGCTCAACCGCAAGATCACCGGGCCGCTGCTGTACTTGTTCATCCTCGGCGATGTTCTCGGGGCCGGCGTCTATGCGCTGATGGGTGTGCTGGCAGCGAAGGTCGGCGGGGTGCTGTGGGCCCCGTTGCTGGTGGCATTGGTGCTCGCGCTGCTGACCGCGGGTTCCTATGCCGAACTGGTCACCAAATATCCCAAGGCCGGCGGTGCGGCGGTGTTCGCCGAGCGGGCGTTCGGCAAACCGCTGGTGTCGTTCCTGGTCGGGTTCGCGATGCTGGCGGCAGGAGTGACCAGCGCGGCGGGGTTGGCCCTGGCTTTTGCAGGTGACTACCTCGCCACCTTCATCGACGTCCCCATGGTGCCCGCAGCCATCGGCTTTCTCGCGCTGGTCGCCGCCCTGAATGCCCGGGGTATCAGCGAATCGGTGAAGAGCAATGTCGTCATGACAGTCATCGAGCTGAGCGGTCTCGTCATCGTCATCGCCGCGGGTGCCATGCTGATCGGCCGTGGCGGCGGCGATGTCAGCCGCGTGGGTCAGTTTCCTGCCGAATCGGTTCCGGCACTGGCAATCCTGGCCGGCGCGATCATCGCCTATTACTCGTTCGTGGGATTCGAGACCTCCGCGAACGTCGCCGAGGAGATCCGCCGCCCGGCCAAGGTCTACCCCGCGGCGTTGTTCGGTGCGCTCGTCACGGCCGGCATCGTCTACGTGCTGGTCGGCATCGCCAGCTCCGTTTCCCTGCCACCCGAAGAACTGAGCCGGTCCTCTGGCCCGCTGCTCGAAGTGGTGTCGGTGTCCGGCCTGGCCGTACCCGAGTGGGTCTTCAGTGCGATAGCCCTGGTCGCCGTCGCCAACGGAGCGCTGCTGACCATGATCATGTCGAGCCGGCTGGCGTTCGGGATGGCCGAACACCGATTGCTGCCGGGTGTACTCGCGCGGGTGTTGCCGCGGCGTCGCACACCGTGGGTGGCGATCGTCGCGACCACGGCCGTCGCGATGGTCTTGACCCTGGTCGGTGACCTGTCCACGCTGGCTGAGACAGTGGTTCTGCTGTTGTTGTTCGTGTTCATCTCCACGAATGTCGCAGTGCTGGTGTTGCGGCGAGAACATTTGGAGCGCAAGCATTTCCGGGTATGGACGCCGGTGCCGGTACTCGGCGTGGCGTCCTGCGTGATGCTGCTGACCCAGCAGACTGCGACGGTGTGGCTGTTCGGGGCCATCCTGTTGGCCGTCGGTGTGGTGCTGTACGTCCTGGCCCGGGCGGCGACGCGACGGGCAGACCGCCCGAAGCCGTGAGAAGTCGCTGGATACGCTGGGCACTGAAGTGAGCCGCCGCTGCAAGCGGTCGTCACCGCCACCCAGGAGGAACCATGAGCAACACCGAGATGCTGGGCGCCGCGGCGGCCACGGGCGACGCAATGGAGCAGGCCGTCGCGATCTTCATGCTGCATCCGGAGACATTCGGCGCCAGCACCGCTGCCGGTTACGCGAACCCATTGGCGCACTATGTGGCCGGCCGCGGCGGCGTGCTCGGTGAGGCCACCGGGGCCACCGTCAGCGCGGTCTTCGCGGTGTTCGAGCCCAAGGGACTCGCCGCGATGTGGGATGAAGGTGTCGCGGTGCGCGGCGCCGCCGGTGCGGCACAACAGTATTGGGCGCAGGCCGCGGAGTTCGGCCGCAAGTACCTGTCCGGGGCCCAGGGGTTGGACCGCATCGCCGCGTTGGGGGAGAAGCTCATCGCCGCCACACCTATTGCGGGGTTGCCGTTGTTCGCCGGCTGGCGCGCGATGCCGCTGGCCGACGATGCACCCGCCCGGGCGCTGCAGGTGATGTTCGTCTTGCGCGAGCTGCGTGCCGGTGTGCACTTCAATGCGCTCACGATCTCGGGTATCGCACCGGTCGAGGCACACATGCTGAACAAGGGACGCCAGTACACCACGATGTTCGGCTGGCCCGAACCGTTCGCGGACGGTGCGGACAAGAAGGACCGCTACGGTGAGATCGAGCAGGCGACGAACCGGCGGATGGCCGAGATCTTCACGGCTGCCCTCGATCCGGCCGAGGCCGGGGAACTCGCCCGGCTCAGTACTGACGTGCTGGCTTCGATGAAAGCGAACGTTCCGGGCTGAGGGGACCGCCGTGCGGTTGAGTTCGGAGGAGCGCGAGCGGGTGTTCGCGGCGGTGGCCGATGAGCGACGGTCGATCGGGGCCTTGATCGGTGGGCTCGATGCCGATCAGCTGGCCACACCGAGCCTGTGTGCCGGCTGGGACGTCAAAACCGTTGCGGCTCATCTGGTCAGCGATTTCACCGACGGCTTCTGGGGCTTCTTGGCCAGCGGCATCCGCCACGGCAGCATCGACCGCGGGATTGATGCGCTGGCCCGAAGCCGGGCGCGACTCCCGGCGGCCGAGATCGCCGAGACGCTGCGCAGCCGCGCCGACTCCAGACTGAGCCCGCCGGTCACCGGTCCGTTGTCGGGCCTGACCGATGTGTTGGTACATGGCGCGGACATCCGGATCCCGTTGGGGCTTGCGCACCGACCGGATCCGCAACACGTCGCGCGGGTGCTCGATTTCCTCACCGGCCGAACGCAGCTCGGGTTCTTTCCGCACCGACGTCTGCGCGGTATCGCGTTGCACGACGAGGACACCGGGCGAACCTGGGGTGAGGGCCAGGTCATCACCGGGCCAGGGGTGGCGGTGATGCTGGCCGTGTGCGGCCGCACCGTCGCGTTCGACCGCTTGTCAGGCGCCGGGCTGACGGTTCTGCGATCGCGGCTTCCTAGTTGAACCGGACGTTCATCGTCGCCAGGCCGAAGATCTTCTTGCCGTCGGACTTGGCCGCGACGATGATCACGCCGGAGCGGGTCTCCGGGTCCAGCGACTTGATCTTGCCGCTGAACTCGATGTCGGCGCCCTCCTTGGCCGACACGATCGCGGGCTGCGACAGCCGCACCGCGTAGCGGGTGACCGCACCCGGGTCGCCGGTCCAGGTGGAGACGAATCCGGCCCCCAGCCCCATGGTGAGCATTCCGTGGGCGATCACGTCGGGCAGCCCGGCCAGCTTGGCGATGTCCTCGTCCCAGTGGATCGGGTTGGCGTCGCCGGCCACACCGGCATAGTTCACCAGGTCGCCGCGGGACAACCGGGTGTGGTGCACCCCGATCTCGTCGCCGACCTTGACGTCCTCGAAGGACGGCGTGCCCGGCGTGCGGGTGGTGCCGCCATCGGCGATCCGGATCTCACCTTCGGGGCGCACCGTCTTCTGGTACTCGTCGTCGCCGACCCCGAAGATGTCGACGTCGTGCATCATCGCTCGCTGCACAGCGGTCTTGATCTCCGGATTGAGGTCCTCGGCGGTGACACCGACGACGGTGGTGTGCAGGGTGTGCACCCGCTCGCCGGCCCGGTCGGTGAACGTGTTGGTGACGGTGATCATGTCCCGACCGGCGATCCTGCGCACCGAGGTCAGTTCGACGTCGACATGCAGTTCGTCTCCGGCCACGATCGGGCGATGCTGCTCGAAGACCTCTTCGGTCTGCAGGTAGGTGTCATAACCGACGACGATCGACTCGAACATGCGCCGGTTGCAGGCCATGGCCGGGGTCGAGGTGAAGGTCAGCGGCGCGACCAGGCCTGAGTAGCCCAGCTTCGCGGCGGCGTCGACGTCCCAGTGTGCGGGGTGGTAGTCCTGCACGGCACGGGCGTACTCGCGTACCTTTTCGCGGCCGACCAAATAGAGGCCGTCCGCCTCGTAGTAGTGGCCGACCCGGGCTTCGAGCGCCGATGCTTCTGGTGCTGCGGTCATGGATTTGCTCAACTTTTCTATCGACTTGTTCGCTGAAGCCGACGAAAGCACACTAACGTCTGCCCACCACGACCATCTACCTCGGTAGGGTGCGGCCATGGCCGGCGTGAGTACCCCCGAGCTGGTGTCTGCCTACGCGGCCCGGTTCAACGAGTCCTTACTCGGTGAGCACGCGGTGGCCTCGCCGCTGGGCCTGTGGCTGTTGCTGGCGTTGGCAGGCCCGGCCGCCTCGGGCGAGTCCAGACGTGACCTCGAGAGGGTGCTCGGCACGACGGTTGAGGACGCCGCCGCGCGGGCGGCCGCCCTGCTGAGCGAACCGCACCCGGCGGTGTCGGCGCTCTCAGCGGTATGGGACCGCGCACTGGGGCCGGCGTTCGACGACTGGGCGCGGACGCTGCCTGCGGTCGTGGAGCGGGGCCCGGTGCCGGATCAGGCAGACGCCGATGCCTGGGCGCAGTCCCACACGAACGGGTTGATCAACCGATTCCCGCTCCAGCTCAGTGAATTGACCAGGCTGGTACTCGCCTCCGCGCTGGCCACCGACATCAGCTGGGCCGAACCGCTGGCCACGACGGCAGAACTCGGTGGGGCGTTCGGTAAACGGATCGGCACCGCGCTGATGTTCGACGACGGGATCCAGTTGGTCGCCGACACCGATGCGGCCGGAATGGTCGCGGTGGCGGCGCCGCCCTCGTCATCGGCGCTCGACGTCCTCAGCGTGATCGCAGCCCCCGAGGTGCCGCCCCGCGATGTGGACACCGCCGCGCATCAGGTGGCGGCGATGCTGCGCGGTGACGAGCGCGCGGCGCGCCGCGTCCCGGTAGAGGAGCTGGCTGCCGGGCATGCGTGGACGGTGACCGAGCGGCGCGAGCGCAGGGTCGGCGGGCCGGGCGTGCAGGCGGAGTGGCGGACCCGTCTGCCGGCCTGGTCGGCGATCAGCGACCACAACCTCGAGAATGCGCCCGGGATGGCTCCGGTGTTCGACACGCTGCGTGGTTTCGCCAGGCCGGAGGATCTGCCGGTGGAGTTCAGCGCCAGGCAGGCGGCCGTCGCTTCTTATACGAGAGAGGGTTTCAAGGCCGCGGCGGTCACCGCGATCGGGATGGTGGCCGGTTGCCTGCCGCAGTTCCATGAGGTGTTGGTCCGCCGGATCGACCTGTGGTTCAACCGCCCGTTCGCGGTCTTGGCCTGCGCGGACCGCTATGACGGACCGCAGCCGTGGCGCGGGGTGCCGGTGTTCAGCGCCTGGGTCACCGAGCCGCAGGAGACGCGGCCAACCGCCGTTGGATGACGGCCAGTGCCCGGTCGGCCCAGTCGACGTTCTCTTCCTCGAACCGGATCCCGCGCAGCAGTGTGAGATACGGGCCGATGCGCTCGGCCCCGGCCAGATAGGCGTCCTCGGTTCGTCCGGCGAGCAGGTGGTCCTGAACACGGCGGTAGCGGGCGAGTTTGGCGGTGGCCCAGTGCCGGCGTTCGATGAGCGCATCGCGGACCGCTTCGATGTTGCCGGTGTCGACGGCTTGAACCTGGACGAGGAGGTCTTCGCGGATCGCCCCGGGTTTCGGGGGCATCTCGGTGAACTCGAGCAGGGCTCGGCGGCCTTGGTCGGTCAGCGAGTACAGGCGCTTGTTGGGCCGCCGGTCCTGCTCGACGAGGCGGGCGGCGATCAGTCCTTCGGCCGCCATGCGATCCAGTTCGCGGTAGAGCTGCTGAGGCGTGGCCATCCAGAAGTTGGCGACCGACGCGTCGAAGCCTTTCGCCAGGTCATAGCCCGAAGCTTCGCCGTCGAGGAGCGCGGCCAGAACTGCGTCGCGTAGCGCCATGAGGCAGATGCTAGCAGCGAAGTGAATAATCAAAATGTTGACTATGGAAACCGGTCGGGCCTAGCATCGCCGCAAGTCGATGAATCAGGTAGGAGGTGCCGCATGCATCCGTTCCGGGAGGCAGTGGAGGCCCGTGACGAGGCCGCGATCGAAGCACTGTTGGCCGACAACGTCGTGTTCACCAGCCCGGTGGCGTTCAAGCCGTATCCGGGCAAGCCGATCACCGCGGCGATCCTGCGCGGGGTGATGCGGGTCTTCGAGGACTTCCGGTACATCCGCGAGATTGCCGACGCTTCGGGACGCGATCATGCGCTGGTCTTCGAGGCCACGGTCGACGGCAAGAAGATCACCGGTTGTGACTTCCTCCATCACGATGACGACGGCAAGATCGACGACTTCATGGTGATGGTCCGCCCACTGTCAGGCGCGACCGCCCTGGCCGAGGCCATGGCCGCGCAGTTCGAGCAGATCAAACAGGAAGCCGCAGAACAGATTCAGCGGCTCGCCGCTAGGGCCTGATCAGCGTTCCCGCATCCGACGCCGCCTTCTGCAATTCCGGAATCGTCATGTCGGCGTAGTCGGCGTTGACCGGTCCCGACGCGTTCCCCAGCCACGGCACCACGCCGGGGTCCGGGTCGACGCCCAGGTGGTATGCCTGGATGCCGGGCAGGTGGTACTGGAGGAAGTTGACCAGGATGTCGGCGACGAAGATGGCGGCGCCGACCGGTCCGGTGTTCAACAGCGCCGCCGAGTTCATCAGCGGGATGGCAGCGTCGGGATTGCCGATCATCACGATCGCGCCGTAGTGCGGCTTGCTGCCGCCGCCGGGCACGTACTCGGGCATGAACGGCTGGAGCCCGGGCAGGTCGGTGGAGAAGTAGGCAGCGGTGTCGCCGTAGGTCAGGACGTTGACGAATCCGGAATCGGCGCCGTTGCCCGGCACCGTGGTGTTGAGACCGGGGCTCTCGAATCCGATGCCCCCCACGCCCGTTTGTTGCGCGACGTATGCGGCTTCCCAGCCGCCGAGTGAGTGGCCGGTGACGAAGATGTCTTCCTTGGTGTAGCCCTGCTCGATCGCCGCGGCCTCGACCTGCTGCTCGAAGGCCACCGAATCGTGGAAGGCCTGCGGTGTGGTGTCGGTGAAGATCACCTGCGTATCGGCGATGATCTGGGACACCACGATCAGCGGATTGTGCAGCAGGTTCGTCCCGCCCGTCGTGCCCTGGTAGGCGATGATGATCTGGCCCTCTGGAGTCACCCACGCCTTGGCGGACATTCCCGACAGCACGTTGGTGGACTCCATCTGCTTGCCGTCGACCACGAACGGTTTCAGATCGCCTGGGGCGCCGCCGTACACGTACGCAGCGGTGGCGGCGTTGAGGAACTGCGACACCGTCGGGGTCTTGCCGGTGGTGGGGCCGTTGTACGTCATCGTCGGCGGCACCGGTTGCACGTCAGGCGTTTTGGTCAGCCCGAGCTTGCCTTCGATCTCCCGGAACGCCGCGAACACGGCGTCGTTGATCGGGGCGAAATCGATCGGGCTGGTCGGGCCGTTGGCGGAGACGGTGATGTCCAGCACCTGCAGCACCGTGTTGACGATGCGCCCGGGCAGCGCGGCGATCTTGGCGATAGGCGACAACGGCTCCGGAGGTTTCGGAGTCGTCTTGGTCGTGGTGGTGACCGCGGCGACCTTCGCCGTCAGGGGCACCGTGTTCACGGCGGCCGGGGGAGCGGCCGGGATGACCGCGGTGATGTCCGGCAGCGCAACCTTGGACACCTCAGTCGGCGTCGATGCCGGCGCGGGTGCCCGCGTGGTCGGCACGTCGGGCAGCGCGGACGGTGCGACCACCGCGAGGCGCTTCGCCGCCGAGCGGGGTGACAAATCGGACTTGGCCAGTCGCGTGCCGTCGGCCCGGACCGGACTGTCCGGCTTGGTGGTGCTGAGTTTGCCGCCAACGATGTCGCTGATCGTCTCGCGTAGCTGTGTCGCTGAATCCGGTGCTGCGGCAGGGGATCCGACGGGAGTCTTCGCCGCCGACGACGACGGCCGGCCCGGCCGGATGCCGGCACGGTCGGCCGGCTTCTTGGGGCCGTGGCCGGTTCCCGCTTTCGAAGGCGCCGAGGAGGCCGATGAGCTCGACGAGCTCGACGAATCTGAGCTGCCGGGGTCCGCCCATGCCACGGGGTGCGCGCTCGCGCCGGCGATGCCGATGCCCATGGCGACGACCGCGAGGCCGTACCGCAGTGGTGTGCGTCTGACGTTGTCCGGGCAGCGCGAACCGTTCACCATTGTTGATGTCCCCCTTGACATTCCGCGCTGGTGTCCGGATCTGCCGGTGACGGGAATGCCAGCCGCCGCGAACACACGCCGGCCCAATATATGACATCGACCGATGTCATTCATGGCTTTTGCCGGATCGGTGGATTCAGCCCCTTCGTCGCGGGCGTCGGATCGCAGCCAGGCCGTTGCGGCGCACCGCCGTGATGGTGCTGCGCCACCACGGCAGGCCCGGATCGGGTTCGAGTCCCTTGGCGATCCGGTGGATCTGGTCGGTGTGCCATTGGACATCGAGAAATGCGTCAGCGGCGTGCAGGTCGACGAAGCGGCCCAGTAGTGAACGGGCCCCGATCCGCGGGGTCCCGGACGCGGCGTAGTGCCCGGTGTTGTCGAGAAGGCGGCGTGCGGCCTTTGGGTCGATGCACAGCGGACGACCGATACCGACTATGTCGCAGGCGCCTTCGGCGAGTGCCTGTTCCATGGCGGAGCGGGAACGGAAGCCGCCCGTGACGGCGAGCGGCACCTCTTTGGCGTGCTCGCGAACCCGTTCTGCGTACGTGAGAAAGTAGGCCTCCCGTTCGCGGGTGCTTTGCCGTGCGATCGATCCCATCATCGCCGGCTGCTCGAATGTGCCGCCGCTGATCTCGATCAGGTCGATCTGCTCACCGGCGAGGCATGCGACGACTTTCTCGGACTCGTCCTCGGTGAAGCCGCCGCGCTGGAAGTCGGCCGAGTTGAGCTTGATTCCGACGGCGAATCGGTCACCGACCGCCGCGCGCACCGCGCGCAACACTTCCACCGGGAACCGCATGCGGCGTTGAAGATCGCCACCCCAGTCGTCGTCACGCTTATTGGCCAGCGGGGAGAGGAACTGCGAGATCAGGTAGCCGTGCGCGCCATGCAACTGGACGCCGTCGAAGCCGCATTCTTTGGCGACGGCCGCCGCCGTCGCGAAACGCAGCACGGTCGCCTCGATCTCGCGACCGGTCAACGCGCGCGGCCGTGGCGCACCCGGAACGGCGAGTGCGACTGCGCTCGGTGCCACCGGGCGCGTGCGCCCGGCAAGCGGGTTGGCTTGGCGCCCAGGGTGATTGAGCTGCAGCCAGATCGATGTGCCGCCCCGCTTGGCGGCAGTTGCCCAGCGGGACAACCGCTCGCGGTCGCGGTCGTCCTCAATGGCAACATTGCGCGGTTCGGCCATGTGGAGCCGGTCCACTGTCACGTTCCCGGTGATGGTCAGGCCGCAGCCGCTACGCCCCCACCGTTCGTAGAGGTGCTCCAGGTGCACGGTGGGTGCGTGGTCGCGATCGCTCAGTTGCTCACTGAGCCCGGCTTTCATCAGCCGGTTCGGCAGGGTCTGCCCGCAGGCCAGCGTCAGGGGCTGACCGATGTGGCTCATCGGGCGAGCGCTCTGTCGAGAAGCCGGGGCAGGCCGCCGATCATGGGGCAGAGTATTGCACGATTCCTCAGTTTTTGAAGTGCCGTTCAGTTATTGTCATGCGTCATGCGGGTCCTCGCGGCGGCAGTACAACTCGAGGCGGTCGTCGGCGCGGTCGACGCCAACCTCTGCGCGGCCGAACGGCTGGCAGATGAGGCCGGCACCGCCGGGGCCAAGGTCATCGCCCTGCCCGAGTTCTTCTCGACCGGTATCGGTTTCGTCGAAGAACTCAAAGACGCTGCCCTGCCGCCGGATGGAGAAGCCACCGCTTTGCTCTGCCGGCTCGCCCGCCGGCACCAGGCGCTCGTCGGTGGATCGTTTCTGTGCCGCGACCCCGACGGGAACGTCCGCAACGCCTATATCGCCGCCAACCCCGAAGGCGTCATCGGTCGGCATGACAAGGACCAGCCGACGATGTGGGAGAACGCCTTCTACGTCGGCGGCAACGACGACGGGGTGTTGTCCAACGGGGATTACCAGATCGGGGCCGCAGTGTGCTGGGAACTGATGCGCACCGGCACGGCGCGTCGGCTGCGGTCGCGCATCGATCTGGCGATGACCGGCTCGGGGTGGTGGTCGATTCCGGCGTGGCCTCCCCGGATGTTGTTCGAGCGGTGGGAGCGCAACAATTCCGCCACGGCCCGGGCTGCCGCCGCGTCGTTCGCGAAGTACGTCGGGGCACCGGTCCTTCATGCCGCCCACGCCGGCACGCTGACCTGCCCGATGCCGTGGTTGCCAGTCCCCTATGAGGGCCGGTTCGAAGGATCCACCCTCATCGCCGACGCACAGGGCACGGTGGTCGCCGAACGCCGAGCTGACGAGGGCGAAGGTGTTGTCCTCGCCGAGATCGAGATCGGGCGTCGGCCACCGGCGCTCGAGCCACCTGACCGGTACTGGCTCCATTCACGCGGCGCCTTGGCGACCGCCACCTGGCACTATCAGCGCCTGCACGGCAAGCGTTGGTATCGGCGTCACGTGGCGAGTGCGCGGGGGTGAGCCCTCATGCCTGCAGCGCGTCGCGCACCAGTCCGCGCCCCAGCTCGAGGCAATGCTCGAGCTCGGCGAAGCTGAGGGCGAGGTCGTCCTGGCGCAAAGCCAGGGCGATCACACCGTTCCAGGCTCCCCACAGAAACTGCATCGTGGTGGGTACGTCGACATCGCGGATCAGCCCGGCGGCGCGCGCCTCGACGAGGTCGGCTTCGACATTGCCGACGATCCGCCGCACCCGCGCCGCGATCCGCAGCTCGGCGTCCTCGAGCGTGCCTCCGCTGGACGGTTCGAGCACACGCAGGACCACGAGCCTGAACTTGTCCGGATGGTCGAGGAAGAAGCGCAGGTAGCAATCGCCGGATTGCAGCACGCGGTCGAAGGGTCCCCGGTCGCGATCGATCCGGCCCATGTACTCCTCGTTGACGTCGAGAGCGCGCTCGACGAGCGCGAGGTACAACCCGTCTTTCGACTCGAAGTGGAAGTACACGGTTCCGACCGAAACGTCGGCTGCGGCGGCGATCTCGTCAACGGTCGTCCGCACCAAACCCTTTGCCGCGAACAACCGCTCGGCGGCATCCATGATCGGGCCGGCCGTGCGCATCCGACGGCGCTGCGCCCGCTCGCTGAGACTCTTTTCCGCCATACCGAATCGAACGCTACCTCGCGTTCACCCGAGACCGGGCGCTGACCCACTGGCATGGATCCGCGCCCCGCAAGAACTGGACCAACCGAGGAGGATTCATGAACCGAGCAACAGAAGCACTGTTCGAGCGCTATCACGCTGCCTGGGTGGGGCACGACCCTGACGCCATCGCCGGCATGCACAGCGTGGGCTCGGTCTTCCATGTGCACACGGGCCAGGAGCCGGCACACGGCCGGGAGGCGATTCGGCAATCGGCGGCCCACGTCTTCGAGCTGGTCCCGGACTTGGGCTTTGAACCGGTGTCCTTGCGGGTGGGGGAGGACTACTGGGTCGCGGAGTGGAAGATGACCGGCACGACGTCTGCCGGTGTGCCCGTCGAGATCGATCTGGTGGATGTGGTGTCCGTCGAAGACGGGCTGGTCGCCGGTAAGCAGTCCTATGTCGACGGAGCGGCCATGCGGGCCGCGATGGGCGGCTAGGCGTATTCCGCTGCACCACAACGGGTCACCGTTCTCTCGAAGTCACCTCTTGACAACGTACAACTAATCGGTTGTATATTGAGGATGTGACCGAGAGCGACGAGGACCGGGCGGACGCCCTGTTCCAGGCGCTCGCCGACCGGACGAGGCGGGACATCATGCGCCGGGTCCTGGCCGGGGAGCACTCGGTCTCGGTGCTCGCGGCGAAGTACGACATGAGCTTCGCCGCAGTGCAGAAACACGTCGCCGTGCTGGAGAAGGCCGGGCTGATCACCAAGCGGCGCAACGGTCGTGAGCAGCTGGCCAGTGGTGACGTGCAAGCGGTGCGGTCGGTGGCGTCCATGTTGACCGAGCTGGAACAGGTTTGGCGTGGCCGCATCGCACGCATCGATGAACTGATCGCAACCGATCCCTTGGAGGACTGAACCATGCCCGTGACCGACGTCCAACACGACCTCGACAAACTGACGCTGACGATCACCGCCGAGTTTGCCGCGCCGGTGCAGCGAATCTGGCAGGTGTATGCCGATCCGCGTCAGCTGGAGAAGGTGTGGGGTCCGCCGACCTACCCGGCGACGGTGGTCGACCACAGCCTCACCCCCGGCGGCCGCGTCACCTACTTCATGATCGGCCCGGAGGGCGACAAGCACGCGGGGTACTGGGATGTCACCGCCGTCGACGAGCCGACGAGCTTCTCGTTCGACGACGGTTTCGCCGACCAGGACTTCAATCCGAACCCCGACATGCCGGTGTCAAAGAACGTCTACACCTTCGCCGAACACAACGGCGGCACCCGCGCGGTCTACATGAGCACCTACGAGTCCGCCGACGCGCTGCAGCAGGTGCTCGACATGGGTGTGGTCGAGGGAGCTTCCTCGGCGATCAACCAGATCGATGACCTACTGGCCGCCTGACCTGTGCCCCGGGCGTGCGCTTAACGGTGGCGCCCGGCTGCCGCCGCCACGGGGCGTGACTCGGCTGCGTCCTCGTCGGCATTGCGATCAGGTGCCAGCATCACGGCGGTGATCGGGACGACGAGGGCGAGCAGGCCGATCACGAAGACCGGGAACAGGAACGAGAACACCTCGGGCCCACCGGGAACCGGCATCGTGTGGTCGACACTGACGCGCACCGCGGCCATGCCGGTGTAGTGCATGCCGACGACGGCAACGCCCATCACGAGGCCGGCGATGAAGCGCAGTCCGCGTGATTTCAGAACCAGGGTGAACCACAACGCGGCCGTGGCAGCCACCACGGCGATGACGAAGGAGATGACGACGAGCGTGGTGTCGTAGGTCATCGTGCCCTGCATCTGCACCGCCCACATACCCGTGTAGTGCATCACCGCGACCGCGAGGCCGGTGATCACACCGCCGGCCAGCAGCCGGCGCAGATCGAATTCCCGGCCGATGGTGATCAGACCGACGAAGACGGCGACGATCGCGATCACGGCCGACGCGATCGTCCAGCCGAGGTGGTACCGGACCATGCTGTTCGGAATGGCGAAGCCGAGCATCGCGATGAAGTGCATGAGCCAGATGCCAACGCCGCCAATGGCGATAGCGGCCATGAGCAGCCAGCGGAGCCGATCGCGGCCATTGGTTGCCCTGGCGCCGCACCGGGTGCAGGCCAGGCCGACGACCGAGCCGGTCACCGAGACGATGTACGCCAGGAACAGCAGCCACAGGCCCATGTCGAAGTGATGTACTTGGTGGTTCATGACGGGTTCCTCGAGACTGTGTGACTGACGGGGCTGAGGGGATCTAGGAAGTAGTCGACGGAAGGCGTTCCAGCGCGAACGAGGTGATGGCGATCAGCGCGTTCTTCGCCGATTCACGTTGCCGTGCATCGACATTGATGATCGGGACATTGGGGGACACCGAGAGCGCCTCACGCAGCTCTTCGGTGCTGTAGCTCGGTGAGTCGTCGAACTCGTTGACGGCGATCAGGAACGGCAGGCTGCGGGCCTCGAAGAAGTCGACGGCCGCGAAGCTGTCCTCGAGCCGGCGGGTGTCGACCAGCACCACCGCGCCGATGGCGCCGTGGACCAGGTCGTCCCACATGAACCAGAACCGCCGCTGCCCGGGTGTGCCGAACAGGTACAGCACGAGATCGTCGGCGATCGTGATACGGCCGAAATCCATGGCGACCGTGGTGGTTTCCTTGCCGGGGATGGCCTCGAGGTCGTCGTGGCCCTGCGAGGCGTTCGTGACGAGGGCCTCGGTGCGCAACGGCACGATCTCCGACACGGCGCCGACGAACGTGGTCTTGCCGACGCCGAAGCCGCCGGCGATCACGATCTTGGTCGACGACACCGTGGGGCCGGAGTCAGAGTGCGCGTAATCCACTGAGGGTCCTTTCGATCAGTAGGCGCCGTTCTGCAACGGTCGAGCGGTCGGTCAGGGTGGCGTGAACACGCAGGTGGCCGCTGTCCACCAGATCGCTCACCAGTACCCGGGTCACCCCGATGGGCAGCCCGGCGTACGCGGAGATCTCGGCGATCGACGGTCGGGTGTCGCACAACCGGACGATGACGGCGGGGATGTCGCCAGGCGCGCAGTCGAGTTCTCCGGAGGACAGCAGGGCCTCCACCGGAGCTTCGATCGGCACCTCGACGCGGGCACGGGTTCGTCCGCCGGTCAGGGTGTACGGCCGCGCGCGACTGGCGGACCGAGGCTGCTCGGGTTTGTCCATGCTCAGGGTCATCGAGCTCCATGCGTGGCGCGCGGCGTCGCCTCGACGGTCTTGCCGACCCGGTCGACGAGCAACGCCATCTCGTACCCGACCTGCCCGATGTCGCACGAGATCGACGCCAGGGTGGCCAGATACGAGCCGTTGCCGACACCCATCAGCAGCAGAAACCCGTCGTCCATCTCGACGATGGACTGGCGCACGTTCCCGGCCTCGAACAACCGGGCCGCGCCGGTCGACAAGCTGGCCAAACCGGACGTGACAGCGGCCAATTGCTCGGCACGATCGGCCGGGAGGTGGGAGTTCGAGGCCATCAGCAGGCCATCGGCCGACACCAGAATCGCGTGCGAGACACCCGGCACGTCACGCACGAAGTTCGACACGAACCAGTCGAGGGTGCCTGAGGTACTTCTCGGTGTTGCAGCAGAGCCCGCGGACCGGTCATGTGATTGCGTGCCGGTGTTCATCGATCTCCTTCGATTCGGCTGTGTGCTGCATCGGTTTCGGCTCGGCCCCTGCGTACGCCGGCCAGCTGTCGGCTCAGGACGTCTCGGATTGCCGCGGGATCATTCCCGCCGTCGGCCCTCGCCTGGGTTTCCGATCTTGCCTCATCCGGCACCAGGCGCGCTCCACGTTCACGAATCGGCAACCCGGATGCGGTGTGCCGCTTCGGTTCCTGTTCGACGGCCTTTGCCGCGGCGGCCCAGCCGGCGTCGGCGGCGCTGGACCACACCCGGTTGCGGGATTCGGGTGCTGTCGGATCCATCAGCCACTCCGACGCCATCCGCTCGAAGATGGGCGCACTCTCCAAACTCTCCGTCTCGATATCCACCCAACTGGATTCTCTGGCCGGCGCAGGCTCGGGCGTCGCCGGTTCGGCGGCCCCCGAGCCGGCGTTGCCCGAGGTGAAGTAGGAAAGCGGATTGCCGCGCTGTTGGCGTTCGGGTTCCTCGGGAGCCGGAGCGGGCGCCGCCAGTCCGTTCGCGGGGGCGGGAGCACCGTTCACGCCACTGGCACCGGGCGAACGCTTGGGCAGTCCGCTGGCGGTCGCCTGGACGGGGGCATCAGATCGGCGTTCGGTGTGCGGCGAGGCGGTAGGGGAGCCGGTGGCCTCGGCCTGTATCCCGGTGGCGGCGCCCCCGCGCCCGTGGCCGGACGGCCGCGGCCGCGATTCGGTAAACGAGCCGGTCCGCAGCTCATCGAGGGTCTCGCCCATTCCGATCGGCGACACCAGCGTGCCGGGAAGGTGCACACTCGCCGTCACACCGGGCCGCTCGGTCAAGGCCGAGGTGGTCCGCAGCCGCACGGTCGCCTCATGACGTCGCGCCAACCGGCCGACCACGAACAGACCCATTCGCTTGGCGGTTTCGGAGGTCACCTCACCACCGAGAGCGAGGCGTTCGTTGGCGGCGGTCAGGTCCTCCTTGGACATGCCGAGGCCACGGTCGGCGACTTCGACCAGCAGACCGGCGTCGACGGCGCGTCCGACCGTCACCATCACCGGCGAGTCCGGCGGCGAGTAGCGCAGTGCGTTGTCGAGCAGCTCGGCGATCAGGTGGCCGATATCGCTCGCGGCCGAGCCGGCGATCGAGACGTCGGCCATGTGCCCGACCTGCACCCGGCGGTATTCCTCCACCTCGGACATCGCGGCGCGCAGCATGTCGGGCAGTGCGACGGGCGGGGACTGGCGGTGGCGTTCCACGGTGTCGGCGAGGACGAGCAGGTTGTCGCCGTTGCGGCGCATGCGCGTCGCCAGGTGGTCCAGCCGGAACAGGTGGTCGAGACGGACCGGATCCTCTTCGTCGAGCTCGAGGGTCTCGATGAGTGCCAGCTGCTCTTCGACCAGCGACCGGCTTCGGCGGGACAGGGTTTCGAACATGTCGCCGATCTGCAGCCGCACCCCGTGCTCGCTGGCCAGGCGGACCGCTTGGGAGTGGATGTCGTCGATCGCGCGGGCGAGCTGTCCGACCTCTTCGTTGGTACGGAACGGCAGCGCCTGGATCTCCGGCATGCCACCGCCCTTGCTGAGGCGTTCGATCTCCTCGGGCAGCTCGACCTGGGCGACCTGCAGCGCGCCCTGGCGCAGCCGGCCGATCGACCGGATCAGAGAGCGGCCGACGGCCAGTGCGAAGACGAGTGCGGCCAGCACGGCGCCGAGGATGATCGCGGTGTCTCGCAGGGCGTCGGATCGCAACGCGTTGGCCCGGTGGTGCAGGGTGCCGTCGAGGTCGGAGGCCAGCCGCTGCGTCATCGCGCGGTACGCCTCGCCGCTGGCCCGCATGGCATCGGTGAACGCGGGCGCGTACACGCTGTCGCCGGACGCCTGGGTATAGGCGTGGCGCCGCACGTCGGACTCCTTGGACAAGGTCGTGGCCTCGTCCGTGGGCGTCAGCCGGGTGAGCCGGTCGATGGCCGCGGCCTCCGCGCCTGCCGCGTCCGCCACCTCGGCGCGCAGTGCGTCGGAGTCGGCGAAATCGGGTGCGGCGATCAGTACGCGCTGCGTGGTCAGTGCCCGTTGTGCCGCGAGCGTGTCCACGAGCTGGTCGGCGAGGGGGCGAACGGTGCGGTCGTCCACCGTCTCGGTGGTCTCGGCGATCACGGAGACCACGCCGGAGGCCACGTCCGATGCACGGTCGGCGATCACCTGTTGCGGCAATGGGCCGGAGGTGATGTCGTCGCGCAGCGTCTTGGCGGTCGAGGATGCGGTCGTCAGCTGTGCGGCGACAGCCTGGTCGAACTCGGCGGACTTGATCAGCGAGTCCAGGGTCTTGGCGCTCTCGTCGAACTGAGCGAGAGGTTCCTCCAGTGGTGCGCCCGACGCGGCCGCGTATGCCAGCCCGTCGAGCCGGTCGACCAGCTCTACTGCCGGCACGACGATCACCGCATTGTCGGAGGCGAGATTCAACCGTGAGGCGGCGGACAGTTCGTTGTAGATGCGAACCGCGCCGAACGTCGCCGCGAGCAGGATCGGCAGCACCAAGGTCGCGGCCACTTTCCATCGCAGCGGCCAGCTCTCGATCGCTGCGCGAGACGCCCGAGTCACGGTCGGACGCGCATGTTCTCCGACGCTCGGATCATGTGCATCCACAGCCGTACCACCCTTCACCGAGCTAATTGACGTTCCAGCAGGCGAGCTCGGCCACGGGACAGGGTAAATGATAGGTAACGATTCTGCATCGACGGGGCTAATGGCGGCGCGTTCGCTGGCGCGCTTCCTTAATTTGTGCGCGGCGCCTACATGCGGGTTTCCGTCGAATGTAAGAAGATGCTGCGATTGCGGCCGCCCGGTAGCTGGCATCGTCGCCGGCGATGATCTTGATCGTTCGATCAGTCGCACGGGCCCGCGGAAACAGCAAACATGGCGAAGAAAAATGTCAAATCCGAGAGTGTGAAATACGTCTCTGTCGCGGGTCTTTCAGTGTGTGAAAGCTCATTAAGAGGGATCCTTAATGTGTCCACGGCCAACTCGATGGATCGTCTCAGCTTGGCCGAGCACGCTTGCCACTGTGTAGAAGTGTCGTGAAGCTCCGCTGGAGGTCATTGAAAATGGCGACAAAAGCTGCCGGCTCGACGGTTATCGAGCTGGCGACGCACCCGCTCTGGTGTTCGTCGCAGCGGTACTCCAATGAGCTCGCCGCGGCCAAGCGCAGGCATCCGTCGTCGTATCGCCTTGAGAGTGAAGGCGACGCCTCGGAGCTGGAATCTCAGCGCCCGACGACGTCGGGTCTGCGGACCAACGCCTTGGTGACCCCGCTGTCCTGTGCGCGGGTGCTGAAGCTGAACGCGGCCGGCGCGGACGCCGTGGCCGAAACGTGACGAACGCTTGACCGAATTGCCTACGTGTGACTACACATTCGGGCGGCTGCGGGCCAATACCATGACAACGTTCAAGATCATGGGGGCATCGCAGAGGGATCGAATTGATGCGCGCGGTTGTTCAGGGTGTTCTCGTTGTGGTCGTGGTCGCCATGGCCTATTTCTCGGGAGGCACCGATAGTGTCGACACGGCGGCGGCCAGCCTGCCGTTGAGGTCGACGATCGAATCGATCGCGCCGTCCGAAGGCGCTGTCGTCGGTGTGGGCCATCCCGTGGTGGTGACGTTCAAGAACCCGGTCACCATCACCAACCGGTCGTCGGTGGAACGTGCCCTCGGCCTGAAGTCCACGCCGGTACGCACGGGCAGCTACGAGTGGCTCGATGCCAAGGTCCTGTCATGGACACCGGCACAGTTCTGGCCCGCCCACAGCACGGTGATGCTGTCGGTCGGCGGCATGCGGACGGAATTCCAAACCGGCCCAGCCGTTATCGGCGTTGCCGACATCTCCGATCACACCTTCACCGTGACCATCGACGGTCTCGGTGAAGACCCGCCGATCGCTCTGCCGGCGCCCCATCACCTGCCCCACGCCGGCGAACCGGGTGTACTTCTGGCCTCGTTGGGCCGTCCCGAATACCCGACCCCGGTCGGCACCTACACCGTCCTGGGGAAAGACCGCACGGTCAGGATGGATTCGAGCAGCGTGGGCATTCCCGTCGATGCGCCTGACGGCTACCTCCTGGATGTGGATTACGCCGTCCGCTTCACCCATCGCGGCTTGTTCGTGCATTCCGCGCCGTGGGCCGTGCCGTCGATGGGCCTGGATAACACCAGCCATGGCTGCATCAGCCTGATCCCGGCGGCTGCCGAGTGGTACTTCAACACGGTCAACGTCGGCGACCCGGTGATCGTGCAGGAATAGCCGGTGTAGCGGAGCCGCAGGAGTAGCAAATCCTGCTGGGACACAACGGAAACAAGGCAACGCAAAAGGCGCCTGGCTCGCAAGCCAGGCGCCTTTTGCTGACGCTACGTGGTGATCGGCGGACCCAGCCGCCTAGGAACCGTCCGCCGGACCGGGCAGGGTGGGTGTCCCGGCGACCGGGCCGCCCCCGGGTGAAACGGTGGGCACACCCTTGCCGGTTCCGGCGGCCACGGCCACCGGGGCAGCGATGGGCGCTGCGGCGGGGACCGGGGCGGCGGCCGGTACGACCGGCACAGGCGGTGCCAGGGGGACCGGGGGAACGGGTACCGGAGGGGGCGCGAGCGGTACCGGCGGGGCGGCCACCGGTGGCGGTGCGAGCGGCACCGGAGGCACCGCCGCCGGCAGCGCCGGCTGCGCACTTGTACCCGCCCGTCTTGAGTTGCAGCACCGCCGCCGCTTGCGGGCTGAGAGCTATTGCGGTTGCGGCTGCGGTCACGCACAGTCCTGCGCTGACAACAGTTTTGACCGTGAAGCGAGCAAAGGTGGCCATCCCCGATCAGCTCCTTCGATTCGTGCGGAAAATTACATCGATGAAAATTGTGCCGAGCTGAACCGTAGAACTGTCTGAAATCGATGTCTACACAAGTGTTCGGATGGATACGGGGTTGACATGTGAGCGAGCCGTAGTCGTGACCGCTTCGTATCCAACCGATAGCGTGCGCCGTGATATGGCGGTGGTCGGAAACGGCTCAACTCTTCGCCAGGGTGCGATTTCGGCAAAGCTCAGTGACCGAGCTGCATCAGAATGCCTTTGGCCACAAGCTGTTCGAAGGTATAGCTGAATTCGCCACGACGCCCGACGGACAGCACGTAGCGATCCTGACCTTCGGTCAGCGGCACGGTGAAAGAGAAGGTGCAGTTGGCGTTTCCGCTCTTGCCGGGCCCCAGGGTGGTGCTGGCGAGCACTTCTCCTTTGCCGTTCTTCACGGTGACGAGGGTGCCGGGATTGACGTCGGAGTACCCGTTGGCTCCCTGGCATGTCGCTCCGTCGGAGACGATGCCCGCTGCTCCCGCGTTGTCGTTGAGGACGAAAGTGCCCGTGATGGTCGCCTTTTCGAGCACGTGGAAGCCTTTGGAGAAATGCGGGCAGAACGTGTCGACGGCGATCTTGTCGGCCAGGAGGCCCTGTTGCGGTTCGCCGTCCTCGAGGTGCCGGCACACCTGCCGCCCGTGGGCGACGGCATTGGCATCCGAATTGAACTGGTCGCTGACTCCGGCATCCCTCAGTGCCGCAAGGTATCCGGTTTCCGGCGGAGGCGGCGGCCGGCGGCCCGCCATCAGCAGCACCCACACCACCGCGGCGGTCATCACGATGATCGCCGCCGCGGCGCTGGTGCCCAGCCAGGTCGACCGAATGCCGGAGGTCTTGAGCTCGAGGTAATCGGGCAGCATCCGCCCACCGGCCGGGTCGCTCGATGTGGTCCTGCCGTCGCGTACGCGATTCGTCGGATGCCCGGTCACGAAGTACCGGCCTTCGTGGCGAGCGGTGGGGTCCGGGCGCCAGCCGGTCGGCGCGGTCGCCTTGATCGGCCCGCAGCGACCGCAGGTCTCGGTTTCGTCGAGCGGGGAACCGCAATACGGGCACGTCATATCCCACGACCCGCCTCGGGTGATCGACAACGGGTCGCCGGCGTCATCGTTGGGCCATCTGACATCACTATTGGTTATATGCCGGTCGGCGCGCCCGCACAGCGGTGCCGTTCACATTGGTTGCCCGGAAATTGCGGTAATGACGATGCTGAGCAGGTGCATGACACCCTCACTGCGCGACTGCGGACCCGCCGTATACCGTGCTACTCATGACACGGGTGACGGTGATCACAGGCGGCGCAGGTGGTATGGGACTCGCAACGGCCAAGGTCGTCGGGCGGGACCAGCCGGTGGTGCTGTGCGATGTGCGGCAGGAGCGTCTCGACCACGCCGCCACCGCCCTGGGTGACCTCGGAATCACCGCCACGATCGTCAACGCCGACGTCACCGATCGGGCGGCCGTCGACCGGCTGTTCGAGACCGCGGCCGGGCTCGGCACGCTCAGCGCTGTGGTCCATGCGGCCGGGGTCAGCCCCAGCATGGGTGACGCCGAATACGTCATGAGGACCAACGCGCTGGGCACGTTGCATGTGAACGAGTCTTTTTTCGCGTCCGCGGCCGAGGGTGCGGCCATCGTCAACGTGGCATCGATGGCGGCGCACCTGTTGCCCGAGGAAGTCATCCCGGCGCAGCATTTTCCGCTGGCGCTGCAGGACCAGGACCGATTCCTCACCGAAATGCTCGCGGCGTGCGCCATCGCTCCCGAAGACATGCGGTCGGGTTTCTCCTACGCGATCAGCAAGGCGTTCGTGAAGTGGTACAGCTCGTCGCAGGCCGAGCGGTTCAACGGTCGCGGCATCCGCATCGTCTCCGTTTCGCCCGGCTCCATCGACACCGAGATGGGCCGGCTGGAGGAGCAGGCCGGGGCGGGAGCCATGGTTGCCGACGCCGCGGTGCCGCGGTGGGGCAAGCCGGAGGAGATGGCGGACCTGCTGGCCTACTGCGTCAGTGAGCGTGCCGGTTACCTCACCGGTACGGACATCCTCAACGACGGCGGCGTCGTCGCCTCGATGCGTGAACGCGCTCGACTGGCCGCTACCGGCGGCTAGTCAGCCGAATTCCAGCAGCGTGTAGGCCCCGCGAATCTGTCTCGTGGGCTTGAATTGCCAGAACGCCGGAAATGCGGTGCGGAAGAACCATCCGCGTCCGCGCGGCATCGGCAGATCGTGCACTGCCTTGATGCCCGGCACGGTGTGCGCCAGGTCCGCGAGCTGCGCCGGTGACAGGCTGAACGGCATCGGTGGCACGCGGTAGTGCCGCGATGATCGCATGCCCTTCGGCGCGAACTTCTTCACCAGCACGGGGGGAAGGTCGAAGATCATCTGGCCGCCCGGAAATCGGCGGGCGCACTCGGCGATCAGGCCGAGCGCTTCCTCGGGCTGCAGGTACATCAGCAAGCCCTCGGCCGTGATGAATACCCCTTCGGTCCGGTCCACCGCGTCCATCCAGCTGTAGTCCAGCGCCGACTGCGGCCGCACCCTGATGCGGTCGGACGCGGGCAGCAGCCGCTCGCGCAATTGGATGATGGGCGGGAAATCAACGGTGAGCCAACGGAACCGCGCAGCCGGCAGCGCCGCATCCAGTCGCCAGAAACTCGTCTGCAGACCTTCGGCGAGTGCGACCACGGTTGCCGACGGGTGGTCGCTCAGGTACCGCCGGGCGGCCTGGTCGAAGGCCAGTGAGCGCAGCGCCATCTCCTGGCCCTTGCGCCGGCCGAACTTGTCGAAGTCGAAGTCGATCGAATCGGCGAGTTCGATGGCCATAGGGTCGTCGATGATGGCATGGGGATGGCGGGCCTGATGGGCCCGTCCGTTGAGGGTCAACAGTGCGGTTTCCGAAACCCCGGTCAGGGCACTTGCGTCGACTCGGCCGTCGTCTGGGACATCCACCACAGGAACGCTACCGGGGGCTATCCGGCCAGTGCCTGTGCGATGCGGTCGCTCACCGTGACCAGGTACCCGTCACCGGTAACCCCAAACCACAGCGCCGTGCCGTGCAGGCTCGGTCTGCTTCGGGTACACCTCGAGTGGTAGGCATGTTCACGACCCGCAAACCCGGAAGTGCCGATGTTGGAAACGAAACCATAAGGGAGCCAGGTTGTTTGGTAGCTCGGTGCAGCACATCAGGCACGTCATGCACGCCCGGATGGCGCGTAGGGCCGCGTTCAAGGTTCCGTTGGTCATGACGGTAGCCGCGGCTCTGGGAAGGGCGCCGCGGGCCGATGCGCAGGTCGACGGCCATGGGGCCCGCTGGTCACCCGAGCGTGCGCACGGTTGGTATGCCGCGCAGGGTTGGCTGGTGGGCGCCAACTTCATTCCGTCCAACGCGGTCAATCAGCTGGAGATGTTCCAGCCCGACACCTATGACCCACAGCGGATCGACAACGAGTTACGCATCGCCCGGTTGGCCGGATTCAACACGGTGCGGGTGTTCCTGCATGACCAGTTGTGGGCCCAGGACCATCTGGGCTTTCAGAACCGCCTGGCGCAATTCGTTGCCCTGGCATCAAGCCATGGCATCAAACCGCTGTTCGTGCTGTTCGATTCGTGTTGGGATCCTTTTCCCCGGCTGGGGCGCCAGCGCCGGCCACAGCCCGGCATACACAACTCGGTGTGGGTGCAGAGCCCGGGCGCCCAGAACCTCGACGACCGCCGGTACCGGCGTACGTTGCGTGAGTATGTCGTCGGTGTCATCAGCCAATTCCGTCGTGACGAGCGGGTACTGGGGTGGGACCTGTGGAACGAGCCGGACAATCCCGCGGCCACCTACCGCGAGGTCGAACGGCAGGACAAGGTCGGCCTGATCGAAAAGCTGCTGCCCGAGGTTTTCTCCTGGGCCCGTTCGGTCAATCCCGTGCAGCCGCTGACCAGCGGGGTGTGGGACGGGGCCTGGGCTGACCCGCAGAAGCGCAGCGCGATGGCGAACATCCAGCTGGGCCTCTCGGACGTGTTGACGTTTCACAGCTACGACGATCCGGCCGGATTCGAGGCCCGGATCGGCGAGTTGGCGCCCATGGGGCGTCCGATCCTGTGCACCGAATACCTGGCCCGCGGTGAGGGCAGCACGGTCGAGGGCGTGCTGCCGATCGCCAAACGACACAACGTCGGTGCCTACAGCTGGGGTTTGGTGGCCGGTAAGACGCAGACCTATCTGCCGTGGGATTCCTGGGAGCATCCGTACAAGACGCCTCCACGCGTGTGGTTCCACGACCTGTTCCATGCGGATGGACGGCCGTATCGGGACGGTGAGATCCGCACGATCCGGGAGCTGACGGGCCGGCCGTATCCCTGATGAGGTCAGCGCCCACCCATGCGACTGACATCGGCGATCGCGGCGACGAACTGATCAGGTGCCTCCTGCGGCACGTTGTGCCCGATGCCGTCGAGCACGCGGTGTTCGTAGGGGCCGGTGTAGAGCGCGCGGTAGCCCGCGCCGTCCTTGGCCGCGCCGTCGAAGTCGGACCCGATCGTGATCGTCGGCACGGTGACGGCCGGCTTGGCCGCCAGCCGCGCCTCGTCGGCGTCGTAGCGGGCCTCCCCGGGAGCCAGGCTGAGCCGCCACCGGTAGTTGTGCACCACGATCTCGACGTGGTCGGGGTTGTCGAAGGCGGCGGCCGACAGGTCGTAGGTGGTGTCGTCGAAGTGCCACAGCGGTGAGGCCTTGGTCCAGATCAGCCGGTTGAACTCCTTGGTGTTCTGGCGGTAGCCGAGCTCACCGCGCGGGGTGGCGAAGTAATACTGGTACCACCAGCCCAGTTCGGCCTCCGGTGCCAGCGGCTTCAGGTTGGCCGCGAGGTTGACGGTGATGTAGCCGCTGACCGCGACCAGCCCCGCGCAGCGTTGCGGCCACAGGGCGGCGACGTTGTTGGCGGTGCGTCCGCCCCAGTCGTATCCGCCGATCACGGCCTTGGGGATGTTCAGCGCGTCCATCAATGCGATGACGTCGTCGGCCAGGGCGGCCTGCTGGCCGTTGCGGACGGTGTCGGCGGAGCGGAACCGGGTGGACCCGAACCCGCGCAGGTAGGGCACGATGACGCGGAAGCCCTTGTCGGCGAGCAGTGCCGAGGCATCGGCGTAGCTGTGGATGTCGTAGGGCCAGCCGTGCAGCAGGATGACGGGCGGTCCATCGGCGGGTCCGGCCTCGGTGTAGCCGACGTTGAGTTCGCCGGCGTCGATCTGCTTGACCGGGTTCAGGGTGTGCGACGGCTTCGAGGGAATTCCGGCAGCCGGTGCCGATGAAGGCGATGGTGTTGGTGTGGTGCCGCAGGCGGCGAGCGTCGCCGCCCCGGCCGCGGCGACCGTGAGGAAACCGAAATTCCTTCTGCTCAAACCATTCACCGTCGCTGCTCCTTCTCGCGGGCTGTCGGCGTTCATTTCACCCGCAGCCTGCCATCAAGTCCAACGATTGCAACTGATGAGGGTCATCCATTGGATAGATAGGCTGGCACCGTGGAGTTACGGCAGATCGAACACTTCATCGCGGTGGCCGGCGAGATGAGCTTCACCCGTGCCGCCGAACGCGCGCATGTCGTGCAGTCGGCGTTGTCGACGTCGATCGCGAAGCTCGAGCGCGAGCTCGGGGTCGCTCTGTTCGACCGCTCGCGGCAACGGATCAGCCTCACCGCCGCGGGTGAGGCGTTCCAGGCGCATGCCCACACAGTGCTCCACGCGGCCAGGGCGGCAGCCGAATCCGCCGGCCAGTTCCGTGGATCTCTCATGGGTACAGTCGAATTCGGTTCGCTGATCTCCTACGGTCCGGTCAACGTCGCCGGTGCGCTCGGTGACTTTCACCGGGCCCACCCCCACGTCCGGCTGCGGTTGAGGCTCAGCCAGTCCGGGGCATCGGCCTATCTGGCCGCCCTCCTGGAGGGCTCGCTGGATCTGGCCCTGGTGTCGCTGCCCAACCGGTTTCCGCCGCAGCTGGACATGAAGCTGTTTTTCGAGGAGCCGATGGTGTTCGTCTGTCGCGAGGATCATGGGCTGGCCCGCCGCCGTCGTCTCGACCTGGTGGATCTGGCCGGCGAGGATCTGGTCGGGTTCCCACCCGAATTCGGCCTGCGGCGCCTGATGGACGAGGCGTTTCACCTTGCCGGTGTGGAGCCGCACACGCAGTACGAGGTTCCGGCCGGGTTCGCCGCGATCGCCGAATTGGTCGGCAACGGCCTGGGCACCGCTTTCATGCCCGCCTCCGAGGCGCGTCGCTTCGACGAGCTGCGCTCCGTCGCCTTGCGCGAGCCGGCGGTGTGGCAGGTGTACCTGGCCGCGCCGCCGGTCGACCGGATGACCCCGGCCGCCGCGCGGCTGACCGAAACGCTGCTCGACGCCGCGGCTTCGGCAAGCGGCTAACGAGACAGCGGGCTGTAGAACACCAGGCCGTTGCCCTTGTTGTCGTAGACCACGGCGCGGCGCTCGTGCGCGTCGTCGTACGGGTGCTTGATGATGCCGCCGCCGCTGTCCTCGATGGCCTTGGCCGCGGCGTCGACGTCAGCGGTCTTGATCCCGACGACGACCTGGCCGGGGATCGGATGGTCCACCGACGTGGCCAGGGCCAGGGTCAGCGACCCACCGTCGAGCGCGGCGAAATGCGCGCCGTCGCGGAACTTCAGCGGCATTCCCAGCGTCTCGGTGTAGAAGCGGATCGACTCGTCGAGGTCGTCGGTCGAGAGAATGATCATCCGTACGTCGTGGTCGCTCATCGAGATACCTCCTCCAAGGCCGGGTTTTCAGCTTAAGCCACGCGCGCCGGCAGACCGGTTTCGGTTGCTCCCGCCGGGGGTATGAGTACCGGATCGAGCTAGCTGGACTTCTTGTGGAAAGCGGGACGCCACAACGATTCTGATCGGCCCGAACAAAGGAGGACATGGTGCGGCATGTCCGTCGATGGGGCGCGGTGTACGTCCTGCTGGTGTTGTTCGTCGGTTCATGGATCGGACAGTTCGTCACCCAGCTTCAAACGTTTCACGCCGAGCAGGCCGCGCACGGTCAGCCGTTCCTGTGGCCGGAGTACTGGAGCACCTTCTTCGCCAGCACGCTGGAGAACTGGCAGAGCGAGTGGTTGCAGCTCGTCTTCCAGGCCATCTTGTTGCTCGGCGCCAAGCACTGGATATTCAAGGTCGACGCCGACGACATGGAACGGATCGAAGCGAAGATCGACCGCATCCAGGACCGGCTCGGGTTGCCCACGCCACCGCCGGGCGAGGAGCAGAGCGAGCAGGCAATCCGCTGACTCGACCTCGAGTCTCTACTGACATAGAGACCTGGGCTAGGTTGTCCGAAACGCGGACCGCGAGGAGGACCACCGAGGATGACGCTGCAATTCGACCTGTCAGCACGGCGCGTGCTGATCACCGGTGCCGGTCAGGGTGTCGGTCGTGGCCTGGCTGAGGCGTTCGGTGCGGCCGGGGCCACGGTACTGATCAATGACCTGCGCGCCGAGCGGGCCGAGGCGGTGGCCGCGGAGCTGCGAGAAGCGGGCGGCGATGCGGTACCGGTGCCGTTCGACGTCACGGACTATGACGCGGTCACCCAGGCGATCGGCGCGGCCGGGGACGTCGACATCCTGGTCAACAATGCGGGCAATGCCGGTGCCGAGGGCTTCGCTGCCCGGATGCCGTTCGCCGAATCCACGCCCGCGGACTGGAATCCCTTCCTGCAGGTGAATCTGTATGGCGTGCTGCATTGCACGCGGGCGGTGCTGCCGGCAATGGTGGACCGGCAGTGGGGCCGGATCGTGACGATCGTCTCCGATGCGGGACGCACCGGGGATGCCAGCGGCGCGGTGTACGCGGCGGCCAAGGCCGGCGCCGCGGGCCTGACCCGGTCGATCGCCCTGGAGAACGGCCGCTACGGCATCACCGCCAACAACATCGCGCTGGGGACCATGCGCACCCCGCTCACCGAACCGCTGTGGGCCGAGATGGCGGATTCTCCGCAGGCCAAGGCGATTCTGTCGCGCTACCCGATCCGGCGGCCCGGCCTGCCCGAGGACGTCGCCTACCTGGCGGTGCTGTTGGCCAGCGACCACGGCTCCTGGATCACCGGCCAGACGCTACCGGTCAACGGCGGCTATTCCTTCGCGATGTGAGGCGGCCGGGGCTGCCGCGACGATCGCGGTGATGATGTCGTGGAGCTCGTCGTCGGAATTGATCGTGCGGTCGCCGCGGGCCAGGGCCATCATCAGCCCGCTGATGAAAGTCAGCAGCACATAAGCCTTTTCGTCGATCAGTGCCGGATCGGTGTCGGCCGGGCAGAGCGCCACCACGACGTTGCGGTGCAGTTCGAACAGGCGTTGCCGATTGTGGCTGAAGGCCTCGGCCAGGCCCGCGTCGCGGCTCGACGGCATGGCGAGCTCGAAGCGGGCTTTGCTGCGGATCAGGCGGGCCCCGGTGCCGGACCGGATGACCAGCCGGGCCAGTCCGCGAACATCACCGTGGGTGCCCGAGCCGGTGGCCGCGGTGAGATCGGCCAGGTCGAGATCGGCGATCCGGTTGGCCGTCGCCTGCATCAACGCCGAGCTGGTGCGGAAGTAGAACGATGTGGTGCCGTCCGGAACGCCGGCCTTGCGGTCGACCTTCAGATGGGTGACGCCCTTGATGCCCTCGCGGGCCAGCAGAGTGATTGCCGCGTCGCACAATTCGCGCCGCCGTTGTTCCGGATTCTGTTTACCTCCCACGCTGCACCTAACGGCGGGCCGGCTCGGGCACGTGTTCCGGGCGTACCCCCGTGCCCACCAGGTACGCGGGGATGACGCTCAGTTGGGGGAACCGTCGCATGATGCCCACGAGCGTGCCAGGCGGGGTGATCTCGGCGCCGGCCATCACCGGCTGCATCACCTGACGGTGCAGGATCCGTTGGAGGCCTTGGGTGATGGTGGTCGGCAGAGCACGTTGACGCTGCACCGCGGCCAGGTTGGAGGTCGTGACCCGGTGTTCGCGCAGCGGTTGGTACAGCAGGCGCGCGGCCGCGGCGGCGTCCTGGATCGCGACGTTGATACCGACTCCGCCGACGGGCGACATGGCGTGGGCGGCGTCGCCGATGCACAGCAGGCCGTCCAGGTACCACCGCGACAGCCGGTTGAGTTGCACGTCGAGGCGTTTGACGTCGTCGAAGGAGGACAGGGCACTCAGGTCGGCCTCGGGGATCAGCTCGGCGAGTTCGGCGCGGAACGCCTCCAAGCCGCGGGCCCGCAGCCCGGCGTCGCTGCCCTTGGGAATCAGATAGGCGACCTGGAAGTAGCCGGTGCGAGGAATCATGATCAGCGCACGCCCGGGTCCGGTGCGCGGGATCAGCGAGTACTGACCGTCTTCGGCCCGGGGCAGGCGGAACCACCACACGTCGAAGGGGACCGGATAGTCCCGGGTCTTCAGCCCGGCCTCCCGTCGGACCACCGAGGTGCGTCCGTCGCAGGCCACCGTGAGTTCGGCGGTCAGCTCGCCCTCGCCCTGCGGGCTGGTGTAGCGCACCCCGGTGACGCGTTCGCCACTGCGCAGCAGCCCGGTCACCTCGGTCTGCATGCGCAGGGTGAAGTTGGGTTCGCATTTGCCGGCATCGGCCAGCAGGTCGAGGAAATCCCACTGGGGGACCATCGCCACGTACGGGTGGGGTTGGCGCAGCCGACGGAAGTCGACGAGGGTCACCGGCTTACCGTCGACCGGGAACTCGGCCTTTTCCACCTTGCTGTAGCCGGTCTTGCCGAACTCGTCGAACAGCCCCAGTTCGTCGAGCATCCGCATGGTGCTCGGATGCACTGTGTCCCCGCGGAAATCGCGCAGGAAGTCAGCGTGCTTCTCCAGCACGGTCACCGCCACCCCGCACCGGGCCAGGATCAGCCCGAGCATCATCCCGGCGGGCCCACCGCCGACGATCGCGCAGGTGGTGTCAGGCATGGGCGAGTCCGTTCAGTGCGTCGGGTAGTGGCTCGGTGTGCAGCACGCCGAGGCGCTGCGTCGCGCGGGTGAGGGCGACGTACAACTCGGCTGCACCGCGGTCACCGTCGGCCAGGATGTGCGCCGGCTCCACGACCAGCACCGCATCGAACTCGAGCCCCTTGGTTTCCGACGGTGCCACCGCACCGGGCACCTCAGGCGGGCCGATCACCACACAGGTGCCGTCGCGGGTGGCTTCGTCGCGCACGAATTCGTCCACGGCGGCTGGGATTTCGGAAGCGGTCAGCTGCCTGGCCCACGGCTGCACACCGCAGGCCCGCACCGATTCCGGCGGCTGTACACCGGGTGCGAACTCGGCCAGCAGCGCACCGGCCACCGCCATGATCTCGGCCGGGGTGCGGTAGTTCACCGACAACGTCCGGTAGATCCACCGGCCGGGCACGTACGGCTCGAGCATGGCGTCCCAGGACCGGGCCCCGGCCGCCGAGCGGCGTTGCGCCAGATCGCCCACCACCGTGAAGGACCGCCGTGGGCAACGACGCACCACCCCCCGCCAGTCCATCTCGGACAGTTCCTGGGCTTCGTCGACCACCACATGACCGTAGGTCCAATCCCGGTCGGCCGCAGCACGTTCGGCCAGTTCGCGGGTGTCGCGTTCGAGGAAGCGGTCGGCCAGGTCCTCGGCGTCGATCAGGTCGCTGGCCAGCAGGTGGTCCTCGTCGTCCATCAGATCCTCGCGCGCGATCATCAGATCGAGCACGCCGGCGGCGTAGGCGGCTTCCTCGCGCCGTTCGCGTTCGGCAGCTTCGTCGGCCGCCTTGTCCCGGCCCAGCAGGTCGACGAGCTCATCGAGCAACGGCACGTCCGAGATGGTCCACGCGCTGCCGTCGGCCCGGAACAGCCGCGGGTCGGCACCGGCCGCGGCCAGCCGCTCGGGTGACGAATACAGCGGGGCCAGGAGGGTTTCGGGGGTCAGGATCGGCCACAACGCGTCCAGTGCGGCGGTGAACGCGGCGTTGTCGTCGAGTTCGCTGACCACACTGGCCCGCAGCTCCTCCCAGGCCGCCTTGTCCTGCCGGCTCAGCCAGCCCTTGCCGATGCGGGCCACGGCCCGTTCGGTCAGGACATAGGTGACGATGTCGCGGAACGTCGCGCGGGCTTCGTTGTGCGGCAGCCCGGTCTCCCGGGCTTCCTCTTTCGCCCACTGTGCGGTCTCGGCGTCGATCCGCACGGTGACATCGGGCAGCTCGATCAACATCGGCTCGTCGGGGATCGCCTGCCGGTCGGCGACCGCGGCGGCCAACACGTCGAGGATCTGCAGAGAGCCTTTGAGCGCGGCCACCTCGGGCGCGTCCTCGGCGGTGACATGCAGTCCGGGCACCAGGTCGCCCGGCGTCATGAACACCGCATCCGATTCACCCAGCGAAGGCAGCACCCGGCCGATGTGGTTCAGGAACGCCTCGTTGGGGCCGACGACGAGAACGCCGTGGCGTTCGATGCGCTCACGGTGGGTGTAGAGCAGGTAGGCCACCCGGTGCAGGGCCACCACGGTCTTGCCGGTACCCGGGCCGCCCTCGACCACCAGCACGCCGGTGTGTTCGTTGCGGATGACCTCGTCCTGTTCGGCCTGGATCGTGGCGACGATGTCGCGCATGCCCGCGCCGCGCGGGGCGTTCACCGCGGCCAGCAGTGCGGCGTCCTCGTCACCTTCGTCGCCCGCGGTGGGCCGGCCCAGCACCTCGTCGGTGAAATCGAGCACCCGCCGACCCAGGGTGCGGAACTGGCGCCGCCGGCGCATGTTCTCCGGGTTGGCCCCGGTCGCGGTGTAGAACGGCCGGGCCAACGGTGCCCGCCAGTCCAGCAGCAACGGTTCGTAGTCGTCCTCGCGATCGAACAGGCCGAGGCGCCCGACGTAGAGATGTTCTCCGGCAACGGTTTCCAGCCGTCCGAAGCACAGGCCGTTGTCGGCCACGTCGAGACGGTTGGCTTCCTTGGCCAATGCGCGAACCTCGGCGTCGCGTTCCACCGCGGAGCCGCCGTGCTCGCGCAGCGCGGTGCGGTAGCGGTCACGCACCCGGATGCGTTCGGCGTCCAGGCGGGTATAGAGCCCGTCCACATAGGTCTGTTCGGACTGCACTTCGACATCGTGATCGTCAGCTGGCACGTGCTCCTCGTTCATCCTTGGTGTGGTTCGGCCAGCGATTGTGCGCCATCACCGGGGCCTTGCCGCAAGGCCCCGGGTCCGCGATAAAATGGGGTTCAGCAACCGGTCATCCCATTCGGCCGACATCCACGATACGCAGCACCGCGGCACCCTCTTCGTCGCTGGCGGCCAGGTCGACTTCCACGTCGAAGCCCCAATCGTGATCTCCGGCAGGATCTTCGAGGATCTGTCGAATTCGCCACACCTGCGGCTGCCGGTCGAAGATCAGCAACGCCGGGCCACGCGCGTCAGCTCCGGTGCCCACCTCGGCATGCTCGTCGAAGTACTCGTCGCCGACCTCGGCCCAGCGCTCGGCCGTCCACCCGGACGCGGCGTCCAGCGCGCCCAACTCATCCCAGCGGGCCCGGGCGAACAACTCCACCCGCCGGAACAGCGCGTTGCGCACCATGGCGGTGAACGCCCGCTCGTTGCCCGTCAGCGGGCGCGGCCGGGCCGGCACCGGAACCGGCACGTCGTGCGGCTGGTCGGGGCTGGTGAGTTGCTCCCATTCGTCGAGCAGGCTGGAATCGACCTGGCGTACCAACTCGCCCAGCCACTCGACGATGTCGCCCAGCGCTTCGGTACGAGCGGCCGTCGGTACGCCCGAGCGCAGCGCCTTGAACGCGTCGGACAGGTAGCGCAGCACGGCACCTTCGGAGCGGGTGAGCCCGTAGAGGCTGATGTACTCGCGGAAGGTCAGGGCGCGTTCCCACATCTCCCGCACCACCGATTTGGGGGACAGATGCCCGTCGGCCGCCCACGGATTGGTCTGGCGGTACACCTCGTAGGTGTGCTCCAGCAGTTCTTGCAGCGGCTTGGGATAGGTGACCTCGTCGAGCAGTTCGATGCGTTCGTCGTACTCGATCCCGTCGGCCTTCATCTGCGCCACGGCCTCGCCCCTGGCCTTGTTCAGCTGGGCGGCCAGGATCTGCCGAGGATCTTCGAGGGTGGCCTCGATCACCGAGATGACATTCAAGGCATAGCTTGCTGGATCTTCTGGTTCGGGATCCAGTACGTCGACCGCGGCCAGGGCGAAGGTGGACAGGGGTTGGTTGAGCGCGAAGTCGTCGGGCAGGTCGACGGTGAGCCGGTACCGGCGGCCATCGGGTTCGGGTTCGTCGAGCCTCTCGATCACCCCGGCCTGCAGCAGCGAGCGCGCGATGCCGACGGCCTCCCGGATGTGCCGGAGCTGACGTTTGCGTGGCTCGTGGTTGTCGGTGAGCAGCCGTCGCATCGCCACGAACGGGTCACCCGGACGGTCGACCACATCGAGGATCATCGCCGTGGACACCCGCATGTTGCTGGTCAACGCTTCGGGGGCGGCCTCCATCAGGCGGTTCATGGTGGCCTCGCCCCACGGCACCATGCCCTCGGGTGCCTTGCGGCGCACCAATTTCCGGCGCTTCTTGGGATCGTCGGCTACTTTCGCGAACTGCTTGAGGTTCTCCACCTCGTGGTCGGGAGCCTGCACCACGACGGTGCCTGCGGTGTCGTATCCGGCCCGGCCGGCCCGCCCGGCGATCTGATGGAACTCGCGGGCATTGAGCAGCCGCATCCGGGTGCCGTCGTATTTGGACAGCGCCGAGAACACGACGGTGCGGATCGGGACGTTGATGCCGACGCCGAGGGTGTCGGTGCCGCAGATCACCTTCAGCAGCCCGGCCTGGGCCAGCTGTTCCACCAGCCGCCGGTATTTGGGCAGCATGCCGGCGTGATGGACGCCGATGCCGTGGCGCACCAGCCGCGACAGCGTGGTCCCGAAGGTCGTCGAGAAACGAAAGCTGCCAATGTGTTCGGCGATCGCGGCCTTCTCCTCCTTGGTGCAGACATTGACGCTCATCAGCGCCTGCGCCCGTTCCAGCGCCGAGGCCTGGGTGAAGTGCACGACGTAGATCGGCGCCTGCTTCGTCTCCAGCAGGTCGGCGATGGTCTCGTGCATCGCCGTGGTGGCATACGAGAAGAACAGCGGCACCGGCCTTTCCGCGCCCGCGACCAGAGCCGTCGTCCGCCCGGTGCGCCGCGTGAGGTCCTCACGCAGGAACGTGACGTCGCCCAGCGTCGCCGACATCAGCAGGAACTGGGCCCGGGGAAGTTCCAGCAACGGCACCTGCCAGGCCCAGCCGCGGTCCGGGTCGCCGTAGAAGTGGAACTCGTCCATCACCACCAACCCGATGTCGGCGTCGGCGCCTTCGCGCAGCGCGAGGTTGGCCAGGATCTCGGCGGTGCAGGCGATGATCGGGGCATCGGCGTTGACCGACGCGTCCCCGGTGAGCATGCCGACGTTGTCGGCCCCGAACACATCGCACAGCGCGAAGAACTTCTCACTGACCAACGCCTTGATCGGCGCGGTGTAGAAACTGACGCGGTCCGTGGCAAGCGCCGCGTAGATCGCCCCGGTGGCCACCAGGGATTTACCCGAACCGGTCGGCGTCGCGAGGATCACGTTCGCTCCGCTGACCAGTTCGATCAGTGCCTCCTCCTGCGCCGGGTACAGCGTGGTGCCGTTGGCCTCGGCCCAACTGGCGAAGTCGGTGAACAGCGTGTCGGCGTCGTCGCCCTTGGCGCGCAGCGCCGACAGGTCGTTCGGATCGTCGAGCAGGGGAGTGGTCATATTGATGACCAGCGTGCCAGTCCGCCCCTGCCGACGATCGTCCCGGTCGACCGGTCGTTATCCGAACTGTCCCGGCTGGTAGTCGCCGGCGGGCATCTGAACGATCACGTTCAAGCGGTTGACGGTGTTCATGAAGGCGATCAGGCACACCAGCGCCGCCAGCTGATCCTCGTCGTAGTGCTTGACCGCATTGGCCCACACTTGGTCGCTGACCCCGCCCGCCGCGTCGGCGATCCGGGTGCCCTCCTCGGTCAGTTCCAGCGCCGCGCGTTCAGCCTCGGTGAACACCGTTGCCTCCCGCCAGGCCGCGACCAGGTGCAGACGCTGCTGGGTCTCCCCGGCGGCAGCGGCGTCCTTGGTGTGCATGTCGGTGCAGAAGGCGCAGCCGTTGATCTGGCTCGCGCGCAACGCCACCAATTGCTGAGTTGCCTCGGGGAGTGCCGAATCCGTGATCACCTTGCCCGCTGACGTGACGTACTTGAGCATCTTGGTGGCGGTCCGGTTCTCGAACAGGTTCAAACGAGCATCCATTGGTGCACTCCTATGTTGTTGGTGACTACCCCCTCAAGACACCTCGAATCGACGAAATGTGACATGCGGCGATAATCAGCAGGTGCCGATGCCGACCACTGTCGAGTTCGTCCTGCTGGCGGCTGTCGTCGTGCTGTTCGCGGCGTTCGTCACGTTCCTGGTGCTGTTCATCGTGAGCCGGCGTCAGCTGACCAATGCGCGCCGCGAGATCGAGCGCATGAAGCTCGAGGACGAGGACCGTCGGCGGAAGCGCCGTCGCGGGGTGGCGCCGTTGGCCATCAAAACGGTGTTCCAGACCGCGGACATGTTGATCAACAAGGGGCTGGGCGCGACGGTTCGCAACTCGATCGAGGATCTGGCCGGGTGGGCCCAGGTGGAGCGTCCGGATCTGGCCCGGCTCACCGCTGACGGCCGGGTCGTCATCGTCTTCTCCGACATCGAGGGCTCGACCGAGTACAACGCCGCGATGGGTGACCGGGCCTGGGTCAAGCTGCTGGAGAAGCACAACAAGCTCGTGCAGACGCGGGTCGACAAGCACGGCGGTCACGTCGTCAAGACGCAGGGCGACGGATTCATGATCGCGTTCGCCGATCCGGAGAACGCGGTGCGGTTCGCCGCCGATGTGCAGCGGGCACTGGCCGAGAACGCGCAACGGTGGCAGGCGATCCGGGTGCGCATCGGTGTGCACATGGGCACGTCGGTGCGCCGGGGTGACGACCTGTTCGGGCTCGACGTCGCGATGGCGGCGCGGGTGGCCGGTCAGGCAGACGGCGGCGAGATCCTGGTCAGTGAGGCGGTCGCCGAGGCGGTCAGGCACCTCGATGACTTCCAGCTAGGTGCTCCGCGCGAGGTGGAACTGAAGGGCCTGCCCGGAAGCCATCGGCTCTACCCCGTCCTCAGCGCCGAGCAGCGGGCGCTGGAGGCGGCGGCTGAACATGACGCGTGACCCACTGCGCGGCCAGCTTGATCAGGCCTGACTTCGGATAGCTGATGTGCGCGTTCCAGTCCCGGCCGAGCGAACAGATCGGGTCGTTGGTGTTGCACAGATCGGCGGTCCTGGCACCGAAGTCCGGACTCATCCGGGTCAACGGCTGGCCGAGGCGGGCGGACGGATTGCCGAAGACCACGACGGAGGCGATCCGCGGGACCACCGCGGCGGGCAACGGGGCCGTGTAGCCCAGCCCGGCGATGGGTGAGGTGGCCACGACGTCGACGACGGCCGCGCCCTGTGAGTAGCCACCCATCACGATCTTCGTCTTGGGGCAGCGCGCCGCGGTGGCCTGGACGCGCTTGCTCATGTCGGTGGCTCCGGCGGCGGCCTTCATGAAGTCCCACGATGCCGGGTACTGCACCGCGTAGGTGCCGACGGTCGAGCCTTTCACCATGGGACGCAGCGTGTCGACGAACGCCTTGCCGACGTTGCCGATGCCGGCGGGTTCGTCGGTGCCGCGGGCGAAGACCACTTCGATATCCGGACAGTCCGGTGCAGCCGCGGCGAAGGGCGTCCAGATCGTGCCCACCGCGGCGGCCGCAGTCACTGCTGCGCTGCCCGCGAGGGCCGATACCTTACGGACACCCACGAATCACTTCTACCACTGTTTTAACAGTAATGCCCAGGCATACCAGGCGCGGGTAACGGGTATCACGTAGCGGTGACCAGCCAAGTTCTCGACGAACTCCTGCACATCGAACGCGCCGGGTGGGATTCGTTGTGCGAGTCGACCGGCGCGGATTTCTACGGCGAGCTGATGTTGCCCGAGGGGGTCATGGTGCTCGCCAACGGCATGGTGATGGACCGGAACACCGTCGTCAGCGCCTTGGCGGAGTCGCCACCGTGGCGCGCCTATGAGATCAGCGGTGTTCGGCTGATCGCTCTCGACGACGACAACGCGGCCCTGGTCTACACGGGTACGGCGTACCGCGACGGGGAGGAGCCGGCCTTCGTCGGCGCCATGTCCAGCGTCTACCACCGGGTCGCCGGGGTGTGGAAGCTCGCGCTGTACCAGCAGACGCGCAAACCCGACCACTGAGCACCTCGGCGGCCGGTCGGGCCACGCCCCGCATATGGTCGATCGGTGACGATCGCCTATGACGAAGCCCTGCGGGCCCGCATCGGGGTGCATCTGGCGGGGCACGAGCGCCGCGCCGTGACGGACCAGACGAAGCGGCATGCGGCCGTCGCGGTCGTCCTGGTCGACTCCGAACTCGGAGAGGACCGGGTAGATCCGGCTCCGGTCGACGAGTGGATCGGGGGCCGGCCGATGCCGGAACCCGGACTCGACGGGCGCATGGTCGATGTGTCAGGCGGGGCCGCTTTTCTGTTGTGCCGCAGGACTTCTCGACTTTCTTCTCACGCCGCGCAGTGGGCGCTGCCCGGCGGCAGGCTGGACCCGGGTGAGACCGCGGTCGAGGCCGCGCTGCGGGAACTCGACGAAGAGGTCGGGGTGAGCCTGCCCGAATCGGCGGTGCTGGGCCTGCTCGACGACTACCCGACCCGCTCCGGGTACGTCATCACCCCGGTGGTCATCTGGGGCGGCGGACGGCTCGATCTACGCCTGTCGCCCGACGAGGTGGTGGCGGCCTACCGGGTGGGCCTGCACCAGCTTCAGCGCGAGGATTCCCCGCGATTCATCACGATCCCGGAGAGCCCGCGCCCGGTGGTGCAGATTCCGTTGGGCAACGACTTGATCCACGCACCGACCGGTGCGGTGCTGCTGCAGTTGCGGTGGCTGGCGCTTGAGGGCCGCACCGATCCGGTCGACGAACTCGAACAGCCGGTCTTCGCCTGGAAGTAGGGCTCAGGCCTCGTGTCCTGGCTTGAGATCGGCCACGTCGGTGAGGCTGACCCAGGGCTGCGGCTCGTCGGGCGCCTGGCCGGCCACCGGATTCAGTAGATATCCCACGTGGTCACCGAGGTCGAAACGGTCGAGTTTGGCCCCGACGAACCAGGCCGGCGAGCCGTCGAGAACGGGGGTCCCGGCCGGGCCGGGATGCCAGCGGCAGCCGGCGAACTTGTCCACCTCGTCACCGGTCCGGCCGCCGAACCACCGGGCCAGCTCCAGGTCGTCACGGGCCAACAGGTGCACACCCAGATGGGTGGCTGCTTCGGCCACGGCAAAGGTGTGGTTGTTCTTCGAGATCCCCACCAGGAACCGAGGCGGGTCGATGCTCGACTGTGTGGTGAATCCGACCAAGCAGCCCGCCGGCCCGTCCGCGGCCTGTGCCGTCACGACGAACATCGGGTAGTCGAGCAGCCCGAGGAATCCGTCGAAACCTTCCCAGTGGTGCGCCATCAGACCATTCTCGGCCACCGCGGCGCAGTTTGGCGCGGGCCTGGCGGGGTAGCCCCCACCTGCGACACCGCGAGCGATGGGAGTGCAGCTGTGAAAGCCGTTACCTGGCATGGCCGGCGCGATGTCCGGGTGGACACCGTGCCGGACCCGAAGATCGAAGAGCCCACCGACGCGATCATCGAGGTGACCTCGACCAACATCTGTGGGTCCGATCTACACCTATATGAGGTGCTCGGCGCCTTCATGCACCCGGGCGACATCCTCGGCCACGAACCGATGGGCATCGTGCGGGAAGTCGGCTCGGGGGTCGACAGCCTGTCGGTGGGTGAGCGCGTGGTCATCCCGTTTCAGATCTCGTGTGGCCACTGCTTCATGTGCGATCAGGATCTGTTCACCCAATGCGAGACCACCCAGGTCCGCGAGCACGGCATGGGCGCGGCCCTGTTCGGCTACTCGGAACTGTACGGTCAGATCCCCGGCGGCCAGGCGCAGTACCTGCGGGTGCCCCAGGCCCAGTTCACCCACATCAAAGTGCCTGACGGGCCACCGGATTCGCGGTTCGTCTACCTCTCGGACGTCCTGCCCACCGCGTGGCAGGCCGTGGCCTACGCCGAGATTCCCGACGGTGGCTCGGTGACGGTGCTCGGGCTCGGGCCGATCGGTGACATGGCGGCCCGGATCGCGGGGCATCTGGGCTACCGCGTGATCGCGGTGGATCGCGTCCCGGAACGGCTGGCCCGCGCCGAGGAGCGTGGCATCACCACCATCGACCTCAACTCACTCGACGAATCGGTGGGTGATGCGGTGCGGTCGATGACCGACGGCCGTGGCACGGATTCGGTGATCGATGCGGTCGGTATGGAGGCGCACGGCTCCCCGGTGGCCTCGACCTTGCAGAAGCTGACGGCGTTGATGCCCGATGCAATCGCCAAGCCGTTGATGCAGACCGCAGGGGTGGACCGGCTGGACGCGTTCTATTCGGCGATCGACATCGTGCGCCGCGGTGGCACCATCTCCCTGATCGGCGTCTACGGCGGCATGGCAGATCCGCTGCCGATGCTGACCTTGTTCGACAAGCAGGTGCAGCTGCGGATGGGACAGGCGAACGTCAAGAAATGGGTGGGCGACATCCTGCCGCTGCTCGGCGACGACGACCCTTTGGGCGTCGACGATTTCGCCACGCACGTGCTGCCGCTCGACGAAGCGCCGCACGGCTACGACATCTTTCAGAAGAAGAAGGACGGCGCGGTCAAGATCATCCTCAAGCCATAGGAGTTTCGTGGCGCCCAGGGCGGGAACCCGGACGCCATGACAATTGATGTGCAGCCGGGAACTGTCGTGGTCTTCACCGATGTGGTGTGCGGGTGGTCGACCGTTGCGCTGCACCGCTTCTACGCGGCGCGCGAGAAGGCCGGCCTGACCGACGCTGTCCGCGTGGACCATCAGCTGTTCCTGCTCGAAGACGTCAACGAATTTCCGATTCCGAAGCGCTTCCTCGACAGTGAGATCCCGGTCGTGGGCGCACTGGCACCCGAGTTCGGCTGGAAACCGTGGCAGGGTGACGCCTCCACCTGGCCCATCACCTCGCTGCTCACCAACGAGGCCGTGCACGCGGCCAAGCGGCAGTCTCTTCCTGCAGCCGAACAGCTCGACATGGCATTGCGGCACGCGTTCTTCACCGACAGCAGGCCGGTCTCGTTGTTGCACGAGATCATCCGGGTGGCGCAGCGGTGCCCGGACGTCGACGCCGGCGCGTTGCGCCGCGACCTGGAGGACGGCACGGCGCGGGCGGAGATGATGCGGGGGTACCGCCGCCACCGGGAAGAGGTCCAGGGCAGCCCGCACTTCTTCCTGGCCGACGGTTCTGACGTGCACAACCCGGGCATCGAGCTGCACTGGGTGGGCGAACCGGGATCCGGTTTCCCCGTCGTCGACAGCGACGATCCCGCGGGCATGGAGCAGCTGGTGAAGCGCGCGTCGGGCTAAGGGCGCTGCGTCCGGCGGCCGCGCCGGACGGTGGCAGCCGGGGGTGCACTCGGGCGTGGCGGGTTCGACGGCGGATCCAACCGCTGAAATGACTGCTGGATGCGTTCCCGGTCGCCGCCGAGCCCGATCAGCAGGTTGGTGATGTGGGGGGCCAGAACCCGGGTGACGCCACCGCCGTCGGTGCCGAACACGCCGATGATCTCGGCCAGGACGTAGCCGTGCATCATGGTCCAGATCTGTGCGGCGACGGCCACCGGATCGCCGTCGTCGATCGCGCCGGCCTCCATGCAGCGCCGCACGAATACGGGGATCTGGGCGTACACCGAGTTGATCTCGGACAGCGCCGCCGGGTTGCCGTCGACCGTGACGTCCCGGCCGATCGGCAGCGTGATGGACGGTGAGGTGATTCCGAACATCAGCCGGTACCGTTGCGGATAGGTGAGCGCGTAGTCGCGGTAGGCCAGTCCGGAGGCGAGCAGGTCGGCCACCGGATCGTCGGTGTCGGGACGTCGGCTCAGGTGTTCGCCGAAGCGGACGAACGACTCGCGCACGAGTGCCTCGTAGAGGCCGGACATGCCGTCGAAGTGGGTGTAGACCGCCATCGTTGAGGCGCCGATCCGCTTGGCCAACATACGCGCGTTCAGCGCCTCGGGCCCGCTCTCCTCGAGGATCTGCAGGCTCTCCTCGATCAGGCTCTCGCGAATTCCCATGGTGGACATCGTCCTGGACATGCTGCCATAACAATGTTATACCTGCCAATAACATTGTTATGGACGGGTGGGGAGCGATGTTGGAGACCATTGCGCGAACGACAAGCAGGTACGCGGTCCTGATCGTGGCCGCGTGGCTCCTGCTGGCCGGCGTCGGCAATCTCGCGGTGCCCCAACTCGAACACGTCGTGAAGGAACAGTCGCGGGCGTTCTTCCCGACCGACTCCGGCGCCACCCAAGCCGCACAACGCATGGGCACGCTGTTCGGGGATTCCGACAGCAACAACATTGCCTACGTCGTCCTCGAGGCGGACCGCACACTGGGGGACTCCGACCGCGGCTACTACCGCACGCTGGCTGACCGGCTGCGCACGCACACTCCCGGTGTCGAGTCGGTGATGGATCTGTGGGACGACCCCGCTGCCGCCGCCGTATTCGAAAGCCGAGATCACCAGGCGGCCTACCTGATGGCAAGGCTGTCCGGCCAATTGGGCAGCAGCACCGCCACCGACGCCGTGGCTGCGCTGCGCCAAGCGGTGGCAGCGATCAGTCCGCCGGACGGACTGCGGACCCACGTCACCGGGCCCGGGGCCAGCCTGGTCGACGAATTCGCCGCCCTGGACGCACAATTGGCGAGAATCACAGTGCTCACGGTCGCGATGATCGCCGCCCTGTTGTTGTTCGTGTACCGCTCGCCCATGACCGCGGCGGTACCCCTGGCGTCGGTGGGGCTGTCGCTGGCGGTCGCGCGTCCGGTGGTCGCCCTGCTGGGTGAGCACGGGGTGATCGAGGTGTCGGTGTTCTCGGTGGCATTGATGTCGGCGATGGTGTTGGGCGCAGGCACCGACTACGGCATCTTCCTGCTCGGCCGTTACCACGAGAACCGGCGCGCGGGCATGGCGCCGCCCGATGCGCTGGCCGACGCCTACCGCCGGGTGGCGCCGGTGATCGCCGGGTCGTCCGCCACCATCGCCACCGCGCTGTTCTGCCTTACCTTCGCCAAGGTGAACTTTCTGCGCAGCGCGGGAATACCCAGTGGGATAGGGGTTCTCGCCGCAATGCTGGGTGCGCTGACGCTGACCCCGGCGTTGATCGGCTTGTTCAGCCGGCGTGGGTGGGTTGAGCCGCGGGCGGCCAGGATCAGCCGTCGATGGCGCAAGATCGGCACCGCGGTAGCCCGCTGGCCGGGACCGGTCCTGGTGGTCGCCGTGACTGCCCTGATCGTCTGCACCGTACCGTTGCTCGGTGCCAAGGTCAGCTTCGCCGAGCTGAGCGCACAGCCGGCCACCACGGATTCCAGTCGCGGTTACCAGGCGGTGCACGGCCGATTTCCGGATAACCGGCTGCTGCCCGAGATCGTCTCGATCCGGTCCGACCGCGACCTGCGCACCCCCGCCGGACTGATCACGATCGAGCGGGTCACCAGGAAGATCCTCGAGGTCCGCGGAGTACGCACAGTGCAATCGGCCAGCCGGCCCGCCGGGGCCCCGGTACGCCAGGGCACGCTGACCTACCAGGCCGGGCAGATCGGCGAACAACTCGACGGCACAGCACAATCCGCGCTCGATGGGATGAACTCCGTAGACACCGTCGCGGCCACCATCGGACAACTCGACTCCGCCCTCGACGGTATGCAACGCGGGCTGACCGGCGCCGTCGACGGGCTGAACCGGGTCGGAACCGGCTCGCAGGACATCGGAGCCGGCATGACCGGCTTGCGGGGCAACCTGCAGGAGGTCTCCGGATACGCCGACCCGCTGCGCCAATTCGTCGACGGCAACCCCGACTGTGCGGCCAACCCGATCTGCGCCGCGGTGCAGAAAATCGTCAAGCCCCTCGACGATGCGGTGAGTGCGACGGGCACGCTGGCCGGTGGGGCAGGGGCGCTCAAAGACGGCGCCACCAGCGCCACCGATTCACTCGACGGCGCGGCCAGGGGCGTGGCCACGATGCGGGCAGCGCTGAACCGGCTGCGGGGTCTCACCTCCGCCCTGCGCTCCAGCCTGGACAGCGTCGGACCGCAGATGCAGCAGATGACCGGCTACCTGTCCCAGCTGAGCACCGACTTCGACGGCAGTGCTGAGGGCGGGTTCTATCTGCCGCCAAGGACTTTCGACGATCCGGAGTACCGCCGGGTGATGGCCATGATGTTCTCCCCGGACGGCCACGCCACCCGCCTGTTGGTCTACGGCGACGGTGAATCCTGGGGGCGCGACGGCGCGGAGCGGTCTGAGGAGATCCGCATCGCCGCCGCCGAAGCCCTCAAAGACACCCCGCTGGTGGCCAGTGGTGTCGTCGACCTCACCGGCGTCGGGACCGCCACCGCAGAACTCATCACCTACGTGCAGCACGACTTCGCCCTGCTCGTGATCGCCACGCTGGTGCTCATTTTCGTGATCGTGGCCGGCATGCTGCGCAGTCCCGTCGCCGGGATCGTGGTGCTGGCCACCGTGACGATCTCCTATGCCTCGGCGCTGGGCGCCAGCGCCGCCATCTGGCAATTCCTCTTCGACCAACCGCTGCACTGGGCAGTGCCCGCATTGGCGTTCATCGCCCTGGTCGCTGTCGGCGCCGACTACAACCTGCTGCTGGCGATGCGGCTACGCGACGAAGCCCACGCCGGCGTGCGGACCGCGACGATCCGGGCCTTCGCCGGAACAGGCAGTGTCGTGACCATCGCCGGAATCGTGTTCGGGCTGACCATGTTCGCGATGCTGGGTGCCAGTGTGGTGACGATCGCCCAAGTCGGATCCACCATCGGAATCGGCCTGATGATCGACACCCTGGTGGTACGCACCTTCGTGGTACCGCCGATCGCCGTGCTGCTCGGACGCTGGTTCTGGTGGCCCCGGCGCGTGGCGGTCGTCTCTAGTGTGTCGCCACCGACGACTGCGCGGCCCTGCGATTGGCGGTGAAGTCGAGGGTGAGCTGGTTCAGTGTCATGGGCAGCGGCTGGTCCGGTTCCAGGCGCGGAGTAGAGGTCAGCCGAAGATCCAAGGCGTGCAACAGGTTCGCGAGCACGGTGCTGGCAGCCAGAAGCACCAGGTTGCGGCCCGGGCATTCGGCGGGCCCGGCGGAGAAGGGTACCAGCTGTGGCTGCTGTTGGGCGCGGCCGTCCAGCCAGATGTCCGGGACGAACTGGTGGGCGTACGGCAGCAGCGCTTCGTCGCGATGGAAGGCGGGCACCACGATCATCAGTCCGGCGCCCTTGCCGATGGTGAACCGGTCAGCACCCTCTCCCCAGGTGGTGTCAGCGGTGGTGTCGCGCAGGATGGCCGGGGTGGTCGGCCACAACCGCACCGACTCCAGGACGGTCGCGCGTAGGTACGGGCGCAGCGAGGGTTGCCCTGGGTCGGCGGCTTCGCCGAGGGCGCGCGCCAATGCGGACGGATGGCTGGCCACCAGGGCAAGGGCCCGCACCGAAGCCTGCCCTGCCGCGTCGAACGCGAACAGCCACTGCGGCATCTGGCCGACGGGATCCACCGCGCCGCTCGCTGGTGTGGTGGCCACGGCATGGACCAGCGTGCCGGGCTCGGGATCCTCGGCATACCGGTAGAGCCGGTCGAGGAACCGCGCCCGCTTGCGGTAGTGCGGCAACGACAGAAACGACCAGTTGCCGGCCTTGCGCAGCTGCATCAGCTCGTCGGTGACGTCCTCGTCGTCGCGTGCCCGCTCACCCAGCGTCAGCCGGCGGACCATCCGCCACCAACTGGTCATGAACATCGACGAATCCAGATGCCCGTGATCGGCGACATCGGCGATGAGGTTGCCGGCCTCGTCGGCGATCACCTCGACGAACGAACCCGCCAGGCGGTGCACTTCCGAGGCGGTGTCCAGCGCCGCCTCGTTGAACGCCCGCCGCGGTTCGCGGATGGACCCCTGAGAGATCAGCACGCCGTGCGGCTGAAACCACTGCAGGGCTTTGCGTTTCTCCAGATTCGCGGGATGAAACGGCACCGGGGCCTCTTGCAGCACCTGTCCGACATCGTCGGGGTCGAGCACGACGACGATCCGCCGGCCCGGGATCACCACCTCGACCGGGCCGCGACCGAACCGCCTTCGGAGCTGATGTATCCGTTTGACCGCTCGCGCGTCGGCCTGAGTGCGTTCCAGCAGCCGAACCACAGGCCGACGTCGAGCCAGCACCCCCGCCGCGATGGAGGAGAACCCGAGATCGGTCAGAGTCGCGACTGCGGCCATGCCGGTGACAACGTGTCGTCGGTAACCCATGGCAAACCAACTACCCGCGCCGCCGGCATTGAAACGCCGCCACCGGTGCGGTGCGCATGACATCGGCAAAGTCTGGGTACATCGACTGGGTCTGGGGAAGGGGGACGACCGACCGGAGAGGATCCATGACCGCACCGCGATTGCAGGCTGACCAGCGCGATGCCGCCGAGGCGCAGCGCATTGTCGGGGCGGTGACCTCGGCGTTCGCCACTCGGGTAGTAGGGCAGGAGCACCTGCGGGAATCGATGCTGGTGGCGTTGCTGGCAGGCGGCCATCTGCTCCTGGAGAGCGTGCCGGGACTGGCCAAGACCACGGCCGCCCGCGTGGTGGCCGAGTCCATCGAGGGCAGCTTCCGCCGTATCCAGTGCACGCCCGACCTGTTGCCCAGCGACATCGTCGGCACCCAGATCTACGAAGCGGCCAGCAACTCCTTCGTCACCCAGCTGGGGCCCGTACACGCCAACATCGTGCTGCTCGACGAGATCAACCGGTCCAGTGCCAAGACTCAGAGCGCGATGCTGGAGGCGATGGAGGAGCGCCAAACCACGATCGCCGGCGTCGAATATCCCATTCCCGAACCGTTTCTCGTCATCGCCACCCAGAACCCGGTCGACCAGGAGGGCACCTATCCGCTGTCCGAGGCCCAAACGGACCGCTTCATGCTCAAGGAGATCGTCGGCTATCCCTCGATCGAGGATGAGGTCGAGATCGCCGCCCGGATGGACGCCGGCCTGTACGACCGCAGCCACCGTGCGGCCCCCGTCGTCACCATCGACGACGTGCGTCGTGTGCAGGACATCGTGCGCACGGTGTATCTGGACCGCGCACTGGTCGAGTACGCCAGCCGCCTCGTCGGGGTGACCCGTGAGCCCGGGCACTACCTGCCGGCCAACTTGGCGCGGGTGATCGAGTACGGGGCCAGTCCGCGCGCGACCCTGGCGTTCTGCCGGACCGCGCGCGCACTGGCTGTGCTGCGGGGGCGCGACCACGTGGTGCCCGATGACATCGCCCGGTTGGCCCACCGCGTCCTGCGGCACCGGCTGATCCTCGGCTTCGAAGCCGCCACCGCCCGCATCACCCCCGACGTCGTCGTCGACGCGGTGCTGCGCGCGGTGCAGGTGCCGTGAGGCCACGATGGGCAGATACCTGGATTCCGCCAAGGCGTATGCCGGCCGCGATATCGGCGGATTGCTCGAAGGCGGCCGTTATGCCCTGGTGCACACACGCAGCCTGGAATTCGACGAGCTGCGTCCCTACGTCCCCGGTGACGACGTCCGCGACATCGACTGGAAGGCCACCGCACGTTCCGGGCACACCTTGATCAAACGGTTCGTCTCCGAAAAGCACCACAAGGTTCTGGTGGTCGCCGACGCCGGACGCAACAGCTGCGCGCTGGCGCCGTCGGGTGAGCTGAAAAAGACGGTGGCCCTACACCTCATCGGGGCGATCGGGCTGATGACGCTGCCCCGATCGGACGAGATCGCCATGGTGCTCGGCGACCATCGCGGCAACGTGGACATCCGGCTGCGCCGCGGCGAGACCCACATCGAGAGCATGCTGCACCGGTTCGACCACCACGCCACCGACGACCCCGGTCCGAGCGACATCCTGGTCCAGCTCGAGTGGGTGGCCCGCCATTACCGCCACCGGCTGTTGATCTTCGTCGTTTCCGACGAACCGGAGGTCAGTGACCGGCTGGCCGAGGTGCTGGGTTCGCTGACCGCCCGCCACGATGTGCTGTGGGCCCTGGTGAGCGACATGCCTGCGGTGAGCGCACACCGGGACGCCGGCCTCAGCTACGAGGTGGCCGACGGCCGGCCCCTCCTGGCCGGTCTGGGCCAACAGGTCATCGAGGCCTACCGGCAGGCGGAAGTGCAACGGCGCGAGCGACTTTCCCAGTTCCTGACCCTGCAGCGGGTGCCTCATGCCCGGGTAACCGGCAGCATGCGGATCAGGTCGGCACTGACCGCGATGACCGGGGTGTACGCCCGTGCCGGATGACCTGCTGCAGCACGTGATCGGTCCCACCCCGTACTCATCGGGGTGGCTGTGGGTCGCGATCGGCCTGATCCTGCTGCTGGGCGGGTGGTATGCCGCCGTCTTGGTACTGACGTCGCGGCGACGCCCCGTCCGTGAGTTGCCTGTCCTCGGCGCGGCGCGGGCCGAACTGCTGCGCCGACGGTCGGCCCGCGCGGTCCGCAATATCGGGAACCGTTATCGGGCTGGTGATCTCACCGCGGCCGGTGCCGGTGCCGCGCTCAGTGCCGAGCTGCGCGGATTCCTGCATGCCGCCACGGGAGTGCAGGCGCAGTACATGCAGATCGACGCCATCGCCGACAGTGACGCCGCCCCCGCCGCGCCGATCCTGGCCGAGCTCACCGACATCCAGTTCAACCACCGGTCGATGCTCGATGCCGGTGCGGCCAGCGCCAGCGCCGAGGAGTTGATCCGCGGATGGACCTGATCTGGTGGGCGGTGGCGATCACCGGTTGCATCGCACTTGCCGGGTGCGTGGGCCTGGCTCTGTTGCCGAAGCAGTCGGTGGACAAGGACGAGTTCATACCGCTGGCCAATACCCGGCGGCTGACACTGCTGCCCGAGTATGTGCGGGCCGTGCGCCGGCGGACCGTGTCAGCAGTCGTCGCCATGGTGACGCTGACGGTCGCCTTCGCCGCCTCGGCGCTGGTCGCGGCTCGCCCCACCGGCCTGCCGTCGTGGAGTCGCGCCAATGAGGTCGCGACCCCCGAGGACATCATGGTCTGCGTCGGTGGCCCGCTCACCGACCCCGCTGTCGGCACCACACTGCGGTACTTCGCCGATCGGGTCGGCTCCTTCGGCACCGAGCGGGTCGGGCTGACCTCGGCGAACCGGCGGGTCATCCCGCTCACCCGTGACTACCAGTACGCGGCAGCACAATTCGCCTCCTTCGGTCGGCGGGAAGGTTCCCGGCCGTTCGTCGCGCCGGTGTCCTATGTCGATTACGCCGCCAGCGTCGAGGACGTGCTGGCATTGTGTCTGACCGGGTTCCCGTCCTTTTCGGAGCCGTCGGCACAGCGACGGTCGATCGTCTACGTCGGCCCCGAATCCCTGCCGCGACCCGGCGAGGTGGCACCGCTGTTCGGTACGGACCGGCTCCGCGACCTGGCGGTGACGGCAGGTGTGCAGGTCAACGCGATCACTCCCGGATCCGGGGACGGGCCCGCGGCCGACCTGGCTCGCAGCACCGGCGGCCGGTGGTTTTCCGATGCGGCGGATGTGGATGCGCATCTGGACGAGATCCGGGACCATCCGCCGCAGGCCGGGTCGACCGGCGAGTCCGCGGATGTCCGGTCTGCCGAAACGCCGGGGGTTCCCGTGTTGCTCGCCTCGCTGGCGATGACGGTCTTGTGGTGGTGGCCGGTGGTGATGCGGCGATGAGGTTCGAACCGGTCCTGCCGCCGCTGCTGGTCGCGGCGCTGGCGGTGATGCTGATCGTGGCTCGCGCGCTCACCTTCGGGCGGGTCCGCGCCGAAGGCGGCGGCTGGGCTGCGGTGTGGCGCTGGTCGGCACTGACCACCGCCGGGTTGTTGCTGCTCGTGGCCGCCCTCGGCCCGGTCGCCGGCAGAACCCACGACACCGTGCCCCGGCCGGCCGGGGATCGCGACCCCAATATCTTTGTGCTGCTGGACCGTTCACCGGATATGTCGGGGACCCGGATCGCGGCGGCCCGCGAGGACATCGCAGCTCTGATCGAACGCTATCCGCGGGGCCGCTTCGCGCTGATCAGCTTCGCCGACCGCCCGTCCGTGGACTGGCCGCTGTCCGCCGATACCTGGAGCCTGAGCCCGGTGGTGGCGGCCACGAATGCGCGCCCGGCGGCACCGGACACCCCGGATGCCAATGTCGGCGCGGCCGCCAGCATCCTGCGCTACCAGTTGATCAGCGCCGTTCAGCAGTTTCCGAGGGCCCGGAACCTCGTGTTCTACCTCGGCGCGGGCGCCCCGGATTCGCAAGCACCGCAACGCCAGTTCCAGCTGCCCGAGGACGTTGTGGACGGTGGCGCGGTACTGGGATATGACGGCGCCGGGGCGCAGGCTCTCGGCGGGGTCGCCGAGCAGATCGGGGTTCCGTTCGTGCCGCGCACCGACACGACACCGTTGGCCGAGGCCGTTGCCGGTGACGAAACCTCAAGCCAGGCGCCTCCGGCCGCGCCGGTGTCCACCGCCGTCGAGCTGTACTGGGTCTTCGCCGCTGCGGCCGCGCTGCTCATCCTCGTCGAGCTCTATTTGGTGCTTCGTGAATTCCGCCGCTCTCAACCGATCGATCTGGGACTGCGGTCATGAGCACGGTGCGTCGTCGCCTTCTGGTGTACTCGGCCCCGGTGGCGCTGGTACTCGTCATCGCGATCGTCAAGCTGCTGTCGGTTGTGGTGATCGGCAACTCGGTCGGGGCCAGCTTCACCGAACGAGACACCGAGGCGATGGCAGATCAGGTTTCGCGGTTGCAGACGCTGAACATCGTCGAACCCGGCAAGGCGGACTTCGCGGCAGGCGCGCTGGCGGTACTGGAAGACCGGCTCACCGATGCCGAGCGTCATTTTGCGGCCGCGGTGGCCCGCCTGGATTCTGATGAATCATGCTCGGCCAGGGTCAATCTGGAGCTCGTGCGGGAGACGCTCGGTGACCGGGCAATCGCCGCGGGGGACAGTCGGCTGGCATTGACCCACTACCTGGCCGCGCGGGACGTGGTGGAGCGGGCGCCCGGCGGCTGCTTCGCCGGCAACGACGCGCCGGCCCGGTTGAACCGCAAGATCGGTGCGGCCGGTGCCATCGTGCCGCCACCGGTGTCTCCCCCACCGGCAGCGGCACCGGCGCCGCCTCCGGCAGTGGCCGGTGCGTCACCCAATTCGCCGCAGAACCGGCTCAACCCCGCCGCGGGGGATCCGTTGGAGCGGCTGCAACAGATCCTGCGTGACGCGGCCACACGTTAGATTCGGGGTGATTGGGTTGTGTGGTCAGTGCGGAGGAATGGAATGGCCGTGGCGGACGGGGTGTCTGCGCGTGAGGCGAAGCGCCTACAGACGCGTGAGCGGTTGATGGGTGCGGCGATCGCCGAGTTCAAGCGCGCGGGGATGGCCGAGGCCGACGTGGGTGCGATCGTGACCGCGGCCGGGGTCGCGCACGGCACGTTCTTCTTTCATTTCCCCACCAAGGAGCACGTGCTGCTGGAGCTCGAGGAGCGTGAAGAGGAACGCATCGCCAAGCAGTACACCCAATTCCTCAAGAAGCCGCACAGCCTGGACGACGGGCTGCGCGAAGCCATGCGGTTGGTGGTCGGGCTGGAACGGCGCCTGGGCGGGGTGCTGTTCAAAGACTTTCTGGCCCTGCATTTCTCGCAGACGCGGCCACCTGCACCCGACAGCCAGGAGCACCCGGTGATCTCGGGGGTGGCCCGGGAGATCGAACTGGCCCAGCAGTCGGGCGAGGTTGCGGCCGACGTCAGCCCGTGGAACAGCGCGGTCTTCTTTCTGCTCGGGTTCTACGCGCTGCTGGTCACCACCAACGACTGGCCCACCCGCGACGCCCTGCTGGATGACTACGTGGTCAGGACCATGCGCAGCCTGGCGCCCTAGACCGCAGCGTTGTGTTGCGGAGACCTAACGATTCGGTGGTGTCTCGGTGCTGACGCTGACGTAACCAGCAAAGCCGTGGTTCAGTGGTAACCGATGTCTGGTGCCTGCTCCCCGCGTCGCTGTCTCACCGCTGCGGTGACGGCGGGTGTCATGTTGCTCGCGGTGGGGATTCCGGCGGCCTCGGCCGCGCCGACCAGCGATGCCCGCGGATATGTCGACTCCACGGCGCGCTGCGCCAGTGCGGACGCGACCGTACTGTTCGGCAGCACCGACGCCTCCCGGGTGGCGATCTGTTCGGTATCGGGCGGCAAGTACGAGTACCGCGGTGTCCGGCTGCGTGACGGCGCGAAACTGATCGTGCCCGCGACGCGCAACGACGACGGTGCGTTTCGAGTGGAGAACTCCGGGATCGAATACCTGGTGACCTCGAAGTCGCTCGTGCTCAGTGTGGGGGAGAAGGTGATCCGCGAGGAGCCGATGGTCGATTTCCACCGCCCGGGGGCGGCCCCGGCTCCCGCGACGGCGTCACCCACGCCCACTACCCCGCTTCCGCCGCCGCTTGCAGCCGAGGTGGGTGGCAGCGGCGCCCGGCGCTGACCCGCTGAACAGCGCACTTGCCCGCGCGGTTGAGGGCAAGTTCTGAAAATGATAATCATTAACGGTATGCGTGCGTGTTTGTCGTCCCTGCCGGCGGCTGATCTCGACCGGCTTTGCCGGGGAACAACCCGTCTCACCGTCCCGCTCGTCGACGATGTGGTCCAGGTGGGTATCGGTGGCGACTTCGCAACCACCACCGTCGCCGTCACGGTGAAGGCGTCATCGGTGCGCGTGCGCCGGCTCGACGGCAGGGCGCTGCAGGTGCACATCGTCGACGGATGGCTCAGTCCGAGCGCACCTGGCGTGGCGTCCCCGGTATTCGACGAGCCGGTGGAGGCGCTGGTGCTCGAGCGCTGCGCCGGACACTGGGTTCCCGGGCCGGGGATGCGCTACCGGCTGGACGATCTCGCCCGGTTTGTCGGTACCCTGACCCGGTTCGCCCTGGTCAAGCAGGGCGCCGATCAGGCGGTCGGCGCGGCGTAGGTCTGCAGGTACTCGGTCAGCGCCTTCTCGCCCTCGGTGAGGATCGTGCGGTCCTTGTCCGGGCCCGCGTGGAAGGCCATCTGCAACAGGCGATCACCCATCTCGACGGCAACCATGGTGACCAGCGCGTCCGTGCCCTCGCGCAGCAGGCCCCAATGCAGCAGCGCGCCGTGCAGGGCGTTGGCGAACTCGGCCCGGCGCGCACGCGGGTCGGCGAGCAGACCACTGGCCAGGCTGGTGTAGTGCAGGTTCACCAGGTGCGGATGGTTGCGCAGGTGCTCGTAATGGAATTCGAAGATGCCATGGGCCACCTCGGCCAGGCTGGTCGGGGCGAGTGCCGCCAGTATCTCCGCACCTTCGGCATCGCGCCGGTCGAGATGGTCGGCGACGATCTCCTGCAGGATCGCGTCCCGGTTGGGGAAGAACTGATAGACGGTTGCCACGGGCACATCGGCACGTTGGGCGATGGCCCGGGTGGTGACGGAGTCGACGCCCTGGGTCTCGAGTAGCTCGAGTGCGGCGGCGCGGATGCGTTCGACGCGGCGCCTGCTGCGCTCCTGCACGGGTTGCCGTCGCCGTAGTGGCTTGTGGGTGACCACGACTAGATCGTCGCACATGGGTGACGTGAGCCATGTTCATGTTTCCTGCACATCAGGCTGTTTTGCAGGCACTTCGACTGTCCGGACGACGGCCGGCGTGGCCGGATTCACAATGCGCACCCGAAAATGGCCGCGTGCCCCCGATAGTTCTGCGCGTGGGTCAATAAACGAAACCGACAGGCCCTCGGGTCATCCAGACAACGAAATCCTCACTGGCTGCCGAATGGTGCGATTGGGTCGAAAACCATTGGGGTGAAGGGTGTTTCACAGGTTTCCCGGCTGGTGTCCCGTAATCGGAATCGATCCTGGCCGACCATGATCGCGATAACCTCAAGGCGGTTGAGGACACAGCCGGTCACGTGGTCGAGGGTCACCTCGGCCCCCCTGTAGCTAGGCGATGGAGTGCCATCATGACTGCTGTTCACCATCCTGGCCGGCTACGACCGGTTCGTTCGCCCGATGCCGGCGTCATCGACTGCGCCGGAGCGCGGGTCTCGGCGCACATCAGGGGCCCGGCCACCGTGCTGGTGGTCGAGGGGGAAGTCGACATCTGCAACGCGGACCGGCTGGCCGCCGCGATCCGTCGCCTGGCGCGGCCCGGGAACCCCTTTGTTCTGGACCTGCGCTCGGTCGACTTCATGGCCGTCGAGGGATTCCGTGTGCTGTTGGCATTTGCCGACGAATGCCACCGGGCGCACGTGTCCTGGCACGTCGTGGCCGGACCGGCGCTACGCCCACTGCTGCGGGTCTTCGCCGATCATCACCTGCCGGTCGTCGGCGCCGCGGGTCTGACGGCCGGTTCTGGCTGACCGGCCCCGGGGCGGACTCAAACCGTTGGCCGTATACAACGTAAGCATCCCAGGTAGGATGGCTTTCTCGGGACTGCGACCGCACCCCGTCAGGTCACCTGAGGCGAAACGTGATGACGGCGAACGAAGACCTCGATTTCACCAGTGCGGACCTCGGCGCGACCGAGGAATTCCTGGTCCGCGCCTACACGAAGATGAGCATCGGCCGAGGGAGCGGCGAGACACCGACCACGCGCATCGTCCGCAAATGGCTGGGCCCGATCAGTTTCGACGAACTCGAGCTCGACTATCACATGTCCTACGACGCCGATCCGCTGAACCGGGTCTGTCTGTGCCGAGTGCATTCGGGCCGTATCGAGGAGAACTTCATCGGCGAGCCGCAGGACGTCTTCGGTCCGGGTGACGTCACGTTGTTCTCCCCGCCGGAGCTGCCCTACTCGGGCCGGGTGTGCCGGGCGGACTACGACCTGACCATGTTCGACACCGAATTGCTGGGGCGCGTCGCGGCGACGGGTCCCGGTGAGCCGGGCGAAACCGTGCGACTGACGGGCCACCGTCCGATATCGCCGCAGGCGGGTCGCCAACTCGACGCGGCGATCGAATACGTGCGGTCGGTGGTGCACGGCAAGACGGGGCCCGTTCCGACGCTGGTGGCCTCGACCACTGCCGCGATGCTGGCTGCCGCGGTGGTGTCCACCCTGCCGACCAATGCGGGGCTGGAGCCCGGTCCGATCGATCGGCGCGATGCGAAGCCGGTGCTGCTGCGGCGGGCCATCGCCTACATCGAGGCGAACGCCGACCGCGATATCGCTCTGGTCGATATCGCGGAGGCCGTCTATGTCACGCCCCGCGCCCTGCAATACATGTTCCGTCGCCACCTCGAAGTGTCGCCGATGGGTTATCTGCGCCGGGTCCGCCTCGACCACGCCCGCCAACAGCTGCTCAAGGCCGATCCGGCGACGACGACCGTGCAGGCCGTCGCGGCCCGCTGGGGATTCGCCCATACCGGTCGTTTCGCCGCGGTCTACCGCCGCACCTTCGGTGAGAATCCGTCGGACACCCTCAATTGAGTTGTGCGCGGTAGCGTCGAGTGCGATTGTTGTTGGCTCGACCCCTCATTCGAAGGAAATCGTGTCCATACTGTCTACACCGCTGCTGGCCGATGCCCTGGCCCGGTTGTTCTCCGCGGCGGTCAACCCGGCTCCCAAACCAGGCGTGCGGTTTACCGAAATCCCCGGGCGCACAACACTGATCGATATCCCGACCCGGCACGGCGCGGTCGCCGCGACGGTGTATCACCCGGCGTCCGGCGAGGCGCAGCCGGCGGTGTACGTGAACGTGCACGGCGGAGGTTTCGTCGTCGGGCACCGCGAGCAGGACGACCCGTGGTGCCGCTTTCTGTGCGCCCACGCCAATGTCGTTGTGGTCAACGTCGATTACCTGCTGGCCCCGAACCGCAGGTTTCCCACCCCGGTCGAGCAGATCTATGACGTGCTCGGCTGGGCCTCGGCGCCCGAACGGGACTGGGATGGCAGCCGATTGTGTGTCGGAGGGCAGAGCGCGGGCGGCAGTCTGTCCGCGGCAGCCTCGCGGTTGGCCCACGAGAACGGTGGGCCGCAGATCGCCCTGCAGGTTCTGCACTACCCGCCGTTGGACCTCGTCACCGCCACGAAGGACAAGAACTCGCCGTTGGGCGCAAAGGCCGTGATGAAGCCGTGGATGGGTGAGGTGTTCGACACCGCCTACATCCCCGATCGGGCCCAGCGCAGGGATCGTCTGGCGTCCCCGGCGTGGGGCACCAACGCTGACGGCCTCGACGGCATCGCCCCGGCGCTGATCGTCACCGCGGAGTACGACCGGCTGCGTGACGAGGCCAAGCGGTACGCGCAGACGCTCGATGCCGTCGGCTCCCTGGCCGAATACCTCGAAGTGCCCGATGTCGACCACGGCTACAACATCATGAGCGACGACGTCGAGGTCACCCGGAAGATCTACGAGCGGATCGTCGAGCACGTGCGCCGCGCCACCGCACCGTGACAGGGATCTCCCAGGGGAGGCCGCACAAGGCGTGGCGTTCTATTTAGGCTTGCCTTACCTAAATAGAAGGGCGCTCATGAGGAAGATTCAGGTAGCAGTCATCGGCGCGGGCCCGGCCGGCATCTACGCCGCCGACATCCTGACCAAGGAGTACGAGCACGCGCGCGTCGACGTATTCGACCGGTTGCCTGCGCCCTATGGCCTCGTGCGCTACGGCGTCGCCCCGGATCATCCGCGGATCAAGGAGATCATCAAGGCGCTGCGTCGGGTGCTGTCCCGTGACGAGAACAGCGTGAGGTTCATCGGCAACGTCCACTACGGCACGGATCTGCGGTTGGCCGATCTGCGGCGCCACTACGACGCGGTGATCTTCTCCACCGGGGCCAGGGCCGACCGTGCGCTGGACATCCCCGGTATCGACCTGCCCGGAAGCTATGGCGCTGCCGACTTCGTGTCCTGGTACGACGGGCATCCGGACGTGCCGCGTACCTGGCCGCTGACCGCGAAGCACGTCGCCGTGCTCGGTGCGGGCAACGTGGCACTGGACATCGCGCGGATGCTGGCCAAGCCGGCGGACGAACAACTCGGCACCGAGATTCCCGGCAACGTCTACCAGGGGCTGGCCGCCAACCAGGCCACCGATGTCCACGTCTTCGCGCGCCGCGGGCCGGCTCAGATCAAGTTCAGCCCCATGGAGTTTCGTGAGCTGTCGCACTCGCCGAGTGTCGACGTCATCGTGCATCCGGAAGGCTTCGAAATCGATGAGGCCAGCCAGCAGGCCATCAACACGAGCAAGTCGACCAGGCTGGTGGTGGACACCATGATGAAGTATCTGCAGCGCGAGCCGACCGGCGCGCCGCACCGCATTCACCTGCACCTGTGCCAGTCACCCGTTGCGGTCCTGGGCACCGACCGGGTCGAGGGCCTGCGCACCGAGCGCACCGAGCTTCGCGGTGACGGAAATGCCTGTGGCACAGGTGAATTCACCGACTGGCCGGTCGAAGCCGTTTACCGTGCGGTCGGCTACCTGTCGACTCATCTGGCGGACCTACCGTTCGATCACCATGCCGGCGTGGTGCCGAATGACGCGGGCCGGGTGCTTGACATCGACGGAGGCCTGATCGATGCCGCTTATGTGACGGGATGGATCAAGCGTGGGCCGATCGGACTGATCGGGCACACCAAGTCCGACGCGGCCGAAACCGTCACCAGCCTGCTCAACGATCTGTCCGGCCTGCGGACCCCCGAAACCACCGATCCCGATGCGATATTCGCCCACCTGGCCGCCAACGGGGTCGACTACACCACATGGGCGGAATGGGAGCGCCTCGACGCCCACGAGGTGTCACTGGGTGAGGTTCAGGGGCGCGAACGTGTGAAAGTGGTGGCCCGAGAAGACATGATCCGGGCCGGCCGCGACGCCCTCGTGCGCGATTAACCCAGCGAGGCGTGTACGGCCAGGGTGGCCGCGACGGCGTTGGCCGCCTCGGCGCCCTTCTTGACGAAGTGCCTGGTGAAGTAGTCGACGTGCTCGTCGTGCTCGTGGAAGTGGTGCGGGGTGAGCACGACCGAGAACACCGGCACATCGGTGTCGAGCTGGACGCGCATCAGGCCGTCGATCACCGCGGTGGCCACGAAGTCGTGGCGGTAGATGCCGCCGTCGACCACGAGCCCGGCCGCCACGATCGCCCGGTAACGTCCGGTCAGTGCCAGACGCTTTGCGGTGAGCGGGATCTCGAAGGCGCCCGGAACCTCGAAGAACTCCAGGGCCGCGCCATCGACGCCGTGGGTGCCGATCTGATCGGTGAATCCCTCGCGGGCCTTGTCGACGATGTTGCGATGCCAGGTGGCTTGCACGAACGCGATCTGAGTGGCTGCGTCAGACATGTAGCGACGCTATCGCACGTCGAGGTAGGCGTCGGCCCAGGCTCCGATGATCCGTCCGGCGCGTTTTGCCTGCCCCGGCCCGGTCAGCAGGTGCTCGGAACCTTCCAGGGAGACGAAGCTGCGCGGATGGCGGGCGGCCCAGAAGATGTCGCTGGCGTTCTGGATGCTGACCGTGTTGTCGGTCGGGGAGTGCAGGATGAGCAACGGCATCTTGAGGGCCTGGATCTTGTCGCGCAACTCGGCGGTCCGGACATCCTCGACGAACGACCGCTTGAGCGTCAGCGTCTTCCCGCCGACCATCCACTGTCCGCTGCCTTCGGCGAACACCTGCTCCAGGCACGCGTCGTACTGATGCTCGACATGGCCGACGTCGAACGGCGCACCGACGGTCACCACGGCCCGTACGCCGGGGGATTGCCGGGCGGCGGCGATGGCCGCCGACCCGCCCCAGGAATGCCCGATCAGGATGTCGGCCGGGGTGCCCCGTTCCGACATGAACGTGCACGCCGCGACCACGTCGTCGACCTTCACCGTGAACGAACCGTCGCCCCAGTCGCCCCCGGAATCCCCCAGGCCCAGCGCATCGAAGCGCAACATCCCGATGCCGTCACCGGCCAGCTGCTTGCATATGCGCGAGGCGGCCGGAGAGTCCTTGCCGAGCGTGAAGCCGTGCGAGAACACGCCCCAGCCCCGCACCGGCCCGTCCGGCCGGTCGATCACCCCCGCCAGCGTCGGGCCGGTCGAACTGGGGAACGTGACGCGCTCAGCCATGACGGTGGTTTACCACGACCGAGCCGGCGCGGCGCGATGTGGGCCGGGTCACTTTCTCACCCCAGCGGGTGACCGGCCCGTCATTGTGAAGGCCCCGATACGTAGTCTGGAGAACATCGTCTGCTGCTGGTCAGTGCCGCCCGGCAGGCTGCGACTGAACGTAATGAGATGTGGAGCAAGTCCGTGCCCCTGAACACCATCGCGCTGGAACTCGTCCCGCCGAACCTGGAACGCGGTGAGCAGTACCCCGTTGAAGAGGCGCGGAAAGTGCTCGCCTTGGCGGCTGAAACCGGCATCGAAGGCCGGATCCGGCACGTCATGATCCCCGGGATGATCGACGAGGACGACGACCGTCCGATCGAGATGAAGCCGCGGATGGATGTCCTGGACTACTGGAACATCCTGCGGCCCGAGCTGGCCGGCATGCGCGGTCTGTGCACGCAGGTCACGTCGTTCCTGGACCAGGACGCGCTGGGCAAGCGGCTGACCGATCTCAGTGGGGCCGGATTCGACGGCATCGCGTTCGTCGGCGTGCCCCGGACCATGAAGGACGGCGAAGGCGAGGGTGTCGCGCCCACGGACGCCCTGACGATCTATGAGCAGCTGGTCCCCAACCGCGGCGCCATCCTCATCCCGACGCGTGAGGGCGAGCAGGGCCGGTTCAACTTCAAATGCGACCAGGGCGCGACGTACGGCATGACTCAGCTGCTGTACTCCGACGCCATCGTGGGCTTCCTCAAGGAGCTCGCCGAGACCACCGATCACCGGCCCGAGATCCTGCTGTCGTTCGGCTTCGTGCCGAAGATGGAATCCAGGGTCGGGCTGATCAACTGGCTGATCCAGGATCCGGGCAACGAGGCCGTGGCCGCCGAGCAGGAGTTCGTCAGCCAACTCGCCGGATGCGACGTGGATGAGAAGCGCAAGCTGATGCTGGACCTGTACAAGCGGGTGATCGACGGGGTGGCCGACCTGGGCTTCCCGCTGAGCATCCACTTCGAGGCCGCCTACGGGGTGTCAAAGCCTGCGTTCGAGACGTTCGCGGAGATGCTCGCGTACTGGGCGCCCGACCGCGTCAGCTAGTACCACCGTGCGGCCACTTTTTGTCAGTGGTCGAATGTATGTTCGAGTCATGCAAGCGGGTGCGGTTGGCGCGGTAGCGGCGTTACGCGCGGCGTTCGACGCGTTCGCGGCGTGTGACTTCGAATCGTTGACCCGCTGCGAGCTGATGGCGGTGATGGACGAGTACGAGGCGTTGACCTGCCAACTGCCGGGTCCGTGGCATCGACTGCTGGCGCGGTTGCAGGCCGAGGCCACACCCCGCGAGCTGGGCGCCAAATCGTGGAACGAGGTGCTGCGCATCCGCTGGCGGCTGTCGACCACCGAAGCGGGCCGTCGGTTGGGTGAGGCAGCCGAGTTGGGGCCGCGCCGCGCTGTGACCGGGGAACCGTTGCCGCCGGAGCTGCCGGTCGTTGCCGCCGCCCAGGGCGCCGGACTGCTCACCGCTGACCACGTCAAAGTGCTACGCGATGCCGTGAAAGACCTTCCCGGGTTCGTCGACCAGAGCACCCGCGAACAGTTCGAAGCCGACCTGGTCCGGGTCGCGGTCGGGGTGGGCCCCAAAGAACTCAAAGACACCGCCGCGCTGCGCCTGTTCCTGCTCGACCAGGACGGCCCCGAACCCGACGACACCGAACGCGCCCGCAAACGCGGCCTGACAGCCGGCAAGCAGTGCCGCGACGGCATGATCCCGCTGACCGCGAATCTGACGCCGGAAGCGGCGGCCGTCATGGAAGTGCTGTTCGCCAAATTCGCCGCGCCGGGCATGTGCAATCCCGATGACGACGAACCCTGCACCAGCGGCACCCCCACCCAAGCCCAGATCGACAACGACCACCGCAGCCTGGCCCAACGCCAACACGACGCGCTGCTGGTCATCGGACGCATCGCGTTGATGACGGATCTGGGTCAGCTCAACGGATTACCGGTGTCGGTGATCGTCCGCACCACCTTGCAAGACCTCGAATCACGTGCCGGGATCGGTGTGACCGGCGGGGGTACCAAGATTCCCATCCAGGACGTCATCCGCATGGGATCCCACGCCAGTCACTACTTGGCGGTCTTCGATCAGGCCACCGGAGCGGCCCTGAACTATTTTCGGGCCCGGCGCATCGCCAGCCCGGCCCAGCGGATCATGCTGATCGCCCGCGACGGGGGCTGCACCAAACCGGGCTGCACGGTCGGCGCCTACGGCTGCCAAGCCCACCACGGCGCTGCCGACTGGGCTGATGGCGGCGACACCAACGTCAACGAGATGTCCCTGGCCTGCGGGCCCGACAACCGCCTCGTCAACAGCGACGGCGGCTACACCACCACCATCAACCAAAACGGCGACGTCGAATGGCATCCCCCACCCGACCTCGACCACGGCCAACACCGCATCAACTACCACCACCGCCCCGAACTCCTGCTCACCCCACCCCCGCTGCACGACCCACAGCCCGCGTGCATCCCGGAGTCAGAGCCGCAGCCAGACCTCGAGCGGACATTGGAGTCGGAATACGACCCGGCGCCAGACCCCGAACCCGCGTGGCAGTTCGCGCCAGACCCCGAACCCGATTGGCACCTGGCGCCCGACCCGCAGTGGGTGCCCGACTGGGACCTGGGCTGGGACGACCTGAACCAACCCATGCCACCCAACATCGAACACCTCTGGAACACCCCAGCATTCGACCCCGCGGTTCCCATCCCAGAGCCGACCAACCGCCCCACCTTAGGCGGCAGGGCAGTACGCGGACCCTGACCGTCGCCTATAGCGGCGGTCGCCGCCTGCGCGCCATGCGGACTGCACCCGCACTGGCAATACGCATCGCGATGGCGACGAGAATCTGTGTGCCCGGGATGATCGTGCAAAAGCTGATAACCGTCGACATCAGGCTGCCGGTTTCCGTGGGCTCGATGGTGATCTGGCCTGTGTACTCGCGAAAGGGCAGGCCCGACATCAAGCGGTACTGCATCGTCGTCGGCGGCTCGAACGCTGTAATGAGTTCCCGGATAACGGGTCCGAACATGTGAAGGGCGCGGATTGTGCCCACGCCGTTTCGGTCAGGGCTGCCGGGGCGTTCCAGAACCACCCTGCGAGAAGGTGTCCACTCGGACATGCGTTCATGGTTGGAGACAATCTCCCAAACGACGGCTGGATCCGCGGTGACGCGACGAACATCGGTATACCGGTAAAGCCGCCCCATGTGCTCAGGCAATCACGACGAAAGCCCGCTGTCGAGGTCCGTCAAGTCAGCCGAGTGATTGCACGCGTGCGGCGAGGGTCGCGGTCCATTCCTTCAGATACTCATCGTCGGATGCCGCTGCCGTTGCGTGGCCGAACAGGTTGGCGGCGAAGCGTTCTCCGAGCAGGCTGTTGATTCCGAGTGAAGCCAGGACCCGCGTCTCGTCAGAAGATCTGTCCGGAACCCAGACATTGATCCACCCGTGCAATTCGTCGCACAGCCCGTCGACGAGCGCGGCATAGGCGGTGTCCAGGCGATCGGACAGCCCGGCCGGTGTGCGGGCCGCGACCTGGAGTAGCTCGCTTTCCTGATCGATCACCGTGAGCAGGTACCGACCGAGCACGGTCAGTTCACTGTGTAAGTCCCCGAGCCCGGCGAACAGGGCGCGGATGTCCTGCATGGCTGAGCGCCGATCGAGTTGGCGGTCGATACCGGCTGACAGAAGAGCGTCTTTGGATTTGAAGTGGCGGTACAGCGCTCCCGAGCCGGCGGACAAGCCTGCCGCGGCCTCGATTTGGGACACGCTGGTGGCTTCAAAGCCCCTGTCGCTGAACAGCTTCATTGCCTCGGTGACCAGCCGCTCTCGGGTTGATCCGGCCGCCATCGTTGACCTCCTGCAAGTGATCACTTACTCTGCGTATGAATGCACTGTACTACGAGTCCAACCCTGTGGGAGCGGTTCGATGGCAGAACACCACCAGCATGTGCCCCAAGGCCGGCTTCGCAGAACCATGCCCCTGGCCGGGTTCACCGCTCGTGCCGCTGGTGGGCGGCTCGTGGCGGGATTGCAACAGCGGGTCGGTGATGACGGTGCGGTGCGGCGGTTCCATGAGCGCACCGCCGGCCGTTACGTCGAGATGCTCGGCCACTCCAAGGGTGCCCTGATGAAGATCGGGCAGCTGATGTCTCTGATCGAATCATCAGACGTGGGGAACGGCGGATTCCAGCCTTACCAAAAAGCACTCGCCCGGCTTCAGGCGGATGCTCCTCCCATGGAGTCCGCGCTCGTCCACGACGTCCTGAATGATGAACTCGAAGACGGTATGGGGACTTTCGTCGAGTTCAGCGATGAGCCGATTGCGTCAGCCTCGATCGGCCAGGTCCACCGCGCTGTCCTTCCCGACGGGCGTGACGTTGCGGTCAAGGTGCAGTATCCCGGTGTGGCGCAGGCGATCCGAGAGGACCTAGCCAACACGGAGCTCATCGCCACGTTCCTACGATTTGCCACATCGGCGTCGGGGATCGTATTCGACCCACGCGAGCTGGCCCGTGAGTACACCGCGCGTATCGCCGAGGAGGTGGACTACCGACGCGAGGCGAAAATGATCGCAACCTTCCACCAACTGTACTTCGACCATCCGTTCTTCCGGGTCCCCGAGATCGTCGGCCATGCCTGTACGGACCGGGTCCTCACGATGACATATCTGGATGGAATCAGTTGGGCTGCAGCGCAACAAGCTGAGCAATATCTCAAGAACCGCTGGGCCGAAGTGATCACTCGGTTCAGCTATTCGAGCCTACGGCACAGCAATCTGCTCCATGCTGACCCGCACCCGGGCAACTATCGGTTCGGCAGCGACGGCAGTGTTGGGTTCGTCGACTTCGGCTGCATCAAAGTGCTCGCGGAACAGAAGCGCAGGATGTGGATCTCCATCGTGCGCAACACCATCGACAAGCGCCTCGACGCCTTGCGTGCCGACGTCATCGAAGCGGGATTCATCACCGATGACTACCCGATCAGCAGCGCGGAGCTCTGCGACTTCTGGACTCAGGTGTTCTACGACATCGTCGCCGCTCCGCAGCCGGTCACGTATACCGCGAAGAGCACCGCACGCACCACGCGTTGGATGTTCAGCCCTGACTCCGCCAATCCGTTGTCTCGCATGCGGGTGCCCGACGCCTACGCCTTTGCCCCGCGGGTGAATCAGGCGCTCACGAGTATCTCCGCCAAACTGCACGCCACGCTGCCCGCCCGCAGCATCGTCGACGATATGGATGGAGTCGCCGAACCCACAACCGAGCTGGGCAAGCTACACCACGCGTGGGTGCGTGAGCGGGGTCTACCAGGTGCTCTCGATGACCACACCGCGACCCGGCTCGGGAGGGAAGGCCGATGACCGCAGCAGACGACATGGTGCCGCGCGGCCGTTTCCGCCGGACCATGCCCCTGGCTGGGTTCACTGCTCGCGCCGCAGGCGGCCGGCTGGTGGCGGGACTGCGGGAGAAGAGCGGGTCACATGGTGCAGTCGAGCGGTTCCACGAACGCACCGCGGAGCGCTACACCGAACTGCTGGGTCATTCCAAAGGTGCCTTGATGAAGGCAGGCCAGATTCTGTCTATGGTCGATGCCGAGGCGATCGGCAGTTCGGGATTCGCACCTTATCAGCGGGCGTTGGCCCGGTTACGGACCGACGCGCCGCCGATGTGCCCCGACCTCGTGCGGACGGTGCTCGCTGACGAGCTCGGTTCGGGTACCGAATGTTTCGCCGAGTTCGACGATGAGCCGATCGCGGCGGCATCGGTCGGTCAGGTGCATCGGGCCGTGCTTCGTGACGGGCGTGCGGTTGCGGTCAAAATACAGTATCCCGGTGTCGCCCAGGCGATCCGGGATGACCTCGCCAACACTGAACTGTTGCTCACGTTCATGCGTTTGGGAGCCGCTGCGTTGGGTGTGATGACCGACATCCGTGCCATGGCCGCCGAGATCACCGCCCGGATCGGCGAGGAAGTCGACTACCGACACGAAGCAGCGATGATCACCGCGTTCGCCGACCTCCTGCGGGGCCACCCCTTCATCCATATCCCCGACGTCATCGCTGAAGCTTCCGGCGAGCGGGTGCTGACGATGACCTACCTCGATGGAATGGATTGGGCCGCAGCTCAACACGCCGAACAAGACCTACGGAACACCTGGGCCGAAGCGGTCTTCCGATTCATCAACAGCGGGTCCCGCCACGGCAACCTCGTCCAGGTCGACCCGCATCCCGGCAACTTCCTGTTCAACCCAGATGGCACCGTCGGTTGCCTCGACTTCGGCTGTGTCCAGTCCTTCGCCGAACGGCCCCGTTGGCTGTTCCTTGCGCTGATGCATGCCGGGATGGAGGGTCGCTACGACGATTGCCGTGAGCTGATGCTCCAGATGGGGCTGATATCGGCTGATTCGTCGCTCAGTGACGACGACCTGCGGCGCGTCGTCTCGGACATGACGCACGCGACCACCCAACCGCAACCGGTCACGTACACACCGGAACTGATGGCGCGAAGTCTCCGCGCGTTCCTGGGTGACCAGAACTCCGCACACATGACGGTGACCCGTGAATTCGTGTTTCTGCCCCGGTTGCAGATCGCCTTCGATCACATCGCCACCGGACTACGCGCAACCGTGCCGGTGCGGTCCATTCTCGAAGACCTCTCCGGCATCGCTGAACCCAACACCGAACTCGGGAAGCTGCACCATGCCTGGGTCCGTGAACGCGGATTGCCATGCGGATTGGATCACCATGACCATCCCTGACCTCTCACCGGCACGACTTCCCTGGGACGCGGCCGATCCCTATCCGTTCTATGAGGCGCGGCGGCGCGGCGGTGACGTCGTCTGGGATGACACCGCGCAGGCCTGGCTGGTCCTCGGCTATCACGCCACCCGCGAGGTACTCACCGGAACGCAGTGGACCGCGGACCCCCGCGCGAGCATGGCCGCCTCCGGTGCGTCGGACTTCTTCAACTCGACGTTCGTCGAAGCCAGCATGCTGTTCACCGATGGCCCTGCCCATGACCGGTTGCGTGGCGCGGTGCGGGACGTATTCGGCCGCGCCTTCATCAAACGACTCGCCGACGGTGTCGAAACCATCTGCAACGACACGGTTTCCACGATTCCCGCCGACGAGTCGTTCGATGCGATGGCGCAGATCGCCCTCCCGCTACCGATAGCGGTCATCGGCGCGTGGCTCGGCTTGGACACCGACCAGTGCGCGGCACTGCGTGAGCACTCGTCGGCCATCATCCGCATCCTCGGCGGGTTCACCGATCAGGAAGAACTCGCACAGGGCATCGGCGCGGCGGCGGTACTACTCACCGAGATGCTGCCCGCGGCCGCTGACCGCCGCACCCATCCCCGAGACGACCTGCTCAGCTACATCGCGGCGGACGCGTCTCTCACGCTGGGCGAGGTTGTCACCACCGCGATCCTGATCGCGGTCGCCGGACACGAGACCACCGCAAACCTGCTCGGAGCCGGCCTCGTCCGACTACTCAGTCCTGATGACGACGGCACCTGTCCCGCAGACCGGATCGACCCCGCCGACCCGGGAGTGGTCGCCGAACTGCTGCGTCTCGACAGCCCCGTCCAGGCGACCGCTCGCACTGCGACCGCCGACCAGACCCTCACCGGCATCGATATCCGTTGTGGAGAAACCGTTCTGGCGTGTGTCGCGGCAGCCAACCGCGATCCGGCCGTCTACGCCGATCCGGACCTGTTCCGTCCGGGCCGGCCTGGACCCGCACCGCTGACCTTCGGGCACGGCGCCCACTACTGCCTGGGCGCCCCCTTGGCCCGACTGGAAACCACCGCCGCCCTATGCCACATCTTGCGCCGCGGCCCCGCACTCGTGGGCACCCCGACGTGGCGCGACACCCCGGCGATCCGAGGGCCGTTGACGGTCCCCGTCCGGTTCGGGGTCAGGTGCCCATCGCCGCTGTGACTGCCTGCGCGATGAACCGCACCGCATCGTTGCGGCTCACCGAGGCCATCAGCTGCGCGGCGGCCTGAATCTCCGGGCCCACCAGGCAGGTCGGGCCGTCGGCGAGGTTGTCGAAGGCTGCTGCCACCACATCGTCGAGGGCCGCCGCACCCGGCGGCGCTTGATCGGTCGAGTCGATCTGGCCGCGCTCGTGCTCGAGCTTGCGCAGTGCGGGGGTGTCGGTCTTGCCGAGGATCAGCCCGAGGACATCAACGCCCTTGTCGTGCAACTCGGTCCACAACGCCTCGGCGAACACCATGTCGAACGCCTTGCTCGCGCCGTAGGCCACCATGTTCGGCCCGCCGGCGAATCCGGCCCCTGACCCGAAAATGACGATGCCGCCACGACCGCGCTCGACCATCGGTTGTGCGTAGTGGTGACACAGCTGCATCGGCACCATGCAGTTGCGCTGGACCAGTGACTCGGCGTCCGAGAGCGGACCGGACAGGAACGGTGTGAACTTGGGATCGGCCCCGGCGCAGTACACCAGGAAGCCGATGTCCAGGTCCGCGGTCGCGTCGATCACCTGCCCGGCGGCCCCCGGCACGGCCAGATCGATTGCCAGCGTGCTCGTCTGCACCCCGGTGCGCGCGCGGATCTGCGCGGCGACATCTTCGAGAACCGCCTTGCGCCGGGCCAGCAGGACCACGTTGAGGCCACGGCGGGCCAGCTCTTCGGACATCGCCGAACCGACGCCATCGGACGCGCCGGCCACCAGTGCCCACGGCCCGTACTTCTCTGCGAAGTCAGACATTGGCGATCCGCACCGTGGTGAACCGTCGCCGCGCGATCCGCCAGCCCGCGGCGGTCCGGACCAGTTCGTCGTCGTAGAAACCGATGGCGTTGACACCGGAGTTGTTGTCCTGGGCCAGGATCAGCGCATCGACGTAGGTGCGGGCCGTGGCGGTGTCACCGTCGGCGGTGATCGCGTGGTTGCTCAGCCGGTGCATGGTGTGTCCGGCCATGGCGTGGGACTGGTCCATGAACTCGGTGACCGCGTCCACCCCGTTCCACTGCCCGATCTCTCCGTAGTCCAGCAGGCAGTCGTCGGTGAACACGGTGCGGAACAGCGGCCAGTCCCGCCGGTCGATCCCGGTCGCGTAGCGGACCAGTACGTCGGTGATGTCATCACGATCGCTCATTGCCAACTCCATTCGGACGAACGATGATTCGCGCCGGTCCCACCGACCGGCGGGCCAGGTCGAGCGCGTCGGGAACCTCATCGAGGGGCACCACCATGCCGATGCTGGGCGTCGGGTCAAGCTCGCCGGCGGCGATAGCGCCCAGCGTGCCGTACCAGTCCTGCGGCCAGGGCCCACCGCCGAACTGCAGGGTCACCCCCTGGCGGGTGGCCGTGGTGATGTCGAGGGTGTCGCCGGTGTACCAACCGCCGGCACAGTAGATGCGGGTGCCCATGTCGGCCTCCTCGACGATCTTCTGGATCAGGCCCGAGGCTCCGACGCATTCGAAAACGACGGCCGGTCCCCACAGGTTGCGTTCGGCGCGGACCTCACGCCAGACCTCCAGCGGTGAGCGCTCAGCAGGGTCGACGGCGATGTGCGCGCCGAACTCCTTGCAGGCCAATGCCCGCCGGTCGGCCTGATAGTCCGACACGATGATGGGCTCGGTACCGCGGCGGGCGAGGGCGGCGACGGCCGACAGCCCGATCGCTCCGGCTCCGATGACGATGGGGATCTCGCCGGACTCCAGGCGGGCCGAGCGGACGTAGAACTCGCCGACGGCGAACGCGTCGGTGAGGGCGACGGCGTCGTCGGTCGCGGTACCGCCGGCGACTCGGGCGATGGATTCGGAGACCACCACCAGCTCGGCGAAGCTGCCGGGGGAGTCGGGGTGCTGACCGATGATGTGTGCACCGTCGGCGCCCCCGTTGATCAGCCTGATGGGAATCGACGTGACCCTGGCACCGACCGGGAACTGGCCGGTGCAACCGGGCCCGTGCGCGATGACCTCGCCGACGAACTCGTGGCCGAGCACCACGTCCCGGTCAGAGTCATACAGCGATCGGCCGGTCGGGTCGTCGAGGCCGAGTTCCGGATGGTCCATGAAATGGACGTCGGAGGCGCAGAGCGCGGTACTGAGTACCCGCAACAGGAGCTCGCCGGGTCCGGGTACGGGATCGGCAATCTCACGCACCGTCAGGGCGCCCTCCCGCAAGACGACTGCGCGCATCACATCTATCCATTCTCGAATAGTCGAGATAGTATCTCGAATTGACAAGGCTGACTGTAGGAACCACCCAGAGGGGAGTCAAGGGTGCGTGGTGCGAGCTCGGCGCCCACCGGCCGGGTGCTCGACGTCATCGAGTTGCTGGCGGGTTCCGGCGATACGGGGCTGCGGTTCTCCGATGTGGTGAGCGCACTGGGCCTGACGCAGGCCACCGCGCATGCCATCCTCAAGACCTTGTGCGACCGGGGCTGGCTGATCCGCGACCCCGCGGGCAAGACGTTCGCGCTCGGGCCGGGCCTGGCCGTGGTGGCGGCGCGAACCGAGGCTGCCCGACCATTGGCGCATGCGGCTCGCATTGCCGCACAAGAGCTTTCAGAGCTTCTCGGGTATGCCGCCTCGGTGGTCGAGCGGGCCGGTGCCGAGCTGGTGATCACCGCGTTCGAGGGCGCCGGATCGGGCGGTCCCCCGACGGACCGTATCCGTTACGCACCGCCGTTCGGCGTCGCGTTCGCGGCCTGGGATTCGCCTGCCGAGCAACGCGCCTGGATCGACCGGGCGCCCACCGCGGGCAGCACGCTGACCGAGCGGCTCGTCGAGGTGCTCGCGCAGACCAGGGACCGCGGATTCGACGTCGACTGGACGACACCGGATCTCACTCGGGCGGCACAGGTGGTCGGCGCGCTGCCGAGCGACGGCCTGCCCGATCACGTGCGCGACATCACCGATCAGCTGCTCGCCGAGTTCACCACCATCGGTCTGGCCCCGGTCGGCGACGCGGCCCGCAGATCCCAGCCGGTGGCCACGATCGCCGCACCGGTCTTCGGCGCTCACGGCCGGGTCGCGCTGATCCTGTCCGTCCACCCGTTGCGGCCCATGACCGCGCGCCAGGTGGACACCGTTGGGCAACGGGTCAGGCGGGCCGCCGATCGGCTGAGCCGATCGTGAAGCTGAACTCCGCGACTCCTTCGACGCCGCCGGACACGACATCGCCGGGCTGCATCGGACCGACCCCGGCCGGGGTTCCGCTGTAGATGAGGTCACCTGGTGCCAGGTCGATGGCGGACGAGATCGCGCTGATGACCTCCGGGACCGACCAGATCAGGTCCTTCAGGTCGCCATGCTGCTTGAGCTCACCGTTGACCCGCAGCCAGATCTCGCCACTGTCTGGATGACCGACCTCTGAGACCGGATGAATCGGCGTGCACGGCGCGGACGCGTCGAAGCCCTTGGACCAGTCCCAGGGACGGCTGAGTTTCTTGGCCTCGTCCTGTAGATCGCGTCGGGTCAGATCGACACCGACGCCGTAGCCCCAGACGAGGCTGAGCGCGTCGTCGGCAGCCACGTCCCGGCCACCGCCACCCAGCGCCACCACGAGTTCGATCTCGTGGTGGAAGGCCGAGGTCAGCGAGGGATAGGGCACCGCGCCCGCCGCGTCGATCACGGCGTCGGCCGGCTTCATGAAGAAGAACGGCGGCTCCCGGTCGGGATCCTTGCCCATCTCCCTGGCGTGGGCCGCATAGTTGCGGCCCACGCAGAACACCCGCCGGATCGGGAAGCGCTCCGGCCCGGTGCTCACCGGGAGTGACGCGTGCGGTGGGGGAGGGATCACGAAGTCGGCCATGGAAACCATCTTCCCCGGCCGGCCTCAGAACGCGTCGTTGTCCAGCTCCATGACGTCGCCGTCGACCGACTCGACTACTTCACGAACCGCCGTCAGCAGCGGCAACATGTTGTGCGCGAAGAACTTCGCCACCGCGACCTTGCCTTCGTAGAACGGCCGGTCGCGGTCGGTAGCGGTGGCCAGCGCGGTCCGGGCCACCTGCGCACCGACCAGCAGGCGCCAGCCGATCAGCAGATCGCCCACCGCCAGCAGGAACCGCACCGAACCCAGGCCGACCTTGTACAGCTGCTCTGGCTGTTCCTGGGCGGCCATCAGGTAGCCGGTGAGCGTTGCCGCCATCGACTGCACATCGGCCAGCGCCGTGGCGAGCCGGTCGATTTCGGGCTTCAGCTCGCCGCCGCCGGCGTCGATCGTCGCCGAGATCTGGGCCGCGACGTGGGCCAGCGCACCGCCCTGGTCGCGGACGATCTTGCGGAAGAAGAAGTCCAGCGCCTGGATGGCGGTGGTGCCCTCGTACAGCGAATCGATCTTGGCGTCGCGGATGTACTGCTCGATCGGGTAGTCCTGCAGGTAACCGGATCCGCCGAGGGTCTGCAGCGATTCGGTGAGCAGCTCGTAGGCCCGTTCGGAGCCGACACCCTTGACGATCGGCAGCAGCAGGTCGTTGACACGATGCGCCAGGCCGGCATCGGCGCCCGAGACATGTTGCGCCACCACGGAATCCTGATGCGCCGCGGTGTACAGGTACACCGACCGCAGGCCCTCGGCGTAGGCTTTCTGCGTGAGCAGGCTGCGCCGCACGTCGGGGTGCTCGATGATCGCGACCCGCGGTGCGGTCTTGTCGGCCATCTTGAGCAGGTCCGAACCCTGGATGCGTTCCTTGGCGTAGGCGAGCGCGTTGAGATAGCCCGTGGACAGGGTGCCCGCCGACTTCACCCCGACCGTCATACGGGCGTTCTCGATCACCCGGAACATCTGCGCGATGCCGTTGTGCACATCGCCGACGAGGTAGCCGACGGCCGGGATGCCGTGCGCACCGAAGGTCAGCTCACAGGTGGGCGAGGACTTGATGCCCATCTTGTGTTCGACGCCGGTGACGAACACGCCGTTGCGTTCGCCGAGTTCGAGGGTCTCGGGGTCGAAGTGGAACTTCGGCACGTAGAACAGGCTCAGCCCCTTGGTGCCGGGTCCGGCGCCCTCGGGGCGGGCCAGCACGAGGTGGAAGACATTCTCGGCGGTGTCGCCGACCTCTCCGCCGGAGATGAAGCGCTTCACCCCGTCGATGTGCCAGGTGCCGTCGGGTTGCGCGATGGCCCTGGTGCGTCCGGCGCCGACGTCGGACCCGGCGTCGGGCTCGGTCAGCACCATGGTGCCGGCCCAGCCCTTGTCCATGCTCATGCGCGCCCAGCGCTGCTGCTCTTCGGTACCCACCTCGGCCAAGGTGTGTGCCATCGCCGGGCCGAGGCCGTAGAAGAACATGGCGGATGGGTTGGCGCACATGATCATTTCCTGGATCGCCCATACCAGCGATGCGGGTGCCGGTGTGCCACCGGCATTCTCGGCGATACCGATGCGCCACCACTCGGCGTCCTTGACGGCCTGCACGGTTTTCGCCAGCGGGCCGGGCACCGTGATCTCGTGGGTGGCCGGGTCGAACTCGGGCGGGTTGCGGTCGCAGTCGGCGAACGACTCCGCCACTATCCCCTCGGCAAAGCGCGCGACCTCGTCGAGCATCGTGCGGGCGGTGTCGGTGTCGAGATCACCGAACGCGCCTGAGTCGAGGACCGGGCCCAAGGCCAGAACCTGGAAGAGATTGAATTCGATATCGCGAACATTGGCGATGTAGTGAGCCACGATCCGCAAGCGTCGCGGACGTCCGGGCAGGTACGCAACCGTAGGTTGCGGCAACCTACGGCTACGGAACCGGAGGTTGCCAGTTCAGTGCGACCTATGACCTACATCACAGTTGCTCGTGCACCTATCCTTGACCGAGTGTCCGAATCGTCAGTCGCCGAGCTGCGCTCCCGCCTCGACGGCCTGACCATCCGTGACGCGGACCGGCTGCGCCGTCGCCTCCGCAATCTCCGTGGCTCCGACCCGGCCAAGATAGCCGAACAGGTGGCTTCCGCCGAGGCCCTGGTGCTCACGCGCCAGGCCGTCGTGCCCGCCATCACCTATCCGGACCTGCCGGTCAGTGACCACCGCGACGAGCTGGCCAAGGCCATCAACGAGAACCAGGTCGTGGTCGTCGCGGGGGCGACGGGCTCGGGCAAGACCACACAGTTGCCCAAGATCTGCCTGGACCTGGGCCGCGGTATCCGCGGCACCATCGGCCATACCCAGCCCCGCCGGCTCGCGGCCCGCACGGTCGCGCAACGCATCGCCGATGAACTCGGCACCCCGCTCGGTGAGGCCGTCGGCTACACCGTGCGCTTCACCGATCAGGCCAGCGACTCCACCCTGATCAAGCTGATGACTGACGGCATTCTGCTCGCCGAGATTCAAAGAGACCGGCGGCTGCTGCGCTACGACACGCTGATCCTCGACGAGGCGCACGAGCGCAGCCTCAACATCGACTTCCTGCTCGGCTACCTGCGCGAGCTGTTACCCCGCCGCCCCGATCTCAAGGTCATCGTCACCTCGGCCACCATCGAGCCCGAGCGTTTCGCCGCGCACTTCGGCGGTGCCCCGATCGTCGAGGTGTCGGGACGGACCTATCCGGTCGAGATCCGGTACCGGCCATTGGAAGTCCCGGCACCGCCTTCGGAAGACGATGACCCCGACGATCCCGACCACGAGATCGTGCGTACCGAGGTACGGGATCCGACCGAGGCCATCGTCGACGCGGTTCGCGAGCTCGAGTCCGAGCCCCCGGGAGACGTCCTGGTCTTCCTGTCGGGGGAACGCGAGATCCGGGACACCGCAGAAGCGTTGAAGGACCTGAGGAACACCGAGGTGCTGCCGCTCTACGCGCGGCTACCCACCGCCGAGCAGCAGAAGGTGTTCCAGCCGAGTCATACGGCTCGGCGAATCGTGCTGGCCACCAACGTGGCCGAGACCTCACTCACCGTGCCGGGCATCCGCTATGTCGTCGATCCGGGGACCGCGCGGATCTCCCGCTACAGCCGCCGCACCAAGGTGCAGCGCCTGCCGATCGAGCCGATCTCCCAAGCGTCGGCCGCGCAGCGGGCCGGGCGTTCGGGACGTACCGCACCCGGCGTCTGCATCCGGCTGTATTCGGAGCAGGATTTCGAATCCCGGCCCCGCTACACCGATCCGGAGATCCTGCGGACCAACCTGGCCGCGGTCATCCTGCAGATGGCTGCCCTGCAACTCGGCGACATCGCGCAGTTCCCGTTTCTGGATCCCCCTGACGCCCGCAGCATCCGCGACGGTGTCCAATTGCTGCAGGAGCTCGGTGCGTTCGATGCCGCCGGCGCCCTGACCGACGTCGGACGACGGCTGGCCCGGCTGCCGCTCGACCCGCGCGTCGGCCGGATGATCCTGCAGGCCGACACCGAGGGCTGTGTTCGTGAGGTGCTGGTGCTGGCCGCGGCACTGTCGATCCCCGACCCGCGCGAGCGTCCTACGGACAAGGAAGAGGCGGCGCGGCAGAAGCACGCCCGGTTCGCCGACGAGCATTCCGATTTCATCTCCTACCTCAACTTGTGGAACTACCTGCGGGAGCAACGGAACCAGCGCTCCGGCAACGCTTTCCGGCGGATGTGCCGCGAGGAGTTCCTGCACTACCTGCGGATCCGGGAGTGGCAGGACCTGACCGGGCAGCTACGCAGCATCGCCCGCGACATCGGCATCCGCGAGAGTGATGAGCCGGCGGAGCCGGCCGCCATCCACGCCGCGCTGAGCGCGGGCCTGCTGTCGCATGTCGGGCTGCGTGAGGGCGAGGGCCGCGACTATGCCGGAGCCCGCAATTCCAGGTTCGTGCTGGCTCCCGGCTCGGTGCTGACGAAGAAACCGCCGCGCTGGATCGTGGTGGCCGACCTGGTCGAGACCAGCCGCCTGTTCGGCCGCATCGCCGCCAAGGTCGAACCCGAGGCGATCGAGCGGGTTGCCGGACATCTGGTGCAGCGCAACTACAGCGAGCCGCACTGGGAAGCCCGGCGCGGTGCGGTGGTGGCCTTCGAGCGGGTCACGCTCTACGGGCTGCCGCTGGTCCCGCGCCGCAAGATCGGCTACACACAGATCGATCCCGAGCTGTGTCGTGAGTTGTTCATCCGGCATGCGCTGGTCGAGGGCGATTGGCAGACCCGGCACCACTTCTTCCGTGACAACGCCCGGCTGCGAGCCGAACTCGAGGAGATCGAGGAGCGGGCCCGCCGGCGTGACCTGCTGGTCGGCGACGACGACATCTACGCCCTGTACGACGCCCGCATCCCGGCCGACATCGTCTCCGCACGCCATTTCGACGCCTGGTGGAAGAAGCAGCGGCACAAGACACCTGACCTGCTCACCTTCACCCGTGACGATCTGTTGCGCTCCGACGACGGCACCGACAACCCGGACACCTGGAAAGCCGGGGATCTCGAACTCCCGCTGACCTACCGGTTCGAGCCAGGGGCGGCCGACGACGGCGTCACCGTGCACGTGCCGGTGGGTGTGCTGGCCCGGCTCGGCGGTGACGGGTTCGCCTGGCAGGTACCGGCTTTGCGGGAGGAACTGGTCACCGCGCTGATCAAATCGCTGCCCAAGGACTTGCGGCGCAATTTCGTCCCCGCCCCCGACACCGCCCGGGCCATCCTGGGTGACATCGATCCGTCGGCCGGGTCGCTGTTGGACGAGGTGCAGCGCGAACTGCGCAGGCGCAGCGGCATTCTGGTACCGATCGACGCGTTCGACCTGAGCAAGGTACCGGATCATCTGCGCATGACCTTCTCCGTGGAATCGGCCGACGGCAAACAGGTGGCGCGCGGTAAGGACATCGACGCATTGCGCGAGCAACTGGCAGTGCCCGTCGCCCAGGCCGTCGCCGACGCGCTGGGCGGCGATCTGGAACGCACCGGATTGCGGGCCTGGCCCGACGACCTCGACGAGTTGCCCCGCACTGTGGAGAACGTCAGCGGTGGGCACACGGTCCGCGGCTACCCGGCCTTCGTCGATACCGGAAAAGCCTTCGACATCAAGGTGTTCGCGAACCCGGCCGATCAGGCTGCGGCCATGCGGCCGGGCCTTCGCCGCCTGCTGCGGCTGACCGTACCGTCGCCGGTCAAGGCGATCGAGCGAGGCTTGAGCACCCGGACCCGGCTGGCGCTCAACGCCAACCCGGACGGCACGCTGGCCGCGCTGCTCGAGGATTGCGCCGACGCCGCCGCCGATGTGATGCTTCCCAAGCCGGTGTGGACCAAGGCGGCGTTCACCGAGCTCGTCACGCGGGCCGGCAAGGAACTCGGGCCGACCACGCAGGCCGCGGTGAGTCGCGTCGAGAAGGTGCTGGCCGCGACGCACGAGGTGCACGTGGTGCTGCCCGACAAGCCGTCGGCGGCCCAGGCCGACGCCGTCGCCGACATCCGGTCGCAATTGGACCGCCTGTTGCCCAAGGGGTTTGTCACGGTCACCGGCGTTGCCCGGCTGAACGATCTGACCCGGTACGTCACCGCGATCGCCCGCCGGCTGGAACGGTTGCCGCAGGCGCTCGGCGCCGACCGGGACCGGATGTCGCGGGTGCACGCGGTCGAGGACGCCTATGACGATCTGGTTCAGGCGCTGTCACCGGGTCGGGCCGCGGCCACCGATATCCGTGACATCGCCTGGCAGATCGAGGAACTCCGGGTGAGCCTGTGGGCTCAGCAGCTCGGCACCCCACGCCCGGTCAGCGAGCAACGCATCTACAAGGCGATCGACGCCGTCGGCCGGTAGTCAGTCGATGCGATGCTCGATCTGGCCGACACCGTCCAGGGTCAGCGTCAGGGTGTCGCCGGGGCGCAACCAGTGCCCCGTCTCCATACCGCTGCCCCCGGGCAGCGTCCCGGTCCCGAAAAGCTCACCCGGATAAAGCGGTTCGCTGCGTGACGCATGCGCCAGCACCTCGCCCAGGCTGTGCTGCATGCCCACGCTGCTGACAGTGCTGAGGACCGACCCGTTGAGTGCCACCGAACCGGTGAGGGTGTCGATGCGCGGCAGGATCTCGTCGGCGGTGACCGCGGTATCCGACATCGAGCTGGCGAAATGTTTGGATTTCTGCGGGCCGAAGCCGCTGAGCATCTCCGGACGTTGCACGTCACGGGCGCTGAAATCGTTGAGCACGACGAACGCGCCGATCGCCTCGGCGGCTTCGGCCGCTGTCGCATTGAACAGCGGTGCGGCCAGGACGAATCCGATCTCCAGCTCGAAGTCCAGGGCCTGCGAATAGTCCGGCACCGCCACCGGGGTGCCGGTCGGCACGAACGTCTGCGCGTTGGACATGTAATAGATCGGCTGCTGGTAGAACAGCGGCTTGGGTTTGAACTGCGGCACCGGCCGGCCGGTGATCCGTTCGTACATCGCGGTCACCCGGTACAGGCCAGGGTGGAAACGCCGGATCAGTCCGCGGGCGGCATCGATGTTGTGCTGCTCGTACAGCATGAAGTCGCGGAACGACACCGGCTGGAACGGCAACAGATGCTCGCTGTGCCGCAGTTGGCGTTCGGCCGAGGCGGTCAGCCAGGAATCGTCGAACACCCGGCCACCGAGCGGGGTGAGATCGGCCGAGGCAACCCAATTCCCGTCGGAATCAAGCGTTTCTACGGTCAGGCCGGTGTCGGCGAGGACGCGGCGCAGCTTCACGGCATACGCCCGAGTTGCCGACGCAGGAACGCCGTCACGTGTCCGGCCACCACGTCGGGTTGCTCAAGCCATGGCCAATGGCCCGTCCCCGGCACCGGCTGCACCTCACAGTTACGGAAGATCCGCCGGTAGTCGTCGGTCTGTGTCAGTGGCACGTAATGGTCGTCGGCACCCCACACCACCAAGACGTCACCGCCGTAGCCGGCGAGCCGATCGATATACGGCGCAAGGGCGTCGGGGCCGGTGGACCGGTACAGCTTGAGCACGGCGTCGGGTGTCCCGCGGGCGAACATGTGCTCGGCGATCGAGTCGAGCGCATCGGACGGCAGACCGGGATCACGCATGGCGAGCACGCGACGCAGCACGGCCGGGTTGCCGATGCGCGACAGTGCCTCGGCGAGCACGGGTGTGCGCCACAACTTTGCGGCGAAGTGGTTGATCACCACCGGGGCGTTGATCAACGTGATGCTGGCGACCGAGTCCAGATGGTCGACGGCCCATGCGAGCGCCCATGGCCCACCGAAATCGTGGGCCACCAGATGCGCGCGCCGGACCCCGAGTTGATCGAGGAGCGCATCCAGGTGCGCCGCATAGGCAGCCACCGTGTAGGGCCACTGGGAGGGTTTGTCGGCGGCCCCGAATCCCGGCATCTCCGGGGCGATCACCCGCGCGAAATCGGAAACCGGCGTCAGCAACCGGTCCCACTTGGCCCCGGCGTTGTTGCCGTGCACGAACACCACCGCCTCGCCGGTGTCCGGCCCGGCCACACCTGCGACGAGCACCGGTGACCGGACCCCGTCGACAGCCAGCGTGCGGTGTTCGACGGGGCTGTCCATCAGCGGAATTGTACGGTCGCCTAAGGCTTGCCGCGCGTTTTCAACGGATCACTGCGTACCGGTGGCCACCCACGGCGCTCGCTCGGAAGTTGCGTCGTCAAGCACCAGCTCGGCCACCCGCGACCGATGCGCTTCGGCACTGCCTAGCAGTGCGGCATCGGTGGTGGCTCGCTTGAAGTACAGGTGCGCCTGGTGCTCCCAGGTGAAACCGATACCGCCGTGCACCTGGATGGTGTCGGCAGCAATCTTGGCGAACGCCGCCGACGCGGTGGCCTGCGCGATGCTGGTCGCCAGCGCCGGATCGTCGGTGCCCTCGGTCAGCGCCCACACCGCGTGATAGGTCGCCGACCGGGCGTGCTCCAGATCGACCAGGCAATCCGCCAGTCGATGCTTGACCGCTTGGAACGACCCGATCTGCCTGCCGAACTGCAGCCTCGATTTCGCGTACTCCACCGACAGGTCAAGCAAATGCTGTGCGGCGCCGACCTGTTCGGCCGCCAGCAGTGCCGACGCGACCTGGAAGGCGTGAGTGATGACGCGATCGGCCTCTCCGGTCCCGGCCACGAGTTGGGCGGGGGTACCGGTCAAGACGACAGTCGCCTGCGGCCGGGTGAGGTCGAGGGTGTGCAGCGCGGTGCGCTGTACACCCGGTCCGGCCGCGTCGACCGCGTACAGGGCCACGCCGTCGGGTCCGGTGGCAGCCACCAGCAACACGTCGGCGGCATCGCCGTCGACGACCCGCGCCACCGTGCCGGTCAACGTCCCGTCCTCGGCGGCAGTGACATTCAGCGCGGCCGCGTCGAAAGCTCCCGCCTGGTCCGGCACCGCGAAGGCTGCGGTGCGGGTGCCTTCTGCGAGTGCGCCGAGCAGTTCATCACGCACCGGACCGGCCGAGGCGGCGACGAGCGCCGGGATGGCCAGCAGCACGGTGCCGAACACCGGGCCGCAGGCCAGTGCCGCGCCGAGTTCCTCGACCGCGATGGCCTGGTCGACGAGCGTGCCGCCGGCGCCGCCGTCGGCTTCGGGAACCGCAAGGCCGAGCACGCCGAGTTCGCCACCCAACCGCGCCCAGACCGGCGGATCGAACCGGGGTTCGGACTCCATCAGGGCGCGCACGGTCTGCTCGTCGAAGTTCTCGGCGCAGAACTTGCGGACCGCTGTCCGCAACTGCGCCTGCTCGTCGGTGAATACGTACTCAGCCCCGCTGTTGGGCTGATCCGCAAGCTTCTCAGCCACGCGGGATCTCCTTCCACGGCATACCGGCATCGGCCCGCAGATCACCGGGCAACCCGAGGATCCGTTCGCCGAGAATGTTGCGCATCACCTCTGACGTGCCGCCTTCGATCGTGTTGGCCTTGCTGCGCAGGAAGCGCTGTTGGATGGGGCCGCGCCAGTCCTTGGCGTTCTCGTCCTCGTCTCGGTCACCCGAGCCGTAACCGTGATACAGGATCCCTTCGGGCCCAAGCAGATCCATGCACCACTGGTAGATGTGCTGGTTCAGTTCGGCACCGACGAGCTTTCCGATCGAGCCTTCCGGACCCGGACCGCCGGCGGTGGCGGCCGCGCGGGAACGTTCTGCGGTCAGCCGCTGGGCCTCGGAGCGCAGCCAGAGCTGGGTCAGCCGATCCCGCAGCACCGGGGTGCGCAGATCCGGGCGTGACGCCCACAGCGCCACGGCATCCGAGATGGTTCCGGCTCCGCGCCGGTTGCCGCTGCCGCCGAGCGCGCTGCGCTCGTTCATCAGCGTGGTCATCGCGACGTTCCAGCCGTTGCCCACCGCGCCGAGCCGATGGGCGTCGGGGATGCGGGCGTCGGTGATGTACACCTCGTTGAACTCGGCCTGCCCGGTCATCTGCCGCAGCGGCCTGGTCTCGACGCCCGGCCCGTGCATGTCCAGCACGAAGTACGTCAAGCCTTTGTGTTTGGGCACATCGGGATTCGTGCGGGCCAGCAACAGGCCCCAGCGGGCGCGGTGCGCCAGGCTGGTCCACACCTTCTGGCCGTTGAGCACCCACTCGTCGCCGTCGAGGACCGCGGAGGTGGCCAGCCCGGCCAGATCCGATCCGGCGCCCGGCTCGGAGAACAACTGGCACCAGATGTGTTCGGTGCTCGCCAGCGGCCGCAGCCACGACTTCTTCAGCTCGTCGGACTGAGCGTGTTCGCGCACCGTCGGTGCGGCCATGCCGTAACCCATCGGGTTCAGACCCAGCGGGACCGGCCCGCCGGCGCCCTGCAGGATGCGGTCGGCCACGGCCTGCAGACCGCGCGACACCCCGAGGCCGCCGAGGCCCTCCGGGAAGTGCACCCAGGACAGGCCGGCGTCGTAGCAGGCGGCCAGATACTCGGGAATCGGGACTTTCTTGGGGTCGTGGTCGGCCACGACCTTGCGGGCGAGGTCGGCGACCCGGTCCGCATCAGCGACGCTGCTCATCCAGCCACGATAGGGAAAGGGATTCAGCGGTCCGCGGGCGGGCGGTAGCGTCACCGGTCGTGGACCGAAAGCGCGTGGTGATCGCAGGGCTCGGTGACACGGGCGTGCTCACCGCGATCCGGTTGGCGCGTCGCTTCGACGTCGTCGGCATCTCGGTCAACCCCGGCCTCGTCAGCGGTCAGGAGCTCGGCACCCGGCTGGCCCGGCCCGATGACTGGGCCCGCAATTACTGGATCGGCTTCGACCGGTTCCGTGAACTCGACCGCGTCCGCACCGTACACGGCACGCTGACCGGGGCCGACCTGTCCGCCCGCACGGTCGGCGTGCGCGACGCCGACGGGAACGTTCGGGTGGAACCCTATGACGCGCTGGTGATTTCCACCGGTGTGACCAACGGCTTCTGGCGACGAGCCGTTCTACAGTCGGCGGGGGATGTCGATGCCGGGCTGCGCGACGCACACGAACGCTTGGGTTCGGCACGCTCGGTTGCCGTCATCGGCGGTGGCGCGGCGGCGGCCGGCAGCGCCGTCAACATCGCCCTGCGGTGGCCGGACACCCGGGTGGAGCTGTACTACCCGGGCGAACACCTTCTGCCGCAACATCATCGGCGCGCCCGCCAGCGTGTTGAGGCGAGACTGGCCGCGGCGGGGGTGACGCTGCACCCGGGCCACCGCGCAGTCGTGCCCGACGGCTTCGACTGCGCGGCGATCACCTCCGATGACGTGCACTGGGCCACCGGCCAGCCACCGGTGCGGGCGGACGCGGTGCTGTGGACGATCGGGCGGGTCCGGCCCAACACCGACTGGCTGCCGGCGGAGATCCTCGACGAGCGCGGGTTCGTTCCGGTGACCCCGGCGTTGCAGGTGCCTGGCCACGACGGCGTGTTCGCGGTCGGCGATGTCGCGGCCACCGACCCGCTGCGCTCCTCGGCCCGCAACCGAGCCGACGGACTGCTGGCCCGGAATGTCGCCGCCTACTTCACCGGTGGCCGGATGCGCGGTTACCGCCCGCCCACCAGCCGCTGGGGGTCGGTGCTCGGAGTGCAACCCGACGGGCTGGAAGTGTTCGCGCCCAACGGCTTCGCGTTCCGATTTCCGGCCTGGTCGATCGAACGGGTACTGCAGCCGTGGATCGTCCGGCGTGGCATCTACCGCGGAGTCCGGGATCAGGACACGGTCATCAACGGCTGAATCCTTCGGCGTTCGTAACGTCACGGCGAAGATTCGCGCGAATTCCCGCCCTGGGGTTACGAACGTGATCGCTACCGCGGCAGCGCGACGGGGATTGTTTGCAGGCCCGGTGCCGCCGGGGCAACGGGTACGCCGGCCACCCGAGGAACTCCGGCCACACCGGGCACCGGGGCGACCTGGCCGGGCACCGGGGCGACCTGGCCTGGCACCGGGGTGACCTGGCCGGGCACCCCTGGGATCGGAGCAGCCGGAGCAGCGGGTGCGGCCGCAGCGGCAGCGGCAGCGGCGTTCTGGCTGAGCACCCGCAGCAGGTCGGGCTTCATCTGCTGCAGCTGCGCGCCCCAGTAGCCCCAGCCGTGGGTTCCGTTCGGCGGGAATTCGAAGCGGGCATTGCGCCCGCCGGCAGCCACGTACTTCTGCTGGAACTCCTTGTTGGAGTTGATCGTGATGTTCTCCAGGAACTGTGCGCTGTACAGCGTGCCGAAGTTGCCGCCGGGTCCGTCGAGTTCGGAGGGAACGCCGTTGCCGCAGTACACCCAGATCGCGGTGTTGTTGGCCACCAGCCGGTTGATGTTGACCATCGGGTCGTTGCGGCGCCAGGCGGGATCGTTGGAGATGCCCCACATGTCGGTGGGGTTGTAGCCCCCGGCGTCCTTCATCGCGAAGCCGATCATGGTGGGCCACAGGCCTTGTGACGGGTTCAGGAAGCCGGACAGGGCTCCGGCGAAGATGAACTGGGCCGGATGCCAGATCGCCAGGTTGAGGGCGGCCCCGCCCGACATCGACAATCCGACGACGGCGTTGCCGGTCGGCGCCACATCGCGTTTGGCGGCCAGGTAGGCCGGAAGTTCCTGGGTCAGAAAGGTTTCCCACTTGTAGGTGGTGGTGCCCGCACTGCCGGTTGCCGGCCGGTACCAGTCGGCGTAGAAGCTGGACTGCCCACCCACCGGCATCACGACCGAGATGCCTGACTGGTAGAACCACTCGAATGCCGCGGTGTTGATGTCCCAGCCGTTGTCGTCGTCCTGGGCGCGCAACCCGTCGAGCAGGTACAACGCGTGCGGACCGCCACCCTGGAACTGCACGGTGATGTCGCGGCCCATCGCCGCTGACGGAACCTGCAGGCGCTCCACCGGCAGCCCGTCGCGCGAATACGCCGCGGCGGTCGGTGCCGGCCCGGCCATCACCATGGCCGGCAACATCAAACCTGCGATCGTCGCAGCCACCACGCGGCGCGACATCCGACCGAACCCTCTCAGTCTCACACGGGGCACGCTAACAACGCCTGAGCAGTGCCTATTCGGGCCGCGCCCGGTGTAACACCTCTGTTATCAATGTGATTCGGTTCCGATGCCGGGACAGTCCGCTCGGCGCCACTGTCGAGGCGAGACGCCGTGCGTCCGGCGGAACTGGCGGCTGAAGTATCCGGGATCGGCGATGCCCACCCGCGCGGCAACCTCGGCAACGGGCAGGCCGGTTTCGCCGAGCAGATCACGCGCCCGGCTCATCCTGCGCTCGTTGATCCATTCGCCGACCGTGCGCCCGGTCCGCCGCCGCACCAGTGTGGTGAGGTGTCCTGCGGTCATCCCGACCTCGGCCGCGACGTCGCTCAACGACAGTGGTTCGGACAATCGGCGGTCGATCACCGTGAAAACCTCGGCGAGCAACGGTTCGCCGCTGCGTCGTAAGTCGGTGACCACATCGTCGGCGAGCCGGGCCAGATCGATGAGCAGCAGGGTCAGATGAGCCAGAGTGGCCTGCCGGTAGCCCTGGCGCCGCCCCGCCAATTCGGTCTCGATCGACCGGATTGTTCTGTCCCACAAGTGCTGTCGATCGGCCGGCACCTTCAGGTGCAGCAGGCCGCCTGACTGCCCGTGAATGAACGGGAACAACAGGGGATGGGTCTGCCAGGCGGGCCAGGGCGACGCGGCGTCATTCCCCAGGGCCGCGGGGTCGAAGAACACCCCGACCCCCTCGGGCCCGGCGACCAGGGGGCGTGGGTCGATCACCTCCCCGGCGGCGACGACATGGACCACACCCGCCGACGGCACGTACCACAGCACGGGGAAATCGTGAATGTGCGGACGGTGCTCGGGCAGGTCTGCGCGCTGACCCCGGATTACCGTCACCGGCGGCGCATCGCGCTCTGTCCAGTACCGATAGACCGGGACGCCGCCGCGGTGCCGGGCCAATCGGGACATCTCGGTCACGAGACCGAAGATAATCCTGATTTGGCCAAAGTTCACCCAACAATCCAGTTCCGAACCGCAGGATCATGGGGATCATGACCGAACATCGTCCACATATGTTGAAGAACCGGCATGACTATCTGCCCGCCGCCGGCCGGGACGCATTCCTGCCCGGTTATGACCTGCTCACCCGGGCGTTGGGGATGAACCCTGTCTACCGCGCGCTGGTGGCGCAGGCCGGCCTCTCCGATGGTCAGCGGGTCATCGAAATAGGCTGCGGTACCGGCAACCTCACGGTCCGTGCGAAAAGGTCCTGTCCAGCTGCCGACATCGTCGCCACCGACCCCGATCCGCGGGCACTGGAGCGGGCCGGGCGAAAGACCAAGGGCATGGCCGGTATCCGCTTCGAACGCGCCTATGCGCAGGAACTGCCGTTCGGCGACGGCGAATTCGACGCGGCGCTGTCGTCGATGATGTTGCATCACCTCGACGGCGACACCAAGGTGGCAGCCGTCGGCCAGCTGTTCCGGGTCCTGCGGCCCGGCGGCGTACTCCACATCGTGGACGTGCGCGGCGACGGCGTCCCACGGCTGCTCGAAGATGCCGGATTTGCCTGTGAGATAACCGGATCCGACCGCATCCGGCTGGCCGGCCGAGTTACGTACTTCCGCGCGACGCGTCCGCGGTGAAAGCGGCGGGATCGGCCAGCGAGATCAGCAGGCTCGACGGCGCATCCCCACCCTGGCGGATCCGGTAGGTGCCGCCGGCCAGGGCATGGCGGGCCGGCTGCGTGGGCACCAGGTGAGGGAAGTCGTAGGTGGTCACGGTCAGCCGTAGCCGATGGCCCGGTTCGATCAGCGCCGCGGTGGGGAAGACATCCAGGTCGTACCTGGTCAGCTCACCAGGCACCACCGGTTCGACGGCGGCGCGGGTACTGATGTGCTGGGGCCGCAGCACCGTTCCGTCCGGCAGGTACCACGTCGTGTCCGGGTCGAGCGCCCGGTGCGATCCGAGCAGCGCCCCCTGGGTCAGCGGACGGCTGGCGCCGTCCGGCGCCACGTCGTCGAGGTGGGCCACCCACAAGGTCTCGGTGGTGTCGGCCGTCGCATGCACGGTCAACGTGACCGCACCGGCGATGAGCCGAGGCTGGGTGAACTCGGCCGTGGTGTAGGTCAGCGCCTCCCGCTGCAGCCGGCGGTTGTCCAGGTCATAGCGGATACGCCGACCCGCCTGGGCAGCCATGAAGCTGCCCATCCCCAGGGTCCACTGCTCGAGGCTGCGACCGGACACCGGCCCCCGCACCACGTAACGCAAGGTGGCCTCGGTCTGCTCGGTAACCGGATCGGTGACCAGGTTTCCGCCGTCGGCCAGGTACAGCCGTGTCGGTGTGGCCTCGGGGAACGGGTAGTCCTCCGCCTGGAACCACGACTGACTGCCGATCGCCTGGAAACGGACCGGGGAACCGGTCACCGCGGCCTCGGCGTCGTCCTTGAGCCAGCGGTCGAACCAGCGCAACTGCAACGCATGCAGATGCAGGCCGTCCAGATCGGACACGTGATACCAGGGGCCCATGATCAGCTGCACCCGGTCCGAGAGCGGCTGGCCGGGCTCCATCGGGGCGTTCGGCGGCCGGCCGGCGTAGGCGTTCTGCAACGCGGCGTAGTTGAGCGGGGCGCCGCGCTGGAAAGCGTCGTGCCAGCCCCCGACCAGGAACACCGCGACGTCGTTCTTCGCGATCTGGGGCAACACGTCCGAAGCCCGCATGGTGTCCCAGAACGGCCCGTCGAACGCGGTGTCGCCGCCGGCGGTGGCATCGCCGATCATGGTGCGGAAGTACTGGCGCTGGTCGCGCCCGCGTTGGCGGACCGCGGCCAGGCCGCCGGCGCGGGGGCGCTCATGAGTGCCGCGCTTGGCGAACTCCAGCGCCGGGTTGACCACATTGAGCAGCGAGTAGACCGCACCGTAGGCGCGCACGGTGCGCATGTGCGGCACACCGCCCATCGTGACCACGTCGCGGTAGAAGTCGTTGGCGGCCATCACCGGGAAGATCGCCTTCAACGGCGAGTCGGGGCCGACCGCGGCGGCGGTGAGCAGCTGATTGATGGCCAGGTAGGAAATGCCGAACATCCCGACTCGGCCGTTGGAATTGGGCAGCCGCGCAGCCCAATTCACCAGGTCGACACCGTCCTGGACCTGGACCGCACCCAGCATCTCGAACGATCCGCCTGAGACGCCGGTGCCGCGTACGTCGGCCATCACCTCGATGTAGCCGCGCCGGATCAGGTACGGGGTGGCCCCGCCGCCGATCTGGGCGGCCGGCGGCGGGGCCTTCTTGCCGTAGGGCGTGATGGACAGCAGCACCGGGAACGGTCCCGGTGCCGGTGCCCCGGTCTCGGGGATCGTCGGATAGTGGATGTCCGCCCGCAGCACGGTGCCGTCGGAAGCGCGGACCGCCACGTTGTGGTGGACCCCGACGCCGTAGCGGGCCGGTGGCGGCGTCCAGGCCGGTTCCAGTGGCGACGGGTTGCGCTTACGCACGCGGGTTGCCGTTTGCCCGGCCACCTTCTTGCCTCTGACCACCTGCCACGGGTTCGCCATCCGTCCTCCTTGACGCGTGTCGGCCTGGCTCCACGTTATGACGCGGGTTTCACTGGGTTGGGTCGGCCCCACGTCTCGCCGGAACCGTCACCTGTGAGCGCGGACCGAGTGATTCGGGACAACGCCTTGGGACCGACGGCGAGGGAACGGGGGCAGCCCGGCTGTCAGGTCGACCCGGCGCAGTCGCTACCCCACCGTCCGCCGGACCGCCGTCCGCACCACGCCACGCAGCCACTGATGCCGCGCATCATTGTCGAGGCCCGGGTGCCAGACCATCCGGTACGCCATGGTGGCGATCTCCTCCGGTGCGTTCAGGACCTGAAATTCGCTGGCCGAGATGAGGGTGCTCACGCACTGGCTCGGCAGGGTAGCGATCAGGTCCGTGCCGGGCAGCAGTTGTGCAGCCACCGAGTGGTACGGCACGATCACCGCCGCCTGCCGCGGGTAACCCAGCTTCTGCAGCGGGTGATCGATATCCGGCTGAACTCCGTTATGGACGTCGACGATCACGTGGCGGGCTCTGACGTAGTCGGCCAACGCGATGCTGTCGTGCCCGGCCAACGGATGGTCGCTGGCCAGCAGGCACACGAACCGCTCGACCAGCAACTCCTCGGAATGCAGGTCGGCAGTGGTGTAGCCGCCGAAAAGTCCCAGGTCGACCCCTGAGTCGCGGATTTGCTCGGCGACACTCTCGTGGCTCCAACTGCGGAACCGTACCGGTGCCGTCGACTGGCGGAGCACTGCCTGGCAGATGGCGGGACCGAAGGCTTGCACCGCGTAGTCGGTGGCGGCCAGCCGCACCGGTGCGGTTGCCGATTTCGGATCGAAATGGTCGGGGGCGAAGAGTGTTTCGAGTTGGGGGAGTACCGCGACCAACTGCGTCCGGATGGACTCCGCTCGTGCGGTCAGCCGATACCCGGCGGAGTCGCGGACCAGTAGTGGATCACCCAGCAGTCGACGCAGCCGCTGTAACGCGCGGCTCATGGCCGGCTGGCTCAAACCGACTCGCTCGGCGGCGCGGGATACCTGCCTTTCTTCCAGCAGCGCCAGGAGGGGTGGGATCAGGTTGAGATCGACGCCCCCGATATGCATCGCGCGCATATCCAACATACTAACTATGCATGTGACTTATATGCCGGAGGCTGCCACGCTGGACGACAGAGACAGAAAGGGGCTTCACCGTGAAGATTTCCGGCAACACCATCTTCATACCGGGCTCGACCAGCGGGATCGGTCTGGCGCTTGCCCTCGCCCTGCAGGCCAAGGGCAACACCGTGATCGTCGGTGGCCGCCGCACCGAACTGTTGCAACAGATCCGGACCGAGCACCCCGAGATGGACACCGTGCAGATTGACACCGCTGATCCGGACAGCATTGCCACGGCCGCCGCCACGGTGCTGCGCGATCACCCCGATCTGAATGTTGTGATCGCCATGGCCGGCATCATGGCGATCGAGGACTGGCACACACCCGAGGGGTTTCTGCGCTCGGCCGAGGCGACCATCACCACAAATGTGCTTGGCCCGATTCGTCTCATCGCAGCCTTCGTCGATCACCTGCGGGCCCAGCCGGACGCCACGATCATGACGGTGTCCTCGGGCCTGGCCTTCGCGCCGCTGCGGGCGACGCCCAGCTACAACGCATCTAAGGCGGCCATCCACATGCTCACCGAATCAGTGCGCATGCAACTCGCGGACACCAGCGTCGAGCTGGTCGAGCTGATCCCGCCATCAGTGGCTACTGACCTGGTGCCGGGCCAGCGCGAGAGCAGCTTCGCCATGCCCCTCGACGAGTTCGTCGCCGAGGTGGTCGATCTGCTCGAGCGCCGGCCCGACGCCAGGGAGGTCCAGGTGGACCGGGTCAAATTCCTGCGCTATGGCGAGGCGCGCGGGGACTACGACCAGGTGGTCGCCACTCTAAATGCGGCTGACCCACACGGTCATTGACTCCATCCATGGCCTACCCGGCCATGAACTCCGAGTAGGCGGAGGCCAGTTCGGGCGACAGTGCCGTCACGTTGCACGCGCGCTGGGTGTCCCCGATGGGGGCCAGGATGCCGCGCAGGTCGTAGTACTCCTGCGGGTTGGCGGTGAAGTAGCTGCGCAACGTGGCCGCGGCCTCGGGACGCGGCTGGGTGAACGCGGCGCTCACGGCCTGGTTGGCCCCCGGGTGGCTGTCGAGATAGGCGCGGGCGGCACCGGTGGTGCTGCTGACCGTGCCGGCCACCCCACTGGCGCTGCAGTCGGGTGTCGGTGCGCCGATCATCGCTGCGGCCACTCCGCCGAGCAGGCCCGCCGCGCAAGCGCCGGCAATTCCACGGCGCGCGGTGATACCAGTGAATTTCATGATCATTTTCCTTCTGGATTCTGGGTTTCTCGTTGGGTCGCGATCAGCGATCGCTTTCCCCGGCCCGAATTCGAAAGTAACCGCGTCGCGCCCGAGCAAAACGTCTCTGCTGTGAAACGGCTGTGACAGGTGTGGCGGCGTTACAGGTGAGGGCCGTGAATTGCGCCTCAATCCCACCGAATTGCAGCCAATGATCTTGAAATGTCTCAGAGACCGGCCGCCATTCTTAATTGATCGTGATTTGCGGCCTCGGGCGTAGTGACCGAATCGTTATCCAGGTTGTGTCCAGCTAACTGATCCGGTCAGTGTTTGAGGGTTAGCCCGGACAACGAGTTGCGGAGCCCGCCGTCGAGGTAGATCTGTACACCCGCCACGGCCAGCATCACCGCGGCGGTTGCCAGGTGTACGACCGCATCGGTGATGTTGTTGGGGAAGGCGAATATGTAGGCCACCTGGTTCGAGAAGAACGCCCAGATGCCGGGTAGCGCGCCGGCCACCGCGGCCAGCAGGAGATAGAGCACCGCCCAGGATTTCCGCAGGCACAGCACCAGGCCCGGGCCGAACAATGCCAGCCCGGCGACCGCATGCCAGCCGTTGTAGTCCATGCCGAGGATCGGTGTGGTCGGTGCGTCCGGGCCGATGGCGAAACTCGGCTCGGCAATGAAACCGATGATTGCCTGCACCACGTGGAACAGCGAGATGATCAGCAGTCCCCATTGAGCGAAACTCCACTGCCGCATACCCGGACCGTACGTCTACTACAGTGTGTAGTCAACGGTTGGCCGTATTGTCAGGGCGTGGAAATTCGTGCGGCCACACCAGAGGACATCGCCGAGATCGCGCCGTTCTTCCGGGCAATCGTGGCCGACGGCGAAAGCTATACGTGTCCCGATGATCTGACCGATCAACAGATTTCCGAATTGTGGCTGGCGCCCGCGCCGGGGCACACCATCGTCGCCCTGGCCGACGGGGCCGTCGCCGGCGCGCGGCGTCGGTCGGGCCCTGGCGCGGTGGGTGATCGACTGGCACCGGGAAAACGGTTACCGGGCAATCCAGTTCAATGCCGTGGTGGAGACCAACGTGCGGGCCGTGGGCCTCTGGCAAGACCTGGGCTTCCGGATCATCGGAACCGTTCCGAAGGCCTACCGGTCGCGGACCCAGGGCCTGGTCGGGCTGCACATCATGTACCTGGAGCTGTGACCGTCACCAGGTGTCGACGAATCGCGCACGCGGTGCGGGGCGTTCATGCTCGGCGGCCGCGGCCAGCGTGGCCGCGATCAACCCCCGGGTCTCCGCGGGGTCGATGACGTCGTCGATCTCGAACAATGACGCGGAATTGAGGGCCCGCGCGTTCTGTTCGGCCGCCGCGGTGGCCGCCCGCACGGCCTGCTCGCGTTCGTCTTCGTCGGAGATGGCCTCCAGTTCCTTGCGCAGGCCGAGCCGGACCGCGCCCTCCAGACCCATCGGACCCAGGTGCGCACCCGGCCAGGCCACCGTGAGCAGCGGCTCGTGCAGGCTGCCTCCGCACATCGCCTGCGCCCCAAGGCCGTAACCGCGCCGCAGGATCACCGCCACCAGCGGCACCGTCAGCGCCGCGCCGGCGACCAGCAGCCGCGAGCCGCGCCGTACCAGGGCTTCGGCCTCGGCTGCCGGGCCGACCATGTACCCGGGGCAGTCCACCAGGGAGACCACCGGCAAGCCGAACGCGTTGCACAGCTGCAGGAACCGGGCCGCCTTGTCCGACGCGGCGGCCGTGATGGCGCCGGCCATCACCATGGTGTTGTTGGCGATGATGCCCACCGGTCTGCCGTCGATACGGGCCAGGGCTGTCACCATCTCCGGGGCAAACTTGTCCCGCAGCACGGTTACCGACCCGGTGTCGGCGAGCGTCTCGATGACCGGCCCGACCGGATACGCGCGCCTGGCGCGTTCGGGAACCATTGTCCGCAAAGCGGTTTGGTCGGTGATCGCACCGGGTTCGGTTGGCCCGGTGAAGTAGCCCATCAGCGTCCGGGTGGTGGCGACCGCCTCCGCCTCATCGGCGACCACGACGTCGACGACGCCGTTGGGGGCTTGCACCGAGATCGGGCCGACGTCGTCGGGGGCAACGTCGCCGAGGCCGCCGCCGGCGATCATCGCCGGCCCGCCCATACCGATCGAACTGTCCTCGGTGGCGACGATCAGATCGGCCGCACCGGCGATCACCGCATTGCCGGCGAAACAGCGGCCCTTGACCACGGCAATGCGCGGCACCACACCGGACAGCCCCGCCCACAACGCGAACGCCCGGATCTCCAGGGAAGAGACCGTCGGAATGTCGGTGTCACCCGGACGCCCACCCCCGCCCTCGGCGAAGAACACCGTCGGCAACTTCATGCGCTCGATGATCTCGAACAGCCGGTCCTTCTTACGGTGGCCGATGGCGCCCTGAGTCCCGGCCAACACCGTGTAGTCGTAGGACAGCACCGCACATGCGGCACCGCCGATCCGCGCGGTTCCGGCCAGCAGTCCGTCGGCGGGCGTGCGTTCGATCAGGTCGTCGAGGCTGCGGCGCTGCCGCTGCGCCGCGATGGCGAACCGCCCGTATTCGACGAACGACCCGTCGTCGACCAGGTCGGCGATGTTCTCGCGTGCGGTGCGGCCGCCGGCGGCGTGGCGGCGGGTGACCGCGTCGGTCCGGTCGGGGTCCTGTGTCAGCGCCCTCCGGCGCAGCAGTTCGGCGAGATCGTCGCGCAGCGGTTCGTCGGGCATCGGCAGGCTCCTGGAATAGCGGGCGTACGGTCCGAGGTTGCGCACAGATGTGACCGCCACCTCATCTAACCCGTTCGATCCGCGCGACCTGCTGGCCGAGGCCCGGTTGGGCGTGTTGGCCACGATCAAGGCCTCCGGTGTGCCGCAGCTGTCACCGGTGACGCCGTTCTACGACCGGGCCGCAGACGTCATCTACGTCTCGATGACCGAGGGACGGGCCAAGACGGTCAACCTGCGTCGCGATCCGCGCGCGGCGCTGGAGGTGACCAGTGCCGACGGCTGGGCGTGGGCCACCGCCGAAGGGACGGTGACGTTGACCGGACCCGGTACCGATCCGCACGGGCCCGAGGTCGAGGCGCTGGTCGACTACTACCGCAGCGCGGCCGGGGAGCACCCCGACTGGGACGAGTACCGGTCGGTGATGGTCTCCGACCGCCGGGTGCTGATGACGCTGACGGTCGAGCGGGTGTACGGGGAGAGACTGCGCTGACTCAGCTTCCCGCTCAGCCGATCGGGATCTCGGCCGAGATCCGGTTCAGCACAGCGGGGTAGCGGTTGGCCTCCCGCTGGGCCCCCGGCTTTCCACTGCTCACGATCGCGGCCGACAGGCTGCGCTGCGGGTCGGCCCACACCGCGATGTCGACCAGCCCGGTGTGCCCGAACGCCGCCGGGGTGTTGCGCCCGAACGGCCCGAACCGCTTCCCGCCGAGCATGTACCCGGTGCCCCAGCGCATCGGCTTGAGCCCGGTCGCCACGTCCGGGCGCATGCGGCGGCACGGCGTCGTCGCGGCCCGCAGCGTTTCCGGCTTCATGATCCGCACCCCGTCGAGTTCGCCGCCCCGGCGCAGGATCTCGGCGAACCGCGACAGTTCGTCGGCGTTGGAGACGGTGGTCGACGACGGGATGACACTGGTCAGGAACAGTGGGGTGTTGCTGAGCGGGATGATGCGGTCCGGCGTCCCGCCGACCGCGGCCCGGAATGCCGCGGCGATCGGTGGCGGCAGCGGCTTGCCGGTGACGTGGCTGGGCGCGACCAGCGGAACCTCTTCCGGGGCAACGCCGTAATTGGTCCATCGGAAACCCAGCGGGTCGAGAATCTCGGTGGCCAGGATGTCGCGGATGTTGCGGCCGGTGGCAGCCGAGACGATTTCACGGACCAGCGGGCCCCAGGTCAGCCCGTGGTAGATGTGCACCAGACCCGGTCGGTACACCGGTTTGAGCAGGGCCAGTTGCTCCCGGGTGTACTCGCTGTCGTCTACGCGGGTGACGTCCGGACGCGGTCCGGTGTGAATCGGCACGCCGGCGCTGTGGGTGATCACGTGCCGGATCGTGGTGCGGTCCTTGCCGTGGCTGGTGTAGTTGGGCAGGTAGTCGCACACGCGGTCGTCGAGGGAGAAGTGCCCCTGCTCGACGAGCATGTGCACCACCGTCGTGCTGATCGCCTTGGCCGCCGAGTAGACGCAGAACGGGGTACCGGTGGTGACGGGAATCTTCTCGGCATCCGGCGCATCGGTCGGGCCGTTGCCCCAGCCGTGCCCGATCGCGCGGTTCAACACGGTTTTTCCGTTGCGCCGTAAGCAGACCTGAATGGCGGGGTGCATGCCGGAGCCGTACCAGTACCGTACCGATTCCCAGATCCGCTCGACGGCGCCCGGGTCGATCTCCGAGTGATCCTCCTCGCCGATGTCGGTGACCGAGTCCAGGTCGGAGGGGAGGGCGATCTTGCCGTCGTGGCTCATGCGGTCTTCCTGGTCAGGGTGGCGGAAAGGTGGTGTTGCAGCGGCTGTCCGACTGCGCCCATCCGCAGGCTGTACGTCAGCTGATCACCGTCGACGTGGATGGAACGTGACAGTGCCGCAACATTTTTGGCGGATGCGGTCAGGCCTATGGCGGTCGCGGTCAGCTCCAGGTCGATGCGTCCGTCGACGACGCGTACCGTGCCCTCCTGGATCTCGGTGATGCCGGTCGGATGGGCGAGCACCCACTCGGCCCGGCCCGGCTCCGGGACCCGCAGATATCCGGTCTCGGCGTGCAGCGGCCGGCCGTCGTCGCGCGCTTTCGTGCGCTGGCTGTAGGCCAGGAACGGCTTGCCGACGTGGCCGAAGGTGATCTCCTCGAGGTACTCGAACGACTCGATCGTCGGGTACTCACCGGCGCCGGGACCGGCCCAGGTGCCGAGCAGCGGGGCCAGCACGGTCAGGTTCGGGTGGAGATCGGGCACACCGACAGGGTACGGCCCTGGTCAGCCCCCGGTGTAGGCCGCGGCGGTGCGATCCGCCGCGGCACGCGCCTGGGCCGGATCCTCACCAGCTGCCACGTCGGCCTGGTACCAGAGTTCGCTCGCCGAGGTCATGAACGCGCGGCCCTCCTCGCCGGCCGCCCAGGCCGCGCCCTCTTCCGGGGTGATGCGCTCACCGCTACCGAGGTAACCGGCGAGGCCGAGAAGCCCGGAGTCCCAACCGACTCCGACCGCCCCCGGTCCGAACTGCTGCCAGAACTCATCGTCGTCGCCGGAGTGCATGATGTGGTCGAGCGTGAAGGTGGCCCGACTCTCGCCGGCCTCGGTGATGGTGACCTCGACCCAGCTGGTGGCGCCCATGGACTCCCACGTCGTCGTGAACGACCGCGGCGGGTCACACATCAGGACCTCGCCCGAGGCGTTGCCTTCCAGCTGGAAACGGCCGCCCACCTGCAGGTCGCCGGTGATCGGCAGGAACCAGCGGGGGATCCGCTCCAGGCTGGTGCAGGCATCCCACAGATCGGCGGCATCGGTGTCGTAGGTCTGGCTGACGCTCACGACGCGGGCCTCGCGGGCTTCGAAGGTCTTGCGGCCCACACTGCGGCGCACGGCGTTGAGCTGGTGCTGGACGTCGATCATGGGGAGGTCTCCTTGTTCGTGGTTCTTCTTCGTTCCCGTTTGCCGCGTGCGATCTCGGTCGCCAGCGCATCCAGGTGCGGCGTCCAGTTGCGCCGGAACCGTTCCAGCCACTGGTCGACCTCACGCAACGGTGCGGTGTCGACGCTGTAGAGCCGACGCGTGCCTTCTGCCCGGACGCTCGCGAAACCGTTGTCCCGCAACACCTTGAGGTGCTGCGACACCGCAGGCTGGCTGATCTCGAACTCGGCGCGGATCACTTCGGTGATGGCGCCGGACGACATCTCTCCGGCCTGGATGAGCTCCAGGATCCGCCTGCGCACCGGATCTCCGAGGATGTCGAAGGCGTGCACAGGTCCAGATTAAAAGCTTGTACTTATATAAGTCAAGGCTAATGAGCGATGATCATGGCCTGGGCCGTGGGCTCATCCAGCTGCGCCTGACGCGCCCGCTTGGTGGTGGAGTACACGGTGAATCCCGACGCTTCCAGGGCCGCGCACACCATGGCGATGTCGTGACGCAGGAACGTCAGCGCCACGTCGCGGCCGAAGGCGTGGTCGTAGACCCCGGGCGGACCGTCGGTCTGGAAACCCAGCAGCAACCACCCCGGATCGGTCAGGACCCGCCGGTACTCGGCGAACAGGTCCGGCAGTGCCTCGGCGGGTGTATGGATGATCGAGTACCAGGCACACACCCCACCGAAGGTGCCCGCGTCATACGGCAGGTCGAACATGTCCGCGGTCCGGAACCTCAACTCCGGCCACCGCTGCGTGGCGATGGCAACCATTGCGCCAGACCCATCGATGCCCTCGGCGCACAGTCCGGACGCAGCGAGTTCGGCCGCAGCCTCACCGGGCCCGCACCCCACGTCGAGAACGGAACTGCCGCCGGACCGCTGCACCAGCTCGGCGAAGGAACGAAGGACCGCGCGATCGAACGGCCGGTCATCGAATTCGCCGCCAAAGGCCCGGGCGTACCCGCCAGCGATCAATTCGTACTGCTCATATGCCCGGCCGCCCACCGCGCCAACTCTAGGCATCCGTAAGATTCCGCAGGTGAGCACGTCCGCCAAGCACGCCGCGCGCCTGCGCGGCGCTCTGGTGGGTGCGTGCTCGGCGCTGACCGCAACGCTCGCTCACACCGCGGCCGGCGGAACGGCCCCGACGAGCAGCCCGCTGATCGTGCTGCTGCTGTTGTGCGCGGCACTCGGCGCCGCCGTCGGCGGGTTCAATCCCCAGGCGCGCTGGGCCAAGACCGGTCTACTGATCACCGGGCTCGGCGCGGGCCAGCTCCTCGGCCACTTCGCCCTGGCGATGTCCGGCGGGCACCATCATGCGGATTCTCTGCTGACCGCGCCCATGGTCGGTCTGCATGCTGCCGCGGCGGTGGGCCTCGGCCTGTTGATCGGCATGGCCGAGTACCTCTTCGTGGTCTGCGCTTCGGTGCTGTCGTGGTTTCGGATCTTTGCCGCCGCCCGGATCAACCCGTTGGTCCGTGAGGTCTGGCGGCCCTCGAATGTGGTTGTGGCCCGGCCTGTTCTGCTGCATGCCGGGCTGGGCATGCGGGCACCGCCTGCGCTGCCCGGCATGGGCTTCTGACGCCCACTCCTACACCTGCGCCCGTCGACGACCGGGCCGTTTTCCCTTTGCGGAACTCATGAGCGCGCTCGTACGCGCACGTTTGCACAGTCTTTTACGCGAAAGCACCTCCATGACCACGACGCCCGACGACCAATTGCGCGAGGAATCACCTCCAACGGTCAAACCCCGCTCCATCCGCCGCCTTCTGGTGCGCCTGCACTTCTACGCCGGCGTATTCGTCGGCCCGTTCATCCTCATCGCAGCCATCACCGGCCTCCTCTATGCACTGATTCCGCAGATCGACACGTTCGTCCACCGGCATGAGCTGACCGTCGAGCACGTCGGGGCCGAGCGGCTTCCGCTGGCCGAGCAGATCGCCGCGGCCCGCCACGCTCATCCCGAGGGAACGGTGGAGAGCATCCGGCCCCCCGTCGGGGCCGACGAGACCACCCAGATCCGGCTCCTGGTGGGTCCGGAGTTCAAGGACATTCCGCCGGACTACTCGCGCACGGTGTTCGTCGACCCCTACACCGGTGAGGTGCGTGGGGCGCTGACCACCTACGGGCAGTGGATGCCGGTGCGGGCCTGGTTCGACGAGCTACACCGCAACCTGCACCTCGGGGCGTTCGGCCGCAACTACAGCGAGCTGGCCGCCAGCTGGATGTGGGTGATCGCCCTGGCCGGGCTGGCCCTGTGGGTGATGCGGCGCCGGGAGAACCGCGCGATGCGTGACCTGGTCCTGCCGGACCGCACGGCCACCGGGCGGCGGCGCACGCTGTCCTGGCACGGTGCGGTGGGGGTGTGGACCGTGGCGATCCTGTTGGCGTTGTCGGTGTCGGGTATCACCTGGTCGCGTTACGCGGGAGAGACGGTCAACAGTATTCAGGCACAGCTGAACACCACGGCTCCCGGCGTCGACACCGCGCTGTCGGCCGCGCACCACGGCCAACACGCCGGCCACGGTGGCCCGTCGGAGGTGCGCGGCGCCGACACCGTGCTACGCACCGCCGAGCAGGCCGGGCTGCGCGGCCCGATGTGGATGTACCCGCCGACCGAAGCCGGCCAGGCCTGGAAAGTAGCTGAACGCAAACGTGATTGGCCCACCCGTGCCGATGAGATCGCGGTCGACGCCGATTCCGGGGCGGTGACCGATCGGGTGAACTTCGCGCAGTGGCCGCTGCTGGCCAAGCTCACCGACTGGACGATCGATGCGCACATGGGCCTGCTGTTCGGTGTCGCCAACCAGATCGTTCTGGCGCTCACCATGATCGGGCTGATCACCGTCATCGTGCGCGGTTACCGGATGTGGTGGCAGCGCAGGCCCACCCGGGGCTCGGACTGGGCGGTGGGCCGGCCACCGCTGCGGGGAACCCTGCGCCAGTTGCCGCCCTGGGCCGCCGTGGCCGTTGTCCTTGTCGCGGCCGTCGTCGGCTGGGCCCTGCCGTTGTTCGGGTTGAGCCTGCTGGGTTTCCTGCTGGTCGATGTCGCCGTGGCGTGGTGGAAAGGAAGATCAAATGTCTAGGGTTGCAGCTGTTCTGACGGCGACCGCGCTGACCGTGGCGGTCGGGTTGGCCGCCTGCACCGAGAGTCATCACGACGAGAAGATGGCCGAGACGGTGCAGGTGAGTGAGCAGTGGGCCAGTGCCGCCGACTCCGGTATGACCGCGGTCTTCGGAACCCTCGCCAACACCGGGCATCACGACGTGCGCATCGTCTCGGCCACCTCGCCCGCCGCGGGCATGGTGGAACTGCACGAGGTCGTCGGCGACGGCGGCGGGTCGAAAACCATGCGGCCCAAGGAAGGTGGTCTCACCATTGCGGCGGGCGGAAGCCACGAGCTGGCCCCCGGCGGCGATCACCTGATGTTGATGGACCTCAAGGAGCCCCTGCAACCCGGTGCCGACGTTCCGGTCTCGCTGGTGTTCGAGGACGGGTCATCGCTTCCGATGACCGCCCAGGTACGTGATTTCGCCGGCGGTAACGAGAACTATCAGCCGTCGTCCCCACACGGACATGGCTGATCCGTCCACCCGCCTGTCGGTCAACCGGCGGCGCCTGATCACCGGGGGCGCCGCCGCGCTGGCCGCCGGCGCAGTGCTCAGCGAGTCCGGCGCGGCCCATTCGGCCACTGTGCAACAGGGTTTCGGTGTCGATGTGGAACCCTTCTACGGATTACACCAGGGCGGGATAACCACCGCGCCGCAGTCGCACGGGTTGTTCACAGCGTTCGATCTGACAGCTGGTGGCACGGCGGGCACGCGGCGCACCGAGCGGGAAACCGTCGCCGCGATCCTGCGGTTGTGGACGGCCGACGCGGCGAGGCTGACCCGGGGCGCGCCGGCGTTGGCCGACACCGAGCCCGAACTCGCCACCCGCCCAGCCAGATTGACCATCACGGTGGGCCTGGGAACCGGCCTGCTCGACCGCATCGGGCCGGCGAGGTCCCGGCCCCGGTCCGCCCGTGCGCTGCCGGTGTTCGACGTGGACCGGCTCCAAGACAGGTGGTCCGGTGGTGATCTGCTGCTGCAGATCTGCGCCGACGATCCGGTGACCGTGGCCCACGCCAACCGGGTGCTGACCAAGAATGTCCGGTCGATGGCAACGCCGCGCTGGCGGCAGGCCGGATTCCGCAACGCGCGCGGCGCCGATGCGAGCGGCACCACTATGCGCAACCTGATGGGCCAGGTCGACGGCACCGCGAACCTGCCGGCGGCCGACTTCGACGACCTGGTCTGGATGTCCGGCGACGTGCACCCGGGTCTGGTCGGCGGGACGTTGATGGTCATCCGTCGGATCGCCATGCAGCTGGACACCTGGGATGAGCTGGACCGCCAGAGCAAGGAGTTCACCGTCGGCCGCACCCTGGATTCGGGCGCTCCGTTGACCGGCACCCGCGAGACCGACGAACCTGATTTCACCGCGACCCACCACGGCATTCCCGTCATTCCCGAGAATTCCCACGTGGCGCTGGCACACCATCGCGGTACCAGGGAACGGTTCCTGCGCAGGCCCTACAACTACGACGATCCGCCGGAGCCGGGCCAGACGTCGAACACCGGATTGATCTTCGCGACCTTCCAGCGCGATATCGACGAGCAGTTCCTGCCGGTGCAGCGGCGTCTCGCCCAGTTCGACGCGCTCAATCAGTGGACGACCGCGATCGGCTCGGCGGTGTTCGTGGTGCCCGGCGGGGTGCGCACACCGAACGACTACCTGGGGCAAGAGTTGGTCGGCTGATGCACTCCACAGAGCACAGATTGCTGATCTACTCTCGCGGTATGACCGATCACGACATAGCCGCGGCCCGGCGCGAAATTGCCGACGCTCTGCTCAACGCCCTCAACCGGCGCCACGAAGTGCTCGACGTGATCGTGGACGCCGACGATCGTCCGGCGGCCGTCGACGCGGTCGCCGGCTTGCTCGGCACCTCGCACGTCGCGGCCGAGGCCGTGGTGGGGTTGTCGTTCGCACAGATCACCAAGGATTCGCGAAAGGGGATCGCCGCCGAGCTCGACGACCTGAACAGCCAGCTCAGCTTCACCGTCTCCGAGCGGCCGGCGGCCTCGGGCGAATCTCTTGAGTTGCGGCCGTTCGCCGCCGATACCGACCGCGACATCTTCGTCGCCCGGACCACCGACGTGGGTGCCTCCGGCGACGGGTCGGGCGCCCCGGCAGCCGATGTCGACGACGAGATCCGTGCGGCCCTGGGCCGGGTGGACGCCGAGGAGGCCGCCTGGTTCGTCGCACTGGAGGGCGAGGACAAGGTCGGAATGGTCTTCGGCGAACTGGCCCACGGCGAGGTCAACGTCCGGATCTGGATTCACCCCGACTTCCGCAAGCGCGGCTACGGAACCGCCGCCCTGCGTAAGTGCCGCTCAGAGATGGCGACCTACTTCCCCGCCGTGCCGATGGTGGTGCGGGCTCCCGGAGCCGTCCCCGGCGCGTAACTCAGTCGGTTTGCGCCCGCAGGCTCGCCACGATCACGCGGGCCATGGCCTCGGCGCGCTGCCGGGAGTAGCTGCGTCCCTCGGACAGGATCGGATAGACCACACCGCCGAGCAGTGCGTCGGCGGCCGCACCCGCCAGCTCGGCATCGATGCGCTCGGCCAGCAGGCGGGTGCGCACCGACTCGACCAGCGGCCGGCTGAAACCGGCCCGCAACCGCGCCGCGGTGTCCTCGTGTTCCAGTGAGGCCGCCGTCAGGATGCGCAGCATGGCGTTGCCGCGCTTGGTGGTCAGGGCCGACGCCAGCGTGCCGGACCAGGAGACCAGGTCCGCGGTGACGTCGCCGGTATGCGGCATGGTGGCCAGGATCTTGTCCGCGTCCTCCAGAAGCACATCGGCGACCAGCGCGGGCCGGCTCGGCCACCAGCGGTAGATGGTCTGCTTGCCGACCCCGGCCCTGGCGGCAACCGCTTCGATGCTCAGCCCGTCAAAACCCCGCTCCAGCAGCAATGCGCGGGTGGCCTCGATGATGGCCACCCGCGATTTTTCGCTGCGCCGCCGCGGAGGCGACACCTCGTCGGTAGTCGGGATCATCGGCACGTCCTCGTCGGTCCTTCGCAGGGATCTTTACATGGAAAGCTACCGCCCGTAGTCTCCCACAAGACGAGACGTAGCGTCTCGTAAACACTCGGAGAACGACGAACGCAAGGGCACATGGCAACAAAGAAACTGGTCATCGGGGCCAGCGGATTCCTCGGCTCACATGTCGCCCGGCGGCTGGTCGAGCGCGGCGAGGACGTTCGGGTGCTCATCCGCAGCAGCAGCTCCACCCGTGGGATCGACGACCTCGATGTGGAGCGGTTCTACGGTGACATCTTCGATCCCGAGTCGGTGCGCGACGCGATGGACGACTGCGACGTCGTGTACTACTGCGTCGTCGACGCACGGGCCTGGCTCGGCGACCCGGCCCCGCTGTGGCGGACCAATGTCGAAGGGCTGCAAGAGGTCCTGGATGTCGCGGTCGAAGCGGGGCTCGGCAAGTTTGTCTTCACCAGCTCGATCGCAACCATCGGTATCGCCGAATCTGGCTGCGCCACCGAAGATCTGCCGCACAACTGGCTCGATGTGGGCGGCGACTATGTGCACACCCGGGTGCTCGCCGAACAGATGGTGCTGCGCTACGCCCGAGAGCACGGACTGCCCGCGGTGGCGATGTGTGTGTCCAACACCTACGGGCCCGGTGACTGGTTGCCCACACCGCACGGCGGTCTGGTCGCCGCCGCGGTGCGGGGCAAGATGCCGTTCTACGTCAAGGGGGCCGCGGCCGAGACGGTCGGTGTCGCCGATGCCGCCGAAGCGCTGATCCTGGCCGGCGAACGGGGCCGGGTCGGTGAACGCTACATCGTGTCCGAACGCTTCATGACGGCCCAGGAGATCTACCAAACCGCCTGTGCGGCTGTTGATGTCGAACCGCCCCGGCGCGGGATCCCGATCCGTGTGCTGGCCGCCGCCGGTGCCGTCGTCGATCCCCTGGCCCGGCTGCGAAAGAAGGAGAACCAGCTCAGCCCGTTGACGGTGCGGCTGATGCACGTGATGTCGCCGATGGATCACGGCAAGGCGGTCCGCGAACTCGGATGGCAGCCGCGCCCGACGACCGAGGCCATCGCCGAGGGCGCGCGGTTCTTCGCCTCCGATCCCTACGCAGCACGGCGGCGCGCATGACCACCCATGTCTCCATCGCGCTGACGCCCGAACAGCAGCAACTGGGCGACGCCGTCGGGCAGTTCGCGGCCCGGCACGCACCGATCGACGCGACCCGGGCCGGACTGGACGACCTGGCGGCCGGGAGGCTGCCGGCCTGGTGGGACGCCTGGGTGGACAACGGCTTTCATGCCGTGCACCTGCCGGAAGAGGTGGGCGGGCAAGGCGGCGACCTGGAGGACATGGCCGCTGTGCTGGAGGCCGCGGGATCGGCGCTGCTGCCGGGTCCACTGCTCACCACGGCGATCGCCGGAGCCGCCGTGGCCGCACACCAGGGCGCCGCGGCCGAGACACTGCTCAAGGAGATCGCCGCGGGCACCACCGCCGTCATGGTGGCCGGCGAGCATTCCGCGATTCGCGGCAGCCGCGACGGCGACGGCTGGCGCCTCACCGGCTCGTCCGGCCTGACCCTGGGGCTGTGCTCGGCGCAGCGCCTCGTGGTCCTGTTCGTCGACGAGGCAGATTCCCGGCTCTGGGCGGTGCTGAATGCGGCCGAGGGGCAGGTCGAACCGCGTCGCGGCACCGACCTGACCACCGATCTGGGAGTCCTGCACCTGGACTCGCACGCGGTACCCGCGACCGCGGTGCTGACCGGGATGGACACCGAGCTGGTCACCTGCCTGACCGTCGCGTTCACCGCGGCGGCAGCCGCCGGCATCACACAGTGGTGTGTGGACACGGTGACCGGACATCTGCGCACCCGCGAACAATTCGGCAAGCCGATCGGCACGTTTCAGGCGCTGCAGCACAAGGCCGCGATGCTGTTGGTGAACAGCGCCCTGGCCACGGCAGCGGCCTGGGATGCGGTGCGGGCGCTCAACGGATCCACGGACCCGGACCAGCACCGACTGACCGCCTGCTCGGCCGCGGTGATGGCGGTCATGCCGGTTCCGGGCCTCGTGCTCGAGGCCCTCACCATGCTCGGGGCGATCGGATTCACCTGGGAACACGACCTGCACCTGTACTGGCGCCGGGCCACCAGCCTGGCCGCCTCGATCGGCCCGGTGTCGCGCTGGACTCGCAACCTCGGCGAGCTGTCGGCGACCGCCACGCGGGACGCGACGGTCGATCTCGGCGATTGCGACGCCGATTTCCGGACCGAGGTCGGCGAGCTCCTCGACCGCGCACTCGCCCTGTCCGACAAGGGTTTCGGACGACAAGGCGACTATCCGGAGTTCGCGATCGGCGCCCGGCGTGAGCTGCTGGCCGATTCCGGGTTGATCGCGCCGCACTGGCCCGCGCCGTGGGGGCGCGACGCCACCGTGCGCCAACAGCTCATCGTGGACGAGGAGTTCGGCAAGCGGGCCGGCCTGGTGCGGCCTTCGGTCGGTATCGCCGAATGGATCCTGCCGAGCCTGATCGCGGCCGGAACCCCAGAACTGCAACAACGTTTCGTGCCCGCCACGCTGCGCGGGGACCTGTCCTGGTGCCAGCTGTTCAGTGAGCCCGCAGCCGGCTCGGACCTGGCCGCGCTGAGCACCCGGGCGGTACGGGTCGACGGCGGCTGGCGCATCAACGGACACAAGATCTGGACCTCGTTGGCGCACCGGGCCGATTACGGTGCGTTGCTGGCCCGCACCGATCCCGACGCCCCCAAGCACCGCGGTATCGGCTACTTCATCCTCGACATGCGCTCGCCCGGAGTGGAATTCCGGCAGATCACCCAGTCCAGCGGGCGGGCCGAGTTCAACGAGGTGTTCCTGACCGACGTGTTCGTCCCCGACGAGATGCTGCTGGGAGAGCCGGCCTCGGGCTGGCAGTTGGCCATCAGCACCATGGCACAGGAACGGGTGGCGATCAGCGGCTACGTCAACATCGACCGGATGGGGGCGCTGCGCGAGCTCGTCGCGGTGACCGGTGATCCCGACCCGGTACTGCATGCCATCGGCGAGATCGACGCCTACACCAACGCGCTCAAGGCACTCGGGGTCCGGGAGACGCTGCGGCTGCTCGACGGGCAGCCGCCGGGGCCGGCGTCCAGCATCGCCAAGGTCGCCACCAACGTGATGTTGCGCCGCGCATCCGCACTCACGCTGGGATTGACCGGACCGCTGGCCCTGGAACAGGACAGCCGGCCGGCGGTGGTGGGGCCCTACCTGGACCTGCCCGCCGAGCTGATCGGCGGCGGCACCACCGAGATCCAGCTCAACATCATCGCCCAGCTGATCCTGGGGCTACCCCGCAAGTGAGGAGTGACCATGAGACCGCGTAGGGGATTACAGGGTGACGCCGCCATCGTCGGCTATGTCGAGCTGCCGCCCGAGCGGATGACCAAAGCCTCGCCGGCCCCGTTCACCCTCGAACAGTGGGCGCTGCTGGCGGCGGCCGCCCTGGACGACGCCGGCCTGTCGGCCGAGCAGGTCGACGGCGTCGTCACCTCGCACCTGGGTGAGTCGGAGATCTTCGTACCGTCGACCGTGGCCGAATACCTAGGCGTACGAGCAAACTTCGCCGAGTTGCTCGACCTCGGCGGGGCCAGCGCCGCGGGCATGGTGTGGCGCGCGGCAGCGGCCATCGAACTCGGTCTGTGCGACGTCGTGCTGTGCGCCCTACCTGCGCGGTACATCACTTCGAGTTCGGAGCTCAAACCGAAGACGCTGACCGACGCGGTGTTCTTCGGCTCGTCCAGCAACCAATTCGGTTCGCCGCAGGCCGAATTCGAGATTCCCTACGGCAACCTCGGCCAGAACGGTCCGTACGGGCAGGTGGCGCAGCGTTATGCCTACGAGTACGGCTACGACGAACGGGCGATGGCCAAGATCGTGGTGGACCAGCGGTTCAACGCCAACCACACCGACGGCGCCATCTGGAAAGACACCCCGCTGAGCATCGAGGACGTGCTGAACAGCCCGGTGATCGCCGACCCGCTGCACATGCTGGAGATCGTGATGCCGTGCGTCGGCGGGGCGGCCGTCGTCGTGGCCAGTGCCGAGGTCGCCGCGCGCGCCCGAAACCGGCCGGTGTGGGTCAAGGGTTTTGGCGAACACGTACCGTTCAAGACGCCCACCTACGCCGAGAATCTGCTGGATACGCCGATCCGCAAGGCGGCCGACACCGCGTTCGGGATGACCGGGCTCACCCGCGGCGACATGGACATGGTGTCGATCTACGACTGCTACACGATCACGGTGCTGCTCAGCCTCGAGGACGCCGGATTCTGCGAGAAGGGCAAGGGCATGTC